>NZ_LMPR01000009.1:878032-1700728 GCF_001423925.1 Exiguobacterium sp. Leaf187 | reverse complement strand
TGATGTAGCAATCGAACGTATCCCACTTGAATATTCGGTCAAACGTGATGTAGCAATCGAACGAATTCCACTTGAGTACTCAGTCAAACGTGACGTAGCAATCGAGCGTATCCCACTTGAATACTCAGTCAAACGTGATGTAGCAATCGAGCGTATCCCACTTGAATACTCAGTCAAACGTGACGTAGCAATCGAGCGTATCCCACTTGAATACTCAGTCAAACGTGACGTAGCGATCGAGCGTATCCCACTTGAGTACTCAGTCAAACGTGACGTAGCGATCGAACGTATTCCACTTGAATATTCTACAACACGAGCATAATTAACTATTTTGACTAACAATGTTTTTTAAAAAATCACTTCGAATAGAAGAAATGATTTTTTTATACTGATTCATGTTGAGTAGTTCGAACAAAAAATACGCTTTGTCATACGCACCAATAATTTGTTCTTTAGTCGCGCCCAACTTCTCAAGACAATCTCCCTTTTGAGCGTATAACTGTCCTAATACCGACATGTCTTTAAAATTAAGGCTTTCTTCAATTGCTTCATCAATCAATTGCAGAGCTTGTTCATATTTAGAGAAATCTAATAAGATTTTAGAAAAATTATAGGTGATTCTAATTTTTTCTGTTACTAAATCATCGCTATCAAAATTTAATTTGAGGATTTCCTCATAAACATTAATGCTATGCTGATAACTTTTATTTTCAGAGTATAGATTCGCGATAGCTGACTTAATACGAATCAGCATACTGGGTGAATAATGAGAAGTTAGATAATCTGCTGATAAATTTTGAAGCTCAACGATACAGGTTCGATAATCAATTTTTTGAAGCCGATACGAACAAAGGTAATAGTAGTATTTGTACAGTAGTACAAACTCAAAAGAAGAATCATGTTGCTCTAAAATCTTTTGACTCTCTTTATAGATTGACTCAAAGTCTTGATTTCTAAAACGATGTAGTAAGTCTTCATCGATCGTCTTTAATGAATCTTGTTGACGATTGGGATCTAGAAACGCAGAAATCGGAACTTGTAACCTTCGGGATAGCGCATATAACAATTCGATTGTTGGGGAATGTGTGCCACTCTCAATCTTACTGATTTCTGCTTGACTGCAGATACCGTTTGCTAAATCCTTTTGCGTTAGATTATGTTTTTTTCGCAGACGGCGTAACGCCAAACCAATTTGCGGTGACGTGAAATGATCCATTGGATCCTCGTCCTTTCATGAAAATTGAACTGTTACTCAGTATCCATTTCTATTATAGAAGTGATTGCAAAGGGATACCATAGATTTACTTGATTTCATATCAATGTTTCATCGCCCGCCGTATTTGATTCAGAAAGGGGTACACCTATGACACTCATCTTAAAAGAAACGCGACGTAACATGACTTCTTGCGCTTGGTGTCTCAATGCTGCTACCGTCTCAGTCGCCCCCTTGGCTCATCGGGAAATGAATCAAACCATTGCTAAGTCTAAGAAAGATAGAAACAAGACTGCTTGAATCATTCTAAGGACTTCATTCGTATGTGGGATGAAGTCCTTTTTGCATGATTTTCATCAGAAAGGAGCAATCACATGATAGGAATTACGATCGTATCAGAACAGGATGGTTGGTTACAACACTCACGTCCCTCTTCAGCGATGAGACACTTTTGTGAAACCCATCGTTTTTCTTTAGATGTTTTTGATTACGACATGCATACGTTCGAGGATTTACTGGATTATATGGATTTTCAAGAATATGAACATTATCTCTTTATTCTACAAGGTGAAGGAGAACGGACATTACGACTGGTTGCTTATTTGCAACAGCAGATGCTTCACGTTCAGTTTCATTTAATTCGAGCGGAAGGTGGTATCGTATTTGGACAACCCGATTTTCTAAATGGTTTAGAACTACCTCTCATATTTGAGGATGAAAAGTTAGTGCTTCCCATCGTTCAAAACGAGTTATTGTCTTTAATGACGGGCGTTCATCGATATGTTTCACTATTCCAACCACAACCGCTGCGGCATGTCTATATCGAAGATAGCTCATTGTTGAATCGTATTCCGGCATCTTTTTTCACATCGATGACAGTGAATAGTATCGTGTATTTCGATCATCCGATGCGTCACGATCTACCAATCATTGAATTAATGAGTCGGACGCCAGTCCTTCTTGCTTTCGGTGATACACTGTCCCCACCGCTTGAAACACGACTTGATGTTTTATCTCGGGCAGAACTCGCTCGTCAGTTGGAGCGCTGGAAGGATACCGGGTGGATTCAAAACGAACGATTTGCCGGTATATTGGATTATGCGACACAAGCTGGATTGAAAAATTCACATCGTCTTTTTTTCTTTGAAGATGGTATCTATGCGGATCGACAGAAAACCGATCGGTTGAATTCGGACATTTCTCTAATGGTTGAGCAAAGAGCAGGGCAGTTAGAGGCAATGGCCACACCAAAGGAACTCGAGTTATTTCCGTTACTCTATCAACTCGCAGGATCATTTTCAGGTGAAAGTCGATTTGTTACACCCTATTCAGATTTAGAATTACCACGAACGATTGGACGTATCGGTCCACTCACGTTGATTGGTATTCAAAACGAAGAGGGGTATTTCGCTTTCGATTTAACATCGATGCAACTATTCGAAACGAACGAAGCATTTTTGTGGATTCTTGAAGCTGATCAAAAAGAACAATTTGACGTATTACCAGAACGACTTGGAGCAGACTATGCAGAAGCGATTCGATACTATAAGGAGTTGATGTATCATGAGTGACGTATTATTTGGTCCATTTTTAAGAAAGGGAAGCTATTCACGTGTTGAAGTACTCGATCACGTTTATGCGGATGAACGTTTTGGGCAACTGTATCAAGAAGCGAAGCAAGTCACAGAAATTGATGAATTGACGTTTTATCGACGCTATCTACAAAAAGAAGAGAAGGTTCTGTTTTACGGCACGTTCGATCCAAAACTCTTTAATCTCTTATCTGATGAAGGATACGATTTATATTTGATCGAGTCAGAAATGATTCGGACACATCAAATCGATACACCGTACCGTCATAAAGTATATGGCTGGAGCCATGATGTGACAGACGTCGTAGGTCCTGAATTCTTTGATCGGATCGTTCTTCCTGGTACGACCATCATGCATTACAACCGTGGGGAACTGCTATTATTCTTTCGGAACATACGTCAACTTTTAGGTGTACATGGAAAACTGCTCGTTTCGTTGCACGATATTCCTTATCTAAGAGAATCAGAGCAGTCCATTTCGACTCGACGGATACATGATACTTTAATGTTCTTTGGTCATCATGTAGATGGCGAACGACTCTTATTTAATGCGTATTTAAAATCAGGTAGCGAAGAAAAAGTAAGCTATGCAATCGATTACTTATACAAACCTGAAACCTTATTTGAATTCGCGAAACTCTCTCGTTATGAAGGTCGATCAATATATGAAGGAAAAACAATTGTCGTTCTTGAATTCAATAAACAATAAGCTTTTGATAGAATAGAAGGAGAATAAATTAAAAATATATCTCCTAGTTTAGTTTGAATAGGTCTAAAGGCAGGGTATTGAGATACAGAAGTTTTGTATTACGATTCAAAGTACATCATGAGAAAGAGGAGCCGGACCATCATGGAAAATCAGAACGAAACTACCTTTCAAAAAAGCTGTCTATCGTTCATTGAGACTTTGTTTCCAGACGAATCCTTTCACTTCTTAGAAGAATCGAGAGCAATGGATGCTTTCGGACATCACGGTATTCAATTGTTTTTTTCTTCAGAACTTCGAACGCTAAAATTCAGTCTTCTCAAACAGACACATCAACGATATGATCGTGTGTTTGTTTCGGAGAAAACTAAACAAAACACTTTTTTCCGAAGGCTGTTGGAGGCAACATATGAAGAAAATCAATTGTACATCGATCATGTCGTAAAAACCGATTAATCCAAAGAAAAGGCATGGGGCGTAATCGCTCCCATGCCTTTTCTCTTTTTAGGCTTCGATCGATGCTGATCCGCGTTTTAACGCATGATCAATCGAAGTCGCCATCTCTTCTCGAACTGTAGTTGAGATCAGTCTACCATCGAAATAAATTTCTTTAGATAAACTCAAGTGAACAAGTAAATCCTCTAATACGAGCTTCAAATCAAGAGGTTTCGTCGGTTCGAGCGCTTGTTGTATGAATTCATTCAGAGATGGGTGCTGAACATGCTTTGGATCAATCAAATCAATGATTGTTGTATTTAAAGCAAGTGCTAAGCGTTCGAGGGATTGGGGAGTTGGCATCCGTTGTCCGCGTTCATATGCGGAAATCGTCGTCGCAGTTTCACCGCATTTTTCGGCTAGATGCTTTTGGGTGTACTTGTGCTGTTTTCGTAGTTGCATGATTTTTTTTCCAAGTGCGCGATTCATAGCGCTTCACTCCTATTCCTCAGGTCATCGTGTATAGTACTAATTAACCACTTATCGTACGGGAGAAACCTTTGAAATGTAAAAAACGTTTGAATAAGGAAATAAAAAGATAGTGAAATACTAAATCTGGCTTTTAAAACGATAGTCATGCTGAGGTAAATCACATGCTATTCTAAGGTGTATGTGAAAAAAAGGAGTGTCTTCATGAAAAAAATTACATGGTCCGGCTACGTCGTCCTTGCCGTTCTCTTAGTCCTCTTTATCTCAAGTTCGATGCCGTACCAGGCACAATCCATCAAACCAGGGTTATCGCGCTTCATTCCGTTAGGATTCGTCGATCATCTGCGTTTCATCTCTTTCTCGTATCACGGAGAAGTCAGTGTCGCTGCCCTCGGACGGAGTGGCTTCATTGAATTTTTCATTCGAAAAGCCGCTCACGTCTCAACATTTCTTGTGTTAGGTGTGGGATTGATTGATTTGACGCGTCGTCGCCTAACGACAGGACTGGCCGTCTTGTTTGCCTATTCGTTAGCAATCACGGTAGCGGTCTTTGATGAGTTTCATCAGATTTTGACAGGGGAC
Source organism: Exiguobacterium sp. Leaf187 (assembly GCF_001423925.1). Taxonomy (NCBI): domain Bacteria; kingdom Bacillati; phylum Bacillota; class Bacilli; order Caryophanales; genus Exiguobacterium; species Exiguobacterium sp. Leaf187. The sequence goes on along the minus strand of NZ_LMPR01000009.1, from coordinate 1,695,711 downwards.
CGGACAGGACTCATTCAAGATGTCTTACTCGATGGAATGGGGGCATTAATTGGAATCGGATGTTATCTACTCGTCTATAGGAAAAAAGTACGACGCCAAGCAGGAAGTCTTTCCTTCCAGCACGAAAAGAACAGGCATCACTTTTAACGAAGGAGACTGCCTTATGAAGACTTCCCATTTATTGATGACGAGCGTTGGTCGTCGGACGAAACTGGTCGAGTATTTTGTCCGTGAGATGTCAAACGGTCATGTCAGTACCGCGGATTGTAGTCCACTTGCACCGGGTCTCTATATGACGGAACGCCATCATCTCGTACCACGGATCGATGCACCGGATTATATCGAGCATTTACTTGAATTGTGCCAGCGGGAACAGGTGACAGCATTATTGTCATTGATTGATCCTGAACTGGAGTTACTTGCAGCGGCGACGGAACAGTTTGAAGCCATCGGTGTCACGGTCCTCGTCTCACCGATGGATGCCTGTCGTCTCTGTTTCGACAAGTACGCGATGTATACGTATTGTGTCGCGGAAGGGATCGCGCATGCGCGGACATACGTGACGCTCGAAGCATTCCGGAGCGCACTTGCGCAAGGGGAGGTCCAGTTCCCAGTCTTCGTCAAACCACGCAATGGGAGTGCCAGTCTCCATGTCCAGGCGGTTTCTTCACTTGAGGTCGTCGAAGGATTATTCGCTACCTATCCCGATTTATTGATTCAAGAATACTTAAGAGGACAAGAGCTCGGTGTCGATGTCTATGTCGACTGGCTGACGCATGAAGTGACCGATATCTTCATCAAGGAGAAACTCGTCATGCGTGCAGGAGAAACTGACAAGAGTCGTTCCGTTAAACGCGATGATGTCTTTGAACTGGTCGAGCAGGTCTTAGATGGAACCGGTCTTATCGGTCCGCTTGATTTTGACCTGTTCGATGTGGACGGAACGCTCTACCTATCAGAGATCAATCCGCGATTCGGTGGGGGGTACCCGCATGCGTATGAATGTGGCGTCAATTTTCCGAAAGCGATTCAAAACAATCTCCACGGGCAACGTAATCCCCGACGCATCGGAGCGTATGTGGAAGACATCTATTTATTGAAGCACGATACGGTGACGCTGTTGCCTGCCTCGCTGCTTGAGCAAATCAAAAAATCATAGGCACGAAAAAGGAGTGATCCGGTCGAGACCGGACCACTCCTTTTAGGTAGAAGAGCAGAATCAAGAAAGAGAGACGCGTGCACGCTTGAGGCATTGCACGGCGGAGGTCCAGCTACCGAAGAGAGCGTTGATCGTCGAGGTACTCGGAACCGAGCGACCTTCTGCCCATTTCCGGTAATGAATGATACTGAGGGAAGGTAATTCTTCTTGTGCCTGCCGCAGTGCTTCAAGGACATCTTCTTCGACCCATTTCCGGCGAGGCGGTGCGATGTCGAGGCAAGCGAGGGCATCTGCCCATGAACCGTATTTACGGGCAATCGTCGCGACTGTCGGATGTCCGTTTTCTTGTGCCCAAATCGCATACGTCTGTGTCGTCAGACGTGGAAGGACATCTGAAGCTTCGAGCAGTGCCGTGATAATACGTTCTTCTGTCATCGAGATAGAACGTGTCATTTCAATGTGTGCTTCTTCGAGTGCACGTGACCAAGAACCGAAGCGTAAGTTGATCAATGTCAAGGAGGGGCCATGTTTCGCCTTTGCCCATTCCCGGTAGCTGTTGCTATGGAACGGGTGTAAGCGTGTCGATGCTTCCTTGATGAAAGCAAGAATCTCTTCATCTGAAAAGTACGGACGGATTGATGAGAGACCAGCCGCTTGGAGTGCTTCACGCCAAGAGCCAAATACATTGATGATCGTCGTGATCGATGGAATGTCTTTTCCGACCGACCAGCGCGCATACGTCTTTGCGTCGAGAGCGGGATATTCGATACTAGCTTCGATTAGGCTATCGATGACTTGTTGTTCTGTCCATTTCTTCATGATGTCATACCCCTTTCATGTAGGTGCTCTAGGTGTGGGTACTGTCGTGAGGTGGAAGTCGACGAAGCGACGTATAAGCGAGAAGGCTGAGCCAAATAAAATAAAATCCACTCGGTCTAACGAGAATGCTTTCCGTGAATTGAAGTAGTCCGAGCCAGCTTGCAAGCAACAGTGCGAGAAACGCGAGATCCGTTGTCTGAATCCGAAACAGTCGATAGAACAGATACAGAAAGACTGCGCCGTACAGCAAACAACCGATGAGTCCAAATTCATAGAGATAAGTGATCGGTGTACTGTGGAACGTATAGAGAACTTGTTCGTTCAGTTGTTCCTCCAGTCCGCGTGGGGCACTTCCGATCCCGTGCCCGAACCAAAGCGAATCAGCGGAAGCGCGCCATCCGGCTTGCCAGAGCGTCAATCGTCCGTTGAGACTGAGCAAACGGGGAAGCAGTCCTTGAAACGTAAAGACGGCTAGGAGGATCAAGCTGCCCGTTACGTAACACGCTGTCACCTGCACCCGCTGTCTCGTTCCCGGAACCATTCGAATACTCGTCAGCAGGGCAAGGAGGAGAAAAGAATAGATTCCTGTCTGCGAACCGCTTCTGAGTAATGCGATGATGATGAGAAGGAGGAGGACGGCGTGCAGAAAGCTTTGCCGACGCGGGAACTGTTTGAGCAAGTAGAACCAAGCAAACAGTCCGCCTGGAACAAGCCATGCTGCAAGCGTATTCGGATTGTTCATCAGACCAGCGAGGCGAAGGAATGAACCTTGTTCCCCGACGTACAGTTGAGGAAATGACAAAGGACCGATCCGAAGCCATTGCAGGTTTTCGACCGGAACATACTCTGAACCAAATGAGACGATGAGGGCATAGAAAGCGAGAAAGACGGCTTGTCCATAAAGAAAGTGACACAACAGCCGTTGCCATTGTTCGATTGATGTACGCGAGAGCGAAGAGACGATGCCAACGAACAGCCAAGTCGAGATGAGGTAAAGCGAAGCAAGAATACGATCCGTATTCGTGTTAAAGAAGAAAAAAACGATATGAAATGTCAGATAAATCAGAAAAATTAGTGCGATTTGATATCCTCTCGCCCGATTGGCGCGATAGAACGGTCGTAAGATGAGCCAACAGACGCTGAACAGAACGATGTAGACCGGAAGCAACCAAAGAGACCACTGTTTCGGCAACACTTCGTCCGTGAAGGATAAGGGACGAATCCAAGCATCGAGCATGATCCAAGCGACTAGGATGGATAAGGCAAACGATGTGGGTATATTGGCTGATTTTAACATGATTTCTAAAGACTATCCACCCTTCATATAGGACTTATTACCGATTTGAACACTTTTTAATCATCAAATTGGTATTTACCCTTATCTTTCAAAACATCATGCAGATAAATGAAAAAAGATTAAGAAAAACGTGATCATTTTTTCGTGAATCGCGTTTTTTTCGTGACATGAATTCATACGGTGAACTAGTGTTGCGCAAGCGAGATAGCTACCGAAAAAAATATAATCATTTCCACCAAGCTCTAATTGTTTTGGGATTCGATTGGAAATAAGGTGTAGATATAACCAATGTCCATCCATTCGGTCAAGTCAGAAAGAGGTGAACAACAGTGAGCTCGATGCATCAAAGAAAAACCTTCGGAGATCATTTGACGACGCTCCGACGCGGCTGGTGGCTACTCGCACTCTTCATGATTCTCTTCGCGGGTGCTGGATATGCACTCAGCATGTATGTCATTCCAAAGACATACGAGGCGACGGCCTACATCCTCGTCGTTCCTCAAGCGAACGCTGAGGCGACATCGACGCCGACACTCGTCAGTACCTATCAAGATATCTTACGAAGCCCAGAGGTCGTCGATCAGGTCGCCCAAAAGATGAACGTCACCGACAAGCGGTTATTCGATTTGACGGATCGTCTGACGGTCTCGAGCAATCTCGATTCGCAAGTCATCGCCTTATCCGTCACAGATCGTTCGGCGGAGCAGGCAGCGATTCAAGCGAATACGATGACGGAAGTCTTCCAGGACTATCTCCCGCAACTGATTAACACGAGTAAGACGGAAGTGTTCTCGAGTGCACGGATTCCAACGAACCCCGTATCACCGAACATTCTGATGAATACAGGGATAGGTGGCGTCCTTGGTCTGATGCTCGGACTCCTGATCGTCTATTCTCGCTCGTTAAGCAAAAAGGAAGCGACACGTGAATCCACTGATAGTTATCCGAAAGCAATTCCCCGCACCCATTCATGAGAGAGGAGAGGAGACACCGTCATGCAGCATTCCCCGCTCACCCCGTACCGTCGGCAGTTGAAGATTGGACTCCTTCGCCTGATCGACGCCGGAATCATCGCACTCGCGACTGTCGTTACGTTCTATTTCTTTAATCCGCTCCATCTCACCGTCAACTTCGAGTTGCAGGATGCACTCGAAATCGCTCTCATCCAGTGGGTCGCCCTCACGTTCGTCGCACACTGGATGCGCTTCTATCAAATCATCTGGCGTTACGCAAGCCTTCGTGATCTCGCCGTTCTCCTCGTCGTCGTCCTCGCCAGCAGCTTCGTCTTACTAGGACTTGAGTACGCATTGTTCGACTTCGCGGTCGAACGAGCGATCTTCCTGCAGACCGGACTCGTTTTAAACGGTATCTTATTCGTCCGGTTGTTGATTCGCGGACGTAGCTTAAGACTCGTTCCTGACAATAAGACGCTCGGCAAACGAACGCTGATCATCGGTGCCGGTGCCTCCGGTCAGATGATCACAAAAGAACTGAAACAAAAGAAATCGCATATCTTAAACGTCGTTGGATTACTGGATGATTCGCTTGAACTACGCGGGATGCGGATTCACGGTGTTCCCGTCATCGGAGCAATCGACCAACTCGAATGCATCATCGAGGAACAAAAGATTGAAGCAGTTGTTCTCGCGATCCCATCGTTACCGTATCCGCAGCGGGTTGAATTGCTGAACCGGATTAAACAAACCCAAGTCGAAGCGCATACGTTACCGATGCTCGTCGAACTGGCGTCCGGAAAGGTCTCGATCAAACAAATTCGTGAAGTCTCGATCGCTGACTTACTCGGTCGCGAACCGGTCGAACTCGATATTACGGAAATCGAACGAAGCGTTCATAGCGCGACCGTCCTCGTCACCGGTGCTGGTGGTTCGATCGGTTCCGAAATTTGCAGGCAACTGATTCGCTTCCGTCCTGAACGGCTCATCCTTCTCGGACACGGCGAAAACAGCATCTATCTGATCCGCCGGGAACTCGAGTGTCTCAGTCGGGACATCCAGTTCGAATCCGTCATCGCCGATGTGCAAGACAGTGATCGGATGCTTGAAGTCATGCGACGGTTCGAGCCGGATCTCGTCTATCACGCGGCAGCCCACAAGCACGTGCCGCTAATGGAGGATAACCCAAGCGAAGCCGTCAAGAACAACATCTATGGAACACGCAACGTCGCTCGAGCGGCGGAAGCGGCTGGTGTCAAACGCTTCGTCATGATTTCGACCGATAAGGCCGTCAATCCGACGAGTGTGATGGGGGCGACGAAACGAATCGCCGAGATGGTCATCCAGCAGATGGCACGTAACAGCGAGACGACGTTCGCCGTCGTCCGGTTCGGAAACGTCCTCGGGAGCCGCGGTTCCGTCATTCCACTGTTCAAGGAACAAATCGCGAAAGGCGGACCGATCACGATCACCGATCCCCGGATGACACGCTACTTCATGACAATCCCGGAAGCGAGTCGTCTCGTCATTCAAGCGAGTGTCCTCGCAAAAGGTGGCGAAGTGTTCGTCCTCGATATGGGTGAACCGGTCCACATCACGACACTCGCGAAGAACTTGATTCACTTGAGTGGATTCACGGAAGAGCAGATCCCAATCGTCTACAGCGGCATTCGAAAAGGCGAGAAACTCTACGAGGAACTGCTCGCTCGTGATGAAGTGCATGACGAACTCGTCTTCGACAAGATCCTTGTCGGTAAGACACGACCTTTTGGATCCGTCGACCCGTACCTGCGTGAGATCGCCCAAGCGCTCGGTCAGGACGAGGTACTCCGCCAGTATTTGTTAGACGTCACGAACGAAACCGATGCCGACCCGGTAGCACCGACGATGCGGATCGCTCGCAAATAGAGAGGAGGGGAAACGATGAAAACGGCCCGACTGTCCCGCTTCAATCTCATCTTCATTGCCGATACGGCGTATTCGCTCCATCAATGGATGATTTTGACGCTCCTGATCAAATGGAGCACACCGCTCAACATCGGTTATTTCAACTACGCCCTTGCCATCACCGCACCGATCGTCATGTTCTGTTGGCTGAACGCCAGTACGATCCTGACGGCAGAACGGGCTGGACTGACGAACTTCTGGCTCTTCATCAAGACTCGTTTTTCACTCCTCTCGGCAGGTGTGTTCGTCCTCCTTGGGGTCTATTATTTCTTCGGTGAAGCGGACATTTTACTCCTGACACTGCTTGTCTACCTGAATAAGTACATGGAATCGTTCGCTGATCTCGCTTACGGTTTCTTGCAAGGACACACTGCCTTCAAGGAAGTCGCCGTCTCGAAAATCTTCCGGAGTCTCTTGAACGTCTCGGGCGCAGCACTCGTCCTCTTTACGACCCATTCAATCCACGGATTCGTACTCGCCTTGATCGCTGGAAACTTGATCATGCTACTCGCATACGATTTACCGACAATTCGCCGCATTGGTCGCGGCTTTGACAATCAAGCGCTTGACTTACGGTACCGGTCAGGCAAGGAGCTGTTCCTTAAAGCGATGCCACTCGGCTTCGTCGCTCTTCTGATCGCCTTGAACGCAAACATTCCACGATTGTTCGTCGGTCACGCAATCGGAACGGAAGAGCTCGGTTACTACGCTAGCATCGCCTATCTACTCGTACTTGGCAGTCTGTTCATCCACTCCTTGATCGCCGTCTTACTACCGAACTTCTCGTCTGAGACGGGTGAACGTCAAAGTTTACCGGAACTGCGCAAGCTGACCCGCTCGATGTTACTGATGACGAACGTCGTCGGCATCCTGTTGATTGTCGGAGCGATCTTCTTCGGCAAGTGGGGATTGACGATTTTCTATAACGCGTCGTTCGTTCAATACCACTTGATTTTCGTCTTGATGATGGTCGCCTCACTCTTTTTCTACAACTCGACCGTCATTCAGGCACTCTTGACCGGCTTCCAGCAATTTCGGATCCAGACGATCTCGATCTTCGGTAGTGTCGTCGTCAACCTGATCGCCTGCAGCCTGTTGATTCCGCTGTATGGTCTATACGGTGCGACGATCGCTTACACCCTCTGCGCCGTTACTCAGATCGTCCTATTGTTACCAGCACTGTATCGATCCTTGTATCCACGGGACGTCACGCTCGTCGTCGAACAAAGCAGCTAAGGAGGGAAGAAGATGCGACCAATCCTACTACTCATCGTCATCGAAGCGCTCGTTTGTCAATTCGCCCGGTCGCTCTTCCCGGACACCTACGTGACCGCCTTGCTGCTCATCAACTCGGTGTTGTTTCTCTATTATCTACTCCGTCAGGCAGAGACGACGCCACTCTTTCTCGTCTTCATCATCGCTTTCTTCGTCCGGCTGGTCCTGATGTTCATCGATCTCGAGCTGTTCCGTTTACCGCCACACAGTGGGGACGATACGGAAGCTTTTCATCTCGAAGGTGTCCAAATCTTCACCGATCCGTCGACCTTCAATGATGTCGTTCGTGGCACCTATTCCAAGTTTCTCGGAATCTTCTACCTGATGTTCGGTCCTGAACGAATCCTCGCTCAGTTCTTGAACGTTATCCTCGGTGTTGTCGCTGTCGTCATCCTAGCGAAGACGCTACAACGGTTACGCTTACCGGAACGATACGTGTTCGCAGCTACACTGATCTTCGCATTTTTCCCACAAGGATTGTTGCTCTCACCGATTCTCTTGCGTGACCAGATCGTCGCTCTGGGCATCGTCTACACACTTTACTACATGGTGCGCTGGACGGAAGAGAAGTCCGGATGGCATATGACGCTCGCGTATCTCGGCTACTTCGTTAGTACAATGTTCCACTCCGGACTTGCTGTCGGGATCATCGTCTTACTCGTCTATTTCTCGTTTTATAGCCATGAGACACGACGAATGGATTTTGAACCGACGAAGGTGCGGCGACTAATCTTTCAAGTACTGATCGTCGGCTTCATCGTCTACAGCTTCCAGGATGTCTTGTTTGCAAAGTTCACCCACGTCTCAGAAAACGGTCAGTTGTTCAGCGGGATGAGTTACGACCGTGGCGGCTCCGCTTATCTGAACGGATTGACGGTGACAGGTCCAGTTGACATGATTCTCTACTCGCCGATTCGAACGATTTACTTCCTGTTCTCACCATTCCCGTGGCAATGGTCGAGCGTCATGAACATTCTGATTTTCTTCCTTGACGCCGTCTTCTACTTCATCGCCTGTTTTGCGATCGTCCGGTCCTTTAAACTGATCCGTCAGCATCCGTTCGGCAGCGTCCTCTTCTTCTTTTTCCTTCTCTTTGCACTTAACGCCGTCATCTTCGGTCTTGGAACCGGCAATGTCGGAACGGCCATCCGACACCGGTATAAGTTGTTCCCGATGTTATTCATCGTCTACACATCCGTTCACTACATGCGCTGGCAAGCGCGCCACTACTTCGAGGAGGTCGAACACCGTGCCGAATAAAACGATCTTAATTACAGGTATCGCAGGCTTCATTGGATTTCACGCCGCACGTCGTTTCATCCGGGAGGGTTACCGGGTCATCGGACTCGATGAAGTGAACGACTATTACGACCCAACGTTAAAAGAAGCCCGGCTCGCTGAACTTGGAACGGACTACACGTTTTACCGGGTCTCACTCGAAGAGACAGCAGCCGTCGCGCAGATTTTCGAACAGGAATCGATCGATCTCGTTCTCCATCTGGCAGCACAAGCAGGGGTACGGTATAGCATCGATCGACCGGACGTCTACATGACGTCAAACATCGTCGGCTTTCTCTCGATTCTTGAGGCGTGTCGGCATTACCCAGTCGAGCAACTGATTTACGCTTCCTCAAGTTCCGTCTACGGATCGAATACGAAGATGCCGTTTGCGACGACGGATGCCGTCGATCATCCGCTAAGTCTTTACGCCGCTTCAAAGAAAGCGAATGAACTGATGGCACATACCTACAGTAGCCTTTACGGGATAAAGACGACAGGCCTTCGCTTCTTCAGCGTCTACGGTCCTTGGGGACGCCCGGATATGGCACTGTTCAAGTTCACGGAAGCAATCGCGAAAGGCAAACCAATCGACCTCTACAACTACGGTGAGATGGGGCGGGACTTCACTTACGTCGACGACATCATCGAAAGTATCTACCGCCTGTTCCAGACTGAACCGGAAGTCGATGAATCGTTCGATGCCTCAAATCCCTTACCGGACCGCAGCAACGTTCCGTATCGTGTCTATAACATCGGCAGTCACAGCCCGATTCGTCTCAATGAATTCGTTGCTTTGATTGAGCGGCGCCTTGGCAAGACGGCAATCCAAAACGGGATGCCGCTTCAACCAGGCGATGTTCCAGAAAGCTTTGCTGACGTCTCATCACTGTTCGAGACGATCGGCTACCGTCCACAGACGACGGTCGAAGCGGGCGTCAATGCATTCATCGACTGGTACGAGAGTCACTACTTGCTGAAGGAGGAAATTCAAGATGGCGCTTAAAGAGGAATTCTACTATCGGTCCCCAATCTTTATCCAAAATTGGCTGACCTCCTTATACGGTCGGAAGTTAATGCAAGAACGATACGGTCCCCTCTATGAACAGAAGATGAAGGAACTCCGGAAAAAAGATCGGACGCAGGATTATAAAGCGGAACAACTCGATCGCTTGAATGCCTTTCTCATTTTTGTTGCAACGCATACGCCATACTACGCGCAACTCTTTCACGAACATGATATCCAATTACCGTTCACGTCACTCGAGCAACTGAAGACAATTCCAATCCTTGAAAAAGAAACACTTCGTCAAAACAATGACGCCTTCATGTCCCGCGTCGATGCGCCGGTTCGAGGGCGGACGGGGGGGACGAGCGGGAAGTCACTTCAAGTGGCGTTCATGCGCGAGGATGTCCAGGAACGGATGGCACATCTCGATTACTTCAAAGAACGTCATGGTTTCCACGCCGGAATGCGCCGAGCGAGTTTCACCGGACGGACGCTGACAGCTGTCGATCAAAAGAAACCAATCTTCTGGCGGATGAACCGACCACTCAATCAGTTGCTCGTCTCGATCTTTCACATGAAGGAAGAGAATTTCCCGGCCTACATCGAGGAGCTGAATCGATTCCGGCCGCAAGCACTTGACGGCACACCGACAGCGATGGTCGAAATCGCCCGCTATATGCTGAAGCATCATATAAAGCTGGATATCCCGCTGATCGCCATCTTCCCGACATCGGAAACGGTGACGGAGGAGATGCGCTCGGTTCTCGAGGAAGCCTTCAACGCACCGGTCTTCGATCAATATGGTTCTTCAGAAGGCGCACCAATCATCTCAGAATGCAGTCATCGAAAACTTCATCTCCATCATGAGACGGGCATCATCGAACCATATGGAGAGGACGGCGAAGTCGTCGTCACGTGTTTTACGACACGCGGCACACCACTGATTCGTTACCGGATCGGTGACCGGATGACACTCAGTGACGAGACCTGTAGCTGTGGACTAAACGGACCAGTCATCGCTTCGATCGATGGACGGGGAACGAGTTATATCGTCAGCGAAAAGCGGGGCAAGGTGTTCGAAGGGGATATCACGACGATTGCCCGAGAACTTCCGAACTCCGTCTTGCGACTCCAAGTCGAGCAGCACGCGCTCAATCACGTGACACTTCGGTATATTCCAGATGCGAAGCGTTTCCGTCCAAAACACGAGCAGATCCTCTTGAACGAGATGCGCAAGTTGCTCGGATCCGAGATGAAAATCGTCCTTGAGCCTGTCGAACAAGTCAAACAGGAACCGAACGGAAAAACGTTGATCGTCAAACAGTCGATGAAATAGGAGGAACCCACCATGAACAAGGCAGTCAAACACATCGTAGATACGACAGCAGCCCAAACTGGTTCACTTCCCATTGCCAACCGTTCGATTGCCGTCGTTGGACTCGGATACGTCGGTCTTCCCGTCGCTGTCGCCTTCGGCGAAAAAACAGCCGTTGTCGGCTTTGACATCAAGGAACAACGCGTTCAAGAACTGCAAGAAGGAATCGACGCGACACTCGAACTGAGTCCGTTCACGTTGAAGAACGCAACCGTCGACTACGTCTCGGATCCATCAGCACTGCAAGCGAGTGACTTCATCATCATCGCCGTTCCGACACCGATCAATGCGCAGAATCAACCAGACTTGACGCCGCTCTTACGCGCCTCACACCTCGTTGGTCGCCAGCTCAATAAAGGCGATATCGTCGTCTATGAGTCGACGGTCTACCCAGGAGCGACGGAAGAAGATTGTATCCCGGTCCTTGAAGAAGCATCCGGCTTACGCGCTGGTGTCGACTTCTTCGTCGGCTACTCACCGGAGCGGATCAATCCGGGTGACCACGAGCACACGTTCAAGACGATTAAAAAAATCGTCTCGGCTCAGGATGAACAGACACTCGATATCGTCGCGGAAGTTTACGAAGCGGTCGTCGAAGCCGGTGTCCACCGGGCTTCGTCGATCAAGGTTGCAGAAGCCGCAAAAATCATCGAAAACACACAGCGCGACCTCAACATCGCCTTGATGAACGAACTGGCAATCATTTTCGACCGGATGGACATTGATACGCTCGAAGTCCTCGAAGCAGCCGGTACGAAATGGAACTTCCTTCCGTTCCGCCCGGGTCTCGTCGGTGGTCACTGTATCGGCGTCGATCCATTCTATCTAACGATGAAAGCCGAGTCGCTCGGCTATCACCCGGAAGTCATCCTCGCCGGACGCCGGATCAACGATACGATGGGACGCTTCATCGCAACAGCGCTCGTCAAGAACCTGATTAAACAGAACATGCCGGTCCTCGGTGCTCGTGTCACGATCCTCGGCTTATCATTCAAGGAGAACGTCAGCGATATCCGGAACTCGAAAGTCGCGAACCTCGTCCGCGAAATCGAAGAGTTCGGCATTGACGTCCAAGTGACGGATCGACTCGTCGAAAAGAGTGAGGCGAAACGCGAGTACGGCATCGACTTGCTCGAGATGAGCGAACTCAAACCAGCCGACGTCGTCATCTTCGCCGTCTCACACGAAGAATACGTCGAAGGCGGTTGGAATCTAGCGCAACACTTACTGAAGGTCGGACGCGGAATCGTCGTCGACATCAAAGGCATGTTGCCACGGTCAGAACAGCCAGAGGGGGTCCACGTATGGCGCCTTTAAAAATTCTTCAGGTCTGTGCCCTTGATACGACGGCAGAGACGATGTTACAGCCGCTCTTACTCGCTTTACAAAACGCCGGGCACGACGTCGGCATTGCTTGTGCCGACACCGGTGCCTCGGTGAAACTGGTTGCAAAGGGATTCCGGATGCACGACATCCCGATCGAGCGCCGGATCGACTGGACGAGTAACTGGCGGACGATCCAAGAAATCACACGAATCTTGAAGGAGGACGGCTACGACGCCGTCCATGTCCACACACCAGTCGCTGCCGCCCTCGGACGCGTCGCCGCAAAACGGGCCGGAACGAAGCATATCGTCTACACGGCACACGGCTTTTACTTCCACGAGAAGATGGGGCGGGTGACGTACCAGCTGACGTATTCCGTTGAAAAGTGGCTAGCTCGTTTCGCGACCGATTACCTTCTCCTCCAAAGCGAAGAAGATTATCAACTCGCTCAGCGCAAACGCTTTAAGGCGAATACCCGCCTGATGCACCTTGGAAATGGGATTGACTTGACCCGCTTCTACCCACGACCACGTGAAGCCGGAGCGCCGTTTACGTTCCTCTTCATCGGTCGGATCGTCGAAGAAAAGGGGATTCTCGAACTGCTCGATGCGTTCGAGGACGTCGTCTATCGCCACCCGGAAGCCCGTCTCGTCATCGCTGGTGAGATGATGGCAAGCGAGCGGGATCAGACGACGAAACACTTATTCTTACGACGGATTCGCGAGATTCCGAATGTCGATTACCTTGGGTTCGTCGAAGACATACCGAGCTTGTTCCAACAAGTCGATGCCTTCGTCTTACCGTCGCATCGCGAAGGCGTCCCACGTTCGATCATCGAAGCGATGGCGAGCGCAAAGCCCGTCATTGCAACAAACATCCGCGGCTGCCGCGAAGAGGTCGTCGAGGGGAAAACGGGGTATCTCGTTGAAGTCCACGACATCGCGAAGCTCACCAACCGGATGAATACCCTCGTCGAACAACCGGACCGTGCCAATGAGATGGGACGGAATGGATTTGACCGTGCCATGAAACATTTCAACGAAGCCGACGTCATCAAACGACAACTTGATCTCTTTTCAGCTATGTAAAAGGAGGACGTCATCATGAAACGCACATTTGACTTCACGGTTAGTCTAATCGCCATCCTCATCCTGATTCCTGTCTACGCCGTCGTCACCTTAGTCATCTATACGAAGCTCGGACGACCGATCTTCTTCAATCAAGTCCGCCCTGGCTACAAGGGCGAGCTGTTTAAAATCTATAAATTTCGCACGATGACGAATGAAACGGATGACGAAGGAAAACTCCTTCCGGATGCGGACCGGATTCCAGCATCGCTCGAGTGGATTCGTCGCTTGAGCCTTGATGAGATCCCGCAGTTCTTAAACATCCTCCGCGGACAGATGAGTTTCGTCGGACCGCGTCCGTTACTCGTCAGCTATCTGAACCATTATACGAAGGAGCAGATGGCACGACACGATGTCTTACCTGGTCTGACAGGCTGGGCACAGATTCACGGTCGCAACGCAACGACGTGGCAGCAACGCCTCGAGCAAGATCAATGGTATGCAGCCAATCATACATTCCGACTGGATCTCTACATCCTATTCAAGACGTTCAAAATGGTCATCTCGTCAGAAGGGAACTCGACGGCTCACCAGACCGGCATGGGTGAGTTCAAGGGTCTCGACGGAGGTGTTCCCCATGATGTCGCTAAGCGATGAACGGTTGATTCGGGATCCACGCGAATGGGACGCACTCGTCGCGACCTATCAACTCGATTGTTATTACGAACATGCTTACTTCGAACTTGCGAAGGGGCCCGATGAGATTCCTGAATTATTTTATTATCCGACGGAGTTTGGGACGTTGATCTATCCGTACTTGCGGCGACCGATTCCAGGCACACGCTTTGAGGACATCACGACGCCGTACGGCTATGGTGGTCCTTATTTCATGGGTATCTGGTCACTTGATCAGATTCGCGAAGCCCGCGCGCGATTCGAACAGTACTGTCGTGAAACCGGAATCGTCACCGAGACGGTTCGTTTCCACCCTTTGCTACACAATCAGGAACTCGGTCAACACTGGTGCCATCAAACGGATATCTTGCAGCCGACGGTGACACTTGAGCTGACGGATCCGTTCGAGACGATTGAAGGTGGATTCTCGCAAATGACGCGACGTAACATCCGGAAAGCACGTCGCGAAGGCGTCTCGATTCGCCTCGGACGTCCGGAAGAGTACTCGGACTTCGCCCGTCTCTATCAGATGACGATGGACAAACATCAAGCGGATGCGCGGTATTATTTTGATCAGACCTACTTCGATCACTTCGCTGAAGGACGGATCAAAAATATCCTGTTGCTTGCTGAACAAGAGGGGCGGATCATCGCTGGGTGCATCGTCCTGACGGGTCGCCAGTTCGCACATTATCATCTCGGTGCTTCAGATCCTGCCTACTTGTCGCTTCGCCCGAATCATCTATTATTCGCGGAGATGATTCGCTGGGCAAAACAAGCTGGTCTTCAAGCGTTACATCTCGGTGGCGGAACGACACGATCCGATGCAGATAGCTTACTCGCCTACAAACGATCCTTTGGTGAAGCGAATCGAACATTTTTTGGACTCGGGACATCGATTCTTGATCCGACGATTTATGACCGGCTCGCGCGACAAATCAAACAACAACATCCGGAAATCGAGACAGGACAGTGGTTCCCGATCTACCGGACGCCGCTCCGTCAGCTGTCACCTCGAAGGGAGGAAACATCATGAAACACATCCCGCTCTCCATCCCGCACTTAAGTGGTCAAGAAGCACGTTACGTCACGGAAGCACTCGAGACGAACTGGGTCGCACCGCTTGGACCGAACGTCGACGCCTTCGAACGAGAGATGCAAGCCTACACGGGAGCTCGCGCAATGCTTGCAACGAGCAGTGGTACGGCAGCCATTCACTTGGCACTCGCGACGCTTGGTGTCACGACGGGGGATGACGTCTTCTGTCAGTCCTTGACGTTCATCGCTTCGACGAATCCGATTCGTTACGTCGGTGCTCGTCCCGTCCTGATCGATTCGGAAGAGGAGACATGGAACATGTCACCCGTCGCACTCCGACGCGCGTTGATCCAGGCGGCAACGCGAGGAAAACTTCCGAAAGCCGTCATCGTCGTTCATCTATACGGAGTCGCGGCACAAATCGAGGAGATCGCGGCGCTCTGTGAAGAGTACGATGTTCCGTTGATCGAAGACGCGGCAGAGTCACTTGGAACACGCGTCAACGGGCGGATGACGGGGACATTCGGGACGTTCGGGATCTACTCCTTCAACGGCAACAAGATCATCACGACGTCAGGTGGTGGAATGCTCGTCGCAAATGATCCAGCCTTGATCGAACGTGCCTTCTATCTCGGGACACAGGCGAGACAACCGGTCCCCCATTACGAGCATACGGAAGTCGGCTACAACTACCGGATGAGCAACGTCGCTGCTGGGATCGGACGCGGTCAACTCGAAGTCATCGATCAACGCGTCGATGCGCGGCGGAAGATCTTTGATCGTTATGAACGTGCCTTTGCACCGGGCGGCGTCACGTCGCAAGTCGAGCAGACCGGAACATTCGCCAACCGTTGGCTCAGTGCTTTTCTCTTACCAGGTGGTCAAGTGCAACGCGACGAAATGATCCAGACGCTACAACAGGTGAATGCCGAGTCCCGTCCGGTCTGGAAACCGATGCACTTGCAGCCCGTCTATCGCGACGTACCATTCATCACAGCAGAAGGGATGGATGTCAGCCGTCGTCTGTTTGAAGACGGAATCTGCCTCCCGTCTGCTTCACAAATGACGTTCACCGAACAAGCCGTCGTCATCCGAAACGTTCGTCATACCTTACAGACGAACGTACGCCGGAACGTCCAGTCATGAATATATGGGAAGGGGACATCGTCATGCGCGATATGGAGGAAGCGATCCACGCACTCCGTCTCGCTGCGAACGGGAAGAATGAATTGACGGCCAATACCTATTTCCGCTGGCAATTGAACACCACTCATCCAAGCGTCGCGGAAATCCTGATGCTGTTTGGGTCGTGGCAGATCGCCTTGGAACGAGCTGGCATCGGACAAGCCCGCTTGACGTTCACGAAATCGGAAATCATTGACGCCTTGCGTCAGGCACGGGAGGAACTCGATCCTTTCACGAGCGCGACGTACCGCGAATGGGCGCAACAAAAGCAAGCACCTAGCCTGACGGATATCGTCCATCAATTCAACTCGTGGCAGCAGGCATTGTCAGAAGCGGATATCTTAAAGGAACGCATCCAGGAAATGGAACAACGGATCATCGAGTCATTACTTGAAGCGCAAGGTGCCTTGCCGGTCTTGACGAGCCAGACCTACACGAAGTGGGCGGCTGGTCAAAATCGTCCGACCGTCGCAACGATTGCTCGCCGGTACGGCTCTTGGTCAAACGCCCTTGAAATCATCGGCATCGAATTTCCGCGAAAACGCTGGCGGGAAGAGGAGGTACTCGACGTGCTCGCCGCAGCTGCAAAAGAAACGGAACATCTGACGATCGCAAGTTACCAACGGTTCAGCATCGGACGTGATGCGCCAAGCATCGGCGTCATCACCGCTTTGTTCGGTAGCTGGCGCAATGCGTTGCTCGTACTTGAAGCGCAGAGACCGTCCTGAATTCAGATCGAAGAAAAGGAGAATGGATGATGAAGAAGTGGAAATGGATCGTGTTGACACTGACGGGGATATGCCTGCTCCTTCTCTTCGGTTCAGGCGGGTATGTGTACCATAAAGCGAGCCAGACGATGAAAGAAGTTCAAGTCCAAGTGCCAGTCAAGGCGAGCGTCGAGACAGAGAAAGCCGTCGAACAGAAAAAAGGGCTCTCCTTTTTATTACTCGGCGTCGATCAACGAAAAAACGAGACAGGACGCAGTGATACGATCATCGTCGTAACGATTGATCCGAAGACGAATAAGAGCCAAATGATCAGTATCCCGCGTGATTTGAAAACAGAAATCATCGGCAATGGATCGAACGATAAGATCAATCATGCGTATGCCTTCGGTGGTCCACAGATGGCACTCGACACGGTTAGTCATCTGCTGGATATCCGACTCGACTATTTCGCAGAAATCAATTTAGAAGGGTTCACGGATCTCGTTAATGCCGTCGATGGTGTCACCGTCGAGAACGATATCAATTTCTCATATTATGAGATGCAATTTCCAAAAGGGGAACTGTCGCTGAACGGGAAAGAAGCACTTGCCTATGCGCGGATGCGCTATGATGATCCACGCGGTGACTTTGGACGACAGATCCGTCAACGGCAAGTCGTTCAGGCGGTCACCGATAAGATGACGGAGGACTTCTCGATTCGTCGCTTCAATGCTGTCCTCGACGCACTCGGGAAAAACGTCAAGACGAACGTACCATTTTCCGTTGCCCGGACCGTCGCGACGGATTACCGGGATGCCTTACGAAATGTCGAGACCTTATCACTCGACGGGAAAGGGGGAATCGAATCGGACGGAATCTACTACTGGCATCCGACGGATAAGTCGTTGAAAGAAGTTCAAGCTCAACTAAAGGAAGCATTGGAATGACATGAGGCAAGAACGAGCGTATGCTTTGTTCGTCTCGCATCGTTTTCCTGGGACAAGCATCGTGCCGCTTCGCTTCACTGCAGGGTCACTCTTGCTTGTTTTTCCCTAGGAAGCGATGTCGAGCGAACAAATTATTTTGCTTTTCGTTTGACGTATACTACAAATAAAACAAAAAAAGATGTCCACCTCCGATTCATAACCGAAAATGGACATCTTTTTTTGATGAATCGATGAGCGTATCACGACGACCGGATCGTCCGAAGCATCGAGAATTTCATCATCGTATAGAGGAAATAGACGGTAGTCAGAAGGGCAGCACCGCTCCATAACCATTGATACGCTGAACTGAAGTAGCCGAATCGAAGCCCGATCAGTGCCGGTACGATTAATGTCAACCAGCTCAAGACGAGGGCGACACGGGCAGTGATTGCATCAATCGGGCGATTCATTCCCATTCCGAGAAAGAACAGGCTCCAGAGCAACGCCCAGAACAACCACGTCACACCACCGATGATGTCATTCGTCGTGAAACTGACGAACGCATAAAACAAGGCGGCAATCGCAACGAACAAGGAAAACCAACCGACCCCGCTCCCGTCGAGATTAAACAAGAACGTGATCCCGACGTAAACGTACGTAAAGGCAAACAGATAGATGCTCGCGTATCCGAACGTCAACGCTGGATCGCCAGCGGCACCGATGACGAGATAGGTTGCGATGAACGTCTGCAATAAACCGGTGATGAGACTGAAGACACCCGCGCTACGGAGATCGACTTTTCCGAACAAGGTCAAACTATTTAAAAAGAGCGCGACGCCCCCAAATAACAAACTGACATTTCCCACGTAAAACTCTCCTTCATTAAGACGTCAGACGTCTGATTCTAAACTTAACTCTAAGATGAATTCGTTTTCAGCGCAAGCATAATTTTAGAGACAAAATGAAAAACAACCTGACTCCCGGAAAGGGAATCAGGTTGTTGATTGAGCAATTATTGTTTTAAGACAGAGCGGAGTGTCGTTTCCGTTTGAGTGGGAGTACCTTTGAGTGTGACCAATCCATAACGGACATTCCCCTTTTTAAGGAAAAAGACGCGCGTATTGTTCGCTTCAGGAGTATATCCCGTTTTACTCGCATAAATACGAGGTTCCTTAGGTAAGGTTTTATCCGTGTGATACCACTTTAACGTCCGAGCGTAAGGTCCTTTGATGCTTGCTTTATATGATTTTCGACCGCTTACTGTAATCAGGTAGCTATAATTCGCGTATGTGTTCGCGAGTTTTTGCATATCGGCAGCTGTCGTATAGTGATTCCATTCATGAAAACCATGTGGATTAGAAAAATGACTTGCTGTCATGCCGAGTGCTTGAGCACGACTATTCATTAACGAAACGAACTTTGATTCAGAACCCGCGGTCCGAACGGCAATCGCTTTAGCGGCATCATTACCCGAGCGAATCAACATGCCATTCAAGAGTTGGCGCATCGTGACACGATCTCCCGAGCGTAAACTCGCCACACTGCTACCATACGGTACTGAAATCATGGAATACGTGAGAGTAAAAGGTTGATCCAGTGTACCGTTTCGAGCGGCTACTTCGTATCCGACGATGGCAGTCAACAACTTGGTCGTACTTGCCGGATACCGTCGGACATTACTTTGTTTCGTCGTAATATAGGAAGTAGAACCGAGTTGAAAATAGCGTAAAGAGGCAACCGGGTATTTACTAGCTGCTGTTTTCTTTCGGACGACTTGATTGGAAACGTAGCGTGTCTTTCCTCCGTCTTTAATCTTATACCATCCTTTGGAATAGGAGACTGCTTGTAGCACACTCTTGTAAGCAGCACGCCGAACGATCGTCTTACTAGAGGACGTGCTTGGTTTGGAGCGAATGTTCGCGCCAGACTTAGAGGTGACGACGAGAGCATATGTACTCGGACCGGTCACTTTTTTTGCGACTTGATTGGACAGATAACGGTAGGTGCCGCCATCTTTGATTTTGTACCAACCGTTCGAATACGATACTGCTGTGAATTTCGATTGATACGCAGCGAGGCGAACGATAGTTGCAGAGGAACTCGTACTTGGTTTAGAACGAATATTTCCTCCGGATTTGGATGTGACGACGACTTGATAACTGGCAGCTTGCGCCGGTAAAGCTGGTAGGAAAAGTGTAAACAGGATCAGGAGTATCAGACTCATTCGAAAAAATGGCTTCATAAAAAATCATTCCCTCCTTTTTGAAAATATAGATTCATCATAAAACAAAAAAAGGAAATTCACTTGTTTTCAAAAAAATTGATGCATCCGAATATAATAGTTATGAAAAGGGAATAATGGAGCAGATGAATGGAGGAGATAGTAGATGAAATTAGCCGTAGTAGGTATCGGAGATATCGCACAAAAAGCATACTTACCTGTATATGCCGCAAGAGAAGACGTGGACATTCATTTGATTTCGCGCGAAGAGGAAAAAGCGAAAAAATGGCAATCGATGTATCGTTTTTCAGGTACGTTTCCGACTTTAGAAGCGGCGTTGTCAGAGGGAATGGATGCTGTCATGATTCATTCCGCAACAAAAGCGCATGCAACACAAGCGAAGCAAGCACTTGAAGCAGGGGTGCCTGTATTCGTCGATAAGCCGATTTCGATGAACATCGAGGAAATTCGGGAGCTGGTTCAATTGGCAGAGGAAAAGAAGGTCCCGTTCATTACAGGATTCAATCGACGATTCGCGTCTGCACATCGTCGCCTGTTAGAAGTTGAATCCCCGAATATGATCATCATGCAAAAAAATCGAACGCCTTCTGTTGAGGGCGCGCAACCTTTTTTGTTTGATGATTTCATCCATGTTGCGGATACGCTGCGCTATTTGACGGGACGTGGAAAAATCGAAAACCTGCATATCCGGAGTAAGCAGGATACGAGTGGGTTGCATCACGTTACGATTCAATTCGAATCAAATGGAATTACTGCCATCGGAGTGATGAACCGGAACAATGGTGTCACGGAAGAGCGGGTAGAAGTGATGGGACCGCATGAAAAGCGGATCGCTACAGACGTGACGATGCACGAACGACAAACGAGTGAAGGAACGCTTGTCTATCCGCTAGATAACTGGGAATCGACATTGAGTCGAAGAGGATTCATTGCCTTGATTGATGCATTCTTGAAAACGATAGCGGGTGATCCGTCTGCGTCCGTCACGGCTTCAGATAGTTTAGAAACTCATGAACTCTGTCATCACATCTATCAACATGTGATGAGATGAACGAAAGCCGTACTCTGGAATCAAGAAGAGTACGGCTTTTCTATGGATGGAATCGAGGAATGGGTCTTCTACCATCACGTCACCTCATAAAGCTGATACGTCTTTTTTCCGCCTGGTCCTTCGAAGGTCAGACGAAGCGAAGAACGAACGAATCGATAGGTCACACTTCCTTCTGAAAAGAAAAGGCGAGCTGAAAGGTCAGGCTCGAATCGAATGACCTCTGTATCGTTTCGAAAAGATCCAGCTGTTCCGAAGTGATCGAATTGAAGGGATGCGACAAAGGTATTTCGTGAATCAAACGAAACGTGGATACGACCGCTCCCTTCAAACGGTTCATTTTCGAAAGTACTTCGCTCCACTTCATACGTTCCTTCAAACTGCCGGACTTGCTTGATTTTCTCTTGAGCGGTTTGTTCAATCAACTGAGCCCGTTCACGAATCGGGTGATCCGGCGCTAAATCAGACTGTTCAATCGTACGGGCAGTTCGGATTACTTCTTTGAAATGATAGCTAGCGAACTGTTGCTCCAACTTCACCATCGTTTGAGCCGCTTGACTATCCTGCTCAGTTGTCGCGCGCTCGACGACTTGAGTGTAGGCATCGTTCTCCATTTCCCTTTGAACGTTAGAGGGTGTCTCTTTACAACCTGATAAAATCAAACAGAAAAGAAGCATCCATGTATATCTCATGTTTTCACCTCAGTTCGTGTAGTGTGCGTGATTTGGAGATGATCCGTATGCAGTTGAATACGATACTGCACGCGATAGGTGACAAATGAAGGCTCGTTTCCTTGTGTCGTTTGATACGTTTCTAGCGTACGAAGTTCATAGATGGAACCATCGGATGAAAAATCCTGGAATTCAACTGTGTGAATGCGGGGTGGTGCAGCAGAAGTTGCTTTTTGGCGTAGAGCGGTCAGTGCCTGAAGTTCAGATTTGAATGCGCGAGAAGACATATATTGAATCGAAGAGAATGTCTCGATCGAATCATAACGTGTTGAAAAGGTGATGAGTTCAGGGACGGTTCCTGTATACTGACGGACGAAACGTAATACATCATACGATGTAGGCGGTTTATTTTTCGAATAGGTTTGATTATAGGCAACCTGTTCATCTGACCATTCCGAGAGACTCCATGTCTGGACTGGAGAAGGTACGACCTCTGAAGAAGAGGCATCTTTCGTCATATACCAAAATAAACTCGAGGTCATTAAGACGAAAAAAATGATTATGCATAGTAGAACAGGACGAAATGCAGATGAAGTCGGTTCCGTTTCAGGACGCTTCCGTGCGATGACGGGATGCTGGCAATAGGAGCACGCGTCATCCTCGTAGCCTAGAGGTGTTCCGCAAAGTGAACAACGTTCCATAAGACAAGTCCTCCTAAGTGTATGAAATTCAATTTCTTGTCGGTATCTTATTTATTGAAATCATTTCCATCTTATCATTAATTGAAAACGTAATCAAAGCATGAAAAAGAACTCATCCAGCTTGATAATGGATGAGTTCTTTACTGTTTCATTTACGTACTTTTCAACGGATCCGTTACGAAGATTCCTTCCGCTGTCTCGGACGCTTCGAGTGGAGCATCATCCAAGAAGTAGGTGCGTACTACGCGATTAGCGGCAAGTCCATCCTCTTTCGCACAGAACGTTTCCCGAAAATGATCGAGCTTTATTTGATAATCCTTCGACCAAGACGGAATCGTCGCCAGTGCCTCGTAAAAGGACAGTTCCTCTTCAATGATCGGACCAGGTAAGTCCTTTTGATAGTCCAAGTAGAAACCGCGCAACGTATCGCGATAGAGCTCTAGGTCATAAGCATAGAACAGGACTGGACGATTAAGATTGGCGAAATCAAAAAAGACGGATGAATAGTCAGTGATCAATAAATCAGTTAATAAATAGAGTTCTTGGATGTCGGGATAGTTGGTGACATCGAGGAACTGTTCTCGATACTCACTTGGAATTTTCGGTTTTTTCGTCACGAGTACATGGGTCCGAATGAGGAATACATAGTCATCCCCTAGTGCTTCAGCGACACGACTGAATTCGAACGGGTAATCAAAGAAAAATTTTCCGTTTCCTAATGCATGATGATCTCGGAACGTAGGAGCATATAAAATGACCTTCTTATCCGGCGAAATGTTCAATTGTGCACGCAAGTCGTCGACCTTTTTCGTAGCATCTGCAAAGAATAAGTCATTACGTGGATAGCCGGATTCAAGGATCGTTCCTTCATACTGGAAAGCACTTTTAAAGATCGCTGTCGCATAACTACTCGGCGAAAGAAGCACACTCCATTGTTGGATCGAACGGGTGACGCGGTCGACATACCCGGCGTCTCGACCATGAATTTCCTCTAAATCGAATAACATCTTTTTCAGTGGTGTGCCGTGCCATGTTTGAATATAGGTCGTTTCTTTACGACGGGTCATGTAATGAGGGAAATTTTGATTGTTCACCCAATACTTGGCCGTCGCTAAATGATAAAAGTAGCGAGGTGAAAGACGTTTGATGACGTTAACATGATCATCCCCGAGATAGAGTCGTTTATTATGCACCCAGATGACTTGATGGGTGCTGCCGAGGCGACGCAATTCTTCATAGATATAACGGGGACTATCACCGTACTGTTTACCGAGCCCGCTCTCGAACACGATTTTATTTTCTTGTACCGGTAATTTTTTCATCAAGCGATAGCTGATTTTCATGATTGGGAAATAGAAGCGACTCCGACGGAAAAGTCGGAATAACACGAGTGATGCTTCTTTTGTTTGTATCGTTTCCCAAACATGGCGCTGCTGTTTGTAATCAAGAATCGTTTGGTAGATATCTTCGGAATAAGACTGTTCTGTTGGTTTTAAGAAGACCGCAGCCCGCTCCTTGTAAGACGGAAGCATCGCAAAATCACGTGAGGCCGTCGCTTCGAGGTCAGCGATTAAATCATCGACTGTAGTCGAGATGGGACCGGGTAACTCTTTCGCTAAATCAAGGTGCGAACCGACCGGACCGATGAATCTGCGAGCATCGAATTGGAAATAGTGAACCGGTCGTCCTAAGAAACTAAAATCAAAGGCGACGCTCGAGTAGTCTGTAATGAGTAAGAGACTCTCCTTCAACAAACTTTGGACATCCCGTTCGCCTTGATAGATGACGGTCACTGGGAAACGCTCGAAATGGCTCGCGTACTGTTGCATATTCGGATGTAGACAGAACAGAATCTCCAAATCATGGTCGTGTGCGAGTTCATGGAGGCGCGGGTGTTCTAAAAGAGCGGAGTACTGTGCGAAATAGTCCGATTCCAAGAACTGAATAGGTGTTTGCAACCACGAACGCCACGTCGGAATGATCAAGATTTGCCGTTTGACGGGCGTGTCACCGTTCAAGAGGGCGTCGAAGCGTGAGAGCCCCGTAATTCGAATCTCGTCTTGACGATAGCCCATATCCTGCATGACCAATCGACGTTCCCGTTCAGAACTCACTAAAAAGAGATCGGTATCGAACGATAATGCGAATTTGCCGTACTGATTCTCCATATTTTTAGCGCCCAGTACTCCATGTTGAATGAAGATCCGGTCGGCTTTCATTTTTCGCTTGAATCGCGGTGAGCGAAGGGGATAAAGATAGTCGGCATGATGGGTTCCAACGAATTTACTTGCCATGAACGAATGATAAATATGTTCTTTCGAACGGAAAGGCAAGGTATTTCCAAGAATCGCGACCTTATCATACTCAGGTGAATTTGGATCAATCACGTAGTAAGCAGGATGTTCTGCATGTTGCTCGCGCATGAACCGGAAAAAGTGATACCCGTTATCTTGTGCTTTATAAGGTCTTTCCCCGATCAACCATGTTTTTCGGTCAGCAAAGAGACGATAGAGAGGGGCAAACGTCATCATATGCTCAAGGTAACGATAATTTTCGTTCGTGAACGCACTTAATTCAAACGAGAGGTTCCGATGACCGACAGTGAAATAAGGTGTGACATGCATCGTATGTGTCGCGTTGCGCCCAGTAAGTTCCGTTGTGAGATGACGTGTGATGTAACGAGCTCTTCCGAGTCGGACGAGGCGAGGGATCAGACGATGGTAGTAGGTCAGTTCCATGAAGCTATCGTAGATGCCTTCATGGAGAAGACGCTCCGATTGTAAGGCGGACCAATCAATCTGTGTGCGATACGTATAGCGATATAGACCAAACCGACGTTGACTTGCCTCTTGATCATAGAACCAATCAACAGGCAGTGCGATCCGATCTCCGGTTTCACGATGGACGAGGATGAGCTGTCCTTTCTTTAAAAAAGAATGACGTGAAAAAAGTTTCCCTTCGATATGTGTTTCGTGAGAGTGTTTTTTATCGATCCGATCAATCTGAAGCCGTGACTTAATGACGGGTTCCTTGTTGAGCAATAATCGGATGTTTCCTTTCAAGTCTGTGTATAAAAAGACGCGATGTTGCTTCGCTTCATCAAAAAGAGGCGAGAGTGGTGAAGGAATAGTAGTACGTAAGAAACGACCTAATGTAATTTCTCGTACATATGACTCATTAGTAATGGTCGATCGCGAAGGAAGACCGCTCTCTTGCCACTTCTCAAGTGTTTCCGGTGGAATGACCGCAAGCGGTTTACGATATTTGAGATATAGGGAAAATCGACCATGAGGCAGTAACGTCTCAGGTGTAAGAGCTGATTCTTCTAAAAAATCTTCTTGTTCTAGGTGAGTGTCTTGATGCTGAATGAGGTGGTCGATCAGAAGGTGAATATGGGATGGATTGAATTCGAATCGGAAAAAGGTTGAACGTGCTTGATGATTCACGAGCTCCGTGACGAGGAGCTGATTCCGGTCATAAATACAAAGGGACTCGACGACTAAATCCGGATCGGTCAAATGACCCGATAAGGATAAAGCATGTTCGTCCGACATAAGAGTGATCTGCTGTTTGCTAGTCTTCCGTTCTTTAGAAGAAGAGCGTTTCGGTAAGATCGTTTTACCGGACCGTGCCATTCTCAAAAACAGATGTGATACATTCATAACAAAACCTCCTAAGATGTAAAAAGAAGTAAATGGTATTTTCGACACACAATAACATACCATAAAAGTAAATGTAAGTGGTTACAGAAAAAGTCGGATTAACTTATAAAGAAGGTGTGAAGAATGCGTCATTTGATTTTAATGGACACGTTCAAAGGAAGCCTCGCTTCGAAAGAAGCGGCAGAGGCGGTCGCTGCAGGTATTCTTCAACGGGATCCATCCGCGATCATCGATCAATCGCCTGTCGCTGATGGAGGAGAAGGAACACTCACCGTGTACGCGGCAGGGGTCTATGAGATGCGGACGGAGTGGACGGTGGACTTAGCCGGACGCCCTTGTGAAGTGATGTATGCGCAACATGGACAAGAAGCCGTCATTGAAGTCGCACAGATATGCGGATTATCGATGAGACATGAAACAGACGATCCGTTTTTGCTACACACCAAAGGAGTCGGTCATCTCGTCCAGACGTTACGCCGAAAAGGCATGACAAAGATTCGAGTCGCTCTTGGAGGAACAGGAACGACAGATGGCGGGCTTGGTTTTTTACATGAAATGGGATGTTCTTTACGAGATGCGGAAGATCGTCCGATTCGGTTTCACACGAATCCGCTAGTCGAGACGCAACGGCTGACATGTATAGACGCTTCATTTTCGTTGGAGGCATTGGTCGATGTTCGTTCCCATTACTCTGGTCAAGACGGTCCAGCATATCTATTTGGACCCCAAAAAGGGTTGCGACGAAATGAGATTGAATATTTAGATCAACGATTGAAAGAAATGGAAACGATTCTTAAGCTAGAAAATATTCAAGGTGCAGGAGCCGCAGGTGGACTGGGTGGTGCGATTCATGCTGTCGGGGGAACGATCGTATCCGGTGCCCAGTCCATCCTCACGTATATAGGATTCGAAGAACGATTACGGAAAGCAGATTATGTCTGGACTGGTGAAGGGAAAGTCGATCACCAAAGTCAATTAGGGAAAATAACAGGAGAAATCGTGCGATCTGCTGGAGTTGCTCAAGTTCCATGTCTTATTCTTGCTGGTATCGTCGAAGAAAAGATACCCGGTGCGCTGGATTGTCGATCGATTCATGTCAACCGACCCGTTACGTTAGACAAAGAGCAGACGTTTGCTCGCTTAAAAGAGCAGGCCTCGATCTGGCTAAAAGAACTTTCACGGGAACAGGGATGAAGTCGGAAAAGTTTGGGTAAATAACTGTATATTGCCATACTTTTAGAGAAGGTAGGTCATCGTATGATCAATCAATCGATTCAATTATCGTTTCGCCAAGTCCGAGCACTGGTCGAACATACTCTGCTGTTGTTCAAAGAGCTCGATCAACAATTAGCAAACCGTGGATACGAACCGGTTCTCCCGGAAGTCGTCCAAACGGAGCATGGTCTGAGCATCCATCAGACAAAGGAGAGTGCGGAGTCACTCGTGCCGCACTTTTTAACACGGACGTATGTCCGGCAACAAGAAAAAACGAATCAACATGGATTGCTGATCTCTGTTCAATATACGCATCCGCTCCACGAACGATTCGATCCGGTCGTCCTCGTCGGCGATGTTTCGTTCAAGCAAGCGAAACATGCGCAAAAGATCTTAAGTGAAAAGCCGTGGCTCCTAAAATATGCTGCCTTTGAATCCACAATTGCGCAAGAGTTCGTTGCCGATGGTACACGCTATACGACGCAACCGATTGAAGAAATCGAAGAGCTGATCGTCTGGGGGCATCCGTTCACGGAAATGCGCGATATCGATGACGTCAAACGATTGGCGGAAGAGATGATCAGTCGTCATCTCGAGCCGGGGACAACATGAAAATAAGCTTCCGTTCCTTCAAGAGAGAAGGAGGGAAGCTTATTTTTTAGACTTGAACGAGCAATCGTTCGATCGCTGCCGTCAAATCAGTTGGATTCGTTTTTGGAGAGAACCGCGTCACTTCTCCATCACGGGTCACGAGGAATTTCGTGAAATTCCACTCGATGTCTGTTGCACCGTCTGTCGTTGGTGCTTGTGCTTTTAATTCCTCAAACAGCGGATGTGCTTGCTCACCGTTGACATCGATTTTTGAAAAGACGGGGAACGTCACGCCGTAGTTGATTTGGCAGAACGACTGAATCTCCTCGTCCGTTCCCGGGTCTTGGTTCGCAAACTGATTACATGGGAAACCAAGTACGGTCAATCCTTGCGAACGATAGTCTTGATGCAATTGCTCGAGTCCTTCGAACTGCGGCGTCAAGCCACATTTACTGGCTGTATTGACGATCAGCCATGCTTGAGCTGGGTAGTCAGTTAAAGATGCCGACGTTCCGTCGATGCGTTGAAATGAATGATCTTGTAACATATCGATTCCCCCTTTTTAAGTACTTCTCCAGTGTAACAAATCCGTTTTCTCGTCGTCTTCTCTCGTTACTTATGAGATGACAGAAACATCACAATCGAGTGTCAGCGACGCTTTTTCAACGAATCTTTGTTACGATGAAAAGGAATATGGAAGGAAAGGAGAGATGCCACATGAGAAAAATGTTGAAACAATCGCGGTTCGTCATGATCGCGACGCTTTGTCTCGTCCTGGTCGGAAGTTGTATCACGTTACTGACGCTTGGATTCGAACGCGATATTGTGATTCTTGTTTCTGGAGTGGTTGCCCTATGGGTGACGATGCTAGCTCCTTTGACGGTCCATGCCAAAATGAATCAGCAATCATAATCATTGTTTGTTCATGAAACCGCGGAACGATTCTCGCTAAAATGGAGCTCCTCCATTTTAGATGAAGGAATCGATTTCTGCGGTTTTTTTTCTTCTATAGCATAGGGACGAAAAACACTATTTTTCAAAAGTAAGTCATTAAAAAATCAGACTATTTTTTTTTCAACTTTTCTATTTACAACCTTAAAAAATCGGAGTAATATCCATCTCATCAACGAACACTAACATGTTAATGCTTCGATCTCAAAGTACGCCGAATTCATGATTGAAGCGGGGGACCCAACCGTCACGACATGTGACACGGGGTGAATCCTTTCCGAACGGGAAAGGTAGGGCGAATTCCTAGGTATGCCCGAATCCGACAGCTAACCTCGCAGGCGTTTTTAGGAGGGAACGACTCTTTTTCAGTATGCCAAGTTATCAAGGCGATGCTGGGGCCGTTTTTCGCCTCACATCGTCTTTTTGTCGTGTTTAATTGTAAAAATATTGAATAATATGGGGGTAATTTCATAATGGGAGAGCTGTGGAGTATCGTATTGCTTGCCTTCTTCTTCGGTACGACGTTCGGGATGATTCATCTGATCGAACGCGTCCAGTGGAGAGCAGGTGACCGCAAATGACATGGTTTTTACTAGCGACGGGCTGCCTCGTCTTCTTGTATCTCGGTTATTGTCTGATGTATCCAGAAAAATTCTAATCGCATAGGGAGAAAAGAAAAACATGTGGACTCAATTCATGATCCAATTTTGGATCCTACTCGTCATCGCACTTTGCGCGGCGGTCTTACTTGGTCGCTACATCGGAGTATACTTCGCACCTGTCGCAGAGCGCCGGGTCGATAAAATTGGTAAGGTCGAACGACGACTGTTGTTATTACTCGGTGTCGATGAAAAGAAACACGATCAATCGTGGGTCGGCTATTCGAAGAGCCTCTTGCTCGTTAACCTATTATTTTTCATCGGTGGATATTTGTTACTTCGCTTCCAAGGTAGTCTACCCCTGAATCCGAACGATGCTGTGAATCTCGACTGGTCGACGGCGCTTCATACGACGATCAGCTTCATGACGAATACCGATCAACAACACTATTCGGGTGAGGCACTCTCGTATCTCTCGCAAACGTTCGTCCTCGGAACGATGTTATTCGTCGCTCCGACGATGGCATTCACGGTCTGTATCGCTGTCATTCGTGGTCTTGCGAACAAACCGCTCGGTAACTTCTATGCCGACTTCTTCCGCTTCATCTTCCGAATTCTCTTACCGATTTCGTTCGTCTTCGGTTTAGCGATGATCCTACTCGGTGTACCGCAGACATTTGGAGGAGCAGTCAGCGTCACGACGCTCGAAGGAGCGAAGCAGTTGATCTACCGCGGACCGGTCGCTGCTTTTGAAGTCATCAAACAGCTCGGAAACAATGGTGGTGGTTTCTTTGGTGCCAACGGAGCGCATCCATTCGAGAACCCGAACCAGTTCGTCAACTTCATCCAGATGTTCTTGATGTTGCTGATTCCGATGTCACTTCCGATTGCATACGGTAAAATCATCGGTTCAGCGAAACAAGGGCGACTGTTCCTTGGTGTCATGACGCTTCTTTTCATCATGATGACGGTCGGGATGGCAGGGAGCTTACTTGCGAATCCAACGGCGCATGGTCAGGAATTACGATTTGGTCAAATCGGAACGGCGCTCTACAGTTCGATCACGACGGCAGCTGAAACCGGTGCGGTCAACGCGATGCACGACTCACTGCATCCACTTGCTGGATTGATCCAGCTCGGTAATATGATGCTCAATGTCGTTTACGGTGGAGCAGGTGCAGGATTCCTGAACGTCTTACTTTATGCCTTCGTCGCAGTCTTCCTGACAGGTCTCTTGATCGGTCGGACACCGACCTTCCTCGGGAAGAAAATTGAAACGTTCGAAGTGAAGATGATCGCGATCGCGCTACTCGTGCCACCCTTCCTGATTCTCGTCGGAACGGCAATCTCGATGTACGTTGCACCAGGCGTCGCCGGCATCTCGAACCCAGGCTATCACGGACTGTCACAAGTCTTGTATGAGTTCACGTCCGCGACGGCGAACAACGGATCCGGTTTTGAAGGACTCGGCGACGCAAACGTCTACTGGAACGTCTCGACGTCATTCGCGCTGTTCTTCGGACGCTATATCCCATTGATCTTGATGCTTGCAATCGTAGGTTCGCTTAAAGCGAAGCCATCGGTTCCGCAAGATGAATTTTCGTTTAAGACAGACACACCACTCTTCGGAACAGTCTTCCTCGGTACGGTCGTACTCGTCGGTGCATTGACATTCTTGCCAGTGCTCGTACTTGGACCGGTCGCGGATTGGCTGACGATGTGAACAGGAGATAAAAGCATATGATGGAACGAATCATGCATCCGACGCCCGAGGAACACCAACCGAACGGGGAGCCGGAACACCAATCCAAATCAGCAATCAGTGGCTCGATCGCGCGTCAAGCGACGATCGATGCCTTTAAAAAATTGAATCCCATTAATATGGTCAAACAACCGATCATGTTCGTCGTCTGGATCGGCTGCTTGCTTGCAATCGGCTATACGATCTTCATTGATGAGATGCGTGGCTTTAACTTAACGGTCAGTATCATCCTCTTCCTGACGGTCTTGTTCGCAAACTTCGCGGAATCAATCGCGGAAGGACGCGGGAAAGCCCAGGCGGACTCATTGAAAGCGTCAAAAGCAGATGTCATGGCACGTAAACGTGTCGGACAACTGATTCAAAGCGTTTCGTCCGCGACACTTCGGAAGGGCGATATCGTCTTCGTCCGAGCAGGGGAGTATGTACCGGGTGACGGTGAAATCATCAAAGGACTTGCTTCGATTGATGAATCAGCGATCACGGGTGAATCCGCACCGGTCATCAAGGAAGCGGGCGGTGATTTCTCCTCGGTCATCGGTGGCACACTCGTCGTCAGTGACGAGATCGAAGTCCGGATCACAAGCAATCCAGGTGAGTCATTCCTCGATCAGATGATTGCCCTCGTCGAAGGCGCAAGTCGTCAAAAGACACCGAACGAACTCGCGTTATCAACGCTCTTGACGAGCTTGACATTGATTTTCTTACTTGTCGTCATGACATTACCGGTCTTTACGAACTACCTTGGATTTGATCTATCAGGTCCGATCTTGATCGCCTTACTCGTCTGTTTGATCCCGACGACGATCGGTGGCTTACTGTCAGCAATCGGAATCGCCGGGATGGACCGCGTTACCCGCTTCAACGTCATCGCGATGAGCGGGAAGGCGGTCGAAGCAGCAGGCGATATCCAAACGATCATCTTGGACAAAACAGGAACAATCACGTTCGGTAACCGGATGGCGTCGGAAATCACGCCGGTCGGCGGACGCACTGCCGAGCAGGCGTTTGAGGGGGCAATCCTCGCCTCACTCGCTGATGAGACACCAGAAGGACGTTCCGTTCTTGAACTCGCTGAACTTCGCGCGATGCCGGTGGAACAACACTGGTTAGATGGAGCAGAGATCGTACCGTTCCGCGCAGAGACACGGATGTCCGGACTCG
Organism: Exiguobacterium sp. Leaf187; assembly: GCF_001423925.1. Taxonomy (NCBI): domain Bacteria; kingdom Bacillati; phylum Bacillota; class Bacilli; order Caryophanales; genus Exiguobacterium; species Exiguobacterium sp. Leaf187. Next base: position 1,663,072 of record NZ_LMPR01000009.1, on the reverse strand, counting down.
ATTTAAGAGATGGTCGCCGTGTACGGAAAGGGGCGGGGCAAGCGATTCAAGAATGGGTCAAGGAACAAGGTGGAACCATTCCGAATGATTTGCAAGAGAAAGTAGATGCGGTCTCTCGTCTTGGTGGCACACCACTTGTCGTAGCGATCGACGTAACGATCCTTGGCGTCATCTATTTAAAAGATACGGTGAAACCGGGCATGCGCGAACGATTCGATCGGTTGCGTGAGATGGGCATCAAAACGGTCATGTGTACGGGTGACAACCCATTGACGGCAGCAACGATTGCCCGCGAAGCAGGCGTCGATGATTTCGTCGCCGAATGTAAGCCGGAAGATAAGATTCGTGTCATTCAGCAGGAACAAGCAGCTGGTCACCTCGTCGCGATGACGGGAGACGGAACGAATGATGCACCAGCGCTCGCTCAAGCCGATGTCGGACTCGCGATGAACAGCGGAACGCAAGCCGCAAAAGAAGCGGCGAACATGATCGATCTCGATTCGAACCCGACGAAAATCATCGAAGTCGTCGAAATCGGGAAACAGCTCTTGATGACACGGGGTGCCTTGACGACGTTCTCGATCGCAAACGATGTCGCGAAATATTTCGCGATCATCCCAGCAATGTTCATGGTCGCAATCCCGCAGATGGAAGTACTCAATATCATGCGTCTTGATTCACCGACGAGTGCGATCTTGTCTGCCTTGATCTTCAATGCGATCATCATTCCGATGTTGATTCCACTCGCGATGCGGGGGGTTACCTACAAACCGATGACGGCGGATCAATTACTCGGTCGTAACTTGCTGATCTACGGTCTTGGCGGTGTCGTCGTTCCATTCATTGGGATTAAAATCATCGATGTCTTGCTTGCAAGCATCCTCTAAGGAGAAAACGAATCATGAAACAAGCCATTCGTGTGACGGTCTTCGTCACGGCGTTATGCGGGATCGTCTTTCCTGCTTTATTGACCCTGTTCGGTCAACTACTCGTACCGGATAAAGCTGAAGGTTCTTTAGTACAAGAAAACGGAAAATTCATCGGATCGGAATTGATTGCCCAGCCGTTCACGTCGAAACAGTATTTTCACGGACGTCCATCAGCGGTCGATCAATTAGCGGGAGCGTCTGCTGGGGATAACCTAGCAGCATCGAACCCGGAGCTTGGCACGAAGATGGCGGAATTACAGAAACAGAACCAAGTGGACGGCGCTTCGCTTCCGGACGATGCCCTCGTGACATCCGGTTCTGGCTTCGATCCGCACATCTCAGTCGATTATGCTTTGGTTCAGGCGAAGCGTATCGCAACCGCGCGCGACCTGTCGCGTGAAGAAGTACGGAAGTTGATCACGAAGGAAGCAGGAACACATGATTACGTCAACGTCCTGCGCTTGAACTTAGCCCTTGATCGGAGTAAATCATGACACGAGGAAAGCTGAAGCTGTACATCGGCTCAGCTCCTGGTGTCGGAAAGACGTATAAGATGCTTGCCGATGCACGAACATTGACGCTTGAGGGTAAGGATGTCGTCATCGGTCTGATTGAGACGCACGGTCGAAAAGAGACGGCGGAGATGGTCGGGCAACTCGAACAAGTCCCGCTACTTGAAGTCGTCTACAAGGACAAGACATTCCCCGAGGTGAACGTGGACGCGATCATTGCCCGTCGCCCGGATATCGTACTGATCGATGAACTGGCGCATACGAATGCGCCAGGATCGGTACGAAAGAAACGCTATCAAGATGTCGCAGCACTTCTTGAAGCAGGAATCAATGTCTATTCGGCCGTCAATATCCAGCATTTCGAAAGCTTGCTCTTTAAAGTCAAGGAAGTGACGGGTGTCGAAGTGCGGGAACGCATCCCGGATCCGTTTCTCGGGGAAGCCGATGAGATTCTACTCGTCGATGTCACACCACAGACGTTACGGGAACGACTCGAGCAAGGAAAGATCTACAAAAAAGAAAAGATTGAACAGAGCTTGAATTCGTTCTTCTCGCTTCAGAATCTTGCGAGCTTACGTGAGCTATCGCTGCGTCAGGTCGCGGACGAAGTCGACGATCAAGTCTATCAATCACGTTTGCTGATCGAAAAAGATCCGGCGTCGCTACAAGAACGAATTCTCGTCTGTATCCAGCTCAACGACAACGCGCGGAAGTTGATCTATCGCGGCTTTCGCATGGCAAGTCGATTGAAGGCAGAACTGTATGTCCTAACGATTTTACCGGCAGCAGAAAATCAATTGAATGCGAAACAGAAAGAAGTCTTAGCGATGGTACGCGAGAGCGGCTCCTTGTTCGGAGCAGAAGTTCTAATCCGAATCCAAGGCGAGCGCTCGATCGCCCAAGCGATCACGGCAGCTGCCAAGCATCATCGCATCACTCAAATCGTCCTCGGTCAATCCGCACGGACCCGTTGGCAGGAAATTCGGCGCGGATCAATCATCAATGAAATCATGCGTCATGTCCGCGGGATTGATATTCAAATCGTTGCCGATGACATGGAACGCTAGGGGAGCCCTTCCGCGTAAATGCAGGGGTTCTCTTCGAAGTTTGTCGTTTCACAAGACGAACGAGTCGGTCATTCTCCCTGTCCTCAGGGCGGGAGGTAAGCCGCGGCATCCCTGCATTTGATGCGGTCTGCCGGGTCTTACCTAACCCTGACGAAAGCGCTGAGCGCGCTTTTTTATCCTGTAGGAGTGGAGGATGACATTTTTCGTTCTACATCAATCAAAAAGGAAAGACCGTTCCAGTGAAGTCACCAGAACGGTCTTTCCTTTTTTTGTTGGAATCATTTCAATGATTTAAAGACTCGGCTTCATCGTTTCCTCAACGAGCGAAGACTGGAATATCGAAGACAGCTGTATAGCTATCCATTTGTTGATATAAATCATAGATGCGAGTCGTTTGTTTCGCTGCCCATCCCATGTCTGTCGCATATTGATGACGACCAGGATTCATTGGGTTCCAGCGCATTTTATAGAGTGTGTTTTGATTGTATGCATGGTGAATATATTGGGTTCCAATAAATTCGGCTCCACCCATGATGGCTGCTTCCGGTGTGAACCATCCTTTTTCGTAAGCTGTTCTTGCTCCACCGTTGATTGGATCTGAATCGATAGCACCGATGCCGTACATGTTGTAGACCATTTTTCCATTCCACATGACTCCATTCGCTAAAGTTGACGTTCCATTTCCTGTCTCAAGTAGCGCGTGGGAGATCAAGTAGATTTCGTTGACGGAAAAGGCTGTACCAGCGTCGATGAATGCTTGTCCACAGCTTCCAGTCGTACATTTACCAAAGATGCCTTTTGTACTGATGATCTTATCTAATGTTGCGGCAGATGCGCCTGTCGTCTTCGATAAATCAAGGAATTGGAAGAATTCCTTTGAAGAGCGGCTGACTTTTAATGGGTCAGCGACGTTCCGGACATCGGACTCGAGTGCATTCAACCAACCGAGTGTCCAGTATCCAGTGGAAGACGTGTAAACACGCGGATACGTCGTATAGAAATCACCGATTCGTTGATAGACCTTAATCATCTGTTTCGGCTGGAATTGTCCATAAATATGGCTATCCGTCGCCGCACCCGATCGGATGTTGAGTGGTGTCGTTGACGATACGGTCGCGAGTGTACCATTGACTGGGTCTTCTGATCCACCGAATCGAACATACATCGAGCTGACATACATCATCTTATTTTTATACAAATCGGTTTGAGGTGAAGGATTTAACTTCATTTGAGTGCTGATGAAGTTATCAAATGTATACGGTGTCGCAATGGAGTTGTAGACATTTAGTTTTGAAGATGTCGTTACAAGTGTTCCATTATACGCATAGCCTGATTTACCTTGATAGGAAATCTTATACCATTGGCCGATTTGTCCGGTGACGTTGACGACGACGTTCGAAGGAATCGTCGTCACGACTTGATAGGAACTACCGACATACGAGCGAAGTGGAGTAGGACTTGTAGCTCGGACGTATAACGAATCTTTCGATACATAGTCAATCTTACTTGTAGATGCGTTCGTATCGACATACCCTGTTTTTCCATTGATCGTTACTTTATGCCACTGTTTATTCGTATGTGACGTAATCAGTGAAGTCGTGTAGTAGACGTTTCCTTTAGCTAGTGTCGTAAGTGCTGTTGCTTCTTCTAAAGGTGAATTTCGAATGATTAAGTTCTCGTTCGCGAGGAAACGAGCGCCACTAATCTTTTTCGTTTCTGTATAAGGTGTTAAAAGAGCGCCATCGATATACCCTGTTTTTCCATTAACACTTACGTTCATCCATGTCCCGATTGAACCATTCACTTGTACGACTGTTCCTTTCGTAAGCGATGAGACTTCGCTGTATGTCGGACCAGCATATGACTTCAGAGAAGTCGTTTGTACCGTCTTATAGCGATGGGCTGAAATCTTACGGTATGAAATCGGACTTCCTTGATTCGCTCGGATGTATCCTGTTTTCCCGTCTACTGAAATACGATGCCACGACTGACCGTGACCGTTCGTGACAAGGCGCGTCGTGTAATAGACATCTCCGCTTTTTAGCGTCTTCCATGTATCGGCATCCGCCTGATACGTCGTTTTGACGTCGATGGATGTATTTAATACATAACGCGCTGCTGAGATCGTAGACGTTACGATATATTCGTTCAAATCATCCTGATGAACATATCCGATTTTTCCTGCATACGTCACACGGTACCACTCATTGATAGACCCTGTTACGGATACCTTCGTACCGCTTGGGATAGACTTGATGGAAGCGTAAGATACGCCAGCATAAGACTTTAATCCTGTAGCGTCGGTTGTTTTCATCGTCACGGCATCCGCTTGATAGGAGACTTTTTCTCCTGTTCCGTAAGCGATGTAACCGGTCTTTCCGTCTTTTTTGATCTGATACCATTTTTTAGAACCAAGTGTGACGAGACGTGTCGTGTAATAGATATCACCCTCTTGAAGCGTAGCGATTTTAAACGCATCTGCTTCAGGAGCGACTAAGATATCGGTGGATGATGTGACGGCGAAACGTGTACCTGAAATGGTTTGGACGAGGGCTGCTGTCTTAAACGTCGAAGCCGACGCATATCCTGTTACACCATCGTACGTGACACGATACCATGTACCGATTCGACCAGAGACGAGCGGTTTCGCACCGGCCGGAATCGACTTGATTCCTGCATACGAACTGCCTGCATAAGAGCGAAGTGTCGTTTTAGCTGTTGTGACGAAAGAGACGTTCTTCAGGCTTTCATAATTCACGATCGTTCCTTGATTCGCTAAAAGATAACCGGTTTGACCGTCTTTTTTAATTTTGTGCCACGTGCTACCTCGAGAATCCGTTGCAAGTGTCGTCGTGTAATACGCATCGCCTGTTTTTAAAGAAGCAATCGTTTTACTCGTCGAAGAGGCAGATGCTTTGATTTCGACGGATTTTTTCAAGAGAACACGTGTAGTAGGAATCGTTTTGACACTTTGTTTAGAGACTTGTAAAAAAGCGTCACGGTGCATGTATCCACTATTTTTGCCGTGACGAACGTTATACCAGCCGTCGATTTTTCCGACTACTTCAACGTTTGTCCCAACTGGAATCGATTCGACTTTTGGATAACCCGTTCCTGCATAAGTATGTAGCGTGTAGGTATCCGTCGTACGTGATGTTTCGTTCGCAATCTTCTGATAGGAAACAGGAGTGGCACCAGATAGGACATATCCTGTTTTTCCTGCGTAGTTCAGGCGATACCACGTTTTGCCGTATGGATCGGTAATCCGTTGTGTCGTATAATACACATCTTTACTTTGCAAGGTACCAATTGTCGTTGCTGTTGTGCGTGCCGCATTTTTAATCGCCGTATTCGTAGAGACGATATAGCGTTGTCCAGAGATCGTTTGCTTTTTCTCATACAACACTAAATATTTTGAAGCGACATATCCCGTTTTTCCGCCATATGTTACTTTTTTGTAGCTTCCGGCATCATATGCGGATGAAACGACCGTTCCGGTCTTGATCGTCAACAAGCGTTTCCGTGAAGATGTCGTCTTATCATACAGATCCGTATCTGCCGATAGACGATAAGCCGTTACTTTCGTTGTTGCTGCGTTCACTATCGGTAGAGATGATAGAATGATGCTAAACACGATAAGAAGACTCGCGAACACCTTCAAAGGTTTCGAGATGGATGTCGTATTCAAAGTATCTTTCCTCCTAGTAGATATTCGTCCAAGCGGACGGAATCGGCTTCTAGGATGTCTGGTCTAAGGTGTACGTACTTATGCCTATTCCTACTATCGACCATATCGGATTTTTATGAAGAAAATATTGGATTTTTTTGAAAAAAGGGATTTAGTTTTTTGAAAAACCCTCCTGTTTGTTTAAACAAGAGGGAATAGGATCAGATAGTGAGACGTGCGAGGATTTCTGTTAAATTCGTCGTCGGGCGTTCACAAGTAAAATCATGACAGAGATACGCCGTTGGCTCTTCTGGTTCTGGATAATCCGCGAGCAAAGAGACGTGCGGCAAAAGGTCACGCTTCGTACCAATTAACAAGGCGACTTCCGGTAAGCGCATCTGTTGCAGTTGCTCGATTTCGACCGGGATGTCTACGTCTTCTGGAATCAAGATAATCAATTCCTTCGGTTCCATCTGCCGGTAGGTGAAGGTACTGACAAGTGAGGCGAATCCGATCGGTTGTTGCTCGACTTCTTCGATTAAAGCTGCGAGCGCCCGTTCGGCACTTTCCTGATAAACGAGACGACCAGTCAGACGACTGAGCGTGAAGAAGGCGTTTAAGGCAATACTATTTCCAGCAGGTGTGACGCCATCATACAGATCGAGTGGACGAACGAGTAGCTCATCGGAGCGTGACGACGTCAGATAAAAATAACCATCTGCTGTTTGAAACTGGTCCTGCAGCACATCTGCGAATGCTAAAGCTTCCTTTAGATGAAGCGCCCGTCGTGTTGATTGGAATAGTTCAAGATGTGCATCGATCAAATATGCATAGTCATCGAGGAATCCGTGTCCGGTTGCTTGTCCGTCTCGGTAATGAACAGCAAGTTGATTCTCCGTGCGGACGAATTGCTCGAGTGATGTCATCGCATGTGTGGCGACACGTGTATAATGCGGTTCACCAAAAACACGACCGGCTTTAGCGAACATCGAGATCATCATCGCGTTCCACGATGTCAGGCGCTTATCATCACAAAATGGTCGCGGGCGTTCACTTCGCGCACGAAGAAGAATTTGTCGCTCGCGTTCGAGTTGCGCCGCTGTCTCAGCAGGTGACAAGTGGATTTCACGTGCGAACATCTCGAGTGTTTGTCCTGTCCGGTAAAAGACATTCCTTCCTTCGAAGTTCCCGGACTGGGAGGCATGGTAAAAGCGCGGGAACAGCGCGTCTGGTCCGAGTAAGTCGGTCAGTTCAGAAGCCGTGAACGTATAATAATGTCCTTCGCCTCCTTCACTATCCGCATCCAAGGCGGCGTAGAAGGTGCCGTCCGGTGCAGACAACTCACGCTCTACGAATGTCAGTACTTCTTCCGCGTAACGTCGGAAGCGTATTTGTCCGGTCACTTGGTACGTCTCGATACATAGGGTTGCAAACCAAGAATTGTCGTACAGCATCTTCTCGAAATGAGGAATCTGCCACTCGGCATCGACCGTATAGCGGAACAGACCGTAGCCGACTTGATCGGTCATCCCACCGTCACGCATCGCGATTAATGAACGCATGACCATAAGGAGCGCCGTTTCGTCTTCCGCGAATTGATAATAATCAAGCAAGAAACGAAGCAGGGCAGGCGACGGAAACTTCGGTGCCTCGCCGAATCCACCGTGTTGACGGTCAAATTGGCGCATCGCTTGATCAAAGGTCTCGTGAATGATGGATTCATTCCAAGTATGGGTAGACGTCGTAGGCTGCAATACGTCGCGAAGTGTCTGCGACATGTTCTGACCGACTTGTGCGATTTTCTCTGGTGAACGCCGGAATTGCTCACTGAGCTGAAGCGTCACCTGACGAAAACTCGGACGATTGAACTGAGGTGTCTTCGGAAAATACGTGCCGATGTAAAATGGTTTCTGATCTGCTGTCATGAAGACGCTTAGTGGCCAGCCGCCTTGTCCGTTCATGACTTGAGCCGCCGTCATGTACAAGTGGTCAATGTCAGGACGTTCTTCCCGGTCGACTTTGATTGCGATATAGCGTTCGTTCAAGAGTCGTGCTGTTTCTTCATCCTCGAAGCTTTCATGAGACAGCACATGGCACCAATGGCACGTCGAATAACCAATTGATAAAAAGATTGGCTTGCCGCTTTCCCGAGCGGCAGTGAAGGCGTCTTCGCCCCACGGGTACCAATCGACAGGCTGATGAGCGTGTTGCAATAGGTAGGGACTCGTTTCATGGATAAGTCGATTCGACATGATGGATTTCCCTCGTTTCTTCTATAATAATAAGTCCTCTTCACGATACTCGGCTTTTACGGCAGGTGCAACTCCAATTCTGAGACAGGAGAAAACGATTTTTAAAAAGAAAGATTGACTTTATAAAAGAAAGTGTGATAGATTAATATAAGTCATGAATCGGGGATGATCACTCATGTGAGAATCTTCAATCCATATCATACAATTAAATCGACAGGTCAGGATTTTTAGACCGCTACTGACAAATGAGTCAGACATAAGTCATCGCTTTTATTTTGTCCTTCTTCATACTACGAGGAGAAGTTGACCCAGCAAGATAAACCTTCCAATCGATACTTTTCCGCTCATTCCCGAGCTATTTCTAAAAATCCCAGTATCATGCGTCCGTTGCAGACGCATCACGATTCTTGCTAAAATGCTTGATTCAGCTGGCGCGGCCAAGGAGCCGTAACAACGAAAGAGAGGTAGGGCTTTCGTCGTTTCAGGTGTTTTGATCACCTGTAATCCTCGATTCTCATGACAACCAAAAACAACGACACGCTGATGAGGCGTTTTTTTTGTGCCTTTTTTCGGGTAATGCTGAAAGAAGGGGGTGACGACATGCCATGGAATGAGAACGACTATCCGGAGTCATTCAAGAACTTTGATCCGCCACTTCGAAAAAAAGCGATCGAGATCGCGAACGCGTTATTAAAAGACGGCTATGAAGAGGGACGCGCCATTCCAATCGCGACATCGCAAGCTGAAAAATGGTACGAAAGTCACAAAGACGAACAATAAAAATTTGTAAGCGATACCATTCCTTTCATTTACGAAGGATGGTATCTTTTTTTACGAAAAATATACACTATTGAGAATATAATCTGATATTATGAAGAAGTGTCAGAAAATTCAATAGGGGGTCTCATCATGAAATACGGCAGTACGTTTGGAAAGTGGGCATTGGCCGGAGTATTAACAGCAGGAATCCTTCCACAAGCGGGTCTTGTCGGGGCAGAAGGCGAAGGCGTCATCTTGTCTGAATACATAGAAGGAACAAGTAATAACAAGGCAATCGAGCTATATAATGGGTCGGGGCAAATCATTGATTTAGCAGACTATACACTCGTTCAATATACGAACGGTGGACCGTCAGAAGCGAAAATCACACTATCGGGGAAAGTGGATCCAGGGAAGACGTTCGTCATCGCGAATTTGAGTGCGAATGCGGACATCAAAGCAAAAGCACAATTGACGACGGGATCATTGAACTTTAACGGAAATGATCCCATCGCACTGAAAAAGGGTGATGTTGTTCTTGATATCATCGGACCACTTGGTTCATCAACGGATTTCGCAAAAGATACGACACTCGTTCGGAATGCCGGCGTCACGTCTGGTGCTAAAACGTACGAACCATCACAGTGGACGAGCTTCCCGGTCGATACACTGACGAATCTCGGCAGTCATCAGACAGAAGCGGGCGACGTTCTTGCAGCACCTACAGCTTCTCCAGTCGGTGAAGTTGAACGTGGAGATCAAGTGACATTATCAGGTGAAGGAACGATTCATTATACGGTCGATGGCACGACACCAACTGTCGACAGTCCGGTGTACACGTCACCGATTACAATCAACGATGAAGTGACGATTCAAGCAGTTGCCGTCAAGGACGGTAAAACGTCAGCGGTTTCGACATTCAAGTACTATATCGCACCACCAATCACGAAAATCAGCAACATCCAAGGTATTGCGCATACGTCGCCTTACGCAGATCAACTCGTCCGAACGACAGGTGTCGTCACGTACGTCGTCGATGCGAACAACTTCTACATGCAAGATCCGAATCCGGATCATGACAGCCGGACATCGGAAGGGATTCTCGTCTATGCGAAAAACCATGGTGCTGCTGTTGGACAACAGATCGCGACGACAGGATATGTCAAAGAGTGGTTACTTGGCGGATACAGCGATAAAGCAGATACAGACCTTGCTGTCACGGAAATCAGTACGGTCAATCTCGTGAAGGGGGCGCTTAATGAAGGCTTACCAGCAAGTATCGTTCTTGGTGATAAAGGGGTCTTGATTCCGACGCAAGTCGTCGACAATGATTCCTTCGCGCAGTTTGATCCAAAAGAAGATGCGATCGATTTATACGAAAGCTTAGAAGGTATGCGTGTCGCTTTACCGAACGCAATCGTCACAGGGCCGCAAGCAAACCGAACAATCCCAGTTCGGACACAAACAGACGCAAACAAGGTCTACACAAAACGTGGCACACCAATCCTGACGAAGGATAATGTCAACCCAGAACGTCTATTTGTCGAGATGGGCAGCTCGTCGTACCGTGCGAAAGCTGGTGATACATTCGATGGAACAATCGAAGGCGTCATGAGCTATAACTATTCGGCCTATAAAGTACTCGCCAAAGCAGCGGACCTTCCGAAACTCGTCACGAGCGAAGTGGAGCGTCAACCGACGAACATCAAGACGGGGGAATCACGCTTGACGGTTGCTTCGTACAACGTCGAGAACTTCGCCTCAACGGCAGACGCTGGAAAAGTCGATCGTGTCTCAGAAGGCATCGCGACATTCCTGAAGACGCCGGACATCGTCGGTTTGACAGAGATGCAGGATAATGATGGTGCGACGGATAGCGGAACAGTCGACGCATCAAAATCATTCGAGACATTGATTGCAGCAATCGAAGCAAAAACAGGTGTCCGCTATGCCTATACGGACATCGCGCCTGAAGATAAGAAAGACGGTGGACAGCCGGGTGGAAACATCCGTGTCGGATTCCTTTACAACCCGGCGCGTGTATCGCTCGCACCAGGTGAAAAAGGTGGTGCAACGGAAGCTGTTGCGGTGGAGAACGGCAAGCTGACGAAAAACCCGGGTCGCATCCAGCCGACGGATCCGAACTTCGCCAGTTCTCGAAAACCACTCGTCGCGGAATTCCTCTTCAACGGTGATTCGTATCACGTCATCGTCAACCACTTCAACTCAAAAGGTGGCGACGGAGCTGACTTCGGTAAGAACCAACCGGTCGTACGTAAGAGTGAAGTCCAGCGTCATGCGATCGCGAACATCGTCCAAGATTTCGTCTCTGAATTGAAAACGGAAGTCAAAGACTCGAACGTCGTCGTTCTCGGTGACTTGAACGACTTCCAGTTCTCAGAAACGCTAAATATCCTGAAAGGGAAAAACCTCTGGAATACAGTCGATGATCTTCCAGAATCCGAGCGATACTCTTACGTCTATAACGGAAATGCTCAAGTGCTCGATCACATCTTGATCTCGAACAACTTAAAACGTTATACGTCTTCTGATATCGTCAACATCAACTCGGAGTATATGGAAGCAGACGGTAGCGCGAGTGACCACGATCCGGCGATCATCTCGATTCAAGGTGCAGAGACAGCCGTTCCGGTCAAAGGCATCGCAGAAATCGGAAAATGGCGTGCCGTTCAAAAAGGAAAACATATCTTCCTCGAATGGAAATTAGGTCGTCATTGGTTAAAAGCGAGCGGAACAACTGGAGAGCAACAAGGTGAGTTGCTCGCACTGCGTGTATCGCAAGATCGACCATATATTCAAGTGAAGACGAAAAAAGGAAAAACAATTTGGTTAGAACTTTCTCATTTCTATCGTTTGAAAGAAACAACGAAATATCAATGATGAAAAGCGGACTTAACGGTCCGCTTTTTTGCGTGACGAGAAAAAGAGAGAAAGAAAAGAAAGTGTGCTAATCGAAAGTGTCGAGATTAACGCGACAGGAAGAGGGATGACGCGGAACATATACGTGAAGTGTACCATGATCAAAAATAGGATAATGGCGAGACCAGGAATGAATTGTTTGCAAAGCAACATACCAGAACCAGGAACGAGTAACTCAAAACCAAGTCGTTGATTCAATCGTACATCTTCGTGTGCATTCGCTAAACTGAATGAAACCGTCAACACGACGAGAATCATCCATCCAGAAAATAAATATTGCTGAATCGGTAAAAAGGCGATGGACTCATAAATGAAATACAGTAAAACCATAGGTCAACTCCTTCATTTCATTATGTTATTTGGAAAAGCATTGAAAGTTTGGCTTACGAATTCTAATGATACCGAGTAAGAATTCCGAGAGCAATCAAAAATCTCGAATGATGAAATAAAAGAATGTTCACACATTTTAAGAAAAGGGAAAGATGGTTTAGTATATGTACTAAATACTTTTAAGAATCCTCTTAACGAAAGCATTTTAATAATATGAGAACGTTCTCATAAAACGTGTCTAATTTGTGAACGGAAAATGTGATTTAGACAATTAAGAGCCAATGACTGTTCGAAAGAATCATTTTCTTTTAAAATAAAGGTAATGATTAAAGGAGGCGAAACGAAGATATGAAAAAATGGTTGATCGTCGGAGTAGCAGCAGTAGCTTTTTTCGGCTACGAGAACATTCCAATGGAACAGGCAGAAGCCGATTATCCGAAAAGTGGCGGCAAGCTGATTGATCGATATAGCAGTGAATATCCAGGTTACGACTGGGAAGTCAGGCGGACGTCCAGCGAAGAATTCGTATCGTTGACGAAGGACGGTAAGGAATACGGAAAGTACCGATTTAAAAATGGTATAACAACGCAAGGGGCAGTCTTGAACAAGGATACGGAATCATCGCTGAAGAAAAAAGGATGGACCGCAGTGAAGTCCTACCGTAAAGGCAACACGAACTACATGTTGAACCTGGATCATGCAGCCGTCTATGAGAAGAAGGGGAATTACGTCACCTATTTCTTCGACCAACATGATGGGAATAAGGTGAAAGCGACACTGTCGATTCCGAAAGACGTCGAAGCGAAGAAAAAGGGTTTCTATGGTACGGCTTCGAATGCGTTACGAACGACGGATGAGAAGCTGATGCTACGATTGATGAACTGGGAACGGGCTGACTACAAGTTAAATCCGTTGGCTCCGTATACGGCACTGAAGCCAGTGACACGCGGTCATAGCGAAAATATGGCGAAGAATAATTTCTTCGCACATACGGATCCGCAAGGGCGTGATCCGTTCGACCGGATGAAGCGTGAAGGAATCAGGTTCAGCTATGCTGGTGAAAATCTATCAATGGGCTATCCGAATGTCTTTGCATCACATTGGGGCTTAATGAATTCAAAAGGGCATCGAGAAAATATTTTGAAAAAAGAGTACAAACAAGCTGACATCGGTGTGGCTTTCCGGAGTAACGCACCATACTTCACGATTAATTTCCGAACACCTTAAAATAGAAGAATGGAGGACGATATTTCACGATGTCGTCCTCTTTTTCATGAAGCGATGTGTTTTACACTAAAGGCAGGAGGTGGGGATGTTGGAAATCCGTCGATTGAATCCAGAAGATGCAGTACTCTATAAAGCGTTGCGATTGGAAGCCTTACGAAACCATCCTGAGGCATTTGGCTCTGATTATGAATCAGAAAAAGATCGATCCGTCGAACGGTACGCAACTCGTCTTGAAAGCGAACAGTCGATGACGTTTGGTGCGTTTCATGAAAATGAACTCGTCGGTGTCGTCACTATCGTCTGCTCCGAGCCGTTCAAGATGCGACATCGAGCGAATGTATTTGCGATGTACGTCACGCCACGCGCCCGAAAACAACAGGTCGGACGACGCCTTGTAGAAGAGGCATTACGTACATTAAAGCAGCATCCTGTAATTGAGCAAGTCCATCTCTCGGTCGTCCGGACGAACGAAGCTGCTAAAGCGTTGTATCGGTCGCTTGGTTTTGAATCATACGCGATTGAACCACGGGCGCTGAAAATCGATGATACCTATCATGATGAAGAACTGATGTGGTATCGGTTCTAACACCAAACGACCGGAATTCAAAGAGATGATCTCTCCTTGAATTCCGGTCATTTTTTGTATCAGTTTGCCCATTCAGGCTTGCTGAAGCCTTTGAATGATTTTTCGATAACTTCATTGAAGGCGTCCGATTCGACGGCTGTTTTTAAGTCTTTTGCGACTTGTTTGTCCGCATCTTTCGTTTGGACAGCGACGAGGTTCCGGTATTGTTCGTCCATCGTCTCAAGTGCTAACGCATCAAGTAAGTCGAATTTCGCAGCAAGTGCGAAGTTCCCTGGAACGGCTGAGATATCGACACTTTCGACAGCGCGTGGCAGTTGAGCCGCTTCGAGTGGTTTGATGACGAGTTTCTTCGGATTCTTGACGATATCTTTTTCTGAAACGGTCAGAGGATCAGCATCCGGCTTGAGTTCAATCCACCCTTGTTCCGCAAGCAAGTTCAGTGCCCGTGCTTGGTTCGTCGGATCATTCGGCGTCGCGACTTCAGCACCTGTCTTGACGTCGTCAAGTGTCTTCGCTGTTTTACTGTATAGTCCCATCGGTGCTGTCGGAACCGTGATCAGTCCTTTTAAGTCGAGATTCTTTTCTTTAGAAAACGTTTTTAGATAGATCGAGTGTTGGAACAAGTTGGCGTCGATATTGCCGCTACCGAGGGCGATGTTCGGTTGAATGTAATCGCTGAACTCGACGATTTCGACTTTATAGCCTTTCTTTTCGAGTTGTGGCTGAATCGCTTGTTTGACCATGTCGCTATACGGACCGCTCGTCGCCCCGATCTTGATCGTCTTGTTTTTTTCATCAGCGCTGCTGTCTCCACATCCTGCGAGGACTCCTGCACCGAGTAAGGCTGTTGCTAAAAAGGCATATCGTTTTTTCATGATTCCACTCTCCCTTTGTATGTGTGATTAGCGTTTATCTGTTTTTCGCGCCAGTTGATTGCCAAGTGCTTGAATACTTTGAACGATGACGATGAGCACGACGATCGTCACGATCATGATGAGATTATCGTAGCGATAGTAACCGAAACGGATCGCGAGGTCACCGACACCACCGCCGCCGACGATACCAGCCATCGCTGAGAAGCCAATCAAGCTGATCGTCGTTAATGTGATGCCCTGAATGATGCCAGGGAGTGCTTCCGGTAAGAGGACACTGACGATGATCCGCAATGGTTTCGCCCCACAGGCTTCCGCTGCTTCGATTAGACCAGGCGGAATTTCACGGAGTGATGTTTCGACGAGTCGCGCGAGAAACGGAATCGCTGCGACACTGAGACTGACAGATGCTGCCGTCGGACCGATCGTATTGTCGAGTAAGAACTTCGTCAACGGAATGAGGGCGACCAACAAGATAATGAACGGTAGCGACCGGACGATGTTGACGACGAAGTCAAGAACACGGCGGACGGCAAGGTTTTGAAAAAATAATCCGCGGTCGGTGACGAACAAGAGAATTCCGAGCGGAATCCCGACGACCAATGCGAAAGCAAGTGAAATTCCGACCATCCATGCTGTCTCGCCGAGTGCCTTCAAGAGCTCAGGTAACATCGTTTGAATACGATCAAGCCACATCCTGAATCACCTCGAGTGCATGAAGTTCCGTCGCGAGCCAGTCGAGGGCAAGAGCGATTTGATTGGATGATCCCGTCAAGCTGACAATGAGGACACCGAAGGCGACGTCTTGAATGTAGTCGACCTTGCCGTGCAAGATGCTGACTGAGATATCGTAACGGCGGATCGCTTCTGATAACGTACTCTCACCGGTCTTTTCGCCCGTGAACTGCAAGCGGATGATCTTGCCTGGGGTTGCCTGTAAAATGCGTTCCGGCAATTCGATTTGTAGTGCCGTATCGACATAATGTTGCGTCACCGGATGCTTAGCTTGACTGAACAAGTCATAGGTTGAGGCGACTTCAACGACTTCACCTTGTGACATGACCGCGACACGATGGCAAATCTGTTTGACGACATCAATCTCATGCGTGATGAGGACGATCGTCAACCCGAGTCGTTCATTCAAATCCTTCAGCAGTTCAAGGATCTGTAGTGTCGTAACGGGGTCAAGAGCGGATGTCGCTTCATCACATAACAAGACGGTCGGATTGTTTGCGAGTGCCCGGGCAATCCCGACGCGCTGTTTCTGCCCACCGCTTAATTGACTCGGGAAGTTCGTCTCAAATCCTTCAAGTCCGACGAGCGAGACGAGTTCGCGGATCCGCTCCGGGAAATCTGCTCGTTTGACGCCAGCGGCCTTGAGCGCAAAAGCGATGTTATCCGCGACGTTGCGCGACTGGATCAATTGGAAATGCTGAAAGATCATTCCTGTCCGCAAGCGAAGTTGACGCAAATCTGCTTTTGACATCCCGCCAAGCGAGACACCGTCGACCTTGACGGTTCCTTGTGTCGGATGCTCGAGCCCATTGATTAGGCGAAGCAACGTACTTTTACCGGCACCAGACTCGCCAATGATTCCGAAGATTTCTCCTTTTTGGATCGTCAAATCGACATCCCGTAAGGCAAAAATCGGGGTCCGGTCTCGGACGAACCGTTTTGTAATGTGTTTGAATTCAATCATCCGCTCATCTCCTCATACAAAAAAAGTCGCTTTTTCCTAGTAGCGGAGCAACCAGAAAAAAGCGACGAAAGTGTAAGATTTCGTAACTTATCTCTCAGAATGAAAATCATTCTGTAGGATGTGGCACCGTTCCTTACAGGTGGTTGCCGGACGTCGTTGGGCCTAATCCCTCGGTCGCTCTCGATAAGTAGTTATGCTGTTGGGACTTACTTTAACGGAAATGATTCCCATCTGTCAAATGTTTTTTCAGAATTATTCCGCAACAGGTGTCCGGAATAGGTTGAGCGTTCCGATTCGATCGACGGCTTCTTCTAGACGTTCGACGTCAGCAATCAAGCTGATCCGGACGTAGCCTTCACCGTGTTCGCCGAAGAAGGATCCAGGGGTCACAGCGACGTGCGCTTCGTCAAGTAGATGATCGGTGAAGCTCTGGGACGTGTAACCTTCAGGAACAGGAAGCCAGACGAAGAAGGAACCGCCCGGGCGTGGTCCACTCCAGCCGATTGCATCAAGTTTTGCGAACAACGCATCGCGTCGTGTTTCATACAAGCGACTTAACTCACGGACGCACGTCTGGTCACTCGTGAGGGCGACGGTCGCCGCATGCTGAATCGGTGTGAAGGCACTGACGTAGAGATGTTCTTGGTACGTTTCGATGCTTGAGATGACGGACGGATTTCCGATGGCAAAGGCAATCCGGAAGCCGGACATGTTGAAGCGTTTTGAGAGTGAGAATAGCTCGATTCCGACGTCTTTCGCCCCTTCCGTCTGCAAGAAACTTCGCGTCGGACCATCGAAACTGATACCGCCGTATGCTAAGTCATGAACGACACAGATATCATGGGCATCGGCGAAAGCGACTGTCTGCTCGAAGGCTTCTGCCGTCGCGGTCGCACCCGTCGGATTACTCGGGTAGTTGAGGAACAACATCCGGGCACGCTCAACGTCCGTCGTATCAAGTAAGTCATAATCCGGCAAGAAATCATTTTTCTCGAGCAACGGAAGCGTAATCGGGTAAGCGCCAGCAAGTGCTGCACCAGACAGGTAATCCGGGTATCCTGGATCCGGGACGATGACACCTTCTCCAGGGTTGACGATCGTCTGCGGTAAGGCGACGATTCCGGCTTTACTGCCGAGGAGAATCGCGACTTCCGTTGCCGGATCGATCGTGACACCGAATTCAGTCGCGTAAAAGTTTGAGACAGCTTGTTTTAGAAAATCATGTCCACGAAATGGTGGATATTGAAGGTTCGTTGGCTCGTCGATAGCTTGTTTTAAGGCATCGAGAATATGTACAGGCGTCGTTTGGTCGGGTGTTCCTTGACCAAGTGTGATGACATCATGTCCGGCAGCTTTTACAGCACCGATTCGGTTCGCAAGTTCAGCGAAGACGGGAGCAGGAAGCCGATCAATGGCGATGGATGGAGCGAAATGTTTCATGGATGAATGCCTCCTTCGTGGTATTGTCGTCAAGGATAACGAATATTCAGTCAAAAGAAAAGAACTTTTTCGAAATTTAAAAAAATTTTCGGATAAACAGGTACAGATAAGTGGAGCGGGAATAAAGAGTAGGGAGAGGAGTGGGAAGATGAAGCGAGCTAACTGGAAAGAGGCAGTCGTCTATCAAGTCTACTGGCGTAGCTTTAAAGATTCGAACGGGGATGGGATCGGTGATTTAAGAGGTGTCATCGAGAAGCTTGATTACATCGCTTCACTTGGTGTCGATGTCGTGTGGCTGAATCCATGTTATCGTTCCCCGGACGTCGATAACGGCTATGATATTGCCGATTATTACGAGATCATGAAAAAAGCGGGAACGATGGGAGATCTCCAGGAGTTGATCACGGCTGCTCATGCCCGTGGATTAAAGATCATTCTCGATTTAGTCGTGAACCATACGAGTGACCAGCATGACTGGTTCCGTCAGTCATGTGAGCGGATCAACGATAAGGATGACTGGTACATCTGGAAAGACGGCACGAAAGAGACGCCTCCGAACAACTGGCGCTCGTACTTTGCGCCAAGTCCGTGGACGTGGAGTGAAGAGCGCGGGCAGTATTATTTTCATTCCTTCGCCAAAGAACAACCGGACTTGAACTGGGAGCACCCAGCTGTGAGGCAAGCAATCTACGATATGATGAACTGGTGGATTGCTCAAGGGATCGACGGCTTCCGGATGGATGTCATCAACTTGATCAAAAAACGGTCGTTCGAGGATGTCGCCAATCCGTTTGATCTCTCGTACCTTGGGAATCAGCCAGGTGTGCATGACTTCTTGCAGGAGATGCATGCGAATGTTCTCGCTGGTAAAGACTTGTTTACAGTTGGTGAGATTCCGTTCGTCGGTCCAGAAGATGGACTGTTATATGTCAGTGACGAACGAAAAGAACTCCGGACACTGTTTCACTTCGAAATCGCGGACGACATGGAAGCGATGGATCTCTTACGATTCAAGGAGATTCAAAAACGCTGGTACGACGTCTTATACCCATTAGGTGTCAATTCACAGTTCCTCAACAACCATGATCATACACGACAAGTGACGCGCTTCGGCAGTGAACGATACCGGGTTGAGAGTGCGAAACTACTCGGTTTGATGTTGCATACGTTACCGGGCATTCCATACGTGTATCAAGGAGAAGAGATCGGGATGACGGGGATTCGCTTCTCGGATCCGTCGCTTTATCAGGACGTCGCCTTTCGAAATCGATACGCGGAGCGCGTCGCTGGCGGAGAGGACCCAGAGGTCGTGCTCTCATCGATGCAGTTACTCGCGCGCGATAATTCCCGTACACCGATGCAGTGGGACGATACACATGCAGCTGGCTTTACGAGTGGTAAACCATGGTTAGCGGTCAATCCGAATTATACGGACATCAATGTCGCGCAAGCAGAAGCAGATCCATCGTCCGTGCTTGCTTTTTACAAGTCGCTGATTCAGATGCGAAAGGATCATCCGATTATGGTCTACGGTACATACCGAGACTTAGCGCTTCATGATCCGTATCTCTATATCTATGAGCGGGAATTAGAGGGAGAAGTCTGGCGGATCGTCCTCAACGTACATGATGAACCGATGCAGACCGCCCTCGTCTTACCACAGGAAAAGTTGCTCATATCAAACTATCCGGATAGCCCGGATATCTTGCGTCCTTACGAAGCACGCGTCTATCGTTATGCTGTTACAGAACAGACGTGAGTCGTCTGTTGAAAAGAAAAACATCCGCGGACATGTCAGGAACACGTTCGCGGATGTTTTTTCAAATGCGTACATTACTTGAAAGGTGATGTTTTTTTCGTCTGTAAGACGTGAGAGAATCGATCGACGGCTTGGCGCATCTCATAACTCGGTCCGAGAAAGAGCGGACCATGTCCGACAGCGAGTATATCCGGAGACAGTTCCGTCAGTTGATCAGCCGAGCGAAGGGCGACGTCCGGATCCCATGTTGCGAGTGCAGGGAACGGGAATTGCCAGCGGACGTCACCGGAGACGGCGAGTCCTCCTTGCGTCTGAAAAGCATCTCCGGCGATCAACGTCCGGCTTCCTTCATGCCAAAGTGAGATCGAACCAGGTGTATGACCGGGTGAGGCGATGACACTGAGACTTCCGACTTGTTGACCACTCTCGAGCAAGCGATCCGGACGTGTTTTGATGTTTTTCGGAATACCACCTTTTAAAGGTGTCGTTTCGCCTTCGCGTAGCGTCTCGTCCCCACTGAGCAATGCAGCATCGCGATAACTGATACAGACTTGAGCGAGAGGAAAGGCGTTCGCAAGGAAATCAAGCGAACCGACATGATCGGCATGCGCATGAGTCAGGATGATTGCACCAAGCGGTTTCTCTTGCTTTCGAATATAGTGATAGAGCGCCTTTGCGTTGATCCCGAGGCCGGCATCAATCAATGTCAAACTGTCTGCTTCTTCAAACAGGTAGCAGTTGACCGGGAAAAAGGATGGGGTCGTCTGCAGTTGGTGTAAACGTTCGATTGTCGTGACACGCATCGGCTTCACTCCTTCAAAAAAATGAATAGTCTTCTTCTTTAGTATCGTCTGTTTTTTTAGATGCGTCTAGACGCATTATGTGGAAAAAGAGGCATCATCTGTAAAAAGATGATCCCTCTTCTATGAATCATTCAAATGTCACAGCGAAGACGGCACCGGCATGTGGTGCATCATCTCCGTCGGCAGCCGTCGTGACGAGCAATCGATCTTCATAGAAAATCGGGCACGTCGGATTCGAAACAGGGAAGTCGACATGATCGAGTTTTTCACCAGTCGCAAGATTCCAACGGGTGATGCATGATCCAGCATAATGCGCGATCCAAGCATGACCTTCCGCGTCCTTCGTCATACCATCCGGGAACCCTTCTTCTTCTTCAAGGTCAACGGCGACACGTTTATTGGAAAGTGGTGCGTCCGGAGCGTAGTCAAAGGCATAGATTTTTTTTGTCGGTGTATCGATGTGATAGAGCGTCTTGCCATCTTCTGACCAGACGAGTCCATTCGAGTTCGTCAAGTCTTCGTGCAAGACATCGATGGAACCGTCATGACGCAGACGGAACAATCCAGCAGTCTTACCGTCTTCTTCATTAATGCTACCAGCGACATATTGTCCAGTCGGATCGAGCTTTCCGTCATTCATTCGGTCAGAATCGGGCAGTGACAGTTGATGCTCAAGAGACAGATGACCTTCCTTGAGATCAAACGTCCCAAATCCGTGTTCAGCCGTGACACGTAATAAGTCTGGAGCGTCCGTCAAGGCAATTGATGTGATGGCGCTTGGTAACGTGTACGGCTTGAGTGCTTCTGTGGCAAGGTCATATGAAAAAAGAAGTTGATTCGGAATGTCGACAAAATAAAAGCGTTTTGTTTTCGCATCGTAGACAGGAGATTCACCTGTCTTACACGCGACATCAATAAATACAGATACACTCATGAAAAGGCCTCCTACATCATGTATGAATAGATTCATATGTTGATTGCAACATATGTGGCTTAAAAGGAATCAGTTAACTACTTTCTATACCTGTTATGAATAAAAATAAACCTCTCCTAAATTAATTATGTCATTTATTTACTAAAAAAGGCATAATATATAACGGAGGTGTGTTATGTTCAAGAAAATTTGTATTTTATTAACAACTTTTTGTCTTTTTCAATCTGTCTCTACCACTCAGGCAGAAACGATTTCAAAAGGTGTGACCTATACGACAAAATCAGAAACACTTTCGGGTACACCACAGTTATTTCGACATATAACGGTTCAGCCCGATACCGGTAACTACTGGATGACGACGAAAGGACGAGATCGTGTATTAGCAACAGAATCTTTACCTTCTCAAGTTAGTCGCGTGACAGCGAGCGGGGGGCGTGTCGTAACAGCGATCAATGCCGATATGTATCGAGTAGCTTCGGGGTTACCGATTGGACTTCAAATTCAGCAAAATCAAGTACTGGTTAGTCATAGTGTAAAAGATTCTGCGACAAAATTCCCATCATTCATGATCAACGGACAAGGGAAACCAGAGATCGGGTCGTTCGGTATCATCGGATCTGCGACGACTGATACGAAGCGGGTAACGATCCACTCAGTTAACCGTAACGAGAACTTAGCGAATCGAATCGGTATCTTTAGTTCAGCTCATCATGCTTCAAAAATGCTGAAGCTAATTGAGCCGTCAGAAGCGATGAAAAAAGAAATTGCTATCGTCTATTTAAAAGGAACAGCGACATCGGCGTTTACACTCGGGAAGAACTATCAATGGACCGTTGAATCGGTAGATACGACATTCCGTAAAGAAATTCGCTTACCCGATGCTGGAGTTGTCCTCGTCGGTCTCGGAAAACAAAAAGCGGCACTACTCGCACTTGTGAAAGCAGCAGAAGAAAAATCAAATGGTCTGTTATCAACACAATTAAATCTAGTTCAATTATCGAATCTTCAAATGCGTAACGATATTCAAGAAGCTGTATCTGGATATAACTGGTTGATTCAAAATGGAGTTGGATATAGTTTAGACAGCCTAGCATTGAACCATGACCGCTTTTTGATGCTCGCTCGTAAGGCGCGGACACTTATCGGTACAACATCAAACGGGACAGTTCAAATTATTACGGTGGACCAAGCTCGTCTTGATTCAAAAGGGATTACGATGCTTGAGGCAGTGGAGCAAATGAAGCGTTTAGGTGTAACGTCGGCCCTCGCATTTGATGGTGGGGGATCGACAGAGATAATGGTCAGACGCGCTGGAGAGTTTTTACCTAAAACAGCGAATGTACCGGCAGATGGAAGAAGTCGCTCTATTACGAACGGTTTAATATTAGCCACTCATTATGTTCCATCGAATGTAGCGACAACGATTTTATTGACTGCCCCTAAAGAATTATATGTAGGTGAAAAAGGTGGATTTGGATTAAAGCTGACGGATGCAAATGGACAGCCTGTAGATGCAACGAAGAAATCGATTATTTGGAAAGGGACAGGTGTCAAAGGCTTACAAGTCACGGCACCGCTGACTCCTGGAAAATGGACAGGTACGATGCAAGTTGATCGTGCTAAACGAACCGTATCGATTCCAGTCACGAATCGCTTGACCGGTCTTACAGTCAATGGAGGGCGTCCGATCTTGTTAAAAGTAGGACAACGCCTCGCGATTTCATCAGAAGGATGGCTAAACGGACGACGTGTCGTAATCCCTGCTTCGCAACTCAATTACCAGGTTGCAAACGGAGCGACCGCATCGATTACAAAAGGGAATATTCTTGCAAAGAAAATCGGGAAGACAGAACTAACTGTCTCATCTGGAGGGAAGACGGTTCGACTACCGGTCACCGTCTCTGCTATGAAAAAAGAGGAAGTCATCGATTCCTTCGAACAGGGAGTCTACGAAGCGAAATCTCCTTATGTTTCGAGTTATGCTGTCCGTCTCAGTTCCTTACAGAAATCCAGTGGCAAACAATCGCTTGAAATGACATATGATTATTCAGGATGGAAGAAACAAAACGGAGCCATGTACATTAAAAAAGCATCCTGGATCATTCCTTCTCCTGCTCGTGGATTGACGATGGATGTGTATGGAGATGGACGCGCGCCTTGGCTTCGCTCAGAAGTCAAAGATGCTGCAGGAAATCGACATGTCGTGGATTTCGTCAAGAAGGTAGATTGGAAAGGATTTAAAACGGTACAAGCGACACTCGATCCGACGTGGCCAACACCTCTTAAAATCGAATCGTTGTATTTTGTTGAAACGGATACATCGAAAAAAGGAACAACCATTAAGAGTAAGGTGTACTTGGATCAACTCAAAGTTTTATACTAAACCTAAAAAAACAGGGAATCGGATTTCAATGAAATCTTGACCCTGTTTTTTTAATCAGATAAAAATTACTCTGACGGATGGTCTATAGTAATTAGCGACTTTTGACAAGAAGATTTACAGCTTCCTTCACAAGCTCTTCTGTCTGACCGTCACCATTTTGTTCGGCGTCTTTTACGCACTCAATTAAATTGGAGCTTACGACGACACCAATCGTACGATCAATCGCGGAGCGAGCAGCGGAAAGTTGAGTAATGACATCTCGACAGTCTTGCCCTTCTTCCATCATACGAAGGATACCACGTAATTGCCCTTCGATTCGGCTGACGCGATTTTTCATTTTGCGATCATAATCCATATATGTTCCTCCGTTTCATAGTAGAACTAACGTCTGAGTAATACCTTTATGCTATGCCCATAACGGTATTACTGTCAATTCTATCGAATTTTAAGATATACTTTTCTTGAAATCAGGGAATATGGATGTGGTGAGGAATTTACTTAGAAAATTGATGAAAACTAAAACGATTTGGTGTTAGCTCTCGTATACTATATGATGAAGCTGATATCAGGAGGAGGAAAAGGATGCATACTCAATCCGATGAATCGCTTTATCATCTGATGCGTAGCGGTGATGAACAGGCACTCGAGACTTTGTATGAGAAGTACGAGCGATTGTTATTTTCATTCGCCTATCGCTTTACGAATAATGATCGATTGTCTGAAGAAGTCATTCAAGAAGTATGGATGAAAATTTGGAATGGTCGTGTTGATTTTGATACACAAAAAGGAAAGTTTTCATCTTGGATTTTGACGATCACGCGTAATGCGGCTCTTGATTGTTTACGTCGTGAAAAACGACAACCGACGATTGAAGTTGAAGAACGAGATGGCGGATATGATGAACCTGTTGAGCGGACCGTCATGCAACGCGAAACTGCAGCGGAAGTGCGGGGCGCCGTAAGTGAACTAAAATCAGAACAACAGGATTTGATCGAACTAGTCTATTTTCAGGGACTAACTCAACAACAAATCGCAGATCAACTTGACTTACCACTCGGAACAGTCAAAACACGTATCAGAAGTGCGATTCAAGCATTAAGAAAACGATTAGATGGGAGGGAACGAGATGGAAGAACGTTGTCATGACTTGATCAATTACTTCAATGGAACACTCTCTTCAGCAGATCGCGACGCGTTCGAAGCGCATCTTGCGACGTGCGAAGAATGTCGCGAAGCACTTTTAGAAATGGAAGAACTCATGCTTCCCATCGCTGAATCGCTTCCGGAGCGTCCTGTTCCTGTAGGAATGAAAGCACGTATTCTTGGAGAAGTTCTTGGTTCAACAGAGACGGAGTCTCCTAAAGAAGAACCGATGACTACTCCAGTAGACATTAAACAAGCACGTCAGCAACAAACGAAGAAAAAGAGTGTCCCACTTGGCTGGTTGATGAGCATTGCTGCCGCCCTTATTCTTTCACTTGGTGCGAATGCCTACTTTTTGTCACAGGAAGAAAGTACAGATACACCGGAAACACTGGCGATGGATGAAATTAAAGGAATGGGAAACTTTGAAAGCAACGAGTCGATCAAGGGATCAAGCATGGTATTTACACAAAACGATAAGTCGTATATGCTCGTTCAATTGAAAGATCTGCCTCCATTGAAAAAAGGAGAATTGTATCAATTATGGACCATCAAAGGTGAGACACCGACTGCGAACGGTATTATTGAAAAAGACGGCGAAGCAGCAGCGGTATTTCAACTCAAAGGTAATGGTGACGTCGATGCTGTAGCGATCACTGTCGAACCAGAGCCGGATTTAGCGAAACCTACGGGAGAAATCGTGGCCTCAGTTGCACTTTAACTTAAAAAATACGAACGGATTCGTCTACGACGAATTCGTTTTTTTTTGTGCGTTTTACATTAAGAAAAAAAGACTAAAAAATAGAAAATATCAATTAAATCGCATGAAATGCAAGTTTCGACTGAAAATATACTTCATAACCGTCGATACTAAGAAGAAAGTCAGTTCTATAAGGAGAGGCCACATACAATGAATGAATGGATTATTTTAACAAAGCACTATGAAGTGGGCTTAGTTGTACTGTCGGTACTCGTCGCGATCATTGGATCGTATGGATCGCTTGAATTAAATCGACGTTTGGCTAAGGCGACTTCTTTGAAAAAACGAGCGTTATTCTTATCTTCTTTGACGATGGGACTATCGATTTGGGGGATGCATTTCGTTGGTATGGGTGCTTTCGCTTTACCCGTCACGGTTCGTTATGACTGGATTTTAATGTTCCTATCCGTCATTCCAGCTATTTTAGCTGCCTTCATCGCCTTTTATCTACTCTACTCATCAGCGATTACACGAAACAAAGTCATTTTAGCAGGTTCTTTGATGGGCGTAGGTATTGCGATGATGCATTATCTTGGGATGATGGCAATGGATTTTGGTGGCGCGATTCGTTATGAAACAGGGTTGTTCGCTCTATCCATCCTAATTGCGATCACTGTAGCATATGTTGCCTTGTTACTCTTACATCGTCTACGACATGTTGATAAGAAAAGAATTCTTATTCCCATTGCGATTGTAATGGGCTTTGCTATCTCTTCCATGCATTATGTAGGTATGTTAGGAACATCTTTTTGTATCCCGATTGATCAAGCAGGACGTATTGGTGATGGTCCTATTACATCGAATATTTTAAACGATGTAGCCATTCCGGTATTTTTGATTTTGATCTTAATCGCTGGACTCTATATTCATTTAGAACGACGTGCCTTACAGATGATGGCATATACTGATCATTTGACCGGTTTGCATAACCGTAGATGGTTAGATCACCATATGATAAAAGTAGATGCGCATTACGGAAAGTCTAAAGACGAGATGGCGATGGCTATACTTGACCTGGACGGGTACAAATGGGTCAATGATACGTTTGGTTTTGATAAAGGAGATGCCGTCATTCGTGAGTTTGCAGATCGGATGCGTGCGTCCTTATCGGAAGATGAAGCATGTATTCGTTATAATGGAACGCAGTTTTTTCTTATCAAAAAAGTACCTACTGATGCATTACTTCGTACTTTCGAACAAATTTTAGAAGATATTCGACAACCGATTCACTTAGATGATCAACCAATCCATTTGACAGCAACGATGGGTGTCATCTTACCGGATATGGGAGAAACGTTAGAAATGCGAATTGGTCAAATGGAAAGTGCTCTCCGGGTCGGCAAAAACGAAGGAAGAGATCGATTCATCGTGTACGATGATTCCCTGCATTCCGACAAAAGAGAGCAATTGATCGTCGGTTCCTTACGCCGGGCGATGACGGATTTCAAGGAGTTCGCTCTCGTCTACCAACCGAAGATCGCACTCGCGACAGGCAAGGTGGATCAGGCGGAAGTTCTAATTCGCTGGAATCATCCGAAGTTCGGTTTCATCTCACCGGCGGAATTCATTCCACTTGCTGAAAAGTATAGTTTAATTCATCGTTTGACCGAGTGGGTGTTGAAGGAGACCGTTGCACAGATGGAGATTTGGAAGAAAGAAGATTATTTCATTCGCCAAGTCTCGGTGAACTTATCCGCGATGCATTTCCGATCGGAGTCGCATAATATGATGATTAAAGAAATCGTTCATCATTCCTTGAAGAACGGAAGTGAATTGCAACTACAACTCGAAATAACGGAAACGTCCGTTATGGAGAATCTGGACCGGGCGATGACGATGCTTGGTGAATTGAAACAGCTTAGTCTGACAATCGCTCTCGATGATTTTGGAACGGGTCTATCGTCGCTAACGCACTTGAAGCATTTGCCGATCGATATCTTAAAGATCGACAAGTCGTTCATCGATGAAGTCCCACATGACGAACGGGGAACAGCGATTACGGAAATGATCATCCAGCTTGCGAAGAGTCTTGGGATCGAAGTCGTCGCAGAAGGTGTCGAAACGCTCGAACAGCATCTCTTCTTGAAACGCCTCGGTTGTGATTATGGACAAGGCTATTACTATAGTAGACCGATGCATGTGAAGGATTTAAATCAGCAAGCGATCGAAGAGACCGTTCTAAATGTCGGATAAGGCAATCCAAACATGACTTTCGTTCGTATACTAGATAAGCATGCGAGGATGATGCATGCGACGTCTGGGGGGACGCAAAGCGCTGGGATATTACCAGCTCGTGCACGACGCAGACAGACATCTAGTACATTCAATCATACTCAGACCATCTAGCTTTCGACGCAGCACCTGTCTGTTCGAACACAAACAAAGGCAACTTCCACGACGGAAGTTGCCTTTTTCATTTGCGCTTATGAGCGAACCGTCAGGACGCAGCCTGTTTGATCCGTCACGAGCACATTCGTATTGAAGTATTGGCCATCACTTTTTAAGATGAGCGCTTTTTTCTCCTCGTTGTAATCGAGTGTCATTTCTTGATCGAGGAAATGACTCGACCACCGCTTGACGAGAACAGGACCGACGTTTGAATCAATCGTCATGTCTTCCGGTGTCGCTTCATCGACGATGCGAATACTGAAAATACCAGAGTTTCCGCAACCACAACCCTCTGTATCGTAATAGAGATGCAGTTGACCGGATACTTCACCGCGTAATTGGCGGATTCGCTCCTGAGCAGACGGTGTAAATGTGATGTTCATGGTCATTCACTCCTTTCTTTTAGTATACGCCGTTTGAACGAGAAAGGAACGTCACTTGCTCACGCTGACTTGGCGGCGCATCCGAACGAGAAGGAAGATATAACCGGCTAACAATAAGACGACGCTACCGAGAACCGTCGTATCGACGAGACCATTATCGGACTCGAAGTTGATCGCGATATACGCCCAGACGAAGACAAGCGGATAAATCGGATCACGGTTCGCAAACATGAAGAGAAGAGCGATGATGACTCCGACGACGAGTATAATCATCGTCCAGCCCGCATCTCCAATTCCAAGCCAAGATGTTACACCTTCTGCATTGATCGTCAGGAAGATGTCGGCAATCGTCGCGACCGATACCCAGCCGAGGTAAAGCGAGAACGGTAGCTTAAAGCGTAATCCTTTCGTCTCACGGTCAATTTTTGAGTAGATGACGATCAAGGACAACAAGAGACCAACGATGACGACAACGGAGACAACGAACAGTTCAAACGTGAAGGAAACGATCCAGCCAGCATTAAACAGACAGCTGATCAAGAACCACGGTCCGATTTTCTTCGCCAGTTCGTGTTCCTTGAACTTCGGAATCGATTGTAAAATCAACCAGATGAGTAGAATCGTATAAATTAATCCCCAAATCGAGAACGCATACCCAGCCGGTTTGAACAATGTGATGATCGAATCAGAGATTCGTCCTGTCTTTCCACCATCAAGGGCGTTCACGGCAATCGTGAAGATGAAGCCGACCCAGTTGAGCCAAATCCATTTATTATTTTTCAAACAAAAACCTCCTTTATTCTCTAAAGAAGGTTTACCCAAAAATCAAATTCATTAGTCATCACGGTCGGCGCGTCGGGTTCAAAAAGGACATCCCGATCGCTGGATTTCCTGTATGCGAACCGAGAACCGGTGTCAAGTCATCGATCCGGACACGCACATCGTATTGCGATTCGAGGCGTTGTTTCCACTCGAGTGCCAGGTCATACGCTGTCGCGTGGAATAGTGAAATATCCGTGACCTGTCCCCGTTCAATGATTGCGACAAGGTGATCAAAAATCTTCGAATGCGCTTTTTTGAACGTCCGGACGGTTTGATAAGGAACGATCTTTCCTTCCTCGAAGTGGAACAACGGACGAAGTTGCAACAAGTTACCGACGAATGCCTTCGTCGAAGAGATCCGTCCACCTGCTTGTAATTGATCGAGGTTTGCGACCGTGAATTCAATGTGATGATCGAAACGACGCTCGAGAATGATCTGTTCGACGGATTCGATCGAGTGTCCCGCTTCGACGAGTTCGATCGCTTCTGCTAGGAGTTGACCAGCCGGGTAAATGCCACAACGGGAATCAATCGCAATCAGACGAAAGCCAGCAATCTCTGCCCCTTGAACGGAAGCGTTGTACGTTCCGCTCAGTTCGCTCGATAAGTGAACAGCGAAGCCGACGTCGTAATCCTCTTTCAACCGTTCATAATGCTCGGTGAAGCTTCCGATTGAAGGTTGGCTCGTCGTTACCTTGTGTTTTGAGTCAATCCAGCTATAGACGGTCTCCGCATCAACGTCGACACCATCGACGAAACTTTCTCCATCCTTCATGACAAGTAAAGGGACGACCGAAAGATCATCGCGCTGAGCGATCGTATCCGGTAAAATCGTTGTACTATCAGTGATCCAAGCGATCCGCATAACAAGTTCCTCCTTAAATTAGTACCTGATATTAATTGTAGGTGTAAGCGTTCTCGCTGTCAAATGAACATTAAAAAATATCGAACGTTTTAGTTGATTAAATAATGAAATACGCTATAATCGGTACGTGATTAGTAAACTTTTAGTCATCTTATACTAAACTAAGCCGATGAGAGGAGGACGTCGATTGTACTCAATCGGTCAAAAAATCAAGAACCTCCGTCTTCAAAAGGGATTGACGCAAGAGGAACTAGGGGAAAGAACAGACCTGAGTAAAGGGTACATCTCGCAACTCGAACGGGAAATCAGTTCACCGTCGATCGAGACGCTGTTTCATCTCCTCGAAGTCCTTGGCATCTCACCGAAGGATTTCTTTGATGAGGATACACTCAATCAAAAAGTCGTCTATGGGGAAGAGGATGTCACGACATATGCCGATGAGGAACAGGGGTATCATGTCACGTGGCTCATTCCGGAATCGAATGAAAAAGAGATGGAACCGGTCCTGCTCACACTCGCGCCAGGGGGAGCATTCAAGACGTATGAACCATCAGGTGCCGAGACGTTCGTCTATGTGCTCGCAGGAAACGTCACGCTGACGCTCGGACGTCAGTCTTTTGTAGCGAAACAAGGAGAGACACTTTACTATAAGGCTTCAGAAATCCATCAACTACGCAATGAGTCAACACAAGAGACGAAGGTCCTCGTGACTGCGACTGACTCATACTTATAAAGGAGGAACTAGATTGGCAGATACTACGATCATTCAATTCAAGGACGTTACGAAACGATACGACGATCAGACCGTCCTCGACCAAGTCAGCTTCGAAATCGAACGCGGGAAGTTCTATACGTTACTCGGACCATCGGGTTGTGGGAAAACGACGATCTTACGACTGATTGCTGGCTTTTCGGAAGCAACAGAAGGGGACATCATCTTCAACGGAAAACGGATCAACGATGTACCGGCGAACAAACGTCAAGTCAATACGGTTTTCCAAGACTATGCACTCTTCCCGCACTTGAACGTTTTCGAGAACATCGCCTTCGGTCTTCGCATCAAGAAGGTGAAAGAAGCAGAAATCGCTAAACGTGTGACGGACGCGTTGAAGTTCGTCAACTTGTCCGGTTATGAGAAACGAGAAATCACCGAGATGTCAGGTGGACAGCGGCAACGTGTCGCGATTGCTCGGGCAATCGTCAATGAGCCGGAAGTCATCTTGCTCGATGAGCCACTGTCAGCGCTCGACTTGAAATTACGGACAGAGATGCAGTATGAGCTCCGCGACTTGCAACGTCGTCTTGGCATCACGTTCATCTTCGTCACGCACGACCAAGAAGAGGCACTGGCGATGTCAGATGAAATCTTCGTCCTCAATCACGGTGTCATTCAACAATCGGGCACACCGACGGATATCTATGATGAACCGATCAACCGCTTCGTCGCGGACTTCATCGGTGAGTCGAACATCATTCCAGGGCGCATGGTGGAAGACTATCGGGTCTGGTTCGCAGAAAAGGAATTCGAATGTGTCGACCGTGGTCTTGAATTGAACGAACCGGTCGAGATCGTCATCCGTCCGGAGGATCTCGAAATCACGAACGTGACCCAAGGGAAACTACAAGTCACCGTCGATTCGCAACTTTTCCGTGGCGTGCATTACGAGATCGCTTGTATGGATGAAGTCGGTAACGAATGGCTCGTCCACAGTACGAAAAAAGCGACGGTTGGTGAGCAGATCGGACTGACATTTGATCCGGAAGCGATTCACGTCATGCGACTGAACGAGACGGAAGAAGAATTCGATAAGCGCCTGGAATCCTACGACGGGGTGTTATGATGCAAAAATCACGTAACTGGTATCTCATCCCGTATCTATTCTGGATTGCCTTGTTCGTCATCGCACCGATCGTACTCGTCGTCTACTATTCATTCCTTGATTTGGACGGCAACTTCTCATTTGAGAACTACCAGAACTTCTTTACGTCGACCTATTTGACGATGACACTCAGCTCGTTCTGGTATGCCTTTTTGATTACAGTGTTTTCGCTCTTGATCGGTTATCCGACCGCTTACTTGTTGACGAAAACGAAGCATAAACAGCTGTGGCTACTTTTGATCATCTTACCGACGTGGATCAACTTGTTGTTGAAAGCTTATGCCTTCATCGGGTTGTTCAGTACGTATGGTCTTGCGAACCAAACGCTTGAAGCGATTGGAATTGGACGACAACAGATTCTCTTTACCGATTTTAGTTTCGTCTTCGTCTCGGTGTACATCTTCATTCCGTTCATGATCCTGCCGATCTTCAATGCGATTGAAAAACTGAGTCCGTCACTCGTCTTCGCTGCACGTGATCTTGGGGCGTCGAACTTCACGACGTTTCGGCGTGTCGTCTTCCCGCTGACGCTCGATGGTGTGAAGTCAGGCTGTCAGCTCGTCTTCATTCCGGCGTTATCGCTGTTCATGATTACGCGTCTGATTGCCGGGAACCGCGTCATCACGCTCGGTACAGCGATTGAACAGCAGTTCCTCGTGACACAGAACTGGGGCATGGGAGCGACGATCGCTGTCTTCCTCATCATCGCGATGGCGATCATCCTTGCCTTGACGAGTACGAAACGGAAGAAAGGAGCGACGACTTGATGAAACGTCTGAAACTAGCAAATCTTTATCTGATCGGAGTCTTCATCATTTTGTATGCTCCGATATTCTACTTGGCATTCTATTCGTTCAACAGTGCTGACAACATGACGAACTTCGATTCGTTCACGTGGGATTGGTACAAGGAAGTCTTCCAAGATTCACGTTTGTTGATCATCGTATTGAACACACTCGTCATCGCCTTGTTATCAGCTGCAATCTCGACGATTCTTGGCGTATTCGGAGCGATTGGGATTCAAGCCGTCCGTAAGAAACGGGTCGAGACGTCGTTGTTGACGCTCAACAGCATCTTGATCGTCAGTCCGGATGTTATCATTGGGGCATCGTTCTTGATCTTCTTCACGCTACTTGGCATCCAACTCGGCTTTACGTCAGTCTTACTGTCCCACATCGCGTTTTCGGTACCGATCGTCGTCATTCTCGTCCTGCCGAAGTTGCAGGAGATGAGTCCAACGCTCGTTGATGCAGCGCGCGACTTAGGCGCAAGCCGTTGGGATGTTTTGACGAAAGTTATCTTGCCGTATATCACACCGGGGATCTTCGCTGGCTTCTTTACGGCATTGACGTACTCACTGGATGATTTTGCGGTGACGTTCTTCGTGACAGGAAACGGCTTTACGACGTTGTCCGTTGAGATCTACTCACTTGCCCGTCAAGGGATTTCGATGAAGATCAACGCCTTGTCGACCGTCATCTTCTTGTTTACGTTCTTACTCGTCATCGGCTACTACTTCTTGAACCAACGAGCTGCTACGAAGCTTTCGCGACCGGAGGTGAAATGACCGTTGAAAAAATTGATTCAATTATTTGCTGCGATTTTCCTGATCTCGGGTGTCATTTTATTCACCTTGAATCAGTTAAATGAGACACAAGGGTATTCAGGGAAAAATGTCCTGAACATCTACAACTGGGGCGATTACATCGACCCAGCACTGATCAAACAGTTTGAGAAGGAGAGCGGCATCAAAGTCGTCTATCAGACGTTCGATTCAAACGAAGCAATGCTGACGAAGATCGAACAGGGAGGAACGACGTACGATATCGCTGTTCCGTCCGACTATGCGATTGCGAAGATGATCGATGAGAAGCTCGTCGTTCCGATCGATCATCAAAAAATCCCGAATCTCAAAAACATCGATTCGCGCTTTTTAGATTTATCGTTCGATCCGAACAACAAGTACTCGATTCCGTATTTCTGGGGAACGGTCGGTATCGTCTACAATAAAGACTTGATTGATGGGAAGAAACCGACGAGCTGGAAGGATCTCTGGGATCCGAAGCTAAAGAATCAGATTCTACTCGCTGACGGTGCCCGTGAAGTGATGGGGATGAGCTTGAATAGTCTCGGTTATTCGTTAAATGAAACGGATGAGTCGAAACTACAGGAAGCAAAAGCGAACTTGATGCGCCTGACACCAAACGTCAAGGCAATCGTCGGAGACGAGATTAAGTTATTGCTCGCGAATGAAGAAGCGGGGCTCGGTGTCGTCTGGTCAGGTGATGCAAACGAGATCATGAGCGAGAATGAAAATCTTGACTACGTCATTCCAAAAGAAGGATCAAACGTCTGGTTCGATAATGTCGTCATTCCGAAGACCGCGAAAAACGTCGAGGGGGCACATGAGTTCATCAACTTCATGCTGCGTCCAGATGTTTCAGCGAAAAATGCGGATTACGTCGGTTATTCGACACCAAACAAAGAAGGCTTAAAACTGCTCGACAAATCGGTTCGGACCGATGAGCGATTCTATCCTGATAAACAAGTCACCGATACACTTGAAGTTTATGAGAACCTCGGGAAGAAGATGCTCGCACATTACAATGAGTTGTTCCTAGAGTTTAAGATGCATAAGAAATGAGGAAGAACCTAGTGTCCCGCCGACACTAGGTTCTTTTTGTTTGCATGTATAAAAAATAAAAATAAACTTCCATAAAAAAACTATAAAAACTGAATAATTTTTTGAAATAGGGGAATCAGTTTATTATCAACGCTTTATATAGGCGCCGAGGAGGACATTAGCATGAAACAAGTCTTAGGAATCATCTTAACTGCCGCACTCACTGTCAGCATCGTGTCAGGCACTTCATATAATCAATCGGTCGAAGCAACAAAACAAACTGATGTAAAATGGCTTCAAGAAATTCAGACGCAAGCAAAACAAGCACATTCCCTCGATGGAAAAGTTGTTCTTGAAAAAACGACACTTGCGCAAGTACATAAAGCGTACAAAGGCGAAAAGAGCTCGAACTGGTGTCAAAGTGGAAATGGTCTTGCTTCAGCAGATCGTGCCCTTCACTACTGTTCAACGTATGGTGTGAAGGATGCAAAAGCGAAAGTCAGTGCCATCGTTTATGATCCGAAACAAGTCAAACGGACGGTTACAGTCAAGGAAGTCAAACAAGCCTATCCGACAGCTAAACTCGATAAAACGTTCAATGTCATGACCGTTTCCTCAAAACAGGTCAACATTTATCTAAATTTAAACTCTGACCGTACACAAGTCATGTCAATTCTAGTAAAATATAACTAATGAAAGGATGACCGATTCGGCCATCCTTTTTATTTAATCGTTTTATAGAGTGGTACGAGATGCGAATAGGTATTTCGAATCACATCTAACAACTCCTCGCGTGTCAATTCGCTCACTTGTTGTGCTGAAATGTGACGACCGACGAGGAATTCTGCTTTTTTGACATCATGGAAGCGTTCTAACCCTGAATGGATGTCGGTCTCGTGTACGGGAACAGCATCTTTTTTCATATGATCATATGAAATGACGAAGTCTTCAGGGAGTGTGGTTAGTAAATCCGTATGCTTTAGTAATTGTGAGGCATATTGTTGTTTGTTCGGCAACTCATAGATATAGGCGAGCCAAATGAACAGATGGTCATCAAACAGTCCGACTTGGAAGTGAGGATGCTTTTTATAGCCGCGTTTATCTGGTGAAAAAGCCATCCATGTATCCTGTGGCGGATTTACTTTGCGTCTAGCATGTTGTGCGATATGGACGTGCATGTCCTCTTCGATCGCGACGGTCAAGTCGGGCGTGATTTCTTGTCCGATATCGCGAAAAATCGGTTGGATGCGCTCGCGAATGGCATGCATTCGTGAATCAAGACCATCAATGTGAAACGTGTCAAAAGCATATTGAGTAAACGTATTTGTCATGAAAGATCACCTCTTTAATGAGTGTATCAAATGAAACGATTCAAGTTCGACATTTTGCTCAAAAAATTGAATAATAGAATTAACAATTTATTACAATTTTAAAAAATAGATTAAACAGGAAGGGGAAGTTCGAGTGCGCCGTTTTCAACAATATCTCCTTCGAAGCTGGGTCGTATTTTTCTTAATCGTGATTGGCATCGATCTTTTTGCGAAGTCTAAGGATTATAGCCTCAGCGTCGACTTGTTCACGTTTTTATTGATTGCCGCATTATCCACTATTTTTGTCGTCGATCCGGTTCGCCGACGACATATGAGCTTCACGTTTCATTTTGGTTTTGTATTGTTCACATTTTTAACGTATGGCATGCTTTCTGCTATTTGTGTAGGACAGGTCACCATGTTGATTTATCAATTACGTACGATTCATACACCAGTCGGAAGACGACGGATGCTACATAACTATCCGTTTAATGTGGCGCTAGAACTTTTCTTAATCGTACCAGCAGGTCTAGCTTATAATCTCTTAGGTGGGACGCATGGTGATGCCTTTCAATTAACTGACAACATCATCCCGTTGCTTGCGATGGTCGTTATTTTATGGATTGTCTTATTGCTGCAATACCAACTTTCACGATTTCTTTTGGGTGAAAATATTCCAAGTGATGTCATGTTTCAGCTGCTACGCTTCGAAGCAGTCGTCATCACGGCAGAACTACTCTATGGTATTTTCAGTACACTTGTCGTGCAAGGAAACGGGAATAGCGGGCTTGTAATGGCAGCGTTTGCACTTTTCATCATCAAGCGTTCTCTCGGTAGTTCGGTCCAAGCATCGGACCGAATTGAGCATTGGGAACAAATTGAACGTTTAAAAGAAGCGGCGTGGAAAGACGGTGACGCGCAATTTATCATCGAACGATACCTGCGACAACTCAATCAATTCGTCAAACCGGATATTGCATGGATTAAATTCGATTTCGAAGAGGGACAACAAAGTGTCTATTATTCCTTAAAGGATGGGCGTAAATTAAAGGCGGACCATGTAGAAGGGAAGGTCATAGAGGAAATCATTGAAAAAGAGGAAGTTTTACTCTATGGTATGCAACAGGAGTGGGATATTCGATTGTATGATTGTTTACCAGAGGAAATTCAATCCGTCTTATTCATACAGCCTGAAGCAACGGAGACGATCAATTGCTCACTCTTACTTGCCTCTGAAGCCAGTGGAGAGTTTACGAAAGACTTTGGGTACGAGTTGTATCGCGCGTTGCGTGTCCTGTCATGGGCTGTAGAGCGCGCACATGAACGAGAGCGATTACTGATTGATAGCCGGACGGATGCGATGACGAAATTACCCAATTATCGTGCGTTACAAGAGTGGGGGGATCGTCGAATCAAACAACGCGATCTGTATCCTTTCTCCGCATTGATGATCGATCTCGATCACTTTAAGCAAATCAATGATACGTACGGTCATGAAATCGGCGATGTCGTCCTATTTGAAGTAGCTAAGTTGCTGATGCAAGCGACGCGAATCACGGATCTCGTGGCTCGGTATGGTGGGGAAGAATTCGTCATCTTGCTTCCGAATACGGATCTAGAGTCCGCCCGCATCGTGGCAGAACGAATTCGTGAGACGTTGCATGCTAATCCGATAGTAGTCGAGGGTCATACTCTTGAGATTACAGCGAGCATAGGGATAGATACGCTGAAGGAACTGGGCGATCTAGCCAGTTTGATCCGAAACGCGGACCGTGCGATGTATGTCGGTGCGAAGTTCCAAGGACGCGATCGTGTCGCAGCGTATCATGAATGGAAAGAGAAAGTCATTTGAATCACACCAAAAAAAGATGGCGGAAACGTCATCTTTTTTTTGATGAAAAAAAGCCTTTCCGTCTCGAAGATCGGAAAGGACTGAAAAATGGATGAGTTCATTGAGCTTGTTGTTTGTTGAGACGGATCTCATTTTCAATCGCATGAATCGCAGCCGACCAAGAGCCGTATCGGTGTAATAGAGCTTTCGTTGAGGGTTTATTGTTCCGTTTCGCCCATTCTCGATAGGCTTCAAATGAAAGAGAAAATCCGACTTCTTCGATGGCTTGACGAAGCGATGCAGCGAGCTCTGCTTTAGAATAGGTCACGCTGGCTTCAAGACCTGCTGCCGTACAGGCATCATGCCATGATCCGAACATCTTAACGATGTGATAGTGACTCGGCGCGTGGTGAACGGATTTTCGCCACATTTGATACTTTTTCAAGGTGATTGTCGATCCGACATCCTGCGCATAGCGATGAAACGATTTTAAAATCTCATCTTTTGTATACTTCGGCGCCCGCTCGAGTTCTTCGGGTTGCTGATCTACATTCCATTCGTAACCTGCTGCAGATAAAGCTTCAGGCCAAGACCCGAATTGACGAACGATATTCTCTGGCTGTGGCCAGTCATTGACGAGCGCATAACGACGGTAGACTGTACGCCTTGGACGATCCTGGATGAGTTCACCGACTGCGCGAATCGCTTCGATCATCTCGAGTTGTTCTTCCGTATAACTCTTTTGATTTGTAAGTACGCGTTGCTTCATGAGTGAGTCCTCCTTCCTAGTGAAGTAGAGTATTGAGGCAAAAGTCCTCTGTGGTAAATATATCGGTTCATTTCCATTAATTATGAATAATTTTAATGAATTATTGTAAATATAGTGAATCGGATTCTTTGATAGTATAAAACGAAGATATAAAAATGAAAACAGAATGACACGAAATTTTAATGCTATTCAGAAAAATAGGACAAATGACACAGGTGGAAAAAAAGACCAGACACGCTCGTCAGCGAATCTGGTCTTTTGGTGTAACTTATTTTCCTTCGATTGATGCCCATTTGTATGAAGTATCGGCACCTACTTTATGGTTGACGATTCCTTTGACATACGGCTTACGTAAGAAGGAAGCTCCGCGCTGATACATAACAGAGATCGCTTGATCGTCCTCAAGGAGAGTTTTCTCAGCGTCTTTCAGTGCCTGCCAACGTTTCTCAGCATCTACTTCTTTTTGAGCTGATTTGATGAGTGAATCATATTTATCGCTTGAGTACTTACCACGGTTGTATGGTCCACCTGTTACCCACATATCGAGGAACGTCATCGGATCCTGGTAGTCAGGTCCCCATCCTGCGAATGATAGTTCGAACTCACCTTTTGATTCTAGCTCAAGTTTGTTCTTGAACGGCTGTTGTTTGATCGTGACTTCAAGACCTGGAAGGTTTTTCTCCCACTCGCCTTTAAGGTATTCAGAGATTTTCTTCGAGTTATCATCATCGTATGAAAGAAGCTCGAGTTTGACTGATTTTTTACCGATATCTTTCAATCCTTTTTCGAACGATGCTTTTGCAGAAGAAGCATCGTATGAACCGAAGCCTTCGTTACCATCACGGAAGTCTTTACCGTCTGGACCTTTTGCGAATTCTTTCGGGACATAGTAATAAGCTGGGATTGAACCGTTGTTTAAGAGAACTTTTGCCATCTGCTCTTTATCGTACCCAGAGTCGATTGCTTTACGGATGTCTTTATTTTTCAAGAGTTCATTCTTGAAGTTCATTTGGATATAGTACATCGATGCATCAAGGCGTGTATCGAAGTCTTCGTTATCTTTGTACTGATCCACGAATTCGCTTGTCAGACCAACTTGGTCGATATCACCTTTTTCGTAAAGGTTAACTGCAGTCGATGTTTCCTTAACGACTTTGTAGTTGATCTCTTCGAGTTTAACGTTATCTTTATCCCAGTACTGATCGTTTTTCTTGTAGCTCCAACCGACTTCTGTTTTCCAGTCTGATAGGACGAATGGTCCGTTGTAAAGGAATGTATCTGGTTTCGTCGCGAAGTTTTTCCCTTGTTTTTCGACGAACTCTTGTTTCAGTGGCATGAATGAACCGAAACCAGTTAATGATTTGAAGTATTCAGCCGGTTGTGTCAGCTTAACTTCGAGCGTTTTGTCGTCAACAGCTTTGACTGCAACATCGTCAGCTTTTCCTTTTCCTGTGTTATACGCTTCTGCGCCATCGATGAGATACATGATATACGCATATTGCGAACCACTTTTCGGATCAAGAACACGTTTCCATGCATACTCGAAGTCTTTTGCTGTGACATCACTGCCATCCGACCATTTCGAATCACGAAGCTTGAACGTGTATGTAAGTCCATCTTCCGAAACATCAACACTTTCAGCAACACCAGGTGTAGCTTCTTGTTTGTCATCAAGACGGAATAGACCTTCTTGGACGTTGTTTAACACTGTGAAGGAAACAGAGTCTGTTGCGACGGTTGGGCTAAGTGCTGGAATATCTGAAGCACTCGTTAAATTTAAGATTTGTTTGTCTGAAGATTTCTCTCCAGATGTCGAACCGCTTTCTTTTTTACCTTCATCTGTCGTCGAACATGCCGCAAGACTTGATCCAGCGATTGTCAGTGCTCCAACGAGTGCAAGTGCCTTTTTCTTCTTCATAAAGTAAATCCCTCCCAAAAGAAATAGATATATCTGGTGAAACGATAAGAACCGATAGGATAGCGATCCGGTGTCCGACTAAAAATAAGAGGGGTCATCGCCTTTTATTCTTAAGCTGTGGAAAGCACCGGATCAACTTGTTATCAATAATAAATACAATATTCAGAAAAATCAATAGAATATTTTCAGATTATTTCAAAATCATTAAATTTGTGTGTAATACCAATGGTTTTTTTATTAAATTATTTTTTTTGAAGGATAAAATTAGGAGTTTTTAAAAGGGTTTAATACAAAAAGAACCAGTTGTATAAAACAACTGGTTCTTGAACTCATTTCTGCTCTTGGACGTACTGAAGTGCTTCTGCGACGTGATCTTTTACTTTCACACTGCGCCATTCCTTGACGATTTCACCAGACTCATCAATTAGGAAAGTTGAACGAACAATTCCAAAATATTCCTTACCGTAATTCTTTTTCAGTTGCCAGACGCCATATTGCTCACACACTTCATGCTCGATATCTGATAACAATTGGAACGGCAATTCGTATTTTGCGATAAAGTTTTGATGCCGTTTCTGACTATCAGCAGAAACACCGAGAATGACGGTGTTATTTTCTTCGAACGCTTGCGTCGCATCACGGAAATCACATGCCTCGGTCGTACAACCAGGCGTTGAATCCTTCGGATAGAAATAGAGTACGACTTTTTTTCCGCGATAATCCTCGAGGGAAATCGGTTCTCCTTGTGCGTTCGGAAGGGTGAATGTTGGTGCTTGCATGAAAATTCCTCCTTATCCTAATTCCATGTTTAATTGATCCGCATATTTCTCAAGCTTCTTTTGAAGACTCTCTTTTAATGGATCGAGGGCAATCAAGTACTTCTCATAATCCGAACCGGCTTTCGCTGTCTTCATGAGGAGTGGCTGTTCTTCTTCATACCAGTCTGCGTAGTCTTGATAGTAATCAACGAGCGTTTCAGGATTTCCTTCGTTCTTGAGCGCCTCACCGTAAATCATCAGGATGTTACTGTTCATCTCAAGCGCCATATAATCGGTTTGCGCATTGACACGAGAGAAGACGGCATCCTGCTCTTTTTCATCGGTTTTTCCGACCTCATCAGCCGCCTTCGCATTGACACCATATTCATCAGCGTTAAATCCAGTGAACATATCGCCAAGCGTCGAGAAGACGGACGGATCGAATGTCGTCGGTGTCAGGACGATTTTCCACTCATCGTCTTTCTTCAATAACAGTTTCGATCCCCGGTTTGGGAGAATCGATCCTTTCGCATCCTTGAATTCGTGGATGATATAGGCGACGTCGCCCTTTTGGAACGACTTGACGACCTTACCGGGAACGACATTCAAGTTCTTCGCACCAACGGCAAGCGGTTCAAGTTGTTTTGCGTCAGCCGTATATTCAATCGATGCGAGATCCTTCGCATCTGCTCGTCCGGATTGACCGAGCGTTTTTTCGTATGTTTGATAGACGTCAAGAACGGCTTGTTCAGCCTTCTGTTGTTTCGTTTCCGTCGTCTTCGGGGATTTGGTATCTGTAGAAGACGGGGAATCGTTTCCGCAACCGACGAGTACGAGACTGGTCGCAAGCAGCACTACGAGCGATCGTTTCATTCGAATTCCTCCTAAGATGAATGTTTCATGGTGCTTCCATAGCTAATCTTGTCTCTACCATACAGGAAATTCGCTTTTTTGAGTAGGATATCGGTACACTAAATGAAAGGGGAGTGATAGATATGAAAATTCATATTACAGATGAGGCATTACAATACTTCAAAGATGAGATGGAAGCAAAATCAGGCGATACGATTCGCTTCTTCGCAAAATATGGTGGCTCAACGGATTTAACACAAGGTTTCTCGGTTGGTGTTCATATGGAAGAAGTCGAGCGGGCAGCGGTCGAAGAGGTCGTCGACGGCATCCACTTCGTCGTCTCGGATCAAGATGATTGGTTATTCCAAGGGCAAGACGTCAAAGTTTCAATTGAACACGAAGAGATCGTCTTTTCACAAGCGAAGGAATAAATAGAGACGAGGAGAGATCAATTTGGTCGCTCCTCTATTTTTTTGACTAGA
Organism: Exiguobacterium sp. Leaf187; assembly: GCF_001423925.1. Classification (NCBI taxonomy): domain Bacteria; kingdom Bacillati; phylum Bacillota; class Bacilli; order Caryophanales; genus Exiguobacterium; species Exiguobacterium sp. Leaf187. The sequence continues at coordinate 1,620,129 of NZ_LMPR01000009.1, read as the reverse complement.
ATAATTGTAAGCGGACTCATGCTTCTGTACAATGGAGAATGTAAGCGATTTAAAGTAGAGACTAAAGGGGGAATAGAGATGATTCCGTACAAACACGAACCATTCACGGACTTCTCACAAGAAGCAAACAAGAAAGCGTTCGAAGAGGCACTTGCACTCGTCACGCAAGAACTCGGCAAAGATTATCCGCTCGTCATCGGTGGAAAACATGTGACGACGGAAGATAAAATCGTCTCCGTCAATCCGGCTAACAAAGAAGAGATCGTCGGACGTGTCTCGAAAGCGACACAGGAACATGCAGAAGAAGCGATGCAAGCAGCAGTCACAGCTTTCGAAACATGGAAATTCGTCAATCCGTCTGTACGTGCGGACGTCCTATTCAAAGCAGCGAACATCATCCGCAAGCGGAAGCATGAGTTCTCTGCCTACCTCGTTAAAGAAGCAGGGAAGCCTTGGAATGAAGCGGATGCTGATACAGCAGAAGCGATCGACTTCCTCGAATACTACGCACGTCAGATGCTCGTCTTAAAAGACGGTAAAAAAGTCGAGAGTCGTCCAGGCGAATACAACCGTTACGATTACATCCCACTCGGTGTTGGTGTCATCATCTCACCATGGAACTTCCCACTCGCGATCATGGCTGGAACAGCTGTCGCAGCAATCGTGGCAGGGAACCCGATCCTCTTGAAACCCGCATCGACGACACCGGTCGTCGCAGCGAAATTCGTCGAAGTAATGGAGCAGGCTGGTCTTCCAGCTGGTGTCTTGAACTTCGTACCAGGTTCAGGGGCAGAAGTTGGTGACTACCTCGTCGATCACCCGAAAACACGTTTCATCAGCTTCACGGGATCACGTGATGTCGGTCTTCGCATCAACGAGCGGGCATCGAAACTAAACGAAGGTCAAATCTGGCTCAAACGCGTCATCGCGGAAATGGGCGGAAAAGATACGATGGTCATCGATGAGTCGGCCGACCTCGATTACGCAGCGGACATGATCACGAAAGCGGCATTCGGATTCTCGGGTCAAAAATGTTCAGCTTGTTCACGTGTCGTCGCACTCGACTCTGTCTATGACGAGTTGCTCGAAAAAGTCGTCGCGAACACGAACAAACTCAGCATCGGTAACCCGACGGATGTCTCAAACAACGTCGGACCAGTCATCGACGCAGCAGCATTCAAGAAAATCACGTCGTACTTCGACGTCGCAAAAGAAGAAGGACGCATCGTCGCAGGTGGTACGGCAGATGATTCAACAGGATTCTTCGTCTCACCGACAGTCGTCGCGGACGTTCAACCAACGGATCGTTTGATGCAAGAAGAGATCTTTGGACCAGTCGTCGCCTTCACGAAAGCGAAAGATTTCAAAGAAGCAATCGACATCGCGAACAACACGGAATACGGATTGACAGGTGCTGTCATCACGCAAGACCGGACGAACCAAGAGTACGCGCGTGCGAACTTCCACGTCGGTAACCTCTACTTCAACCGTGGGTGCACAGGCGCAATCGTTGGCTACCAACCATTCGGTGGATTCAACATGTCTGGAACGGATTCGAAAGCGGGCGGACCAGATTACTTGACTTTACATCTTCAAGCAAAAACAACTTCAGAAATGTTCTGAAATGGTGTTTAATAGATGAAACGGGTGTGCGACCTGCATGCCCGTTTTTCTTATATCATGGAAAAAGGGGGAGCAAGGATGAACGGAATGTGGTTTGCGATTTTGTTGTATCTCGGACTGATGGTCGCACTTGGCGTCATTGCGTATTATCGGACGAAGAACATGAATGACTACATGCTTGGGGGACGTACGATTGGTCCAGTCGTCACGGCGCTCTCTGCTGGAGCAAGTGACATGAGTGGCTGGCTGTTGATGGGATTACCGGGTGCGATGTATGCAACTGGTCTGTCCAGTGGGTGGATCGTCGTTGGATTGTTACTTGGCGCATACGCCAACTGGTTACTCGTCGCGCCGCGTCTGCGTGCGTATACGGCACATGCAGGGGATGCGATCACGATTCCCGATTACTTCGAAAAACGATTCCACGATAAAAGTGGTGTCTTGCGTACTGTTTCAGCTGGAGTTATCTTAATATTCTTTATAATGTACGCATCAAGTGGCTTTGTCGCGGGTGGTCGTTTGTTCGAAGCCGTCTTTGGTCTCGAGTACACGACAGGTCTTTGGATTCTAGCGGGCGTCGTCATTGCATACGTCTTCCTCGGTGGTTTCCTTGCCGTCAGTTGGACAGACGTCGTCCAAGGGATGATCATGGTGATCGCGTTGCTGATCGTACCAGGCGTTGCCCTCGCTTTAAGCGGTGGGATCAACGATACACTCGAGACGATCCGGTCGACGGACGGCTCAAAGCTCGAGTTATTCAAAGGGACGACAACGATTGGTATCATCTCGCTCCTCGCTTGGGGACTTGGTTACTTTGGTCAACCGCATATTATCGTCCGTTTCATGGCGATCCGGAACTTACACGAGATGAAGTCGGCGCGTCGCGTCGGAATGATTTGGATGACATTCTCGATCGTAGGTGCGATGGTGACAGGTTTGATCGGTTATGCCTACTTCACGCAACAAAGTGCTGGACTAAAAAATCCAGAGAATGTCTTCATTCAATTATCACGTGATCTCTTCCCTGGGTTCATTACGGGACTGTTGCTGGCAGCCTTACTCGCTGCGATCATGTCGACGATTTCGACGCAGCTCCTCGTCTCTTCAAGTGCGGCAACGAATGATTTCTATCACCGTTTCTTTAAACGCAGCGCTTCAGACCGCGAACTGATGATCATGGGTCGCGTCATGGTTCTCGTCGTAGCGGTTCTCGCGATTCTCTTATCGTTCGGCGCGCAGAAGTCGATCTTGACACTTGTCGGCTACGCGTGGGCTGGTTTTGGTTCAGCGTTCGGACCAGTCGTGCTGTTCAGTTTGCTCTGGCGCCGGATGAACAAGACCGGAGCACTCGCTTCGATGATCACGGGATCCGTCGTCGTCATCGCATGGATCCTCATCAATCAGAATGTTGATGGATTACCATCCTACATTTCAGAAATGTATGAGATGATTCCAGCCTTCATTGCTTCGACAATCGCGCTCGTCATCGGTAGTCTCGTGACGAAGGAACCGAGTCAAGCCATCTATGACGAATTCGATCAGGTACAAGCGCAACTAAAAGGTGCAGAACCTGAGCGGAAGATCGTCTAATTAATAAAAAGGGGTGTTTCCTGATTACAGGAGACATCCCTTTTTAATTCACTTCATACGTTGTTATTTACCATAAACATATTTGTTGCACTTGTGCAAAATGAGCGTATAATGAAAACAAAAAGTGAGGTGAACGAGATGGCGACACAGCCACTTACACAAGATTTACCAAGAAAACGGACATATCTCGGACCGGCGTTCGTTGCTGCCGTCGCGTATCTTGATCCGGGAAACTTCGCGACGAACATGACGGCAGGCGCCCAGTACGGATATTTGCTGCTTTGGGTCATCGTTGCCTCGAACTTGATGGCGGTCGTCATTCAGTTCCTGTCAGCCAAGCTTGGAATCGTCAGCAATCTCAGTTTAGCGGAAGTAATCCGGGAGGAGTTATCGCCGGTCACGCGCTTCTTCTACTGGGTACAAGCGGAGCTCGTCGCGATGGCAACCGATCTCGCAGAGTTCGTCGGGGCCGCACTCGGATTTCATTTACTGTTTGCAATCGATTTACGGATGGCAGCATTATTGACGGCAGTCTTGTCGTTCGTCATCCTTGGCTTCGAGCAAAAAGGACTCCGGCATTTCGAAGCTGTCATCGCCGTACTCGTCTTAATCATCGCCGTTGCTTTTGCGATTGAAGTATTTGAAGTTCATCCGGTCTTTCGTGATCTATCGGCAGGATTGTTACCGGGATTTGAAGGTACGTCGAGCATCGTCCTCGCTGCCGGGATGCTCGGAGCGACCGTCATGCCGCATGCAATCTATCTCCATTCCGATTTAACGAAACGCCGGATGGGACACGTTGCGAATAAATTGTCGATGTTACGCATCCAGCGTTTCGACATTTGGGGAGCGATGTTGATTGCTGGAGCGGTCAACGGAGCGATGCTCGTCATCGCCGCCAGTGTGTTTTACGGCACGACGTATCAAGCGGGTTCGCTTGAAGCGATCTACGAGGGACTTCATGTCACGCTCGGTGGTAGCGCACCGTATCTGTTTGCGATTGCTTTACTTGTCTCGGGTCTCGCTTCTTCAAGCGTCGGGACGATGTCAGGGGACGCGATCATGCGCGGCTTTCTTCATCTTCAACTGCCACTGTTCGTTCGCCGGACCGTGACGATGTTGCCGGCAATTTTGTTGCTGTTCTCCGGTTTTGATCCGACACGAGCACTTGTCCTTAGTCAGGTCGCCTTATCGTTTGGGATTCCGTTCGCCTTGATTCCCTTGATTCGGGCGACAGCGAGTGAACAGTACATGGGGGAACATCGGAACAGTCGGTTCATGAACACGTTGGCCTGGATCATCGTCTCGATCGTCATCGTCTTCAATGTCTATCTGCTCTTTGGTGTATTAGTATGAATATTCAGTATTTTTGTTTCGTCTGATTTAAAGCGGGTATTTCATAACTAGAAGCTTTCCGCCCGGAAGCTTTGCTACCCCTATAGGACGATGGTGCGGACCTCCCCCCGATGCACCATCGTCTTTTTTGTCTGGACGAAAAGTGCTATGATTAGAAATAGTGTAAAATATATCGCAAAAGTTCCGGAGGTGGAATGACATGGCAAAGATTAATGAGGAGCAAGTCCGCCACGTGGCGCATTTGGCACGCCTTGCCGTGACAGATGAAGAAGTAGCACAATTCACAGGACAACTCGAGAAGATTCTTGGGTTCGCTGAACAATTAAATGAACTCGATACGACAGGCGTCGAACCGACGACTCATGTCCTCGATTTAAAGAACGTCCTACGTAAGGACGAAGTACGTCCATCACTTCCTCGTACGGAAGTAGAACGACTCGCACCCGATTGGGAAGACGGACAAGTCCGCGTCCCAGCGGTGTTCGAATAAGGAGGAAATGACCCGATGTCACTTTTTGAACATGGTGTCAAAACACTACACACACTCATTCAGGATGGCGAAGTCAAAGTTTCTGAACTCGTCCAAGAATCCTTTGATCAAATCGACCGCGTCGATGGAAAAATCGGTGCGTTTCTTTCATTGAACGAAGAAGCATTCGAGCAAGCAAAACGAATGGATGATGTCGCGAAACACGAAGCGAATCCATTGTTTGGTCTTCCAATCGGTGTCAAGGATAACATCGTCACGAAAGGGATGACGACGACATGTGGTTCGAAATTCCTCGAGAACTTCGTACCAGCGCATGACGCGACGGTCGTCGAGCGTCTGCATGAAGCAGGGGCGGTCACGATCGGGAAATTGAACATGGATGAGTTCGCGATGGGTTCTTCAAACGAGAACTCAGCGTACAAACCGGTTCGCAATCCATGGAATACGAAACACGTTCCAGGTGGTTCTTCAGGTGGTTCAGCAGCAGCTGTCGCAGCAGGCGAAGTCTTGTTCAGCCTTGGTTCGGATACAGGTGGTTCGATTCGTCAACCGGCTGCCTATTGTGGTGTCGTCGGGTTGAAACCGACATACGGTCTCGTCTCACGCTTCGGTCTTGTGGCGTTCGCGTCGTCGCTTGACCAAATCGGTCCGTTGACACGAACAGTCGAAGACAACGCGTATCTCTTGAGCGCGATCGCAGGACACTGTGAGATGGATTCGACGTCTGCGAATGTCGCCGCAACGGATTACACACAAGCGTTGACAGGTGATATCAAAGGGTTGAAGATCGCTGTTCCGAAAGAATACTTCGGTGAGGGTGTCAGTGAAGGTGTCAAAGCCAACATCCGTGAAGCAATCCAAAAACTCGAAGCACTCGGTGCGACGGTTGATGAAGTGTCACTTCCGAACTCGAAATATGCGCTTGCGACGTACTACTTACTCGCTTCATCCGAAGCATCATCGAACCTCGCGCGCTTTGACGGTATTCGTTATGGAGTCCGTGCGGAAGCGGACGCACTTGAAGATGTCTTCAAGTATTCTCGCTCACAAGGATTCGGAGACGAAGTCAAACGCCGGATCATGCTCGGAACGTATGCGCTCAGCTCAGGTTACTACGATGCCTACTATAAAAAAGCACAACAAGCTCGAACGTTGATCAAAAAGGACTTCGACGATGTCCTCGCGAACTATGACGTCATCATCGGACCAACAGCGCCGACACCAGCATTCGAACTCGGTGCACAACTCGATGATCCCGTCACGATGTATGCGAATGACATTCTGACGATTCCAATCAACTTAGCAGGTGTCCCAGCCATCTCGGTTCCAGCTGGATTCGTCGACGGTCTTCCGGTCGGCTTACAAATCATTGGAAAACATTTCGATGAGGCGACGATCTACCGCGCTGCGCATGCGTTTGAGCTTGCGACAGGTGGATTCGCGCTTCCGAAGTTATAAGGAGCGAATGTATCATGAACTTTGAAACGATCATCGGGATCGAAGTCCACGCCGAGCTGAGCACGAACACGAAGATGTTCTGTGGTTGTGCGCGGGAATACGGCGCGGAGACGAACACGAAAACGTGTCCGATTTGTCTTGGACATCCGGGCGTCTTGCCGAAAATCAACGAAAAAGCCGTTGAGCTCGCTGTGCGTGCAGCTATGGCACTCAACTGCCAAGTGGCCGATCAAACGAAATTCGACCGGAAGAACTATTTCTATCCAGATACGCCAAAAGCGTATCAAATCTCACAGTTCGATCAACCGATCGGCTTCGATGGCTACATTGATGCGGAAGTCGATGGCGAAACAAAACGCTTCCGGATCGAACGTGTCCATCTAGAAGAAGATGCTGGTAAGATGAACCACACGGGTGCGAATCACTCAGTCGTCGACTTCAACCGGACAGGTGCACCGCTCATCGAGATCGTCAGTGAAGCGGACATGCGTTCACCGAAAGATGCAGTCGCCTACCTCGAACGTCTCAAGGAAGTCTTGCAATATGCAGGTGTCTCGGACGTCAAGATGGAAGAAGGGTCACTTCGTTGTGACTGTAACATCTCCGTTCGTCCATACGGGCAAGAGAAGTTCGGTACGAAAACAGAACTTAAAAACTTGAACTCATTCGGAAACGTCTTAAAAGGTCTTGAGTTCGAAGAAGATCGTCACCGCAAACTATTGCTTGCGGGTGGTGTGATGCGCCAAGAAACACTCCGTTTCGATGAGACAAAAAAACAAACTGTCCTCATGCGTGTCAAAGAAGGGGCGTCGGATTACCGTTACTTCCCAGAGCCTGATCTCGTCAAGCTCGTGCTGGATCACGATTGGAAAGAAGCGATCCGTGCCGGTATTCCGGAACTTCCGGACGCACGTCGCGTGCGTTACCAAGAAGAACTTGGTCTTTCAGCGTATGATGCGAAACAACTAACGGTCACACGTGAGATGGCAGAGTACTTCGAAGCGACTCTCGCAGCAGGCGCAGAACCAAAAGCAGCAGCCAACTGGACGATCGGTGAGATCCAAGGTCACTTGAATAAATCGACGGAAACGTTCGAAACGGTCAAGATGACACCTGCTCGTCTGGCAGAGATGATCGACTTGATCGCAAGCGGCACGATTTCTTCGAAAATCGCCAAACAAGTCTTCACGGCCGTCATCGAAGAAGGTGTCGAGCCACGTGCATACGTCGAAGCAAACGGTCTTGCACAAATTTCAGACGAAGGATTGCTACGTGGTCTCATCGTCGAGATGTTCGAAGCGAACCCAGCCGTCGTCGAGGAATTACTCGGTGGACGTGACCGGAAGAAAGGCTTCGTCATCGGTCAAATCATGAAGAAAACAAAAGGAATGGCGAACCCTGCCCTCCTTGATCAACTCTTCTATGAAGAGCTTGAAAAATTAAAATAAGTACCTGATCAAACAGCGTTCGTTCCTCCTTTACTTCTGCGAGGAAACGGACGCTGTCTTTTTTGGCTTTGTAATGTCTCGAGAGTTCATGTAAAATAAAACAGTTATGTATCAAATGAACGGTTGAGTCAAAAAGGAGAAAATCTTATGAGACCTAGAGCGCGCGTGATTTATAACCCGACTTCCGGGAAAGAGATGGTTAAACGAAATTTACCGTATATCCTCGACCGACTCGAAGCAGCGGGTTATGAGACATCTGTCTACTCGACGAAAGCGGTCGGCGATGCGACGTATGAAGCAGCACGAGCATGCGAAGCAGACTTTGATCTCGTCGTCGCAGCAGGCGGCGATGGTACGTTGAACGAAGTGATCAGCGGAATGGCTGCCTACAACAAACGTCCGAAGCTTGGTGTACTACCTGTTGGAACGACGAATGACTTTGGTCGGGCGATGCGTATTCCATTGACGATCGAAGGAGCGATGGATGTCATTTGCACGGGACATACGATGCCGGTCGATATCGGTAAGATTGAAGGATCGGCAGGCGTCCATTACTTCATCAACATCGCTGGTGGTGGCATCATGACAGAACTGTCGTACGAAGTGCCTTCGAAGCTGAAGACGGCACTCGGACAGCTCGCGTACTACGTCAAAGGGATGGAGAAACTTCCGCAAATCCGACCGACATATGTCGAACTGGAGCATGAAAAGGGTATATTCAAAGGAGAAGTCATGCTGTTCTTGACATCCAATACGAACTCCGTCGGCGGATTCGAGAAGCTGTCACCGAACGCGTCACTCAATGACGGTCGGTTCGATCTCTTCATTCTCAAGAAATGTAACCTCGTCGAATTAATTCGTGTCATGCGTCTTGCCTTAAAAGGGGATCATTTCTCGGACCCTTGCATCGAGCATGTCACGACCTCATTCGTCCGCATGAAGAATACATCAGAGATGAGTTTGAACATCGATGGTGAGTTTGGCGGCATTTGCGAAGGCGAGATGACGAATCTTCGCTCTCATTTCGAAGTCATGACACCAAAGTTCCGGATCGAAGAGATGGAACAAATCAATACACAACTACAAGAAGCAGAAACGAACCTCGCGTGAAGCGAGGTTTTTAAGGAGGATATTCATGATTCCAGTACAAAAGAACGATGAACACGTCGTCGAGATCGTCGACCTGACACATGAAGGATCAGGGGTCGCGCGTATCGATGGATATACGGTCTTCATCCCGGGCGCATTGCCGACGGAACAGGTCAAGATCAAAATCACGAAAACGACGAAATCTTACGGATTCGGTCGCATCATCCGTCAAAAGACGAAAAGTGTCGATCGTGTCGAGCCGCCTTGTCCGGTTTACAACCAGTGTGGCGGTTGCCAATTGCAACACTTGTCATACGACGCAGAACTCAAGTTCAAGCACAACCGTGTCCGTGATGCCTTCGCACGCCTAGCAGGTCTTGAAATTCCCGTCCACGAGACGATCGGGATGGAAGATCCATGGGGTTACCGTAACAAAGCACAAGTACCGGTCGCCTTCCAATCGAACAAATTGATGGCTGGCTTCTATCAAAAACGGAGTCACCGGATCATCGATATGGACTACTGCTTGATCCAAAACAAAGAAAACGACGAAGCCGTCCAAGCGGTTCGTAAAGTCCTCGCTGATTTGAAAGTCCCAGCGTACGACGAGAAGAAAAAAGCAGGTGTCATCCGTCATATCATGGCACGTCATGGGTATCACACGAACGAGTTGATGGTCGTGCTCGTCACGAAGGTCAAACAATTGCGTGGGATCGATAAGATCGTTGAAGGTATCTTAAAGGCGTTACCAAACGTCACGTCGATCCAGCACAACATCAACCCGGATGATACGAACGTCATTCTCGGGAAAAAGAACGTCGTCTTATATGGACCGTCCGTCATCCGCGATCAAATCGCTGGATTGACGTATGAGATCTCACCGCATTCGTTCTTCCAAGTCAATCCGCTGCAAACAGAGAAACTCTACGCGAAAGCGCTCGAGTACGCTCAGTTGACAGGCGATGAGACAGTCGTCGATGCTTACTGTGGGATCGGTTCGATTTCCTTATCACTCGCTAAACAAGCGAAGCACGTCTACGGCATCGAAATCGTACCGCAAGCGATCGATGATGCACGTCGGAACGCACAAGCGAACGGGATCGAGAACGTGACGTTCGAGTATGGTGCAGCTGAGAAGGTCATGCCAGATCTTGTTAAAGCCGGTATCCAACCGGACGTCATCGTCGTCGACCCACCCCGTAAAGGCTGTGACGAAGAGTTCTTACGTGCTGCTGCAGATGTCGCACCGAAGCGGATCGTCTACGTCTCATGTAATGCGTCGACACAAGCGCGTGACGCGAAGCTATTGACAGAGCTCGGGTATACACTCGTCGAAGTGACGCCTGTTGATATGTTCCCGCATACGACACACGTCGAAAGCGTTGCCTTGTTCGTCCGTAACTAAATTAAAAGTGCCTCTTTCCAGTTAAAGAAGGAGGCACTTTTTGATTTATCATTCCGTTTCTGTTGATTCGTCCTCGACCGTCGATTGTGCTGTACTTGAGAACAATTCAGCAAGAACGCGTTCACTCGCCGTACCATCATCTAAGCTACAGAACCGTTCGAGGAAGCGATCGTATTTTTCTTGGTAAGCGACGGACTTCGTATCGATTTGTTCGATATAATCGATGACTTGATCTGTTTCCTTCAGAAGTGGTCCAGGGACGACTTCTTCGAAATCGAAGTAGAATCCGCGCAACGTTGAAGCATACTTCTCTAGATCGTACGTAAAGAAGATCATTGGACGTTGCAAGTGTGCATAGTCGAAGAACACAGATGAGTAGTCCGTGATCAGGATGTCACTAATCAGATAGAGTTCTGCGATATCACCGTATGAAGAGACATCGTAAGCGAATCCTTCGTGTCCACTGATATCCATGTTTTGAGCAATCAAGTAGTGCATCCGTAAAAGGACGACGTACTCGTCACCGAGGCGTGCTTGCATCTCATTTAAATTCAATTGCAAGTCGAATCGGTATTTTCCTCGCGCGATGAACTCATCATCTCGCCATGTCGGTGCATAAAGGACGATCTTTTTATCAGCCGGAATATTTAAGCGTGTTTTGATTTCACTGATGAGACCCGCTTGATTATCGGCATATAAGAGATCGTTACGAGGATAGCCCGTTTCAAGCATCGTATTTTGGAACCCGAATGCGCTCTTGAAGATTTCGCTCGAGTACGCGTTTGGCGAAATCAGATAGTTCCATTCTTGCGCTTGGTTATAGAAATTCTTTTTATAGCGAATCGCATTCGTTCCAGCCATATGCACATCTTCCATATCAAGACCGAGTCGTTTTAATGGCGTACCGTGCCATGTTTGAAGATAGATGGTTTCTTCGCGTTTTTTCAAGCTGAGCGGCTGACGCGTGTTGAAAATCCAGTATTTCGCACGAGCCATGTATTGATAGTACGTAAAGCTGTTTCGAAGTATCCAATTCGGACATGCTTCCTTCACTTCATCAGAAGGTTCTTGAGCGAAAATCCAAACAAGTTCTAGTTCCGGATGTTTTTCTTTTAGGTGAAGGTAAAGTGCCTTCGGATTGTCCGAGTAACTCCGCCCTAAGAAACTTTCGAATAAGACGAGATTGTCTTTGATCGGCATCTTCTGGAATAGTCGATATAGCATAAGACCGTTTTTAATTTTTTTACGACGCGCCGTACGTAAGGAACGTTTTGTTTTGACAGCAGTAATGTACAGCTTGAACATCGCGTACGATCCCGTTGACCAAGCTTGTAGATATTTACTCTTTGATGGCATCCGCTTTAAGTCGTAAGCGACATGGTTGAAGACTTCTGCTTGTTGAGTATTAGATGAACTCCGTTCGAGTAATGTACGTCCACGTTTTGAAATGAACCGTTTATACCACGTATTTAAGAATTTTTGGACTTCTTCATCTTTTGTCTCTGCTGATAATATGCCATAAATTCGAGAGATATCTGAGAGTGTCGTAATGTCACGTAGTTGGAAGAGCGATTGACCATCCAGTGGTGTACTTCTTGAATTCCGTCCGTACACGATGTAGTTGACGGAAGTAATGTTCGTTAACTGCGAAATGACAGTATGGGCGATGAGCGTATCCGCAAACCATGTCGTTTCGAAGCTAGGCAATGTCTGAAGCAATTCTTTTTTGATCATCCATCCATGGATTGTCGTCAAGTGACGCGAATTAAACTTCGTGCGCGAGTAAAAGAAGTAACGATCGTCATCGATTGGCATCAGCCATTTCTTCTTATTATAGACAGGGGAGATCTTACCGATGATGACTTCCCCACGAGACTTCTCGTATGCCTTGATATATGTGTAAAGCGCACGGGGAGCAAGAATATCATCACTATCTAAAAAGATGACATAGTCTCCTGAAGCAGCTTGAACTCCATTACGTCGAGCCGCATACACACCTTGATGTGATTGTTCGATGATGGTACACGTTGGATATAGTGCACGAATATCATCGACATAAGAACTTGGTCCATCAAAGACAACGACGATTTCTACAGGAATCGAAACGTGTTGGTCGAGAACGGATTGAATCGCAGCTTTTGCTTGAGATTCGGTTTGATAGACTGGAATGATCACACTAATTGAATTCATGTTGACTCTCCTTTTGATGAAAGAATCGAAAAAGATTCGATTCGGCAAAATTGTATTCTGTTGAATAGGATATCACAAATCTGAAAAAGGTAGCAGTGTTCCTAAAAATCTGTCTTTTGTCTGTAATGAGTAGGCGTCTCGCCCGTGATTTGTTTAAAGGCCTGACTGAAATGACTTTGACTTGAAAAGTGCAGTCGGTTTGAAATCGTCAATAGCGAGTCGTCAGATGAACGTAGCAATCTTTTCGCTTCGCGAATCCGTTCACGAATGACGTAACGAGCCAGCGGTAAACCCGTTTCATCTTTAAATAAAACGGATAAATAGTTGGAGGATACGTGAATCGCCTGACTGATGGACGAGACCGATAAAGGATCGTAGAGATGCTGCTGAATGTATCGAATGGCAGCTAGGACGTGTGGCGAATGACGCAACGCTTGTATTTCTTTGACGGCTTCCGCAAAAGATACCGTGATCCGAACGTGACGATTTCGCAATTCTGCAATACTCGTCGCAGCTTCGATCGTCTCAATCATCCGATCACTGAGCGAAAAGGCTTCGTCTGGTTCGAGTCCCCCACGAATAGCGGCACGTGCGCTCAGAAGAACCGTTCCTAGAAGTAGATTCTTTTCTGCTCGGAGTGGTTGATGACGTGCGAGTGTTCCGAACTCACCGTATGCGGGAAGAGAATAGGTCGTCGCCAACCGTTCGCTCTGTCCGGATGAGATCCAGTCGATGATTTGTTGCTCGCGTTGCCAAGCTTTTCGATAGGCGGTCACACCTGTGTGCGAAGGGGCTTCAGACACTAAAGGAATTTCCTCTTCCTGTATATCTGAAACATGATCGATGTCACGAGAGGACAATCCTTCACCATGTAGAAGGCGATAGAGCAAATGGGCACAGTCGATCAGACGATTTTCCGTCGTTCGGGGTAGAACTTTATAAAATTGATGATAGGTCTCATCTTGAATATGAGCCCGAAAAAGTGCTGACTGTAAGAGAACGGGACCGATCCGGTACATGCCTTGGTCAGGAACGTCTACGAACAGATAAGCCGTTCCGTCTTTTAAGGTATGAAGTAGAGGGCGATGATTTTTTAAAGTAGGCCACGTATCTTCAATCAATAGATTAGCTGGATGCTTGGGTGCGGAAGGACGTAACTCGATTGAGACATGCTCTTGATCTTGATAGGAAATAAAAAAACCAGTCATCCCAAACAAATGTTCCGCGATTTGTGTCAAGTCTGAGGGGCTTAAGGGATTCATGAAGCGACTCCTTTCGAATGATGCATCGATTGTATCTAGTGTATGTGCTCGGCAATCGATAGTCGAGTAGGGAATGAAAAAATCCGAAGTCTTTCTTCAAGACTCCGGATCGATAGGCTTATGGATTCGTAGGAGACGGAGAGGACTCAGGTGTTGGATCCTCCTCGTGCCCCGTCTCGACTTCAGGATCATTCGTTTCGATATCGTGCTCCGTCAATTCTGTGCTTGCGACTTCCGCGTAGGCATCGTCAGCAGAATGGCTTGTGTCGGGTTCTGATGAAAGGACGTCTTCTTGTTCTTCGACCGAATGTTCGTCAGATACGGTTTCGTCTAACTGGAATTCCAATGTGAGCGCATGGAGATCACCTGCGATGTGAGCGAGGTGAGCCGCTGCCGTCGTCACGGATTCAAGTGTTGCGTTCGTTTCTTGAATACTTGCAGCGCTTGTCTCAAGACCTGCTGCATTCTCTTCCGTTAAAGCAAGAATGGTTCCCATGGCATCGGATACTTCTTCCGTAGCAAGCGTCAGCGCCTCGATGTCACCAGTCAATACTTCTGTTCGATTCGAGACATGATGTACGGATCCTGCGATGCGCTCGAAGTCATCGCCTGTCGTTTTGACAGACTCAAGAGACAGCTTCAAATCACTCATGACATGGTGCATCGCACTCATGGCAGTATGTGTTTCTTGTTGAATATTATCGAGGAGCTGTTTGATTTGTTTAGCGGATTCGTCGCTCTCCTCGGCCAGTTTTCTTACCTCACTCGCGACGACAGCAAATCCACGTCCTTGTTCACCAACACGTGCGGCTTCGATTGCTGCGTTGAGGGCGAGTAAATTCGTCTGACTCGAGATGGCTTGCAGCGTTCCAAGAATCTTTCCGATCTCATCAGAACGTTTGCCTAAGAAATCAGAAGTATTCTCGATTTCTTTTTCCAATGAGTCCGAATGGCTCAATAGATCAGAAATCGTCTGTTTCGTCACGTCACTTCCTCGTGTCGCAGCGGAAGCGACGGAAGCGACTTCAGAAAGTGTCGTGGACGCGACCTGTTGCATTGCTGTAGAACGTTCCTTGACACCGTATACAGCATGGGAAGAACGTTCGGCTTGTTTCGTTTGAGTTTCACCAGCAGCAGCGATTTCTTCCATTGTCTGTCCGATATGACGTGAAGCCTTTTGTACATGAGTCGCATTGTTTGAGAGCTCTTCTGACGCATCGCGAACGGTCGTAGCGGATGTAGTCATCGCTAGAATCGTTTGTCGCAGGCGCGCGCGCATCGCGTCGAAGTTTGCACTGAGGTCTGTTAATTCATCCCGGATGAATCGTTTAGGACGATGCTGTGTTCGCAAATCACCTGATGCGATTGCTAATGCTTCACGACGGAGCATCGACAGCGGGCGATTGATCGAACGCCCGATCAACCAAGCGATCAATGTCGCGAGGGCGATCGCAACGACGAAATTGATCAATGACTGATTGAGCATGGCTTCTTTAGGCGCATACAAGGAAGCGTAATCCAGTACGACGGCTAGTTTGAATCCTGTTTTCGAAGAAGTTTGCCAAATGACGACCGATTTTTTTCCGGCGACGTCCATGATCTTCGTACCGGATTCTTGCTCTAACATGGACTTTGGAGCAGAGAAATATGCTTTTCCGTCTTCACGTAGTTGATTGATTTTTTTGAAGAAATAATTTCGGTTCGGGTGCGTGACGACCTTACCGTCTTGTGTGTAGCTGAAAACAAATCCTTTTTGTCCGATTTCAATCCGTTTCATATCTTCAGCAAGACGATTGATGCTTTTATAAACAGACAATACACCTTTGATGTTCGCTTGAGCATCTAGTGTCGCCTTAGAGAAACCGATGATGGATAATTTCGTCGCGCTATCATAGTAAGGCTCGCTCATGGCGACAGTGCTTGAATTCTCCAGCGCTTGTTTATACCAAATCTCTTTTCGAGGATCGTATCCAGGTGCGACGTCTTGTTTTGGCCAGTTAAGATAGCCGCCTTTCGTATCAGCGTATTGGATAAATGAATTTTCGATTTTTGAGGAGCCATATTTCTCAAGGACATTATAGATATCTGTTGCTTTTTGAGAAGGAGCCTCCGAAGCATCGGGTTGTTTGGTTGTATCTATGTAGTTCGGTAGAGTACCGTCTTCACGGTTGGAAGGGAGTCCGGCAAGGAGTGTTGTATCTTTTTTAGTATCATCGATGATGCGGGAAAACGATTGTTCGAGTTGCTTTAAAGCAGTTTGGGATGTCGAGTCGACCAGTTGATCGACAGTTCGGCTTGTTTGGTCATACGAAAACCAAGTGGAAACACCGAGAGTAAGAGCAGGCAACAAAATAAGCCCGATGAACAAACGACGGGTGATCGGGAGGCGCATGATGAATTCTCCTATCCTAAATAGTCTTTAAAATCTGTCTATTCTGACTATCGGAAGGGTACGGATAAATATGAAGGAATTATGTAGAGATTTTCATCATTTGAGAAATGAATCCAGTGAGGCTTCGTGATAAAATGAAGAAGGTGTCACAGAGTGGCTAGGGAGGAACAGAAATGAACATTGCTTTTTTCTTACTACCAAAAGATGAGGTGAAATATTTAGATCCTGAATCGACGGTCAGACAGGCATTAGAAAAGATGAAACATCATCGATTTACGTCCGTTCCGCTCGTCGATAATAAAGGTAAATACGCAGGGACATTAACGGAAGGGGATGTCTTGTGGGCGCTCGAGGCTAATCTAGAGCATGCAGACTACGATCACGTCTTGCAAACACGGTTAACGGATATTAAACAACGTGTTCGTTATAAACCAGTCTCGATTACTGCGCAAATGGAAGAGATGATTGAGGTCATCACGGACCAAAACTTCGTTCCTGTCATCGATGATGGAAAGCACTTTATCGGAATCATTCGTCGTCGGGATATCATCGATTATTTCGCGAAAAAAGTAGCGCGCGAAAATGTCAGTTACTAAAAAATATAAAACTAGTAAAGAAAGCACTTATTTTCACGAAATGTGAGAAGAAGTGCTTTTTATTGACTTAAATCGACTTCAACATACAGCAAAAAGAGACGATATAGAAGCATAATGACATTTTAGGGAGGACGATGTGTTGCGACGTTTATCACCAGTCTTCATCGAAGAAGCTTTTCGAAGACGATCCTACTATAAAACGTTCTCGTGGATGATTGCAGTCATCGGTCTACTTGCGATTATCGTTGCGTTACACCAATTGAACAAAACACTCGAAGAAGGAAAACGTTTCGAAGAGGCGGCAAAAGCGATTGACATCGTGATCCCAGCAAATCATGCAACTCAAGATTTAACGTCTTATTATCTTGCTTCCTTAGAGAAACAGGTTGAGGAACCACAAGTAACAAAACAAGCAGAGACCTCTCTCTTCCACTTATATGAACAGCTAAAGGAAGAGCAAGCGATTGGCCCAGCACGTAAAGAGTTGTTGGAGGAACTCACGAAATTAGAGCGTCAAGGATACGAGTCCAATCATCGCTTTTTCACAGCCTCTACGAATTTTAAAAGTGAAGTGATTTTTAATCAACTCGTCTTAAGTAAAGAGACTGGTTCATACTATGATGTGTTCTCGCATCTTATCATGATGGAAGAGCAGCTTGGAAAATCGGCACAGATTCTACGAGAAGCACGTCGGGACAACGAAATCAGTTCGATTGATCGATTACGCATCCAACAAATGCGGATCGACTTGCCCATTCGACAACAATCGCTCATGAATGCCTTGTATGAGGTAGTTTCGTTACAAGACGACACAGGGCGCCAAGAAATTGCAAACATGAGAAGTCAGATGCGAAATTACACAGAAACGCTAGATGAACTGTTGAGTACATCAAACGATCAAAACTATGTGAAACTAGCTAATCAGTCTAAACAATATGAAACAAGCATGTACCAGATATATGATCAAAAGTTAAAACAGGTACAACAAGAAATGCAGCACCGAGGATCGCAGATCATTCAAAATGCTTGGCTGCTATTTGCAACAATCATTCTTGTCATTGCGGCATTATTAATATTGAATTGGTTATTATTACGTGCTTTTCGAAAAGATATTTCCTTACTACAAAACGAAGCGAATACGTTTGCTGAGGATCGACGGCAATCTGGGTATCATGTACACGAAAGAAATGACTTCAAGCCAGTCGTTCAAGCCTTCCGGACGATGACAGCAATCATAGCTGGATTACTCGATCATAGTGATGCGAATACAAAAGAGATTAAGCAGAAGAAAGCCGAAATCGAATCTCTCTTTTCTCAAAATACAGATCCAATTCTTGCTTTATCGTCGGACTATACGATTTTAAATGGAAATGATCGTTTTCGACAGTTAACGCATGCCACTTCGGGTTGGACGATTGAAGAATTGGTGCATCCAGCTGATTTGAATCGAATGCGACGAGCACTTCAACAAGCCATCGAAGGGAACAGTCAGACGATTCGCTGTAAAATGTTATTTGACGAAGATATTTTAAATATGTTCGTCAACATCATTCACGTTCCGAACAAAGAGGATGAAACAGGTGTTGCCTTATATCTCTCTTGTCATGATGAGACAGATCAGTTTCGGCGAGAAGAACGCATTACACAACTTGCGCTTTTTGATATGTTGACGGGGTTACTGAATCGAAATGGATTTGAACAAAAGATGCAGGATGCACTGAGAGCACCACAAACAGGCGAGCTCGTCACTATCAGCATTCGTCAATTCCGCCGAATCAATGATATTTACGGTCATGGGGCAGGAGATCAGATTTTAAAGGATCTCGCGAATCGACTGAAGCATCATTTCATCGGAACGGGACAAGCAGCACGTATTGGTGGAGATGAATTCGCTGTATTAGTCGCGCAACAGGATATCGTTGATTACGAGAAATTAAAGCAAGTCATCGAACATGTTTATGAAATTAACGGAGAATTCGTGAACGTCAGCATCAGTATGAGTATGGTCCGCTATCCAGACGATGCAGTAGCTGTCACTTCGTTATTATCCTCTGTCGATATCGCGATGCAGCATGCGAAACAACAGACAGAAGGTGGACCAGTCTGGTTCGAACCATGGATGAGTGCGGAATATCTGGAATCGGTCGTATTGGAAGGGGAGTTACGGGATGCGATTGAAAAGAACGAGTTACAATTGTTCTACCAACCGCAAATCAACCTTGCGACACGGCAGGTGGATGGTTGTGAGGCGCTCTTGCGCTGGTTCCATCCAGAACGTGGCATGATCAGTCCGGCAGTCTTCATTCCAATTGCCGAGCGATCGATGCTCATCGAAGAGATTGGGATGTGGGTCGTTGCTGAAACGGTTCGCCAAGTAGAGGCGTGGAAAGAAACGGAGCTCGGGTCGCTTCGCGTCTCAGCGAACTTATCCGTAAAAGAGCTCGTGTCTGGTCGGATTGTGGATTACCTGACGGGTGTCCGAGAAATTCATCCTGGAATTGAAGACCGGATGGAACTCGAAATCACGGAATCTTTCGGTGTCTTTTCGGACGGACGTGTCTTCGAGGCGCTTCAGAAGTTACATCAAATGGGTTATCGTCTGGCAATCGATGACTTTGGTACTGGTTATTCGTCTTTGTCCTACTTGAGTCGATTGCCTATTCAGCGACTGAAAATCGATCGCTCATTCATCAGTGGTCCGGATGCCTGTTCGAACGCACCGCTCATCGAGACGATCATTAAACTGGCGCATACATTGAAATATGATGTTGTCGCCGAAGGCATCGAGGAACTGGAGCAGGCGAATCATCTGCAACAGCTGGATTGCGAGTATGCACAGGGTTTTTATTATTCAAGACCAATCCCGGCAGACGAGTTCCGCGTCTGGTACGGAAAGTATCATGAAACGCTTTTATCTGAATGAATCATTAGTTACAGTTTAAAGATTGAGGTCTCTTAAAATAGAAAAGGTGAGTTTCCGGACGGAAACTCACCTTTTTCAATGGATAAATTGAGGAAATCGAATAATTAGACGCGATCGAGCACGAGGTCGTCCGCTTGTTCGAGATACGCTTTGACCGGTGCAACTGCTGCCTCGACCGTACCTGGTGCGAACGGAGACTTCAATCCAGCACGTTCAACGAGCGTAAGGAAGCTTTCCGATCCACCGGCACGACAGAGATCGAGATACGACTTCCAAGCCGCTTCCCGGTCTTGTTCCATCCAAGCATAGAACTGGAAGGCACAGACTTGAGCGAGCGTGTAATCGATATAGTAGAACGGACTGCCGAAGACGTGTCCTTGTTGATGCCACCATGCACCTGAATCGAGATAATCGTTCGCTTCGTAATCACGATGCGGCAGGTATTTCTTCTCGATCGTCCGCCATGCTTCGCGACGCTCAGCTGGTGTCAATTCCGGTTGGTTGTAGATGACGTGTTGGAACTCGTCAATCGCAACGCCGTACGGAAGGAATGTGACGCTTCCTGCGAGGTGATTGAACTTGTATTTCGCTGTCTCTTCACCGAAGAACTCTTCCATCCAAGGATAAGCGAAGAATTCCATCGACATCGAGTGAATCTCACACGCTTCATACGTTGGGAAAGCACTCTCTGGAGCTGTCAGGTGACGGCTCTCATAGACTTGAAAGGCGTGTCCGACTTCGTGTGTCAGGACATCGATGTCGCCTGCCGTTCCATTGAAGTTCGAGAAGATGAACGGGAGTTTTTCGTCTGCGATGTAGGTACAATACCCACCGCCAGCTTTCCCAGGCTTCGCCGTTAAATCGAGTGCTTCCCGGTCGAGCATGTAGTTGAAGAACTCGTTCGTCTCCGGTGACATCTCTGCGTACATCTTTTTGCCGCCTTCGATGATGAACGACTCTTCGCCTTTCGGTGTCGCATTACCAGACTTGAAAGCAAACCCTTCATCGTAGTAATACAACTGATCGACGCCAATCCGTCGTTGCTGGCGTTCTTTAAGTTGTGTCGCGAGCGGAACGATCGTCTCACGGATTTGTTCGCGGTACTGTTCGACCATCGATTGGTTATAATCGACGCGGAGCATCCGTGCGTATCCGAGCTCGACGAACGATGGGAAACCGAGTGTCTTCGCGATCTCGGTCCGGATGCGAACGAGTTTGTCGTAGATCGTATCGATTGCTTCGCCTTGTTCTTTTAAATAGCCGTAGCGTGCCTCTGAAGCTGCTTTACGGACATCACGATCAGGTGATTGAAGATAGGGGCCGAACTGTGATAAGTTGAGCGTCTTGCCATCGAACTCGATTTGAGCAGAAGACATCAGTTTCGTATATTCACTCGAGAGACGGTTCTCTTCTTGGAGTTTCGGAATGATCTCTTCCGAGAACGTCTTCAGGCTCGCTTCAGCAATCAGGAATAACTGTTTGCCTTGCGTCTGTTCGAGTTCACTGCGGAGTGGATGCGTCGTCAACGCTTGATAATAGCTTGAGACATATCCTTGATAGATCGCACTCGCTTCATCAAAGAATCCTTGTTCCGTCTCATAGAACGTATCGCGTGTATCGATCGTGTGGCGGATCTCGACGAGCTGGCTTGCCGTTTCAAATTGATTTCTGAGGGTATTAATCTCAGTGATGGCTGCGTTTGCTTCATCTACCTGTGTGGCTTCCGTCAGTCGAGCGATCGCTTGATTCATGGATGTTTCAAGCAAGGCAAGGTCAGGACGGACATATGTAATTTCTGAAAATGGTAACATGTAAGCGCCTCCTTATGATTTCTAACTATTATCACACAAAAATACTTGCAAAACCAGAGGGACAAACGTATGCTTTTTGTGAGAACGTGAGCGAGCTGTCTGACAGCTTACTCCTATAAAAAATCGAAACTTCCATTCGGAAGAAAAACGATCGAGAAAGTAGAGGGATAGTATCATGGGATTCTTAAAAAAATTGTTTGGTGGTAACGACGCAGGAAACGCGAAAATCGCTTCTGCACTTACAGGTAAAATCGTCAACATCGAGAACGTACCCGATCAAGTTTTCTCTCAAAAAATGATGGGCGACGGTGTCGCGATCGAGCCGACAGAAGGTAAAGTTGTTTCGCCGATCAACGCAACGGTTGAAACGATCTTCCCAACAAAACACGCAATCGGTCTAAAAGGTGAAGATGGTCTTGAACTGTTGATCCACGTTGGTCTTGATACAGTTAACCTTAAAGGTGAAGGCTTCACGGCTCACGTCCAGTCAGGTGACAAAGTCAAAGCAGGAGACGTCCTCGTCGAGTTCGACCTTGACTACATCCGTGCGAACGCACCATCGACGATCACACCGATCATCGTAACAAACCACGATCAATTCACGCTTTCAGCTGTACCAGCGGAAGGAACTTCTGTTGTCGCAGGCGACACAGAGCTCTTCAAAGCAACACATAAATAAGATACGATACGCCTCCATTCCTTGCGGATGGGGGCTTTTTTGTCGTCTCCTCCCGTGTCTTACCGTTTTGTAAGAGAAGTGAAAGCAAAGTCCATTTTGAGAAAAGCATGGAAGGACTAGACTGAGTGTAACGAATCAAACACAGGAGGCAATACAGATGAAAGCAATCTTACAAGCAGAACAGATTTCAAAAACGTATCAAACGAAAACAGCGCGCCACGAAGCACTGCGTCCGACGACGCTCCGTGTCCACGAAGGAGAGTTCGTCAGTATCATGGGTCCATCCGGTGCCGGGAAATCGACATTACTTAACCTGCTGTCGACGATTGATCAGCCAACGGACGGCTCGATTTTAATCAATGGAGCAGACGTGACGGCGATGAAGCAAAAACAATTGGCTCGTTTCCGCCGGGAACAACTCGGCTTCATCTTCCAGGATTTCAATCTCCTCGATACGATGACGGTCCGGGAAAACATCGCCTTACCGCTATCACTCGCGAACGTCGATAAAAAGATGATCTTAGAACGTGTCGATCGTGTGGCACGTCAACTCGGTATCTATGACTTACTCGATAAACGTCCCGTTGAACTATCGGGCGGACAAAAACAACGGACAGCTGCCGCGCGTGCGATCATTCATGATCCGTCACTCATTTTAGCCGACGAGCCAACCGGTGCACTTGACTCGAAGTCAGCGACCGGGTTACTCGAAGCGATGCAATCGCTCAACAACGAAGGCGCGACGATTTTAATGGTAACGCATGATCCGATGACAGCGTCTTATGCGGAACGGATTCTGTTCGTCAAGGACGGAGAGCTGTTCAAGGAAGTCCATCGCTTTGGTTCGCAGAAGGAATTCTTCGAACAGATCATGGAAGTTCAGCGTGAACTCGGAGGTGCCGTCCGTGAGCTTGTCTAAACTGGCGTTTCAAAATTTGAAGAACATCCGTCAAAACGTGATGTACCTCGGTGCGGTCACGTTTGCGATTCTGATTTATTACACGTTCCTCGCGATTCGATCGAATGAAGCGATGCTTCAGGCGAACGAATTGTACGGCAAACTGGGAACGGTCTTTACCGGAGCAAGTGTCATTCTAGCGCTTTTCTCTGCTATCTTCATCTGGTATTCAAGTGACTTCTTCTTACGTCGTCGTAAGAAGGAAATCGGGCTTTATGCATTACTCGGTTTAGAACGAGGGCAGATTGCTCGCCTGATTTTCCTTGAGACGATGGGGTACGGAGTGATTGGTCTGATTCTCGGAATTGCGATCGGTACCGTCGCTTCGAAATACTTCGTGCAGTTGCTCGCTTCAGTCATGGCGATGCAAGTCGATGCGACCTTTACGATCAGCGGAGCTTCCGTCCTGCAGACGATCGGTGTTTTCCTTTTAATCTTTCTGATCATCGCTTTACGTTCGGCTCGGACGATTTATCGTTTTACATTAATCGAACTGTTCAAGGCAGAACAACAAGCGGAATCGCTTCCGAAAGTCCATCCGATCCTAACCGTGCTTTCGGTCGTCTTGATCGGTGTTGGGTACTATTTGACCGGACAACCGTTGATGGATCACTTTACGATCGTTGCCCCACTCTTGATGCTCTGCGTCATTCTCGGAACGTTCGGAACGATGAGTTACTTCACGATCTTCTTATTGCGCGTCTTAAGTAATCAAGCGCGACACTTCAAAGGAACGAATTTGATTTTGCACGGGCAATTGTTGTCACGAATCAAATCGAATGCCGTCATGCTGTCGACGATCACAGTCATCACTGCCGTCACATTGACGACAGTCGGTACAGCGACATCGATTTATTATTTCATCGATCAGACCGTCGAGGAGCAAGTTCCGTACAGTCTATCGATTGCGAGTAAACAATCTGAAGCGGAACAACTGATTGCAAAGTCTGACCAAAAGATCGACAGCCGGACGATGGTCAACGTCAAGAACGTCGACCATCAGATGACCGATCTGCCGAACCCGCTGACGTTCACGCGCTACTACGCGACGTATGCGTATGAAGACCAGCCGGGACAATTCAGCTACGTCAACTATTCGGACTACGTCAAGCTCGCGAAAGCGAACGGGAAAACGGTCATCAAAGAACCAAAACAAGGCGAAGCGATCGTCCTTGAGACATTCAAAGGAAACGATTTGTTGAAGATGAAAATCAAATCGCCGGTAGGTGTTGAAATCAAGGACGTTCATGAGTCCTTTCGCATCACCGCTGCGACGAATCTACCGATCGCTCAACTTTATGAGAAACAGCGGCTTGCCTTCGTCGTAAACGATGATACGTTCGCGAAGATGCCGGAAAAAGGTTTCACACTGACGAATTATCAGTTCTCAGATGAACGTCATGACGATGGATTGATGAAACAGTTGACACAACTATATGGAAAACAAGCGGACACGGAGATGGCAGCGTATTATCCTGTCTATACGATGACGACAGCAACGACCGGCTTGCTCGCGTTTGCTGCCGGCTTCCTCGGACTCGTCTTCTTGCTTGCGACGGGTTCAATCATCTACTTCAAGATGCTCGCGGAAGCAGAAGAATCGAAACAACGGTTTGCCATCATCCAGAAGATCGGTGTCGATGAGAAGGAACAGACGGGCATCATCCGTCGTCTTGTCGGATTCGTCTTCTCCTTACCGTATGTGCTCGGACTCGTTCATAGTTTAGTTGCGATGCAAGTCTTGCAGAAACTGTTGAACTACAACATCGTTCGTCCGACATTACTTGCGATTGTTTGTTATACGATCGTCTATCTGATCTACTATATCGTCACGGTTCGTGCGTATCGCCGCATCGTCACGTGATGAACTAAATAGGGTACACCAAACTGGAAACGGAATAATCGTTTCCAGTCCTTTTTGAGTTCGTTATGATAAAGGGAGAAGGAGTTGATAGGAACGATGCATACGATTTTATTAGTCGAAGATGACATGAAGATTGCTACATTATTGAAAGAACTACTTGAACGCTATGATTTTAGAGTCGTCGTTGAAGATGGGCGAGGAGATGTCGTTGCGGTCTTTGAAGAGACGAATCCGGACGTCATTCTATTAGATGTCAATTTACCGAAGTTTGACGGTTTCTATTGGTGTCGACAATTGCGGATGAAGACACGGGCACCCATCCTGTTCATCTCAGCACGGGTCGGGGAGATGGATCAAGTCATGGCGCTTGAATACGGAGCGGATGATTACATCGTCAAGCCGTTCCAAGGAGCGGTCGTCATCGCGAAGATTAAAAGTCAGATTCGCCGGGCCTATGGCACGCTTTCAAACGAGACGGATGAGCGGACGGTGACGAAAGAAGGTGTCACGCTGTACTTGGACCGTTATATCGTCGAGTACGGGGAACAGTCGATCGAGCTGTCAAAAAAAGAGGGACTGATCCTTGAGATGTTGCTGACGGCAAGTCCACGAATCGTCAGTCGGGGCGATCTACTTGAACGGATTTGGGATGACGAAGCATTCGTCGATGAGAATACGTTGAACGTCAATATCACGCGTGTCCGCAAACGGCTTGCCGAAATCGGTGTCGCTGGACTTGAGACGGTGCGAGGTGTCGGTTATAAACTGGTTCTTGAACCATGAAGCTCTTTTTACGGCACGCGATACCAGGTATCATCTTCTTTACTGGACAAATGCTGATTTTATATGCCGTCTTATGGCTCTACGATCTTTATCGCCCAGCAGCCTTCTTTTATATCGTGCTCTTGAACAGTATCGGTCTCTTGATTTATCTCAGTTATCGTTTCTTCAGCATGCTTCCGTTGCTGCGACGGATGCAACAGCCGGTCCAATCGGTCGCAGAACCGATTCGCAGTGATAGTGAAGAACCGATTTCCGTCGCTGTCGAACAATTTTTAGAACGGCAACAGACCTTGTTTCGAAACAGTCTGTTTGCTGAGCGACGGAAGGAAAAAGAGCGGCATCGGTATGTCGACCAGTGGATTCATCAAATGAAGACGCCGTTATCCGTCATCGAACTGATTCTCGAACATCCGGGGGAGCACTATCAAGCTGATTTGCGCCAAGAGGTCGATCGGCTGCGCAGTGGACTCGACCAGATGCTCTATTCGTCACGTCTAGAAGCGATCGAGACGGATCTGAAGGCAGAGCAGTTATCCTTAAAGCCACTTATTACCGGCATCATTAATCAGGAAAAACGACTATTCGTCAAAAATCAGGTTTTTCCGAAACTCGATATCGCGGAGGATATGTACGTCTATACGGATGCGAAGTGGTTTCGATTCCTCGTCTTACAGCTTGTGACGAATGCGATTAAATATACGACAGGTCACGGACGAGAAGTCGTCTTGAAGGCGGAGGAGATAAATGGGCAGGTCGTTTTGTCGATTCGAGACGACGGCGTCGGGATTCCAAGACGAGATGTCCCACGCGTCTTTAATGCGTTCTTTACCGGTGAGAATGGGCGACGTTACGGGGAATCGACCGGAATGGGACTGTATTTCGTCCAGCAGGTCTCGATGAAACTCGGACACGAGATTGAACTTGAGAGTGAGGAAGGCATCGGGACGACATGTCGGATTCGTTTAGTAGGAGGTCGCGCACATGATTGAGGTGAAGCAATTAGGAAAGGTCTATCCCGGAAAGGTGACGGAACAGCCGTTGACGGATGTGAACTTCCGAGTTGAAGAAGGCGAGATGGTCGCAGTCATGGGACCGTCCGGTAGTGGCAAATCGACACTGATCAACTTGCTTGCGACACTCGACGAGCCAAGTTGGGGATCGATTCTGATTGATGGCGTCGATACAGCGACGTTTAAGCGAAAAGAGATGACACGCTTCCGACGCGAGACACTTGGGATCATCTTTCAGGAATTCAACTTACTCGACTCCTTGACGCTCGGTGAGAACATGCTCGTTCCATTGATGTTGTCTGGGAAAAAAGCAAAACTGGCGCGTGAAGAGATGGAGCAGTTGGCTCGTCGCCTTCAGATTGATGATTTGCTCGATAAGCAGGTGGACGAAGTAAGTGGTGGACAACGGCAGCGAACAGCGATCGGTCGCGCCTTGATTCATACGCCGCGTCTGATACTTGCGGACGAACCGACCGGAGCGCTTGATTTTCAAGCGACAAAACATGTCATGGATGTATTAGCAGAACTGAACGCGACGGGGATGACGATGGTCATCGTGACGCATGATCCGCAAGTCGCTTCGTATTGTAATCATGTCTTGTTTTTAAAGGACGGTAGCGTGCAAACCGAGTTATTCCGTGATGAGCCACGACGGATCTTCTTTCAACGTGTCATTGAGTCGTTATCGTTGTTAGGAGGGGATGAGCATCAATTATCTGCAATACGCCCTACGTAATATCCGGCGCTACCAGCGGTTGTACTATGGGTATGCCTTGACGATCATCATCGCGATGACGATCGTGACGAGTTACTGGAACTTGCTGACGAACGGATCGTTTCAAAACGTCGCCAAGATACTCAGCCAATTGAACCAAGTCATCGAGATGACGATCTTGTTCGTCTTCATCGCAGAACTGATCATCCTATTTTTTAGTATCCTGTTCATCTATTCGACGACCTATACGATGCTTGAGCACCGGAAGAACGATCTCCGAACGATGCGGACGCTCGGTAGTGGATTATCGCACTTCTTGAAGTATTTTTTGATTGAGGTTCTGATCGTCGGCGGATTAGCGATCACGGCGGGGATGATACTTGGAAATGTCTTGACGAAGATGCTGTTACTTTCTGTCGTCAAAATCATGTTCTTGCCACCGATCGAGTTTGAGCTGTCGTTTTATGCGATTCTTGCCTTGATTGGTGGCGCCTTCCTTGTTTTACTGATCGCGACCGTTCTGGCGATTTACCGTTTTCGTCCGGATCGACCGGTCCGTTCCCGTTCACTTTTTCGAAGAAGAGTTTGGATTCTGACACAAGTCCTCGCTCTATTGCTCTTGATTTACGGATATGTCCTTGCGTTCGTTCGAATGTATGGATTTTATATGTTATTCCCGCTTGTCATCTTCATCGGTTCCTTTTTCATTTGCCGCTATATCTTACCGTGGTTGATCCAGCTATATCGTCCATGTCGGTTGTCTCTTCGGAAACTGATCGTTTCGGAGATCGCCAATCAGTTACGAACGAATAGTACGCTGATTGCCCTCGGGACGATCTTGACGTCATGTGCGCTGACGGCAGTCGGACTTGTCTTCTTGTTTCAATTGATCGGACTCGATCTCTCGTCCCAAAATCAATTTGGTCTCGTCTATTATGAAGAATCCGCTCAGCCGACGAAGCGATTGAAGGATATTAAACAGACGATGACGGACGCATTTCCGGATCGCTATCAGCAAGATATTGAAGTGAAGGCAGAAGGGAAGCGTATCTTTTTACCGATTTCTGCCTACAACAAGATGATGCGTCAATTGCACCTTGAGGAGCGGAAGGCGACCGGTCGACAGAGTTTCTTCGTACCCGCGCGACCGGTGCAACTCGAAGAGAATACACCAACGATGAAAAAGGCGGAACAGGCGATGAAACGAGAAGGGTTTAAGCTGCTCTCGCCGTCTTCCCATGATTTAGTGTTCGGCTATAACTATCAGATCGAAACGATATTCGTCGTCAGCGACGCGGTCTTCCCGACACTTAAACAACCTGTTCGGCAAATCGTCGTCTTCGATACGCCAGCCTACCATGATTATGGAACGAGGGACTGGAAGCAGTGGATGAAGATCGTTCGCAATATTCAATCCGCAGCCAAGCTGGATGAGAAGCAGCCGGTTCCCTATCAGTTGATCAATGAGACGGAAGATGAGATCGACGGGATCCGGATCGTACGACTCGTCACGTTCGTCGTCATCCTTCTGACGATCTGGTTGTTCGTCATCAATGCGAGTTTCCTGCATGTATGGATGCAGATGACGGCGGAACAGGAACAAAAACGGATGAAGACATTGTTTGCGCTCGGATTCGGATCCGGAAACATTCGTCGTTACTTGCTCATGAAGTATGGTGCGGTCTTACTCATTCCCTATCTGATTTCTGTTTTTCATGCCTTTTTGTTGTTCCAAGTCGTCGTGACACAGGCTGGACTTGAAATGAAACCTTTTCTTAATCTCGCTATGTTTTGGATCAGTATCGTCACCGTTGGATACTTCTTAAGTGTCTTACCGATTTGGCTACGGTACCCGCGCCATCTGTTCCGGAAATCATCCGAAAGTTCGATGTATCCAACACCGAATTCAAGGGTATGATGATACCATAGGAACAAGGGAGGGAAACGTATGCTAGACCATTCACCATATCGAGGCTACGGTGACCGAATTCGTATTTTACGAGAGCGTGCCGGGGTTACGATCGAGCAGCTGGCAGAACGACTCGGTGTCGCACCGTACTTCATTCGTCGAACGGAACTCAGCGAAGTCTATCCAACAAAAGCGTACATCGAGGCACTGGCTGAAGCTTTGAACATCGATGCGAGTTACTTGGCTCGTCACATCTGGACAGGAGAATCATTGAAGTTCATCATGCAACAGAAGACGCCACTTGAAGAGATGAAACTTGCTTATGAGCAGACGCTCGGACAAGACGGGACATGGGTCGAAGAGCAGCTTGAAGAGCGAATGCGCCTGTTTGACCTGATGTACGACGAAGATGTCAAACGGATCGAGCAGACGATGAGCGCAACCGAGCAACGCATCTTTCATGAACTGGTCGATGCTGTGATGGAAGCAGGAGAGTTACAACGGGATCAAGCAGAAGAGACGTTTGAACTGTTTGAGGATAAACTTCCAGCCATGATGCAACTCGACGAATATCTCGACCGAATGACAGAAGGTGTATCGTTAGCTCGTTCGACATATTACACGGATTATAGTGACCGGAAAAGCCGTTCACGTTATCATCGCAAATAAAAAGTCGCTGTCTTCTGATTGACGTTCAGAAGACAGCGACTTTTTTTAACGTGTATTGTTTTGTGACATCTGACGTAAACGTGGATTCTTAATACGTGTCCGACCGATGATGAATCCAATGATTGCATTCGCGATGACGAGTACCCAACCGACATAGCCGAAATTGAGGGTTAAGCTACCGAGCATCGCTTGCCATTTGAAAATCATCATCATATCACCACGCAAGACGAAGCGTGCGATACAGACAAGTAAAACCGTCAATCCAGCGATGAAGACACCAACCCAACTTCCGTATAAGCGAGAAGATTGACGGCGCACCGCGACGAAGGACCAGCAAAATAGACTGGCGACGAACGTCATCCCACCGTAAGCAAGGACGAGTTCCCATGTCGCACTCGCCTGCGGAAATTTCGTGAACATGACAAGTGACGAGACCATGGCAGCAGCTGTGAAAAGAATCGCTGCCCAAAAACGAGACCGCATAACGTAGTTCCTCCTAAAGGCTTTTTCTCACCTAACGATAGCGGAAACGATTCGTCTTGTAAACTGTTACCGGCGACCGCTTAAGATCCGGCGCAACTGTTTGAGCGGATTCGATCCATAGAACAGAACACCACCCCGGTAGAATTTCGTTCCGACGAATAAGGCAAGCGAGATGCTGATCAGCATCAAAATGAGCGAAATCGACACTTGCCATAGCGGTACATCGGTCAACATGACGCGCAGGAACATGACCATCGGTGTAAAGAACGGCACGAACGACAGGACGACGACAGCTTGGTTCGTCGGTGCATTCAGACTAAACATCGAAATCATGAAAGCTGCGACGATCAACAAGATGACTGGTAATGTCACTTGCTGCGCATCCTCGACCCGACTGACGAGCGAACCGAGTGCCGCGAGAAGCGTCGCATACAGGAAGTATCCGAGCAGGAAGAAGACGAACAGATAAATGATCGTCCGAGCACTCAAGGAATCGAGTGATAACTGATCGAATAAACTGCTGTTTTGAGCACTGTAGTAGCCGACACCGACGAGAATCGATAATTGTACGAGACTGACCGTAGCGATCGAGAGGATCTTCGCCAGCATATGTTGAATCGGACTCGCGGCTGAAATCAGCAATTCCATGACACGGGATGACTTTTCGTTCGCGATTTCTGTGACGATCATCCCACCGTAAATCGCAATCGTGAAGTACATCAAGAATAGCAACACATAGACGAGCGCCGAGGCAGCAAAGAGTTCATCTTCACTTTTCCCACCCGTCGACGTCAACTCCTGTTTGACAGGAACAGGTTCAGCGAGCGAAGCAAGGACGTTCGGATCGATTTCAG
Organism: Exiguobacterium sp. Leaf187; assembly: GCF_001423925.1. Taxonomy (NCBI): domain Bacteria; kingdom Bacillati; phylum Bacillota; class Bacilli; order Caryophanales; genus Exiguobacterium; species Exiguobacterium sp. Leaf187. Next base: position 1,588,572 of record NZ_LMPR01000009.1, on the reverse strand, counting down.
CATCCGTGATGACGGCTTGGTCACGGACTTGTTTGACGACCGTTGCGACCTGTGTCTGTAATTCAGACTCAGGACTAGCACTGACGAGTGTCACGTCATACGAATCCTGAACGATTGCCACGGCATCGAATGTACCGCGGTCGACTGCCTTTCGTGCTTGTGCGACTGTATATTCCTTCGTCGTGATGTCTGAAGTGACACCAGCCTTCTTCAAGGCCGGACGAAGATCGGTCGACAATTCACTGACGAGAGCAACTTTCGGATCGTCACCAGAAAACCAGTCGAGAATCCGTTCGATATTGCCAAAGCCGACGAGGAACAGGACCATTAGGACCGTCGAAATCAAAAAGCTTTTAGCACGTAATTTTTGTAGTAGATTGAAGCGATATAAAGTCAGGAATTTACGGTTCATAACGTTTGCCGACCTCCTCGATGAAGATATCCTGCAGGGATAACTGATCCCAGACGAAACGATCGACATGGTGTCCTTGACTGACGATATGTTGGAGAAGTTGATCAGCCGTTTCTTTTGAAGAGACTTGGACGATATGCCCATTGTTGTCTGACTCGACTTGTAGGACACCCGGTAAGCTATCCCATAGGAGTGGTGGGGCATCTGTCGTCAAAAGGACACGTGTTTTTCCATAGCTTGCCTTGATGTCAGGAAGATAGCCAGCAACGACGGGTTTTCCGTGATCGAGGATTGCGACGTGTTCGCAGAGTTCTTCGACGTGATCCATCCGGTGACTCGAGAAGACGATCGTCGTTCCGTCGACGGTTAACTTTTTGACGGCACGTTTTAATTGTTCCGCATTGACCGGGTCGAGTCCGCTGAATGGTTCATCTAAAATCAGCAGTTCAGGTTTATGTAGGACAGCAGAGATCAACTGAATCTTTTGTTGATTTCCTTTTGAGAGTTGTTCGACGCGCATTTTTTCATACTGCGGAATTTGGAAATACTCGAGCCATTCCGTCAACGCTCGTTTCGCATCCTTCCGTTTCATATCGCGGAGTTCTGCGAGGAACAAAAGTTGTTCATCAACGCGGACTTTTGGATACAGCCCTCGTTCTTCCGGAAGGTATCCGATTTTTGAAGTCGGGATGCGCTCTCCGTTCCAGGTGATCGATCCTTCAGTTGGTTGCAGTAGACCGAGCAGCATCCGGAAGGTCGTCGTCTTCCCGGCACCGTTCGCACCAAGCAAACCAAAGATTTGCCCGCGTGGCACCTCAATCGTCAGAGCATCTACGGCTGTAAAATCGCCGAAACGCTTCGTGATGTGTTTTATTTCTAACATATGAACCTCCTTTAAAGACGTCTGTTGCACGACAAGTGTATCATTGTTACCTAGTGTCCTACGGTTTAAATTGGATAAAGGTTCCAGAAAAACGAGGAAAGGCTTATTAGTTTACTTTTTGTTCTTTAGTTACTATTATTGTGTTAATAGATACGACTGAAGGAGGAACGCATCATATGAAAACGCAAGGCATCCATCATATCTCAGCAATGGTCGGCGATCCACAAGAAAATCTCGATTTTTACGGAACCATTCTCGGACTACGATTCGTCAAAAAAACGGTCAACTTCGATGATCCAGGAACATACCACTTCTATTTTGGAAATGAATCCGGAGCACCGGGAACAATCATCACGTTCTTTCCGTTTAAAGGCATGGCAAAAGGGAAAGTCGGTGCCGGACAAGTCGGAACGACAGCTTACGCGATTCCGGTCGGTGCAGCAGATTTTTGGAAAGCGCGACTGACAGAAAAAAACGTCTCGTTTGAAGAGACGGTTCGTTTCGGAGAGCAGCAGATCGCCTTCGAAGATCCACATGGTCTCCAAATTGAACTCGTCGAACGCGAGGCGGGATCAGACAGTCGCTATGAAATCGATGGCATCACGCGTGAGGTTGCGATCAAAGGATTCGCCGGAGCGACGTTACTGTCGCGGGATCCATCAGACACAGCAAAATTACTGACAGACACATTCGGGCTGACACTTAGCAAACGGACGGAAACCGTTGACCGATATATCGCAGAAGGCGAGTTCGGGAATGTCGTTGACGTCGTTCATGGTCAAATGCCAGTCGGTCGTCCGGGAACGGGAACGGTTCACCATATCGCGTGGCGGGCAACGGATCAGAAGGAACAAATCGACTGGATGAACGCCATCAACGCGTTCGGTTTGCTGACGACTGAAGTGAAGGACCGCAATTACTTCACGTCGATCTATTTCCATGACCGCGGTCGGATCCTCCATGAAATTGCGACCGACAATCCAGGATTCGCAATCGATGAAGAGTTTGAGATGCTCGGAGAAGACTTGAAGTTGCCGGAACAATTCGAAGCACATCGCACGGCGATCACAAATCATGTAACACCTATTACTGTACCGAAGGGGAGACTCGTATGATTCATTTATACCAAGCACCAAAAACAGCAGACGCACCGATCTTTTTATTCTTACATGGCACAGGTGGAACGGAACAAGATCTCGTCGGGCTCGTCTCGTTGCTCGATTCGGAAGCAGGCTACTTGTCCGTCCGCGGAGAAGTCTCGGAAAACGGGATGCCACGATTCTTCAAACGACTCGCGGAAGGCATCTTCGATGAAGAAGACCTCGCTTTACGGACAGCACGTTTAATTCAGTTTTTACGTGATCAAGCAGCAGAGCGTAGTTTTGATCTCGATCGTCTGATTCCAGTCGGATACTCGAACGGGGCGAACATCGCGGCGAACATGTTGTTCGAAGAAGCTTTGTTCAAACAAGCGATTCTGTTGCATCCGATGGTACCACGTCGTGGTGTGACGTTACCTGACCTATCGGACGTGCGCGTCTTCATCGGTGCAGGTAGTAATGATCCGATCTGTCCGGCTCAGGAAACGGAAGAGTTATCAGCACTCTTGAAACAAGCTGGTGCATCAGTCGACGTCACGTGGTCGAATTATGGTCACCAACTTGTCATGCCAACGATTGAAGCAGCAACGGATTGGCTGAAACAGTAAAAAAGGGCTGTCCCATCTTCTTCTTCTTTCATAGAAGATGATGGGGCAGTCCTCTTTTCGTTTCAAGCAGGATGATCACTTTTTGGTCGAGAATAGACGATGAGCACACCACGTTCGACGAGCTGGAGGGCGAGCGTCTGTTTCACTTCTTCCGATGCTTTCGTCTTGGCAAGTTGTCGGTAGAGCAAGCGAAGTTCACGGCGCATCGTCTTACGGATCAGCCACATGCTATCAATCGTCGTACACCAACCGGTCACGGTCTCGTGTCCGATGTAATACTGGGTCTGACGTTCGAGATAACGAATCCACCACTCGTCACGCGCCATTTTTAGTACGACACCTGTGAGGCCAAGTACAAGGATGGCGAGGGGAATGCTTTCATATAAAGGAAGACGACTAATAACGGTACCAACATTCGTGACGAGGGCAAGCATCCCCCATCCTATGCATCCGATGACAAGCCAATATCCAAAGTTGAGAGTACTTCGATGTCGTAACGTCACTTTCGGCGTAAGCAATGAAGTGGCCATCAGAAACACCTCCTTGTTAAATAATCGAATTTTCTGACAATTTGTAGTTGTCCTTCTACTATAGTTACTTTTTCCCGAATCGTCTAGTCATTAGACATGGAAAATGTGTTTCTTTCTTGACGAAATTCGTGTACGCTAAATGTAGAAGTGAGCGGTTACATAAAGGGGGATATAAAGAAATGATGGATCAAGTGATTTGGATTGCTGTCGGTATCGTTGCCGTTGCGGTTTTCTCAGCATCGAGTGTCGCAGCGTACATGGGTGTCAAGAACCAAGAAGATTAAGAATCGAAAAACGGCTCATCCTGATCATCGGGATGAGCCGTTTTTTTGATGTGCCATCGATTATTTGTTTGCTGTTATATCTGCTTGCAATGCATAAGGTTTCAGGGCATCGCTCCAGCGTAGATAACCGCCACCGACGAGATGTAATCCATCATACGTCAAGCGATTCTGAAGATATCCTTGTTTATTCGTCAAGACAGGTCGTAAGTCGACGAATGGAACCTTAAGCGATTGAGCGAGATTTTGTAAATTCCGGTTCAACGCTTCGACATCACGGTTGATTCGGACGGAGTCTGAATACTTCGGTGCCACAGGAACGGTTGACTGAACGACGACGTCAATGTTATTTTTTCGAAGTGTCGTCACGATCGTCGTCATGTTCTCGGTAATTTGTGGAATCGGCGTATAGTGACGGATATCATTAATACCACCCATCAGGAAGACGCGTTTTGGTTTCATCTCGAGAATCAGGTCGAGACGAGTCAAAAAGCCTTCTGTCGTATCGCCAGGAATCCCGAAATTAATAATTGTCGGATCATCCATCAAGATGCGCCAATCGGCAAAATTCGTCATCGAGTCACCTAACATGACAGCGTTCGCTGATTTTGGGTATTGATAAGTATGGAATAGACTATTCAAACGGACATAGTTCGGATTCTTATCGTATTGGAATGTCGTGACTGGAGTCGTACTCGTTGCAGGTAAGACGCTTTCGAACAGTTCGAGCGGTTTACGTCCCAGTAACAATGCAAGGAGAACGACGTTCAAGACGATGGATAGAATCAGGAGTGTCTTTTTCATAAACATTCGTTCCTTTCGAGGGAGTATAAGGGGTAGTGTAACATGAATCGGAATCCGTGGTTTGATAATATTAAAGGTTTTCTTGTCATTTTCGTCGTCATCGGTCACATGCTGACAGATTTACGGTTTGATTATGATGGAAAATTACTCGAAACGGTCTATCTATTGATTTATTCGTTTCATATGCCATTATTCATTATTTTAAGCGGTTATTTCTTCCGCGAAAACAAGTATTTACGTGTCATCCAGCTTTTCGCGGTGTATTGTGTCTGGCAGATCTTGATCGGATCTTGGGCGACACTCGGGGAAGGAAACCCGATTTTCTCAGGAGAAAACATTGGAACGCATCTATTACGGCCATACTGGGCACTTTGGTATTTATTCGTCATGGTCGTCTGGTATATCGTGACGCCTTATGTCGTCCATTTACGCGGCTACGTCTGGTTCGGTCTCGCGTTCGCTCTATTATATGGTTTTGAGCTTGAGAATACAGGCTTCTTAGCACTTCGTAAGTTGATCATGTTCTATCCGTACTTCTTACTCGGAAACTATTTATCAGAACACGAATTCATCCGGATCTTTGAAATGCCGAAAAACTTTAAACGACGGATGAACGTCCGCTTAATCGGTGGGATCACATTTGTGGCCGTCATGGGCTTTTTGTTATTTGAAGCGTGGCGTGACACACCACAAGAGATCGTTGATTTCGCGAATGCCTTCAAGCATCGTTTCCCTTATGTTGATCAATACGATAGCGATGCCTGGTTAGGTGTCATCAAACATAGTGTCATTTATTTCTTGTCAATTGCGGCTTCCCTTGGTTTCATGATGTTGATTCCGATGCGTCGCCTTCCGCTCATCACACGGGCGGGGGAACTCAGCCTCTATGTCTATTTGCTTCACGTCTTTTTCGTCATGGCGTGGCGCCAGTATGTGACGGAAGCATTCGTACCGCAACCGTGGCTAGCATTACTGATCATGATTGGCGTTGCCTTGCTGATCGTCGGTATCATCATACACCCGCTCGTCGTTCGTGTCCTCCGTCCTTTGATTGAGATTGATATTCGTCCAATCGTCGAGAAACGGGAAGACCTTTCAAAATAAGACGGAATGCTTTACACTTTAAGATAGATGGATTACAAGACGAAGGGCGTGGAAGGAATGTCATATAATTTAAATAACGCAGACGGTGTCGTGAACGTCTCGCAACAAGTCATCGAGGTCATCGCAGGCGTAGCCGTTCAAGAAACGGAAGGGATCGCCTTCACAGCAGATGATTCAAAACTGCAAGAGAAACAGATGGTTAAACTCGTGAAGGTCGAGGATGTCGGCGGCGAGATTACGATCAGTTTGTCTGTTCATATCAAGTACGGAATGTCGATCATCAAGACGGCGGGGAAAGTGCAGGAACGGATTGCGCAAGACATGGAGAACATGCTCGCGTTCCAACCGAAAGCAATCAACGTCCGAGTGATTGGTCTCTTAAAAGGATAACAGGACGAAAAACACTTTGCTGAAATCGCAAGGTGTTTTTCTTTTTAAGTAAAACATTTGATAACGCTTGCAAAGAGATGAGAGAATTAGTAAAATTGTTTGTGAGGCAAGTGCAATCGTTTGCACAACGTGTCATTCGATTTCTTGCCTTTCATGGACGATGTATGAAAGGATGGATGTCGGATGGCACCAACGATCGAAGCGGTCATTTTTGATTTAGACGGCGTAATCACGGATACAGCAGAGTATCACTACTTAGCGTGGAAACAATTAGGAGAGGATTTGGATATCCCGTTCGACCGGGAATTCAATGAGACATTAAAAGGTGTCAGCCGGATGGATTCACTCGAGCGTATCCTTGCGCTTGGTGGAAAACAGGATGCTTTTTCGGAAGACGAGAAGCTAGCACTCGCTGCGAAGAAGAACGAACACTATGTCACATTGATCCAGCACATCTCTGAACAGGATCTTCTTCCTGGAATCACTGCATTCCTTGATGAAATCCGAAACGCTGGGCTGAAAATCGGGATGGCGTCCGCTTCTAAAAATGCGCTGATGGTCGTCGAGGCATTAAAGGTTCGACATTACTTCGATGACATCGTAGATGCTGCAACTGTTGCACAATCGAAACCACACCCTGAAGTGTTTCTCCGTGCTGCGGAAGCGCTCGACGTCGAACCAAGCCGTTGCATCGGTGTAGAAGATGCGACAGCGGGCATCACTGCCATCCACGCTGCCGGTATGTATGCCGTCGGCGTAGGACCGGAGTCGGCGCTCCATGAGGCAGACTATCGTGTCGATTCGACAGATTTGCTTTCCCTTGAGCAAATCCTCGCTAGTCGCTAACTGAGATTCATTCATTCCCTGATGATTGAATCGCAATCAACCTCTCTTTTCTTTTATGTGTCAGAAAAAGAAGTGATTTCCCTGAATCTCTTCTTTTTCAAAAAAATAACGCTCAGCCGTATGATTCGGCTGAGCGTTATTTTTTGGTTAGAGGGAAGAAAGAATCGCGTTTGCTACTGCATCAGCATAGCGTTGCTGATAAGAAGTAGAAACGAGTTTCGCCCGGTCATTAGCATTGGATAGGAAACCAAGTTCCGTTAATGTAGCGGGTGCATTCGTACCGCGAAGAACAGCGAGGTTCCCGAATTTAATACCACGATCACGTAATCCAATCGAGTTAACAAGATTGTTTTGGAGATTTCGTGATAGAGCAACAGATGCATTACCTCTGTAATAGAAGTTTTCAGCGCCATAAGCACTTGTTGAAGATGCAGCATTAATATGGATACTGACGAAGATGTTTGTCTTATGGGCGTTCGAGATGACGCTACGATCTGTTAACGAAGGATAGTAATCATTCGTATAACGTGTCAACTTCACATCGACTGTTTTAGATAGGCGCTCGGCTACGAGTTTAGCGACTGACATGACGATATCACGTTCATAAATACCGTATCGTGCGGCACCAACATCATGTCCACCATGCCCAGGATCTAAGACGACGAGTGGACGAGCAGACATAGAAGGCTGGAAGAGCGAGAGATACGTCGCTTCGACATATCCATAACGTCCATCAGATGTTTTGACAGCGACGAATCCTTTTGTCTTATGTAAAGCATTCGTTACCGTAACAACGGAACCACGTGGCAGTGTACCGATAGAAGGGCTGATCGAACTTGCACCAGACCGTAATGTCAATGAATCATTAAAAGGAACGAGAACATACATCGTCGTACCTGAATAATCAGCTGCAGATCCGACAGGTGGTAAAGAAGCAGAAGAAGACGTCGTTTTCTTCAAGTAACTTCCTGAGACATAGCCTTTTTTACTACCGTAAGACACTTGGTACCAGTTATCCTTCCGATACGAAGAGGTAACGATCTTTCCTTTAGGAATCGTTAGTAGTTTAGCTGAGGTAGCAGAATTCGATGTACGTAAATTCAAAGCGTCCAACGTAATGTAGTTCGTTTTCGCGAATGTCGTACCGGTAGCACTTGCTGTGACGACCGCTTTCTTTTTCAAGTAAGAACCAGCAACATAACCGGTTTTTGATTTGTAAGATACTTTATACCAGCTTCCCTTCTTGTAAGAAGAGGAAAGTGTTGTTCCTTTAGGAATCGTCAATAATTTAGTTGAAGCAGCAGAATCAGACTTACGAAGGCTCAACGAATCCGTCGTCGTGTAGTTCGTCTTCGTAAAGGATGTACCGACAGTACTAGCTTTAACGGCCGCTTTCTTCTTCAAGTAACTTCCCGAGACATAACCCGTCTTAGAACTGTAAGAGACTTTGTACCAGTTCCCTGTTTTATACGAAGAAACGACTGATTTTCCTTTAGGGATCGTCAACAATTTTTTAGAGGAAGTAGTAGCAGAAGCGCGAAGATTCAATGCATCTGTTGTTTGATAAGTAGCTTTCGTGATAGAAGCAGCAGATGCCTCGGGTGTTGGGGCGGCTACCGTGAAAAGTACGGCCGAAGCAATACTTGCGATCAAGACGGAAGTTTTAGTAGGCATAGTGTGCTCTCCTTTTAAATTTAGTATTGTAAAACAGGATATAAAAATGACAAAATGAAGAAAGATTTAAAATTATATATTAAAAACAATAATTTTATGTTCTAGGTTCGCTCCTTTCTGTTAAGATAAAAATGGAAATCAGCAACAGATAAAAAATTGCCAATATTACAAAAAAATTAAAATAACATAGAAATCATATAACAAAAAGGTAAATAAATGGTAATATTATTTCAAAAAACATACAATTGAAACATAATTGAAATATTATTGTGTCATCAATACAAGAAAGAAGGTAAAAAGTATGGATCCGAATGAACATATTTACAGAGAGCTGATGGAAATCGAAGAAGAATATCGCCGTCTTCAACGAAGAGCAGAGTACTTAGTAGCTGAATTAAGTCGAACGAATCAAGATCATGCACAGGAAGTTTCTGTTGCACTAGAGCGTCCATTGAAACAACGAAGAGTGAATCAGCGATATCCACTGGAAGTTTACGTACACCAAATCAGTGATTTGATGCGCGAACGCGAGTCGATGTCAGCACGAGATATTCAGATGGAACTCGAACTTCGTTATCGTCACCAAATCAGTAACATTTATCAGCTTATGGCGAAAGTTGAACAGGCAAACCCGGCGATTCAAAAAGTGGGTCGTGGAATCTATACATATGATTCATCGGCAGAAGTTCCGATTTTTATGTAGTTTTTTCAAAAAACGTCGTTTCTTTTTTAAAGAAAGGCGTTTTTTTTGTTGAATGAATTCCAAAATAAAGATTTATTTTTAAAATAAGTAAATGATTTTCTTAAAAATGGTTTTTATCTCTTCTGTTCCATTTTTTAACTGATATAATGGATACGTAGATGAAAAAATTGTCGGACCTGACGTCACGTGGACGTGGGGAGAGGAGAAAAACAGTGCTTCAACTCGTAAAAAATACATTCAACGAACAGTCTAAGCGACTGAAGAACTATATGAAAATCGTAAAAGAAATCAATACGTTAGAAAGTCGTTATCAAGCGATGACGGATGATGAATTAAAAAATCAAACAATCCACCTAAAAGAACGCATCGAAGCCGGTGAGACGATTGATCAACTGAAGACGGAGGCATTTGCTCTTGTCCGAGAGGCAAGTGTTCGTACGTTAGGCATGCGTCATTACGATGTTCAATTGATTGGTGGTCTTGCGTTACTAGACGGTCATATCGCAGAAATGGCGACGGGGGAAGGAAAAACATTAGTCGCGTCGTTACCGAGTTTTACAAAAGCCTTAAGTGGTAAAGGGGTTCATGTCATCACCGTCAATGACTACTTGGCACGACGAGACGTGGATCAGATCGGAGAAATTCACCGTTTTCTTGGTTTAACAGTCGGACTAAATGTTCCCGATCTGTCACCTGACGAGAAACGTGCGGCCTATGGCGCAGATATTACATATGGAGTCGGTACAGAATTTGGCTTCGACTACTTGCGAGATCATCTCGTCAATCGGAAGGAAGACCGTGTACAACGAAAACATCACTTTGCCATCATCGATGAAGTTGATAGTATTTTAATCGACGAAGCGAAAACACCACTCATCATGGCAGGTAAGGGCTCGGTGCATGAAGGGTTACAAACCGTCGCGAAGCTGATCGTATCAAAGTTTCCTACGGATGCATACGAATACGACGAAGAGATCAAAGCAGTTTCGCTTACGGATAAAGGAATTTCGATCATCGAAGAGAACTTCGCCATCGATAATCTTTTCGCAGCTGAGCATCAAGTACTTTATCATTACATGGTTCAAGCCTTGCGTGCTCACATCGTCATGAAACGAGACGTTGATTACATCGTAAAAGATGGGAAAATCGAGTTGGTTGATTTATTTACAGGACGCATCATGGAAGGACGAAGTTTGTCGGATGGGCTCCATCAAGCCATTGAAGCAAAAGAAGGCATTGACATCACGGAAGAAAATAAAACGACGGCCCAAGTTACGATCCAACATTATTTCCGGATGTACGAGCTCGTTTCAGGCATGACAGGTACGGCACAAACTTCACGACAAGAGCTTCTAAAGACATACGGAATGGATGTCGTACAAGTCCCGACCAATCGCCCGAAACTCCGTGAAGATTCTTCTGACATCATTTACGCAACGAAAGAGGAGAAATATGAAGCTGTGGCGCGTGCGACGAAGGAAGCACATGCAAGACGGCAACCCGTATTGATCGGAACGACGTCCATCGAACAATCATTTGCTGTAGCTGAAGCTTTAGATACACATCAGTTACCGTATCAAATCCTGAATGCAAAGACGGTCGACCAAGAAACTGACATCATTCGTGAAGCCGGACAACACGGACGCATCACGATCGCGACGAACATGGCAGGACGAGGAACAGATATTACGTTAGATGAGATTGCGAAAGAAGCAGGTGGGTTGTTTGTCATCGGTACCGAGCGTCATGAGTCGGTTCGGATCGATAACCAGCTAAGAGGACGTTCAGGACGTCAAGGAGATCCAGGTAAAAGTCAATTCATCGTATCACTCGAAGATGACCTCGTCCGGCGTTTTGCAAAGGATCGACTCGAGAAAGTCTTGAAAAAAGTGAAGACGAGTCAGCATGAACCGGTTACGTTAAAAGAAGCACAAGCGTTATTGAGCTATGCGCAAGAAACATGCGAGGGGACAGGTTATTCGATTCGAGAGGAACTTGTTAAACTCGATGACGTCCTTCATCAGCACCGTCTTGTCATCTATGCGATCCGTAACCAAGTACTAGATGCGGAAGACATTCAAGATATGGTACTACCAATGGTCGAGCGGACGGTCGAACGTATCGTGGATCGTTATCTATCTGCAGAACTCGTACCGGAAGAGTGGCCAAAGGAAGAGTTCCAGTTCGCGATGGACGAATTACTAAACGACGAAGTACCACTTCCAGATGATTTAGAACAGCCGGAAGAGGTCAAAGCGTATTATGTGAACATTGTTTCCGCTCGTCGTGAAAAATGGATAGAGGAACTAAAGAATCCTGCAGTAGACGAGCTGATCCGAGATCAGTTATTGGCATCGATCGAAGAGCACTGGACGGAACATTTGACGACGATGAATACGCTAAAAGAAGGCATTCATCTTCGGAGTTACGGTCAAGAACAGCCTGTTCGGATGTACGAAAAGGAAGGCTTTGAAATCTTCAACTACACGATTGCTGAAATCGAGTATCCCGTTGCCTATGTCTTACAACGATTGTCCGAATATATCATGCTAGATGAAGAAATCGAGGAGATGGAGTTAGATGTTTAATCGCAGAAAACAAATCATTTTAGAAGCAGAGACACCAGAAAATACAGGACTGTATAAGCCTCGATTGATTTTTACAGAAGATATGTTGATCGAGAAAGAAGATGAATATCTTTTCCGTTACCATGCTAATCAATTGCCAGACTTGGAGTTAAATCAACTGTCCGTCGAAGCGCTGCAAGTGGACCTATCCTCCTCGCCGATTTCAATCGTCGCGTTGTTTCGAAATACATTAGAAAATAGTTTTCATGTAGATGGTCTTCCATTACTCGTGTTAGACGAAGCCAATCGTCTGATTGGCAGAAAGGTTTTGACGACGGAAGATATTCCGGAGTTCGTACCGATGAGTAGTATGCCATGTTGGCTTGATTTTTCCGAGGAAGAACTTTTCTTAACGGATGAAGAAAATTTCCCGGAAAAGATTCGTCTCTTATTTAGTTTAGAAGAGACGCATGATCTCGAGATTCCATCGGACTTCCTTGATGCTGAAGCGCGACGTGTACGTCAGACATTCTATTCAACCCCGACGTTGAAGAATGAAGAAGTCAATGTCATGAATGTTTGGAACGAGAAGAACGAAAATAGGATGACAGGATTGTTTTTGATTCGAAACGGATATGAACGGGCGATTCAACTCGGAACGCTTCCGTTACAACTTATGAACGGGGAACAAATCTTGCAGACATTGCAGGTAGCGTTAACGTCCCCAATCGAAGCTAAAACGACCCTTGCAATCAAAGTCGTCTTAGACGTGACGGAGTGGCAAGACCAAGACGTGTTGCAATTCCGAGTCGCACAAGCATAAGCCTATGCTTTTTGTTTACAGAATGGGAACGAACGATTTTTGGAAGAAGAATGTGGTATAATTCGCGCAGGAGCGTGATGTTATTATGTTATGGACAGCGTCCATTGTCTGTTTCATCGCTGCATTGCTGATTACCCCCGTTGTCAAACGTTTTGCCATTGCAGTGGGCGCGGTGGATAGTCCGGATGCACGAAAAGTACATGTTCGAATCATGCCACGTCTAGGTGGGCTTGCGATTTATATCTCATTCATGATCGGATACTTTATCTTACAACCATCGAGTCCATATGCGACTCATATATTAGTCGGTAGTTTCGTGATCATCATGACCGGTATGTTAGATGATCGTTTTCAACTGAATGCTAGGCTGAAGTTAATGGGACAAATCGTAGCGGCAGTCATTGTTTTAAATGGTGGGATTCGAATCGAATTCATCAATTTGCCGTTTGATCAACAGCTGTATCTCGGGTGGTGGAGTGTGCCATTGACCTTCCTGTGGGTCATCGGTATCACGAATGCCGTCAATTTGATTGATGGTTTAGACGGACTAGCTGCTGGCGTATCGAGTATCGTCTTGTTGACGCTAATTAGTTTAGCTGTGATTCAAGGGAACGTCTACGTGACGATCGTTGCGATCCTCTTGCTTATGAGTACGCTCGGTTTTCTGTTTCATAATTTTTATCCGGCAAAAATTTTCATGGGAGACACGGGTTCGCTGTATCTTGGATATATGCTGGCCGTACTTTCCCTACTTGGATTCAAAAATGTAACTTTATTCTCACTTGCTGTACCAGTCATTTTGCTCGGGATTCCGATTTCAGACACGCTGTTCGCTATCGTGCGTCGTATGTTACAAGGGAGACCGCCGTTCGCACCCGATAAAGAGCACTTGCATCACCGCTTACTCGATTTAGGATTTACGATGAGACAAGCCGTTTTAGTGATTTATGGACTTTGTGGTGTGTTCGGAATGACGGCAATCCTCTTTTCGCAAACGAATTCGCTCGGTGCTTTTATTTCTCTCGTTATCTTATTGATCGTACTAGATATTTTAGTCGAATCATTGGGTTTGTTAGGGGATAAATATCGACCGATTCTCAAACTATTAGAACGTCTTACAACGAAATGATTTAAAAAGATCGCTCATCTCAATGTGCGGTCTTTTTTTAAGGGAGATGAGAAAATGCAAGAAATAAATAAAAATGAACGCATTCAGTACTTGGATATTTTGAGGGGATTTGCTTTATGTGGCATTCTATTTGTCAACATGCCAAGTTTTCTTGGCGATCGACCGAATGCGATGATGGGAGACGTCGATCAAGCGATTCGTTTGGTGTTTGACCTCTTCATCCAGACAAAATTCTATACGCTGTTTAGTGTCTTGTTTGGAGCAGGTTTTTATCTGTTCATCCAGCGTTTGCAGCAAAAAGGATTACCGAAGACAATTTTTGCACGACGTCTCGGGATTCTTCTCGTCATTGGACTACTACACTTATGTATTTGGCAGGGAGATATTTTACATACGTATGCGTTGACCGGTTTTATCTTATTGTTATTTATAAAAACAAAGCCAATCACGAAGCTTTTGTTTGCGGCAGCATTTCAAATCTATGCCCTTTTGCTCTACCTACTTATTTTCTTTGGGGCTCGTCAATTGGGCGACACTCCCGTCGTCGAGCTAGATAAGACACTTCAGTCGTTCGTCGCATCGCGCGATCTCCCCGGATTTTTATCACATCACGCGACAGTTCAATTACCGGAAGCCCTCATGAATTCTGGTGTCATTTGGCCAGAAATTTTATCCCTGTTCTTGATTGGAGCCTATTTGATGGAACGCTTCAGCGCAGCGCCACCGACGAATCGTTTCCTGTGGTGGACGCTTGGAATTAGTTTACTCCTGACACTTCCATCATTTGCAGGAATCATACAGGCGCATGCTGACGTACCAGACGGATCCATCAATCTATTTTACGTCTGGCTCTCAGGACGCACGCTTGCGATCACCTATGCTTGTGCCGTTGCGCTACTCGTTCGTGCTGGACGCATGCAATGGTTTGCTGGACTGGGACGGATGGCATTGACGAATTATTTGATGCATACAGTCGTCTTTACCGTGTTCGTCTTCTTCAGTGGACAACATGGAACGACACCGTTATGGCAAGGACTGTTACTCGTTTTCCTGCTTTTGATCGCACAAGGTGTTGCTTCAAACAGATATCTCCAGTCTCATCCACAAGGTCCCATGGAGAAATTGTGGCGAAAAGGGACTTATGGAAAGAAAAACCGTTGAAGTTCACAAGAACTTAACATCTTTTATGTAGAATGAAGGATGGAGGTGAAACATGCATCGTTTAATTGAAATCTTTCTTGTATCGTTCAAGCTCGGACTGACGTCGTTCGGAGGTCCGGTCGCCCATCTCGGGTATTTTTATGAAGAATATGTCAAACGGAAAAAATGGATTGATGAGAAAGCATATGCTGACTTAGTTGCGCTCTGTCAATTCCTCCCGGGTCCCGCTTCGAGTCAGGTCGGAATGGGAATCGGTTTGATCCGTGGAGGGGTAGCAGGGGCGATCATTTCCTTCGTCGGCTTTACGTTACCGTCGAGTATCGCCTTGATTCTGTTCGCGATTCTTGCGACACAGTTCGATGTCGCAGAAGCCGGATTCATTCATGGCTTGAAACTCGTTGCGGTTGCAATCGTTGCTGACGCCGTCCTTGGCATGGGAATGAAACTTGCGACAGGCGTCAAACGGATGACGTTGATGCTACTGGCGCTAGCAGGCGTACTCTTGATCGCACATCCACTGGCACAAGTCGGTGTCTTGTTGCTCGCAGGTCTTCTTGCGTTCTTCTGGTTTAAAGAAGAGACGGAGACGGGTGGGTCCTTGTCGATTCGCGTACCACGCCTACTTAGCATCACGGCACTCGTCTTATTCTTCGTCTTACTTGCCGTCACACCGTTTCTCGCTCAAGCAACGACGGGAACCGTCCAACTGACGAGTATTATGTACAGTGCCGGTGCCCTCGTCTTTGGTGGCGGACATGTCGTCTTGCCATTCCTTGAGCAGACACTCGTACCTGGATTGATGAACACGGATACGTTCCTTGCTGGTTACGCCGCTGCACAAGCGGTACCAGGACCACTCTTTACGTTCGCGACGTATCTCGGTACGATCGTTTCTGGTGTTTCTGGAGGAATTCTTGCGACGCTCGCGATCTTCCTACCAGGATTCCTACTCGTCATCGGTGTTTTACCGTACTGGGATCGTATTCGGAAGAATCAATCGGTCGGTCGGATCTTGATGGGCGTCAATGCTGCCGTCGTTGGTATCTTGCTTGCCGCTCTTTATGATCCAATCTTTACGTCAAGCATCAAGAGTGGTCTTGATTTCTTGATTGCCTTCGGTTTGTTCTGTTTACTTCGTTTTTATAAACAGTCGCCGTTACGAATCGTGTTGATTGGAGCCGTTCTCGGATTCCTATTCTTTTAAACCGCACAAAGAAGCAGCAGACATGCGTCTGCTGCTTCTTTGTTTTCGCTTAATGAAGCTTTAAATTCGAGTCAAAAAGACAAGCTCGATATCGTGGCGCCACTCACGTTGGACTTCCGTAAAGCCAAAACGAGCGTAGAGCGTAAGGGCAGGAAGATTACGCGCACCTGTCATGACATGCTTCACGTGATCATGCTGAAGCAGGTGGTGCAGTAAGGATTGGGCGATGCCTTGGCGAAAATATTCCGGATTCACAACGAGGCGCGTGATCGTTCCATCAACATATGTGATCGCACCGACTACGCTATCATGCAAGAGATAAACGAACCCGTTCGGTTGCTCCGCTTCGATGTCATCGATCGTTTCCGATAAAGGTGGAAAGTCTACTGTTTCCAGTAGACGCGCTTCGATTCGATAAGCAAGACGTTGAAGTTCTAGCAAAGCTGCATGATCAGTTGATCGTAGTCGTCGTATCATCCGTCGCCTCTTCTGATGTCGTCATGTCAGTAGCGTCATCAGCAGGTAAATTGAGCTGTTCTTTTAATGTTGTTTTAGCTTCGGCAAGTGAAAGTGGATCGATTTGATAGTAATAGACGCCATTGATTTTCGTATCTGATCCCGTTAAATCAATACGATTAATGGATCCGAGTGATTTGACGAACGGTTGTAGCTGGAAGGCTTCCGTTAGTGACATATTCGTTTTGAAGTTATCGCCTGTAGCATCCATCAAGTCATTGAGTTTCGTGATCGAACCGAAGGAAGTCGACTGTTCGATAATCGCTTGTACGATTTGTTGCTGGCGTTTTGTACGTCCGATATCACCCTCAGGGTCTTCATAACGCATTCTGGCGTAGGCCAACGCTTCTTCCCCATTGAGTGTCTGCTGACCAGGTTCGAGTTTGATACTGTTTCGTTTATCGGAAGAGTCGAGTGTGTCGATCGGTAGTTTGACGTCGACATCAATACCGCCAAGCGCATCGACGATAGCAACGACACCATTAAAGTTGATGGAGGCGTAATAGTCTACAGGAATATCAAACAACGTTTCGACTGTCTCAATCGTTGAATCAATTCCTCCATAAGCATACGAATGGTTGATTTTATCTTCATATCCGACAGAAGGGATTTGTACGAGAGAATCTCGAGGGATGCTGACCATGTCTACGGTTTGATCTGTTTTATTGAATGTGGCGATGATCATCGTATCAGCGCGAGAAGAAGTGTCTCCGGGACGTTCATCCGTTCCGACAAGCAAGACGGAGAAATGGTCCTTCGTCAAGTCGACTGCCGCTTCACGTTTTTCTGACTTGTCTCCACGTGCTAAGTCGACTTTTGTCTCATTAGCCGTTTGAAGAGTCTTGTTGGCGACGTAAGCGAATGCTGCACCGCCAGTTACTAAAATGATCAAAAATAAAAAAACAAGACGCTTGAACCAAGAACGCTTCTTTTTTTTCTTTGACCGTGATCGTATCGGTTCATCCATTTCAAGTACTCCTTACTTAACAGAATTATTAAAAAACTTTCGGAATCTTTACAATCAGTATAGCAGGTCAGGAAAGAATGTCACGTTCGAGGTAGCGAAAAGCACCTTCTTGGAAGTGGGCTTGCGCATTCGTCAGATCTGTCATCCATTCAATAAAGGTAGGAACATCTGCCGTTTTGACTAAGACATCGACTTGAACTTGATCCAAATAATGAATCTGATCAATCGGATGAATGCTTGATCGAAGTTCATTCTCAATTTTTCCAAGCCACGTATAGTCAATGTGCACTTCTACCACTTGATGCTGAATCCGTTCAACAACGCCGATTGCATTCAATGCTTCCGAGACGCTTGAGCCATAGGCACGAATTAATCCACCGCCACCAAGCTTAATGCCGCCAAAATAACGTGTGACCACAACAACGGTATCGCGTAAATCTCTTTTTTTCAGTACTTCAAGCATCGGGACTCCTGCTGTTCCGCTAGGTTCACCATCATCACTCGCTTTTTGGATTTGATTTTGTTCCCCGATGACATACGCAGAACAGTTATGATTTGCATCATGATGCTTCTTTTTAATCTGCGCAATGAAGTCTTGTGCCTCTGTTTCGGAAGAAATGCGAGAAATATATGTAATGAATCGAGACTTTTGAATAATGATTTCGTGGAAACCGTTTTCTTTTACTGTATAATAATGAGATAATGTCATACTATTAATGTCCTCCTCGTTGACTAGTTCTTTCTAGCATAACGACGTTCAGAGAGAGAGACAACCATTTGAGTGGTAAGGACCGGAGGGAGTCACGATGACGCATGAAATGAAGGAGCGACTGTCGTTGAATGATATCGTACAAAACATCATTGGTGTCGTAGAGGAAAGTCGCGAAGAAATCGTTCGGATCACGGAGGATTCGAGAGAGCAATATGCTGAAATCCAGCAAGAATTGCGCGACTTGAAAGTTCGTGTCCATGATTATATAAAAGAAGCAGAGCGACTAGAACGTCATATTAAGGATGCCAAGACACGACTAGTCATCGTCAGCAAAAATTTCGAAAACTATTCGGAGCAAGATGTTCGGAAAGCCTATGAAACAGCGAACTCACTACAACTGGAGTCGTTTATCAATCAACGGGATGAGATGAATTGCCGGAAGCGGCGTGATGAGTTGGAACGTCGTCTCATTCAGTTAGACGAAACAATCGAACGAGCGGATATGCTGATTGGACGTGTATCCGTTGTCTTGAATTTTTTGACGGACGATATGCAAGTCATGAATGAGAAGTACGAAAAAGCGATGCAAAAACAGGAAATGGGCTTAAAAGTTTTTCAATCTGCTGAAAACGAACGACGGCGGTTATCTCGCGAAATGCATGATGGTCCAGCGCAGACATTGGCGCACGTATTAATTCGGGCGGATCTGATTGAAAAAATTCATCAACACAATGGAGCAGAAGCTGCTTTTGAGGAAATTCATCGTCTTCGTGTCTTGATTCGAGACGGATTAGCGGACATTCGTCGCATTATTTATGATCTCCGTCCAATGACGTTGGACGATCTTGGTTTCGTCCCGACGCTTGAGCGGTATTTACGACATATGCAAGAAATTTCGAATATTGAGATTCAATTTAAATATCTAGGCGGTGGCGAACGGATTGACTCCACCTATGAGGTCGCGGTCTTCCGGATCGTTCAAGAAGCTGTCCAAAATGCCGTGAAGCATTCCAATGCAAAGGACATTCGTATTATCATAGAACAATATCAACATTCCATTCGCATTCACGTAAAGGATAACGGAGTCGGATTCGACTTCGACTCGATCGTCGACTCACATGACGAGTCGTTTGGATTGATCGGGATGCGTGAACGCATTGAATTGATCGATGGAGAATTCGAGGTCGAAACGTACCCTGGGGGCGGGACGGTCATCAAGGTAAAGATTCCGATCGAGGAATCCGAAGCGAGAGGGGAAACACTGTGAACAACGAGCAAGTGAAAGTAGTCATCATTGACGATCATCAGTTATTCCGTGAGGGAGTAAAACGAATTCTTGACTTCGAGGAAGAGTTCGTAGTCGTAGCGGAAGGAGAGAGCGGCGTAGATGTCATTCCTCTCGTCGAAGCACACCAACCAGACATCGTATTGATGGATATCAATATGCCACAAGTCAACGGTGTCGATGCAACGAAACGTTTAATGGAAGTACACCCGGAAGTTCGGGTCATCATCTTATCGATCCATGATGATGAGACATATGTCATGCACGCCTTAGGAGCGGGAGCCGTCGGATATTTATTGAAGGAGATGGCGACGGATGAACTCGTCAACGCGATTCGTTCCGTCTATCGTGAAGGTGGATATGTACACCCGAAAGTGACACCAAATCTACTTCAGGAATACAGACGTCTCATGAAGATGAAACAAACGATGGCGTCACAACCCGTTGAACGTCAGGTGGCTGAAGCACCACTGCACGTATTGACACGGCGTGAATGTGAAGTTTTGCAGCTACTGGCAGATGGATTCTCGAACCGTGCGATTAGCGATACATTATATATCAGTGAAAAGACAGTTAAAAACCACGTATCTTCGATTCTTCGGAAAATGAACGTTCCAGACCGCACCGGTGCGGTCGTCGAAGCGATTCGCCGTGGATGGGTCGTCGTCGTATGAACGGATAGGAAGACGGGAGCAGGACTCCCATCTTCCTTTTTTTATCCACTCAGAAGTGCTACACTTATAAACGATTGTGACGTATGAAAGTATACGTCACGACGGAACTATAAAAGCGAGGAAATCACGGATGAGTCAGATTGTGATCGTAACGGATAGCACTGCCTATCTGCCAACAACGTATTGTGAAGAACATCAAGTGCACGTCGCACCGCTTAGCGTCATCTTTGAAGGGGAGGCTTATCGGGAAGGATTTGATATCTCGGTTGCTGATTTTTATGAACGGATTCGGACGGGTAGCCTTCCGACAACTTCACAGCCGAATATTGGAGATCTCGTTGCGACGTTTGAACAACTGCCAGAAGGAACGGATATCATTGGCATCACCCTTTCAAGCGGGATCAGTGGGACATATCAAGCGTTGCACACGATCAATATGATGATTGATCATGTGAACGTCCATCCTATCGACTCACGTATTTCCTGTATGCCGCAAGCGTTTCTCGTCCAAGAAGCGGTTCGTTTGCGAGATGCAGGAGCCACGGCGGAAACGATCGTCCATCATTTAGAGGAACTAAAAGAACGCATTCGTGCGTATTTTGTCGTGGATGATCTCGAACACCTCCAACGCGGAGGTCGTCTCAGTGTCGCGCAAGCATTCGTCGGTTCGTTCTTAAAGATTAAACCCGTTCTTCATTTCGTTGACGGAAAAATCGTTCCGTTCGAAAAAATTCGAACGTTCAAGCGAGCCGTCAACCGAATCGAAGAGATGATGCACGAAGATATCGAGGGAGACGGAACCGGGTATACGATCGGCGTCATTCATGCAGAAGATTCTACGAAAGCAGAACAGGAGATTGCGTCCTTACAGACGAAGTTTCCAAATGCGCAAATCGAGATGAGTGTATTTGGTCCAGTCATCGGTACACACCTCGGACCGGGTGCGATCGGTATCACATGGTACAAAAAATAAGATGAAAACACATTGACGGACTCTATCGTCAATGTGTTTTTTCTTGTCCAGATATATGAGATAGCAAAACTATTTTTTGAGAAACCGCGTATTCCATCCATACATCTCTTATACAGCATACGTTGTCGATTTTCCCATTCGTCCGTCAAGATGAAGCAAATGGGAAACGAAGGAAGTGAAGCAATGGATATACGCGGGAGATGGATTTCAGCAAAACAGATGGAAACCCGATTGTCGACGCATCAACTCATTCCAGCCGTGACGTTTACGTGTCAGCGGTGTGGAGCCTTTCCGGTCAAAGGCCCTTGCACGTGCGGAAAACGTTGCTATTATTGTCGACGATGCATTGCTTATGGGAAGTTGCGCACATGTGATCAGCTCATTACGGATACCCGTCCGCTCGATCCGGTACATCCAGCACAGCATCAACCGATTCGTTTGACACCTGCTCAAACGACTGTCGCGCGGACAATTGAACAGACGATTCTCCGTGGTGGAAGGTTGCTAGTTCACGCGGTTTGTGGAGCAGGGAAGACACCGATGTTCTTCCCCGGTATCGAAAGAGCATTGGCGAACGGAAAGCGTGTTCTTGTGACGGCGCCACGTGCGGATGTCGTCCGTGAATTGACGCATCATATCAAACAGGCATTTCCGACTGCTCACGTCGTATCTTTATATGGTGGATCAGCGGATCGTCTTCTCTTAGGTGAAATCACGGTCAGCACGACACATCAACTGATTCATTACCGGTCTTGTTTTGATGTCGTCTTATTAGATGAAGTCGATGCCTTTCCGTTTCATATGAACTGGACGCTACATCGATACGTCAAACGGGCGATGACGCAAAAAGCAGCGTTGATTTTATTAAGTGCGACGCCATCGATGTGGCATCGTCGCTATCCGACAGTACGATTAATGCGGCGTTATCATGGACATCCTTTACCGGTTCCCCGATTGAAGTCACCGTTTACGATGCAGTCGATCGTTGAGTGGTTGCATCAGTATGAACAGCAACCGCGTCTCGTGTTCGTCCCCCGAATCGCAGCGCTCGAAGCATGGCAAACACGATTGAAAGAAGTCGGTATTGATGTGACGACCGTCCACGCGGAAGATCCGGACCGCATTGAGAAAATCCAAGCATTTCGTACGACGAACGGTATTTTGCTCACGACGACGATTTTAGAGCGTGGCGTGACGATTTCTAACGTACAAGTGGCCGTCCTGGATGCTGATCAAGGGTTTAGTACGAAAGCCTTGATTCAAATCAGTGGTCGTGTCGGACGAGATGCGGCTTACCCGGACGGGGATATTTCATTTTTCGCCAATGATCGGTCGGATGCCCTATTTTATGCCATCCATCAGATTCAAAAAGCGAATCGATGGACGACTTCATGAAGTGTTTATGCTGTCAGCATGACTTTATACCTAACTGGGAACTGAGTAATATGTGGACTAGCCAAAACATTTGTAATCCCTGTAAAATGAAATTTGTAAAAAGTGGTGGATGTGTGGACTGTGGCAAACCAGGTATCGATCTCTGTCAGGACTGTCGACGATGGCAAAATCTCGGTTTACCACTTCATACCCGTACGATGTATCTTTACAATGAGGAAGCGAAGGCATTCATGCATCGTTATAAATTTTTAGGAGATACTGTCCTAATTCGGATGTTTACTGATGAGTTGAAGAAGGTAAAAATGAGAAGAGGATGGATCGTTCCGATTCCGCTTAGCCGTGACCGCTTGTCTGAGCGAAAATTCAATCAAGCAGAAGAAATCGCTAGACGAATGAATGGGAAGGTCACCTTAGCATTAAAGCGCGACGAAGGGACACCACAGAGTAGGAAATCAAGAGAAGAACGTCTTAAACGATCGAATCCATTTCATGTCACGAAAGAAGTTGCAGGGAAAAATATCTTGCTGGTCGACGATGTCTACACAACAGGAATAACACTCCGGCAAGCGATGGTGCGTCTCAAGGAAGCGGGCGCAAGTGAAATTTCTGCAGTAACTTTATTTCGGAGTATTTAATATTTCGTCATTCCTGCCGATACTCTGAATGAGGTGAAGGAAATGGATGTAGTAAACTGCAAATCTTGTGGGAAAATTTTCATGAAACAATCTTCTGATCTTTGTCCGACGTGTATGCGTCAAGATCATCTGAATTTCGAAAAGGTACGCGAATTCTTGCGAGAGCGGCGGAAAGTCCGAACTTCACCGAATGATGTCGAGATACAAACAGGAGTCAAACGCGAGACCGTCTTTCGTTATATCAAGGAAGGGCGCTTGTTGATTTCTGAGATTTCTCAAATGGAAATCACGTGTGAGAGTTGCGGAAAACCCTCTCATGAAGGGACGATTTGTGCTGACTGTCGTGAAAAATTGCGACGTGACCTCGCCCAAGCGATGCAAGATTCTGTGGACCCTTCGAAACCGAGAACGTATCGAACTTAAATCAAGAATCTCGTAATCTAGAAAGCAGGTGTTCACATGCGAATTGATTCGACTAAATGGGTGAACATGCCCAAGACGTATGAAAGAAATCAACCCGTAGAAGGAACCGAAACAAAACGAATGAATCGAACAGACGAAGTGACGATTTCAAAAGAAGCACGCGTGCGCTTCGAAGGAACGACTTCATCGCGGGCAGATAAAATTGCCTCCCTTAAACAAGCCATTCAGGATGGAACCTATAAACCGGATGCGAATAAAATCGCGGAACGTTTCTTGAACTTGTAATAAGGTGAATGAAACTGACATTAGAAGCGACTCGGGGCACGGATGCGCGGGTCGCTTTTTATATGAAACGATAGCAAGGTAGTAAAGTAGTCGGACTCATGATAAAAGGAGCAAACACGATATGGAAATCATCCGACAGTTGACGGAGGCGCATGAAGCGTTACTAGCGCTCGCACTCTCGAAAAAAGAGGCATTGATTCAAAACGACATGAGTCGCCTTTCGAAAATCGTCAAGGAAGAACCCGTTTTGCTAAAACGCATCGCGACATTAGAGCAAGAACGCATCGAATACATGGGAACCGTGACGATGACGGAGTGGATCGCGTCACACCCTGAAGATGTCGAAACGCTTCGTGCTCTCTTAGCGACGATGGGGCAACTGCGAAAAGCGAATGCGCTGAACGCAGAGTTATTGGAACAATCGTTACATTACATCGAATGGCATTTGCAATTGCTCGTACCGGAAGCGGATGACTTTACATATGGTCAATCGACGTTTGACCGGACACACTTCAATCGAAATGCATAAGGAGGAAGTCGAATGGGTTCAACATTCATGGGGCTTGAAACGGGACGTCGTGCGCTGACGACGAGTCAATGGGCGTTACAAGCGACAGGAAATAACGTATCAAATGCCGGAACAGCAGGATTTTCAAGACAGCGTCTCGTCCAAGCGACAACGGAACAACTTTCGGTCTCCCTAGGCGGCGGAAAAAACGTTCAATTCGGAACCGGTGTCCGTGGAGAACTCGTCGAGCGATTACGTGACGTAATGGTCGATAAACAATATCGCGATGAATCGACGAAGTATGCGTACTATTCAACGAAAGCAGCAGCATTCGGGCGAATGGAAGATATCATCAACGAACCGTCTGAAACGGGGCTCGCGAAAACACTCGATAGTTTTTGGGCATCGTTACAAGGATTGTCAAAGAACCCGCAAGACTCGGGAGCGCGAAGCGTCGTTCGGCAGCAAGCGGATACCGTGTCAAAGACATTCAACTACTTAGCGACTTCTTTGACGAAGGTACAAGGGGACTTAAAGAATGAACTAGACGTCTCGACGAAAAAAGTAAATGATCTCCTTCAGAAAATCTATAACGTCAATACACAAATTCACGAAATTGAACCGATTGGCGTCTTGCCAAACGACTTATACGATGAACGTGATCGTTACTTCGATGAATTATCGACATATGTAGATTTCGAAAAGGAATCAATCGATGCATCGGACATCATCTCAGGCAACATGGGGAATGCGGCGAAGATTGCGGAAGGTCGTGTAAACGTCAAGCTGATCATGCCTGGCGGGGTCACCTCTGAGGTCGTCAATATGAAGACGGATACAAAAGCACGTTCGATCGAATTCACGACGGATCCTACGACAAAAGCAATCACTGGATACAACACTACAACAGGACCAGTTTTATTCACAGCATCAAATAGCTTTTCAAACGGTAAACTTTGGGCTTTATTACAAATGCACGGTTACCAAAGAGATGGTGAAACGACACTGACAGGTGAATATCCTAAGATGCTCGATAATCTAGATAAGATGGCTGCTGCTTTTGCGAAGGAATTTAATGATGCTCATTCAAAAAACTTCATTAAATCCAAGGATGCTTCTGGAACTGTCAGCAATACGTATGGGACAAATGAATTTTTTGTTGCTTCAGATGGTGGAACGGTCAAGGCCGGAACGATTTCAGTCGGAGATACGATTTGGAAAGACCTTTCGAACATTATGAGTTCACGAGACGGAAATATCGGGGATGGTTCTGGGGCATTGATCTTAGCCAACATCAAAACAACATCATTGAGTGATTTAAGTGCTCCGATCGGTTCGTTCTATCAATCGATCATCGGTGACATGGGGGTAGCGACAAGCCAAACGATTGACCTAGGAAAAAATGCTAGTGTTTTGATGGAGAATGCCGATCAACGCCGAATGTCAGTCTCAGCAGTCTCACTCGACGAAGAGATGACGATGATGATTCAGTACCAGCATGCATATAACGCAGCGGCGCGAAACATCACGACGGTCGATGAAATGCTCGATAAAATCATTAACGGTATGGGATTAGTCGGTCGCTGATAAGGAAGGAATGAGGACATGCGGGTCACACAAACGATGCTGACGAAGACGAATATTGGTCATTTATCTTCGAGTTACCAAAAACTAAGTACGTTACAAGAACAACTAATTAGCGGTAAAAAAATTCAAAAGCCGTCTCAAGATCCAGTCGTTGCAATGCAGGGGATCCGGTACCGGACAGAAGTCCGGGAAGTCGATCAGTTCAAGAAAAATGTCGATGAAGCGACAGGCTGGATGGACCTAACCGATTCTGCTTTAGATGAAGTGACGTCTGCCATGCGCCGGATCAACGAATTGACGACACAAGCAGCAAACGATACGTATGATGGCACACAGCGGAAAGCCATCCAAAGCGAAGTTGGACAGTTGATTGAACACATCGGGACACTGGCGAATACGAAATATAACGAGAAGCAAATCTTTAACGGTACACAAACGGATCAACCGTTCATCAATATGGAAGAACTGAAAGCATTTTTAAAAGACACTGTAAATACCGCAGACGTTGATAAGATTTTTACAGAAACCCTCGGAACAAGTGACGGAAAGATCGAGTATGAAGTGTCTTCAGGAATCAAGGTACAAGTCAACGTCACACCTACAGATGGTGGTGACGGTGGTGTGTTTGGAAAAGATACGTTCACGACGCTAAAGAAGTTATTTAATGCACTCGGTGGTACAAAAGCAGATGGAAGTCCTGGCAGTAGCACGAATAACGGAACTGAATTATCCGGCATGTTGAAAGACTTAACAGCGATGTTGAACAAAACGGTCGAAGTACGTTCGGATTTAGGGGCACGCGTGAATCGACTAGAACTAAATGCGTCGCGCTTAGAAGATCAAGAAATCATCGCAAAAACGGTCATGTCTGATAACGAAGACATCGAAACCGAACAGGTCATTATGGAACTGAAGTCACATGAAACGTTGCACCGTGCTGCACTCAGTGCCGGAGCACGCATCATCCAACCATCGTTACTTGATTTTCTTCGATAAGGAGTGAACCGGGATGAATCTTCCTCACTTAGAGATGCGACAGACCTCTGCTAAAATCGGTATGCAGACGACACCACTTGAGATGCGGCAAACGCAACGTCCGGCTGATCTTTCGATTGAACAACCGCAAGGGGAGCTAACGATTGAAACTGTAGCGGCTCGTCTCGAAATCGATTCGTCGCAAGCTTGGATCGAGATGGGACGAATCCCAGCATTCGAATCCGTCAGACGGTATGCGGATCTTGGTCAACAAATGGTACGTGAAGGAACGGGACGCGTCGCGAGTGAAGGAGATCAATTGATGCGGATCGAGCAAAAAGGCGAGGTCATCGCGCGGATTGCGAAGATGAACGATACGCCTCCAGCAGAAGTGACGACGATGGGCTTCATTCCTCGGAGTTTGGACCGGGTTAAAATTAATTTCACACCGGCTGAAGTGAATGTTCGTTACACTGCTCGTAAGCCGGTCATCGATGTCACGACGCATCGTCCGGAACTAGAGGTCACAGAAGGGAAAACAGACATTTTCCTTCGGGAACGAAATCAGCTAGATATGTGGCCAGTGGGCGGCATATACGACGAGAAAGGATAATATTATGCAAATCGAAACAGATTTTTTTGGGGTGATTACGATCGAGCCAAGTGAGATCATTACCTTCGCTTCTGAATTACCGGGGTTTCCGGATGCCAAACAATTCGTCTTGTTGCCGTTCGGAGAAGGCGTACCGTTTTGGTCCTTCCAATCCATTGATCAGCCGGAATGCGCATTCATCGTCACGAATCCGTTTTGGATCGATCCGGACTATGTCTTTGAGTTAACGGATTCTGCAAAAGAACAGTTGAGTATCGAAGAAACAGCGCAAGTCGCTGTATACACGACGGTGACGTTACGTGAGCCTTTCCAGGAATCGACGACAAATTTACGTGCACCATTCGTTATGGAAACGAAACAGCGGCTCGCGAAACAAATCATCTTAGAAGATACATATCCGAATCGTCAAAAGATTGGAAGTCTGACAGAAGTAGGTGGACGCTGATGCTCGTATTAAAACGAAAGAACGGCGAAGCGATTCAAATCGGAGATGATATCGAACTGACGATTCTTGCAATTGAAGGAGATCAAGTTAAGCTCGGAATCCGTGCTCCGCGACAAGTCGACATCCATCGGAAGGAAGTCTATTTAGCCATCCAAGAAGAGAATACGGAAGCATCACGGAGTACAGGGTTGATCGGACAACTCTTGAAACAACAAGAAAAGTAAGGTCAAGTGAATGCCAGTGTATCCTCTCGTGATTCAGGCATTCTCTGGAAAAAAGAATACAAATCGACTCCCTGCACGTATCATACGAGTGCAGGGAGTCTTTCTTATCATGAAATAAATGCTCAAACGCGTTGAATCGTGTATAGTAAATGGAGAAGAAAAGAAACCTTTTGAATCAAAGAGGGAGTTGTCAGGAATGAATGAGACGAAGCAGCTGAAAAAAGACGCGAACCGTGTACTAAAAGCGACGAGTCGCACCTTCTATATCCCGATTAGTCGACTATCGCAAGACTTACAGGAAGCGGTCGGTGCTGCTTATCTATGCATGCGTGCCATCGATGAGATCGAAGACCATGAAGAACTAGCGACGGACATCAAGACGACGTTACTACGTGAGACGGCATTGATGATGCGTGGCACGTTCTCCGCTACGGCCTATCTCGAGTTGATCGCGCCTTACACGGCGCATCTGCCGGAAGTGACACTCCGTCTACCGGAGTGGATCGCCTATTGTCCGGCCGCAATTCGTCCGAAGGTCCTCGATTCGACGGCGGAGATGGCAGAAGGAATGGCGGTCTGGGCAGAGCGCGACTGGACAGTCAAAACAGAAGCGGATCTCGATGAGTACACGTATTATGTCGCTGGACTTGTCGGTGTGATGCTGTCAGACATTTGGTACTGGAAAGCAGGCATTGTCACGGATAAGCAACAAGCGATTGGATTTGGTCGTGGTTTACAAGCCGTCAACATTCTGCGTAACCAACAGGAGGATGCGGAGCGTGGTGTCGGTTACTTCCCACCTGGTTGGACGACGGATACGATGTTTGCTTATGCGCGTGAGAATCTTGCAGAAGCCGACGCCTACCTTGCGTCCATTCCGAAGGAGACGACGATTTATGAATTCTGTCACATTCCACTTGCACTCGCGCATGGAACGCTGGATGCCCTTGCAAGAGGGAAGGAGAAACTCAGTCGTCCGGAAGTCTTGAAGATCGTCGGAGCTGCTGTACTAAAACGATAAGCACAAACGAACAAGCCGCCCGTTTCCATAGAGGAAGCGGGCGGCTGTTTTTGTCTGTCATCGTAAGATATACATCGTCAATCCAATGAGTGCGGAACCGATCCAAATGAGAAGAACCGCTCGTCCGTAAGGGAACCGATACCCGGCGCGACGCGAAACGAGTAAACCGATCCCCATGACCGTCAGTGCGATGAAAAACGTCAAGAACACGGAGAGTTGCTGCATTCCGATTTCCTCCTATCAGTGCAAGTCAGCTAAATACGCGAGCACCTTCTCTTCATAAGCTTTTCGGTCGTGGGCATACGACTGGACATGACCGCCGTTCTCTGTCACATAAAGTTCCGATCGTGGCGCTGCCTTTTGAATCTTCATACTTTCCGTCACTGGAATCGCATCGTCATCTTTCCCGTGGATCAACAGGATCGGGTAATCAATCCGCCGGACGGATTCAACCGGTTTGACGCGTTCGGGATTGAGTCCTGTCAACGGAGGTGTGATTTCTAGAATGATCGGTGTAAACGGAAAATTCGGTAGCCCGCTCCAAACCGGAAGATTCGTGGCGAGATAGTTTTCTAAATCACTGAATGGACTATCGGCGATGACGCCGACGACATCGGCATTCGGAGCGGTGACGAGCGAAGTCGCCGCACCCATCGAGATACCATAGAGCACGACCGGCTTCGCCGAACGTGACTTCGCGTACCGCACAGCCGTCAACAAGTCGTCTTGCTCCTTGGCTCCGACGGTGACGCGTTTGCCGTCTGATTCACCGGAACCTCGGAAATCAAACGTCAACACATTGTAGCCGGCATCATGAAATTTCTTAAAGAGCGGTAGAACCGGAACATCTTCTTGCTCCCGGTTCTTCCCGTATCCATGCGCAAAGACGATTGTTAACTTTGCATCCTCACTCGGCATCCACCAGCCGGATAAGCGGGTCCGATCTTTATAGGACCGGAATGTCACGTCCTCATAGTCCAGATTTTCTGCCTTCTTCGGATTTGTCGTCAATGCCTCGCGCTCCGGTTGTGTCAAGGATGAGCCGACGTAACCGGAAATACCGACGATGATGACGACGACTAAGGTGACGATGATGATGATGGTAGCGATGATTTTTTTACGATGTTTTTTCCACACCCGCGTTCCTTCCTTTCGTTCGGTTAATGGATATCTTTTTTCTTGAAGCGACCGCCATGGACATCATGGATGTTGCCGATCGCAATAAAGGCTTGTTCATCAAAGTCACGAACGATGTCCTTCAACTTTGATTCTTCCAAGCGACTGATGACACAAAAAATCACTTTTTTCCCATCACCCGTAAAGGCACCTTCTCCATTTAAGTATGTCATGCTTCGTCCGAGACGATCCATGATCGCAAGACCAATCTCTTCATAGTTCTCGGAAATGATCCAGACGCTTTTCGATTGATCGAGTCCATCGATGACGACGTCGATCGTCTTGAAAGCGACGAAATATGTAATCAAGGAATACATCGCCCGGTCCCATCCAAAGACAAAACCAGCGGCTCCTAAAATGAAGACGTTGAAGAACATGACGATCTCTCCGACTGAAAACGGTGTCGATCGGCTAAACGAGACAGCAAGAATCTCCGTTCCATCGAGTGATCCACTCGAACGGATGACGATGCCAACACCGATTCCGAGAATCAATCCACCAAAGACGGTCGCGAGTAAGTCGACGCTTGTCAACGGACCGATGTGTTCGAGGAGTTTAGTTGCGATCGCCATGATGAAGATCGCGTATAACGTCGATAGGGCGAACGTCTTCCCGATTTGTTTGTAGCCGAAGAAGATAAACGGGATATTCAGGAAGAATAACCAAAAGGCGAGGGTCGTGTCCGTGACTTTCGAGCCGATAATCGAAATTCCGACGATTCCGCCATCGATGATGTTATTCGGAACTAAGAATCCTTTCAGACCGATTGCAAAGATGATGGCACCAATCGTTAGCATGAGGAGACGTCGAAAGAGTTGACCTTTCGTCGAACGACGATGATGTTTCATCGGTAGTGGGGACTGCATGTCATTCCTCCCATCTAGAGTAAATTACTTTAAGATTACTATAACAAAAAAGCACGAAGACGTCTGTGAACGTCTTCGTGAGTGAGTCAAGGGGTGTAACGTAACGATTGGAAGAAGCGCATGATCTGTTCGGCTTCCGTTTCGTTCGTATATTCCCCCATATATTGTCCGTCTTGCTGACCGATGATCGTGACAGTACAGGTGACGAGTTGCAACCCTTCGTTTAATCGAATCTCACATGTTGCGGCATGTGAAGGAAGGGGCGTCTCAGTCGAGAAATACAAGACCTTCGTACTCGTCTGGTGTGCCTGTAAGTCAGAAAAAGCGAGCGTGAAGGACTCCATATGATGTGTCAGCATCCGAATCTTTCCGGGAACGGAAAACCGTGGAACTGTATCACTTGATAGAGCACAAGCCTCGATCGGATAGAGGATTTCGCGGATTAAAAAGCCTTCCATTACATCACTCGGAACAGGTCGACTGAAGAGATATCCTTGGATGCGTGGACATTCGAGCATCCGAAACGTATCGAGCTGCTGAATCGTCTCGATGCCCTCTGCTACGACATATAGGTTAAATTCGTTCGCCATGTACAAGATACTTTTGACAATCGCTTGCGCTTTCGCATCATCGTAAATGTGCGTCGCGAACTGACGATCGATTTTGATGACGTCGATCGGATAACGTTGCAAATAGACCATCGAAGAGTAACCTTTACCGAAATCATCTAAGGCGATCCGGACACCCAGGGCACTGACCGATTCAAGTGTCCGACTCGTCATCGGATCATCCATGATGAGGGCCGCTTCTGTGATCTCAAGTTCAAGCAGGGTCGGATCGAGCGCATATCGTGTTAAGGTCTGTTCGATTTGATGCTCGAATCCTGGAATCAACAGCCGCTTTGGTGAGACATTGATCGAGATCGGGACGAGAGAGGCACCGGTCTTGGACCACTCGTTCATCTGCCGGCAGGCTGCTT
This sequence comes from Exiguobacterium sp. Leaf187, assembly GCF_001423925.1. Taxonomy (NCBI): domain Bacteria; kingdom Bacillati; phylum Bacillota; class Bacilli; order Caryophanales; genus Exiguobacterium; species Exiguobacterium sp. Leaf187. Next base: position 1,556,094 of record NZ_LMPR01000009.1, on the reverse strand, counting down.
CGAGGACCCAGTCCCCGATGTCGATATGCAGCGCACTTTCTTCTGAGAGCGGAATGAAGTCGTTCGGCGGGATTCGTCCCCATTCTGGATGTTGCCAGCGGATCAAGGCTTCCATTCCGACGATCTTCCCCGTCCAGCTATCGACCTTTGGTTGGTACTCGAGGAACAACTGATCACGTTCAATGGCATAATGCAAGTCTTGCTCCAAACGATAGCGCCGGTAATAGTCAATATCGAGATTCGAAGCATAATGATGAAACGCACTGTGATCGTCGCGTCGTGAGCGGCGGAGTGCTGTGTAAGAATGCTTTAATAACTCAACGGCGTCCGTGCTGTCTTGAGGATAGCGACTGATGCCGATCGAAACCCGGGCGAACAAAGCGTAGGGTTCAATTGAAATCGGGTGTGTCGAGATCGCAAGTAGTCTTTCCGCACACGGCGTGACATCTTGTTCATAGTCGGTCGAGACGAGCAGTGCATATTCATCCCCACCGAGGTGACCAAGAAAGACCTCGTCCGGTTTGACATCGTTTAAGCGGGCAGCTGTCGCTTGGAGCCACTGATCGCCGGAACCGTGACCGAACGCGTTATTGATCTCCGTAATACGGTTGAAAGAAACCGAGAGAACGAAAAAAGGAACAGTGCGTGCTTGCCACGATTCAATCGTCTCAATCAGTGCTTGGCGATTCGGAAGACCGGTCACGACGTCCCGGAGAGCGAGTTGCCGTAACTGTTCTTCGTACGCTTTTTGTAACGTGATATCATGCAAGATGCTGTTGGAATACGCAATCGATCCGTCAGAGTGAAAGATCGGAATTTGTTGATCCTCGACCCATTTGATCCGCCCATCGGGAAAACGGAGGCGATACTGAAGTGTTCCGGCATGTCCTTGTAACAAGCGTTGCATGAACTTTCGCATCGCATCGTGATCTCGAGGATCGATTCGCGACAATAACCACGTATCATTTAAAATCAAATTTTTTGGTAACTCCTCGTAGATGTGCAAAAAACCTTGCGAATGAAATAAAATCCGTCCGGTCGTCAAATCAATTTGTGAGATCGCCGCGTTCACAGCCTCATAAATGTCACGGGCTTGTGCGCGTTCCATCTTCAATTGTTGACGGGCCGCATCGATTTCCGATAAGTCATACAAGACGATTGAAGCCTGATGCGCATGCCCTGCGCGACGTACTGCCTTCAAGCGCAACAATTGATACGAACCGTCTGACGTCAACAAGGACAGCTCTTGTTCGAACTGATCCTGCTTTCCTGCTGCCATGCGCTCGATTTCAAAGCGGAGCGGGTCAAAATCCCAAGGATGAATCCGTTCGAGTAACCGTTGTTGCTCAATTGATGACTGATCCTCCCTTAAACCGAGAAACTTCAGGAGCGAAGGCGAAGGCTCGATTTGATGCGACCGCAAGTCATAATAGAATAAGACTAACTCAGGCACCTGCTTGGTCAGCTCCAGTTGGGAGCGAATTTCCGAGACGTCTTCTTCGAGTTGTTTTTCGCGTGTCACATCACGCGCGACTCCATAGACACCGATGACATGTCCTTCCTGTTCAATCGGCATATTCGTGATCTTTAAGGTGACGAGATGTTGGTCTGCGTGCAATCCTCTTGCTGTATAATGAACCGTTTCCCCTTGTAACGCACGCTGGAAAAATTGCGAGACCGCCTCCATTTGATCCGGAGGATTAAACACGGAAAAGTGCTCGTATAAGGTATGTTCCGAGTATCCTAGGATTTCTGGAAGATGTTCATTGAAATAGATAATCGTACCAGCAGCATCAAAGACAAAAATCGCATCGGTTTGATGATGGAAAAAGGCTTCTGATTGTTCAAGACGAGATACTTCAAGCCCGCCGATATGAATCGGTGCCGTATCCGATCGTCGGATTGTTTTCATGGCCTCAAAAAACGCCATCTCTTCACCTCCATACGTAGTAACGCTTCAGTCTTACTATCGGATGAAGGGGAGAATCGTTGCAATGATTCCTTAAACAATAGACTATTATTTCAAAAAAACGAATGGAAAGTTAGAAAACGATGCAATTTTATTTCAAAATTAAGAGGTCAAGTACGACAAAAAACGAAGCTCAACGGTATGAGCTTCGTTTTATATGTTAAATCGCTAAATCGATCGAAGTGTCACTGGCGTTCGGATCCGCATCTGCTCCTTGATCCGGTGCGCCTGGCATGTCACCATCCGGACCATGTCCGTGTCCTGGACCATGACCATCGCGTGCTGGACCTTTTTTGAGGTCAGCGTAGCTTGAGACATCATCTGCGCGGGACTGGATGTGTTCCTTGATCTGTTTCGCTTGTTTTTCTGTCAGCTTGCCATCTTTGACTTGTTGATCAATCGCAGCAGTTTGTGCTGCCAGGACGGCTTTCTCGAAATCGGCGTAAGCAATCTTGTTTGCTTCCGCGAATTCAGGTAAGGGTTGATTCGCTTCCTTGAACTTCGCTTCATCGAGTCCAAGTGCTTTTAGAATCGCTGACGTCGAGTCGCCGAAGACACCACCTGGTCCATGGTCACCACGCTTGCCGTGTTCGCCGCGCTCCGGAAGATCGTCGTAGCTCTTCGCGTCCTTATATTCCTCAGTCAGACGAGACTTGATTTCCGTTGCTTGTTTTTTTGTCATCTTTCCGTCTTTGACGAGTTGATTGAGTTCGCTCGTTTGCGCTGCAAGCAATGCTTTTTTATAGTCGGCGAACTTGATCGACTGTGCCTTCGCATAAGCAGCAAGCGATTGATTCGCTGCGTCGAACTTCGACTGGCTCAGTCCAAGTGCTTTCAGGACGTCAGCGATCAATGATTCATTGAAGAAACCTGGTCCACCGTGGCGACCCATCGGCATTTTGTCTTTGAGTTCAGCGTAGCTCTTGACGCCGCTGAACCGTTCCGTTTGGCGCTTCAACATGTCGTCTGCTTGCGTTTGCGTTAAGTCGCCTGATTTAACGAGACTTGCGAGCTGCTCCTTCGCTGCTGCGAGTTCTGCCTTCTTGTAATCAGCGAACGAGATCCCTTTTGCTTTTGCGAGATCAGCGATTGATTGCCCTTTCTCCCGGGCAGCATCTGCCTCAGCTTGTGTCAGGTTCAATTTTTTCAAGAGTAACGTCATGTCATGCTTTTTCATACCTTCGAAGTGGTGCCCGTGTTTCGCTTGTTTTGTTGTGCTCGAGTCGTCGTTCGTCGCAGCATATGCTGACGCGCCTCCGACTGTTAATGCGCTAATTGTCAATGCAGTGATCCATTGTTTTTTGAATGTCATGGGATGATCACTCCTTTCACCTTTTATGGTAGAGGGTCACGAAAGAGAAGTTGTGAGGAAGTTGCAAAGAAACTGCGAAGAAAGGCAAATGAAGGCAAAAAGGCGCTACACTAAGGGTGGAGGGATGATGATGAACGTACTATTGATTGAAGATGAACAAAAATTAGCACAGGTGACGGCCCGTTTCCTGCGTCACCATGCATATGAGGTAACGATTGCCGGTTCGTTAGCAGAGGCGAAGCAGTGCCTGACGAGAGCGTTTGATGCTGTCTTAATCGACGTCCGCTTACCGGACGGTGACGGTTGGTCACTCGTACCAGGCATCAAATCACAAGTTCAGCCGCCGGTCGTCTTTATGATGACATCGCGTGGAGAGGCAGATGATCGCGTCTTTGGACTCGAACTCGGTGCCGATGATTATCTCGTCAAACCAGTCGTCCTGAAGGAGTTGACGATCCGGCTCGAACGGGCATTAAAAGTCCGTCCGGTCGCTCGTCATGCGTTCGGTGACTTGACGATCGATGAGAAGGGACGCCAAGTCAAAACAGGGGAGCGGGCGGTCAGTCTCACGAAGATGGAGTTCGAACTGTTGCTCTATTTCATTGAACACCTCGGTGAGGCACTGAGTCGGGATCAGATTCTTGATGATGTCTGGGGCTATGCATTCGGTGGCGATACCCGAACCGTCGATACACACGTCAAACAATTACGGGATAAGTTGCCTATCATTAAACAACAATTGAAGACGGTGCACCGGGTCGGCTATCGATTGGAGGCGATTGAATGAAACGACGTCCTTTGATGCGTAAGTTTTTATACGCTGTCGTGGGTCCGCTGCTCGTGATGGGGATCCTCAGTTTCGTCTTGACGGCGTTCCTCGTCAATCGGTTCGCAGAAGGTGAACGGTACGATCAACTCGCCCGGGAAGCGAACATCATTAAACAAGCGCTTGAAGCCGACACGCCGATACCGCGTGATATTCAAGGGTTTTTGACGACCGACGGGTTGACGCAACGGATTGGGGCGCGCGGACCGGCGGGGCGGTTGCCACTTCTTGATAATCTCAAGAAGGAAGATGTCATTGAAGTGCAAAATGAACGGTTGCTGACGTATCAGTTGACGGTTGACGGAACGCGCATCACGACGGTCCGACAAGCACCACTTGCGAGTAGTGCGCTGAGTGGTGTATATCTCGCGATTGGACTCGCGTTACTCGTGACGTTGCTGCTCGCATCACTGCTTGCTTACTACATGGGACGGCACCTGACGCGACCGATCGTGACGCTTCGGTCTGTTGCTCAAAAGATTGGTGCCGGCGAGACAGACGTCGTCTTGCCAGCGCGACCGAAGGATGAAGTCGGAGAGTTGATTGACGCGGTCGACGAGATGCAGACACAACTGAAACAAAAGGATCATCTACAGAAGACGTTCATTGCTGGCATCACCCATGACTTGCGGACGCCGCTCGCGATCATTCGAAACGAGACCGAGGCACTCGCGGCAGGTGTCATTCCCGTTGCTGAATTGCCCGACGTGACGACGAGCATCATCGAGGAGACGGATCGACTCGGTCATCTGATTGATGAGACGTTGCTTTACTCGAAGCTTGCTGGTGGACGGATGCCGCTTGAAAAGACGGATGTGGCACTCGATGAACTGGTGCTTGCGACAGTCGAACGCCTGCGTGGAACGTTCACGCAGGCAGGACTGACGCTGGCGACGGATCTTAAGTCAACGAGGCAGTCCCTTGATCCACGCATGTTTGAACGCGTCTTGATGAACTTTCTGATGAACGCCCATTTTGCTTCACCCGTCGGCGGGACGGTTACCGTTCGCTTAACGCATGACGAATTGACGGTCGAGGACGAAGGAGCGGGAGTCCGAGAAGAAGACCGGGCGACGATTTGGGACGTCTACGTCAAACAAGAAGGCAGTGCCGGTCATGGACTTGGTCTTGCGATCAGTCGGATGATCCTTGATAGTCATCAATTTGATTATGGTGTTCGAGATCGAAGCGGTGGGGGAGCGGTGTTCTACGTTCGGTTTTGATTGGACCAATTCGTTACACAAAAAGAGAGGTCAGTTCTCGGAAAGCTTTCCGGAACTGACCTCTCTTGAATTTCAACGATTATTCGCCTTCGTTCGCATGAACGAGACTCGGTTTAACGAGAGTATAGAACTCATCGCTCATCCCGACACGACTGCCCATCTGGCAAGCGAGTTCGAGTGTTTCTTTATAGAAGTTAGCGACGAGATCGTGGTTCTTGATGTGCTCGTCTTGCATCGCCTTTTTAACCCCAAGGACGACTTTATCGATTTGCTCATCGGCATCATTACGGACCGGTACGACGTTTTCCGGAAGACTGACTTCCTTATCGTGTCCGTTGAAGCGGAACGAGGCACCGAATCCGAGGTGCTCGAGGAAGAAGTGCGGTAACAGTTTACTCGCGAAGAACTGATGCCATTCCGTCTCTTTCATCGCTTCCATGTCACGCTTGAAAGACGTCGTTGCGAGTGCATAACGATCGTGTGTATCCTTCATGAACTTCTCGAGGATCGGAACCTGCATTGCAAACGCATTCTTGAGCAAGTTATCGAGCTGTTCTTGCGTTAATTGTTCTTGTTCAGTCATCGCTTTAACCCCATTTCGTTTCGTTATCCCTATCGTAAGAAATTTAGACAATTCCGTCAAATCTTTTTCGAGAATAGAGTTTACCTATTTCACAAAAGGGAATCCATTACTACCAATCATTTTAGGGGGAGTCAGCATGAAACGAATCGCAATGACAGGAGTATTACTCGGAGCATGTCTGACTCCGGTGACGGGATTTGCCGCAAGTAACGTGACGTATAGCAAAGGAGTCGTCGAAAACAAGACATTCGGCTATACAGTCAAGACGACAGATGTTTTGAAAAAGGCGATCCAACAAGATAAAGTTGAGTTCGTCAAGAACAAGACAGTCAAGTCGAAATACGGTGTCATCACGCGGAGCGGCACGTTCGCGTTGTACTATAAAGTTAAAGGAGCGAACCAACTGCTCGTCAACTTGAACTATGAGCCGAAGAAGCTCTCGAAAAAACAGTTCGACCGTGAAATCGGATATGGTACATATCTCGGGACGAAAGGGAGTAAAACGTACTACTACGTCTTACCGACGGAAGCCGTCAAAGGCGCTGTCGGCAAGAAAGCGATCGAGAACTTGATCGTCAAGGACGTCCCGCAGATGATGAAGACATTTAAACTGCAATGAGCACTAGCTTTTGCTAGTGCTTCTTTTGTTCGTTCGGTATAGTTGAAAATGAGGTGAATGAATATGGAATGGAACGTCACAGACGTCAAACAAACAACAGATGTATTACAACTCGAAAAATGTGTCAACGATCACGATGGCATTGAATTAAAAGTCGCAGCCGATTGGGTTGGCGAGAACGACTTCGCAATTTATGACGGTGAGCAACTCGTCGGGTACTTACAAGCATTCGCGTACTTACCGACGGAATGGGAACTAAACGTCTTCGTTGATCCGGATTACCGGAAACAAGGAATCTTCACGGCACTCGTTGAAGCGGCACGGGCGCGCGCAACGGAAGCAGGCGTCGAAGCATTCACGTTCGTCATTGACGATGCAAGTAGCTCAGGTCAAGCCGTCCTTGAAGGATTAGGTGCCGAGTACCGGATGACCGAGTACAATATGATTTTGAAGAAGGCGCAGTTGTTCTTAAAAGCCGATCCGGATTTCGAATTACGCGAAGCGACAGCGGGCGATCGTCCGTTCATCGTCGAGACGCTTGGTAAATCGTTCGGGAACACGGATGAAGAAGCAGAGTCGATCTATCAAGCAATCGAATCTGATGACCGCATCACGTTCATCGGTGTCGCAAGCGGCAAACCGGTCGGCGTCATCCGTGCCTACCTTGCTTCCGATACGCAAGCGAGCATCCATGCGTTCGCGGTTCGTCCAGAAGCGCAAGGTAATGGTTATGGTAAAAAGATGCTGAAGCTGATGGTTCAAGCGTTGTTCCGAACAGGTCGGACACAACTCGAACTCGATGTCGAAACGGATAATGATCGTGCGCTCGATCTTTACAAAGAAGCAGGGTTCGTCGTCCATCGTGGGTATCAGTTCCATGTGTTGGCGGTCTAAAATCATGAGCGATTGACGGATATTCCAGTGCATGCTGGATACTCAAGTTGCTCCACTCCTACAGGAAAAAGCGAAGTTGCGCTGTTAGAGACAAACAAGACCCGGCTCTTCGCTTGAAGCGAAAGAGTCGCGGCTTGTGTTTCGCCTGAGGAAAGGGAGCAAAACTTGAGTACATTCGTCGATTGCTTTTTTTATGGTTATTATTACAGAAACTAAACAAAAACGTTGGAACCTTTTCTTTAATCCGTCGTATACTAGACATATGGAAAAAAAGAGGAGGCGACGTCATGGAGAGTCGACAGGATTCATTGCGGACGTTGAAGTGGGTATCAGGTGGAATGGAGGCGGTGCTCGGGATTCCGCTCTTAGGTGGTTCAATCGTCATTTTCTCAGGTTATAATGCCCTGTGGTTGATGCTCGCGTTTCACATCGTCGTCGTCGTATTGACGGCACGTGCCGGGAATGTCTCAAAAGGGAACATCGTCGGGATCGTCGCATCAACGGTCGGGGTCATTCCGGTCGTCGGGATGTTCTTACACATAGCAGCAGCGATTACGATCTTACTTGACGCAGCACTCAGTAACCGAATCGTTACGCGAACACATGTCAAACACGTCGAACCGATTCGACCACGTCCGGTCCGTCGCGAGCAAGAAAAACAAGAAGACCATCCGTTCTGAGTTTTTTTCGTTGACAGCGAAAAACAAGCCGTGTAAAGTAAACAACAAGTTAAGCCATATCAATTACATCGACGACGCGGAGTAAGTATCTTCAACACTGCCGACCAAGCGAGTCAGGAATGGTGAGAGCCTGACACGGTAAGCTGAACGAGAATGGACCGCTGAGAGCCTGTTGAACCTTCGAGTAGACAGGACGGTTGCCCCCGTTACCGGGCTAGCTGGTTGTTGGACCAGCGACAAGTGGAGACGATTCTTCGTCTCAATCAGAGGTGGCACCGCGCGGATACAGGCGTCCTCTATGCATTAGCTGTTAGCTATGCGTAGAGGGCGCCTTTTGTTGTACGTCAAGGTATGCCGAATCATCCAACGCTCATCATATTTCTCAGGAGGCACGACACATGAAAAAGACATTGATCGCAGCGGCGAGTACGGCAGTCCTACTAGCAGGATGTGCAACGACAGAACCAGCAGAAGAGAAAAAAGCAGATAAGAAGGTCCTGCATACGATGGAGAGCTATGATCTTCTGTCGGTCGACCCGGCAGACGCTATCACGTCAAACATCTTCAACCAAATCTACGAAGGACTCTATCGCTTCGACGCGAACAACGAACTTGTTCCGGCGGCAGCGAAATCACATAGTATGTCTGAAGACGGAAAAGTCTATACGTTCAAGCTCGACCCGAATGCGAAATGGTCTGACGGAAAGCCTGTCACAGCAGAGAACTTCCGTTATGCGTTCGAGCGCGTCATCAAAACGAACTCACCGTTCGCTTACTTGCTCGAGCCAGTCGAAAAAACGACAGCGGTCGACGACGAGACACTTCGAATCGAACTGAAACGTCCGACACCATACTTCCTCAGCATGACGACGTTCGGTACCTATATGCCTGTACGAGAAGATATCGTCAAAGCAGAAGGCGAGCAGTTCGGGACGGATCCGAAAACGAACGTCTACAACGGACCGTTTACGTTCAAGAAGTATCAAGCGGAGCAAGGTTATACGCTCGCGAAAAACGCTGAGTACGCAGATCGGAAGAACGTCAAGATTGACGAAGTCGACGTTAAAATCATCAAGGATCCGATGCTTGCGATCAACTTGTTCGAGTCGGGAGAACTCGATGTCGCGCCACTCAACTCGGAGAACGTTGTGACGTACAAGGATCAAAAAGAGTACAACACGTTCAGCGATTCGCGGATGTTTTTCATCCGGATGAACGAAAAGACAGAAGCCTTGAAGGACAAGGAAACACGTCAAGCAATCGACGCGGCATATGATAAAAAAGCGTTGACAGAAACGTTGCTCGGAAACGGATCACTCCCTGCGGACTACATCGTACCACAAGAACTTGATCCGAAATACGATAGTACACGCCAAATCGAATCGTCGTACGATGCAGCAGCGGCAAACAAAGTGCTAGCGAAGCAAAATCTTGAATTGACGATGTTAATTGAAGACGACGACGTCTCGAAAAAAATCGGTGAGTACATCCAAGGGGCGTTGAAGAAACAAAACGTCGACGTTAAACTGTTGTCACTTCCGAAGAAAGAGCGTCTCGCCCGTGAGGGACGAGGGGACTACGATTTGTCACTCGCGAGCTGGGCACCGGACTATCAGGATGCGACGACATACCTGAATTTGTTCACAACCGGTAACCCGTTCAACATGATGGACTACTCGAACAAACAGTATGACCGTCTCTTGAAACAGGCTGAAAGTGAACTCGATCAAGACAAGCGTCTCGCGTTACTCAGTAAAGCGGAAAGCTTGTTACTCGACGATCAAGCAATCTCACCGGTCTACCAACGGAAGAATGCCTTCTTGCAAAACACGGAAGTGAAGAATCTCGCGCGTCATAATGTCGGAACGGATATTTCTTATAAATACGTCGAAATCAACCGTAACTGATACCCGTATCCTCTTTTCCTGATAACACAAGGGAAAGAGGATTTTTTGTATGGGAGAGATTTGGTAATTTTATTCTGAAATCAGGTCAATTTGCTAAAACCGCTTTCATTATCAACCGATAGAGAGAACGGTGAAAAGAAGAACCAAGAAGGGAAGTCGCAGTTATGAAAAGATTTCGAAGAAACTTGAAGTTACGATTGTTCTTTTGGGTATTGGTGATCTCAGCCATCACAAGTGGTATCTCAGCACAACTCGTCTTATATCTACACCGTGGGCTTGATGTCGCGGATACGAATGCGATCTGGATTGGGGCGGGTATCGGTCTTCTCCTCTCCTTGATCGGAACGACGTTGACACAACTCATTCTCCGTCAGCCAATCAAAGCGATTGAAAAGGCGACCGAGACAGCACGCGAAGTCGCAAACGGCAACTTCGACGTTGACTTTGAAGAAGCGAAACGTGGAGATGAAGTCGATCAGCTCATGCATGAGCTTGAAGTAATGGTCTTACATATCCGCAAACAAGCAACACAGATGGGGAGCTCAAGCGATAAACTGACGGCTTCAGCGCAAGAAATCGCAGCGGCTGTTCAAGAAGGTAACGCGTCTGGCGAAAGCATTCGTTCAGCGATGGCAGAACTATCCGCCAAAATGAACGAAAACGTCGATCAAGCTTACCTATCGATGGATGCACTCGGTGCGGTCAAGCGGACGATGGATGAAGTCGCAGCAGAAATGAACGAAGCGTTGAAATCAGCGACAGTCATGCAGACGGAAGCGCAGAACGGGAAAACCCTCGCGACGGATTCGGTCGAAGCGATGCATATGATTTCGAAGAAGATGGAGCAGTCAGCGACGCTCAACGGTCGATTGACGGATATGACAGGTGAAATCTCACGCATTACGGACGTCATCAGTGATATTTCTGCTCAGACGAACTTACTCAGCTTGAATGCTTCGATCGAAGCGGCTCGTGCGGGTGAAGCAGGTCGTGGTTTTGCTGTCGTTGCAGCAGAAGTGAAGAAGCTCGCAGAACAAACGGCAACATCAGCAAAAGAAATTACGGATTTGATTTCAGGCGTCAAACGTCTCGTCAATGATACAGCGAATGCGATGACGGATGTCCAAAATGAAGTCGCAACAGGTGTCGGGCTCGTCGAGCAGGCCGGTTCGTCATTCGAAGAGATCCATCACTCGACGGAGCATGTCTACTCACGCGTGAAATCGGTCGACCAACTCGTCGTCAAATCGGATCAAGAGATTGATCAAGTCGGTCTAACGACAGCGAATATCCTCGCGATGGTCGAGGAAGCATCAAAACACGCGGAGCAAGTCCTACAAGCGTCAAGCCATCAAGCAGCTTCGCTCGGTGAAGTCAACGGCGCGATGGAAGAACTAGTTGCGGTAGCGGAGCAATTACAGGAAGAAACAGGCGCGACGCGTCTTTGATTGATGAGAAATCGTGCATCCTAAAACAGGATGTACGATTTTTTTTGGATTTTTTTGAAAAAAGCATTAAACATTTCGGAGGGACGACGATATATAGGGTGGAAGCAGTCATCGACTAATTCTACCGTGTCGCCCTTGGGCCGGCCAGGGGGCACATCTCGGAGAAGACGGATCTTCAAAGAGACAAAAAACTTATCCTATGGAGGGAAATTACAATGATTATCAATCACAACCTTAATGCAATGAACGCACACCGTAACATGGGTGCTAACACAGTTAACTCTGGTAAATCAATGGAGAAACTTTCTTCTGGTCTCCGTATCAACCGTGCTGGAGATGATGCAGCAGGTCTTGCGATCTCTGAAAAAATGCGCGGTCAGATTCGTGGTTTGGATCAAGCTTCACGTAACGCACAAGATGGAATCTCACTCATTCAAACAGCTGAAGGCGCATTGAATGAAACACACTCGATCCTTCAACGGATGCGTGAACTTTCAGTTCAATCATCAAACGATACGAACACAAATGAAGACCGTGCTGAGCTTCAAAAAGAGGTAGCAGAACTCACAAGTGAAGTTTCACGGATTGCAAACAATACAGAGTTCAACACAAAAACATTGATGAGCGGCGGTTTCTCAGCAAACGGACTTAAATTCCACATTGGTGCTAATGCTACTCAAAATATCGAATTAAAAATTTCAAATATGACAGCGACTGGTTTAGGTGTACAAGGAGTTGATATTTCTACTCAAGCTGGTGCTGATGGCGCTATTACTACAGTCAACACTGCGATTGAAAAAGTATCTTCTGAGCGTTCAAAACTTGGGGCGACTCAAAACCGCCTTGAACACACAATTAACAACTTAAATGTTGGATCTGAAAATCTTCAAGCTGCTGAATCTCGTGTACGTGACGTAGACATGGCAAAAGAGATGATGAGTTTCACGAAAAACAACATTTTGAACCAAGCTGCTCAAGCTATGCTTGCTCAAGCGAACCAACAGCCACAAGCTGTACTTCAGTTGTTACGTTAATCATAACTTTGATCCGTTTAAAAAAGAGGGGGCAGACATTTCGTCTGTCTCTCTTTTTTTGTAAAATTGTTAGTTTATCGATATTCATACATTGAAAATGTATACTATATATGGATATATTTTTTAAAAATAAAGGAGTTAATTATGTCACAATTACATAACATAGTAAAAGAACTTCGAGAGATTTCGAATCAGATTTCCGTACTTGGTGAAAACAAAGAATGGGATTTATTCGACGAAATTGTTGAAATGATTCGGCTGTTTGGGGAAAAGATTCATTCTAATGGTATTAGAACGGCGGAAAATATGTTGGAGCTTCGATCTATAAAGAAAAATAATCAATCATTGTATGCTAATGTAGTCTACGATAATTTACAATTATTAATTACAGAATACGAATCGTTATTAGCAGTTGAACATCAGAAGCAAATCGTCTATCCGTTTCGATATCACGAGAATGAAATGGCTCTTGTGAAGCAACATGACGACAGTTATTACTTTATAAATGAAACAACGTCAACTTTAAAGCAATTACAATTAGAAATTAATGATGATACAGAAGCAATCATTCTTTTAGGATATGGAAGTGGAATGATTCATAAAGAGTTGTTAAAAAGTTATCATGTTCTTACAATCGATCCATTCAACTTACCTTCAAATGTGAAAACCGATATGGTACTATCGTTTCTTGATTCAAAAGACGATAGTAAGATGTTATTGCAATCAAAGTTTCAATCCTTTGTTGGTTTGAAAACGGAAGTCATCAAACATCCTCTTTACAAAGATACCCAAGTATTGCTTGAACTTTTAAAATTGGTTAGAAACTATTTGGGAGAAAGCTTAATCAATTTAACGACACGAAAAGTATATACAGAAAGTTGGTATCAAGAATCGTTTCGAAATGCTAAGTACTTAAGTGGAAAATCAGATTATATTTTAGATGTTAGCTGTTTGAAACATCAATATATAGGAAGTAATGCTTTGATGATCGCAGGGGGACCTTCATTAGAAGAAGCTATTCCATATCTTAAACAAGCACAGAACGCATATTACATTATTGCGATTGGTCAGACGGTAAAAGTATTGTATGAACATGGAATTCGTCCTGATTTTGTAGTTTCGATTGATGCAGGAGAAGCAAATGCTCACTTCTTTAAAGACATTGAATTAGATGTCCCATTAGTTTATTCGTTACAAGTAAACCATCAGATACCACAACGCGCAAAAGGGCTGTTGATTCCATATGCAGATTCACAAATATCACAAGAATTGTTGGCGTATTCAAAAACATCATTTACCTCTTACCCTACTGTGGCATTAGCAGCAGTTGCCTTTGCAAATTATTTAGGATTTGATTCTATTGGATTAATTGGACAGGATTTAGCATTAAGGAAAGGCGAATATTATAGTGCTTCTGTTAAACAGGTTTCTTCTACAGATGGCCAAATGCATGAAACGTTATACGATGTTCCTTTAAATAATGGTCAGATGGGAAAGACGACACCAATCTTATTTGGATTTTTAAGTGGATATCAAGCTTTAATCAAATTAAACTGTGGCTTATCAGAAAAATTAGTTAACTATGCGGAAAAAGGTGCCCTTATTGAAGGTGTACCCTATCAATCACTTAAATCATTACAAACAAATTTAATCAAAAAACGCAACCTAAAAAAAGTGGATAACAAGAATATTTTAGAACTAGACGCATCAATCCAATATGTTCAAGAATTATTAGATAGTATTTTAGAACGCTTACAAACACTTGAAAAACGATTGAAGCGTACCATGTATAAAAAAGCAGTAACCGTAGATGAATTTGAAAAAATACTACTTGATTGGGATGCGATGATTGAAGCTCCTTTTTTCCGTACACATATAATGCCGCTGCAACTAGTTAATTTGTTAATCATTCAAAACAAAATAAAAATTCATAATCGATATAATCGGACAAGTGCAATGCGTCTTTCTATTTTGTCACGGATGGTTGAATCGATTCAAGAACTAGAAAATCAACTTTATACCATTAAGCAAACATGCGTAGAAACGATAAGGTAACAAAAATATTTAACTGATGCATTTTTGCATGAGAGAGGAAGAATTTAAAAATGTTTACGAATCAGACGATATTAGTTACGGGTGGAACAGGTTCATTTGGTAAAAGGTTTATAGCATCAGTACTTAAACAAAACGTAAAAAAAGTCATTGTCTTTAGTCGTGATGAATTAAAGCAGTATGAAATGGCTCAAGAATTTACGGATCCGAGAGTTCGTTTTTTCATCGGAGATGTTCGAGACAAGGATCGCTTATATCGTGCTTTTGATGGCGTCGATATTGTTATCCATGCGGCAGCGTTAAAACATGTCGGAGCATGCGAATATAATCCATTTGAGGCAGTTAAGACAAATATTCATGGAGCACAGAATATCATAGAAGCTGCTATTGATCGCGGTGTAAAAAAGGTCATTGCTTTAAGTACAGATAAAGCGGCGAGTCCAATCAACCTATATGGTGCGACGAAATTAGCTTCTGATAAATTGTTCGTTGCGGGAAATTCATATGCTGGAGATAAAGAAACTCGCTTTTCTGTAGTTCGCTATGGAAATGTAGTTGGTAGTCGAGGTAGTGTGGTACCGTTCTTTAAAAAATTGAAAGAGGATGGGGCGACGGTCATTCCGGTTACAGACGAGCGCATGACACGCTTTTGGATCACTTTAGATCAAGGTGTACAATTCGTGATTGATAGCTTAGAACGAATGAAAGGTGGAGAAATCTTCATTCCTAAAATCCCAAGTATGAATATTCTCGATTTAGCTAAAGCGATTGCGCCGGAATGTACTACTGAAATCGTAGGTATTCGACCTGGAGAAAAATTGCATGAGGCAATGATTACCGAAGATGATGCTCGCCATACACTAGAATATGCGGACCATTTTGTAATTCAACCAGAATTCCCATGGTGGAGTAATGAACATATGAATGGAGGCACATCTCTTCCAGAAGGTTTTACTTACATAAGTAATGTGAACGATGACTGGTTGAGTGTAGAAGATCTACGGGCACTAGTGACAGACTGAATAGCTTGATGAGGAGATGTTTACAGTGAGCCAAGTACCAGTAAGAGATACATTTTTACCTTATGGTAGACAATGGATTGAAGATGATGATATCGAGGCTGTCGTAAAGATATTAAAAAGTGATTTTTTGACAACAGGACCTGCCATATTGGAGTTTGAAGAAGCAGTTGCTAATTACGTCGGAGCAAAGTATGCAGTTTCTTTTTCAAATGGAACGGCAGCTTTACATGGCGCATGCTTTGCCGCAGGAATTCAAGAAGGGGATGAAGTTATTACGACCCCTATGACGTTCGCTGCCAGTGCGAATTGTGTACTCTATCAGGGAGGAACTCCAGTATTTGCTGATATCGATGATAGTACCTACAATATAGATCCTAAGCAAATTGAAGAAAAAATCACATCAAAAACGAAAGCAATCATTCCAGTCCATTTTACTGGACAACCAGCTGAGTTGGATGAAATTCATCGTCTCGCTCAAGAACACAATTTAGTCGTTATTGAAGATGCTGCACATGCGTTAGGTGCTTCGTATAAAAAGAAGCGCATTGGTGGATTAAGTGATATGACGATGTTTAGCTTCCATCCGGTAAAGCACATCACGTCGGGTGAGGGTGGTGTTATTACGACTAACGATGACGTCTATTATCAAAAATTATTACAATTCCGTTCACATGGCATTATCAAAGATCAGCAGTTAATGACCGAACCTCATGGTCCTTGGTACTATGAAATGCAGTCTTTAGGTTTCAATTATCGAATGACAGATATACAAGCAGCTCTTGGAGCAAATCAATTAAAAAAGATAGATCGCTTCTTATCGAGGAGAAAACATTATGTTTCTTTATATAATGAAGCATTTGAAAGTAGGGATGAGATTCGTATTCCTGCTCAACATCCTGACGGTGATTCAAGTTGGCATTTATACATTATTCGACTTCAATCAGAAAAAATGAAAGTTTCTAGAAAAGTGATCTACGAAGAGCTGATGAAAGAAAATATCGGTGTCAACGTTCATTATATCCCTGTTCACAAGATGCCTTACTATCAGCAACTTGGATACGGTAAAGAGACATATCCAGTTGCTGAGAAATTATACGAAGAAATTTTGACACTGCCACTTTTTCCTAAAATGAGTGTAGATGATATTAATGATGTCATTACCGCAGTTATAAAAATTCTGAATCATTATAGAAAGTGAAGAGACCTGATGAAAACAGTAGCAATCATTCAAGCGAGAATGGGATCAACACGATTACCTGGAAAAATCATGATGAAGTTAAAAGAGAAGACGGTTTTGAATCATGTGATTGAACGCGTACAACAAGCGAGAGAAATAGATGAAATTATTGTAGCAACTACAATTTTAAAAGAAGATGATGTAGTGGAAGTAGAAGCTAAACGTTATGGGGTAAAGGTATTTCGTGGAAGTTCTGAAAACGTACTAGAACGTTACTACCAAGCTGCAGTATCAAGTGATGCTGATCATATCGTTAGGATTACTTCGGATTGCCCTTTAGTTGATCCTATTGTTTTGAATGAATTAGTCCGTAAATATCATGAATCAAATTGCGAAATCGCTACGAATGTTGGTAAAAAAATCGAAGATAGGACTTTTCCTAGGGGATTAGATGCAGAAATTTTTTCTTTCCAAGCATTACAACAGGCTTTTGAGAAAGCCGATTTTGATTACCAACGTGAACATGTAACACCATTTATGTACGAACATATTTCAAAAGTAGAATTGCTGAAGAATCCAGTTAACTACTCTATGTTCAGATGGACATTAGATACTCCAGAAGATTTTAAACTAATTAACGAAATCTATGAACGGCTTTATTATGGAAAACACGACTTCTATCTAAATGATATTTTAGATGTTTTTAAGCAAGAAAAGAAGTTGAATGATATTAATATGCATATTCAACAAAAAGAAATTAAATCAAAAGGATGAGATGGAAATGAAGGTCGTAATTCTGACTGAGGGAGGAAAGAAAACTGGTTATGGACATCTTTCGAGGTGCAGTTCACTATATGATGAATTAGTAAAAAGGAAAATTGATGTCGAAATGATTATTAATAGTGAACTTCTTAATATCGATATTTTACAGAATCGAAATTATTCCATTGTTGATTGGACTTCTTTCGAATATCTAAGAAATAATATTCAAACATCTGTTCATTATATTGTGGATTCATATATTGCTTCAAAACAAGTCTGTCAATTCGTTAGTGAACATTCAAAAAAAGTATTATACCTAGACGATATGTCAAGAATTGAATATCCTAAAGGAATTGTTGTACGAGCCTCTCTTCAAGCTACAAAAGAAACTAGAGATCTGCTAATAGGTAGCAAATACATTATATTAAGAGACGCTTATAAATCAATTGCCAACAAAAAGCATGTTCAGAAGACTAATGAAATTCTATTAACGATGGGTGGAACGAATCAAATAGAATTAATTCGAACGATATTAAAAAAAATCAACGAAATTGATCCGGAATGTAAAATTAATATTGTGTTAGGGAATTTAGATTCGTCGCATTTCGGAGAAGGATTGATTCAGGAATATAGGAATATCGTTTTACATAATTATTTATCGAGTCACGAAATGCAAAAATTAATGATTGCTTCGGATTTTGCAATTACTGCAGCCGGGCAAACTATTTACGAATTGATTGCAACCTCTACACCGTTCATTCCGATACAAATTGCAGATAATCAAAGAGGAAATCTAAGCTCATTAAGAAATAAACAACTCATTCAAACGATACTTTGTTGGGAAGAGGAAAAATTTTCTGAGAAATTTGAGATAGAATTGCAGCGGATGTTTTCGATACCATTTCGTAAAAAAATCATGGAACGACTAGATGGATTGATAGATGGACTAGGTTCAGAACGAATTATTAATGCTTTATGTTACGAAGAAGTAACTAGTCATCGACTAAGTATTAGAACTGCGAAAGAAAGCGATTGTGCTTTTGTTTTTGAACTATCTAATCAAGAGTATGTTCGAAAATATTCTTTGAATGCTCGACCAATTGAATGGGAATCTCATATCCAGTGGTTCAAAGAAACAATAAATTCTAAAACTCATTTGTTTTTAGTAGTTATTGACGAGTTTGATCAATTAGTAGGTCAAATAAGATATGAAATTAATGATAAATCAGCAACAATTAGTATTAGTCTAGCTCAATCTATTTTAGGTAAAGGATTAAGCAAAACTCTCATTTACCAAAGTATAGATTACCTCCAGCAAAAATTTCCTAATGTTTCACAAGTATTTGCTTGGATTTCAGATGAAAACAAAGCATCTATAAAAACTTTTGAAAGAGTTGGTTTCAAACGATCATTTGCACAATCAATTTTAAATGGTGCTTCTCAATATACGTACGAGATTAGGGGATAAGACTAATGAAGATTGCGAATAAAGATATTTCAAATGGCGTATTTATCATTGCTGAACTATCTGCAAATCATGGAAATGACATTCAAATTGCAAAAAAGACAATGATGGCAGCGAAAGAAGCAGGAGCAGATGCGATTAAATTACAAACATACACACCCGATACAATCACGATTGATTGCTCTAATCAATATTTTCAATTAAATCAAGGAACGATTTGGGACGGAAGAACGCTGTACGATTTATATAAAGAAGCGTACACGCCATGGGAATGGCATAAGGAGTTAATGGATTATGCCAAAGAGATAGGAATTATTTGTTTTTCAAGTCCTTTTGATTCTTCTGCCGTAGATTTTTTAGAAAGTCTCAACGTGCCCGCATATAAAATTGCATCGTTTGAAATTACGGATGTACCTCTTATTGAATATGTTGCTTCTAAACAAAAACCAGTCATCATCTCGACTGGTATTGCGACGATGCAAGAAATTGACGAGGCGATAGCTGCTTGCAAACGAGCTGGTAATGAAGAAATTATTTTATTAAAATGTACTTCGTCTTATCCTGCTAAAATTGAAGAAGCGAATTTAAAAACTATGCAGAACATGAAAGCAACATTTGATGTGGAAGTCGGATTGTCTGATCATACATTAGGGATCATAGCACCAGTTGTTGCGACGACATTAGGTGCTAAAGTAATTGAAAAGCATTTTATTCTTGATAAAGCAATCGGAGGACCAGATGCTTCGTTTTCTCTTGATCCACAAGAGTTTAAGGCAATGGTTGATGCTGTGCGTGATGCAGAAGCATCATTAGGGAAAATAGACTACCAACTAAATGAAAAAAAGGTGAAAAATCGTAATTTTTCACGATCTCTTTTTGTCGTAAAAGATATAAAAGCAGGCGAAACTTTTACAAAAGAGCATGTGAAATCAATTCGACCGGGACATGGATTACCCCCTAAGTATATGATTTCTATCATGGGAAAAACAGCGCGATATGATATCGAACGTGGAACTCCTCTTCAATGGGATCAAATAAATTAAATAGAATTAATATTTTTTAAGAGGTATGTTTTACCTCTTTTTTATTTTTAACGATTTAGAGAACAAAAAAGAAAACTAAAAAAAAATACTTTTTGGTCGATATAAAACATGAGAATAAAAACGTGAGGGAGAAATCTATGAATCCGACCTTATCTGAAGTAAGGCTCCATTTGCCGTCTTCCGTTTTACCTTATGAACAAACTAAAAATGTGTTCGTTGAGGCAAATCAGGATCGACTCGCTGAAGAAGGAGTCGTCGTGTTGCCTACTCCACAGCATATTACAAAACTAGAAACAGCTGTGGAAAAAGCGAATAGCGTATTGGAACAGCAACGTACTGGATTGAAATTCGTAAAACATGAAAAATTAAACGATTACTATATTCAAATTGTTGATTCAAAAAATGAAGTGATTCGTGAGATTCCTAGCAAGAAGTCATTGGATTTTTTTGCTGCTTTCATGGAATTCAATCATCTTTTTGATCAACGAATTTAACACATCAAAAGGAGGAGTACTATGTCATCACCTATTCGATTCGGTGGTTTAGCAAGTGGGATTGATACTGATAGTGTAATCAAGCAGTTAATGCAGGCGGAGCGTGTGCCAGTCGATCGCTTAGAGCAGAAAAAGCAAGTGACGGAATGGAAACGAGATGCTTATCGTGAAATTAACCGCTCTCTCTTGACTTTGCGTAGTAGTGCAGTTGATTTGATATTTAGTCGTAACTTTTATGCTAAAAAGGCGACTTCTTCAGATGAAAGTAAAGCTACGGTCGTCAGTGGACCATCTAGTGGAAATACCGCTATCTCAATTGATTCTGTCACACAATTAGCAACATCACCATCGCATGTAGCAACAGTGAGTAATGGAGGAAGTGCTGTTAAAAATACGACAGCAGTTTCTACACTAGGATTGGATGTCGGAAAAAGAAGTCAGGTATTATCTACTTCGGCAAAGGAGATTACCATTAAGCCTTTACCAAACAATGCTCCTTCTTTTAAGGATAAGGATGGTAATACGTTAACACTTGCTCATACATTTGATGCTTCGACTGGGAAAATAACATTTGATGATGGAGTCGTTATTCCGGAAGGAGCAACTGTTCAGTATGAAGCTGGGTATCAAATACAATTGCGTACTTCTTCTACGGGACAGCCACAAACTGTTTTTCTTGATCAAGGTGCTACATTTAAAGATGTGATTAGTGCTTTAAACGGAGCTAAAACGGGTGTCAGTGCGTTCTTTGATGAGGCATCAGGAAAAATATCCATTACTGGGAAGTCGACAGGGTCTTCTTCAATTATTGAATTCACGGATAGTGCCTCGAAAACATTATTCAATTTACCATCGAATACTGCTGGAAAAGATGCATTAGTGAAGGTCAATGGTATTGATTTAATTCAATCATCAAATACCTTCACCATCGATAATCTGACGATTTCACTGAAATCAGCATTTACAGATGGAAAGGCAGTAAATTTATCTTCAGCGACTGATACTCAAAAGATTTTTGATAATATCAAAGGTTTCGTTGATAAGTATAATGAAACGATTGATTTGATGAACAAGAAAACACGTGAAGAGCGCTATCGTACCTTTACGCCTTTAACAAAAGCCCAAAGAGATGAACTGTCTGAAGACGAGATAAAAAAATGGGAAGAGAAAGCAATGAGTGGCATGCTCAAAAGTGATACGATCGTTCGAGGTGCCATGGACTCGTTAAGAGGAAAATGGACTTCATCTACAGCAACGACAAACAGTAAAGAAGCGAGCCAACTGTATCAAATCGGTTTAGCGACAGGTGCTGATTTTACGAATGGCGGCAAAATTGAATTAGATGAAGAAAAATTGAAAGCTGCGATTGAACGCAATCCTGAAGAGGTTTATCAATTATTTACGAATCCAGAAAAAGGTCTACTTCCTCAAATACGCGATGCAGCTGCTGACGCACGAACTAATATTACACGTATTGCTGGTTTCGAAGGGGCTGGATCTCCTACGTATTCCATGGGACGTGAAATGACTGAAATGGATTCACGAATTAAAAGATTAAATGATATGTTGACCACTAAAGAAAATTCATATTATCGTCGTTTTGCAGCTATGGAGAAAGCAATGAATCAGGCGAATAGCCAATCTGCATCGTTAGCTTCCTATTTAGGACAGTAAGGAGAGAATTAGATGAACCCATACGCATCCTATCAAACAAACTCAGTAACTACTGCGTTACCTCAAGATTTAACGCTTATGTTATACGAAGGGTTGATTAAATTTTCGATGCTTTCAAAGCAAGCAATTGAACAAGGAATGATTGAACAAAAAAATACAAATATTCAAAAGGCGCAAGCGATCATCAGTGAACTTCAATTGACGCTTAATCAGTCGATTGCACTGTCAAAAGATTTAAATGCTTTATACGATTATATGCAAGTACGATTAATCGATGCGAATATCAAGAATGATATCGTTGCGATTGATGAAGTCATTGGATTTGCAGAAGAATTCCGTGAGACTTGGAAAGAAGCGATGAAACTCGCGAAGCAACGATGAGCCCGCTTGATCCGCTTCGCCTCAAGACGAAACGACTAATGGAATTACTTGATCAAAAACCTAACGATGAAAGTTATGATGACTGGATCAGTAAGATTCAACATTTACTTGATGAACGCGAAGCGTTTATTGCAGCACATTCTAACTTGTTGGCTGAAGCCAATCAAACGATCATTCAGGAGCTAGTTGATGATAGTCGACAAATTGACTTGAAATTATCTGCTGAAACAGCTAAATTAGGATTACAATTAGGTCACATTCGAAAGAAACAAACAAATCGTCGGTCTTATGTTGACCCCTATGAAGAGGTCGAGGGTACGATTTCACCGTATTTTGATTCGCGTCAGTAATGTTTTTGCGTGAGGGAGGAATCTTTCGTGAAGAAACAAGAGCAGGGTAAACGCCGTGTCCCACAAACCTATTTCCAATCGGACGGTTCGTATGATCAGTTCATTGAACCGGATGTCGAGACCGAATCGTGGGAAGCGCTCGAGCGTCCGATTTCGGAACAACCGGATGTGTATGAGGAAGAAAAGTATCGCCGTGAATCATGACACGATAAAAAGAACGGAATCTGCGGATTCCGTTCTTTTTATTTGAAGCGATAGGCATTTTTGTCTGCTTGTTTAACGGTGTACATCGCTTCGTCAGCACGAATCAGTAGAAGACTCGTCGTCGTTCCATCTTCCGGGTAACGTGCGATCCCGATCGAAGGCGTGACGTGCATCGTCTGCGCTTGATAAAGAAATACCTCATTCAGATGCTTGAGAATACTTTCTGCGTAATGGATCGTGTCCGCTCGATTCCGATGCAAGAAGACGATGAATTCGTCACCGCCAAGCCGTGCTGCCATCTCCGCTTCCTGTAGGTCCGCTTCTAGCCGTCTTGCGGTCTCTTGTAGAACGAAGTCCCCCGCGTCATGACCGAACTGATCATTGATGTCTTTAAAGCCATCTAAGTCGATGAACAATAACGATCCTTCTTGCCAATGTGGTAATTCATTTGATAGAACTTCCTCGAAGTAACGACGATTCGGTAATCCAGTGAGCGCGTCCTGGTATCCGAGCGAACGTAGCATCCGTTCTTCTGTCAAAGCATGTGTTCGGTCCGCTAAGATGATGTAGAAGTCATGCTCGCGCGGAATCGAAATGACGGTCACTTCAAAAGCGCGCCCGTCGTCGAGTTGCATTAGTTGATGTTCGATTGGTGTTCCTTGCCAACTGATCGGAACGATCTGTTCCATCAGTTGATCCGGAAGCTGTCCGGCAGGAAAGTACTGTTCCGCAATCGGATTCATCGCTTTTTCATGACCGTTGGCATCCATCCGAACGATTGGGTACGGATGATTCAAAAATAGCCGTCGGTACTCTTCCTTTCGCAGTTCAAGGCGCTCCGTTTTTTCGTTGACGCGTTGCAACAACTCATTTTCCGAGAGGCCCAACTCACGCAAGAGTCGTGTGTTTTGACGCTCGGAGAAAAATTGGCGTACGAAAAAGAGCGAGAAGAGACCAATGAGACTACTCCAGTAGATGGTAGATGGGATCGACACATACGAGATCCCACCGACGACGATTAAGAGACTGAGGTAGGGAAGATACGAGATTGTCCATCGTTCAGAGGCTTCGGGCGAGTGTGTTTTTCGATAATACTGCAAGAGACCGTATAAGCTGACCGGATACAACGGGAAGAACCAGCTGGCGATGTCGAACTGATTCCGGATGAAAAACGTATAGTAACCGAAAATTGCAAAGATGAACAACAGCATCGATTGAATCAGTAACCGATGCGATTTATTGTGTAAGCCGGTCGTATAAAGTAAGAAGAAAAAGAACAGTTGTGCAATGAAGCTAAGTGCAAAACCGCTCATCCCAACGAGTTCAATGGAAGAACGAGCAATATCCGGTATATACCGTAAGATGATCGTATAGCCGAAGACGAATGTCATACCGAAGAGTAAAATCCCGTCGACGTAAAGAAGCGGTAAGCGCCGGACCGTCGTCCAATTAATCTGTTTCGCGAATGTCCGTGCCGTCAGGATAAAAAAGCCGGTAATCGTCAGGTTGACGACGGTATCGAGCTCCGGTGGATGCCAGGCAGTTGGTAAGAAGCTGAAGGCAAAGTTCAAGGTGATACCGATCGTGAACCACTCGATTGCTCGCCGGATAATCGGTAACGTACCGGACGAACGAGCTACCCATGAGCAGTAGAGGAGTCCAGCAATCGTACTGAAGACAGCAAAAATCGGACCAGCATGAAACCAGCTTGATCCGAGAATGGCAATGTAGGTAACGATGACATACCACTGGACGCGAGACATGTGTCGCATGCGTGATCCTCCTTTTTATGTAGTTTCGTTAGACGTTATGTGTTTCACGGTACAATTCCCAATGTTCCCGTGCTTCTTTTTTTGTCCGGTCCGACACGATCTTACTTTGGAAGATGAGACCATACCATTGTTTTGCATCATCTGTCCGTTTTAAGACAGCATACAAATCACTGATGCGTAATAACAGGACATCGTGGGGAATGCCGGTACGAACCGCATCGGTATAGTTGAGATACAGGGCTTCGTACTTTGTGACCGATCGTTCCATCCACTGCAATTCTTGTGCTTCGTCACCGAGTATCCGGTACATCCAAGCGATCCGGACGCCGAGCATGGCAAGAATCGCTTCTTTTTGTCCCGTTACTTGGGCGGTATAGAGTGCTAATTTATACAACTGTAAAGCTTGTTCAATCGTTCGTTCTGTGGCTGCGAACGGTAACACTGGGAGCGTCGGCAAGATTTGCTCTTCGAGCGTCTGACGCACGTCCGTCCGCAACTTTTCAAACGACTCATGAAAGATGAAGCGGCAGTGGGAGCACTGAATCGGTTCGTACAGGTAGGGGTTCGATCCTTGGTAATGGACGAAACTATCAAAATCCGTTCGCTCGACCCGAATATGACGCGACAAGACACGCTTCGTCTCTGTTTCTTTTAAGCAATACGTACACTTACATTTTTTTGAATATAACTCAGGCATGGATAATCTCCTCGTGTTGTCGGATTAGACAAAGACGTTGACAAGCATGCCTTTGATTTCACCGACTTGATCTAAAATATCAAGTCGTCTTGATTCTCCGGATAAGACGGTGTCCGTCAATTGCAATAGTTTCGTATCGACTTGTTCGACGACTTTATAGATTTTTGTTCGTCCGCGACGATTGAAGCCGCGTTTCTCTTCTAGTTGTTGTGACTGATCCAGTGCATCCTTCAGGAAGTCCTTGATCTTCTCCTTGTAGCTCTCTAGGTTTTCGATCGTATGACTCTCAGCGAGGAGTTGACCATGTTCTTCAACAAGCAGTAACTTTTGCTGAAGACGTTCATAACCTTTATGTTCTCGTTTATCCTGCATTAAGGCAGAGAAGGTCGTCGATGCCTCGACTTCCCGAGTACCGGACCGAGCTACCTGGAGCCGTTGGGTTTCTTGAATGCGGCGAATGTCCATAACTGACACTCCCTTCTTAGTTGAGTAGTTGCAAGACGCCTTGTGGTAACGCGTTCGCTTGCGCAATCATGGCCATACCGGATTGGTTGAGGATATTATATTTTGCATACTCCATCATTTCTTGTGCCATATCGGTATCGCGAATTCGCGACTCAGATGCTGTCAGATTTTCACGACTTATTCCGAGGACGGAGTTTGTTGCTTCGAAGCGATTTTGGATAGCCCCAAGTTTTGCTCGTTGATTGGAGACACTATCAATCGCTTTGGTGTATAAAGAAATAGCTGAATCAGCACTTTCACGAGTCATTACACTCAGTGAGTATTCTATCGAACCACTTGTCTCTGATAGCTGTGCACTTGTTGGTGAAGGGCGTACTGTGGTACTGATTCCAAGTGATAATGCACGCATGTCTTCTACAGTGATTGAAATTCCTTCATTTGCACCAGCATTCGATTGAATGAAGATAGCATTCTTTCCTTCACTGAAGTCACCCGTCAAAATATCTTTTCCGTTGAACTGAGTCGTCTTCGCGATGCGCGTCACTTCATTCGTCAACTGGTCAATTTCTGATTGAAGTGAAGAACGGTCTTCAGGAGCAAGTGTTCCGTTACTTGCTTGGACGGCAAGTTCGCGCATCCGTTGCAAGAGACTATGTGTTTCAGTCATACCACCTTCTAACGTTTGTACCATCGAGATTCCGTCAAGGACGTTCTGTTCCGCTTTATCGAGGGCTTGCAAGCGATTCCTCATCTTTTCAGAAAGAGCGAGACCAGCTGCATCGTCCGCAGCCCGATTGATTTTTTGTCCACTCGATAGTTTGTCCATCGTCGTCTTAATACTCAATTGATTCGCCGTCAGGTTACGATACGCCTTTAGTGCTTGGACATTGTTTGAGATTTTCATTCGTATGCCATCCTTTCATATCCTGCATGATGGGCTGCCCGAGCGAGCGGGCGCTTATTTGTACTTGCTGCTTGCCATGTAACCAGCAGTTCTTCAGCAAGAAAAAGTGCTTCTGTGAGCACGTGATGTTCTGTGTAAGCAAGCAGTGTCTGTTGACCGAGGTAGAAGTACAACGCTTCGAGTTGAGACGTGATAATTCCGCCGTCGTCATGCAGTCCTTCTGAGAGCTTCGTCAGTAGCGCATAGGCTTTTTGAAGACGTTCATTCATGTGATCAAACGCTTTTGCTTCAATCGCCGTGATCGCCTGTTCATACTGAAAGACGAGTCCTTGTAACATCTTTTCCGTCAATTGTTGTGGGGTCATCTGATACAGTTCTTGTTCTGTCATGTCTGTCGTCCTTTCGCGTGGTCCAGTTCTTCGATCAATAAGAGGAGTTCTGCCATGACGTCATAGAGTTGCGGTGGAATCGCGGTCCCGAGGTCGAGATTGAGCAGGTGACCGAGTAACGAGGTATCGTGTTCAACAGCGATTCCGTTGGCGCGAGCTTCCTGCAAGATCCGGTCTGCCGCTTGTCCTGTCGCGCGAGCAACAACGACAGGTGCTTGTCCGGATGCTTCATCGTAACGCAGAACGGCAGCAGATTTTCGGTGCTTCAAATCGATTTTCTGGTACATGGCTTCCTCCTTTAAATCCGGTAATCGTACCCGTTTGGTGTCTCATCTTTTTGCGTGGCGACATCTTGTCGTTCTTCTTTCGTGAACGGTCGGAACTGGATCCGGACATCCTGATAACCGGTCGCTTCTAAGGCATCCGTCGTTCGTTCGAGGAACGGTGCAGCAAGTCGCTCGAGAATCGGCAGATCGTTTTCAATCGTGATTTGCATCTTCCGGTTGACGGTTTCGACACGTACGCCTATATCCCCGAGGCGTTTCGTATTCAGTTGGACGTACAACGTATTGTTTTCCCAGTCGATCACTTCATCCGGTCGCTTGTTTTGAAGGTGAACATGAAGACCGGCTGTCGCTTCGACGATCTGGACTGG
This sequence comes from Exiguobacterium sp. Leaf187, assembly GCF_001423925.1. NCBI lineage: Bacteria > Bacillati > Bacillota > Bacilli > Caryophanales > Exiguobacterium > Exiguobacterium sp. Leaf187. Next base: position 1,528,093 of record NZ_LMPR01000009.1, on the reverse strand, counting down.
GAGCGACAACAGAATCTGATTCAACTGCTGTTGATTGTCAGGCTTATTGATTTGCTGTTGCGTCGTCAAGAATGACTGAAGTTTCGAAGCCTCCGGATTGAGAGTTGGGGCAGCGAGCTTCAACTCGGCGCTTTGCAGCTGTAGTGCTTTTTGAACCGTTTCTTGTAGAACCCGTGGACTATTTTGTTTTGGCTCATACGGTATGAGCTTTGCCGGTGCGTCGTTTGGCGTTCGTGTGCTTGGTGCGTTCCATTCCGGTAAATAGGTCGGACGGACGTTCGCTGGCGCGTAGCGGAAGGCTTCAAAGCCCGTCCGGACTTCTTGCAGTAGTGCCTTCGCTTCTGTTCCTCGACCGAGGGAAGCGAGTTCAGCGCCGCGTTCGAGCTTCGATAAGAAGTGAATCAACTGTTTTTCATCCCGCATCGTCGTATGCAACATCGCGTCCGTTTGCTGGAACATCTGCTTCAAGCGATGTGCTGTACTTTCGATGACAGCAACCATTTGCACCGGACGGGACTCGACGAGTGGTTCGATTTGTCGTAGTTGTGACACGATCGTTCGCTGTTGGCTCTTGAAGTCGTTCGTCACTTCCGCTAAACGAGGCGTCACCTCTCGGACGAGCGTCAGAGCTGAACGCGTCGCAGTTGCCGTTGCGGGATCGACCGGACTTGCGGCACGCGCCGTCAGACCAATCAATTGTTCGCGGACACTCGTCTTCGGCTCAAGTGGAGCTTGCGGGAAGTGAGGCGTCAGTTGTTTTCGGACCGTTTCGACGTCCCCTTGATCAAGCGCTGTAATGAGTGCGGGGCGTTCCTTCGCTGGTAAATGTTCAATGTACTGACGCATATGCAATGGTGTTGCGTCTTCGATATCACGCTGTGTCGGTAAAGTAGCGCGTGCGACGTCAAGCGCAACGGCTTTTTCGAATGTCGGTTGGTCGCGTAAGGCGTCGCGTTCCGGAAGAACATCGACGAATTCTTCGGTCGTCGCTAACAGACTATCGATCAATAGTTCCGCTTCTGGTGGGAGCGTGTGGTCAGGACGCGAGACGAGTTCAAGGACAAGATCCTTGTAGCTGCCTTGAAGGGCCGTTACCAGTTGGGCGACGACTTCCGGTGTTTGAGGCAACTGACCGCTCGCAAGAAGTTTTGCGACAGCCGGTTTCAGTTCTGCTGGCACGCCTTCGAGTAAAGCAGGATCGACGTTTGACGGAATCGAGACGGCGGACGGTGTTTCAGCGTCAGTTCCTGAGACAGCTGGTAGCTGTTCGATCAGATAACCTTCTGCCGTTTGACCTTTTACTTTAAACTGGAAATCACCTGTCGGAACTTCTCCAGTGAATGTCATCTCGATTTTATCCCGTCCGACCTGAACGAGCGCCGTATGCGGTCCGGTTTGTTCCAAGACGGTTCCTTTATATGTCTTCGTCTCCGAAAGAACGGTTTGTCCGGCAGGTACCGTCGAACGAGCTGGATTCAACTGGATATTCATCAAACGTCCTCCTTTTTTCAAAATACATCATCTTATTATATATCGGCAGAAACGAAAAAGGGTTGAGCGAAAATATCGCCCAACCTTCGTTTTTTCAAGATTTGATTGCATTAAAGCGTTCCTCTAATGTCATCGCGTTCAATTGTTGATAGCGAGCCATAAGCTCACCTGTTGCTTTCATTTGGTTGCGGACGATGTAAGGAGAGGCGTTCACGGGAAGGATCATGCCATTGCGGGTCTTCAGCTTAGTCTGTCCATCCTCTTCGAGGACATCAATCATATGACTCCAAGCGTACCATTCGCAATCATCACGTTTCGGTGATTTGGTAGGGAAAAAGACGAGGCCGAGTGACGGTTCGATGACAATCGGGACTTTTCCTTTCACGGATGCGACACGTTTTGCGGTGACGATCCGTTCCTCAATAGAACTATTGTACTGCCTGCACGATAATTGCAACAGTTGATACGGTCGAAGTGGCGTCATGATGGTAGAACCATCTTCTAGCACGATGATGGACTGCTTCATCATGTCGTAGCAAGGTAAGATCGCTACGGTCCGCTTCGTGATTCGATACTTTTCATCATTATGGAATGGTCGCATGTCGACTACATCCTCCTCAAATGGGACAATGGATAAAACAGGTAATTACTAACGATATAATACAATATTACAAATGTAATGACAATGTAATTTTTTGAAATATAGAACAATGTCTTGGTGGAAATTGATAATTACGTGGTAATGGTTTCTAAATAATCAGAATTTTTAATTGTCAATAATTCCTTCTTTTGATAGACTAATTCGTGAGAGCTTGCTCTCGTACTCTGGTTTGCGAAGGGAACGTGAATTCGAATGGAACAAGGTAAAGTCAAATGGTTTAATGCTGAAAAGGGTTATGGATTCATCGAAACGTCTGACGCGAAAGACGTCTTCGTACACTTCTCAGCGATTCAAGTCGATGGCTACAAATCACTTGAAGAAGGCGAAGAAGTGGAATTTGAAATCGTTGAAGGCGATCGTGGTCCACAAGCTGCGAACGTTTCAAAGATCTAATCCAATAGCAGCCGCCACCGTTTTTAGGCCATCCGCCTAAAAGCGGTTTTTTGTTTTGAATCTATTTGAAACGGGTATATACGTTAACATCAACATGCTTCAATATTATCGTACGCTAAGAATCGGAGTGAACGTTCATGAGAATGTCATCGTTTTCATGGTCTTCCTTCACTTATCGTGCTATAATAAAAACGAACCAAAAGAATTTCGAATATTCAGAAGGAAACGACTGGATCATCTCGAATTCATAGGTTCAACCGGTTACTTAAGGAGGAGTTTACATGATCTACAACATTCGCGGTGAAAACTTGGACGTCACAGATGCTCTCAAGGATTACGTCGAGAAAAAGCTTGAAAAGTTAACTCGTTATTTTACAACTCCTACGGAAGCGCAAACGGCTTATGTCAATCTCAAAGTCAACAATGAGAAGCAAAAAGTCGAAGTGACGATTCCAATGCCAAACCTCTTGCTCCGCGCAGAGGATATCAATGGCGATATGTATGCAGCCATCGACCTCGTCGTCGATAAGCTCGAACGTCAAATCCGGAAACACAAAACGAAGTTGAACCGGAGAGGACGCGCTAAAGAAGGCGGCATCGGAGAGTACTTCAAAACGCTCGAAGGACCGGAAGCGGAAGCGCCAGTCTATGAAGAGGACGAGGCAGAACTCGAACTCGTTCGGACGAAGCGTTTCACACTCAAACCAATGGACACGGAAGAAGCGATTCTTCAGATGGACATGCTCGGACACGCATTCTTCGTCTTCTCAGACGCAGAAACGGGCAACACGAACGTCGTCTACCGTCGTAAGGATGGTCGTTACGGTTTGATTGAACCAGAATAATGAATGCAACAGGGACTCGCTCTTACGGGCGAGTCCCTTTTTGATATGATGGAAAACTATTTTTAAACACGATACGTTTGCTCTATGACGAAAGACCGAGACCGCTACTCGGTCCGCTTGTTGAAATTTGACGTCGTATTCGGTACACTGAATAAAGGAAAAATCTCGGAATTCTGTTCGTTCAAAGAATCGTTCGAAGTAAGGGGACTGTAAGGCATGGCTAATTTTCTAAAAGAATTATTTGCACCAACGAAACGTGTCCTGAAGAAAGCCGAAAAAGCAGCAGACGCTGTGGAAGCATTCGAGACACAAATCGGTGCATTATCGGATCAAGAACTCGAAGGAAAAGTCGTTGAATTCCGTGAGCGTCTCGCTAACGGAGAAGACTTAGATGATATTTTACCGGAAGCTTTCGCGGTCTGTCGCGAAGTGTCAACACGCGTTCTCGGCATGCGCCACTACCGCGTTCAGTTGATCGGTGGATATGTCCTGCATAACGGGGACATCGCCGAAATGAAGACCGGGGAAGGTAAGACACTCGTCGCAACACTCCCTGTTTATTTGAATGCCCTCGCTGGCAACGGCGTTCACGTCGTTACCGTCAACGAATATCTTGCAAAACGTGACCGTGACATCATGGAACCTCTTTATGCGGCCCTTGGTCTATCGGTCGGCTTGAATCTCTCAAGCATGTCGCGTCAGGAAAAACAAGCAGCCTACAGCTGTGACATCACGTACGGAACGAACAACGAGTTCGGTTTCGACTACTTGCGTGACAACATGGTCCTGTATAAAGAAGACCGTGTCCAACGACCGCTCCATTACGCTGTCGTCGATGAAGTCGACTCAATCCTCGTCGATGAAGCGCGGACACCGCTCATCATCTCAGGGTCTGCCGAGAAATCGACAGCGCTCTATTCGCAAGCGGACACGTTCGCGAAAATCATGAAAGCAGATGAAGACTACACGGTCGACATCAAAACGAAGAGTGTCCTGTTGACGGAGCAAGGGATCGACCGGGCTGAGAAGTATTTCGGCATCGATAACCTGTTTGGTCTCGAGCACGTCTCACTTAACCATCACTTGAGCCTCGCACTGCGAGCAAACGCCGTCATGCATCGCGACGTCGACTATATGGTGCGTGAAGACGAAGTCATGATCATCGACCAGTTCACAGGTCGTGTCATGGAAGGGCGTCGTTACTCAGAAGGTCTGCACCAAGCGATCGAAGCGAAGGAAGGCGTCGAGATTCAACGCGAATCGATGACACTTGCGACGATCACGTACCAAAACTTCTTCCGGATGTATACGAAGCTTGCCGGGATGACGGGTACAGCGAAGACGGAGGAAGAAGAGTTCCGTAACATCTATAACATGCACGTCGTACCGGTTCCGACGAACAAACCAGTCGTCCGAAACGATATGCCGGACTTAATCTTCAAGACAATGAATGGGAAGTTCGCTGCCGTCGCAGACGAAATCGAACGTGCCCACCGCGAAGGGCAACCTGTCCTCGTCGGTACGGTTGCCGTTGAGACGTCGGAGTTACTCAGTAACATCCTCAAGAAACGTGGCATTCGTCACGAAGTCTTGAACGCGAAGAACCATGCGCGTGAAGCAGAAATCATCGAGAACGCCGGTCAAGCGAACTCGGTCACGATCGCAACGAACATGGCCGGTCGTGGTACCGACATCAAGCTTGGTGAAGGTGTCTTAGATAAAGGTGGTCTCTTCATCCTCGGGACAGAACGTCACGAATCACGCCGGATCGATAACCAGCTCCGTGGTCGTGCTGGTCGTCAAGGAGATCCAGGGGCATCACAATTCTATCTGTCACTTGAAGATGAGTTGATGCGTCGTTTCGGTTCAGACTCATTGCAGTCGATGATGGATCGTCTTGGGATGGATGATTCGCAACCAATCGAGAGCCGGATGGTGTCTCGTGCCGTTGAATCGGCTCAAAAACGCGTCGAAGGCAACAACTTTGATGCGCGGAAACAAGTCCTCGGCTACGATAACGTCATGGCGGACCAACGGAAAGTCATGTACGCGGACCGGGCAGCAATTCTCGATGCGGGTTCCGTGTCAGATATCGTCCGTCCGATGATTGAGCAGACGATCGAAGCAGGCGTCCATCAGTACACGCCGGTCGAGTTCGTACCGGAAGAGTGGAGCATCGGTGCGCTTGCGGAATGGGCAAACCAGACGCTTGCGATCGAAGAGAAGGTCACGGAAAGCGACCTCTTCGGAAAAGAACGCGAAGAGATCATCGAGTTGCTCAAAGAGCGGACATTCGCACACTATGAGCACAAACGGTCAGAAGTACCAGCCGAAGCATTCGATGAGTTCGAAAAAGTCATCGTTCTTCGTGCCGTTGACCAACACTGGATGAACCATATCGATCAAATGGATCAACTCCGTGAAGGGATTCACCTCCGGGCATACGGTCAAAACGACCCGCTCCGTGAATACCAATCGGAAGGTTCGATGATGTTTGATGCGATGAACGCTGCGATTGCTGAAGAAGTGACACAATTCGTCCTTCGGGCAGATCTCGATCCAAACCTCAAACGCGAAAAAGTCGTCCAAGACGAAGTCGCGGTTTCGGGTAAGGAAGATAAAGCGGTCAAGAAAAAGCCGGTCCGGAAAAATCCAAACGATCAAATCGGACGCAACGATCCGTGCTGGTGTGGATCCGGTAAGAAATATAAGAACTGTCACGGCCGTCAGGCATAAGTGATGAATCGACTGAAAGAGAGGCAGGAGATTCCTGCCTCTTTTCACGGAAAGAGAAGGTGGAACACATGGAATTAGCAGAAATTCGCAACACCGCCGAGTGGATGGAAAAGAAACTCGACGAATATAAGGCATCACTCGACCTCGAGTCGAAGATTGCCCGGATCGAAGAACTTGAAAACGAGATGACGTATCCAGACTTCTGGAACAACCAAGAATCGGCACAAAAAGTCATCGATGAGTCGAATGGCTTAAAAGCGATGGTCGACAAATACAAAGAACTCGAAGCAGGTCACGAGAACGTCGCTTTGACGTACGAATTGATCAAGGAAGAGCCGGATGCGGATCTTCAAGAAGAGCTCGAGTCAGAACTTGGCGACCTCAAGAAGAAGTTCGAAGACTTCGAACTCCAAATCCTCTTGAACGGCGAATATGACGCAAACAACGCAATCCTCGAGTTACACCCAGGTGCGGGTGGTACCGAGTCGCAAGACTGGGCATCGATGCTGTTGCGGATGTACCAACGTTTCTGCGACAAGCAAGGCTGGAAAGTCGAAACGATGGACTACCAACCGGGTGATGAAGCAGGTGTTAAATCGGTCACGCTCCGTATTCAAGGGCACAATGCCTATGGATACTTAAAAGCCGAAAAAGGGATCCATCGTTTAGTCCGGATATCACCGTTTGACTCGTCAGGTCGCCGTCATACATCGTTCGTCTCGTGTGACGTCATGCCGGAATTCAACGATGACATCGACATCGAAGTCCGGACGGAAGATTTACGGATCGATACGTACCGTGCCTCTGGTGCCGGTGGTCAGCACATCAATACGACGGACTCGGCTGTCCGGATCACCCACGTTCCGACAGGCGTCGTCGTCTCTTGTCAACAAGAACGGTCGCAGATCAAAAACCGTGAAGCAGCAATGAAGATGTTGAAAGCGAAACTCTACCAACGCGAAATCGAAGAGCAACAAAAGAAACTCGACGAGATCCGTGGTGAAAAATCGGATATCGCATGGGGTAGCCAAATCCGTTCGTACGTCTTCCACCCATACAGCATGGTCAAGGATCACCGGACGAACTACGAAGTCGGGAACACGCAAGGGGCAATGGATGGTGACATCATGGGCTTCATCGATGCGTACCTCCGTCTCATGAATATGTAAGACAACTAACCAGTCGGACGATGTTCGACTGGTTTTTTGACCGTCAAAGGAGGAATAGTGATGCAGGAGCAAAGTCGGATCAACAAACAAGCGTGGGAGTACCGGGCATATGAATTTTGGGAAAAGCGAGACGGAACACCGGCAGAATATGCTGCGATCATCAAACAAGATCCAGCCGCATGCTTGAAGAAACATCGTCGTCATCTCGAAGACATCGCCGGGAAGACGATCGCGAACATCTGCGGTTCGAACGGACGCAAGGCGGTGCCGTTAGCGTTACTCGGGGCAGACGTCACGGTGTTCGATATCTCGGAGAAAAATGCCAAGTATGCGCTTGAACTGGCGCACCATGCTGAGACATCAATCCACTATGTCGTCGGGGATCTCTACGCGATCGATCTTGAACGATATCGCAATACGTTTGACCTCCTCTACTTAGAAGGCGGGATTTTGCATTACTTTGCGGATCTCGAGCGTTTTCTGCAGATCCTGTTTACAATCTTGCGACCCGGTGGGCAGTTGATCCTTAGCGATTTTCACCCGGTCGGACGCTGGATCGATGCGGATTTGACGTATCGACCGCGTTATTTCGATCAAGCGTTGCAAGCGGGTGACTTATCGTATAAGACACATTTTCCAGACGCGGAACAAATCGATTTTCCGGACGTCTCCGTCCGTTACTTTACGCTGAGTGAGATTTTAAACGGCGTCATCGCGACGCGATTCACATTAGAACGATTCGACGAGCATCGTGGCTGGAACGGTGAGAACATCCCGTCCGAGTTCACGCTACTCGCAACGAAACCACTCGAAGGGAGCAATAGCTGATGATTATCCGTAAAGAAGGCTTCAAGGATACAGCGGGAATCCGGCTTGTCCATGAGGCAGCGTTCGAACAACCGAGCGAAGCGAACCTCGTGGATGCGTTACGCGAGGACGAAGCCGCGCAACCGGTCTTTGGTCGCGTCGCGATGACCGACAAAGGAGAAATCGTCGGTCATGTCCTCTTGAGCCGAATCCATATCGGTGACATCCCGTCACTTGCCTTAGCGCCGGTCGGTGTGTTGCCGGCTTGGCAACGAAAGGGCATCGGTTCTGAGTTGATCCGCCAGGTGATCGAGGATGCACGGGATGCCGGTGAATCACATATCGTCGTGCTTGGTCACGACAGCTACTATCCACAGTTTGGTTTCGAACGGGCGATCGACTACGGTATTGAGCCACCGTTCCCCGTTCCGCCAGAAGTCTTTCTCGTCCTTGCACTCGAACGGAATGGGTTGCGTAGCGTCAGCGGCATCGTCCGCTACAGTCCCCCCTTTAGTGCGGTATAAAGGGAACACTGTGAGTTGTTCCGCCTCTCTAGTCGTTGTCTGACTTTTCCGCTAAAATGAAACACGAGAATCAATCGATAAGGGGAAATGGAATGTCATGACATCGACACGTCAGGAAGTCGTGCGCGATTATGCGTATTTGTTAATCGGGTCCTTGTTCGTCGCAAGTGCCTTTAGTTTATTTTTAGCACCGAATCAACTCGCTTCAGGAGGCGTTAGTGGCTTATCGATCGTCTTGAACGATCTGTTCGGGATCTCACCCGGCTTGTTCCAACTCGTCGCGAACGTCGTCTTGCTCGCGATCGGGTGGATGATTCTCGGGATGGGTTTTGGTGTCAAATCACTTGTCGGGTCGATCTTTTTACCGGTCGTCATCCTTGTCTACGAGCGGTTCGATGTTCCGGCTGCGACGACGAATCCGATGCTTGCCGCGATCTTCGGTGGTGCCGGTGTCGGGATCGGACTCGGTCTGATCTTCCGGGGACGTGCCTCGACCGGGGGAATGGATTTGATTGCGCAAATTTTGCATCGCTTCACGAAATTGCCGCTTCATCTCTGTATCGCCTTGCTCGACGGAACGATCGTCATCAGTGCAGCGACAATCTTCTCGCTTGAGATCGGACTGTATGCGCTCGTCGCCTTGTTCATCACGATCAAGATGATCGACGTCGTCCAACTCGGGATCACGAACGACAAGCTCGCTTATATCATCTCCGATCAACGGGAAGCGTTAGTGAAGGAAATCTTCGAAACGCTCGATCGCGGAGCGACGGAGATCGAGGCGGCAGGTGCGTTTACGCGGACACGGAAACCGATGCTGATGGTCGTCGTCCGCCAAGGAGAAATCACAACGCTTAAAGAGATCGTCAAACACATCGATCCGTCAGCGTTCCTCGTCGTCAGCGAGGCGCATGAGGTGCTGGGACTCGGTTTTACGGACGACAAACGCTACCGGAATGTGCCGTAATTGTTCCAAACTCGTGAAGTTTTTGTGAAATCATGCTTAACTCTTCCGGATAACGGTTATACTCTAACTAGGATCAGAAGCGTTTACTTAGATACTTACAAGAGGGGGATATCCGGATGAAGCTGAAAAACTTGTTACTCGCGTTAGGGTTAGGCACGACGCTTGCACTCGCAGCATGTGGTGGTAGTGACGACTCCAGCTCTAGCGATTCGTCAAGTACGAAGGAAGAGTCGACGATGAACGATGATTCGTCGAAGACGGAAACAGCTGTTGATGCGGAAAAAATCTTCGCGAACAACTGTGCATCGTGTCACGGGAACAACCTTGAAGGAAATGTCGGACCAAATCTGACGAAGGTCGGCTCGAAGTACTCTTCAGAAGAGATTCAAGAGATCATCAAGAACGGGAAAGGGCAAATGCCTGCTGGAATCCTCAAAGAGGATGAAGAAATCGTTGCCGTTGCTGACTGGCTCGCGGATAAAAAGTAATTATGGGATATGATGGGGTATGAGATGACAGACACGACATGTGTTCGTCATCTCGTACCTCTTTTTTATGGTATCATCGCTCGAAATGACATTTGATTGTAATGTGCGTTCAATTTCGTCCCTGTTATAATGGTGGTCGGTAGGTTTTTAGACCTATCCATTCAGCATCAGTAAATAAGTAAGGATGTGAAGTACGTGATCAAGATGCAACGAATCAGTAAGATTTATCCGAACGGCGTCACGGCACTCCGTGAGGTCGATTTGACGATTGATCAAGGCGAATTCGTCTATATCGTCGGTCCGTCGGGTGCGGGTAAGTCAACATTCATGAAAATGATGTACCGCGAAGAGAAACCAACGAGCGGTTCATTTTTATTTAAAGGAATCGAAGTCGGTAAGTTGAAGAACCGTCAAATCCCCGAACTTCGTCGCCAAATCGGCGTCATCTTCCAAGATTTCAAACTACTCCCGTCATTGACGGTTTATGAAAATGTCGCCTTCGCATTAGAGGTCGTAGGAGAAGACAAGTCACAAATCCGCCAGAAGGTGCTCGAGGTACTCGATCTCGTCAAGCTCAAGCATAAGGAACGGAACTATCCGGATGAATTATCTGGGGGCGAACAACAACGAATCTCGATCGCGAGAGCCATCGTCAACCGTCCGTCACTCGTCATCGCCGATGAACCGACAGGAAACCTGGACCCGGATACTGCATGGGAGATCATGGAAGTATTCGAAGAGATCTATCGCCGTGGGACAACGGTCGTAATGGCGACACACAACCGAGACATCGTCAACAAGATGCGTCATCGTGTCTTAGCGATCGACGGTGGAAAAATCGTCCGAGACGAAGAGAAAGGAATGTACGGCTATGAAGTTTAATGGATTCCGTCATTTACGGGAAGGGGCAAAAGGTCTCGTCCGGAACGGCTGGATGACATTCGCTTCAGTCAGTGCCGTTACCGTCACACTACTTCTCGTAGGAATATTCGCAATGCTCATGTTCAACGTCAACAAGATTTCTGATAACGTCGAAAAAGATGTCGAGATCCAAGTCTTTGTTGAACGGGAAGCAGACCAAGCAAAAATTGATTCACTCGGCGATTCGTTGAAGCAAATGCCAGGCGTCTCCTCTGTTCGTTATAGTTCGAAAGAAGAAGAACTGGACCGCTTCAAGGAGCAACTTGGCGAAGGATCACAAGCGTACCGGTCCGTTGAAAAGGATAACCCTCTTCACGATCGATACATCGTCAAAGCTACCTCACCAAAAGAGACAGAAACACTTGCAAACTCCGTTAAAAAAATGGAAAATGTATATAATGTCGAGTATGGTAAGGACTATGTTAAAAAGATGTTTAACTTCCTTGAAGGAGTTCGGATCGGTGGAATCATCCTGATCGTCGGTTTGACGTTCATGGCAATGTTCCTCATTTCGAATACGATCAAAGTCACGATCTTCTCTCGTCGTCGGGAAATCGAGATCATGCGTCTCGTTGGAGCGAAAAACGGATTCATCCGTGCACCGTTCTTTGTTGAAGGGTTGTTGATGGGGATATTAGGTGCCATCATCCCGATTGTCGTTGTCTACTTTGGTTATGAAGTATCGTACAATGCGATTCAACCTCAACTGGCAACGATTAACGAAGGAATCTTCTCACTAGTCCCGCCAGGACAATTATCACTAGAGGTCGTCTTAATTTTACTCGGTCTCGGTGCATTCATCGGTGTCTGGGGATCGACGACGTCACTCGGTCGTTTCTTGAAGATTTAATCGATTCATTTAAAAATAAAATAGAGGAGAGATGCTTCTCATGAAAGTCCGATTCTATTCTGTCGTCCTGAGCTTAGCTTTGATTGGAACTAGCGTGTCCGTTCATGCCACGTCGAAAGAAGATTTGTTGAAGGAACAACAGGAGGTCGAAAGCCGTCTAAAAGAGACGGAACGATCACAGAATCAGACATCAGAGAAGTTGATCTTGACGAAACAGCAGCGCAAGGAAGCCCGTGCGCAACTGGATGAAGTCAACAGCCGTTTGGATGATTTAGCGCGTAAGATAGCCGATCAACAAGCGGCTGTTGTTGCATCTAAGGAACGATTACGTCTGACGGAAGAAGCCATTTCCGAAACGTTGAAGGAATTACATCAACAAGAAGATTTACTAGGCAGTCGCTTACGTGCCGTCCAGCAAAAAGGAGACGTTACCTACATCGAGGTCTTGCTTGACGCGAAAGACTTCGGTGATTTGATTTCGCGCTTCAGCACAGTCAGTGAGATCATGAAGCAAGATGATGATGTCCTGCAAACATATAAGACGAACGTCAGCCAGTTGAACGAACAGCGATCCGAGCAAGCGTTGTTGCTCGAGAGTCTGAAGCGGGAGCAACGGAAATTACTTGTCCTTCAGACGCAAATCATCGCGGAATCGGAGTTGAAGCGAAAGCTGGTCGTCCGGTTGAACACGAAGGTAAAAGCGTTGCAACAAGAGCAGTTCTCAAAAGCTGAAGAAGCAGAAATTCTCGCTGATCAGCGACAGTTGATTCAAAATGAACTGGCTGCACTGAAAGAAGCAGAACGAAAAGCAAAAGAAGAAGCAAAGCGACGGGCAATCGAGGCAGCACGTCAAGCCGAAACGAAGCGAGTAGCGGAAGCCAAACGGCAAGCAGAAGCTGCGCGTGCTGCTGCAGCGAAACAACAGGAAGCGGATGCTGAGAAAACGAAGCCACCCGTCCCTGAAGTCGAAGTACCTTCTGAAACACCTGATACACCAGCAGACGTCGATTCGAATCGTCCGTTCCATTTACCGGTGCAAGGCTATGTCTCATCACCGTTCGGTCCACGAAACAATCCGTTGACTGGAAAGCCGGAGATCCATAAGGGAATCGATCTCGTCAATGCGAAAGGGACACCGATTCATGTGGCTGCCGGAGGAATTGTTTTGCGTGCAGGCAGTGCGACGGGGTACGGCAATGTCGTCATGGTAACTCATTTAATTGATGATCAGGTCTATACGACCGTTTATGCCCACCTGGAGTCAATCGATGTCAAAGCCGGTCAAACGGTCATGCCGGGTCAAACCGTCGGCACACTTGGATCAACCGGCTGGTCGACAGGACCGCATCTGCATTTCGAATTGCATAAGGGAGAGTGGGCTGCCGGTCAACCGAATGCAGTCGATCCGGCACCGTACATCTTTTGACATCCCATAGAATACTGAAAAGATAGGGTAACCTATCTTTTTTTGCTATACTGAAAAAAATAATGCGTTTTTTAACGGAAGTGGGGAATCAAGCGTGAAAAAATCTACAACAGCAGTCATCGCGGTCAGTACCTTCGGGCTTGGTTTAGGGGCAGGTGCCGTCGGTATGTTAGCGGCGGGCGGAACGGATTCTGTCTCGACGTCATCGTCGTCTGCGAATGCGACGGGTGATTGGAAAAAAGTTGATCAGGTCCGTCAAATGATCGAACAGAACTATCTAGAGGACGTAACGGATAAAGAACTACTCGACGGTGCATTATCCGGTATGGCGGAAGTGCTTGACGATCCGTATTCCGTCTATATGGATGAGTCGGAGACAGCATCGTTCAATACGAATCTATCGTCTTCGTTCGAAGGGATCGGTGCGACACTGGAGCAAAAAGGCGAGTCGATCGTCATCGTCTCACCAATTAAAGGGTCACCCGCTGAAAAAGCTGGCATCAAACCGGGTGACGTCATCTTAGAAATCGACGGCAAGTCGACGAAAGGGCAAAAAACGGATCAGGCGGTCAAGAAAATCCGTGGTGAAAAAGGAACGAACGTCGTCCTAACAATTCAACGCAGCGGTCAAGACGCGATGGACATCACGATTAAACGGGATACGATTCCAATCGAGACGGTCTATACGTCGACCGAGGACGTCAACGGGAAGAAAATTGGTGTCTTGCAAGTGACGCAGTTCTCAGAACCGACGGCTAAAGAGTTCGAGAAGGGGCTCGCGAAACTCGAGAGTCAGAATATCGATGGACTCGTCATCGACGTTCGCGGAAATCCGGGTGGTCTTTTGACGGCTGTCTCAAGCATGATTGCACCGTTCATTCCGAAGGACGTTCCGATTTATCAAGTCGAGAACAATAAAGGGGAGCGACAGCAGGAATTCGGGAAGGCAGACGAGAAGAAACCGTATAACATCGTCGTGCTCGAAGACGGCGGATCCGCGTCAGCATCTGAGATTTTGGCAGCTGGTCTAAAGGAAGGTGCCGGGGCTGAGGTCGTCGGTACGAAATCGTTCGGTAAAGGCATCGTCCAAAGTGCCTATGACTTGAAGGACGGTAGCGATTTGAAGTTAACGACGAACAAATGGCTGACACCGGACGGCAACTGGATTCATAAAAAAGGCGTTAAGCCGACGATTGAAGTCAAGCAACCGGCGTACTTCAACGTCACGAAGATCCTGACTGATCAAAAGTCACTCACAGTCGGCGATTATGGAAAATCAGTCGAAAATGCTCACCTCGTTCTCGAAGCAATCGGTTTCGAGCCAAAAGGACAAAATGGGTATTTCGGTGACACGATGAAGCAAGCCGTCGAAGCCTTGCAAAAGGATGCGAAGCTTGATGTCACTGGAAAAATCGATCAGCAGACAGCGGGTGAGATGGAGACGCGTCTCCTGAAGAAACTCGAGGACGATAAGAATGACGTCCAGCGGAAAAAAGCACTCGAGGTCGCTGCTCAATAATAAGGAATGGAAAGAGGTCTGAATGCGCGTGGAATTACTCGATGAAATTGGTTGGACCGCGATTAGTCTCATCGCCAGTCCGACCTTGTGGTTAGCACTCCTTGTCAGTTGGGTCATCGGCATCCGGCGTGTTAAACGGGAACGTGGACTATTTCGCTCCCGGACACACGGTAAACGAAGCGATGTCCTCGAAACACTTTTACCTGGGTTACTAATTGGTCTCGTCTTATCCGTCGTCAGCGGCTGGTTCGGATTGACACTGACGCCGCAATACGCTCTGTTGTTACTCGGACTCTCGAGCGTTTTACTGTTGATTGGCGTCGTGCGTTTGAACTTGCCTCTCTGGCCGATCGTCTTGCTTGGACTTGCCGGCTGGTTCCTAATGGATGCACGTCTTGATCCGGTTCGTCAGGTCGAGCCGAAAATGATTTTATTGCTTGCGACCTTAACGCTCGTCGCGGAATGTCTACTCGTCTGGTGGCGCGGGCAACGACGCCTGTCACCGTCACTCGTCGTCTCGAAGCGTGGTCGCTTCATCGGTGGGCTGTCAGCGAATAAACTTTGGCTATTGCCCTTGCTCGTCTTTGTTCCGGGCGACGTGCTTGAAGCTTGGTGGCCACGTTACAGCTTCCCAGAGCTCGTTCCGATCGTGCTTTGGTTACCGATCGGCTTCAGCTTTCTCTTTACGGGTAAGTTGCCGAAAGAATTGATGCGTCCGCTCGTTCAAGGACGTTTGATCACGAGTCTCGTCGCGATTCTATTGACGGTTCTTGCATACGTCACCGGAAAAGCTGAATGGCTGTACGGGATCGTTTTGTTGCTCGTTCTGCATATCCTATTGCATCAGCGGGTCAAACGCTTGAACCGAGCACAGACACCATTGTTCCTCAATGGAACGCGTGGTGCCGTCATTCTTGGAACGCTACCTGATAAACCAGCTGCCGAGATGGGCTTGATTCCGGGCGAAGCGATTTATAAGGTCAATGGTGAGAAGGTCGATTCGGAAGCATCGTTCTACGAAGCCATCCAAAAACACAAACCGTATCTACGTCTTGAAGTCATGAACCATAACGGCGACATCCGGTTTGCGCAACGTGCCTTCTACGAACAAGATCATCATGAACTTGGTATTCTGTTCGTCAACGAGCCGGTCCATGGTCGCACTAAAGTGCGATCCTTGCATTAACGAGTACATCCCTGTCACGGAACAGCCGTGACAGGGATTTTTTTGTCGGCAGAAAAATCGAGGGTCAACACTCGAAGCAAAAAGAAACTTTTGCATTTTCGAAAAAAAGGGTAACTTCCTAAAAGGAGCACTTCATAATCGAATGTTTGTTCGTAAAGTGGTACAATAAAAATAGATTTTTTACGTGATGAGGGGGAAGCAAACGATGGATTTTGAACTCGTTTCACCATTTGAGCCAGGCGGTGATCAGCCGACGGCAATCGAAAAATTGGTGACTGGGCTAAAACAAGGCGAACGACATCAGACGTTGCTTGGGGCGACCGGTACCGGGAAGACGTTCACGGTCTCGAACGTCATCAAGGAAATCAAGAAACCGACACTCGTCCTTGCCCACAACAAAACACTAGCGGGACAACTCTACTCGGAGTTCAAGGAATTCTTCCCGAACAATGCGGTCGAATACTTCGTTAGTTTTTATGATTATTATCAACCGGAAGCGTATGTACCGTCGACGGATACGTTCATTGAGAAGGACTCTTCGATCAACGATGAGATTGATAAACTACGTCACTCGGCGACGTCCGCCCTGTTCGAACGGGAGGACGTCTTGATCGTTGCTTCTGTCTCGTGTATCTATGGTCTCGGTAACCCGGAAGAGTACAACAACCACGTCTTGTCACTGCGTGTCGGCAATGAGATGGGGCGAAACGAGATGCTCCGTCGTCTAATCGACATCCAGTATGAGCGTAACGACATCGACTTCCAGCGCGGACGGTTCCGCGTCCGCGGAGACGTCGTCGAAATCTTCCCGGCGTCACGCGATGAACAGTGTGTCCGGGTCGAGTTCTTCGGTGACGAGATCGAACGGATTCGTGATATGGATCCGCTGACAGGTGAGATCGTCGCGGACCGTGAGCACATCTCGATCTTCCCGGCGTCCCACTTCGTGACGGGGGATACCCGTCTGCAGAAGGCGATCGCGAACATCGAGAAGGAACTAGAGGTCCAGCTTGCGAAGTTGCGCGAAGACAATCAGTTGCTCGAAGCGCAACGGCTCGAACAACGGACGAACTACGACCTTGAGATGATGCGTGAGATGGGCTATTGCTCCGGAATCGAGAACTACTCGCGTCACTTGAACTTGATGCCGGAAGGGGCAACACCGTATACGTTGCTCGATTACTTCCCGAAAGACTTCTTACTCGTTGCCGATGAGTCACACGTCACGCTGCCGCAAATTCGCGGGATGTATAACGGGGACCAGGCGCGGAAACAAGTCCTCGTCGATCACGGCTTCCGTCTTCCGTCGGCAAAAGACAACCGTCCGTTACGATTCGAGGAGTTCGAGGAAAAAGTCAGTCAGGCGATCTATATCTCGGCGACACCAGGACCATATGAACTCGAACATTCGAAAGAGATGGTCGAGCAAATCATCCGTCCGACCGGTCTCGTTGATCCAACGATCGAGATTCATCCGATCACAGGACAAATCGATTACTTGATGGATAACATCCGTGACCGGGTCGCGAAGAACGAACGTGTTCTCGTGACGACACTGACGAAGAAGATGGCAGAAGATTTGACCGATTACTTGAAAGAGAATGGCGTCAAGGTCAACTACATGCACTCGGAGATCAAGACGCTGGAACGGATTGAAATCATCCGTGACTTGCGGCTGGGGAAATACGATGTCCTCGTCGGGATCAACTTATTACGAGAAGGACTCGATATTCCGGAAGTCTCACTCGTGACGATTCTTGATGCCGATAAGGAAGGTTTCCTCCGTTCGGACCGTTCGCTGATTCAAACGATTGGTCGGGCGGCGCGGAACTCGGAAGGACACGTCATCTTGTTTGCTGATAAAGTCACCGATTCGATGCAACGCGCAATCGATGAGACGGAACGCCGTCGCGCAATCCAGATGGCGTTCAACGAAGAACATGGCATCACGCCGCAGACGATCAAAAAAGACGTTCGTGGTGTCATCAGTACGACGATCGAGAGCGACGACACCGTCGAAAAACTCGAGAAGTTCAACAAACTCAAAAAACCGGAGCGCGAAACGTTGCTTGAACAGCTTGATCAAGAGATGCGTCAAGCGGCGAAAGACATGCAGTTCGAACGAGCTGCTGAGCTCCGCGATCTCATATTAGAATTGAAAGCAGGTGCCTAAGTTGGGAGAAAAGAAGAATCAGATTATCATCAAAGGCGCTCGCGTCAATAATCTACAAAACATCGATGTCGAAATCCCCCGCGATCAGCTCGTCGTCTTGACGGGCTTGTCCGGGTCAGGGAAATCGTCGCTTGCCTTCGACACGATTTACGCGGAAGGACAACGGCGTTATGTCGAAAGTTTATCAGCCTATGCCCGTCAGTTCCTTGGACAGATGGATAAACCGGATGTCGATACGATCGAGGGACTGAGTCCAGCAATTTCAATCGACCAGAAGACGACAAGTAAAAACCCGCGTTCGACGGTCGGAACGGTCACAGAGATCTATGATTATTTGCGTCTGTTGTACGCACGAATTGGTAAACCGATTTGTCCAAATCACGGAATCGAGATTTCGAGCCAGACGATCAGTCAGATGGTCGACCAAGTGATGGAGTTGCCGGAGCGGACGCGTCTGCAAATTCTCGCGCCAATCGTTTCCGGACGTAAAGGGACGCACGTCAAGGTGCTCGACGATTTGAAGAAGGAAGGCTTCGTCCGCGTTCGTGTCAACGGAGAGACGATGGATCTCGCCGAAGAGATCACGCTCGAGAAAAACAAGAAACACTCGATCGAAGTCGTCGTCGACCGTGTCGTCGTGCGACCAGATGTCGAAGCCCGTCTTGCGGATTCACTCGAGACTGCCCTTCGCCTCGCAGACGGTCGGGTCATCGTCGATACGATGGATGGCAACGAATTGTTGTTCAGTGAACATCATGCTTGTCCGATCTGTGGCTTCTCGATCGGCGAACTCGAACCACGGATGTTCTCGTTCAACTCACCGTTTGGTGCTTGTACGTCATGTGACGGTCTCGGAACGAAGCTTGAGGTCGATGTTGATCTCGTCGTGCCGCATTCTGATAAGTCATTGAACGAAGGGGCAATCGTAGCGTGGGAACCGACGAGCTCGCAGTATTATCCACAATTGCTTAAAGCTGTTTGTGACCACTTCAAGATCGATATGGATACACCGTTCGAACAATTGTCAGAAGAACATCGCGAAACGATCCTGAACGGAAACACGAAGGAAGAGATTCACTTCCGTTATGAGAATGACTTCGGGATGGTCCGAAATACGAATCTCTACTTCGAAGGGGTCCTCAATAACTTACAACGTCGTTTCAAGGAGACGTCGTCTGATTATATCCGGGAACAGATGGAAGGCTACATGGCGAAGAAGGCGTGTCCGACGTGTAAAGGACATCGCTTGAAACGGGAATCGCTCGCCGTCAAAGTATCTGACCACCATATCGGTGAAGTGACGAAGATGTCGGTTAAACAAGCGGTCATGTTCTTCGACGAACTACCGGAGAAATTAAGTGAGAAGGATCAGACGATTTCGCGGATGATTGTTCGTGAGATTCACGAACGGGCGTCGTTCCTTGAGAACGTCGGTCTCGATTACCTGACGATCTCACGCGCAGCGGGGACATTGTCCGGTGGGGAAGCGCAACGGATTCGTCTTGCGACACAAATCGGTTCGCGTCTGACGGGCGTCCTCTACGTTCTCGATGAACCATCGATCGGTTTACACCAACGTGATAATGATCGTCTGATCAATACGCTGAAGGCGATGCGTGATCTCGGCAACACGTTGATCGTCGTCGAACACGATGAAGACACGATGATGGCAGCCGATTACTTGATCGATATCGGACCTGGTGCCGGCGATCACGGTGGATTCGTCACGGCAGCCGGGAAACCGGAAGAGTTGATGCAGGATGCGAACTCGTTGACTGGTCAATACTTGTCCGGGAAGAAGTTCATTCCTGTTCCATCAACACGCAAAGAGCCAGACGGTCGGATGCTCCATATCCATAAAGCATCGGAAAACAACTTGAAGAACGTCGATGTCGACATTCCGCTGGGTCTGTTCGTCGCCGTCACCGGTGTCTCGGGCTCCGGGAAATCGACGTTGATCAATGAAATTCTTTATAAGACGATTGCGCACGAGATGAACCGGGCGAAAGAAAAACCGGGTGCTCATAAAGGGATCACGGGTCTTGATCAAATCGATAAGGTCATCGACATCGACCAGTCACCAATCGGTCGGACACCGCGCTCGAACCCGGCAACTTATACCGGTGTCTTCGATGACATTCGTGACGTCTTTGCTTCGACGAACGAAGCGAAACTCCGTGGTTACAAAAAAGGACGTTTCAGTTTCAACATCAAGGGTGGACGTTGTGAAGCGTGTCGTGGCGATGGGATCATCAAGATTGAGATGCACTTCTTACCGGACGTCTATGTTCCGTGTGAAGTCTGTCACGGGAAACGCTACAACCGCGAAACACTCGAAGTGAAATATAAAGGCAAAACGATTGCTGATGTCCTTGAGATGACGGTTGAAGATGCCCTTGCTTTCTTCGAGAACATTCCGAAGATCACGCGGAAATTACAGACGATCGCGGACGTCGGTCTGACGTACATGCGTCTCGGTCAACCCGCGACGGAACTGTCCGGCGGGGAAGCGCAACGTGTTAAACTAGCGTCCGAGTTGCATAAACGCTCGACGGGGAAGACGATCTATATTCTCGATGAGCCGACGACAGGACTCCATGTCCACGATATCGCGCGTCTCCTGAAAGTGTTACAACGTCTCGTCGACAATGGTGATACAGTGCTCGTCATCGAACACAACTTGGACGTCATCAAGACGGCAGACTACTTGATTGATCTTGGACCAGAAGGGGGCGACGGTGGCGGAACGATCGTTGCTGCCGGTACACCGGAACACATCGCTGAAGTTGAAGCATCCTACACGGGACGATACCTCGCACCTGTCCTTGAACGCGATGCGGCACGAATTGAATCGTGAAACTTTTGTGGATGAGGATTCGTAGGAAGGAACTAAGGGAACTTAAACGAAAGTATCATGTAACACACGTTTGAGGTTCAAGAATAGGAGGGAACGGTTCATGAAGCAAGATATGCGTCAATTGATATTGGAGCAAGTCAAAGAAGGAAAGTTAACGATTGATGAGGCACTCGATAAACTCGAGCGGCTCGAAGCGATCGACGAACGTGCAACTTCTGCCAGTGAACATAAGTACGTCGATGAACCAGAACAATATGATCGGGTCGACCAGTATTCCGTCGATTCACTGACGACGAAAGTCATGTCAGCGTTCGATAATCTCGTCAGCCGGATCAAGGACAGTGATCTTTCGCTTAATCAGGCGTCCGGTCCGAACGTCACCTACGTCAAACAATTCCCGTTCAGCGGTGAGACGGTTCACGTCGATCTGTTCAATGCGAACTTGGTCGTCGAACCGAGTGATCTTGAAGAATGCGAATTGACGGTGACGGGACGTCCGCTTCGTCGCCAACAGGTGACAGAAGAACAAGCGCTTGAGCAACTTCAGGCAGCCGTTCAACATGCGGTCTCAGCGAACACGCTCTCGATCCGCTTGAAGGATAAGAGTGTCCGTGCGACGGTCCATCTGAAAGTTCCGCGCCGTCATTACGAATCATTCGTCTTACAGACGCTGAACGGGGAAATTTCGTTGACGTCACTTGATACGACATCCGCTCAACTGATGACAGCAAACGGTCGAGTCAACGTTCGTGATTTGTTCAGTGAGGATGTCAAAGTATCGACAGCGAACGGTTCGATCGAAATCGAAGAGTCGGAGTTGAAAGTCTTGAAAGCGAAGACAGCCAATGGACAAATCATCACGACAGGTGTCTTCGAACGTTCAGAACTAAAAACGGCGAACGGAAACGTCCGCTGCGAGCTGAAGACCGTGCAAAATGCGAAAGTCAAAGCGTCATCGCTTGCCGGAAGCATCGCCTTGATGTTGCCGCACGGCGCTGAAGTCTACGGGGAGCTTGAGACGAACTTCGGTGGTCTCAACTGCAACCTCGATGATATGGAATTGATCCGGGATCAAAAAGAAATCGTCAACCGGAAGCTCCATTTCGTATCAGGTCGCGGTCGTTCACCAAAAATTGAGGTCGAAGCCGATACGAAGACAGGTACGATTTCGGTCACGCACGGTGTTCACCTCAGTCCACAAGCGTTATAAGCATACCAGCGCAACTTCTTGAAAAAGAGGTTGCGCTTTTCTTATGACGTCGCATCCGCTTTGCGTGCTTTCCTCAGGCGAGACACAAGCCGCGGCTACGTCGTTCTAGGAACGAGTAGCCGGGTCTCGTTTGTCTCTGACAGCGCGGATGACCGCACTTTTTCCTGTAGGAGTCACGCGAGCGGAGCTTCGTCAGCTGCATAGACAAAAACACCCATCCTCATAAGAAGATGGGTGTAGTTCCTACATCAATAATCGTAATCCTGATCCATCATCGGCTCGTCGAAGTTCATGTTCTCGATATTATTCATATCGTAACCGAACGAGAGCAAGGCAATGACACCGATGATTGCAAGAACGATTGAAACGAGAATCAGACCGATTCCGAGCCAACTCTTTCTGCGTGCGCGATTCCAATAGAAGATGATCGCGAGGACGTAGGAAATGAATGAACCACTAATAAAGATTCCGATGATCGAGATGATGAAGAATAAGAGGGCAGTTTGATCTTGATTACGCGAATACGCTTTCCACATATCAATCAGTGAGATAATGAGATAGACGAAACCAGCAATCGCTAGAACTGCAAATAAGATAATGACTAAAATCAATCCGATACCACCGCCTGACATCACGGCAAAACCTCCTTCAAAATATTAACTCTTTATTCCATTCCCAAGAAATCATGCTTCTAATCCAATTCCATGAATCGAATAAAAATATGGTACAATACTTCAAGTGAAAGGGGCTGACGAAGCGTGCAACCAAAAGTGCGAACAGCTGAAATCGTAAAACAATTCAATCTCCACATCGTCACGGGAGAAGAGGGCTTACACCGCCCGATTCTGACGGCTGATTTGTGCCGACCTGGCCTTGTGCTTGCCGGTTATTATGCCTATTACCCGGCAGAACGTCTCCAGATTCTCGGAAAAACAGAATTGACGTTCTTCAATAATTTAACGTACGAGGAACAACGCGAACGAGCGAATGTCCTCTGTACGGATGAAACACCTGGTATCTTGATCACACGTGGATTTGACGTACCGGAAGCGATCATCCAAGCCGCGGACGAGACGAACGTACCACTGTTGACGACAAAAGGGCATACGACATCGGTCGAGTCACAGATCACGAACTTCCTCGAAGCGGAACTTGCGCCAACGACGGCGATGCATGGTGTCCTCGTCGATATCTATGGTGTCGGTGTCTTCATCAAAGGGGCAAGTGGTGTCGGTAAATCGGAAACGGCACTCGAACTCGTTAAGCGAGGTCACCGCCTAGTGGCAGATGACTCAGTTGAGATTCGTCAAACTGGTGACGGGATTCTCGTTGGGACAGCACCGAAGTTGATTCAACATCTGCTTGAGATTCGTGGAATCGGGATCATCGATGTGATGACGTTGTTCGGTGCAGGTGCGGTTCGCTCGCATAAGAAGATCAGCCTCGTCTGTAACCTCGAGATTTGGGATCAATCGAAAGTCTATGACCGCGTCGGTCTGGACCAAGAGACACTCCAAATCATCGATACGGAAATTCCGTTCCTGACGATTCCGGTTCGTCCCGGACGAAACCTTGCTGTCATCATCGAAGTCGCAGCGATGAACTATCGTCTGAAGAACATGGGCATCAACACAGCAGAAGAATTCGCGGGACGTCTCGCGCAAGCAATTGAAGATGGGAATGGTGGTCTTTGATGGGAACTTTAGCCTCTGTACAACCAACGTTTGACCGCGTGGCGATTGAACTCGGTCCTGTACCGATTTACTGGTACGGCATCGTCATCGCACTCGGTGCGGTCGTCGGTCTCCTGATCGCAATCTTCGAGTCGAAGCGAATCGGCTTCAACGAAGAGTATGCGGTCGATGTCGTCATCTGGTCGATTCCGATCAGTATCATCTGTGCCCGGATTTACTACGTCGCGTTCGAGTGGAACTACTATAGTCAACATCTTGACCAAATCATCAATATCCGCCAAGGTGGGATCGCGATTCACGGTGCGATCATCGGTGCGATTTTGACGGTCATTATCTATACGCGTAAGAAAAAGATCTCGTTCTGGCAAATCGCTGATATCTTGGCACCATCCCTCTTGTTCGGACAAGCCGTCGGACGCTGGGGTAACTTCTTCAACCAAGAAGCACACGGTGGCGAAACGACATGGTCGTACTTACAAGATACGCTGCACTTACCGAACTGGATCGTTAACCAGATGTACATCGACGGGACGTACTACCTACCGACGTTTCTCTATGAAAGCATCTGGAACATCATCGGTGTCATTCTGTTGATCGTCTGGCGGATGAAGTTCAATCCACGTCGTGGGTATGTCTTCCTCGGTTATCTTGTGTGGTATTCAATCGGACGCTTTTATATTGAAGGACTCCGGACGGACAGTCTGATGATGGGGGATGGACTCCGGACAGCGCAAATCGTCTCAATCTGTCTGATCATCTTCGGTGTGATCATGATGGTTGTTCGCCGTAACGCCGTTCGTTACTTGGACGGTTCGAAAAAGGAGGCGAAGTAATCGATGATTCGCACGCTACTGTTTGATTTAGATGGAACGTTGATCGATACGAATCCATTGATCTTAAAAAGCTTCGAGCATACGCTCAGTTACTATTATCCGGACCGGACGTTTACGGAAGCGGAACTGCTTCCGTTCATCGGTCCGACGCTTGAGAAGTCGTTCTCGGCAATGAATGCGGAACAGTGGAAAGAGATGGTCGCTTTTTACCGTAGCTACAACATCGCGATGCATGATGCGCTCGTGCTCGAGTATCCGGGTGTGCTCGACGGATTACGTCGACTGCATGAAGCAGGATACAAGATGGCGGTCGTCACGTCGAAAAGTCGTCGTGTCGCTCTCCGCGGCATCGAGTTGTTTGGATTGACGTCACTCTTTGACGCTGTCATCGCAGCCGACGACGTAACGGAAGAAAAACCAGCTGTCGAGCCGTTCGAAAAAGCGATGCAGTTGCTTGGAGCAACAGCAGACGAAACGATCATGGTCGGTGACAACGATACGGACATTCTCGGTGGTAAGAACGCGGGACTGAAGACGGTCGCGGTCGGTTGGGCGATCAAAGGACGCGCGTACTTAGAGGCACTCGAGCCGGATGTCATCATTGATTCGATGGATCATCTTGCTGCTTGGCTGGAGGAACAAAATGGCGCGGCGAACTGATCGGTTTCAGGTCGGAACGACGAATCCACTCTGGCACATGTACCGGACGGTGTCGTTCTTTAAAGTGATGTGGTGCTTTACGATCATCACGATCGGTCGGTTTGCTCCGTCGCTACGTTTTAAGAACGCACTCTACCGGACATGTCTTCGGATGAAGATCGGGGAGAAGACGGCACTTGCCTTGATGGTGATGCCGGACACGATGTTCCCGGAGCGGATCACGATTGGTGATAATACGATCATCGGCTTCAATACGACGATTCTCTGTCATGAATATTTGACGACGGAGTATCGTTTAGGTGACGTCGTCATCGGAAGCAATGTTTTGATCGGTGCGAACGTGACGATCCTACCGGGCGTAACGATTGGAGATGGTGCCGTCGTTGGTGCCGGATCAGTCGTTCACCGGGACATTGCACCGAATGAACGGGTCTCGAGTCAGCCGCTTCGCCGGCATGAAATGTGACAAAACTGTGAGAAGGAAGAAGGAAAAAAGATGACGCACATCCGCTTTACGTATAAGACAGGAAAGTATTTCGGAAGATTATTCGCCGAACGTCCACAAGGTCTCGTCGTTGAGGTGTTGGCTGTTGAGAAGCATCCCGTTCAAGGGGATCTTCACCAACCGGACCAAGTCGATGTTCCACTCTTCCATATCCGGACCGCCTTGCATAAGCACGAAAAGATCACGGTTTCACCCGCAGTCGTTTATGCGTATGACGGAGAGATTCCCGATTATGCGACGAGCTTACGGCAGGCATATGACAAGGACGTGGCACGTCTTGAAGGACTGAATCCAGAGACGGATGCTTTTGTACGAAAATGCTTAGAGAATTACAAAGAACTGGAATCGATTTATGCGAAACGCTGGGGATGAACTCCGGCGTTTTTTTCTGTTGCATGCCTCCTAGAGATAGGGTATTCTTGTGTCTGCAACTACGAAACCAGTTTACTATTTATGGGGGCTTGAATCATGATGGAATTAACCAAATACAAAGCAGACCCCTTTGCGATAACAGCGCGCCAAGCGGAACTTTTTTATTTCCGCGGACGGAAGGCGCACCGGGAAGGGCGACTGGACGAAGCCGTCTATCATTTAGATGAGGCGACGACACTTCAGCCAGCGGACATCCGTTATTTGCTCCGTTATGCCCGTGTCTTATTCGAGACAGGAGAAATCAATCATGCGAATGATGTCTTGAAACAAGTACGCGCACTCGACGCATCAAATACGGAAGCACTCTTTTATCTAGCGAATAACTACGCACACGTCTCACTTTACGAAGAAGCGCGACAGCATGCGATGGAATATTTAGAGCAAGCACCAAACGGCAAACACGCGGAGGCATCGGCCGCACTCGTGGAACTAATTGATCTCGAACAAGAGATGGAAGACGACGAAGAGGATGAATTGATTCGTCTGCACGGTCAGGCACAACGCCAGATCGATAAAGGAATGCTGTTCGCGGCACAGGAGACGCTGACGGGACTGATTGCCCAGTACCCGACGTTCTGGCCTGCCTACAACAACCTCGCGATCGTCGAGTTCTATTTAGGAGAGAACGATCAGGCATTCGCTTCCCTTGAACGGGTCCTTGAAGGGAATCCGGGGAATTTGCATGCCCTTTGTAATACGCTCGTCTTGCTACACGAGATGGGTCAGGACGAAGAGGCGCATCGTCTCTCCCGTCAGCTCGAACACGTGCGTTCCGTGCACCTTGAGACACGTTATAAGGTCGCATCGACTTTAGCAATCATCGGACGATACGATATCGCCTATGAAGAGTTGAAGTTGCTCGAGCGTCGCGGATACCGGGGAGACCCACTCTTTGGTCACTGGTTATCAATCTCTGCCTATAAGACAGGACACGTCGAAGAAGCAGCCGCTTTCTTGAAGTCGGACGAAGCACAAGCGTTAAAGGAAGAGACGGATACGTATGACATTCGGCACAACCTGCAGTTTCGCTCGGCACTCATCCAAGCGCTGAAGACGGAAGATGATGTCTCGCGGATCTTTACGGCACTTCTCCTTGGCAAACTGAACGATGCTGAAGCACGGCTTGCATTGTCGATGATGCCAGAAGTGACAGATCAGGAAGACGTCCTGTTATTGACGGAACAGATTGTCATCGAGATGGAAGGACGGACTGATGTCGTGGATGAACGCATTCATCGGGCATTGCAGACAATCCGTCTTGCGGAACGGTTCGTTTCAGACGAAGAACGGATGAGTCTCGAAGGGGATTTTTATGAACGCTTCGCACAGCTCGTCTTAAGTGGGGAATCGTTTGATTCGATTGAAGCATCTGCTGCATCACTGCTTTATCTGTTCCATGATTTACGGGACGGGATGTTGATCGAGGAATGTGCATCACTCGTCGATTGTTCGTTCGATCACGTCGCATCGATGATCCGGACACATGAACGGATGTTGGCACCGCTACAAGCAAAGTGTTAGACGTTTAGGCGATTCTCACCTATACTCAAACTACAACGATTACGATAAATGGGGTGGAATCATGGCGGAAACAGAACAAAAAATTTATGACGTCATCATCATCGGGGCAGGACCTGCTGGGATGACAGCCGCACTTTATGCATCACGTGCGAACCTTTCGACATTGATGATCGAACGCGGGATTCCGGGCGGTCAGATGGCGAACACAGAAGATATCGAGAACTACCCAGGATACGATAGCATCCTCGGACCCGATCTCTCGCAAAAAATGTTCGACCACTCGAAAGCATTCGGCGCAGAATATGCGTACGGAGACGTTCGAAGCATCGAAGACGGTAAAGCATACAAAACGATTCACGCACACAACAAAGATTACTACGCACGGGCGATCATCATCGCGTCTGGTGCACAATATAAGAAAATCGGCGTACCGGGTGAAGAAGAACTCGGCGGTCGCGGTGTCTCGTACTGTGCTGTCTGTGACGGCGCGTTCTTTAAAGAAAAAGAACTCTTCGTCATCGGTGGAGGCGACTCTGCTGTTGAAGAAGGCGTCTACTTGACACGCTTCGCGAAAAAAGTCACGATCGTACACCGTCGTGACGAGCTCCGCGCTCAAAAGATTCTTCAAAAACGTGCGTTCGACAACCCGAAAATCGACTTTATCTGGAACCATACGGTTAAACAGATTAACGAACAAGACGGGAAAGTCGGCGGTATCGAGTTGATCAATACAAAAACAGCTGATGTGACGACGCATCCGATCGATGGTGTCTTCATCTACATCGGGATGAATCCGATCACAGGCTACGTCCAAGACCTCGGTATCTTGAACGACCAAGGCTACGTCGTGACAAACGAAGCGATGGAAACGAACATCAAAGGCATCTTTGCTGCTGGTGACGTTCGTGAAAAAACATTGCGTCAAGTCGTTACAGCGACAAACGATGGTTCGATTGCCGCGCAAAACGCGCAACACTTCATCGAAGCGTTACTTGAAGAATTACAAGAATCCTCACACGCGTAATAACGAACCAGTTTCATTGAAGGTACCTTCAGTGAGGCTGGCTCTTTTTTTATGATATACTGAGAAAGAAGCGAAAAATACACACGGAACTGTTGTCTGGAGGGCGAAAAGATGGAACAGAATCAACCGCAACTTGTGATCATTACGGGTATGAGTGGGGCTGGTAAGACAGTCGCAATGAACAGCTTTGAGGATTTAGGCTATTTCTGCGTTGACAATCTACCACCGACGTTATTGCCACAACTCATCGAAGTCATCGGACAAGTGCGTCCTAAAATCGCCGTTGCCATCGATACACGTGCGCGTGATTTCATTGATAGTTTTTTTGTCGTTTATGAGGATTTGAAAAAGACGAACTTACAGACTCGGATGCTCTATCTCGATGCGCGTAACGACGTCCTTGTACGCCGTTATAAGGAATCACGTCGTTCCCATCCTCTTGCACCGACTGACTCACCGCTGATCGGAATTGAACGTGAGCGGACGTTGCTTGAAGGGTTCCGTGATAAAGCACAAATGCTGATCGATACGAGTGACATTAAACCACTTGCCTTAAAAGAACGTTTGCTGAAAGAGTTTACGACAGGAGAGCGGATTCCGTTTACAGTCAACGTCATGTCGTTTGGCTTCAAACACGGATTGCCGCTTGATGCCGATCTTGTCTTTGACCTCCGGTTCTTACCGAACCCGTTCTACATTCCGGAACTGCGTCCAAAGACAGGACTCGATGAGGAAGTCGCGTCCTACGTCATGCAGTGGCCGGAAGCGAAGCTGTTTTATAAAAAACTCGTTGATCTACTCGAGTTCTTGATTCCGCAATATGAGCGGGAAGGAAAGTCGCAACTCGTGATCGCCCTCGGCTGTACAGGCGGGAAACACCGGTCGATCACGTTCGCGGAAGCCATCAGCAAGGAATTCGCGACGCAGTATCACATCGAGACGAATCACCGGGATTATGTGCATGCGAAGGAGGAGAAGTGATGAAATGGGAACGTAAAGTCGTCGCCATCGGTGGCGGGACAGGACTCTCAACGCTTCTTCGTGGACTGAAGCATTACCCGCTCGACATTACAGCGATCGTTACGGTCGCGGATGACGGCGGCAGTTCTGGTCGTCTGCGGACGGAGTTTAATATGTTGCCACCAGGCGATATTCGCAATGTCATCGTCGCCTTGTCGAAATCGGAAACCTTGATGGACCGAATCATGCAGTACCGGTTTGAGACCGGCGAAGGATTGCATGGGCATTCGCTCGGCAACTTGATGCTGACGGCAGCGACACAACTCTGTAATGGTTCGTTCGTCGAAGCGATCGGTGTCATGGGACAATTGTTGAACGCAGAAGGAAAAGTCTATCCGGCGACGGAACGGACAATTACGTTATGTGCCGAATTTGAGGACGGGACGATCGTTAAAGGAGAGTCACTGATTCCAACGGTCGGTAAGAAGATTGAACGAATCTTCCTTGAGGAACAAGACGTCCGTCCGGTACCAGAAGCGATTCAAGCAATTCTTGATGCTGATGTGATCGTCCTTGGACCAGGAAGTCTCTATACGAGTATCATCCCGAACGTCTTGATTGATGAGATCCGGGAAGCGATTCAGCAATCGCTGGCTCCAGTCGTCTATATTTGTAACGTCATGACACAACCAGGCGAGACGACGGCGTTCACTGCCAACGAGCATTTATCGACGCTCGAACGTTTTCTCGGTCAAGGCGTCGTCGATACGATCATCGTCAATAATGAGTCAATCGATGCCGGTTACTTGAAAAAGTATCAAAAGGATCATGCCGACATCGTCACCTATAATGAAAAACAATTCGAGCTCGCAGGCGTCGAAGTGCTGGCAGATGATATCGTCGACTACAATCATCATTTCATTCGCCATGACTCAGATGCGGTCGCTAGCCTCGTCATGCGAAAAGTACTATCGATTCGTCGGATGCGTCAACTCGAAGGGAAGGAGGAGCTGACATGAGCTTTGCCTCAGAAGTCAAAAAAGAATTAACGCAGATTCCGATCACCGATCACGAGATGAAGGCGGAACTCGCGGCGCTCGCCCGGATGAACGGTGCAATCTCGTTCGGTCTCGGACGGGGTCTGACACTCGATATCTCGACCGAGAATGCCTCGATTGCCCGTCGGATCTATTCGCTTTTGAAGAAAGCATATGGTGTCCATCTCGATCTGCTCGTGCGGAAAAAAATGCGTCTGAAAAAGAATAATGTCTATATCGTCCGTGTTAAGCAACAGGCGGACAAGATTTTGCAAGACCTCGGAATTTTAGGGGAAGGGTTCACGATGATTCGTTCGATCAGTGACACGATTTTAAACGATGAACGAAAAGCGCGTGCGTATTTACGAGGAGCATTCCTCGCCGGAGGTTCGCTCAACAATCCGGCGACGTCGTCGTATCACTTAGAGATCTTCAGTTTATATGAAGAACATAATGCGGCGCTCCGCGGTCTATCGAACGTCTTTGATTTAAACGCGAAGGCGATTGAACGAAAAAAAGGGCATATCCTTTATATCAAAGAGAGCGAAAAGATTTCCGATTTTCTCAAGCTCGTCGATGCGACACAATCGATGCTACGGTTCGAGGACGTACGGATCTTAAAAGACATGCGTAACTCGGTCAACCGTCTCGTCAACTGTGAGACAGCGAACCTCAACAAGACGGTCGGTGCGGCATTACGCCAAGTCGAGAACATCAAGTTCCTTGAGCGGACGGTCGGTCTTGACGTCTTACCGGATAAGCTGAAGGAGATCGCGATCTTGCGCGTGACACATCAAGACGTGACGTTACAAGAGCTCGGGGAGATGGTCGAAAGCGGCTCCATCTCAAAATCAGGAATCAATCACCGGTTGCGGAAGATTGATCAAATCGCTGAAAAAGTACGGAATGGAGAGTCGATGACAGGGGCCTTATAAGAGGGTCGCTTGCGAGATGAACCATAGTCTACTATAATATATAGTCGATGCAACTAAATGTTCGAATTAAGGAGTTTTTGAAATGGCTAACGAAAAGAAACGTATTTCGCTCACTGTAGACGCGAAGTTTGACGAAGTATTAACGAAAAAAGCAAAATCAATCGGTGTACCGAAAAGCACACTCGTTGCGTTCGCAACATCTTTATTCCTGAAACAATTACAAGCAGAAGAAGAGCTTTCGCCACATGCGAACGCGATCTACTCGCTGATTCGTGAAAACCACGACATCGTTTCAGATATCACAGACTTGATCGACTGATCATCGACCTCTCGTTCTACAAGGAACGGGAGGTTTTTTGTTGTATGCAGATGAATAGAGAAGAGTTCGCTTTCCTACAGATACAAAAAAAGTGCCTCCCGAAGGAGACACTCTGGGTGACTTATGCACGTTCCATGACGCGGTCGATGAGACCGTAATCAGCAGCAGCTTGTGCTGACATGAAGTTGTCACGCTCTGTATCGCGTTCGATGACTTCAAGTGGTTGTCCTGTGTTTTCAGCCATGATTTTGTTGAGGTGCTCACGCATTTTGATGATACGCTCCGCATGGATTTTAATATCCGATGCTTGACCTTGTGTACCACCGAGTGGTTGGTGGATCATGATTTCAGCGTTTGGTAACGCGAAACGTTTTCCCTTTGCACCTGCTTGAAGCAAGAACGCACCCATCGATGCTGCCATACCGATACAAATCGTTGAGACTTGTGGCTTGATGAAGTTCATTGTATCGTAAATCGCCATACCGGCAGTGATCGAACCACCTGGGCTGTTGATGTAAAGCGAGATTTCTTTATCTGGATCTTCTGCTGCTAAGAACAGAAGTTGGGCAACGACTGAGTTGGCGACGTTGTCGTCAATCGCGCTCCCAAGAAGGATGATGCGGTCTTTTAGCAAACGTGAGTAGATATCGTAAGCACGTTCCCCGCGGTTTGTTTGTTCGATGACTGTTGGAATTAACATAGTCTTTGCCTCCTTATAGTTGGTATGTAGCTTCCTATTCGACTTATCCTTATCATAATCCTTTGGTCAATATTGGTCAAAAGATACGATGCGACTTTTAGGTATTTTTCCATTACAAGGGCAAACGAAACATATCAATATAGAAAAAAGGCAACGCCATTGCTGGCATTGCCTTGTAGTTGAATAAATGGTACACCCGGAGAGATTCGAACTCCCGACACCTGGTACCGGAAACCAGTGCTCTATCCCCTGAGCTACGGGTGCATCTGATGTACTGAACAATTAATAGTATAGCGACATTTTTTCAGGAAAGCAATAGGGAAGCATGACTTTTCTTTTCCTTAGCGACTTAAAAGAGGCTCAGAGCACGTTTCTTAAAACGTTTCTTCTATAATAAGAAGAGGAGGAGGGGAATCGATGGATCAACGCCAGGAACAGACGCAACAGATGACGTTATCGGCGTCACAACAGTATCAATTACATGTGCTTGAGCAACCAGCTGCTGAGCTCGAGGAGGAATGGCGACGGTTGAAACGACGGTTGCATCGTCATTACCCGAATCAGGTTTCGCTAGAGGTCGAGCAGATGGCAGGTAATATGGCATCCTATGAAGACGAGCTTCTTGCACAAATACGTTTAGAATCAGTCAGACAGGAAATAGGATATATGGCGGAACAACTCATCGTGTATTTAGAAGCGGACGGTTTATTACGGACGTCGGACGAGCAGCTCGCTGCATCCTTCTCGACCGATGTCGCAACGATTACAGAAGCACGGACACTTT
Source organism: Exiguobacterium sp. Leaf187 (assembly GCF_001423925.1). Classification (NCBI taxonomy): domain Bacteria; kingdom Bacillati; phylum Bacillota; class Bacilli; order Caryophanales; genus Exiguobacterium; species Exiguobacterium sp. Leaf187. The sequence goes on along the minus strand of NZ_LMPR01000009.1, from coordinate 1,494,466 downwards.
TACAACAATGTGAACCAGTCGGCATCGCTGCCCGCTCGGAACGCGAGTGCCAATGGTTACAAGCAATCGAGCTAGACGACACGGAATTGATCGGACTGACGGATCGGCTACGACATGAACCGGCGAGTCAGGTGTTCGCTCAGTTCAGTGAACAGGATCGAGCGCGGTTGCGAAAACGATTGACAAGGCTGAGCCGGACACCGGATCTTCCTAAAGAAGAACGACCGGTCATGGCAGAAGCACGGATTCACCTGTTAGATGGAAAACTTCAGATCGACTGGACGACACTCGATACGGATCAGACGTGGCTCGGATTAAAAGAGGCAACGCCTTTTTTGCGCGCGTACGAACGACGCCGTGTCACGATGCATGCGATCCTCTCAGTTTTGCTTGAGCGACAAGAACGCTGGTTCAAAGGAGAACTGCATCTCGAGCCACTGACGAAAAAACAAGTCGCTGAGGCGACGGGGCATCATCCGTCAACGATTGGTCGAGCGATTTCTGAGAAGTATGTCGAGACGGTCTATGGTCTCGTTGCCCTAGAAGACTTGTTCGTCTCACGGACGACAACCGGAGATTCGAGTTTTTTGATTAAACGGCGGATCGCCGAATACATTCAACACAGCGATCGTCCGTTAAGTGATCAGCAATTGACGGATCGCCTGCAAGCAGACGGTCTGACAGTCGCAAGGCGGACGGTCGCGAAGTACCGGGCAGCGCTTGGTTTAACGAAAAAAACGATGCAGCAAAGGAAGGCGCAATCAGAATGGGATTAAAACGACACAGACACTTAACACTCTATTCACGTCCGGGATGTACGCTATGTGAAGAGGCCGCCATCTTACTCGACTTCGTACTCGATGAGTTTCCGGAATGGACGTTCGAGGAAGTTAACATTGATCAGGATGAAGCGCTCAGTCTACGGTTCTTATATGAGATTCCGGTCGTCATGCATGACGAGGAAATCTGGAGTTATGGCAAATTCGAGACGGAAACGATAAGAAACCGCTTACTTCAAAAAACTTGAGAAACGAGACTTGCAAGGCGAGAAACGGACTGTTATGATAACGGTGTACCAAGTGGGACACGTTATGACATGCGGGACAGAAAGCGTCCAGCTACTTGAGAGGAGAGGGAAATACATGATTCGGCAGTTAGTCCAGATCCAAAAACGAATCGTGCCTGATCTGATCGAAGAAATGCAGACACGCTACGACATCCTTCATTATGTACGACTGATGCAACCGATCGGACGACGTACGCTTGCGACAAGCCTTGGCTTGACGGAACGCGTCTTACGGCGGGAAGTCGACTTCTTGAAGCAGCAAGACCTCCTAGAGGTCGCGACGCAAGGGATGTCCTTGACGGATGAAGGACGAAATGTTCTTCGCAGCATGCACAGCATCATGGGAGAACTCGCAGGGATCTCAGACATGGCGAAAGCCTTGAAAGAGAGACTTGGAGTACGGGACGTCGTCATCGTACCGGGTGATTCCGATGAAACCTTCTGGGTACAGCGAGACATGGGGCGGGCAACCGTCGCACGACTCAAACGAGAGCTTTCTTCAGACCATCACAATACGATCGCTGTCACAGGCGGTACGACGATGGCTTCCGTCGCGGCGATGATGTCGCCAGACAAGGAACACCGTCCGATGACGTTCGTTCCAGCACGCGGAGGACTGGGAGAAACGCTCGAACTACAAGCGAACACAGTATGCTCACGGATGGCATCACGCGCTCAAAGTGATTATCATCTGCTTCACATCCCGGACATGGTCAGTACAGAGACGTTCGTCAAGATGATCGAAGAGCCGAGCATAAAAAATGTGCTTCAAATGATTAAAGGTGCTTCAATCGTGGTACATGGAATTGGTGAGGCGAAAACGATGGCAAAACGTCGTCGTGCGTCTGAGGATCTCCTGACCCGACTGGAACATGAACAGGCAGTAGCGGAAGCATTCGGATATTACTTTGACCGAGACGGGAACATCGTGCACCGGGTCAAGACGGTTGGTCTCCAACTGGCTGACTTGAAGCAAGTCGAACACGTCATCGTCGTCGCAGGTGGTCATTCGAAGGCAGAAGCGATCAACGCCTATGTCAAACAGTCGCCAGACATCATCCTGATTACGGATGAAGGCGCAGCAGCTTCGATTTTGAAAGGGTAACCCCCTTTTGAATAATAGATAACTCGCTTTACATTAAAAGGAGGAAAATTATCATGGCAGTAAAAGTTGGTATTAACGGATTTGGACGTATCGGACGTTTGGCACTTCGTCAAATTCTTCAATTCGATGGAATCGAAGTAGTCGCGATCAACGACCTTACAGACACTAAAATGCTTGCACACCTTCTCAAATATGATACGACTCAAGGTCGTTTCGACGGCGAAGTTGAAGTACACGACGGTTACTTCCTCGTCAACGGTAAAGAAATCAAAACACTTGCTAACCGCAACCCAGAAGAACTCCCATGGGGCGAGCTCGGTGTTGACATCGTTCTCGAATGTACTGGTTTCTTCACAGACAAAGAAAAAGCTGAGCTTCACTTAAAAGCTGGCGCTAAAAAAGTCGTTATCTCTGCACCTGCAACTGGCGACATGAAAACAGTCGTCTTCAACACGAACCACGAAATCCTTGACGGAACTGAAACAGTTATCTCTGGTGCTTCTTGTACTACAAACTGTCTCGCGCCAATGGCTAAAGTTCTCCAAGATCAGTTCGGAATCGTTGAAGGTCTCATGACTACGATCCACGCTTACACTGGTGACCAAAACACACTCGACGCTCCACACCCTAAAGGTGACTTCCGTCGTGCACGTGCGGCAGCAGCAAACATCGTTCCTAACTCAACTGGTGCTGCAAAAGCAATCGGTCTCGTTCTTCCAGAACTTCAAGGTAAACTTGACGGATCTGCACAACGTGTACCAGTCGCTACAGGTTCACTCACTGAACTCGTAACTGTACTCGACAAAAAAGTTTCTGTAGAAGAAGTCAACGCAGCAATGAAAGCAGCTGCTAACGAGTCTTACGGTTACACTGAAGACGAAATCGTTTCTTCTGACATCGTTGGTATCTCTTACGGATCACTCTTCGATGCAACACAAACGAAAGTCATGACAGTCGGCGACAAACAACTCGTTAAAACAGTTGCTTGGTATGACAACGAAATGTCTTACACTAGCCAACTCGTTCGTACACTCAAACACTTCGCAGAAATCGCTAAGTAATTCGAGCAATTAAATAGCAATTGAATAAGAGCGGAAACGATATCAGTCTCCGCTCTTATTGCGGAAAAAAGCGGGAGGGGCATTCGCCCCTCACTATACGTAAGAGACGGAGGACGAATGTATGAATAAGAAATCGATTCGCGACATCGATGTACAAGGAAAACGCGTATTTACACGCGTGGATTTCAACGTACCGTTGGAAGACGGTAAAATCACGGATGACACACGGATCCGTGCTGCACTCCCAACGATCAAACACTTGATCGACGGTGGAGCAAAAGTCATTCTCGCTAGCCACATGGGTCGTCCAAAAGGCGAAAAGAACCCTGAGTTCTCACTTGCACCAGTCGTAGCACGCCTCAGCGAATTGCTTGGTAAAGACATCAAGCTCGTTGAAGAAGCATACGGTCCAGTTGCAGAAGAAGCAGTCAGCAAACTCGAAAACGGCGATGTCGTCGTCTTAGAGAACGTTCGCTTCTACCCTGGTGAAACGAAAAATGACGAAGAGCTCGCTAAAGGATTCGCGAAACTCGCTGACGTCTTCGTCAACGACGCGTTCGGCGCAGCACACCGTGCACACGCATCGACAGAAGGTATCGCACACCATGTCGACACAGCAGTTGCCGGTCTTCTCATCGAAAAAGAACTTCAAGTTCTCGGTAAAGCTCTTTCTAACCCAGATCGCCCGTTCACGGCAATCATCGGTGGTTCGAAAGTAGCGGACAAAATCGGTGTCATCGATCACTTACTCGACATCGTCGATACGTTGATCATCGGTGGCGGCTTATCGTACACGTTCCTCACAGCTCGTGGTATCGAAGTCGGTACTTCACTTCTTGAGGTCGATAAAATCGACCAAGCGAAGGAATTCATGAAGAAAGCAGAAGAAAAAGGCGTTAAGTTCCTCATGCCAATCGACTGCGTCATCACGAAGGAATTCGGAGAAGAAACATATGTCGGACCACGTGACATCACAGAGATCCCAGCCGATCACATGTCACTTGATATCGGTCCAAAAACGGTTGAACTCTATGCAGAGGCAATCAAGAACTCGAAACTCGTCGTCTGGAACGGACCGATGGGCGTATTCGAACTCGATAAATACGCAAACGGTACAAAAGGTGTCGCGCAAGCTCTTGCGGACAGCGATGCGTACTCAATCATCGGCGGTGGCGACTCAGCTGCTGCGGCAGAGAAATTCGGTCTTGCTGACAAAATGAGCCACATCTCTACAGGTGGTGGAGCAAGTCTCGAATTCATGGAAGGGAAAGCTCTTCCTGGTGTCGAAGCGCTAAACGACAAGTAATCTAAGTTCACAAGGGAGTGTTTCTCAATGCGTAAACCAATTATCGCAGGTAACTGGAAGATGAATCTGACGCTCAAGGATGCAGTCGCATTCGTTGAGGAAGTCAAAGGAGCTGTACCTGCTTCGACGACAGTCGACGCAGCCGTCTGTGCGCCAGCAGTATTCTTGGCACACTTGACAGAAGCAGCAGCTGGTACGGATCTTAAGATCGGTGCTCAAAACATGTACGACAAAGAGAGCGGTGCGTTCACTGGTGAAATAAGCCCGCTCATGCTCAAAGAACTCGACGTGACATACGTCATCCTCGGTCACTCTGAGCGTCGTGAGTACTTCGGCGAAACAGATGCGTTCATCAACAGCAAAGCGAAAAAAGCGTTCGAGCACGGTCTCGTTCCAATCGTTTGTGTAGGTGAAACACTGGAAGAGCGTGAAGGCGGCAAGTTCGAAGACGTCATCCGCGAACAGACAGCAAACAGCCTCAAAGGTCTTACTGTCGACCAAGTGAAAAATCTCGTCGTCGCTTACGAGCCTGTCTGGGCAATCGGAACAGGTAAATCAGCGACAGAACAAGATGCACAAGATTCTTGTAAATTCGTCCGTGACGTCGTTGCAGCTGAATTTGGTGCTGAAGCAGCAGAAGCTGTCCGCATCCAATACGGTGGTAGCGTCAAGCCGGAAAACATCAAAGAATATATGGCTCAACCAGACATCGACGGTGCGCTCGTCGGCGGTGCAAGTCTTGAGACAGGATCGTTCCTCAAACTGTTGGAGGCGATTTAAATGAAAAAACGTCCAGTCGCACTGATCATCCTTGATGGTTTTGGTATGCGTGACGAGGAGTTCGGAAATGCTGTTACGGCGGCAAACAAACCGAACTTCGACCGTTACTGGGATCAATACCCGCATACGTTGTTGAATGCGAAAGGCGAATACGTCGGTTTGCCTGAAGGTCAAATGGGGAACTCAGAAGTGGGTCACCTCAACATCGGTGCAGGTCGCGTCGTCTATCAATCGCTATCCCGAATCAACAACGCAATCAAGGATCGCTCGTTCTTCTCGCGTCAAGCGATGAACGATGCGGCAGGTCACGTGAAGAAATACGGTTCAGCGCTTCATATCTTCGGTTTGGTCTCTGACGGTGGAATCCACAGTCACATCAACCACTTATATGCGGTGCTCGAATTCGCGAAACTTCACGAAATCGAAAAAGTCTACCTCCATGCTTTCACGGACGGTCGTGACTGCGACCCACAATCGGGCGCTGGTTTCCTCCGTGACGCGCAAGCGAAGATGGATGAATTGAATGTTGGACAATTCGCGAGTATCTCTGGTCGCTACTATGCGATGGATCGCGATAACCGTTGGGAGCGCGTCAAGAAAGTCTATGACGTCATCACGTTCGGTGAAGGTCCAACGACGAAGGATCCAATCGGCATGGTTGAAGCTTCGTACAAACAAGACGTAACGGATGAGTTCATCGAACCAACTGTTGTCGTGCAGGAAGACGGTACGCCAGTCGCACCGATCCACGATAACGATGCGATCGTGTTCTTCAACTACCGTCCTGACCGTGCGATTCAGCTTTCGAAAGTCTACAAAGAAAAAGGTGGCTTCGACGGATTCGAACTTCCGGACAACGCACCGAAGAACCTGCTACTCGTCTCGATGACGAAGTACTCGGATGCGATCGATACGGACATCGTCTTCCCGCCTGAAGACATCAAGAACACGCTTGGGGAGACATTGTCAAAACAAGGTCTCAAACAGCTACGCATCGCGGAAACGGAAAAGTATCCGCACGTCACGTTCTTCTTCAACGGACAACGTGAAGAACCATACGAAGGGGAAGATCGGATCTTAATCCCTTCACCAAAAGTCGCGACATACGACTTGAAACCGGAGATGAGCGTCTATGAAGTCACAGACGCGCTCGTCGACGCAATCAACTCGGACAAACACGACGCCATCATCCTCAACTTCGCAAACCCGGATATGGTCGGTCACTCGGGTATGCTCGAGCCGACGAAAAAGGCGATTGAAGCTGTCGATGAGTGTCTTGGGAAAGTCGTTGACTTGATTCTCAGCAAAGGCGGCGCGGCAGTCATCACGGCTGACCACGGGAACGCGGATAAAGTCCTCAATGCGGACGGCAGTAAGATGACGGCGCATACGACAGAACCCGTTCCATGTATCGTGACGGTCGAGGACGTTGAACTCCTTGAACCACTCACAGGTGCACTCGCTGACCTCGCACCAACGGTTCTCGATCTCCTCGGAGCGGACCAACCAGCAGAGATGACTGGTAAATCGATCGTATTGAAGAAATAATCCCGTCGATCGAAAAAATTACAGCACATATTTCTTACACACAAAAGGAGCGAATTTAAATGTCAATGATTACAGAGATTTACGCACGCGAGATTCTTGATTCACGCGGTAACCCAACAGTAGAAGTAGAAGTTTATACAGAAGATGGCGGTTTCGGTCGCGCACTCGTACCATCAGGTGCATCAACTGGTGAGCACGAAGCAGTCGAACTCCGTGATGGCGACAAAGCACGTTACCTCGGAAAAGGTGTTTTGAAAGCTGTTGACAACGTCAACGAAAAAATCGCACCAGAAATCATCGGTTACGATGTCTTCGACCAAGCTGGAATCGACAAAAAGATGATCGATCTCGATGGTACGAAAAACAAAGGTAACTTCGGCGCTAACGCAATCCTTGGTGTTTCTATGGCTGCTGCACGTGCTGCTGCTGATGAGCTTGGTCTTCCACTTTACACATACCTCGGTGGATTCAACGCGAAAACATTACCAACACCAATGATGAACATCATCAACGGTGGATCACACGCAGACAACAACGTGGACTTCCAAGAGTTCATGATCATGCCTGTCGGTGCTCCAACATTCAAAGAAGCACTTCGTATGGGTGCTGAAATCTTCCACGCGTTGAAATCAGTTCTTAGCGGAATGGGTCTTAACACAGCAGTTGGTGACGAGGGTGGATTCGCTCCAAACTTGAAATCAAACGAAGAAGCAATCACAGTTATCCTTGAAGCAATCGAAAAAGCTGGCTACAAAGCAGGCGAAGATGTTTACCTTGCAATGGACGTCGCTTCTTCTGAGTTCTACGATAAAGCAGCTGGAACATACAACCTCGCTGGCGAAGGCAAAGTCCTCTCAACAGAAGAGCTTGTTGAATTCTACGCACAACTCGTTGACAAATACCCAATCATCTCAATCGAAGATGGCTGTGACGAAAACGACTGGGATGGTCACAAACTTCTTACAGATCGTATCGGACACAAAGTCCAACTCGTTGGGGATGACTTGTTCGTAACGAACACTGAGAAACTTGCTGAAGGTATCGAAAAAGGCATCGCTAACTCGATCCTCATCAAAGTTAACCAAATCGGTACGTTGACTGAAACATTCGACGCAATCGAAATGGCTAAAAAAGCTGGTTACACAGCTGTCGTTTCTCACCGTTCTGGTGAAACTGAAGATTCAACGATCGCTGACATCGCTGTTGCGACAAACGCTGGTCAAATCAAAACTGGTTCACTTTCACGTACAGACCGTATCGCGAAATACAACCAACTTCTCCGCATCGAAGACATGCTTTCAGACGTTGCTGTCTACGACGGAATCAAATCATTCTACAACCTCAAGAAGTAATTTCAGGTTGATCGTTTGAACAAGCTATAAGGAAAACCTCCTATTCGTGTGATACGTACACACGGATAGGAGGTTTTTTGTATATCAAGCAATGTCAAACATGAAAAGCACTTTTGTCATCAAAACTATACTGAACTGTCAAAAAATTGATTCATCCTAGTAGATGACTAAAATGTTATACTCATAAATAAGTGCAAATTAAATAGTTATAGGCATTAATTACATCTTGCTCGATGAAGATGACAAATACGTCTAAAGGAGATACGATCATGTTAAATTCAGATTTAGATATCCGTTTAGAACCACGCATTCAAGAGTTATACCGACTTCACAAGGAGCGTTCAGCCAACATCGACTGGAGCTACCACGAGTTCATTCCGTGGGATAAGGCGATGTCTTTCAAACGCGTTCCTTGGGACGAAAGCCAAGTCACACTTCCGGAAGGTGTCATCGTCGCAATCGAGACAGCATTACTGACAGAAGTCAACCTACCGTGGTACACGTCGCACTTAGACTATACATTCAAGAACTCGATGGAAGTCATCAATGACTTCGTCCGGACATGGACAGCAGAAGAAGATCAGCACTCGAACTTACTCGAGACGTATTTACTCGTCACGCGAAACGTCAATCCAACGCGACTTCATCAATTAAGAAGACGCGTCGTTGAAAACGGCTGGTTCCCGGACTTCACGAACCCGCTAGCAACGATGGCGTATACGTCACTGCAAGAGTTAGCGACACTCGTCTTCTATAACAACGTCGCGAAAATCGCAGGGGCACACGACAAAGACTTAGCAACGCTACTCCGTCGTCTAGCGAAGGATGAAGCACTGCATTATGCGTTCTATCGTGACACGGTCAAAGCACACCTAGAGCTTGACCCGAACTTCATCGTCTTCTTCGAAGACGTCATCATCAACTTCTCGATGCCAGGTGCTGTCATGCCTGACTTCACGGAACGGATGAAGACGATTGCTGTTGATACGAACTATGGACCACTCCAATACTTCGACCAAGTATTAGACGTCGTCGTCAAATTCTGGGGCATCGCTGATTTAGAACCGACAACTGACGAAGCGAAACAATCTCAAGCGAACATCATGAAGTATCACGGACGTTTGAAGCGTATCAAGGAACGTCAGGAACGCCAACTCGAAAAAGCGAAGATTGACGCGTAAGGGGGAATGAAGATGAAGTGTGAAATCTGTGGAACTGAAACGAACAACCAAGTCAGTTACTTGGAACTCGACACGTGGGAATTCAATTCTCTGAATAAAGAAGCGAAAGATTTTTATCCGATCTGTTTTGATTGCTTCGACAAGCATACGAATCAATTCATCGATCAGGAGATGGATCTCGAATTACGTAAAAAACGTTCGCAAATGGTCAACAAAGAAGTAGAAGCTGAAATCGAAGCGATTCTTGAGGTTGAAAATTAAGTCGTCTTTACCATACGTGAAGGAAAGCAAAACCGGTAGTGCTTTGACGCTATCGGTTTTTTATTATCCCTAAAAAAAAGCAGTTATCTCTTGCTTCACATGTTTTGTGAAAGAAGAAATAGCTGCTTTTAACATGAAGTCAGTCTTCGATGAATGTAACGAGATAATGATGGGCAGAATGAAGCGGTGCACGGGTCACGAAAAAGTCCGGGAGATCGACGTCGATTCCCAATTCGCGTAGTGTATCGGGATCCAAACATTCCTGAATCAAACGTTTGATGTCTTGTAACAGTTCATCGTGCAAGTTCGCTTCCTTCGGAAAGGCACGTTTCGCGTCATCGCGCAACAATAGCACGATAGGTGGTAGACCTCGTAAGAGATCGACCTGAAGGGGTTGCTGATGACGTTCGAAATAATCATTCAGACAACTGACGACCCTCATCGAGTGTTCTTCTTTCATCCGATCCCAACTCTCTGTATGTGACTGTAACTCTCTAGCTATTCCCTAATTGAAGCGAGGATATGCAGGGAAACTGGAAATGAAGCATTACGAGGACGCTGTTCGGGGTAGAACTAGAGGGAAGGGGGAATCGACATGCTATTTCGGTTTTTGTTTTTAGGGCTTGATACGTCGATTGGTGACATCCCGTTGCGCCTCATCTATTTTACGGAACTCATACTATTCATCGGTTTGTATCAAATCACGAGCCGGTTTTCGCGTCAGAGTCTGATTTTGGGAACGGCACTCGGAATTGGTGGACTGATTGCCATCTTACCCGGTGCGCTCTATATCATCCGTTATAATCCGGAGGATGCCGTCATCGATGTCACGTTCCTATTGATTTATTTGTTTGAGCCGCTGGCAATCGTTGCGTTCGTTGTTGCTTTGATTCGACGTTTGTTCTTGGAGCGAAAAAGAGGCGAGAAAGCGAAAAGATGAAGAGTTTTCCCGCAGGAGTCTCCGTCTTTTCTGAAAATCAATCGTCTAGTGCTATCTAATCTGACAATCAATACACCGTAAGCTGGCGTGACGCTGTCTTACGGTGTATTTGCGTATACCTCCAGATACTTTCTTTCAATAGTGTAAGGAAGAGTAACTGGAAGAATATTCTATAATAGAGGGAGAGCGAAATCAGATATTAGTTGGTTTCGTAAGATCCTGGTGATTATAGGGGTGAGTTTCATGCATAAAGTGTTGTTCGGTTTGTCCATTTTGAACAGTGTCTATATTACGAATAACTTATTTACGTATTCCGATAGTTTTTTGAATGCACCACTCGGCATCACGACCGTTATTGCCGTGACGTTGATGTTTCTAAACGACAGCGTCAAAAAAGATAAACCGTCATTGTACACGAAAGCGACGGATGGGTTAGGATTCATTAATATTTTGATTGGTCTTTCACTGATTGTCTTTATTTAAGACATGATTCAAAGTGATGATCATAAGGAATGATTGTAAGTCTGACGCCGCGTCAGGCTTCTTTTTTATAGTCCAATCCGAGGACTCGAAAAAAATAAAATATATTATATATAAAAATGATTGATGTGTAACCGGTTACACAATATGATGATTCTTGTAAGCGTTATCAAAAGAAAGAGGTGGCGAAACATGTCGACCATCCGGGAAGTAGCGAAAGCGGCACATGTCTCCGTCGCGACGGTCTCACGCGTCATGAACGAAAAGGGTTATGTCAGTGAGAAATCGCGTAAGGCGGTGCTTCAGGCAATCAAACAATTGGATTATCGACCGAACCGGGTCGCGCGATCGTTGTTCCAAAAACGATCCGGACTGATCGGATTGATCGTTCCAGACATCACGAACCCGTTTTTCCCACAACTCGCACGAGCTGTGGAAGATATGGCACATCAACATGGTTTTCAAGTCATTTTGTGTAACACAGACGAACAGTTTCAGAAAGAACGCGAATATATCAAGTCACTCGAGGCGATGCATGTCGACGGATTGATCATCACGACGAACTACTCGAACAATCCGAACTATGAAGAACTTGAAGTGCCGGTCGTAGCCTTAGACCGTGTGTTACAAGGTGCGATTCCGACGGTGACGTCAAACGGATACGAAGGCGGGAAAAAGGCAGCTTCGTTCTTACTTGCTTCTGGTGCGACGGAGCTCGCTGTCATCAGCGGTCCTTCAAAACTCCCGACGATTAAGAAACGACGGGATGGCTTTGAGGAAGTCGCCGGAACCCATCTCGTCGCAAGCATCGAGTCACCGTTCCATTTTCAAGGAGCACTTGATGCCGCGAACTATCTCTTTGATCACTATCATTGCAACGGCATTTTTGCCGCGAGTGATGTCATCGCTGCAGCTACGGTGCAAGTCGCTGCGGAACGCGGGATCACAATTCCGGACGAGCTACAAGTGATCGGCTATGACGGGATTGAACTCGGACAAATGATTTCACCACCGTTGACGACGATTGCGCAGCCGATCTATCAAATGGGAGAACTGGCGGCGAAACTTTTGATTCAGCGGATTGAAGGCACACCGATTGCCGCCGTTCATCATGAGTTGACGGTTGAGATCATCGAACGGGAAACGACGAAACGGAAGGATGAGGAAGCATGAAACAAATCAGTGTCATCGGCAGTATCTCGATGGATCTCGTCGTCGAAAGTAAACGCCGTCCAGGCGCAGGCGAAACGGTCATCGGGGATGCCTTTCATACCGTACCGGGTGGAAAGGGAGCGAACCAAGCGGTGGCAGTCGCGCGTCTCGGCAGTACCGTCGAAATGATTGGTTGCGTCGGCAGTGACGCAAACGGTGAAGCGATCCGCGAAAACTTCAAAACGCAAGGAGTGCAGACGACACACTTGCAAACGATTGAAGGCGAACGGACGGGCACAGCACATATCACGCTCGCTGAAGGTGACAACTCGATCGTCGTCGTTCAGTCTGCCAATCAACATGTGCAATTTACGGATGATACACTCGCACCGATTCTCGCAGACAGTGAAATCATTTTACTCCAGCTTGAGATTCCGATCGAAACGGTCGAGACCGTTGCTCGCGAAGCATATGCAGCCGGCATTCCAGTCGTCTTGAATCCAGCACCGGCGATGTCACTCAGTCCGGAATTGATTGAACACGTCACGTACTTAACGCCAAACGAACATGAATGTGGTTTGATCTTCGGACAAGACCAACCAATCGAACATTGGCTCATGGAATACCCGAATAAATTGATCGTGACGGAAGGCAGTCGCGGGGCACGCTTCTACGACGGAGAGTCGATCGTGACAATTCCCGCAATCGAAACGACCGTCGTCGATACGACAGGAGCAGGGGATACGTTCAACGGTGCCTTAGCCGTCGCGTTAACGGAAGGACAACCGCTCGTTGAGGCAATTCGTTTCGCGAACCGGGCAGCCGGCTTATCCATCCGCGCGCTTGGCGCACAAGGCGGCATGCCGACACGGGAACAGATGGAGGGAGACGCATGAAGAAGCATGGTATCTTAAACAGTCATATCAGCAAAGTCCTGACTGATCTCGGTCATACCGATACGATCGTCATCGCCGATTGCGGCTTACCGATTCCAGATGGGGTCGCACGGATTGATTTAGCACTGGAACTCGGCACACCATCATTCCTCGACGTCGTCCGTGTCGTCGCCGGTGACATGGCGATCGAACAGCTGACACTGGCAACAGAGATCAAAGAAGCGAATCCGGACGTCCTCGAGCAACTAGAAGCCATGCAGATCGAGACGACGTTCGTCCCGCACGAGGAATTCAAGAAACAGACACAGCAGGCGAAGGTCATCATCCGGACCGGAGAAGCGACACCGTACGCGAATGTCATCTTCCATTCCGGCGTAATCTTTTAAGGGGGTCATGCGATGCGTATCGAGATGACAGGTATCAAAAAAGCATTCGGTCCCGTCCCTGTCCTGAAAGGTGTCGACTTCGAACTCGCTGCGGGTGAGATCCATGCCTTGATGGGAGAGAACGGTGCCGGGAAATCGACGCTGATGAAGATTTTGACCGGTGTCCATAAAGCGGACGCAGGTACAATCCGCGTCGATGGACAGGACATCGAATATAAGAATCCGAAGCTTGCTGAAGAAGCGGGAATCGCCTTCATCCACCAGGAACTGAACATCCTCCCGGATTTGACGGTAACGGAGAATCTGTTCCTCGGACGGGAGCTGAAGTCACGCTTCGGGATTCTCAAGCAAGGGGAGATGAAGCGGCAGGCAGAACGTGAACTTGCGGAATTGAACGTCTTCATGGACGTCGATCAACTCGCCCGGACGTTATCGGTCGGTCAACAACAGATGATCGAGATTGCAAAAGCTTTGATGACGGACGCGAAAGTCATCATCATGGATGAACCGACAGCCGCGCTGACAGAGCGGGAAATTCGTGCCTTGTTCAGCGTCGCGACGGCACTGCGCAACCAAGGTGTCTCGATCGTCTATATCTCACACCGGATGGAGGAAATCTTCGAGCTCTGCGACCGGATCACCGTTTTACGAGACGGGATCTCCGTCTCGACACACGCGATTCCCGAGACATCGTTCGAACAGATCGTCCGAGAGATGGTTGGTCGTGAGATGGGCGAACGGTATCCGGATCGTGACGTGTCAATCGGTGAAACTGTCCTTGAGGTCAAACAGGCGAGCGGAAAACGGTTCGACGATGTCTCGTTCTCCGTCAAGGCAGGCGAAATCATCGGCTTCTCCGGTTTGATGGGCGCGGGGCGGACGGAAGTCATGCGCGGATTGTTCGGGGTCGATCGCCTGAAGGAAGGGACAATCGAACTGAACGGACAGTCGCTGAAGATCAAGACACCGTATGATGCGATTCGCCAGGGCATCGGCTTTTTGACCGAGGACCGCAAAGGCGAAGGCTTGTTCCTCGACTTTTCACTGCGTGAGAACATCTCGCTACCGACGATTCGTTCGCTATCCCGCTCCGGTGTCATCAAGGATCAGGCAGAACGCGATTTCGCAGAAGGGTACTTGAAGTCACTTTCGGTCCGCCACAGCTCGATGGACCAGCCGGCGAAGTCACTCTCCGGGGGGAACCAACAAAAGGTCGTCCTCGCGAAGTGGCTCGGGACACAACCGAAAGTCTTGATCCTCGACGAACCGACACGTGGTGTCGACGTCGGGGCGAAGAAAGAGATTTATCTCATCATGAACGAACTCGCTGCGGCGGGTGTCGCGATCATCATGGTCAGCTCGGACCTCCCGGAGATTCTCGGGATGAGCGACCGGGTCTACGTCATGCGCGAAGGCAAGATGAGCGGCATGTTGACACGACAGGAAGCGACGCAAGAAAGCATCATGACACTTGCGACAGGAGGACAATGATATGGAATTGATGCAAGGCAAGGTAACGGAAGCAAAACCGAGACGTCTTGGGATCGGACAAAAGCTTGGACCACTCGCAGGATTATTCGCGATCGTCCTCGTCGTCTCGATCATGGAACCGGACTTTTTAACACTGAATAATTTATTTAACATCTTACGGCAAGTCTCGATCAATGCCTTGATTGCCTTCGGGATGACGTTCGTCATTCTGACGGGTGGGATTGATCTATCAGTCGGCTCGATTCTCGCCCTCTCGTCCGCCTTCGTCGCGGGTCTGATGACGGACGGAACGTCAGCGTTGATCGCTGTTCTTGCCGGATTGATCGTCGGAGCTGTCATGGGTGCCTTGAACGGGATGGTCATCTCACTCGGGAAAGTCGCACCGTTCATCGCAACACTTGCGACGATGACGATCTTCCGCGGATTGACGCTCGTCTATACGGATGGGAAACCGATCACTGGTCTAAGCCAAGGTGGCTGGTTCGAATTGTTCGGACGCGGTTACTTCTGGATCTTCCCGATACCGGTTCTAACGATGTTGATCGCCTTCGCGGTCCTCTACTTCATCTTGAAGAAGACGACGTTCGGTCGCTATACGTATGCGATCGGTGGCAACGAAGAAGCAGCGAAGTTGATGGGGATTCAAGTTAATAAAGTCAAAATCATGATCTACTCACTCTCAGGCTTGATGGCAGCACTCGCCGGCATCATCCTGACGTCTCGTCTGAACTCGGCACAGCCGACTGCGGGGACATCGTATGAACTCGACGCCATCGCAGCGGTCGTCCTTGGTGGGACGAGCCTGTCAGGTGGTCGTGGCTGGATTGTCGGTACCTTGATTGGCGCCTTGATCATCGGAACACTGAACAATGGACTCAACTTGCTTGGTGTCTCCTCGTTCTTCCAACTCGTCGTCAAAGGTTTAGTCATTTTGTTCGCGGTACTCGCGGACCGGAAACAAGCAGCATAACCCACACTCAAAAAGGAGGATTTACAGATGAAAAAATTACTTGCAGTCGTCATGATGGCATTAATGGTCTTCGTAGCAGCTTGTTCGACGGAACAACCAGGCAGCAGCAACGGTGAAACGAAGAAAAAGACGAAGGACTTCAAGATTGGTCTTTCGATTTCAACCCTCAATAACCCATTCTTCGTCTCGTTAAAAGAAGGGGCAGAACAAGAAGCCAAAGCACAAGGCGCAACACTTCAAGTCGCGGATGCACAAGATGATGCAGCAAAACAAGCAAGCGATATCGAAGACATGGTTCAAAAGAAAGTCGATCTCATTTTGATCAACCCAACGGATTCAGCAGCAGTTGGCGCAGCCGTACAAACAGCGAACGATGCGAACATCCCCGTCATCACAGTTGACCGCAATGCAGAAGCAGGCGACGTCGTCGCACACATCGCGTCGGATAACGTCGCGGGTGGGAAACAAGCAGGTGAGTTTATGATCGAACTCGTCGGCGATAAAGCAAAAGTCGTGGAGCTCGAAGGGATTCCAGGAGCATCGGCAACACGCGACCGTGGTAAAGGGTTCCATGAAGCAGTCGACGGTAAACTCGACGTCGTCGCAAAACAAGCAGCAAACTTTGACCGGGCAAAAGGCTTGTCGGTCATGGAAAACATCCTCCAAAATAACAAAGACATCAAAGCTGTCTTCGCGCACAATGATGAAATGGCACTCGGTGCGGTCGAAGCGTTAAAAGCAGCGGGTCTGAACGATGTTAAAGTCATCGGTTTCGATGCGACGGATGATGCCGTCAAAGCTGTCAAAGACGGAAAAATGGCAGGAACGATCGCTCAAAAACCGACTGAAATCGGGAAGATGGGTGTCGAAACAGCCATCAAGCACTTAAAAGGTGAAACAGTCGAGAAGAACATCCCAGTCGATCTCGAATTGATCAAACAATAAGAAGACAGGACACCTGAGTCGACGATTCAGGTGTCTCTTTTCGTCAGGTGGAACAGGCAGGAAAAAGTTCCTAAATCTATTCCTTGTTCCCGTACTTGTTTTTCTCTATAATGAAAGAAGCGTATATTACTGAAGGAGGATCATCGATGATCATTCATAACGTGGCTCTTGTCGGCCTCATCGTCGTTTCCGTTCTTCTCATCATCGTCGTTCTATTGATGTCAGGTCGTACGACCGGACTCGGAGCATTGACGGGTGGAGCAGAACAATTATTTGGTCGCCAAAAAGCTCGTGGCTTGGATGCGGTCCTAAATCGTGTGGCGTCTATCTTAGGAGCATTACTCTTCATCTTGGCGTTACTCGTCGCTTTTTATAAGTGAGCATTGAAACGACAGCCGTATGATCGCGCTGTCGTTTTTTGTATTTCTCGATATTCATTTTTTCCGGATATGGGGTATAGAGTTAGAGGGGGAATCATTTTATGAAAATCACTTTACCAAAACCATTCTTTTTCGAAGCCGGCCCACGTGCCGTTTTACTATTACACGGATTCACGGGATCGAGCGCGGATGTCCGCATCCTCGGTCGCTATTTACAGAAGCAGGGCTATACGTCCCTTGCACCACAATATAAAGGGCACGCTGCCCCACCCGAAGAGCTGACGAAGACCGGGCCAGCCGACTGGTGGCAGGATGTCCTTGCCGGATATCAGGAACTCGTCGATAAAGGCTATGACGAAATCGCCGTTTGCGGACTGTCGCTCGGTGGCGTCATGTCGCTGAAGTTATCGATGAACCGTCCGGTCAAAGCGGTCATCCCGATGTGTGCACCCGCCTACATCAAAAGTGAAGAAGTCATGTATGCAGGAGTCACCGAGTACGCACGAGAATTCAAGAAGCGAGAAGGCAAATCACAAGAAGAGATCGACCACGAGATGGCGTCCTTCGAACCGATGCCGACCTTGAAGGACTTACAGGAACTGCTGCGCGAGACACGCGATTCGCTTGAGGACGTTTACGCACCGACGCTCGTCGTCCAAGCACGCAACGATCACATGATCAACACCGACTCCGCGAACATCATCCATGATGGAGTCAGTGCCTTCCAAAAAGAGCTGATCTGGTATGAGAACTCAGGTCACGTCATTACGCTCGACAAAGAAAAAGACCAGCTCCACTCTGACATCTTGGACTTCCTGGAGTCATTGAACTGGAGCAAGTAACTGGAGGTGTCACGTTGGAATTACGTGAACGAATACTAACGGTCATCACGACGGAAGAACGTCCGTTGTCGATTGATCAATTAACGAAAAAACTAGAACTAGCGGATACGGAAGCATTTAAGGAATTGATCCGGACGCTGAACGCGATGGAAGACGAAGCGTTGATCGCCCGGACACGCTCGAACAAGTACGGAACGCTCGCGCAGATCGGTCAAGTCGCAGGGAAGATTTCCGTCCACCAACGCGGGTTCGGCTTTGTCTCACCGGAAGACGGTTCAGAAGGCGATATCTTCTTGCCAGCACCGGAACTGAAGAACGTCTACAACGGCGACCGTGTCCTCGTCAAAGTGTTTGCCGAGTCAAACGGCGGCGATCGTCGTGAAGGGAAACTGCTCAAGATTCTCTCACGCGGACCAGCCGATTTCGTCGGAACGTTCGTCAGTCCAAAAGGACGAATTGAATCGATTGCCTACATCGAACCGGATGATACGAAACTGACGTTCTTACCGGTCGTCGCGAACGACGATACACTCGGTGCCGTCGATGGCCATAAAGTCCTCGCCCGGATTACGAAGTATCCTGACGGTCGCTACGCCGGAACGGCAAAAGTCTTAAAAATCATCGGTCACAAAAATGACCCAGGCGTCGACATCTTGTCGATCGTCCATAAGCACGGGATCAACGTCGACTTCTCACCGGAAGCGATCGCTGAGGCGAATGCCGTACCGGATCAGATCGATGAAAAGGATTTGGTTGGACGTGTCGATCTACGGAATGAATTGACGGTAACGATTGACGGGGCGGACGCAAAAGACCTCGATGATGCGGTTCACGTCAAAAAGTTAGCGAACGGCAATTTCGAGCTTGGTGTCCACATCGCCGACGTTTCACACTACGTCAAAGAAGATTCAGCACTCGACGAAGAAGCGCGTGAGCGCGGAACAAGTGTCTATCTCGTTGACCGCGTCATTCCGATGATCCCGCACCGATTATCGAACGGGATTTGCTCGCTCAACCCGCACGTTGATCGCCTGACGCTCAGCTGTATCATGGAAATCGATGCGAACGGTGCTGTCGTCAACCACGAGATATTCCAAAGTGTCATCAAGACGACGGAACGGATGACGTACACGGACGTCCGGAAAATCATCGAACGCGAAGACGAAGAAGTGATCGCGAAGTACCAAGATCTCGTCGAGTATTTCGACAAGATGGCGGAACTCGCAGCAATCCTCCGCGAACGTCGCTCACGTCGTGGGGCGATCAACTTCGACTTCCCAGAAGCGAAGGTCCTCGTCAACGAAGAAGGCAAGACGAGTGAGATCATCCTTCGGGAACGGTCGGTCGCTGAGAAGCTGATCGAAGAGTTCATGCTCGCAGCGAACGAAACGGTCGCGGAGCACATCCAGCGTCAAAAACTGCCGTTCATGTACCGGATCCACGATGAGCCAAAAGCTGAACGTCTCGATACGTTCTTCAAGTTCATCGGTAACTTCGGCATCAATGTCGAACGCAAGGGTGAGTCGGTTGCACCGAAAACGTTGCAATCGATCCTCAACGCCGTCGAAGGCGAGCCGGAAGAAGCCGTCGTCAGTACGGTCATGCTCCGTTCGCTCCAACAAGCGAAATACGACATCGAACCGATCGGTCACTTCGGTCTGTCGACGGACTACTACACGCACTTCACGTCGCCGATTCGTCGTTATCCGGACTTAATGGTCCACCGTCTGTTGCGTGAATATGTCATCTACAATGACAAGTCGCAGAAGACGCAAGACCGTTACTCGGAAATCTTACCGGAAATCGCTGACCATTCGTCGAAACGCGAGCGTCGCGCCGTTGACGCGGAGCGGGAAACGAACGCGTTGAAGAAAGCCGAGTATATGGAGCAACACATCGGTGAAACATTCGAAGGTGTCGTCAGTGGTGTGACGAACTTCGGAATGTTCGTCGAATTGCCGAACACGATCGAAGGACTCGTTCACATCCAAGCGATGACGGATGACTTCTACCGTTACGATGAAGCGAACTACCAGCTGATCGGTGAGCGGACGAAGCAACAGTTCCGGATCGGTGATGTCGTCGAGATCAAGGTCACGAACGTCAACATCGATGAACGGACGATCGACTTCAGCGTCGTCGGGATGCCAGAACGGCAACCGAAGAAACGGTTTGAGTCGAAGACGATCCGCTCAAGCGGTGGACGTCCGGGGCAAAAACGCGATGATAAGAAAAAAGACGATCGGCGCAGCAAGTCAAAACGTCCGAGTAAGTCGAAAAACCAGTCGAAAGGCAAAGGCTTCGCGCTGAAAGACAAAAAGGATAAGCCGCCATTCCATAAGGCGGTCTCGAATAAGAAACGGAAGCGCAAATAAGCGCTTCCGCATCGGAAATGTGGTGAATGAACATGCCAAAGGGAACAGATTCGAAAGTCTTAGCGAACAACAAACGGGCCTCGTTCGATTACGCAATCGAGGATACGATTGAAGCCGGTCTCGTCTTGACGGGAACGGAAATCAAATCGGTCCGTAAAGGAAAGATCAGCATCGGGGACGCGTTCGTCCGGTTCGACGGGGGAGAAGCGATTCTCTGGAACTCGAACATCGCCCACTTCGAACAGGGGAACCGGTACAACCATGAACAGCTCCGTCCGCGAAAGCTGCTGTTGCACAAGAAACAGATCGCGAACTTGATCGGGGCAGTCTCACGGGACGGTTATACGATCGTACCGCTGAAGGTCTACATCAAGAATGGGTATGCGAAATGCTTGATTGGGCTCGGACGCGGGAAGAAGAAATTCGATAAACGCGATGACCTGAAGAAGAAGGATGCGAAGCGTGATATCGAGCGGGCACTACGCGATAAGCAAAAGTATTGAACCCGTAACACTTTTCTGCTAGAATATTAGTATTCGGAAAGCCCCAATTTATTATCTTGGGGACGTTACGGATTCGACGGGGGTAGTTCGGTCTTCTGTGGCGTGTCGAGGGGTCGGCCTCGTTAAAACGCACCAGCCATAACTGGCAAAACTAACACACAACTCGCAGCAGCTTAATTGCCGCTACGGATCCTAGCAGCCGTCGCCTGGTCGGCTGATTTCTAGGGTCTCACTTTAAACAGGCTACGCTTGGACCCTTCCGTCTGGAGGGAAAGAGAAGAGATGGAATCAGACTGGTCGGACGGACGCCTGTCAATTGGCAGCCTGACGACGAGATCCCAATAAATTGACTACACACGTAGAAGCTTAAGTATACGATGCCTTCGGACGTGGGTTCGACTCCCACCGTCTCCATACCCTGAAATCTTAAGATTTCAAAAGAAAGTGCCATATTCCTTTTCTAAAAAAGGAATATGGCACTTTTAATTATTTTAGCAATTAAACAATTATGAAATGTTAAAAAGTAATAAAAAAGGAAAAAATATAAAATAAATTTCATATAAATGAAATTTATTGGATTTAGTGGTATACTGATAAACGTATTTTTCAGAAAGGATTGAGATTCTTGTTATTGCTGTTTAGATGTCTACTAACATTGAGTTCAACATCTTTATTTGTAGTCATATATTTAATAAAATCTCATATATTTACTAGTTATTTTATAAATAAATATGTTGAGATAGCAATTTATTTTTCTTATTTTCTTATTATTATGATTATTAATGTTATTTTATTAATTTCAGTAAGATTTTTAGAAAACTCTAGTCTGTCTTCTTCTAGGACAAACGAAAATATGATTAATAATGTCGAAATGGTAAATCACTCGTTTTTGCCGACATATTTGGGTTATTTTTTTGTATCTTTAAGTATTTTAGATAGAGACTGGATAGTATTTGGTTTTATATATTCTATAGTGTTTGTATTTACTTTCTATTCTCAAACAAATTATTTTAATCCAATATTTATCTTAATGAATTATCATTTTTATTATGTTACAACAACAAATAATACAAAAGTTTTTTTAATAACTAAAAAGTTGATAAAGAATCCGAAGATGTACAAATTTAATAATCTTAAAAGGATCAATGATTTTACTTTTATTGATAGGGGAGATATTTAATGAGTTCTTTAATGGCGAAAATTAAAGGGGAAAAAGAATATAAAAAAATACTATCTATAGATAGTGAAATTGAATTATTTCCCGAATATAGAATAGATCATGTTAGAGAGTATGATCCTAAATATATGCTAGATGAAGAGGAATACTTTTTTATAAAAGAATTTTCTGAGCAGAGCTATTCAATTGATATTATTAAAAATGAGTTTAGTGACGTTGATTACAATACGTTAAATAACATTAATGAAAATAAGTTAGAGTATATTTTTTGGATTAATGGTGATAATTATTTTTTTCAAAGAGTCACGCCTAGTCAAATAGTTGAGAGAAAATTGATTAGTTTAAAGAAAAATCAATTAGTAGAAGAAGGTCCAAATTTGGTTATAAAAAATCGAGCAGATGCTTTTTATAACAAAGAAAACGATATACTATATTTTAAAAATTTAAACACAATTAAATCAATATTTTTCGGAATAGATTTTCTATTTAAAGAAGCAACTGAGGATGAAGTTAATAAATTTTTAGAAAGTAAGTTTATCAAATTAGAAGGTGATTATAATGCAAAGTCTGTAAAAACATATAATAGAAAGCGAATTAGCTTAGTTTCTGGCTCATTAAATCAAATGAATCTACAAGAATTGTATAGTACCTTAAAATACGTAAAAAGTTATTGCACTAATTTGAAATTCGATGAAACTGATGAAAAGTTTATTTTAAAGTCGGAGGAGGATTTAAAGTCACTGATTTACGGAATTGATCAAAGATTTTATACTACTGAAGTAAGTAGAGAGAGAAGATTAGCGAATTCAGTTACTAAGTTGACCGAAAATTGAATAGAGAAAATAAAGTCTGATTAAATGGTAATGATTAATTGGATTTTATTTTTTTAATATTATAA
The DNA here is from genome assembly GCF_001423925.1 of Exiguobacterium sp. Leaf187. NCBI lineage: Bacteria > Bacillati > Bacillota > Bacilli > Caryophanales > Exiguobacterium > Exiguobacterium sp. Leaf187. The sequence continues at coordinate 1,471,371 of NZ_LMPR01000009.1, read as the reverse complement.
AAGAAAAGGTGGAAATATGCTTGAGAATATTTTTATCTCAACAGAATTAGATATTATTGAACAAACATTAATGATTGAATACAAAAGAAGAAATTTAGATGTTTTAGTAGAAGAGGTTAACAATAATCCTGGATATTTATTTATTTATAATAATAAAGATGAAAAATTAAATATAGCAAAGATAAAAAAAGTGTATTTAGAAAAAAATTATTTAGATAAAGAAAAATTTATAAAGTTAGAGTGGGAATATGGTTTCATTTACATTAGTTATTACCCGAAATTTGAAATACACTCAGTAGATATACTGAAGTATCTTTATGCTCGTAGTAATATTCACAGAATCGGAGAACTTGATAAATCAATTTACAAAACACTAAAAATTTATGAATTTTCATTTTCTAGACCAATAATTAATGACCAATTATTTAATAATAAAGAAATTTCGTTGAAAGAGACTTTTTCAAATCATAATAAATTAGAGAGTAAACTTTTATATGAAGGCATGATTATACCCTCTACAAAAAAAGAATACAAAACTTATGCCATTCTAATTGAAGAAGATGGAGATTACTTTTTTAGTCTAACTAACAATAAAATGCTTTTTATAGACTATCAGTACGTAAATGGAGAATACCCTGAAGAGTATCCTGAATACAGACCTTATTTTTATGATTTTTACCCTAACAATGGTGGAGATTTAAAGGATTTTTATTCTAATAATGACAGTATAAATTTGTTTGAAGTTAGTTTTATGGAAAACAATAATAATGAGGTTGATGCTACTTCTAAAGAGAGAATCGGAGGAACAGTTGTTTTTAGTGCTTCGCCAATAAAAACAGTATCAGCTTACGTGACAGAAATAAATGTAGTAAGAGATCAATCACTTATTGACAAGATTATAAATTTAAATAATAAGACTAAATCAATTATAAAAACTGAAAAATGTTCTCATTCAATTGAATCAGAAATGATGAATGGCTTAATAAAGACTAAACATGCAAATGTCACAAATGAATTAACTATTAATAATATAGGCCAAGGGAATTGGTTGAAAATTGATTTCATAGATAAGAGGGATCAAAAAAATATTTCTAGCATTGTTTTCGATATTGGAATTGGAAATAGTCCATCTAAAGACATAAAAAAAATAGCTGAACAAGCTGTCCAAGATTTGAAAGGTCACTATTCGATGATGCTTTCTCATTGGGACCAAGATCACATAAAAGGAATAGTTTACTTATCTATAGAACAGTTTGAAAAACTGTGGATAGTGCCTGCTTTGCCTAATGTTAATATGAGCTTAGGGGCATTAAGACTAGCGGCATTTCTATACTGTAATCCAAAAATCAACTGCATATTTGTAGACGAAAAATTTAATAATAAAGTTATCTTTGAGAACGATTACTTTACACTTGGAAAAGGTGATGGAAAAAATTCGAATGTCAAAGTTAAAATAGGCACAAATACAATTAAAACTCGCTACAATAATAAAAATAATCTTGGACTATTATTAGCAGTAAAAAATAATAAAAATAAGATATTACTTACTGGCGATTGTGAATATATCCAAATTCCATCCACTATGATGAAAAATAAATATAAATTATTATTAGTTTCACATCATGGTGCAGAAACTAATATTCCGAGTTTATCTCAAATAGGTTTTACTAAAGTATCCAATGATTCAACAGCGATAGTATGTGTAGGGAAGAATACAAAATATCCAAACAAAAATCATGTTAAAATGATTGAAAAGCTAGGATATAAAGTTAATAAAACTAGAGATTTTAATTCTTACTTTAAAAAATATAAATTTTGATTTTATATTTAAATAATGTTACTTATATAAATCTAGAGAGGAAATGACACCTATGATACGACGAGCCACGCTAATGGACGGAAAAGCCTTATCGGACTTGATGCGACGCATTGATCGTGAAACGAAATATATGTTGTATGAGCCAGAGGAACGCGTCCTGTCAACAGAACAGGCGGAGGCGTTCATCGAAAAGTTCGGTCAGGCTGCCAACTCGGACATCTTTGTCGTGGACGTTGATGAACAACTTGTCGGGTATGTGCTCGTCGTTGGTGGTGAACCGAGTCGAATCCGACACCGCGCGAATCTTGTCATCGGCTTGCTTGATGCCTATACGGGTCGTGGTCTTGGTGCGGGTCTACTTGAGGCAGTCGATGCGTTTGCCATTGAAGCAGGGCTCATCCGACTCGAGTTGACGGTTCGCAAGGATAACTTGCGGGCAATCGAGCTCTATCATAAGTTTGGCTTTAACATCGAAGGGACACGGATTGCGTCGCTCTTCATCGATGGGGAATACGTTGATGAACTGGCGATGTCGAAAATCTATACGACCGAAGAATCCTAAAAAAAGATGCTCCGTGGACTTATCTCTGAAAAGAGACGAGACCATGAGCATCTTTTTTTATGGTGATATCTTTTGTTGTTCGAAGTCGATCTCCAGAACATTTTTCGCATAATCCTTACCCCAGTCATACATCGCATCTAAAATCGGCATTAAGCTATGACCGTGCGGTGTCAACGAGTATTCGACCTTCGGTGGTACGACCGGATAGACTTCCCGATGAATGATATGGTGGTCCTCGAGTTCGCGCAGTTGATTGACGAGCATCCGTTGCGTGATCCCAGGCATCAGACTTTTCAGTTCCCCGAAGCGTTTCGTTCCTTCCTTGCCTAAGTGCCAAAGAATGAGCATCTTCCATTTGCCCCCGATGATCGAGAGGGTCAATTCCTTCTCACAGTTAAACTGACGGTCTTCAAAATGTGGCATCAATCCACCTCCTGCTCCAGTATAGTCTTTCTTCCCATCGACAGTATACTTTTCTGCACTATGTATGAAAAACCGCACTATGTAAATTAAAAGTGCGTACTTCTCAAGAATGCTCCTGCGGATTATATTTAGTCCTGTTCCTTCCTGAACGTCTGAAGGAAGTGTCAGGTACGACAATACAGAGAAGAATGGGAGAGATACAAAATGAAATTACAACTCGCAATTGATTTAGTCGATACAGCAGGTGCGATTGCTTTAGTCAAAGAAATCGGGGAAGACAATTTAGATATCGTTGAAATCGGCACACCGGTCGTCATCAACGAAGGGCTCCGCGCCGTCAAAGAAATGAAAGCCGCGTTCCCGAACTTAACGGTCCTCGCTGACTTGAAAATCATGGATGCTGCCGGTTACGAAGTCAGTCAAGCTGTCGCACACGGTGCTGACATCGTGACGATCCTTGGGGCAGCGGAAGACATGTCAATCAAAGGGGCAGTCGAAGAAGCAAAAAAATCAGGCAAACAGATTCTCGTCGACATGATTGCCGTTAAAGATATTGCGACACGTGCGAAAGAACTCGATGCGTTGGGCGTCGACTACATCTGTGTCCACACAGGTTACGATCTGCAAGCAGTCGGTCAAAACTCATTCGAGGATCTCGCGACAATCAAATCGGTTGTGACAAACGCAAAAACAGCTGTTGCAGGTGGCATTAAGATGGAGACGTTACCGGAAGTCATCGCGGCACGTCCTGATCTGATCATCGTCGGTGGTGGCATCACGGGACAAGATGATAAACAAGAGACAGCGTCAACGATGCACCGGATGCTACAAGAGGCGTAAATGACACACATTCAAACGATTATCGAAGAGCTGACTTCGACGGTCGAAGCAATCGATGCGACCGAGACAAAAGAACTGGCAGACGCTGTCTTGCAATCGAATCGAATCTTTCTCGCAGGAGCCGGTCGCTCCGGCTTGATGGGGAAAGCGTTCGTCATGCGACTGATGCATATGGGACTCGACGCGTATGTCGTCGGCGAGACAGTCACGGCGAACTTACGCGACGGTGACTTGTTGATCGTCGGTTCCGGATCGGGTGAGACGAAGACGTTGATTCCAATCGTCGAGAAAGCACAGCAACTCGGTGGAACGGTTGCCGTCGTCACGATCAATCCGACATCGACGTTAGCACGATTAGCTGACGTGATCGTCCAACTGCCTGGAGTTCCGAAAGAACGAACGGCATCAGCGGACGAGACGGTGCAACCAATGGGCTCATTGTTCGAACAGACGATGTTGTTGTTCTATGATGCCTTGATTCTACAGATCATGGAAGACAAGCAACTCGATTCACAAACGATGTACGGGAAACATGCCAACTTAGAATAGATAAACCGGAAGACCGGTAGACGTATGCGATACGTTTACCGGTCTTCTTTGACTTGATTTTTAATAAAACATTTCCTGTTTGTGCGAATTTATTCGGATACTAGCAGGTATCGACCTGCCATACTAAAAGAAGTAAAGGTATGGTAAGGGGGAGGAAAAATGCGTTTTACGAAGTCGATGACAACTATTGTATTGATCAGTAGTTGCGTCTTATCGGGGTGTACAATGGAGACGAAAGAACATGCTGTAAAACCATCTGCAGAAATTGTATCCGTGAAACCAACTAAAGGACAAAATGAAGTCGAAGAAATTTTAATTAAAGAGCCCTCCGTCGATGCAGATACACCAGGCAAAGCGAGCGTCGAGCAAATACAGCTGACCTATAAAAACGGACAAACCGCCGTACCGACTAATGATGATATCTTGTCGGAAGTGATTCTTGGTCAAAAAGCGATTGTCACGCTGCAGTCTCCGGAAGGACCACATCATTACATCGTTTTGTTTTATGAACAGTCTGATCGCTGGATATTAACTGGTGTTCTTCCTGCGACAGGACCTGTTACAACGGAACGCTCGGAATCACGTGGCTTGAAGCTCCCATTTTCGACATTTACAACGAACGAAATGAGTTGGAGTGATGCGGAAGACGCGCCAATCACATGGACGTTTGCTGGAAAAGAATCAATCCTTACGGTTTCGAAGCTCCCGCAGCAACCGATGGACAGCAAACCGTCGGAGGTCGTGACATTGGCGAATGGAATAGAAGCTTACGTCCATGAGACGAAACGAGAAGCTAGCTTGTTTTATCAAGACGGCGAACAGACGGTTTTGTTAGCCGGTAACGTATCAGTTGATCGCCTTAAAATACTTGCGGCATCATTGTCACCTGTCACGTCAGGATCGTTTCCGTATAGCGAAACAGAATAAAAAAATCGCGCGCTTTACACAACTCCTGTCAGAGTAAGTGAAGCGCGCGATCTTTTATCTATTTACGTTCTTACCATTTGAAATCAAAATCAGCACCGACATCTTTTGCGAGGTGGGCATCTGATCCATAGACGAGTGGAATCGATAACGACTGCGTGACTTGCAGGAGTTCCGGGTAAGGATAGGAAAGACCACATAATGGTTTCCGGAGTCCTGCTGTGTTGACGTCGAGTGTGAAGTTCGCCTGACGGATCTTCCGTAACGTGTCGTCGAGGTTCGTTGGGTTCGACTCAAGCGGATAGGCTTGGATGAATTTCGTCGGTAACGTCAAGTGACCGAGGCGCTTCGGCTGGTGTGCACCGAGGTCCGTCATGACGAGGGCTTGGATGCCTTCATAATAGCGTTCGTGGACCGCCGTGACGCTTCCGAGTTTCGTGACGATCTCACCGAAGCTTTCCTTGCTGAAGTCGACGCCGTAATATTGCTCATCGATGTATAAGTAATGCAGTGAGAGAATGCCGTCGGTTAAGACGTCAGCGTAGCGGGCGATGATGTCACGCGTCCCGTCGACATGTCCTTCCCAGTAGTCGAACTCCATCCCGATTCGGATGTCGATCTGATTTTTGTATGTCTCGCGGAGTTGCGTTAATTCCTTCAGGTAGGCATCGGCTGTCGCGAATGACATTCCGGAATCGTTATCTGGCGCAGGATCCGTCACACCTTCAGGTAAAGGGGCATGTTCCGTGAAGCTGATCCGTTCTAAGCCTTGCTCTAAGGCACGCTCGATGTAGGCTTCGAGTGGATCCTTCGTACCGTGTGGACAATATGGACTGTGGACGTGACCGTCCCATTTCAATAATTGCATGAGTAACCCTCCGATTTTTTAGAATTGGCAAGCAAAGCGATTGACAATGTGCCCGAAACGCGGTATCTTATCGTTAAATAATTTAGCGTGGTACAGTGATAATAAGATAAAGGAGTGGGAGTATGCAATCATTTTCTACGATTCGACTCAAGGATGGAGCGACAGATTACGTTGGTGCCTCGGCAACGCGGCTCCAACAGGTCATCCGTCAGCTCGAAGATGGACTCGAACAATCTAACTATACCCGATTAATCACCCCCTTAATTGAGGAAATCGGTGGACGGGAACAGATTCGGATGGATTTTACGACTAGTGTCGCGCGTGCCCTCAGCGAACGGGGTCGCGAACAATATAAACGTGTCTTCTACAGTGGCTCGGTCTTTCAACCAGAAGAGAAGTTCCAGGTCGGATTCGAGGAACGGGGACAAATCGCAGAAGTCGAAGCAATCCAACTCGCGGTCCGACTCGTTGAGGAACTGACAGGAAAAGAAGTCACACTCTCGATCGGTGATGCTGGTCTAATCGAGCATTTGATTGAGACGCGTGTCGGTGATCACCACTTACGCGACCAAGTGACGCAGATGCTTCGTTTACGTAACGTCATTGAACTGAAGCGAATCGCGGGTCAACTCGATGATGCTTTACTTGCAAAACTTCCTTTATTATTCGGACGTGAAGGAGCAGAGACGATTCTACCGTATGTCGACGAGACACGACTCAATGCCGTGCTTGATCTCGCGGAAGCCGTTAATGCCGATCTCGACTTCGGACAAATGGGCTTACAGACGTACTACGACGGGATCACGATTCACGGTTTCATCGAAGGTGTGACGGAACCCGTCCTCGTCGGTGGACGCTACGACCGGCTTTATGAACAATTCGGACAAGAACAACAAGCGTTCGGCATCGGATTCTCAGTCGAACGGTTGGCGGAGGTGCTCTAAATGCGAATCGGAATTACGAAAGGACGGCTGTCGAAAGCGACAGAACGTTATCTGAAAGAAGCTGGCGTCGAGACATGGGGAGCCATTGAACGCGAACTAATCGTCAAACGGGGCGAGCACGAATTCGTCTTCATGAAAGGATCGGATTTGATTCCGTACGTCGCTCAAGGTGTTCTCGACGTTGCGATCACCGGGAGTGACATCTTACTCGAATCGGATCAAGAACTATCAGAACTGGCGGAATTGCCGTTCGGCGTCTGCCGAATGTCCGTCTGTGCGAAGGAGCCTTTGCAATTCGAAGGTGGGCGCCGCGTTCGGATTGCGACGAAGTATCCAGTCATCGCAAAACGCTACTTCAGCGAACTCGGTGTCGACGTCGACATCGTACCGTTGAACGGATCCGTCGAGTTGGCACCGTTACTCGGTCTTGCTGACGCGATCGTCGATATCGTCGAGACGGGTGAGACGTTACGAGCGAACGGACTGAACGAATACGAGAAAATCATCGATATCAGCGCTCGATTCTTTACGAGCGAATGGACGTTAAAACGGAAGCGGGTGGAAGTCATCCGCTTGCTGGAGCAATTGACAGAAGGAGTGACACGATCATGACACCGACAAAACCTTTCAGCATTGATCGCGACACGGAGCTCGCGGTCCGCGCGATTCTCGAACGCGTCGCAACAGACGGTGACGCTGCTGTCCGCGATTACACGAACCAATTCGATCAGGTCGATCTTGAGGATTTCCGTCTCAGTGAAACACGGATCACACAAGCCTTCGAACAGGCAGATGCCAACTTGATCGACTCGTTGAAGTTGATGGCGACACGACTCGTCGAATGGCACGAACAAGAACTACCGTCGGACATCGAACTCGTCGAGGCAGACGTGACACGACGCCAACGGTTCGTTCCTGTCGATTCGGTCGGGATCTACGTACCAGGTGGTGCAGCCAGTTATCCATCGACCGTCTTGATGAACGCGATTCCAGCGAAGGTTGCCGGAGTCGAACGCGTCGTCATGGTAACGCCGATGACGAACTTAAGTGACGAGGTTCTCGTTGCGGCACGGATCGCTGGTGTGACAGAAATCTATACGATCGGTGGAGCGCAAGCGGTCGCCGCGCTGACATTTGGAACAGAAAGCATCCAAGCCGTCGACTTGATCGTCGGACCCGGGAACCGCTTCGTCGCTGAAGCAAAACGCCAAGTCTACGGGATTGTTGGCATCGACTCGGTTGCCGGTCCATCGGAAGTTGTCGTCATCGCGGACGAGACGGCGCATCCAGACCGGATCGCTGCAGACTTACTTGCGCAAGCCGAACACGACCGGGACGCTGTCGCGATCGCCTTCGTGCCAACGGAAGAGATGAAACAAGCGGTTGATGCAGAAATCGAACGGCGCTTACAACAATTGCCGCGTCAAGAGATTGCCCGTCGCGCGATGGAAAACGGTGGCGTCTTCGTCGCTCCACTCGAAACAGCGATCGAAGAAGCGAATCGTCTCGCAGCGGAACACTTGGAACTTGCCGTTGCCAATCCGCAAGAGGTCGTCAAATCGATCCGTCACGCCGGGATGATCTTCCTTGGTCACGAGACACCGGAAACACTCGGCGATTACGTCGCCGGAACGAACCACGTCTTACCGACATCCGGTACAGCTCGTTTTGCGTCTGGATTATCAGCGCGGACATTCCTGCGTCACCAGACGATGCTCGAAGCCACACGCGCAGGCGTACAACGTCTCGCGAACGCAGCGAAGACCGTTGCCCGGGTCGAAGGACTCGAAGCACACGCACAAGCCATCGAAGTGAGGGAAGACTAATGCGATTACACCAAAACGAACGATTCACGACCCACAGTCCAGTCGGGATCGAAGCGATCCAGGAATTGATCGCAACGTTCCCATTAAACGAATATCCAGTCGAAATCATCGATCAAGTCAAGGCATCATACGCGATGTACGCCGGTGTCCGTCCGACGCAACTCGTCGCCGGAAACGGCTCGGATGAGTTGATCGGCTACTTATGTGCCCGCTACGGCGGACCCGGGATGCCAGTCATCGCCTCGGAACCGGACTTCGTCATGTATCAGTTCTACGCTGACCGGGCACGGGCACCGTTCGAACGCGTGCCGTTACTCGACGAGATGGCGCTTGACGTCGACGGATTGATCGGAGCTCCTGGTGAGATCATCTTCCTGAGTCACCCGCACAATCCGTCCGGTGTCCTCCGCAAGGAAGCGGACATCCGTCGGTTGCTCGACAGTGGCAAATACGTCGTCATCGATGAGGCGTACATCGACTTTGCACTCGAACAGTCGATGCTTCACTTATTAGAGGAATATCCGAAAGCGATCATCTTACGGACGCTCTCAAAAGCGTTCGGTCTCGCATCGCTCCGACTTGGTTTTGTCATCGCGAGCGAACAAATCATTGAAGAAATCGAACAGATCAAATCACCGTATAACGTCTCTGGTCTATCAGCAGCTGTCGGCATCGCCATCATGGCAGAACCGGAACTCGATCGGGTCTTAGAAGAAACATATGCGAGCCGCGAAGCAATCGAACGGATTCTTGCCCCAATCGGCAAGACGTATCCCAGTGCAGCGAACTTCGTCTACGTCGAGTATCCAGAAGCCGAACGCTTTACGCAGCGTTGTGCTGACGCCGGATTACGGATCCGCTTGTTTGACCAAGCATTCCGTGTCAGTTGCGGGTCACCAGAAGCGATGCAAGTATTAGAAACGTGTGTAGAGGAGGAATTACGATGCGGCGTGGCGCAAGCGAACGAGTAAGTGCAGAATCAGACATCAAGGTCGAGGTCGATCTCGCAGGAGGTCCGGTTGAGATTAAGACCGGTGTCGGTTTCTTTGATCATATGTTGACGTTATTCGCCTTCCAGGCTCGAATCGGTCTGAAGGTGACCGCAAAAGGTGATACGTGGATCGATGCCCACCACACGGTCGAAGATACAGCGATCGTCCTCGGGGCAGCGTTGACGGAAGCGCTCGGCGATAAAGCCGGGATTGAACGCTACGGTGAATCCCGTGTGCCGATGGACGAGACACTCGCGTCGGTCGTCCTTGACTTCAGCGGTCGTCCGTTCACGGTCTTCCGTGCTAGCTTCAAGAATCCGAAGCTCGGTGACTTTGATACGGAACTCGCAGAAGAGTTCTTCCAAGGCTTATCGCGCAGTGCCCGGATGACGATTCATGCTGAAGTCTTATATGGCTCGAACACGCATCACATGATCGAAGGGTTGTTCAAAGCACTCGGTCGGGCCGTCCGTCAGGCAGTCGCCGTGACGAGCGAAGGCGTACCGTCTACGAAAGGGTTGATTGATCAATGATAGCAATCGTCGATTATGGCGTCGGGAATATCGCGAATGTCGAGCGGGCGTTAAAGGAGCTCGGCGAAGCAGTCATCGTCACGAGTGACACGGAGTTGCTCGACCAAGCGGAAGCACTCGTCTTACCGGGTGTCGGTGCTTATGCACCGGCAATGGAACGCCTGAAGGAAACGGGACTCGTCGACTTCTTAAAAGAACAAGCGGAAAAGAAACCGTTTCTTGGGATTTGCCTCGGGATGCAACTGCTCTTTGAATCAAGTGACGAAGATGGACTGACGGAAGGTCTCGGGATTTTACCGGGAACGATCGAAAAATTACCGAATGACGTCCGCTTGCCGCACATGGGTTGGCACCAGCTGACGAACCACGGCGAAGCGGTCTATTTCGTCCACTCGTACGGCGCTGTTTGTGACCCAGAATGGATCGTCGACGCGGTTGAATACGGACGTCTTGTTCCGGCAATCGTTCAAAAAGGACAAGTCACAGGGATGCAGTTCCACCCGGAGAAGAGTGGCGAAGTCGGACTGAAACTACTGAAGGAATGGAGAGAGACGACATGCAACTCTACCCAGCAATCGATTTAATGAGCGGACAGGCCGTACGCCTGAAGCAAGGAGATTTTGACCAACAGACATTCTTCGGTGATGCGTTGACGATTGCGAAGCGCTTCAAGGAAGATGGGGCGACAGCGATCCACTTGATCGATCTTGATGGTGCGAAGGCCGGCGAACCGTTGCACTTGAGCTTGATCGCCGACATCAAAAAGGAGACCGGTTTGTTCGTCGAAGCTGGTGGTGGTGTCCGTAACATCGAAACCGTTGAAGCATACGTCGGTGCCGGAATCGACCGGATTCTCGTCGGCACGGTCGCCCTCGAGGATGAAGCGTTGCTCGAGCAGATGATTGCTCTCGCTGGTGATAAACTGGCTGTTGCGTTAGATGCCAAAGAAGGTATCGTTCAAACACGCGGCTGGCTCGAAGCGAGCGGTTGGACGCTTGAAGAGGCAATGACACACCTGATCGGCAAAGGCATCAAGACGTTCCTTTATACAGACATTTCGCGTGACGGAATGATGATGGGACCGGACGTTGATGGACTCGATCGTCTAAAGCGGGAAGGGGTCGAATTGATTGCTTCCGGTGGTGTGACGACAGTCGATGACGTCGCGCGCCTCAAAGAAATCGGGATGGACGGAGCGGTCGTCGGTCGGGCGTTACTCGACGGATCACTTGCCTTAAAAGAGGTGTTGCGCGTATGCTGATGAAACGAATCATTCCCTGTCTTGACGTCAAGGAAGGACGTGTCGTCAAAGGGGTCAAATTCCAGAATCTACGTGATCTCGGTGACCCGGTTGCCGTCGCAAAGTATTATTACGAACAAGGGGCAGATGAACTCGTCCTGCTCGATATCTCAGCAACGCAAGAAGGGCGCGAGACGATGCTTGATATCGTCGAACGCGTCGCAGAAGTCATCTATATGCCGTTTACGGTCGGTGGCGGAATCAAGACGATCGAAGACGCGAAACGCTTGATTCGTGCCGGTGCTGACAAAGTCTCACTCAACTCATCAGCGCTTCAAAATCCACAACTGATTCAAGAAGTCAGCCGCCTGTTCGGTGTCCAAGCGACGGTCGTCGCAATCGATGCGAAGCAGACCGGTGACTCATGGGGTGTCTTCTCTCACGGTGGAACACAACCCGTCGGACGTGACGCGATCGAGTGGGCACAGGAAGCTGTCGCCCTCGGTGCCGGCGAGTTACTCGTCACGTCGATGGACGCTGACGGAACAAAAGACGGGTATGATCTCGCCTTGATCCGTCGTCTGCGTGAAGTCGTCAACGTGCCGATTATCGCTTCCGGCGGTGTCGGGACACTCGATCACTTGGCGGAAGGATTGGAAGCAGGCGCTGACGCAGCCTTAGCTGCTTCGATCTTCCATGAAGCGACGTACACGATGCCGGAAACGAAAGCCTACCTCAAAGAACGGGGAGTCGAAGTCCGATGACGACATTGAATTTTTCAAAAGGACTCGTCGCTGCCGTCGTCGTCGACGAACAGACGAACGATGTCTTGATGGTCGGCTTCATGGACCAAGCCGCTTATGATAAGACGCTTGCGACCGGTCTCGTCACCTTCTTCTCGCGGACGAAGAATCGCCTCTGGACAAAGGGGGAGACGAGCGGGAACACGCTTGAACTCAAACGGATGTGGATCGATTGTGATCAGGATAGTCTCTTGATCACGGTCAAAGCGAATGGTCCGACATGCCATACCGGAAATCGCAGTTGTTTCTATACGGAAGTGGAGGTGCCCGATGTTATACGAACTGGAACAGACGGTCAAAGCGAAGATTGACGCGAAAGAAGCAGAATCCTATACGAACTATTTGATTGCTTCTGGGTATGAGAAGATCGCGAAGAAGTTCGGTGAAGAGGCATTTGAAGTCGTTCTTGCTGGTAACGATACGTTAGCAGAAGAGACAGCAGACTTGTTGTATCACTTAACGGTCTTGCTCGCTGAGCGCGGTGTCTCATTCAAAGAAGTCGAGGCCGTCCTTAACGAACGTCACGGTACAAAATCGACGTTCAAGGATCGCCCGGATATTGAACAATGGTAAACGACATCCACATCGCCTAGGCGGTGTGGATTTTTGTATAAGCGGGAAAAGACAAACAGATGACGGTTGTCATCAAATCGACAGAATCTTTCGATAGGCACGCTGTCGCTTCAGAGCGTATAATCAAAGTGTTAGTCTTGTGTCATTAGAAAGTAGGTGTTCGGTTGGTTACCAAAAAAGAACTTAAGCAAACGATCAAGCAACAATCGAAAGAAACGATCGAAGAGCTACTCGCAAAAGGTGACTCCTTGAAAGAGGAAATCGCCAGTGCCATTACACACGGATTGGGTGTCATTTTCAGTATCGTCGCGCTCGTGATGTTGATCCTGCAGGCGACGAAATCCGGCAGCGCTTGGAACGTCACTGCTGTCAGTATCTTCGGGGCAACGATGATTCTCCTTTATCTGTTCTCGACCTTGATGCATTCGCTGATGCATACGAAAGCAAACAAGGTTCTACAAATTTTAGATCATGCTGGCATCTATCTCTTGATTGCTGGTAGTTATACACCGTTCGCCTTGATCACACTCCGTGGTCCGCTCGGCTGGACATTGCTCGGAATCGTCTGGGGTGTCGGAACGCTCGGCATCATCTGGAAGCTTTATTCGACCGGTAAATATGTCTGGATCTCGAATGCGTCTTATCTGATCCTCGGCTGGTGTTGTCTGTTTGCGATCAAGCCGATCTATGAAGCACTTGGATTACAAGGATTCTTACTGCTCCTCGGTGGTGGACTTGCGTACTCCCTCGGCGTCATCTTTTACGTCTGGGCACGCTTGCCGTATAACCACGCGATTTGGCATCTGTTCGTCCTTGCTGGTAGTGTGTTGATCTTCCTGTCGATTTTCTATTACGTTGCTCCGGCGACGATGTCATGAAGAAACTACGGCTCCGGGACTGGCTCCCGATCACGCTGTATTTTATGTTTGGACTTGGATTGCTCCTGTATTTCCGAATGTCGGGAATGTTGGAGCAATTCGACATTCAAGCATTATCGGATTGGGTACGGGATCAAGGTCTGACAGGGATGTTGCTCTATGTGCTCGCTTATACCGTCCGACCACTCGTCTTTTTTCCGGCGAGTCTTTTGACCGTCTTTGGCGGCTATACGTACGGTCCGTGGCTCGGGACATTACTCGACGTCATTGGTGCTGGTACCGGCGGATTGCTCAGCTTTTGGATTGCCCGGTTGCTCGGTCGCCGTGGCGTCGAGAAGTTGATCGGGAAAGGGAAGCTGAACGTGCTTGACGACCGGATCGCAACGAACGGCTTTCTCGTCGTCTTGATCGTCCGGTTGATTCCGCTGTTTCCGTTTGACGCGATCAGCTACGCGTCGGGTCTATCGAAAATCCGCTTTAAACAGTTCGCCATCGCCAACTATATCGGGATCATTCCCGGTGCATTCGTTTACAACAATATCGGCTCAAGCCTTCGTGATCCGTTCTCGTGGCAGTTCTTTGTTGCGATTGGTCTGTATGTCTTGTTTTTCGCTGTTGGTATCGTTGCCCATCAGATTCTCAAAAATAAACAAAAGAAAGAGCGCATGTAAGCGCTTTATGGCATAATATAAAGGCAGAGATGTGAACCGACACGGTAAAACAGCCTAGCATTTATTTAGGGGGAATCATGAGTGATGGAAAAAGTACTACGGGATGGTTTTATCTTCTTATCGCAAAACAAGACATTGAACGGTCTCGCCAAGCGATACGGGCTTAAATTCGGAGCAAGTCGCTTCGTGGCAGGGGATTCATTGGAAGCATCGAAACGGGCGATCCAGGAATTGAACGCAAAAGGGTTATGCGTCACGATGGACCATTTAGGGGAGTTCATTTCGACGGTAGCGGAAGCAGAGATGATGACACAAGAATGTATTCGTGCGGTTGAGATGATTGCGGAAGAAAAATTAGACTCGCAACTCTCGTTGAAACTGACATCACTCGGACTCGATATCTCGGACGACTTGATTCGCTCGAACATGGAACGGATCTTAACACGGGCGAAAGAACTCGGTGTCTTCGTCACGATTGATATGGAAGATGAGCCACGTTGTGAAAAGACGATTCAATTGTTTGAAGAATTGCGCCAATCTTTCGATAACATCGGGACGGTCATCCAGTCGTACCTCTACCGGTCGGAAGATGATATCAAACGCGTCGGACGCTTCGAGACGAATCTCCGGATCGTCAAAGGGGCATACAAAGAACCGGCAACGGTTGCGTTCCCAGAGAAGGAAGACGTCGACCATAACTACATCAAGCTCGTGAAGTTACAATTATCACTCGGAAACTATGCTGCCGTCGCAACACATGACGATGCGATGATCGAGCAAGTCATCCGTCACGCTAAAGAAAATGGGATCGAAAAAGACCAGTTCGAATTCCAGATGTTATTTGGTATCCGGGTCGAGCGTCAACTCGAACTCGTCAAACAAGGCTATAAAGTCCGTGTCTACGTTCCTTATGGACGTGACTGGTACGGTTACTTCATGCGCCGCTTAGCAGAACGACCGGCAAACGTTGCCTTCGTTCTCAAAGGAATGGTCAAAGGATAAGAAGAGAAGGCGATGCAACGTTGCATCGTCTTTTTTTGATTCAGAGAGGAGAGGACAGAATGGCATGCACAGAACAAGAATTAAAGGAACTGCTACAACAAGACGCGAGTGTAACGCCTGCATTACTCGATGAGTTACTTCTACATATCGGTTCGACGGATTCTGAGTTACGGGATGGATTGATCTATCCGCAGTTAGCGACCTACATCGCATCAGAGTCCTTTACGATAGAAGACACCAATCGAATTTTCGATTTCATTTTAAGCGGGCATGGATTGATGTATAGAATGGGAACAGCGGACACAACAGCTGTTCTGACGCGATCATTTTCAGCATTAGCACTCGCTGAATTGTTAGTGATGGACAAAACCCGACACTTATTGACGCAAAGTCAGTTGGGTCGGCTGTCCACTTACTTACAAACCTATTTGGAGCAAGAAAAGGATGTCCGTGGATTCATTGACGGAATGGGGTGGGCACACAGCATGGCACATATCGCAGATGTCTATGCGGTTTGGTTTACGCACCCAGCGAGTCGTCCGCAGGAGGAGCTCGGAGCGATTGATGCGATGATTCGTCAGTTGATCCGATCCGATTATCTCTATGTCGATGAAGAAGCGGACCGGATGGTGACGGCGTGGTTGCAAGCTTGTCGTCATGGACTGTCGGAAGACGTCCTATTACAACGAATCGAACGTAATATTAAGGAGTGGCTTGAGAGTGACGTGACATGGGGAGATGCGGAGTGGACGACGTATCGTAACGTCAAACAGATGCTACAGACACTCTATTTCCGACTGAAATGGGAAGAACAATCGGATCTCGTCTTAATTGAAGAGTGGTTGCGACAGGTACATCAGCGAACGCACGGAGGATAAAGCATAGTATACCGGACGTCCCTATCATCTTCGCTTTCCTCAGGCGGGAAGTAAGCCGCGGCATCTCACATTCCATGTGATTTGCCGGGTCTTCCTCTTCCCTGACGGAAGCATGGTTCATGCTTCCTTTTCCTGTAGGAGTCGAAGATGCCCGGTTCGTCCTAAATGAACTCACATCAAAAGCGATCGAATTCCGTCAATGGAATCGATCGCTTTTAGTATTGAATACGTTCAACCTCCTCACATGTCTTCACCCGACTCCTACAAGAAAAAGCGCGACGTTTTATCGCGCTGTCAGAGACAATCAAGACCCGGATTCGTCATCCGAAGGATGAGGAAGACTGGCTTGTGTCTAGCTTGAGGAAAGCGGGTGAAAGGACAGTGAGGTTAGCAACGTTGTAGTAAGACTCGATTTATATCAAGGATACAAAACATTCGCCGCAATAAAAATTCCAACAAATAATAGTGCAACTAATAAAACAGCCGTCTGTGGATGGAATCGTTTTTCTTCGAATCGACGAAATAATACCCGTTCTCCTAAGGCCTGTGTACCAACGAATACAACCATGAAGAAAATATAGAATTGCCACTTTCCGAAAATACCAAGCTCTTGTACGTAAAATAAAAAGAAGATGGAAATCACACCTAAAATTGAAGTGAAAAAACGACTATATGACATACTTATCTCTCCCTCGCAGCTGTCGTCTGAAAAGCAAACAAACACGAGAAAGCATGTGCTTGATCCAGTAACCGATGCCCAGTCATGACGGCTCCTTCTTTTTGAATGACCGCTTCATCGAGTAACGTCCAACCCCGTTCTTTTGCTAGTTGCAACAGTTCCCACGGCATCATCGTATTCCCCATCGCGACTTCCTCACCATACAGACGACGATAAGCAAGTTGCCGTGGTGCTGCTGTCGGACCGAGTAGACTGATGACGACAAGCGGGGCGACGCGTTCGATTTCTTGAAGCACTTGAACGGGACGTGTCGACCATTCGAGTGAGTTAACGGCGAGGACGACATCAAACGCATGATCAGCGAACGGCAATGCTTCCCCCGTTCCAACGATGAACGTCTGCTCGGGTGACTTCTCACGGGCGATCCGGATCATCTCGTCTGAGACATCAAGTCCGACTGTCTGAAAGTCCGGTGTCAGTAAGCGACAGGCTGCTCCATCACCGCAACCGAGATCAAGCAAGCGACCACCGGTGATTGTTTTTCGTAAGAACGGCAAAACGGTTTTCCGACTGCCGTTCGTCCACATATCGTCAGCGCGATCCGCCCAGTCAGCGGCTTTTTGATTCCATACATGCTCGGTTTGACTCATTTTCAACCACTCCTTTTTATCAGTCTAACAGGAAAATTTGTCCATTGACTGATTTTTTATTGCTACTGAATCATTATTCATTTATGATGAAGATGTAGAAGAAGCACACCAAAGTCGTTCGGCTTCTTTTTTTGTCAGTATAATGAATGGTTGTTCATTCAATTTAAAATCAGGGGGTATATCATGGCGAGTCAAATCGGTCAGCCGACCACAATCCAGTTGACGAAACACATCCAATTCGCCGTCATCATCGGTTCAGGGGTGATGGGTGCAGGCATCGCGGCACATCTTGCGAATGCTGGCATACGGACATTGATGCTTGATATCGTACCAAAAGAACTTACGGCACAAGAAGAGAAGCAGGGCTTGACGCTGAGTGATCCGCGCGTCCGTTCCCGCATCGCGCGCGATAACCGCGAAAAACTCTTGAAACAAAATCCAGCACCACTCGCGTCGAAAAAATTGATTGACTTCATCGAGGTCGGAAACTTAGAAGACGACTTAGAACGTCTGAAGGAAGCAGACTGGATCGTCGAAGTCGTCGTTGAACGACTCGACGTCAAACAGCAATTGTTTAAAACGATCGAACCGTTCATTCGGGAAGACGCGATCGTCAGCTCGAACACATCAGGCATTTCGATCGAAGCGATGCGCGAAGGGCGTTCGGAGTCGTTCAATCGTCGTTTCCTCGGGACACACTTCTTTAATCCACCACGTTATCTGAAGTTACTTGAGTTGATTCCAACGTCAGACACGGATCCGAGTGTCGTCGACTTTATGAAGCAATTCGCAGAGGAACGACTCGGGAAAGGTGTTGTCATTGCGAAGGATACACCGAACTTCATCGGCAACCGAATCGGGACATACGGTCTTCTCGTGACGATGGATGAGATGAAAAAAGGTGGCTATTCGATCGGGGAGGTCGATTCGGTCACAGGTCCACTGCTTGGTCGCCCAGGGTCAGCGACGTTCCGGACACTCGACGTCGTCGGCATCGACACGTTCGTTCACGTCGCGAACAACGTCTATGACTTGTTGCCAGAAGGCGAGGAGAAGGAGACGTTCGCGGTTCCGGCTGAAATGCGTCGCCTTGTCGAACAAGGGGCACTCGGTGCGAAGACGGGTCAAGGCTTCTATAAGAAAGTCGGAAAACAGATCCTTGAACTCGATTTAGAGACATTTGAGTACGTTGAAAAGAAAGCGCTTACCGAGCCGTCAATCGGACAAGCTAAAGCACTTCCGGGCGCAAAAAACAAGCTGAAAGCCGTCGTCTTCGCGCAAGATCGTGTCGGTGCTTTACTCTGGCCGATCCATGCGAAAACATTGCTCTACTCAGCTCAGCTGACTGGTGAGATCGCAGACGACATCAAAGCGATCGACGAAGCAATGAAATGGGGCTTCGGCTGGAAGATGGGACCGTTCGAGACATGGGACGCACTTGGTGTCGAGAAAACGGTCGCGAAGATGAAACAAGACGGTTACGCAGTACCGGCATGGGTCGATGAGATGCTCGCAGCAGGAAAAACGAGCTTCTATGATGCGTCCGGTCGTCATTATGACGTTGCAACGAAAGACTACGTTGGAGCAACGGTCAATCCGAAGGAAATCCGCCTCCGCGACGTCCGGAAGTCAAACGGTGTTTTACTAGAGAACAACGGGGCACGCCTGCTTGATATCGGCGACGATGTTGCGGTGCTCGAGTTCACATCGAAGAGCAATGCGATCGGTGTCGACATCATGCAGATGATCGAACAGTCGGTCGATCTCGTTGAGAAAAACCACCGTGGTCTCGTCATCGCGAACGATGGCAAGAACTTCTGTGTCGGTGCGAACCTAGCGATGATGCTGATGGAAGCGGAAGATGAAAACTGGTTCGAACTCGACTGGATCATCAACAAGTTCCAACAATCGATTCAAAAGATTCGTTACGCATCACGTCCGATCGTCGCTGCCCCACAAGGAATGACGCTTGGTGGCGGTACGGAGATCTCGCTTCCGGCGGCTCGTCTGCAAGCTGGTCTTGAAACGTATATGGGTCTCGTCGAAGTCGGTGTCGGTCTAATTCCGGGAGGCGGCGGAAACGTCAATACGTATCGTCGACTGTTAGAAAACACACCAGACGGACTCGTTAATATCGAGAAAGCAGCACAAAAGACGTTCGAAAACGTCGCAATGGCAAAAGTCTCAAAATCAGCCTTTGAAGCACGCGAACTCGGATATGTCCGCTCTGTTGATCAGATCTCGATGAACCGGGATCACTTGACGTATGATGCGAAACAACTCGTCCTTGAACTGGACCGGACCGGCTACACGGCACCAGCGAAAGCGAAGATTCCAGTCGTCGGTCGTGCGGGGAAAGCGACGCTTGAACTCGCAACACGCGAAATGTTCTACGGCGGTTATATCTCGGAACACGATTTGAAAATCGCAAGTAAACTCGCACACGTCATCGCCGGCGGAAACGTCGCCTTCGGTAGCCACGTCGATGAACAATATATGCTCGACATCGAACGGGAAGCATTCTTGAGCCTGATCGGTGAGATGAAGACACAACAACGGATGCAGCACATGCTCGTCAAAGGCAAGCCGCTTCGTAACTGAGGACTGGGGGGATTCGGATGAAGGAAGCAGTAATCGTCGCCGGTGCACGAACACCGGTCGGAAAAGCAAAAAAGGGCGCATTCAAATCGATGCGCTCGGATGAATTAGCAGGCATCGCCATCCAGGAAACGTTGAAACGGTCCGGTTACACGGGAGCGGTCGATGACGTCATTCTCGGATGTGCCTTGCCGGAAGCGGAACAAGGCATGAACATCGCCCGTTACGCTTCGGTCCTCGGTGGATTATCACACGAGGTACCGGCGATCACGATCAACCGGTATTGCTCAAGTGGACTACAATCGATCGCTGACGCAGCGATGAAAATCATGACGGGGCAAGCAACTGCGGTCGTCGCTGGTGGACTCGAATCAATGAGTCAAGTCCCGATGCCAGGTCACGTCGTCCGACCTAATCCGTCAATCGTCGACACGGCACCGGAATATTACATGAGCATGGGGCACACAGCGGAGCAAGTCGCTGCGACCTACAATGTCTCACGGGAAGATCAAGATGCGTTTGCGTTGAAGAGTCACCAAAAAGCGGCAGCAGCAATCGCGGCTGGTAAGTTTGCTGACGAAATCGTCCCGGTAACGGTGACGGAACAATTCGTCAATGATGAACTGAAAATCGAAGAGAAGACATTCATCGTCGAACACGATGAAGGCGTTCGTCCGGATTCGTCACCGGAAGGTCTTGCGAAACTTCGCCCAGCGTTCCGCCTTGGCGGTAGCGTCACAGCAGGGAACTCTTCGCAGACGTCAGACGGTGCGGCAGCTGTCCTCGTCATGGAACGAGAAGAAGCAGAACGCCAAGGGTTACCGATTCTCGGTAAGTTCAAATCGTTCGCGGTCGGTGGTGTTCGTCCGGAAGTGATGGGGATCGGACCAGTCGTCGCGATTCCGAAGGCACTGGACCTCGCAGGCATCACGCTTGAAGACGTCGGATTGATCGAGTTGAACGAAGCGTTCGCTTCGCAGTCACTCGGTGTCATCCGCGAGCTTGGATTAAACGAAGACATCGTCAACGTAAACGGTGGAGCGATCGCCCTCGGTCACCCACTCGGTTGTACAGGAACAAAACTCACATTGACGCTCTTGCATGAAATGAAACGCCGGAATGTCCAGTATGGTGTCGTCTCGATGTGTATCGGTGGCGGAATGGGCGCAGCAGGTGTATTCGAACTAGTTGAAGGAGGAACAGGACAATGAGCCAAACGACAAACGAATTAATCAAAGGTGGCAGTTTTGTATTAGATGAGTTAGCACCAGAACGTCTCTTCACACCAGAGGATTTCTCAGAAGAACACAAAATGGTTGGTGATATGACAGCGAAGTTCGTCGAAGATCGTGTCGTTCCTGTCCTTGACCGGATTGAAAAACACGAGTTCGAATTATCAGTCGGTCTACTCCGCGAAGCAGGCGAGCTTGGTCTACTCGGCGCAGACGTTCCGGAAGCATACGGCGGCTATCAGATGGATAAGATTTCGTCTTCGATCATCACGGAGAAGTTCGCACGCGGTCGTTCATTCGCCCTCAGCTACGGCGCACACGTCGGAATCGGTTCGTTGCCGATCGTCTTCTTCGGTAACGAAGAGCAAAAGCAGAAATACTTGCCGAAACTCGCTTCAGGAGAGTGGATTGCTTCGTACGCGTTGACAGAGCCAGGCTCTGGTTCGGATGCTCTTGGTGCTAAAACGACGGCTGTCTTGAATGAAGCCGGCACGCACTACATCTTGAACGGTGAAAAACAATGGATCACGAACGCTGGTTTCGCAAGCTTGTTCGTCGTCTACGCAAAAATCGACGGGGACAAGTTCACAGCCTTCCTCGTCGAAGGATCGTATCCAGGCGTCTCGACAGGCGTCGAGGAACAGAAGATGGGAATCAAAGGATCATCGACACGGACGTTGATCTTACAAGATGCAGAAGTACCAGTCGATAACGTCCTTGGTGAAATCGGACGCGGTCACGTCATCGCCTTCAATATCTTGAACGTCGGTCGTTATAAATTAGCTGTTGGCGCTGTTGGTTCGTCAAAACGGGCGATCGATCTCGCAGTCCAGTACTCGAACGAACGGAAACAGTTCAAAACACCAATCAGCTCATTCCCATTGATTCAAGAAAAACTCGCGACAATGGCAGCACAGACGTATGCGATGGAAAGTTCGGTCTACCGGACAGGTGGTCTGTTCCAAGACAGTCTCGATCAGTTGTCTGAAGAAGAGAGCAAGGACGGTAAGAAAATCGCCGATGCGATCGCGGAGTACGCAATCGAGTGCTCAATGAACAAAGTCTTTGCTTCGGAAACATTTGATTACGTCATCGACGAAGCGGTCCAGATCCACGGTGGTTATGGCTTCATGGCAGAATATGAAGTCGAGAACATGTACCGTGATTCACGGATCAACCGGATTTTCGAAGGAACGAACGAGATTAACCGTCTTCTCGTCCCAGGAACATTGCTGAAGAAAGCGATGAAAGGCGAGTTACCGTTGCTTGCGGAAGCACAGCGTCTGCAACAAGAAGTGATGAGCTTCATGCCGACCGAAATCGGAACAGCACCACTTGATCGCGAACGTCACTTACTCGCGATGATGAAGAAAATCTTCTTGTTGACTGCCGGAACAGCGGTCCAGAAATACCAGGACAAACTCCAAGGCGAACAAGAGATCTTAGCGAACACAGCTGACATCATGAGTGCGATCTATGCGCTTGAGTCAGCGATCGTTCGGACGGACAAAGCGATTGCCGACAAAGGGATCGAGAAGAGCGAACTGAAAGTCCGTTACACGGAAGTCTTCGCACAACAAGCGTTCGAAGCTGTCGAGCGTGACGCGAAAGAGACGCTCTACGCGGCAGCAAGCGGCGACGAGCTCCGGATGTTGCTCTCAGCGCTGAAAAAATTCAGCCGTTACCAGCCGATCAACGTCATCGGTACGAAACGCGACATCGCAAAACGCCTCATCGAGTCAAACAAATATACGGTCTAAGTCAGGTTTACCGCTTCGCCTTTGCAGGGAAAATCTCTGTAAAGGCGAAGTTTTTGGTTGGAGGAGGAAAACGAGATGCGCCAAGAATTGGTTGAACTGCAATTTGCGATTGCCTACTATCAATCCCTTGAACGTTTGTCGCCGGAAGAATGGGATCTGCCGCTTGCGCTTAATAAGTGGACCGTCCTTGAGTGCGTCAGTCATCTGTATTTATGGGACCGGTTTTATTACGATCATGCCATCTCGAAGTTACCGGATGAACCATTGACGCTCGTCGAAACGGATTTTGATCAGTTCAATCGACTGGCGGTCGAATATGCGCATCATATCGATCCGCTCGCCTTGTTGAAGAAAGCAATCAGCGTCCGGCGTGACATCGTCAATCACCTCGATCGTTTGTCTAACGGGCAATTTAAAGCGACCTATGAGGATTTTCGACCGCAAGCCTTCGTCGAGTCGTTCGTTGCTCATGACGCCCATCATCAAGATCAGATTGACGGGGCGCTCGCACGCTTGAAGCAGAAGTGATCCATCTGCTACTCTTGAAGGTGAGGTGAGAAACATGACAAAAACAGTCACGATGTACGGCTATCCGAAATGTAGTACGTGCGTCAAAGCAAAAAAAGCACTCGAACAGCACGGTGTCGAAGTGGATTACAAACATATTGTCGAGGAGACACCATCTGCAACGACGATTCAGGAACTTCATCAAAAGAGTGGAGAGCCACTGAAGAAATTCTTCAACACGAGCGGTCAATCATACCGTTCGCAAGGGATCAAGGACAAACTTCCAGAGCTATCAGAAGACGAGCAATACAAGTTACTCGCAAGTGACGGCATGTTGTTGAAGCGTCCGATCGTCACAGACGGGAAAGACGTCACGATCGGCTTCAAGGAAGAAATGTATCAAGGAAAATGGTATTAAGTTCAGAGTCGATTTTGGTATACTGAACACGTTAGTCCAAATTAGTCCACAGGGGGAATCGGAAATGAGTCAAGTAAAAGACAACTTACGCTATTCGGAAGAACATGAATGGGTCGAAGTATCAGGAAACAAGGCGCGCATCGGAATCACGGATTTCGCGCAACACGAACTCGGGGATATCGTCTTCGTCGAATTGCCTGAAGTCGGAGATACGATCTCAGCAAACGAGCCATTCGGTTCAGTCGAGTCGGTCAAGACAGTCTCGGAATTATATGCACCGATCTCTGGTAAAGTCGTTGCCATCAACGAAAATCTTTCAGATTCCCCAGAACTCGTCAACGAGTCACCATTCGAAGGCGCTTGGATGGTCGACATCGAAATCGAAGATGCATCGCAAGTCGAAGCATTGATGGATGCTGCAGCATACAAATCGATGATCAACGAGTAATACTTAACGAAAAGAGAGTGAACGAGGCGCTTGCGTTTCGTCCGCTCTCTTTTTTTTGTATACTGACGACAGATACCACGAAGAAAGGAGCGACCGTCATGCAAGAGGTCACGACCGTCCCGGAAAACGGGCTATTGTATGTCTATGCACCGATGTGCGGGACATGCGCCATCGCGGAACGTATGCTCGATATCGTCGAAGCGACGGAATCAGGTCAATCGATTCAGAAGGCGAACGGGAATTTCATTCCGGATTTCTTAGAAGAAGCCCGTGTCATGAGTGTTCCTGCGTTGTTGCGAATTGAAGAAAATCAAGTCGTAGAGCGACTTTATGCTTTCCAGTCCGTTCAAAACGTCTTTGCTTTCTGTCAAGAACGGTAAGAGAAGTCCGATTGGATTTTTCTTTTTGTTAAATTGTCGGAATATTTACAATAATCCGTTGACAACGCAGAAATATGAATGGTATATTCATAACAACTTCTAGAAATGCATTATAGGAAGTCTAGCAGAGATGATCGTTCAATACGATTCAAGTCCTGAACCCTTTCTCCCATCCTAAGCCGGTGTATTGTTTCCCCTTAAGTCGTCCCCCAAAGACGAAGCGGTGCAATGAACGGGTGGTGGATCGAAAGGACCGATCAGGAAGTGAACGTAAGCTGGCGATCATGTCGAACAGGCGCCGTCCTCCACGCGGAAGAGCGAACAATTCCGAATGGAGCTGGGTTTTCCTTCGTAGCATTTCTAACCACATTATTCGTGTTGTCGGTTCGCCGGCAACGCCTTTTTTTGTTTTCTGGAAGTTTTTTGAGCCGGTCGCTTGCCAGGATAGAATCTCCTTGCTACAATGCGAATAAGGAAAATTACTTTAATTCATATCCGATTACTCGGAATTAACTGGTGAGATGGAGGACGACAAGGCATGACAGTACGTTTTATGGATGTTTTCACAGAATGGGCATCGACGTATGACGAGACAGTAACCGGACACGATCCGGAGTATAAAGAGGTTTTTCGTCGATACGATGAGATTTTGGATACAGTAGCGGATAAAGCGCAGTCGCCGGTCATTGAATTCGGAGCAGGCACAGGGAACCTGACACAACGTCTTCTGGCACGTCACGACGCCGTACTCGCCGTCGAACCAAGTCCGGAGATGCGGGCAATCCTGACGGAAAAGATTCCGTCACTTGATGTACAAGACGGTCACTTCCTCTCGTTCGAAGCGAAGGAAGCACGCAGTTTTGTTTCGACGTATGCGTTTCATCATCTAACAGATGAGGAAAAGGGAGAAGCGATCGAACTGATGGCATCACATTTACCGGCAGACGGAAAAATCGTCTACGCGGATACGATGTTCGTCTCAGAAGAGGCACGCCTGCAAACGATTCGTGAAGCACGTGCTCAAGGGTTCGACGCGTTAGCGGAAGATCTCGAACGCGAGTTCTACCCGTTGATTCCAGTCATGGAAGAATTGTTTACAGCACGAGGATTCACTGTTAAATTTATACAATACAATCACTTCGTCTGGCTCGTAGAAGCCGAGAAAATGGGGGAATAAATCATGGCACTTCAAAAAATGAACGTCGAAAGCTTTAACCTGGATCATACGAAAGTCAAAGCACCTTATATCCGCGTCGCGGGTTATAAAGAAGGTAAAGTCGACCAAGTCGTCAAATACGATATCCGTTTCACGCAACCAAACGTTGAGCAAATGCCGATGCGTGCGATGCACACACTCGAGCACTTACTTGCTGAAAACATCCGTAACTACTCGGATGATGTCATCGATGTCTCGCCGATGGGATGCCAAACAGGTTTCTACATGGCGATGATGAACTTCGACTCGGTCGAAAAAATGAGCGAACTCGTTGAGAAGACGTTGAAAGACGTCCTCGCAGCAGAAGAGATTCCAGCGCAAAACGAAGTCCAATGTGGATTTGCGAGCGCACATGACCTCAAAGGAGCGAAGCACTATGCCGAGAAAATGCTTGCCGGTCGTGATGAATGGGACATCGTCTTCGGATGATCGCGAACAACGTCCGCGACCTCGTCGGAAACACACCACTCTACGAGATCACTTCATTCGATTTGCCTGCTGGTACGCGCATTTTGGCGAAGCTCGAATGGATGAACCCTGGGGGCAGCGTCAAAGACCGCCTTGGCATTCAACTCGTTGATGCAGCAATCGAAAACGGACATGTGACACCAGGCGGTACGATCATCGAGCCGACAGCCGGGAATACCGGCATCGGCTTGGCGCTCGCTGCTAAAAAATACGATCTCCAAGTCATCTGTGTCGTTCCGGAAAAATTCAGTCAGGAAAAGCAGACGTTGATGCGGGCACTCGGCGCAACCGTCGTCAACACACCGACTGAACTCGATATGCAAGGGGCCATCGACCGGGCAAAAGAACTCGGTCAAGAAATTCCGAATAGTTACGTTCCGTTACAATTCGAAAACGAAGAGAACCCAGTCACGTATCAGCGGACACTCGGTCCTGAGCTGATTGCGGACTTGCCGCACATCGACTGGTTCGTTGCCGGTTGTGGTTCAGGTGGTACGTTCGCCGGAACAGCGGACTTCTTAAAACAACGTCTCGGTACAAAAGCAGCAATCGTTGAACCGGAAGGCTCCGTCTTAAATGGTGGTCCAGCCGGTCCGCATAAGACAGAAGGTATCGGTACAGCGAAATGGCCAAGCCTCGTTCCGCGTGAACTCGTTGATGAGATTCATACGATTTCTGACCGCGATGCATTTGACGCGGTTCATACACTCGCTGCTCGCGAAGGACTACTCGTTGGTAGTTCAGCAGGTGCAGCGCTCGTTGCTGCGCTTGATATCGCAAAGCGTCACCCCGGCAGTACGATCGTCACCGTCTTCGCAGACAGTGCCGAACGCTATTTAAGCCAACAAATCTTTGAAAAGGTGGACGAAACTCATGCGTAAGAAGACAGCATTGATTCATGGAGGAACAGGTGTCGATCGGGCAACAGGAGCCGTCACACCTCCAATCTATCAAACAAGCACATACAAGCAGGATAAAATCGGTCAACTTAAGGACGGATACGAATACTCACGGACAGCGAACCCGACACGGACGAGCATCGAACGATTGATTGCGGATCTCGAGGGCGGCGCACGTGGTTTTGCGTTCGGTTCTGGGATGGCAGCGATCCATGCCGTCTTCCACTTGCTTGAGTCTGGCGACCACATCGTCATGACGGATGACGTCTACGGTGGTACGTTCCGCTTGATGCAACGCGTCTTACCGAAGTTCAACATCCAAGTGACATTCGTCGATACGACGGATCTTGCGGCAACGGAAGCAGCGATCCAAGACAACACGAAGATAGTCTACGTCGAAACACCGACGAACCCGTTGTTGAAAGTTACGGACATTGAAGCAATCGCAACAATCGCCAAACGTCACGATCTTAAACTCGTCGTCGACAACACGTTCGCGACACCATACCATCAACAACCACTCGCACTTGGTGCAGACATCGTCTTGCACAGTGCGACGAAATACATCGGCGGACATTCGGACGTCGTCGCTGGACTTGTCGTCGTCAAAGATGATGCGCTCGGCGAAGAGCTGCACTTCATTCAAAACTCGACAGGCGGCGTGCTTGGACCGCAAGACAGCTTCTTGCTCGTCCGTGGTCTTCGTACACTCGGTATCCGGATGGATGCGATCGAAGAGACAGCACATGATCTCGTTGCGTTCCTACAAGCGCAAGACATCGTCTCGAACATCTTCTACCCAGGACTTGCATCGCATCCTGGTCACGACATCCAAGCGAAACAAGCGACTGGATTTGGTGGGATGATCAGCTTTGATGTCGGTTCAGCAGCGAACGCAGAAAAACTCGTCGAGGCGACACACTTCTTCACACTCGCTGAGAGTCTTGGTGCCGTCGAGAGTCTGATTTCGGTGCCTGCACGGATGACGCACGCGTCGATCCCAGCAGAACGTCGGGCAGAACTCGGCATCACGGACGGTCTCGTTCGGATTTCAGTTGGACTTGAGGATGCGGAAGATTTGAAAGAAGACTTAACACGTGCTTTCACGTTCCTCGAAAAAGTTTCTGAAAAAACTGTTTGACAACAAAAATAACCCCTGCTAATATTCAGAATATATTCTACAAACTTAATACCGAAACTCTTATCGAGAGTGGTGGAGGGACTGGCCCGATGAAACCCGGCAACCGCGGATCTAATCCGAAGTGGTGCTAATTCCAGCAGACAAAAGTCTGGGAGATGAGAGCAAATGGTTTTGTGTACTGAAAAGTGCGCGCGTTTGCTCTAAAACGCGCGCACTTTTTTTATTTTAGGAGGGACAGTTGTGATTCGTTTACAAGACGTAGGAAAGATTTATCGCTCAAAGCGCGGAGCGGTCGAAGCCGTCGCGAATGTCGATCTGACAATCGAGCGCGGTGAAATTTTTGGAATAATCGGTTATTCCGGAGCAGGGAAATCGACCCTGATCCGATTACTGAATATGCTCGAAGCACCAACGAGTGGTTCGATCCAAATCGATGGTGTTGAAATGACATCACTAAAACCTAAGGAATTACGAGGCGTCCGCAAGAATGTCTCGATGGTCTTCCAACACTTCAACTTACTATGGTCACGGACGGTTGAAGAGAACATCATGTTCCCACTCGAGCTCGGTGGCTTCCCGAAAGCACACCGCAAGGAACGGGTCGCGGAACTGATCCAACTCGTTGGTTTGGACGGACGCGAAAAAGCCTATCCGTCACAATTATCCGGTGGTCAAAAACAACGTGTCGGTATCGCTCGGGCACTGGCATCGAACCCGGACGTTCTCTTATGTGACGAGGCAACAAGTGCACTCGATCCGAAGACGACGGACTCAATCCTTGAGTTACTCGTCGACATCAATGAAAAACTGAAACTGACGATCGTCTTGATCACACACGAGATGCACGTCATTCAAAAAATCTGTCACCGGGTCGCCGTCATGGAAGCCGGTAAAATCGTCGAGCAAGGACCGGTCGCAGAAGTCTTCCGTCATCCGAAGCAAGCGATGACGAAGGAATTCGTCAAACAATTGACGTCGCCGTCGGAGAACGAGTTAACGTTCGCGAAACTACGCGAACGGTACCCAACCGGAAAAATCGTTCAGTTGACGTTCGTCGGATCGACAGCAGAAAGCCCGATCCTCGCGGAAGTCATGAAGGATTCGCCGGTCCTGTTCAATATCATCGGTGGAAACGTCGGTCAATCACAGGAAGGGGCACTCGGTACACTGTTCATTCAGTTGATCGGGGAAACAGAAGCAACACAAGCGGTCATCACGAAGCTTCAAGCCAGTGATGTTGAAGTGGAGGTGGATCACCGATGATTTCATTCTTTGACAATCTAGATTGGGACATGGTGTGGGAAGCGACAGGCAGTACCGTCTATATGACGGCAATCGCTGGTGTTTCGACATTCGTCCTCGGTTTGATCATTGGTTTACTATTGTATGCGACAAACGAAGAGTTATTGTTCAAGAATCGGGCGTTCTATTCAGTGTTGAGCTTGGTCGTCAACGTCTTCCGTTCGATTCCGTTCATCATCTTACTGATCTTATTGATTCCATTTACGACAGCAATCGTCGGTTCGTTCCTCGGACCAACGGCAGCATTACCGGCACTGATTTTCGGTGCTGCACCATTTTACGGTCGGATGGTTGAACTCGCGTTACGCGAAGTCGATAAAGGTGTCATCGAGGCAGCTGAATCGATGGGCGCGACGAAGTTCCAGATCATCTATAAAGTCTTAATCCCGGAAGCGTTGCCTGCCATCGTTTCTGGTATCACGGTCACACTCGTCTCACTTGTCGGTTATACGGCAATGGCCGGAGTAGTCGGCGGAGGTGGACTTGGGGACATGGCCTTCATCGAAGGATTCCAGCGTTCTCAAAACGATGTCATCGTCATTGCGACACTCTTAATCTTAGCGATCGTCTTCGTCATCCAAATCATTGGTGACTTGCTGATCCGCGCGATCGATAAACGTTAATTCGAAACTTAATCATATTGGAGGAATCATTCATGAAAACTTGGAAAAAATTCGTAGGTACTGCTGCTGTATCCGTCTTAGCTATTAGCCTTGCTGCATGTGGCGAAAAATCATCAGGATCAGGTAGCGACGACAAAACACTCGTCGTTGGTGCTTCGAACGTACCGCACGCTGAGATTCTTGAGCACGTCAAAAAAGAATACGAAGCAAAAGGTTACAAGCTTGAAATCAAGAAGTTCCAAGATTACGTACTTCCGAACAAAGCGCTCGCTTCAAAAGAAATCGATGCGAACTACTTCCAGCACGTACCGTATCTTGAGCAACAAGAGAAAGAAAACAAATCATATAAGTTCGCGAACGCAGGTGGCGTCCACGTTGAACCACTCGGTATTTACTCGAAGAAATACAAGTCACTCGATAAGTTACCAAACGGTGCAACGATCTTAACGAGCTCAAACGTCGCGGAACGCGGTCGTGTCTTGACGTTCCTTCAAAATGAAGGATTGATCAAGCTTAAAGACGGTAAAACGACAGATGCACAACTCGGTGATATCGCGGAGAACCCGAAGAAACTCAAGTTCAAGACGAACATCGAAGCATCACTTCTTCCGCAAGCTTACAAAAACAATGAAGGCGACGCCGTCCTCATCAACACGAACTATGCGATCGATAACGGTCTGAACCCATTGAAAGACGCGATCGCTTCAGAAGATGAGTCTTCACCATACGTCAACATCATCGTTACACGTGATGGCGATGAAAAAGACAAGCGTGTCACAGCACTTCTTGACGTTCTGCACGAAAAGAAAAACCAAGATTGGATCCTCGACAAGTACAAAGGTGCGGTCGTTCCAGTCAGCAAATAAGTTCACCGAAGCCGGCATCCTTCCTATATAATGGAAGGATGCTTTTCATTTGTCTGAAACAGGGGTTAGGGGGAATCATATGCAACGCATAAGTCAACTGCATCCGTTGACACTCGGGGTCTTGTTCGGGACGTTTTTCTCACGTCTCGGAACGTTCATCACGATGCCGTTCTTCGCCATCTACATGACGACCGTCCTGAAATTTGATCCTGTCGATGTTGGCTGGGTACTCAGTATCTCGGCGATCGCCAGTCTCGTCATGAGTTTCATCGGCGGCACCTTGTCGGACCGGTATGGTCGCCGGGCGATGATGCTTGCCGGAACGATCGGATTCGCGATCGTCTTCATTGCGCTGGCACAAGTCGAGACATTCTGGGCATTCTTTACGCTCAGTGCTTTGAACGGGGTCTGTCGTTCGATTTTTGAACCATCCGCCCGTGCCTTGATCAGTGATACGACGGACGAAGCGAACCGATTGTTCGTCTTCAATATCCGTTACGCGATGATCAACATCGCAGCAGCGATCGGACCGGGAATTGCTTTACTGCTGAGTGCGGGGAACACGTCCGCGACGTTTTACATCACAGCGTTCGTCTATATCGTGTACGGGGGGATGATCGGTATCTTATTCAAACGCCATCCGATCACCGAGACGCATGGTGGGAAAAAGGTATCGTTCGGAGCAACGGTTCGTCTGTTGCGGACGGATATCGCTTTTACGCTGGCACTCGCTGGCATCATCTTCGGGGTTTTCGGCTACAGTCAGTTCAACTCGACATTGCCACAGTTCTTGACGGAAACGTCACTGCTTGAAGGCGGGAAGACACTCTATGCGATTTTGATCACGATCAATGCGATCACCGTCTTGATCGTTCAATATCCGATCATGAAGTTTGGTATGAAGACGTCACCACTCGTCTCGATCACGACCGGGATTGCGACTGTTGCGATCGGATTGTTCATCATGGGAAATGCGAACGCGATCTGGTTGATGATCGTCGCGATGTTCATCTTCACGTGCGGGGAAGTCATGATGTTCACGATGACCGACATCTTGACCGATCGGTTCGCCAAACCAGAATTACGGGGCAGTTATTTCGGGGCGATGGGCTTGACGTCGATCGGACAATCAATCGGTCCGATCGCCGGAGGACATTTGTTAAGTTTATATGGAGCGGACCGTCCGTTACCGATTTTCGGGATATTAGCGGGCTTGACATTATTCGGAATACCACTGCTCTTACTGTCACAACGGATTCATCGGGCTTCGACGATCGATGAACTGGAGGAACCGGTGAAACTTTCGAATGATTCTCAACAAAACGCATGATTTTGAGAAAAATCAGCGAGCGATGACGCTTGAATAATACGCGATGTTTCTTTAAGATTAGAATGATACTAAATTAGTAACGCTCGTGTTCTGAATCGTCAGTCACGAAATGAATAGATGGAGGGATTCTAACATGAAGGCTTCACACTTGAAGATTGAAGATCTACACGTCGCGATCGACGGCAAGGAAATCTTGAAAGGCGTCAACTTGGAAATCAAAGGCGGGGAAATCCACGCGGTCATGGGACCAAACGGGACAGGTAAATCAACACTCGCATCAGCATTGATGGGTCACCCATCGTACGAAGTGACATCTGGTTCAGTCACACTCGACGGCGAAGACGTCCTCGACATGGAAGTCGATGAGCGCGCACAAGCGGGTATGTTCCTCGCAATGCAGTACCCAAGCGAAATCAGTGGTGTCACGAACTCAGACTTCCTTCGTTCAGCGATCAACTCGCGTCGTGAAGAAGGCGATGAAATCTCACTCATGAAGTTCATCCGTGAGCTTGATTCACAAATGGGTCTTCTCGAGATGCCTTCAGAAATGGCACACCGTTACCTCAACGAAGGTTTCTCAGGTGGAGAAAAGAAACGTAACGAAATTCTTCAGATGATGATGCTTAAACCAGCGATCGCGATTCTTGATGAAATCGATTCAGGTCTTGATATCGATGCATTGAAAGTCGTCGCAAAAGGTGTCAACGAAATGCGTTCACCTGAATTCGGCTGCTTGATCATCACGCACTACCAACGTCTCTTGAACTATATCGAGCCAGACTTCATCCACATCATGATGGGCGGAAAAATCGTCATGTCTGGTGGTAAAGAACTCGCACACCGTCTCGAAGCAGAAGGTTATGACTGGGTTAAAAAAGAACTCGGCATCGAAGACGTCGAAATCGAAACAAAAGCGTAAGACGAGGGAGGAAGCATGATGACTGTAGAACTGAATCTTGCAGTAAATCGCGAGGCAGTGGCAGAACGTGCGACTCGCTTAGGGGAACCATCTTGGATGGTCGCAAAGCGTCAAGACGCGCTTGATCTTGCCCCAACGCTCGCATTGCCAAAAGTAGAAAAAATCAAGATCGAAGGCTGGAACTTCACAGAAGGTACGACGGAACTCGAAACCGTCACTGGTCTTTCTTCAGATATCGAAGCATTGATCGGCGAAAACCGTGATCACATGCTCGTCACGCGTAACGGACAACTCGTCCACGCGCAAAACAGTGAAGCGGCGAACGGCGTCATCTTCACGACGCTCGAAGACGCATTAAAACAACACCCAGAACTCGTCGAGAAGTACTACATGACGGAAGGTGTTCAAGTTAACGAAGATCGTCTTGCGGCATTAAACGCAGCACTTCGTAACGGTGGTACGTTCCTTTATGTACCAAAAGGCGTTAAGCTTTCTGTACCGATGCAAGCGATCTACACGCTTGAGCAATCAGGCGCAGCGCTTTACCATCACGCGATCATCGTCGCAGACGCTGACAGCGAATTGACGTATATCGAGAACTTCGTCTCTTACGGTGACGAAGCGCATAACGTCAACGTCGTCACAGAAGTCTTCGTTGAAGATAACGCAAAAGTCCTCTTCGGTGGTGTCGATACGCTATCAAAAGGTGCCATCACGTATATGAACCGTCGTGGTGTCGTCAAACAGGGCGCGAAGCTCGAATGGGCACTCGGTCACATGAATGACGGTCACACGGTTACAGAAACAAAAACACACCTCGTCGGAAACGATTCGTTCTCAGATACGAAAGCTGTTACGGTCGGTCGTGGAGAGCAAAAACAAAACTTCAACGTCCGGACGGACCACTTCGGTAAAGGATCAGAAGGTTTCATCTTGATCCACGGTGTCCAAAAAGATTCAGCAACATCAATCTTCAACGGAACGTCGATGATCCATCACGGCGCTTCGAAATCAAACGGCGTTCAAACGGAACGTGTCCTCATGTTGTCTGAAAAGGCACGTGGTGATGCGAACCCAATCCTCTTGATCGATGAGGATGACGTCATGGCAGGACACGCGGCATCTGTCGGTCGTGTCGATGAACTACAACTCTACTACTTGATGAGCCGTGGCCTTTCACGGAAGGAAGCAGAACGCCTCGTCGTTCACGGATTCCTCCAGCCAGTCGTCTCGGAACTTGCGATTGACTCGGTGAAAGAACGTCTCGTTCAAGTCATCGAAGGGAAAGTAAACTAATATGGGAATCGATGCATCCATCCGCAATCAGTTTCCGATCCTCGACCAACAGGTCAACGACCGGAAACTCGTCTATCTCGATAGTGCGGCCTCTTCGCAGAAGCCGCTCGTCGTCATCAACGCGATTGACGACTACTATAAGACGATTCATTCGAATGTGCACCGTGGCGTCCATACGCTCGGAACACGAGCGACGGATGCGTACGAAGGTGCGCGTGAGAACGTTCGTCGTTTCATCCAGGCGCAACACCATGAAGAAATTATCTTTACCCGCGGCACGACGACGGCGATCAACATCGTCGCGTCAAGCTACGGTATGGAGCATGTCGAAGAAGGCGACGAGATCGTCGTCACATACCTCGAACACCATGCGAATCTCATTCCGTGGCAACAAGTCGCTAAACGCAAAAAAGCGAAGTTGAAATACGTCGATTTGACAGCGGATGGTCGCGTGACGGTCGAAGCGGTCGAAGCACAACTGTCCGACCGGACGAAGATCGTCGCGATGGCACATGTCTCGAACGTTCTCGGTACGATCAATCCGATCAAAGAAGTCGCGCGTCTTGCTCACGCTCGAGGTGCCGTCATGGTCGTTGATGCCGCGCAAAGTGCACCGCATCAACGGATTAATGTCACGGATCTCGACTGTGACTTCCTCGCTTTCTCCGCACACAAGATGTGTGGTCCGACAGGCGTTGGTGTTCTTTACGGGAAAAAGGCATTACTCAATGCGATGGAACCCGTTGAGTTCGGTGGTGAGATGATTGATTACGTTGGTCTTGAAGAGTCGACGTTCAAACCGTCTCCATATCGTTTCGAAGCGGGTACACCGATTATCGCAGGTGCCGTTGGTTTATCGGCAGCGATTAATTTCTTAGAAGAGATTGGTTTAGAGAACGTCGAAGCACACGAACGTGAACTCGCGCAGTACGCGATGGCACAAATGCGTGACATCGACGGACTAACGATCTACGGTCCGGAAGAACGCGTTGGACTCGTCACGTTCAATCTCGGTGATGTCCATGCACATGACGTCGCAACCGTCCTTGATATGCAGGGAATCGCGGTTCGCGCCGGTCATCACTGTGCACAGCCCTTGATGCGTTGGCTCGGAGCGAGCTCGACGGCTCGCGCTAGCTTCTATCTCTACAACACGAAAGAAGAGGTTGACGCACTCGTGACAGGACTTCGCCAAACGAAGGAGTATTTCAGTCATGGATTTTAACAATCTCGATCACTTGTATCGTCAAGTGATCATGGATCACTATAAAACTCCCCGAAATCGCGGTGCGATCGAGGGGGGCGTCACGATCGACATGAACAATCCGACGTGCGGCGATACGATTCGTCTCCAGCTCGCGATTGAAGACGATGTCGTCCGTGATGCGAAATTTGACGGGGAGGGCTGCTCGATCAGCATGGCGTCTGCTTCAATGATGACGCAACTCGTCAAAGGTAAGACTATCGAAGAAGCCTTACGACTCGCGGATATCTTTTCGGACATGGTCCAAGGAAAAGACTATGACGACGAATCGTTCGACCTCGGGGACGTCGAGGCACTCTCGGGTGTCACGAAATTCCCGGCACGGATCAAATGTGCGACACTTGCCTGGAAGGCGCTCGAACGCGGCGTAGAAGAAGGGAAGTAAACTTCGGTCACAAGCAAGTAAGAGGAGGAAATGAACATGGCAAAGAACATGCCGGAAATTGGCGATTATAAATATGGTTTCCACGATCGCGATATCTCGATCTTCCGTTCTGGACGTGGCTTGACGACTGAAGTCGTCGAAACGATCTCAAAAATGAAGGAAGAACCACAATGGATGCTTGATTTCCGTTTGAAATCACTTAAGATCTTCAACGAACAAGCGATGCCAGCGTGGGGTGGCGATCTCTCAGAATTGAACTTCGACGACATCACGTACTACGTCAAGCCGTCTGAACGGGCAGAGAAATCGTGGGATGAAGTACCAGAAGAAATCAAACGTACGTTTGACAAACTCGGTATCCCAGAAGCAGAGCAAAAATACTTGGCAGGTGTCTCGGCTCAGTACGAGTCAGAGGTCGTCTACCACAACATGAAAGAAGACCTCGAAGAAATCGGTGTCGTCTTCAAAGATACAGATACAGCGTTAAAAGAGAACGAAGATATCTTCCGTGAGTACTTCGGAAAATTAATCCCGCCAACAGACAACAAGTTCGCAGCTTTGAACACAGCGGTCTGGTCAGGTGGATCGTTCATCTACGTACCAAAAGGTGTTAAAGTCGACACGCCGCTTCAAGCCTACTTCCGCATCAACTCGGAAAACATGGGTCAATTCGAGCGGACGTTGATCATCGTTGATGACGAAGCATCGGTTCACTACGTCGAAGGATGTACAGCACCGGTCTACACAACGAACTCGCTTCACTCAGCGGTCGTTGAGATCTTCATCAACAAAAACGCTTACTGCCGTTACACGACGATCCAAAACTGGGCGAACAACGTCTACAACCTCGTTACGAAGCGCGCGATCTGTGAAGCTGGCGCAACGATGGAATGGGTCGATGGTAACATCGGTTCGAAACTGACGATGAAATACCCAGCCGTCATCCTCAAAGGTGAAGGTTCACGTGGTATGACATTGTCGATCGCAATCGCTGGTAAAGGTCAACACCAAGATGCGGGTGCGAAGATGATTCACTTAGCACCGAACACGTCGTCGACGATCGTCTCGAAGTCGATCTCAAAACACGGTGGGAAAGTCACGTACCGCGGTATCGTCCACTTCGGACGGAAAGCGACAGGCGCACGTTCGAACATCGAATGTGATACGCTCATCATGGATAACCAATCGACGTCGGATACGATTCCGTACAACGAAATCCTCAACGATAACATTTCGCTCGAGCACGAAGCGAAAGTCTCGAAGGTCTCGGAAGAGCAATTGTTCTACCTCATGAGCCGCGGGATTTCACAAGAGGAAGCAACGGAAATGATCGTCATGGGCTTCATCGAGCCGTTCACGAAAGAACTTCCAATGGAATATGCGGTCGAAATGAACCGTCTCATCAAGTTCGAGATGGAAGGTTCAATCGGATAATTCGTCTTACTCTCTCATCTACGGATGGGGGAGTTTTTTCATGAAATGGTTATTCGGGTAAAGAGTGAAAAAGGAGGGATTACTATGCGTGACATCGTCTATTCCTTTCAAGTCTCGCTTGACGGTTATATCGAAGATGCGTCAGGTAGGATCGATTTCGCTTCACCGGACGCAGAATTACATCAGTATTTCAATGACTACGAGAAAGCGTTCGATACCCATGTCTATGGACGTCGTTTGTACGAGATGATGCAATACTGGGAGACAGCGGATCAGGAAGACGAGCCGATTGTCGTTGAGTATGCGAAAACCTGGCAATCGCTTGAGAAGGTCGTCTTCTCGCGGACGCTCGACGCTGTCGAAGGAAAGACACGTCTAGCGACCAAGTCACTTACCGAGGAACTTCAAGCACTAAAAGCCTTGCCTGGAAAACAGATTGCGATCGGTGGGGCGACGCTTGCTGCTGAAGCGATACGACTTGGACTCGTCGACCGTTATCATATCGTGATTTATCCTGTTCTGCTCGGCGGTGGAAAACGGATGTTTCCGGTGTTCGATCAACCGCAACACTTAAAAATGATCAAAACACAATACTTCGAATCGGGATGTATCATACTTGAATATGAACGTTTAAATTGAAGCATTGAAGAAGAAATCCCGGATTCTGCTATGCTATGATGAATAGGTAGAATAGAACACGTAAGGGGGAGGAGCGCATGATATATATCGGTGTTACGGGCTGGGGAGATCATGATAGTCTCTACTTGACCCCGCAAGATCGTAAGGAGAAGCTCGCCGCTTATGCGGGACATTTTCCAGCAGTCGAGGTCGACTCGACGTTCTATGCGATTCAACCGGAACGAAACTACGAAAAATGGACATCCGAGACACCGGACGGGTTCCGCTTCATCGTCAAGGTCCACCGGGCGATGAGTGGACATGACCGGGAGAATAAAGATCCGCTCGGTCCGATTTTTGAACAATATATCGCGTCGATCGAACCGATGCGAAAGAGTGGAAAGATTGCAGCGATCCTCGTGCAGTTACCGCCCTGGTTCGATGTCAGCAAAATGCACTTGGAGTATTTGCAAACGATCCGAAAATCACTTGCTGGACTGCCGGTCGCGATTGAGTTCCGAAATCCATCGTGGTATTCGGAAGCTTATCGTGAGCGGACGCTCCGATTTTTGAAGGAACATCAGTTTATTCATACGATTTGTGACGAACCCCAGACCGAAGATGGTTCCGTACCATTCGTACCGGTCGTGACGCAGGAGACGGCATTCATCCGCCTTCATGGACGAAATAAAGCGGGTTGGTTAAAGAAACCGGGTCAAAGCAGCGACGATTGGCGAAAAGTCCGCTGTCTCTATCGGTATTCAGAAGACGAGTTACAGGAACTCGCAAGCCACGTCCGAAACGTAGCAGCGGAAGCAAAGGATGTCTATGTCTTCTTCAATAACAACTCAGCAGGAGATGCTGCCCCGAATGCGAAACGATTAATCGAGATTCTCGATCTCGACTATGAACTGGCGCCGCGACAAATCTCATTGTTTTAAATCATCAAGGGGGGCTTCTGCATGAAGTTACACATCATTCACTATAATGATTTGCATTCACACTTCGACATGTGGCCTCGCTACATGTCCTTCGTCAAGGAACACCGGACGTATGATTCGCTCGTTTTTGATCTCGGCGATCATGCTGACCGTGTTGATCCAGCGACGGAAGCAACAAAAGGAAAAATCAATACGCATCTACTGAATGCGTTGATGCCGACTGCCGTG
The DNA here is from genome assembly GCF_001423925.1 of Exiguobacterium sp. Leaf187. Lineage (NCBI taxonomy): Bacteria > Bacillati > Bacillota > Bacilli > Caryophanales > Exiguobacterium > Exiguobacterium sp. Leaf187. Next base: position 1,431,444 of record NZ_LMPR01000009.1, on the reverse strand, counting down.
ACGATCGGGAACAATGAAGGCATCACGTTTCCGCACGACTGGTTAGCGAACCTCTACACGGAAGCGGACTTTCCGGTCCTCGTCTCGAATTTAGAAGCACCGTTTGCCAAGCAAGGAGTCATTCACGAATTACCGACTGGAAAAGTCGGCGTCTTTGGTCTGACGGCACCGTATATCGAACTGTACGGTTTACTTGGTTGGACAATCGAAGAACCGTTTGACGTCGCGGCGCGTGAAATCGAACATTTGCGTCAAGAAGTCGACGTCTTGATTTGTTTGAGTCACCTCGGTTTCTATCAAGACGAAGAACTCGCGATGCGTTTTCCAGAACTGGATTTGATCATCGGTGCGCATACGCACCATGTCCTTGATGACGGTGTCGTTAAGAACGGTGTCTTAATCACCCAAGCCGGTAAACATGGGCAGTATGCGGGTGAAATTTATATGAATACGGATACCGGAGAGAAGGAAGCGGTCCTTCATTCCTTACACGATTACGTCGAGGACGAAGCGACGGCGAAATTACTCGACCGCGAACAGTATCTGGCGGAACAACAGATGAAGGAGCCGATTGGCGAGACATCGGGTCTAGCCAATGATTGGTTCAGCGAGTCGCCGTTCTCACAATTGCTTGTCGAGACGATGCGTGATTGGTGTGATGCGGATATCGCTTGTGTCCCGGCAGGTATTCTGCTTGGGTCACTTCCACCAGGTCCTGTCTCTGCCTTTGATTTACATCGACTCTGTCCGCACCCGATCAATCCTTGTAAAGTGACGATGACCGGAGTGGAATTACAAACTTTCCTCGACGAAGTCAAAACAGATCAGTTCGAACAACTAAAGGTTCGAGGTCTCGGTTTCCGTGGTAAGTTGATGGGGCGGATGCATTATGCTGGTTTGGCGGCACATCAACCGCTTGAGCCAACGCGAAACTATACGGTCGTCTTGCCGGATATGTTCACGTTCGGTCCACTCTTTCCAGCAATCAAAGAAATGCCAAAAGAATATTTCATGCCGGAATTGTTACGGGATTTGTTGTTCGAACGCTTATCGGAGAAGTCGGAATATAATGAATTACATGTTCGCAAACCCTGATTGTTTGTTATACTAAAGCAGACATGAATTGACTTTTTGGGGATGAAGGGGGAAGCGAAACCATGGGACGCGGAGAAATCCAACGTAAACCGGAATGGTTGAAAATCAAGCTGAATACGAATGAAACCTACACAGAATTAAAAAGTATGATGCGCGAGAAAAAGCTACATACTGTCTGTGAGGAAGCAAAGTGTCCGAATATCCACGAGTGTTGGGCGGTACGCCGGACGGCGACGTTCATGATTCTCGGAAGTATCTGCACACGTGCGTGCCGTTTTTGCGCCGTGACGACAGGACGCCCAAACGAACTCGATCTTGAAGAACCAAAACGTGTCGCGGAATCCGTTCGTTTGATGAACCTGAAGCACGCGGTCATCACAGCGGTTGCCCGTGACGATCTGAATGATTTCGGAGCAGGCGTTTACGCTGAAACCGTCCGTGAAGTTCGTCGGATGAATCCAGAGACATCAATCGAAGTCTTGCCTTCAGATATGGGTGGGAACTTTGAGGCATTGAAAACGCTGATTGATGCACAACCAGACATCATGAACCACAACATCGAGACGGTCCGCCGTCTGACACCGACCGTTCGTGCGAAAGCGACATACGACCGGACGCTTGAATTCCTTCGCCGTTCGAAGGAACTCGCACCTGAAATTCCAACGAAGTCGAGCTTGATGCTTGGTCTTGGTGAGACATGGGAAGAGATTCTTGAAACGATGGATGATCTTCGCGCAAATAACGTCGACATCATGACAATCGGTCAGTATCTCCAACCGACGAAAAAACACCTCGACGTCATCAAATACTATACACCACAAGAGTTCGCTGAACTGAAGCAGATCGCGCTCAGCAAAGGATTCTCGCACTGTGAGGCAGGTCCACTCGTTCGTTCGTCGTATCACGCGGATGAACAAGTCAACGCAGCGAAAAAGAATAAAACAGCACTTCCGATCGACTAACGATCAAAAACCGTTCGAGCAGTTGCTCGGACGGTTTTTCGTCTGCCAGGCGAAATGGAATATGCTATGATAAGAACAGCAGGAGGTGGGAATAATGATACAAGTCAATCGGGAACGTTATGAGGTCGTCGAAGAGAAGCGGGAAGGTTTTAATGAGGAAGCCTTCATCGGTCGTTTTAGCGATGTCCTAGAGAAATATGATTATATCGTGGGGGACTGGGGGCACGGTCAATTACGGCTACGTGGCTTCTATGAGGATCAACACGAGAAAGCGACATTCGATACGAAAATTTCGCATGTGGCGGATTATCTCTACGAATACTGTAACTTCGGATGTGCCTACTTCATCGTCAAGAAGATCGGATTGGTAGAAGGAGAAGAAGCACCACCTCGCTTCGACGGTTCTTCATCCAATACGTTGAAGTTGAAACGGAAGTTCGCACCTGCACCAGAGAAGACGGAAAGCGAGTAATCAAACTGTCATACAGAAAAGCGTTTCTAGTGGACGGAATTCGGCTATTACTATAAGTATCATGTACCTATAGGGGGAACCATCCATGCGAATCGTTGGAATTTACTCATCCGTACCAGAAGTTGTTAGTGCCGTGCACGATCTCCGTGTTGCCGGTGTCGTCTCGACTGATTTAAAAGTCTTAGCACACGACAAATACGATCTCGAACAAATCGAGGAACTAGCGGATTTGAACAACCAACAGACATCTACGCGTCTGTCACAGGAAGATCATCGTAATCTCTGGCAGGAAATCAAGAGCATCTTCAAAAAAGATGACACGGCTTCCCACGGAGATGCTATTCGTGGAAGTGGCTTGACGAAGGAAGACGTCGATCGTGCGAATCATGCGGTCGAAAGCGGTCAATTCGTATTACTCGTCGGTGATGAAGCGGATCAGCATTCGGAGCGTCGTGCCCATGACGAGTCAGACAATACGAACGTCTTCAGCGGACCGAACACATTAAATGAACGAAACGATCGTCTCTTATAAGAAAAAGCCTTCGTCCGCGGACGAAGGCTTTTTTCATAGACCGATATAAGCGCGTAGATACATCTCGAGTTCCGTTGCCGCATCGTCTTCGACGTCAAACGCCGTCGCGATGTAGCCAGGTTCATCAAAATCATCCGCACCGATGATCGCATAGCGATTCGATAAGAGATTCAAGACGAGAATCTTACCGTAAAAATGTTCCGAGTGCGTGATGGCGAGATCAAACCGACTAGCTTCTCCGACCCAACTGACAAAGCGTGTCTTCGTTTGTTCGACATCATCATATAAAAAATCACGTTCTTCCATCATTCAGCTTCCCTCATTTCCCTAACATCTGTTTCAGATTAAAGGGTTTGGGGGACTTTTTGCAAGTATGGTTTACGCGATAAGCTATGCTCGGCGATGACTTTTCGAATCGTCCGTGTCTTTGAACGCATGACAAGGGATGTCGTCTCAACGATATCATCCGTCAAGAACTTAACGCCATCGAGCATTTCGCCCGTCGTGACGCCGGTCGCAGCAAAGATACAGTCGTCGCTTTTGATAAGGTCATCAAGCGTTAAAAGTTGAAGCGGATCTTCAAGCCCCATCCGGATGACACGAGCAGTTTCTTCTTCGTTCATCGGGTGTAAGCGTGCCTGCATGTCGCCGCCCATCGCTTTAACGGCAGCAGCCGTGATGACACCTTCAGGAGCACCGCCTGTACCGATGAAGATATCGATTCCTGTCGCAGGAGAGAGTGGTGCGATTCCAGCCGAGACGTCGCCGTCTTCAAATAGACGAACCCGTGCGCCCATCCGCATCGCGGCTTCGCGGAAGTGATCGTGACGTGGGCGATCCTGCATGATGACCGTGACGTCCTCAATCCGTTTATTGTTGTATTGAGCTGCTTTTTCAATGATGACTTCAAGTGGATCGTCGAGCGAGACGTGTCCTTTTAAGTTCGGTCCAACTGTTAATTTATCCATATACATATCCGGTGCGTGGAGCAGGGCACCTTGATCGGCGACGGCGATGACGACCATCGCATTACCGAGACCTTTGGCGACGATATTCGTACCTTCGAGCGGGTCGACGGCGATGTCAACGATTGGACCGTTTGCTGTTCCGACACGTTCGCCGATGAAGAGCATCGGTGCTTCGTCGAGTTCGCCTTCACCGATGACGACCGTTCCGTTCATGTTGACCGTGTTCAAGACTTCGCGCATCGCAGTCGTTGCTGCATCATCCGCTTCATTTTTCTTACCGCGACCAATCCATTGAGCAGAAGCTAGTGCTGCTGCTTCCGTAGCGCGTACGATTTCCAGTGCGAGTTCCCGTTCCATGTATATAACCTCCACGTCACCAATGTGACATACTATTTTCAGCAAAAATCTAAATTGAGGATAACACATTGATGAATGTGATGCAAATGACCTTTCTGCTTTTCAGGATTGCCGGATAACGATAAAATGGAGGATGTGAGGGGGAATGAAGATGTATTTCGTCAATCGTCAAAAAATCGAAGAGACGGTCGTTTGTTATGAGACGGCACTTCGACAAAGTAAGGAAGTTACGGGGGATCCGGTGACGACGGCACTGGCTATGGAACGGATCGGTTTTTTAGTCATCGAAAGTGTCATCGACATCGGAAACAGTATGATTGATGGATTCATCATGCGGGATCCGGGAAGTTATGAAGATATCATCCTCATTTTAGAAGATGAGAAGGTCATCGATGGACCGCTCGCGACGAGTCTGAAGAAGCTCGTTGCGTTACGTACGTTGATCGTCCGGTCATTCACACAGTCGAGTATGGCGGAGATTCGGGCGGTACTTGAGACAGAGGAAGCAGAGCTACGTCGTTTCCCGGAAGCGATTCGCCGGTATATCGAGACAGAACTCGGACCGGTGTCTGCATTTTTACCAAACGAGGAGTGAGTCAGGATGAAGGCAAAAGGCTATTTATTTGATTTAGATGGAACGATGTATAACGGAACGGAACCGGTAAAAGAAGCGGTCGATTTCGTCAATCGTCTGCAAGCAGAAGGGATTCCGTATTTGTTCGTGACGAATAATGCGTCGATGACGGCAGAAGCCGTGGCGGAGAAATTACGCGGGATGGGTGTTCATTCCGATGCGAAACACGTCTTGACGAGTGCGATGGCGACCGGTCGTTATATCGCTGATCTATCACCGAAAGCGCGCGTCTATGCAATCGGTGAGACAGGACTGATTGATGCGCTTGAACGGGAAGGGTTAGACGTCGTCGCAACCGAAGCGGCAGATTACGTCGTCATCGGTCTTGACCGTCAGATCACGTATGAAAAACTCGCTGTCGGTGCCCTCGCGATTCGTGCCGGTGCCCGCTTCATCTCGACGAACGGAGACATCGCCATTCCGACAGAACGTGGATTCTTACCAGGAAACGGTGCCTTGACGTCCGTCCTGCGCGTGACGACGGAGAAGGAACCGTTCTTCATCGGCAAACCGGAACCGGTCATGGTCGATATCGCAACGGAGATGATTGGTCTGTCAAAAGAAGACGTCATCATGGTCGGGGATAACTACCATACGGATATTCTATTCGGAATCAACGGAGGCATCCGGACGATGCACGTCAATTCTGGCGTCCATACACCAGTCTTCATTCAAGGTCAGGATCGTCAACCGACATACATGGTCGATACGTTAGCAGAATGGATTTTATGAATCAAAAAATCCCGAACGAGAATTCGTTCGGGATTTCATGTATTAGAAGACTTGTTCGACTTCAACGACGCCAGCGACTTCTTCAAGAAGGGCACGTTCGATACCGGCCTTCAATGTGATCGTTGAACTTGGGCAGCTACCACAAGCTCCCATCAAACGGAGTTTTACGATTCCGTCTTCTACATCTACGAGTTCAACGTCTCCTCCATCACGAAGAAGGAACGGACGCAATTTTTCAAGAACTTCATTCACTTGATCAAACATTTCCATGCGTAAACACATCCTTTCGTATAGTTTCATTGTAACAGGGTTGAAAAATGTTCTCAATCTGGAAAACTTGTATACTAAAGAGGAGAGAATTGAAAAGGGGGACTTCAAGATGGAAATCACGGTTTATGGAACAGCGGTCACTTGTCCGAGTTGTGTCGGGGCACCCAGCTCGGAAGAGACGTTCAGTTGGCTACAAGCTGTCCTCGGACGGAAATATGAGCAAGCGATGACGCTTCGCTATATCGATTTCGAGACAGCAACAGCGGATCAATGGACGGAAGCCTTGAAAGAGGATGTCTATTTTTATCCATTGATCGTGCTTGATGATGAGATGATTGACGAGGGGTACGTCAAACTGAAGACGATTACGGCAGCGATTGATGCGAAGTTAAGTCAGACGGGGTGAACGACAAAGAGGTATCCCAAAGATCGGGACACCTCTTTTGCTCATTTAATCTTTTTGTGTTTCCATAAGACACCGGACTTCAAGAGACGTGGGACTTTCCCCGTCAGCGCTTGCTTGCCCATGACGATCCCGAAACCATCTGATTTCCCGAGCGATCCGAGCATTCCGCGCAGTTTGATTTCTGGCAGTTTCGGCAATTTTTTCCCTTGCCACTTCGCTTGCAAGACGTCGACGACTTGTTCTGCCTGATGTTCTGCGAGTTGACCGCTTGGCGCATACGGCAAGCTGGCACAATCGCCGATGACGAAGACGTTATCGTATTCCGGTACGTGATGATGTTCCGTCAATTTGATCCGACCGCCACTGTCTGCAGCAAAGCCGAGATCACGAACGACCTTGACCGGTTGCGTACCTGCCGTCCAAATCGTCAAGTCCGACGGGTACGTATCGTCGCCGTTACGCACGTCGTCCGCTGTGACGAGCGTGACGTTCGAATTGTTGATGACTTCCACGTCATGCTCCTCGAACCATTCCTGGACGTAAGATGAGACTTTGTCGGATAAGAATGATAAAACGGATGGACCGCGGTCGAACAAACGAATCGTCAAATCCTTCCGGCTCTCGTGCAGTTCACTGGCGAGTTCGACACCAGATAGACCAGCACCGACGATCGAGACGACGGACCCCGGTGACAGACCACAGATCGCTTGCTGTGTCTTGCGCGATTCTTCAAGTGTCTGGATGCTGTATGTAAACTCTTGAGCACCCGGAATGTTGTGGTATTTATCCTCGCAACCGAGGGCGATGATCAAGTCATCATAGAATAATTCTGATCCGTCTTGCAGGTGGACCGTATTCGTCTCTGGTGAGATTTTAATGACATGTCCATATTTATAAGTAAGATGTTTCCCCTCCGGAAATTCAATCCGGACATCTCGATCTGATAATGTACCTGCTGCGAGTGCGTAATATTCCGTTTTGAGTGCGTGGTACGGTAGACGGTCGACGAGCGTGACGGCAACTTCCTCGTCCTTGAATCGCTCACAAATCCGCATTCCACCATATCCTCCGCCGAGTACGACCAATTGCTTCATAACGTAAAATCCCCCTTAGTTCCCCTAAATCAGTCTGACCTTGTATAATACGACATGAGGCAGGTCGTTTCCTGCTTGAAGGAGGAAAAAAAGTGAATCCGATTATTGAATTTTGTATCAGTAACTTAGCGGCTGGTACACAGGTCGTCATGGAGCAACTCGAACGTGACCCGAACGTCGACGTCGTCGAATACGGTTGCCTTGGCTATTGCGGAATTTGTTCGCTTGATCATTTTTGTCTCGTTGATGGTGAGACGGTCGTAGGCGAGACGCCGGAAGAGTTGCTTGAAAAGATTTACCTAAAAATCGAAGAGAATGAGCTGTGAGCCCGAACAGCAAAAAAATCCCCTCGTTCGTCTGAACGAGGGGATTCGTGTCCGTCAGCGGGCGCAGCTTTTCGGATCAGGCAGATTGTTGACGGCGCATCATCCATGGTCGTAGTTTCAAGAACAACGGAATGAAGAGTGCCGAGATGAACAATGCCTTGATGACGTTAAATGGTAAGATACCGGCTGTGATTGCTGTCCATTTGACAGCCGGATCCGCCATGTAGTCCATACCGAGGAACCATGCATACGCTGGAAGGATCAAGATATAGTTGAGAATCGCAAGACCGAGTGCCATCGTGATTGTACCAGCGACGAGGCCAGTTGCGAGACCTTGTGTTGATTTCTTTTTGTGGTAGAACCAGCTGACAGGAAGCACGAATGCGACACCAGCAGCGAAGTTCGCGAATTCTCCGACCGGAACACCACTTCCGCGGAAGATGTAATATAACACGTTCTTCAATGCTTCGACGATGACACCTGCGACCGGTGAGAACATGATCGCTGCGACGAGAGCAGGAACATCACTGAAGTCGATCTTCAGATAGTTCGGTAAGAACGGCAGTGGAAAATTGATAAGCATAAGAACAAATGAGATTGAACCTAACATTGACAGAGTGACCATTTTTTGTGTGCGTTTCATACGAGTATTGTCTCCTTTTGCTCGTTCCTCTCGATGAAGTATTGGCATGACTGCGTCCATAAAGAAACCCCTATTGATGAGATCAACAGGGGAGAAGTCCGCATTAAATAAACCTAATCGATTGTTGCAAAAATCGATCAAATTCAAACTCATGCCGCCATCTTCTCCCATCCAGACTATACTGTCGGCTCCTGAATTACACAGAATCAGCAAATAGCGCCCTATTCGCTCGCGGGCTTCAACTCATAATAGTTGTTTACCGCCGGTCGGGAATTTCACCCTGCCCTGAAGATGGAACGATTATTTTGTTGTACATACCATTTATACAACGAATTCAAGATAGTTTCAAGCAACTAGGTTTCGATTCGCTCAGAAGTTGCGTATACTAAAGAAAAGGAAGGTGATGACATGATCCATTTAACGGAGGCAGCAGCGCTACAAGTCCAAGACATGATGGCGCAGGCACCAGCAGATGAACGGAATCTTCGGATGCTCGTCCAAGGTGGTGGATGTAGTGGTCTGTCGTACGGAATGGGATTCGACCAACAGAAAGAAACGGATCTCGTTTTCGAACAGCACGGCGTGACCGTCATCGTGGACGAAAAAGATTACCCGGTCGTCAAAGGACTGGAAATCGATTATAAGCAGTCGATGCTCGGCGGCGGATTCACGATCACGAATCCGAATGCCATCGCAACATGCGGTTGCGGGACATCGTTCCGGACGGCAACGAATGCCGGGACACCGGGTGGCTGTTAATGAATCCAATCGTGGACATCGTCCACGATTTTTTTATTGTCCGCATACAGGAGACCTGTTCCGTTGACTCGAAATATTAAGAGAGTGAATGCTACTACGAACAGGGAGGGCTTCAGGATGAGAAAAGTATTGATCTTCGGGGGAACACGCTACTTCGGACGCCGGCTTGCGATTCGGTTAGCCGATTCGGGGGATGACGTGACAATCGTCACACGCGGCGAGCATACGCCACCGGTTGCGAAGGGCTTGACATTCTTTAAAGGAGACCGGACGTCAAGTAGTACGATGAAGGACTTAAGCCAACAGCACTGGGATGTCATCTATGACAATATCTGTTTCACACCGTATCAAGCAAAACTTTCGATCGACGCGTTTGAAGGAAAAGTCGGACGTTACGTGTTGACGTCGACGATGTCTGTCTATGAAGGCGGTGGTGCGAACATCACGGAGCGTGCCTATAATCCGTTTCCGGGGAAATATGACCTCGAGAAGGAACATGGATATGGCGAAGGGAAACGCCAAGCGGAGAGTTATTTCTTCCAACGGGCGACGTTCCCAGTCGTTGCGGTCCGTTTTCCGGTCGTCCTCGGACCAGATGATTATACGGAGCGACTCGTCTTTCATATCAAACGGGCGCTTGACGGGCGTCCGATCGTTGCCGAAAACACATACGCGAAGATGGGGTATATCTCAAGTTACGAAGCCGCTGCCTTTCTGGAGTGGTGTGGTCGCTCGGAACTGACAGGACCGATCAACGCTGCAAGTGACGGTGTCTTATCAATTCAAGACCTAGTGGATAAAATCGACCGCGTTGCGGGAACGACAAGTCAACTCGTCGCAAAAGGAGAGGATGAATCACCGCTTGCGCCAGAACGCGATTTCTATATGGATACGACAGCTGCGAAACAAGCCGGCTATCTGTTCCAACATGTCGATGACTGGCTCGATCGTTTGATTGAAGAGGAGGTGCGCAATCACCAATGATGCAGTTGATGAAACCAACTCTTGCGTGGGAGACAGAGTATCGCGCCTTTTTAGAAGACTGGCGAGAGTCGGGCGAAACGATCGTGCCGGAAGCAGTCGGAGACACATATGAACCACTGGGCGCTTATTTTGCGGAACTGAAGGAAATGGAGACAACAGTCAGACCGGGTCTTGTCACCCATTCGACGTACTGGATGGCCGACGGGCAACGAATCGTCGGTGCGCTGAACTTCCGGCATGATTTGACAGAGAACTTGAAGTTGTACGGCGGGCACATCGGATACGGCATCCGACCATCCGAGCGTCAGAAAGGATATGCGACGAGTGGTCTTCGACTTGCGCTTGAAGAAGCACGCCAGCGTGGACTCGATCAAGTACTACTGACGTGTGGCGTTGATAATCTAGCATCTCGCCGTGTCATCTTGGCGAACGGTGGACAAGAAATCGAGCCGACTGTTCGTAATGGGCGCGAGACACGTCGCTTCATCATCCCGTTATGAGAATCCGTGAAGCACGTCTAGAAGATGCGTCAGCCATCGCCCGCGTTCATATTGATGCCTGGCGCGAGACGTATCAAGGTATCATTCCAGATCTGTATTTAGCACAGTTGTCGCATGTGAAACGGACGCAACAATGGGAACAGACATTAGTCAATCAGCGCGTGTATGTTGCCGTGTCAGGAGAAGAAGTCGTTGGCTTTGCGCAAGGTGGAGCGAATCGAAGTGATGCGCGTGAAGGGGAACTCTACGCGATTTATGTCTTGCAAGCGTCACAAGGGCGGGGACTTGGGAAAGCGCTGTTTCAACGCATCGCTGAGGACTTAGCGGAATATGAGACGATGCAGGTTTCTGTCTTGCGAGATAATCCAGCGTGCCAGTTTTACGAGCGATTCGGTGGTCAGGTCTTCGAAGAATCGATGATTGAGCGAGGTGGGGTGGAACTCGTGCAACGGGTTTACCGGATACCTGTTAAAAGATCATCCGTATGAAATCGGACGTTTTCAACATCTTCGCTTTCCTTAGGCGGGATGTAAGCCGCGCCAGTTCCCATTCCATGTGATCTGTCGGGTCTTCCCTATCCCTGACGGAAGCACGCATCGTGCTTCCTTTTCCTGTGGGAGTCGAAGATGTTTGGTCACGTCCTCGATGTGATTCCATGAAAATAAGAGGTCGGACTCCGGTATGTCATCCGGAATTCGACCTCTTATTTGTTTACAGCCATTCAGTTATCTCAAGAATGATTTGTTACTTTTTCGAACAGACTCGTCGAGTGTTGCGGGTGACGAGCAGATGGATCAACGAGAAGTTTCGCTTGGTTAACGGCGATCGGTGCTTCACCGAAGCCCGTTGCGATCAGTTTGACGCGTCCTTCGTAAGTCGCGATATCACCACAAGCGAAGACGCCCGGAATCGCAGTCTCCATCTTCGAATTGACACGAATCGAATTGCGTTCGAATTCGACTTCCCATTCTTTGAGCGGTCCGAGTGACGAGACGAAGCCGAAGTTACAGACGACATCGTCCGCAGCGACGACGACGACTTCACCACTTTCAGCATGTTTGAACGTCAGCGTCTCGATGTGCGTCTCACCTGTGACCGATTCAAGTGTATACGGCGTCATAACGTTGACGGACGAATCGTGTAACAGTTCGACCGAATGTTCATGGGCACGGAACTTATCGCGACGGTGGACGAGCGTGACGGATTTTGCAATCGGCTCAAGCATCAATGACCAGTCTACTGCGGAGTCACCGCCACCCAGTAAGACGACTTGGCGATCCTTGAAACGTTCCATGTCGTTGACGAAATAGTGTAAGTTCGTTTCTTCGAAGCGTTCTGCATCTGCCACTCCGAGTGGACGCGCGGCGAACGAGCCGTTTCCTGCCGTCAAGATGACGGTCTTTGTATAATGCTCGCCTTTATTCGTGACGAGGCGGATGATTCCGTCATCCATCCGTTCGTAAGCGATGACGGTCTCACCGAGCACGTATGTCGGATCGAATTCATTTGCTTGTTCAAGCAACCGATCGACCAGTTCCTGTGCTTTTACTTTCGGAAAACCGGCAATATCGTATATATATTTTTCAGGATAAAGCGTAGCGAGTTGACCACCTAATTGAGGTAGACTCTCGATGACCTTCGTCTTCATCTGGCGCATTCCTGAATAAAACGCGGTGAACAGTCCGACCGGACCGCCGCCGATGATCGTGACATCATATGGTTGGTGCATCTGATTCCCTCCTAGCGTTGGATATGTCCATTATATAGGAAGTAGGGGGTGAAGGTGCAAGTACGGAACATCTCACATTTTTTTAAGGGAAATTACATTTTTCTTTTGCAATCATTCCTGAAAAGTGTTTCAATAGGCTTATAGACATGTGAACATTATTTGAACAAAATTTTTGAGCATTCGTCTGTAATTGAATGTGAAGAAAATCACAACAAAACTACGATTCGTAAGGAGTATCAGAACATGAACACACCTAACATTGTTATTCTTGGAGCGGGCTACGGTGGATTGATCACAGCAGTCAACCTTCAAAAGAAACTCGGCGTCGATCAAGCGAACATCACGTTGATTAACAAACACGACTATCATTACCAAACAACTTGGTTGCATGAACCAGCTGCAGGTACGATGTCTGCGGAGCAAGCGCGCATCTACATCAATGATGTCATCAACCCGTCACGCGTCAAACTTGTCAAAGGTATCGTTGAGAAAGTCGACACGGTTGCTAAAACGGTTCTCTTACAAGATGGCGGAACAGTTCCTTACGATTACGTCGTCGTTGCTCTCGGTGGCGTTCCTGAAACATTCGGTATCAAAGGATTGAAGGAACACGCGCTGACGATCAGCTCGTTGAACAGCGTCCGTAAAATCAAGGAACATATCGATTACTCATTCGCACAGTACAAAACAACAGGATCACAAGATCGTTCACTCTTGACGATCGTTGTTGGTGGTGCTGGATTCACAGGAATCGAGTTCATGGGTGAGCTCGTCAACCGTATTCCAGAACTGTGCAAACAATATGACATTCCACGCGAACTCGTTCGTGTCGTCAACATCGAGGCAGCACCAACAGTCCTTCCAGGATTCGATGCTGATCTCGTCAACTACGCACACAAATGGCTTGAGCGTCAAGGCGTCGAGTTCAAACTCGGTAACGGCATCAAGGAATGTGGACCAGGAAGCGTCACGTTCGGTCCGCTTCAAGGCGACACGACTGAGACGATCGAAGCAAGCACGATCATCTGGACAGGTGGCGTCAGCGGTAACCCTGTCGTTGCAGCATCTGGTTTCGAAGCGATGCGTAACCGTGTCGTCGTCGAAGAAGATCTTCGTGTTCCAGGACACGACAACGTCTTCATGATCGGTGACTGTTCAGCAGTCATGGATCCAAGTTCGAACCGTCCGTACCCACCGACTGCACAAATCGCGACACAACAAGCACACAAAGTCGCTGAGAACATCGCAGCACTCATCGCGGGTCGTCAAACATCGACGTTCACGTACGAAAACAAAGGAACGGTCGCTTCGCTTGGTCACAAAGACGGCATCGGCATGGTCTTTGGTAAGAAGATTTACGGCCGTAACGCATCGTTCATGAAAAAAGTCATCGACAACAAACACTTCTTCGAACTGAAAAAGCTTGGTCTTGCGATCAAAAAAGGGAAGTTCTAAGTTCACGTTTTAGGCAAATGTACACTCGTGCATTTGCCTTTTTTGTCGGTTATACTAGAAGAGATTCAAAGGGGGAACAGTATGCATATCATTCAAGCCGTGATCGGGAGTGTGCTTTATCTCGTCATGTTCTTTAGTATCGGATTCATCTTAAACATGTTGTTGCGGAGTACATGGGTGATGCTCGTACTCTATCCGGTCATCATCATCATGATGATCGACAACCAATCGACGCTCGAATACTTCACGAATGCTCGTGAAGCAATTCCGAATCTCGGGGACCGGATTGCTGGTCTACAGACAGCGGATATCACGATGTTCGCGGCTGGTCTTGCCGGAATCATCATCGCCGGTCTATCGATTCGCTTCTTGCGTAAGAGCGGTTACCAAATGTTTTAAAGTCTACTTGAGTAAGTAGGCTTTTTTCGTGTCTGAAAAACCGTTATAATAAAAACAATGTCTTTAAATAAATGTGTAAGAGCAGATTGGGTTGAGAGCGAATGGATAAACAAATGTACCACGTTATCAAGGTATTGAATAATAATGTCGTCATTTGTTCGACTGGTGCGAATCAGGAAGTCATTATCCTCGCGAAAGGGATTGGCTTCGGTCGGAAGCCAGGCGATCAACTGACAGATCTCGACAAGTTGGAAAAAGTCTACACGTTGAAGGATAAAGAAGAACAGGATCAATATAAGGCGCTCGTCGGTCATCTCGATGAAAATTTCATCGCGTTGATGAACGAGATCGTCTCGATGATCGAGACACGCTTCGGAAAAAAGGTCGACGAACATATCCATATCGGATTGACGGATCATTTGACGTTTACGTTCAAGCGACTCGAACAAGGAATGGAAGTCACGAATCCGTTTCTTGCTGAAACGGAAGCCTTGTATCCGGAAGAGTACGCCCTTGCAGAAGAAATCGTCGAGTTCATCAGTGCTGAGATGAATTTTTACCTACCTCCAGCGGAGACAGGATTCATCGCACTTCATATTCATTCGGCGACGAACTTCAAAGACGTACTTGAAGTCAACCGCCATCATCAGCTCGTCGGTTTAATTGCTAGTCATATCGAACAGCGACTGGAGATTAAAATCGATCGAAAATCGCTTGATTACAAGCGTCTGATTCGGCACCTTCGTTCAGCGATTGAAAGGGTTTCCAATGGGGAGTATCTAGAGGCTCCAGAAAAAGTAGAAAAGCTATTGCGTGAAGAATATCCGCTATGCTATGATACTGCTTGGGAGCTGATGTCCATCATGGAACGTCAGTTGAAGAAAGCGGTACCGCGCGGTGAGGCGACGTATCTTACGATGCATCTGCAACGCTTAGTGCAGTACGATTCAGGTAAATGACCGCACGGACTACGTGTTACTGATACGATCAGGCATGAGTGGGATGTCGGGCAAGAAGCTTTATTTCCGTTATGCAACGGGATAAGTCTATTGTCTACAATCCGCTCGTGCCTGATTTTTTTCTGTAAAAAAACGGTCAGATGTCTGACTTTTTTCGTCTCAATCATTGGCATTATTCATCATACTTCGCTCTTAACAGGAAAAGGAGGAAACACACATGTTCAAACAGATTTTTGCTGTTCTTCAACGTGTCGGTAAAGCGTTGATGCTTCCTGTAGCGATTTTGCCAGCTGCCGGTATCCTACTCGGATTCGGTAACGCGATGCAAAATCCGAACTTGACGTCAAAACTCGAGTTCTTAAAAAATGATGCAATCATCAAGGTTGCAAAATTGATGGAAGCAGCTGGGGATATCATCTTCGGTAACTTAGCACTCTTATTCGCGGTCGGTGTCGCGATTGGTCTTGCAGGGGACGGCGCAGCCGGACTTGCGGCAATCGTCGGATTCTTGATCATGAACAAAACAATGAGCGTATGGCTCGGCGTTACACCTGAAATGGTTGCTAACGGTCAAGGATATGCAAACGTACTCGGTATCCCAACACTTCAAACTGGGGTATTCGGTGGTATCATCATCGGTTTGATCGCAGCTTGGGCGTACGGGAAGTACCATAATCTCGAATTGCCACAGTTCCTTGGATTCTTTGCTGGTAAACGTTTCGTTCCAATCGTCACAGCAGTTGTTTCATTGGTTGCAGGTCTTGTTCTCGTATTCGTCTGGCCGTTTGCGCAAGATGGCTTGAACTCGTTCTCGCACTTCATGATGGAGAAAAACCCAACACTCGCAGCATTCGTCTTCGGTCTCATCGAGCGTTCGTTGATTCCATTCGGTCTTCACCATATCTTCTATGCGCCATTCTGGTTCGAATTCGGTTCGTACAAGAATGCAGCAGGAACAGTCGTTCATGGTGACCAAGCGATCTTCTTCGCACAATTGAAAGACAACGCAACATTAACAGCTGGTACGTTCATGACTGGTAAATTCCCGTTCATGATGTTCGGTCTTCCAGCAGCAGCACTCGCAATGTACCACGAAGCTCGCCCTGAGCGTCGTGCAGTCGTTGGTGGTCTTCTTGGATCAGCAGCACTTACAGCATTCTTGACAGGTATCACAGAGCCAATCGAATTCGCATTCTTGTTCGTAGCTCCAATCTTGTTCGCAGTTCACGCTGTCTTCGCAGGTCTCTCGTTCATGACAATGCAATTGTTGAACGTTAAGATCGGTATGACATTCTCTGGTGGTTTGATTGACTTCCTTCTCTTCGGTGTTCTTCCAGGACGCACGCAGTGGTGGCTCGTCATCGTCGTCGGTCTTGCACTTTCTGTCATCTACTACTTCGGATTCCGTTTCGCGATCCGTCAGTTCAACTTGAAAACACCAGGTCGTGAAGATGAAGTTCAAGAAACATCATCTGTTCAAGGTTCTGAACTCGCTGAAGGTATCCTTGACGCACTCGGTTCAGAGTCGAACATCAAACACTTGGATGCATGTATCACACGTCTTCGTGTCGAAGTTCTCGACAAATCGAAAGTCAACAAAGATGAGTTGAAAAAATTAGGTGCTGCTGGTGTCCTTGAAGTTGGTAACAACGTTCAAGCAATCTACGGACCGAAATCAGACAACATCAAGTCTGAAATCCAAGCCGTCATCGCATCACGTAAACAAGAAAAAACAGTCTAATGTTTTAAGAAATGAGTCCTTCTGCGGAAGGGCTTATTTTTTTTGGAAAAATCTTTTAGAATCGTTTTGCGCTAGAATATTTTAGGGTATGAACTAAGTAGTTTGTTTAAAAAAGGAGGGAATATACGCATGTGGAAAAACGTGTTTGGTGTCTTACAGCGGATCGGTAAGGCCTTGATGTTACCGGTAGCGATTTTGCCGGCAGCGGGGCTATTGCTCGCGTTCGGGACAGCGTTTCAAAACCCGAACTTGACGCAATATTTACCGTTCCTCGAGAACGATTCGCTAGTCGTCATCTGGCGAGTCATGCAGGATGCGGGTGACATCATCTTTGCGAACCTCGGGTTACTGTTTGCCGTCGGGGTCGCGATTGGTCTTGCGAATGGGGAAGGGGTTGCCGGTCTAGCAGCGATCGTCGGTTTCCTGATCATGAACAAGGTCATCAGTTCATTCTTACAGATTACACCAGAAAAAATCACGGAAGCACAGAAAGCGAGTGACTTGTCGTATGCGACGGTCCTCGGGATACCGACCTTGCAAATGGGGGTATTCGGAGGGATCATTGCAGGTTTGATAGCAGCGTACAGTTATAATAAATTCTTTAAAATCAAACTGCCTGATTTCCTCGGATTCTTCGCAGGGAAACGTTTTGTTCCGATTGCAACTGCCTTATTTAGTCTTGTTGCCGGGTTTGCCTTGTCGTATATTTGGCCACCGATTGGAACAGGTATCAATACGTTCTCAAAAACAATCATCGAAGCAAACGAACCGTTGTCTGCCTTCATCTTTGGACTCGTCGAACGTTCATTGATTCCGTTTGGTCTTCATCATATTTGGTACTCAAGTTTTTGGTTCCAGTTCGGGGAATACACGGATAAAGCTGGAACGATCATCAATGGGGATCAGCGAATCTTCTTCGCACAATTGAAGGACGGTGTACCATTTACAGCAGGGACGTATATGACCGGGAAATATCCATTCATGATGTTCGGTCTGCCGGCAGCCTGTCTTGCGATGTACCATACCGTTGCGAAGGATCGTCGTAAAGCCGTCGAAGGTCTTTACTTCTCAGCTGCGTTGACTTCTTTCCTGACTGGTATCACGGAGCCAGTCGAGTTCTCCTTCGTATTCGTTGCACCACTCTTGTTTGCCGTTCACGCTGTTTTTGCAGGTCTTTCATTCATGATCATGGATTTACTGAACGTCAAGATCGGGATGACGTTCTCCGGTGGATTGATTGACTACACGTTATTCGGGATTCTACCGAACCGAACCTCGTGGTGGCTCGTCATTCCAGTCGGTCTTGTCTTCGCTGTCATCTACTACTTCGGATTCCGTTTCGTCATCACGAAGTTTGATCTGAAGATTCCGGGGCGGGAAGCGATTAAAGAAGGTGCCGCTACTTCAACGGCACAAGCAGGCGATCTACCGTATGAAATTCTACAAGCATTCGGTGGTCCGTCAAACATTAAACATTTAGATGCTTGTATCACACGACTTCGGATTACGGTCAATGATAAGTCCGGAGTCAATAAGGATCGCTTGAAAGAACTCGGTGCTGCTGGTGTTCTTGAAGTCGGAGATAACGTCCAGGCCATCTTTGGACCGAAATCCGATGGGATCAAGACAGAAATGGCAGATATCATGAAAGATCCAAATTATAAACCGAAAGAAACACCGGAAGCAGATCCAATTCCACAAGTACCAACGGGAGACGAAGCACGGACTTCTGGAACTGGTACAGCAGATGCCGGTCCACTCGCTGGGGATCGTGGTGGGGCTTACGTGCCTGAAGATGGATATGTCGCACCACTGAGCGGTATCATTCGTTCTCTCGATGATGTACCGGATCAAGTGTTCTCCGGTCGCATGATGGGTGACGGATATGCGATCGAACCAACGGAAGGATATGTCGTCTCTCCAGTCTCTGGTGAGATCACGACGTTCTTCCCGACGAAACACGCGATTGGTATTCTTGCGGATAATGGAGATGAAATCTTGATTCACATCGGTATTGATACGGTGTCACTCGAAGGAAAAGGATTCGAGGCGTTGGCGAAAGCCGGCGATCGTGTCGAACCGGGGACACCACTCCTCAATGTCGATCTTGAACAAGTACGACCACTCGTACCATCATTACTGACACCAATCATCGTCACGAATAGTGGGGATCGAAAAGTCGACGTTGATGTTGGACGGACGGTCGAAGCCGGAGAAGCAATTTCGTATCGTATAGAGTAAAGAAGAAAAGCGACGGATCGCCCTGAGCGATCCGTCTTTTTTGTGTGAAATGATCGTAGAGCACATTTGATAATGAGATTTTGCACATATGATGATACAATAAGTTAGCTATTATAAGAGTTAGCTAATTTTTTGAGAAATGAGGTGCGTCGATGTCTTCGACTACAACAAAAACGAATACGACACCTGTCGTCATCGGATTATTGATTGGAATTTTAGTCGCAGCAATGGATAACACGATCGTTGCGACAGCGATGCCGACGATCGTCAGTGAACTGAATGGGTTTGATCAGTATGCATGGGTCACGTCGGCTTACATGATCGCAACCGTTGCTGGGATGCCGATCTTCGGTAAACTGAGTGACATGTATGGAAGAAAACGCTTCTTCCTCTTTGGGATGCTCCTCTTCATGGTGGGAAGTATCTTATGTGGAATGGCAGACTCGATCATTGAGCTGTCTGCCTATCGTGCCTTGCAAGGGCTCGGTGGTGGGGCGTTGATGCCGATCGCCTTTACAATCATCTTTGATATCTTCCCACCGGAAAAACGGGGGAAAGTCAGTGGGTTGTTTGGAGCGGTCTTCGGCATCTCGAGTATCTTCGGACCGTTGCTTGGTGCCGTATTGACGGATTCCCTCGACTGGCGCTGGGTGTTCTACATTAATATTCCACTTGGTTTGATTGCCCTTGGTCTCGTGACGGTCTTCTATCAGGAATCACCGGTGCACCGGACACAGAAAATCGACTATGTCGGTGCGTTTACGCTTGTCGCCGGATTGGTGTTATTCTTACTCGCGCTCGAAATGGGTGGCAAAGAGTATGCATGGTCTTCGCCACAAATTCTTGGTCTGTTCGGAGCAGCGCTCGTCGCGTTCGTTGCCTTCGCATTTGCTGAACGACGTGCCGCGGATCCCGTCATTACGTTTAGTCTATTCCGCCGTCGCTTATTTGCGGCAACACAAGGCGTGGCGTTCTTTTATGGATTCGTCTTCATCTCAGCGAGTGTATTCATTCCAATCTTCGTGCAAGGTGTCTTTGGTGGCAGTGCGACGAATTCCGGTCTGATCCTGATGCCGATGTTGATTGCCTCGGTCATCTCGGCGCAGCTCGGTGGACAGTTGCCGAACAAGTTTGGATTCCGCAACGTCATGATCGTCTCAGCGGTCTTCTTCCTACTCGGTGTCTATCTTCTTAGTACGATGACGCTTGAGACATCGCGGACAGCGGTAACGATTTATATGATCATTCTCGGATTTGGTGTTGGCTTCAGTTTCTCTCTATTGAATCTAGCGAGTATCAACGGCATCGAGATGCAACGTCGGGGCGCAGCGACCTCGATGGGCTCAACATTCCGGACAATCGGGATGACGCTTGGTGTCACGGTTCTCGGAATCATCCAATCACGGACGTTCGCGTCAGCTGTAACGGATCGGTTGCCGCAAGGTGGAGCGCCGTCCGGTGGACAGTTCCCAACGGCTGCTGCGTTTGCGAAGATGCCACCAGAAGTTGCGACAGCAATTAAGACGTCGCTTGCAGAATCGATCTCAACCGTCTATTTCTGGGCGTTGATTCCAGCAGTACTCGGTGTCATCTTTATCTTCTTGATGGGGAACGAGCGTCCGATTTTGTCGGAACAAGCTACTCCAGCGAAGAAGAAACAAGCTCAATAATCACCATTTCAACAACGTCTTCTTTCTTATAAGAAAGAGGCGTTGTTTTTTTGTTGAATTAGACAAAAAAAGACGAACCTGGATTGTTCCAGATTCGTCTGACAGAACTTATTTTTTGATGTCGAAAGTCGTGCTGAGGAAGTCGACGACTTCTTCTGCTGTATCCATATCAAGCACTTGCTCAACGATTGCTTCACATTCTGACTTGTTGAGACGTGTCATCAAGCTACGAGCGCGAAGAACAGATGATGCTGACATTGAGAATTCATCGAGACCAAGACCAAGAAGGATTGGGAGTGCCAATTCTTCTCCTGCCATCTCACCACACATGCCGACCCATTTGCCTGCTTTGTGTGCTTCAGTGATTACGTTGTTCAAGAGGTTCAAGATCGCTGGGTTGAACGGTTGGTACAGGTATGATACTTTTTCGTTCATCCGGTCTGCCGCCATCGTGTATTGAATCAAATCGTTCGTTCCAACAGAGAAGAAGTCGACTTCTTTTGCGAACTGACGAGCCATGACTGCTGTTGCTGGGATTTCAACCATCATACCGACTTCGATGTCTTCCGATACCGTAACGCCTTCAGCTTGAAGGTTTGCTTTCTCTTCAAGGAGAAGTGCTTTTGCAGCACGGAACTCTTCGATCGTTGCGATCATCGGGAACATGACAGCGAGTTTACCGTATGCACTTGCACGAAGAAGTGCGCGCAATTGTGTACGGAACAAGTCTGTTTGGTCAAGGCAGAGACGGATCGCACGGTAACCGAGGAACGGGTTCATCTCGTGTGGGAGATCAAGGTACGACAATTCTTTATCGCCACCGATATCCAGTGTCCGGATGACGACTTTTTTATCGCCCATTGACTCGAGAACCGTTTTGTAAGCTGTGAACTGCTCGTCTTCCGTTGGGAACGTCTCTGCATCCATGTAGAGGAATTCCGTACGGTAGAGACCGACTGCTTCTGCACCGTTATCCAAAACGCCTTTGACATCGTTTGGTGTACCGATGTTTGCAGCGAGCTCGACGTGATGACCGTCAGCTGTCATTGTTTTTTCGTTCTTGAGTTTTTTCCACTCTTCTTTTTGTGCGATGTATGCTGCGCGTTTTGCTTCATACTCAGCCACTTGCTCTTCGCTTGGGTTGACGATGACGTCACCTTCTGCACCGTCAAGGATGAGAAGATCGCCGTGTTTCACGTCCGTTAAAACAACTTTTGTTCCGACGACTGCTGGGATTTCGAGTGAACGTGACATGATGGCAGAGTGCGATGTCCGGCCACCAATGTTCGTTGCGAAACCTTTAGCATATTTACGGTTCAATTGAGCTGTATCCGAAGGAGTCAAGTCTTCAGCGATGATGATGACTTCTTCATTGATTTGAGCTGGAGTGACGAACGTGATACCGAGAAGGTGAGCCATCGTCCGTTTTGTGACGTCACGAACGTCTGCTGCACGTTCGCGCATGTATTCGTTATCCATCGATTCGAAAATCATGACCATCATGTTTGCGACTTCATCGAGTGCTTTTGCAGCATTTGCTTGCTCGTCCTCGATTTTTGCGTTCACCTGACTGACGATTTCCGGATCTTCTAAGATGAGAAGGTGAGCCGAGAAGATCTCCGCTTTATCTGGACCTAATTCTTGTAAGGTATTTTCACGAATGACTTCGAGTTCTGTCTTCGATTTTGCGATCGCTGCTTGGAAACGTTCTTTTTCCGCAGCTGCATCCTCGATTTTGTGCGATGGAATCTCAAAGACCGGTGTTTCCATCACGAATGCTTTTGCAATCGCGATCCCTGCAGAAGCGCCAATTCCCTTGATATGTTGTGCCATGTGCATTACCCTCTTTTCAGTAAGTTTTTTTAACGCGACGACTTCGTTTCTTAGCTATCTATAGATACCCATAAACGCCTCTCTCTTAACGAGCCTTCTGCGCACTCTCCCTTGAATGAAAACGTAGACATTTCCCGGAACAGCAAACGCATCGTTTCTTGAAGTGTCTCAACATTTCACCTGTATAATCCTATCATATTGTGAAACGGGCAACAATTGTTTGAAACCAAGCATTTCGACAAATTGTCGAACAGAAGTAGTGAAAGCGTTTGCGGTAAGTCGAGAGGCTATCAGTTGGAAAATGACTGAAAACACTTCATACTAATAGATACTAGTCAAAGGGGGAGTTTTATATGCAAACGAATCAATCCGTAGATGTACTCGTTGTCGGGATTTCTGGAAATCAACCGCTCGATGAACGGTTACAAGCACTGTATGGTGACAAACTAGAAGAGTGGGTTCGTCAAGGCGATATTTCAACGAAACGAGGAGAACTACGTCTATTGCCAACGTTAGCGGGCGACGTCGCACGTGTACTGTTCGTTGGACTCGGGAAAGTTGATCAGCTCTCGCAAGACGATTTACGCCGCTTGCTCGGGAAAGCGGCACAACATGTCAAAGCACGTCGCTTAGAACATGTCACAGTTGACGCAACAACATTCCCAGGGCAACCGGTCGAACTGATTGCCGAGACATTCACCCTCGCTACATATGAGGTCAAACATTATAAGACGTCGCCTTCGAAAGCATATACGTTACAACTGACGGTCTTACCTTCTGAAGATGAAGCCGTGCGTCGTGGTACGGTCTTAGGCGAAGCAACGAACTTGGCGCGTCGTCTCGTAACGATGCCTGGGAATCTTTTGACGGCGCCAGCGCTTGCGGATGAAGCACGCTTCATCGCCGAACGTCATGGACATGATCTCCGAATCATCGATAAGGAAGAGATGGAAGCACTCGGGATGGGCGCCTTGCTTGCCGTTAACCAAGGATCCGTCATTCCACCGAAATTGATCGTCCTTGAATATAAAGGATCAGCAGAAGCACCGATCGCGGTCGTCGGAAAAGGTGTCACGTTCGATACAGGTGGTTATTCCATCAAACCGAAAGACGGGATCGTCGGAATGAAAGGCGACATGGGAGGCGCAGCAGCCGTTCTTGGTCTGTTCGAAGCACTCGGTCAACTGAAGCCAGATGTTCACGTCATCGGTGTCATTCCAGCAACCGACAACATGATTTCCGGGGATGCCTTCAAGCCGGATGACGTCATCACGTCGATGGCAGGAAAAACGATTGAAGTCCTGAACACGGATGCGGAAGGACGGCTTGTCCTTGCTGACGCAGTCACGTACGTCAAAGAATATCAACCTAAAGCGATCATCGATCTCGCAACGTTGACAGGTGGTGTCCTTGTCGCGCTTGGAACAGAAATCACAGGTGCGTTGACAAACGATGCGTCACTTTACGAACGCTTTGAACAGGTGACGAAAGAGACGAATGAGATGGTCTGGCAAATGCCGTATGTCGATGCGTTCATTAAACAAGTCCGCCGTTCGGAAGTCGCAGACTTGAACAATTCACCGGGACGCATGGGACATATGATCTTCGGTGGTGCGTTCGTCGGGGAATTCGTCGGTGACACACCTTGGTTGCACCTCGATATCGCGGGAACATCGGAACAGAATCAAGCGTCTGAGATTGGTCCAAAAGGAGCAACGGGCGTCATGGTCCGTAGTCTGTACCGGTTCGTCGAGCAAGAAAAATGAGACGTTGGAATCTACTCGGCGTCTTGTTGACGATTCTTGCCGTCGTCTGGTATATGGATGCGCGCGACCGTCTATCGCTCGGTCTCGCGACGTTCATCGGTATCTTCACCGTCTTATCACTACTGCGTTCTTTCCGGGAGAAGACGAATGCACGTCATCGGGATTGATGCGGCAAAGGCGGGGTGGGTCGTCGTTATGTACGAAAGTGGTCGTTATACGGGATTCGTCGAACCGACACTTGCAAATATTCCTAGAGCTGACCGGATTTGGGTTGATATGCCGATTGGTTTAACGGAAGGACGACGCGAAACGGATCAGTTGTTGCGACAGGAATTACGCCCTGGGCGAACGAGCAGTGTCTTCAATGCCCCGTTCCTCAGTGCGCTGACAGCTTCTAGCTATATGGAAGCAAATGATTTAGCGAAACAACATGCGGGGATCGGGCTTTCAAAACAAGCGTGGTATCTATTACCGAAAATCAGAGAAGTTCGCAGCGTATATCGAACGGAGATGATTGAAGCCCATCCGGAAGTTTGTTTCGCACGACTCGCCGGTCATCCGGCACGTTTTTCAAAGAAGACGACCGAAGGCATTACGGAACGGATTGAATTGCTCGAGCGTTTGGATTGTCCACCGTTATGGGAACAGCGTCAGTCGCATGTTGCAATCGATGATTGGCTTGACGCTTGTCTGCTTGCGACGGGCGCCCGTTTTCCGTGTGATTACTTGCCGGCGAGTCGACCGGTGGATCCGGAAGGATATCCGTTATATGCAGCTGTACCAAAAAAATCACCCTCACCGAAATGGTGTGGGTGATCCTTTGACGAAGTCCCAAATATAATGAAAAATCTGGGCGTTGTAGAGTGCTTTTAGGATGACAGCGATCAATGGTCCGAGAATCAGTCCGAAGACCCCAAAGAATTTGATCCCGACGAACAGCGCAATCAACGCCGTGATTGGTTGAATCCCGATATTATCGCCGACGATTTTCGGTTCCATGATGTTACGCTGCAGAATGACGAGAGCGTATAGAATCCCGAGTCCAATCGCAAGTGTCGTATCGCCCGTGATGATTGAATAGGCAATCCAAGGCAGGAAGACGGAACCGGTGCCAAGATACGGCAAGATATCAAAAAAGGCAGCGATAAAAGCAACTGCGAACGGATGCTCGACACCAATGATGAACAAACCGATCAAAACGATGAAGAACGTGATCGTGATCAACGTGAGTTGCGCTTTGAGATAGCCGAATAAGGCAGATCGTAAGCTCAGGAAGACCGACTCGAAACGAGCGAACCAAGGAAGCATCTCATAGCGCTTCAATCGCATCTCGTACTGGTGCCAATCTTTTGCGATGAAAAACCAAGCAAGTAAGACAATGACGAAAATCAATGCAATCGATGGCAATGTCGCAAGGACCGTCTGTAGCATCATGGCGATACTTTTTGATCCTTCGCCAATCGCACTCGCAAGTGAACTACCGAGAGATTGGATACTGTTTTGAACCGTATTTTGTTGCGATGGCTCTAGTGAGCGTAAGGCTTCGGAAGCATCGTTCCAGATGGGTGCCAGTTTTTCATTGTACAGCTTTTGAAAATACAGGCTCAACTCTTGGATTTGCGCCGGTAATTGGTTGGCGACAAATACAAGACCGCGAATCAACTGCATGATGATCAAGGCGAGCGAACCAACTAATAAGCCACTGATCAAAATGATCGATAGCAACGCACCCCATCCACGATTGATCCGTAACCGCTTTTGGAAGAAATCGACGAGCGGACGGCTGAAAAGGGCAAGCAGAAACGCAAAGACAAACGGATATAAGATGGACGAGAGGCGGATGAGTAACCATCCACCAATTAAGAAGGCGAAGATCACCGTCAGGAACCGGGCCATTTGCCAAAGACGTTCAGTCGACACAAGCAACACCTCTTACTGGATTATGTAGAATTTATTGATATCATCATATCATGTTTAGGTAGATTACGAGTCATTCAAAAGGAGGAGATCTCGATGCGTAAAAGAGAAATCGGACTAATTGCTACGTTGATTGCTGCGACATCTGTCGGAATCCGGGAATGGAAGAAAAATCAGGCGTATGCACAACGCGTCAAACAAGAGACAGAAAGGCACGTACGCCAAGCAATCGTGGAGGGTCAGACAGATGGAACAGATGAAGACACTACAACAAAAGGTTGATGCGACGATTCGCTCACTCGGCGGTTATTTTCGACCATTGTCTGGTCTCGCACGCTTGACGGAAGAGGTCGGCGAAGTCGGAGAAGCACTGGAACAAAATGATTTAGAAGCCCTTCGCTTGGAGCTGGTCGACGTCTTGATGATCTCGACCTGTCTTGCAAATCAATACGTGACGAATCTTGAAGCACAGCATGAGACGCTCGGTACAGTAAATGATGATCAGGACGGTTCGTTTTATCGACTCGTTTATGAGGCCGGACAAATCGCACGTGTCATGAACGGTTATGAAGGGGATAAACCTCCGAAAGCGAAAGACACAATTGTTCCGATTGGTCATTCCTTAGCACGTCTGCAACGCGAACTGTTTCGGTTAGCACGACCACTTCAATTGGATTTACTGACAGAAATCGACCGGACGAATGAAAAGAATCTGAAGCGGGATAAAACACGCTTCGCGTTGACGCGTGATCCCATCACGGAAGAGACGATTGATCATTTCCGAAGTGCGACAGGAAGCGAGGCACGCCTCTGGGGAGCCCCTGTGTATGAGGAGAACCAAACGATCGAGGATAACATGGAAGCAGCATTGCCGTCACTCCGGCGTTTCCTCCGATGTGCGTCGATTGAGGGGATCGAGGCATTCGTCTTCGAAGCACCGATGGAACGCTCGCGTAGTTTGATTGAAGTGAAAGAACTAGCGGACGAAATGGGACGCTTGATCAAAGAGCGGACACCGCTTGACTTCAAGGATTCACCGTATCGCTTAGAAGTCTTTGCGCCACAACTCGGTCCGATCTCGCCGTATCATGCGGAAGACGACCATCGGATGTTTCTCGTTCTCTATGTAGACTAAAAAATGATCCGCCTGCTCCTTTGAGCAAGGCGGATCATTTTTTAGTGTGAATGAGACGATGCTGCCTCATCTTGAGTCTGCCATTTTTTCATGAAGCGCTGAATCCGAGCGATCGCTTCTTGGAGTTGTTCAATCGAACTTGCATAACTTGCCCGGACATAACCTTCACCGCTTGCTCCGAAGACGGATCCTGGAACGACGGCGACGCGCTCAGCGAGTAGCAGTTGCTCAGCAAACTGTTCACTCGTCAGTCCGGTATGACCGATGTACGGAAAGGCATAGAAAGCGCCACCTGGTAAGTGTGTCGGAAGACCCGCATCGTTTAGCGCCTTAACGAAGTAGTTCCGGCGTTGCCGATAACTCGTCACCATGTCAGGGACCGTCTTATGACGAGAACGCAGTGCTTCAATGCCCGCGAATTGAACGAGTGTCGGGGCACACATCATGCCGTATTGATGGACCTTCAGCATCGATTGCGTGATCGCAGGTGGGGCGCAAGTGAAACCAAGCCGCCAGCCTGTCATCGCGAAGGCTTTCGAGAAGCCGTTGATGATGATCGTCCGCTCCCGCATACCGGGAAGGGTCGCGAAGCAGATTGCTTCCGTTTCGTAGGAC
This sequence comes from Exiguobacterium sp. Leaf187, assembly GCF_001423925.1. Lineage (NCBI taxonomy): Bacteria > Bacillati > Bacillota > Bacilli > Caryophanales > Exiguobacterium > Exiguobacterium sp. Leaf187. The sequence goes on along the minus strand of NZ_LMPR01000009.1, from coordinate 1,403,250 downwards.
AGTTCCGCGTAGATCTCGTCACTGATGACGTATAGATCATGCTTTTGGACGAGTAACGCTAGGTCCGCTAATTGATCACGCGACATCGTCGAGCCTGTCGGATTCGATGGGAAACAGAAAATGATCGCTTTCGTCTTATCTGTTAGCAAATGTTCGATCGTTTCCGGTTGAATCGCAAAACCATTTTCTGCGTGACACGCAGCAGCGACGGGAATGCCTCCAGCGAGTTCGATCAAGGGAGCATACGAAACGAATGCCGGTTCAACAACGATGACTTCATCTCCTGGATTGATCAAACTACGAAAGGCGAGATCAAGTCCTTCTGAGGCACCGGTCGTGACGATGATCTCTTCCGTCGTTGAATAGGAGATAGCGAATTTTTCTTGCATGTAAGTTGCAATTTCTTGACGTAGTTCTAGTAAACCGGCGTTGGCACTATACGCTGTATAGCCTTGTTCGAGTGCTGCGAAGCTCGCTTCGCGAACATTCCATGGCGTGACGAAATCAGGTTCGCCGACACCAAGGGAGATGACGTCTTCCATCGATCCTGCTAAATCAAAGAAACGACGGATGCCGGATGGGGCTAACTGTTCGACACGTTCAGATAGAGACTTCATGGAGACACCTTCAATCGTTTGTCGTCATCATCCTGACTGAAGAGGACACCATCGTGCTTGTAGGTCTTCAAGCGGAAATGGGTCGTCGTCGAGATGACGGAGTCGAGCGTCGATAATTTTTCCGAGACGAATTGAGAGACTTCTTGTAGCGATTTGCCATCAAGGACGACTTGTAAGTCATATGCGCCTGACATCAAATAGAGGGACGTCACTTCCGGGAAACGATGGATCCGCTCCGCTACCTCGTCAAAACCGCGTCCACGTTTCGGTGTGACTTTGACATCGATGAAAGCCGTCACGCCATGATGGGCATGAATCTTTTGCCAGTCGATGACAGCAGTGTAACCGAGTAGGACACCGTCGCGTTTGAATGTCTCGATCGAAGCGGCTACTTCTGACGCTTCCCAGTCGAGCATTTGCGCAAGCAAGTCCAAGTCCATCGGACCATTTTGTGTTAATAATGCTAATAATTCGAGTTGTTTTTCGGTGTACATGGGATCACTCACTTTCTGTCAATTGACCATTGAAGGTACGGCGGGTCTGGCGCAATCGTTCGCGTCGCTCAGCCTGGACGATATGGAAGTTCTTCATTTCATTTGTCGGAAGTTGGTGTTTTTCAACGAGGCGTTCAAAAAAGACGCGTCGCGCTGCATCCTGACGTGCGGATTCATGATTACCTGATGGATTGAAAGCATATAAGACGGTCGCGCGCGCCGGGTGCAGTATTAAATGATCCTTGCCGACGCGTAAAATCCAGTCCCAGTCCCAGTAGTTGAAGACGTCTTCGTCAAACAGACCAAGTTGATCGTGGAGCGATTTACGGTAGAGCGACCCGGACGGAATATATGTCGAGTCTTCTCGAATCGTCTCCGGATCGTACGGATATGCGAACGGCTCAGAATCAAGTGCGATCCGGTGATCGCCTTCCCAGCGATACGTAAAGAGCTCCGCGTCCGTATAGGTGAGATCAGCACCAGCTTCGAGATCGCCGACCGCTTCTTCGAGGTGACTCGGTAATAAGAGGTCGTCGTCGTCATGAAGTAAGATATACCGACCGGAAGCGAGCGTGACACCATGATTTCGAGCACGAACATGATGGTTTTCAGGTAACGCGACATAGGTCAGTTGAAGACGGTCCTGATAGGCAGCCGTCACTGCTGAGACATCGTCTCCATTATTGTTTAAGACGATGACTTCGAAGTCTTGATAGTGTTGACGCGTCAATGCTTCTAGCGCTTCTGCTAATTCACGAGGACGATTATACGTCGGAATGATGATGGATACGGTTGGCATCAGTGATCGCTCCTTGAACAAAGACACCTGTCCAGGAACAGGTGTCTTCTTGTTTTTTACATGTTTGCTTCAATGCGTGGTAACAGTTCGTTCCATTCTGCTTCTGGTTCTTTCGTAACCGTCACGAAGTCGCCGTAAGCGAATAGATTGTCGATGCCATCAAGGGCGATCAGTGATGCGAGCAACGCATCTTCAGGTGTATCTTCTTTTTTGACACTCGTACTTTTAGCACCGAAGCGCTGTTCTTCGAGCGTGATTTTGACGGAATTCGGATTTGGTGTGTAATCGACTTGCATGAGGTAAGCTCCTTTCAACGTACATACGTATATGCCGTCTTTTCGTGATAGATGGATGGAATCCTTCTTCCTGATAGACGGAAGATCGATACGTTCAGTATATCAGAAAATTCGAAGAGAATATTTTTCTTCTAGTAGGAGAAATGGACCATCTTTGTTTTAACGGTTCACTTGACCTTATAATGCATTTTACTCGCTATCTCAATATATCTCAAAAGGCGTCATGATGCCTTTTTCAAATTGTTTTACCTGAATTTCAAAGCAAGGGGTTATTTTTTTGAATTTCAATGATAACCTATATCTTGTAGATTAACAGGTTTAAAAACGCTAAAAACGTCTATATATAGAGTGAGAGTTGTAGAGTTCCTTCTATATGTAGGACGTCTTTTTTTAGTTTAGCGTATTTCATCGTCTAATGCGAACCTGTTTAACGATAGAGAATGGGAGTGGTTCATAGTGGCATCTCCACTGAATACAGCACGCATCTTTAAAGGTGCAATGACAATAGAAGACGTATATGTCGTGATTAGACAAGCAACGGAAACGTATCCGGAGCTTGATATCGACCGCTATACTGAACGTGCCATCCGAGCGCTTGAAGGAAAATCCCTACAAGCCGATCAAGTCTATGAACTGTTAACGATGCACGCACTCGATATGTTAAAGGCAGAAGAGCCGAACTGGACATTCGTAGCGACAGCGACTTACTTAAATCGGTTATACCTTGAAGCAGGTGAAAATCGCGGATATGCAGCAGAAGAACGGTATGGTTCGCTGTATACGCTGATTGAAAAACTGACAGAGATCGGCATCTTCACGAAACATTTACTAGATGCGTATTCGAAGGAAGACATCAACGAACTGTCGGCAACGATCGATCCATCCCGCGACCACTTGTTCACATACATTGGTCTTCGAACACTGGCAGACCGGTACCTCGCACGTGATCACGTCAAAAACTTGTACGAGCTACCACAAGAACGATTCATGGTCATCGCGATGACACTGATGCAAAACGAACCGAAAGAACGTCGTTTAGAACTCGTCAAAGAGTCTTACTGGGCATTGTCGAATCTCTACATGACAGTTGCGACTCCGACGCTTTCGAATGCTGGTAAGTCTTACGGTCAACTTTCTTCATGTTTCATCGATACAGTCGATGATTCGCTACGCGGCATCTACGACTCGAACACGGACGTGGCGACACTTTCTAAAGGTGGCGGCGGAATCGGCGTCTACATGGGTAAGATTCGCTCACGCGGCTCAGACATCAAAGGCTTCAAAGGTGTCTCAAGCGGTGTCATCCCGTGGATGAAACAATTGAACAACACGGCAGTCAGCGTCGATCAGCTCGGTATGCGCCAAGGATCGATCGCGGTGTACCTCGACATCTGGCATAAAGATATCCTCGAATTCCTGGACGCGAAGCTCAACAATGGGGATGAGCGACTTCGGACACACGACTTGTTCACAGGTGTTAACTTACCAGACCGTTTCATGCGTGCCGTCGAAGCACGAGAAGACTGGCATTTGTTTGACCCACATGAAATTCGTACCGTTATGGGCTTCAGCCTTGAAGATTACTTTGATGAGACGGAACAAGGGGGCAGCTTCACGGAACGATACGAAGCGTGTGTCAACGAACCGCGTCTCAGCAAAAAAACAGTTCCGGCAATCGATCTCGTCAAACGCTACATGCGTTCGCAACTTGAGACAGGAACGCCATACATGTTCTTCCGTGACGCCGTTAACCGTGCGAATCCGAATAAACATGCAGGCATGATCTACTCGTCAAACCTGTGCTCGGAAATCATGCAGAACATGAGCCCGACGACCGTGACGGAAGAGTACACGGAAGACGGTAAGATCATCGTCACGAAGACACCAGGGGACTTCGTCGTCTGTAACTTGTCATCGATCGCACTTGCACGTGCAGTTCGTTCTGACGTCTTAGAGCGATTGATTCCGATTCAAATGCGGATGCTTGATAACGTCATCGACTTGAATACGATCGATGTCCCGCAAGCACAATTGACGAATCAAAAATACCGTGCCGTTGGTCTTGGGACGTTCGGTTGGCACCATCTACTCGCACTCGAAGGCATCCGTTGGGAATCGGTCGAAGCGGTACAATACGCAGACCGTCTCTACGAGAAGATCGCTTATTTGACGATCGATGCGTCGATGCAACTTGCGAAAGAGAAGGGCGCGTACCGTCTCTTCGAAGGTTCGGAATGGCAAACAGGAGAGTACATCAAACGTCGCCACTATAAAACGACGGATGAACTCGATTGGGATCGTCTCCAAGCGGACATCACGGCGTACGGAATGCGTAATGCTTACTTGATGGCAGTCGCACCGAACTCATCGACGGCGATCATTGCGGGTAGTACGGCATCGATTGATCCAATCTACAAAAAAGTCTACTCGGAAGAGAAGAAAAACTATAAGATTCCAGTCACTGTTCCAGATTTAACACCGGAAACGAACTGGTTCTATAAATCAGCGTTTGAGATTGACCAGCTATGGAGCATTCGTCAAAATGCTTCGCGTCAGCGTCACATCGACCAAGCGATCAGTTTCAATTTGTACGTGAAAAATAACGTCAAGGCGAAAGAGTTACTCGAGATGCACATGGAAGCATGGCAACTCGGGATGAAGACGATCTACTACACGCGTTCGACGACGGTTGAAATCGACGAATGTGAATCGTGTTCATCATAAGATAAGGAGGACGATATCATGAAGGCAGCAATCGTATACGCGTCATTGAGTGGAAACACGGAGGAGGTAGCAGAACTCGTCGCGAAGACGTGTTCTGAGATGGGAATCGAGCCGACGATGTTGTTTGCGGACGAAGTGACGACGTATCAGTTAATGCCTTATGATATCGTCTATTTTGGTTCGTATACGTGGGGGGATGGGCAACTACCCGACGATATGCGCGATTGTCTTAGAACCGTTCTGAAGGAGAGTTCGCATGCGATTCCGCAGGCAGCTGTTTTTGGAACAGGGGACAAGATGTTCGTCAAATATTGTCGCGCCGTTGATGAGATGGCGTATCATCTCTCGAAATTCGGGGTGCCACTTGCCGGCGAACTATTGAAAATCGAGCAGTCACCACGCAATCGCCCGCATCTCGTCAAGGAATGGACGAAACGGACCATTCTTCAATTACAGCAAGAAGGAGTCGAAGCACATGGAACAGCTACAAAAAATCAAACTGCTTGATGCACGTCATCCGAATCGCGCGACAGCGATCATCGGTGGCGAAACGAGTGCCATCGTCAACTGGAACGATATTGCGTATCCACAGTTTTATTCGATCTACAAACAACTGTTATCGAACTTCTGGATCCCAGATGAGATCTCGATGTCGAAGGATATGCAGCAGTGGAATCAATTGAGCGAACGGGAACAGGATGCCTTTAAACGAATCATCGGGCTACTCTCGATCCTTGACTCGGTTCAGACACGTTATATCTTGGAATCGGCAATGTTCACATCGGATTCATCGGTTCACGCGATTCTTGCGATCGTTGCGCAACAGGAAGTCGTTCATAATCAATCGTACAGCTACGTCTTATCCAGCTTGGTTCCATTGGCTGAACAAAACCGGATTTTCGATATCGCGAAAGACGATGATATGGTCATGAAGCGTAATGCATTCATCCTTGATTTATATGAAGATTTCCAAAATGACCGGACTCCAGAGAACTTCGCGAAATCGCTCGTTGCTTCGATCGTTCTTGAAGGGATCAATTTCTATTCTGGCTTTGCTTTCTTCTATAACTTAGCACGTCATCAAAAGATGGTCGGAACATCGACGATGATCAGCTACATTCAACGGGATGAATTACAACACTCGTACTTCATCAGTCAATTGTTACGTGCTGTCCTGTCGGAGCATCCAGAAATTGATGCCGATGGCTCCTTCACACAATTCGTCTACGACACGTTCAAGCGTGCCGTCGATCTTGAAATCGAGTGGAGCGAATATGTCTTGCGTGATCTAGACGGTCTTGATGTCAGTGAAATGCGTGATTACGTTAAATATCTCGCAAACAAACGCCTTCGCGTCATCGGTTTGTCGGATCTCTATGAAGGGCACGACGAAGACGTCATGCCATGGATTCGTGCGTATTCAGATGATTCGATGAACGCGACGAAATCGGACTTCTTCGAACAAAAATCACGTTCGTATGCGAAAGTAACCGATGCGAATGGATTCGACGATCTGTAAGTAATAAATAGATCAATTGATGATTGCTTCTACTCTATATTTCCTTTACGCTAGGACAGGCGAGGTTCTGCTCGACTCCTGCGGAAAAACAAGTCATCATGACCCTGGAAGATGCGACGCATCTAAAGCGGCATGAGGGCTTGTCCGCGGAAAGCGAGCAGACCGAGACTGTCCGTTTTATTTGATAGTCTTATCTGTCTTTCGTCTTTCTCGTTTCAAGCATTACTTTTCTTTGTCACTTAGGTCAATTCAACAAAAGAACAAAAAAAGGGCCGAACTCGGAAAGTTCGGCAGAATCAGGGGGAATACTTGAAGTCTTGCTACTAAAATGTTCCCTCGTGAAATAAAAAATAAACAAATTCCAAAAATATTTTTTACGATACAAGAAAAGTGTGTTATTATAAGTTGATGAATTTAGTTAGGGAGTGTATACATTATGGCAAACTTTGAAAAAGACCAAGTCGTTACTGGTAAAGTAACTGGTATTCAAAACTTCGGTGCTTTCGTAGCACTTGACGAGCAAACACAAGGTCTCGTCCACATCTCAGAAATCTCACACGATTACGTAAAAGACATCAACGATTACGTAAAAGTTGGCGATGAAGTAACTGTTAAAGTTCTCGACATCGACGAAGCTAACAAAAAAATGAAGCTTTCGATCAAAGCAACTCAGGAAGCTCCAAAACGTGAAGCACGCGCGAAAGGTCCACGCAAAAACGCTGGACGTCGCGATGCAGGTCCTGCTTTCAAACAAGAAGAAGCACCTGGATTCAACGTTCTTAAAGGTAAATTGGAAGAATGGATTGAAAAATCAAACTTCCAAAAATAAGCCACATGAGAGAATCGACATCGGTCGGTTCTCTTTTTTTATGCGATTTTTACATAGAATAAGCATTAAATTAGATGCGAAAGGGGAATGTGTGGATAATGTAAGGTGTTCATTACTTATTGAGGAGGCAACACAGATGGAAAACTTTGAATATCGCAATCCAACAAGACTTATTTTTGGTGACGGTCAAGTCAGCCAACTGAAACCACAACTCGAAGCACTCGGTGCAAAGAAAGTCATGCTCGTCTTCGGTGGCGGCAGTATTAAACGTAATGGCGTCTATGATGATGTCACACGTGAACTCAACGCGGCAGGAATCGAGTACGTCGAATGCGACGGTGTCGAACCGAACCCGCGTATCGAGACAGCAGAGCGCGGTATCAAAATCGCACGTGAAGCAGGTGTTGACGCATTGCTTGCACTCGGTGGCGGTTCTGTCATCGACTGCACGAAATTGATTGCTGCTGGTATTCCTTATGAAGGCGAAGCATGGGATCTCGTCATCGGCAAAGCAACACCAGAGACAGTCATTCCATTCGGAACAGTCTTGACGCTTGCAGCAACAGGTTCTGAGATGAACTCAGGATCCGTCATCACGAACTGGAAGACACAAGAGAAATACGGTTGGGGAAGCCCGCTTACGTTCCCAACATTCTCAATCCTTGATCCGAAGTACACAGTCAGTGTGCCAAAAGATCAAACAATCTACGGTATCGTCGATATGATGAGCCACTGCCTCGAGCAATACTTCCACCCTGCGCATGCGCCGGTCCAAGAACGGATGACAGAAGGTGTCATGAAAGCAGTCGTCGAAGCAGCACCGAAACTCGTCAACGATCTCGAGAACGTTGAACTTCGTGGCACGATTCTCTTCGCTGGTACGATGGCGCTCAACGGTGTCCTTCAAATGGGCGCACGTGGCGACTGGGCATCACACAATATCGAGCACGCGGTTTCAGCTGTTCACGATATCCCGCACGCAGGTGGACTTGCGATCCTCTTCCCGAACTGGATGCGCCACGTACTCGACGAATCAAACGCACATCGTTTCGTCACACTCGGTGAGAACGTCTTTAACGTTGATACGGAAGGTAAATCAGAGATGGAAGCAGCACACGCGACAATCGACGCAATCAGTGCTTTCTGGACATCACTCGGTGCACCGAATCGTCTCGCTGATTACGACATCAAAGAAGATACAGTTGACGCAATCGTCAAGTCAGCAATGACACGCGGCGACTTCGGAAACTTCAAATCACTTGGAAACGAAGACGTTCGTCAAATCGTGACAGCTGCCCTATAACAATCTGTAACATTTGCTACTCATTTCACAAAAGACTTGAACGACCTTCCTTCTTGCGTTTTAATGAAAAGGAAGGTCGCATTTCGTTGCGAATGAATAAGGAGGACGATGGCATGTCAACAGTACGTTTTGATTATTCGAAAGCCCTACAATTCGTAGGTCAACATGAAGTAGATCATATGGCGGAAACGGTAAAGACGCTTCACCATGCGATTCATGCAGGAACAGGTGCAGGAAGTGATTTCTTAGGATGGGTAGATCTTCCGACGAATTACGATCAAGCGGAATTTGCACGCATCCAAGCGTCTGCAGAAAAAATCAAGTCGGATTCTGATGTGTTGTTAGTCGTCGGAATCGGCGGTTCGTATCTCGGAGCGCGCGCTGCGATCGAGATGCTCGGACACTCATTCCATAACTTGTTATCAAAAGAAGATCGCAAAGCACCACAAATCATCTATGCAGGTCATAATATCTCATCGACGTATCTGCACGATTTATTCGAAGTCCTCGAAGGAAAAGATGTATCGGTCAACATCATCTCGAAATCGGGTACGACGACAGAACCAGCAATTTCGTTCCGTCTCTTGAAATCGTTCATGGAAGAGAAATACGGTAAAGCAGAAGCCAAACACCGGATTTATGCAACGACGGATAAAGCGCGTGGTGCATTAAAAACACTCGCAGACTCTGAAGGATACGAGACATTCGTCATTCCGGATGATGTCGGCGGCCGTTTCTCTGTGTTGACACCGGTTGGTCTATTACCGATCGCAGCAGCTGGTATTTCAATCGAAGAGTTGATGCAAGGTGCCCGTGACGCGCAAGAGCGCTACGCGAGCGAAAACCTAGCTGACAACGAAGCGTATCAATACGCGGTCGTTCGAAATGCGCTCTATGCGAAAGGGAAGACGATCGAGCTTCTCGTCAACTACGAACCAGCACTTCATTATGTGTCAGAGTGGTGGAAACAATTATACGGCGAGTCAGAAGGAAAAGACTTCAAAGGAATCTTCCCAGCAGCAGTCGACTTCTCGACGGATCTTCACTCGATGGGACAATACGTCCAAGAAGGTCGTCGTGACCTGTTCGAGACAGTCATCAAAGTCGGTCAAGCACGTCATGCATTGACGATCGAAGAAGATGCTCAGGATCTCGATGGATTGAACTTCCTTGCAGGGAAGTCGATTCAATTCGTCAACGATAAAGCAGCAGAAGGTACGTTGCTTGCGCACACGGACGGACAAGTACCGAACTTGACAGTCGAACTTCCAGAGATGACACCGTATCACCTCGGATTCCTGTTCTACTTCTTCGAAAAAGCTTGTGCGATGAGTGGTTACCTCCTCGGAGTGAACCCATTTGATCAGCCAGGCGTCGAAGCGTACAAGAAAAACATGTTCGCTCTTCTTGGGAAACCAGGATTCGAAGCAGAAAAAGCAGAACTCGAAGCACGTTTGAAGTAATATGAAACGACAGTCGATCGTTCCCTAGTGGAACATCGGCTGTTTTTTTGTCTTTAGCGGATGATAGTAGGCTATCATTTTCCAGATTTACAGGTAATCCTAGCGTTTTCACTTTTAGAATACCCGTGAAACAGGTAAAGTGAAGTTAGAAGAAGAAATGAGGTGCACGTACGTGATTACATTCTTGGATTATTATCAAAATCAAGTGGAGTTAAGTTTTGATGACCATCCGTTCTCGGATCGTCCCTTGCACGTATGGGTCATTGCCGTGTACGAAGGAAAATGGTTGCTGACCCATCATAAGCAACGTGGTTATGAATTTCCTGGTGGAAAGGTTGAACCAGGGGAAACGGCGGAAGAAGCTGCACGTCGTGAAGTGATGGAAGAGACAGGTGGGGAAATCGATTCCCTCTCATATGTCGGGCAGTATCGGGTTGCCGGAAAAGGCGATACGATCATCAAAAACATCTACTTCGCGCAAATCGGATCATTGTCGTCTCATCTTGCCGTGGATGAAACGGACGGTGCTTTTCTATTCGAGGAACTCCCTGAACGTCTCGATACGAATCGACAATACAGTTTCATGATGAAGGACCGTGTCCTTCCGGAGACGCTCCGTGTACTTAGCGAACGCCGATTGGTTTGAACTTCCGCGGCAAGGTCCGTTTCGGACGTTTCGGATGTTTTATACCACAGCGGATGGAGAACGGGTCGGTGCCTATATCGTACTCCCGCAAGTTGCGAACGGTCAGGGAATTCTCTACTTGCGTGGTGGAACGCGTTCGATCGGAATGGTCCGACCGACTCGATTGCTCGCGTTCGCACAGGCAGGCTTTTTTGTCATGGCACCTTTCTATCGAGGGAATCTAGGCGGCACGGGAAAAGAAGACTTTGGACATCACGATATCGAAGACGCCTGCAGCGCCTTTGACTGGTTACAGCAACGTGTTTCGCATGTTCACGCATTTGGATTTTCACGTGGTGGACAGATGGCACTGCTCCTTGCGCATCACCGTCCAGTCGCTCGAACGGTTTCCTGGGCAGGGGTGACGGAGTTGACGTGGACGTATGAAGAGCAGAAGACGATGCAAAAGATGCTGCGGCGATACACGGGAGGTACACCAGATACGGTTCCTGATGAATACGCGGTTCGCTCGCCGCTCCATGTCGAACCTCAAGGTGAAGTGTTATTGATTCACGGTGCGTATGATGAGAACGTTCGTTTACGCCACGCGACGGCTTATGCCGCACGTTATTCCGAAAAAACGATGCTTCAGACTTATGCCTATGCCCATCAATTTCCGATTCATGACAAGTTGCGTGTGACGCGGAATGTGTTGAATTGGTTTGAGACTGGTATATGGAATCCGGATGAAAGGTGATAGTTCAAGCAGTACGACCAATGTCGTGCTGTTTTTTTGTGTTACGGAAAATGGCATAGAATTAAAAAATAAGAACATTGATATGTTGTAAAAAACAATAATCTCCTAAAAAGTAAACTTTGATATAATAGATGACATCAGAGAAGAATAGAGGGGGCATGAGAACGATGGATATCTTATTAGCACGTCAACCCATCGTTAATCGAGTAGGTTCGATTGATGCATTTGAACTATTGTATCGTTCGATTGAACAAATCAGTGTGTTTGATGGTGATTTAGCGACGATGGATGTTTTGACGAATACACTTGTTCATATGGGAGTAGATCATGTAGCAGAAGGCAAGAAGCTATTTGTTAATTTCACGGCAGAGCTGTTGAAAAGTGACTTGATTCATTATTTGGATCCAAGCCAATTCGTCATTGAAATTCTAGAAACAGTTGAGATCGATACAGAGATGCTGTCTGTTCTACATAGTTGGAAAGACGCGGGCTTTACGTTAGCACTCGATGATTTTGTGACGGATTTACTCCGACAGCATGGAGCGGAATTGTTTGAGTTGATCGATTTAATTAAAATCGACATCGAGACGATTTCCCCTCGCGAGCAAAGTGCTATCCTCCATATTGTTCGTCGCAATTATCCTCATATCCGAATGTTGGCTGAGCGTGTCGAAACGCACGAAGATCATACACGGTGTCTTGACATGGGATATGACTGGTTTCAGGGATATTTTTATGCTAAACCGATGTTGATGAAAGGAAAGGCGGTCCCACCGCAACTACCGGTTTTGTTAAAAATGTTGAAATGGCTCGATACGGATGAAAAGTACGATGAGGTCGTTGATGAGATTGAAGCGAATCCCTATATTAGTATTCAAGTGTTACAGCTGATCAATTCTCCAGGAATGGGTTTACGCAATACCGTCAGTTCCGTTCGTCAAGCGATTTCACTGCTTGGCTTTTCGCAACTCAAAAGTTGGATTTCGTTGATTGTTTTACGTGAGATGAAGCTTGCTAGTCCTTATGAGTGGTCAAATGAGTTATTACGGTCCTCTTTACACTGTGCGAAGCTCTGTGAACTCTTTGCTACCGAAACCCGAACACTACAACCGGAGAGTGCTTACATGATTGGCTTGTTATCGCACATCGATGCGTTATTATCTGTTGATATTGACGATATCATCGATCAATTGCCACTCGAAGATTCTCTGAAGATTGTTCTACAAGGAAAGGATCATCCGTTTCGGGATTGTTTAGTGCTTGCGATTAGTGCAGATCGAGGTGATTTTGATCAGTTTGAACTGCTGAGTCAGCGTTTAAATGTATCACTTCCGCGAGCCTATGCATTACTGACGGAAAGTCAAGAGTGGCTCATGCAGCGAGAAAAACATATTCAAGAAGAGTCAGACTCAATCATATAACTAAAAAAGAGTTTGAAGACTTTTTTCTAGACATAAGACGACGTGTAATCATTCTCTTAACTGAGTAGGATTACACGTTTTTATTCGTCTCGAATCGCCTAATAGGAAGAATTTCTAAGGATTAAGGAGTAACTAAAAAATCTGAGTCCGTGAAGACCGGACTCAGATTTTTTAGTTACTTGATGTAAATTCGGTGTCTATCTTTTTGATGCAAGTCAGAAAACTCTACTTTATAGGCGCGGACCAGCTGACTTGATCGCATCCGTCGCACTCTCGAAACGAAGGAAATTGTTCTGGAATTTCTCAGCAAGCGAACGCGCTTGTGTGTCGTATTCGTCCGGATTCGACCAGACGCGTACCGGGTTGAGTAACTCACTTGGAACACCAGGAACTTCGAGCGGCATATGAAGTCCAAAGATCGGGTGTTCTTCTGTTGGAATCGTTGCAAGTGTGCCGTTAACGGCAGCGTTGACCATCGTCCGTGTATAAGATAGCTTCATGCGGCTACCTGTTCCGTAAGCACCGCCTGTCCAGCCCGTGTTGACGAGATAAACGGTAACACCATGACGATCAATCAATTCGCCGAGCATCGTCGCATACTTTTCAGGCATCAGTGGAAGGAATGGTGAACCGAAGCACGTCGAGAAGGTCGCTTCTGGTTCCGTGACCCCACGTTCTGTTCCAGCGAGTTTTGATGTATATCCTGATAGGAAGTGATACATCGCTTGTTCTTTCGTCAATTTGCTGATCGGAGGCAAGACGCCGTACGCATCAGCTGTCAAGAAGACAATCGTCTTCGGATGACCAGCGCGTGACGGAACAGCGATGTTATCGATTGCCGTAATCGGATAAGCAGCACGCGTATTTTCCGTCAACGATGTATCATCGTAATCAGGATGACGGGCTTCGTTGAGTACGACGTTCTCAAGGACGGTTCCGAAACGGATCGCGTCAAAGATTTGCGGTTCTTTTTCACGCGATAGATTGACCGTCTTCGCGTAACATCCGCCTTCGATGTTGAAGACACCATCGTGCGACCAACCATGCTCATCGTCACCGATCAATTGACGGCTATCATCGGCTGAAAGGGTGGTCTTACCAGTACCAGATAGACCGAAGAACAAGGCGACGTCGCCTTCGTGTCCGACGTTTGCCGAGCAGTGCATCGAAAGGACGTTTTCTTGTGGCAAGAGGTAGTTCATGACGGAAAAGATCGACTTTTTGATTTCTCCAGCGTATTCCGTTCCACCAATCAAGACGATTCGGTGTTCGAACGACATCGCGATGAACGTCTCGGAGTTCGTTCCGTCAACGGCAGGATCTGCTTTGAAATGTGGCGCGTAGACGACCGTGAACGGTTCGAAGGCAGCCACTTCAGGATACTCGCGTAAAAAGAGTTGTTTGGCAAACAGGTTATGCCAAGCATATTGTGTGAGCACACGGACCGGAAGGGTGAAGTGCGTATCTGCTCCAGCAGCAGCTTCTGTGTAGTAGAGATGATCAGCTTCGTTCATGTAACGAAGAACCTTTTGCAACAATTGTTCAAATTTGTCTCCATCCATTGGTTGGTTGACATGACCCCAATCAATGTGAGACTCGCAGGAAGAATCACGGACGATGAACTTATCTTTTGGTGAACGACCTGTAAATTTCCCCGTTTCTACAGATAATGCGCCGTTCTCAGCAAGGACACCTTCTTCGTTTCGAATCGCATGTTCGACAAGTTCAGCAACAGATAGTTGTTTGAACACATGCTCTTTCTTGAGTAGTTCTTCGATATTCAGGACCGTCATCGGCATCCTGACCCCACCTTTCCCCTACGTTGGTTTTGGCTCACTGTATTTAGTATGACACATTTATTATATATGACATACTAAAGAGAGAGCAATCATTTTCTAGTGCTGATTTCTATTTATCTGGAAACGCTTTCAGCATTAACAGTTTAACATCTCTTTCAAAAAGTTTCGACTAGAATTTGAAACCTTGCTTGACAGAGTAGTTACAACTTTATATCATGTAATTCGTAACGGATACTCTTATTCTGAGCAGGTGGAGGGAACAAGGCCCGAAGAAACCCGGCAACCGTCCTACATTAATTCACATATTAATGAGGGAAAAGGTGCTCTCCTGAAGCGAAGTAAACACTTCGAACGATAAGAGGGTAAAGGAAGAACGCACAACCTTTCCCTGACCATTTTTTGGACTTGGAAAGGTTTTTTTCATTTTACCGTCCCACTCAACTAGGGGAAATGAGTACACCGTCAAATTCTTTTTTGGGAGGGTCATACATGACAAACCTTAATCGCCGACTATTCACGTCGGAGTCAGTCACTGAAGGTCATCCAGATAAAATCTGTGACCAAATTTCGGATTCAATTCTTGATGCAATCCTCGCAGCGGATCCAAACGCGCGTGTTGCGGCAGAAACTTCTGTTACAACAGGTCTCGTTCTCGTTGCAGGTGAGATCACGACATCCACTTACGTCGACATTCCAAAAGTCGTTCGTGAAACGATTCGTGAGATCGGTTATACACGCGCGAAATACGGTTTCGACGCGGACACATGTGCTGTATTGACATCAATCGATGAGCAATCAGCAGACATCGCTCTTGGTGTAGACCAAGCGCTTGAAGCACGTGAAGGTAGCATGTCTGATGCAGAAATCGATGCAATCGGTGCAGGAGACCAAGGTCTCATGTTCGGTTACGCAACGAAAGAAACACCAGAACTCATGCCACTTCCAATCTCGCTTTCACACCGTCTCGCACGCCGTTTGGCAGAAGTGCGTAAAAACGGTCAACTCGACTACCTTCGTCCGGACGGAAAAACACAAGTCACGGTCGAATACAACGAGAACAACGAGCCGGTTCGTGTCGATACGATCGTCATCTCGACACAACACGCGGAAGAAGTTACGCTTGAGCAAATTCAAGCTGACTTGAAAGAACACGTCATCACACCGGTCATCCCGGCTGAATACATCGACGCAGCAACGAAATTCTTCATCAATCCAACTGGTCGTTTCGTCATCGGCGGACCACAAGGAGATGCTGGATTGACGGGTCGTAAGATCATCGTTGATACGTATGGTGGATACGCACGCCACGGCGGTGGAGCATTTTCTGGTAAAGATCCAACAAAAGTCGACCGTTCAGCTGCATACGCAGCACGTTACGTCGCGAAGAACCTCGTTGCTGCAGGTCTTGCAGACAAAGCAGAAGTTCAACTCGCGTACGCAATCGGTGTCGCGCACCCGGTATCAATCGCGGTTGATACATTCGGTACAGGAAAACTTCCTGAAGTACAACTCGTCGAATTGGTTGCTGAAAACTTCGATCTTCGTCCGGCTGGAATCATCAACATGCTTGATCTCCGTCGTCCGATCTATCGTCAAACAGCTGCATACGGTCACTTCGGTCGTACAGATGTTGAGCTTCCATGGGAGCAAACAGATAAAGCAGCAGTTCTTGAAGAACAGGCAAAACGTTTCGCATAATCAAAAAGTCCGAGAACCCTATGCGGGTTTTCGGACTTTTTTGTTTACGGGGAACTTTGCAGGAAACGAATGTTTTTTCTAGAAGAGGGTAAAAGTACATGAGTCGATTCGTATGAATACAAAGGGGGGTTCCGATTATGGAAATACGCGAAGCTATTCCAGCCGATGCAGGACGTATTCATGACATTGCCGTCACATCCTGGTTGGATACGTATGCAGAAATCTATTCCGAGCGCTCGAAAGCGCATTTCGTGCAGGAAGCGTATCCGCAAGAGGAGGTTGTTCGTGCGATCCGGACGGCAGAAGAAGCACGGGGAGAGTATTTTTATGTCGGAATCATCGATGAGGAAATCGTCGGTTTCATTCATGCTGTTGATGTTGAGGGAACGTGGGAAATCATTCGTCTGTACGTCTTACCGAAATATCAGCAAAACGGAATCGGACGACGATTGATCCGTGAACTCGAACGACAAGGAGCCGTCCCACTCGAAGTATACGTGGAGGCACGTAACTATAAAGCGCGTCAGTTCTTGACCTCATTCGGTTTTGAAGAACTCAGTGAGATGACGGAAGAAGTCTTTGGGCAAGTAGAATCTGTCATTCGCCTTCGCCATGTCGCCTCGTGAAATCCGTCTTGGGACGGTTTTGTGTGCGTTTGAAATAAGATATCGTAAATAGGAAGTATGAAGTGAAGAGGTGAGTTTGTGGTTGAACAACCAACAGGAATCATCGTATTAGTCTATCCGTTACAACTGCGTGCCCGTCCGAGTGAAGCTTTGATTCGGGTACTCGAACGAGAGTATGAAGTATTGCTCGTCGACGCCCCACGTCGTATCTCGTTTGAAGAACATGGTCAACTGTTAAAAGAAGCATTACGTGAAGCCGGGAAACGCAAGCTACCGATTCATATCGTCGCCTGTAGCATGGGCGCACTCGTCGTCAATCGTCTGTTGCAAGAATATGAATTACCGGTAGCAAGCCTTGCATTCATTTCACCGTTGTTTGATTGGCACCCTTCGAAACAACTCGGAGGCGTCAAACAAGTCTTCGCAAGTGCGTTCGATCGTTTCCGGCCCGATGCGCCACTCGGTACGTTGCCGTTTGGTCAAAGTACGGAAGATACCGTTCGCATCGGTGAACTGACTTATGCACAGTACCGGGAAATCGAAGAAGAGATCGTCGTACATGACGAGGAACGAAAAAAACTGCCGCGTGTGAACTTGGCTTGTTTTTATGCACCGGACGATCAGTTCGCAGACGTCAAGTTGACACTTGAAGTATGCCGGAAAATGGGTGGCGATCAGATTTACTTACAACGTCTACACGGTTTTCCGCATTTTAGTTTCGAACGGTTGAACACACGGTTTGCAGAAAAATTAATGTTGTTCTTTAAGCTTGTGGAAGAATGAAATAACAAAAGTGATGCCTCTAAAAAAGGAGCATCACTTTTTTGTGTCCATCATCCGCGTACTTTTTTCTCGATCGCGATGATGAACGGGGGATGATTTTGTTGGTTCAAGAAGCGATACTGGAGAACGGCATAATCTTGCTGATCAAGGGCTGTGACGTAATCGAGGACAGCGTCACGTTCTCGTTTTCCTTCCAGGTGGCCGTGATAGACGACGAGGACGACAAGACCGCCGGGAGCGAGGACCGGGAGGAGAGCATCGAGTGCTTCAAGCGTCTCTTCTCCGGTCGTCGTGATCGATTTATCGCTTCCAGGCAGGTATCCGAGATTGAAGACACCAGCGCGGACTGGACGTTGTTCGTCCGAAAGACGGGCACCGACATGGATGTGGCTTTCATGATAAAGGTCGACACGTGCTAACATTCCGGCTTCGTCAAGACGTCGCGTCGATTCCTCAATGGCTTGTGCCTGGACGTCGAACGCAAGGACCCTTCCTTCTGGACCGACACGTTCTGCTAAAAACTGTGTATCATGTCCATTTCCGGCAGTCATATCGACGACGCAGTCTCCGGGCTCGATAACGGACTCGAGTAATTGTTTCGTATAAGGTAATACACGGGCAAGTGACATGGCATAGACTCCTGTTCCTATAGTCTGTTTTTCTAGTAATGGTTCAGTATGTGCAAGATTCTTTCTGCATTATATCATTTTTTGATTCGTTGACGAAAAGCGAAGTAGCTTGACAGTTAGGGGACGGATTGCGTAAAGTGGCAAGGTTGAGAATGAAATAGGAGGACTACAGGTATGCCAAAATTACCAAAAGCGGTCTGGATCCTCGTCCTTGCGATGGCCATCAATACGACGGGATCCTCTTTTTTATGGCCGTTTAATACATTATATATTCATGAATATTTAGGAGAGTCGATGACAAAAGCAGGGATGGCATTGTTCGTCAACTCGGCCTTAGCAATCGTCGGAAACTACTTAGGTGGAAAAGCGTTTGACCGTCTCGGTGGCAAGAAGACGCTTGTCATCAGTGTCATCGGACTTGTCCTATCTTCAGTCGGCTTATTGCTGTTTCATCAGACGTACCTCGGATACGTCGCGATGCTTGGATTGATTGGATTCGTCGGTGGGATGGTTTTTCCGACGATCTACGCGATGACGGGTGTCATCTGGCCGGAAGGCGGGCGCCGTGCCTTTAATGCGATCTATGTCGCACAAAACGTCGGTGTAGCGCTCGGGACAGCAGTCAGTGGTCAAATCGCTGCCTTTTCGATTCAGTACATCTTCATCGCCAATCTTGTCCTATACATCGCCTTTGCCATCATTTTGTTCGTTGGTTTATCCTGGATTCAAGCACCAGCGCGGATGCATGCGGCACATGACGAGATCGAAACGACACGCACACCCCTTGCGCGCGGTGCAGCACGGACGATGTTGCTCGTCTCGATCGGGTATGCCTTACTTTGGTTCGTTTATGTGCAATGGCAAGGAACCTTTGCCGTACACACGAAATCGCTCGGTGTCACGATTTCCGAGTACTCGATTCTTTGGACGATCAACGGAGCGCTCATCGTGTTCGCACAACCTTTATTAACACCGATTCTTCGGTGGTTTGGAGATGACTTGAAGCGACAATTGATGACCGGTACAGGAATCTTCCTCTTGTCTTATCTGATCGTTCCGTTCGCAGGCGGCTTCAAGATGTTCCTCGTCGCGATGATCATTTTGACGATTGGTGAGATGTTCATCTGGCCAGCGGTTCCTGCTATGGCGGCGAGACTCGCGCCAATCGGAAAAGAAGGAGAGTTCCAGGGATACGTCAATATTGCCGCTTCAGCGGGACGGATGATCAGTCCGACCGTCGGAGGGTTGATCTACGATTTATCCGGTATGTCAGCGGTCTTCTTGACATTGATTGGATTGATTCTGTTAGCAGGCGTCGTATTCCTTCGTGCCATTCCTAAAATCACATCATGAGCATCATCTGTAAGACAGCGGACATTAGATTCGCTGTCTTTTTTTTACATCATTAATGCGCTAATTATAAAACAAATCATTATTAATATGGAATATTTCGGCAAAGAAACGGGTACTTTCTAATCAAGAACTTGAAAAGAAAGTTCATGTGAACGTTGCTTCTTTTTGACTGGAGGTGCACGAATGGAAAGGTGTCAATTCATCACAGATGCCGCAACTTGGACGACACACGTACAGCAACAGCCTCTTGATATCTTCTACAGTCACCAATACGTCACGCTTAACGCTAGACCGTCTGAGCAAGCGGTGTTATTCCGTTATGAAGGTCATGCAGGAACACTGTTCTATCCCTTTTTAAAGCGTCGGATTTTTGATACGCCTTATTCAGATCTCATCACGCCGTATGGCTACGGCGGACCGGAAATCGTCGGTCGCTTAACCGCATCTGAAATGCAGCATGCACGTCTATCGTTTGAAAGGTGGGCGGAGCAAGAATCGATCGTCTCGGAAATGATTCGCTTTAATCCGTTGACGGGCAATGAACGACTCATGCGTGACTGGACGGAAGCTTCTTTCATCCGTCATACGACGAGCATTGATTTGCGCCCCTCACTAGAAGAAATCATGCAGACGTTCCATAAGAAAACGAGAAGTATGATTCGTAAATCGCTCGCTTCACCGTTAACCGTTAGAACAGGAACACGAGACGATTTATCTGTTTTTTTGGCGTTGTATCATGAAACGATGGACCGGAAGAATGCTTCGGCTCATTACTATTTTACGGCGAGTTATTTTGAGCAATTATTTGAAGCGAATCCACTCTGTGAGCCATTGTTACTGATTGCGGAAATCGACGGAGAACCTGTTGGTGGATACTTCGTATTGCTCGGAAAAGAATATGCCCACGGTCATTTGATTGGTTGTAAGCGGGACGAAGCGAAGATGTTCCCGAATCAACGACTTGAGTACGAAGCGATTCTTCAGGCGAAAGAACGCGGTCTCGTCGAACAACATCTCGGAGGTGGATATCAAGAACGAGATAGTCTCTTTGAGAGTAAATGTCGTTACACCGGGTACCGTTTATTTGAGTATCATCAAGGAAAATCGATTCTTCAACCAGCCATATACGATCAGTTGTGTACACGATACGGGTCAGATGCTAATTCGGATTATTTTCCGGCTTACCGACAAACCAGTGTCCAAATGGCGACAAGTTAAACAGTAACTAAATGAAGAAGGTGAAACGACTACATCGTGTAGTCGTTTTTTTGATATGCTGAAATCATGATAGATCAATTGAGGGGGATGTGTCTTGAAAAAACGAGGTCTTATTTTTGATATGGATGGGGTCATCTTAGATAGTGAAATCCGCTACTTTGAGGTCCACCAGCAGATGTTCAAAACGTTATCGATTCCGCTCGATCCGGTTCAGTATGCGACATTCATGGGGAAAACAGGAGATGAGATGTGGGAAGAACTTGTCGCGCAACACGAGCTCCGAGAAACAGCGAGTGCTTTACTTGAGGAAGAACATCGCTTGTTTCAAATTCATGCAAAACCAGAGGCGTGTGGTTTAAAAGAGGGAGTCAAACAAGTCATCGAACAAGCGACGTCTCTTGGTTACGATATCGGGATCGCTTCTTCGAGTTCGCTTCAAAAAATCGAACGCGTCATCCGTCATTACGAGCTTCCAATCACGCATTACGTCAGTGGGGAAGAAGTCGTGCGTTCGAAGCCGGATCCCGCGATTTTTCGACTTGCGGCATCACGAATCGGGCACGCACCTGAGAATTGTCTCGTCATTGAAGACGCTGCAAACGGGATGATCGGCGCAAAAGCAGCAGGTATGGAAGTGATTGCGCTTCTTGATGACCGGATGCCAGCGCAACGCTTAGAACAAGCAGATCATATTGCGCGATCGCATGCGGAAATCGAGGAAATTTTACGGAAGCGTTGACGCTTGAGGAAGAAACAGATTACACTAGGAAAAGATAGTCAAATGCAGGGAACTGAAGTAGTAGGGGAAAGGTGCCGTCAAGAGAGCTGGTGGAAGGTGCGAACCAGTCGGTAACAACCGTGAACTCGTCAGGGAGCACGATTCGTGAAGTCGTAGTAGCGAATCCGGTCCTTCACACCGTTATCTGTGAATCAAGCGGTCTGTCATAGACAGACAACGTGGGTGGTACCGCGGAAGCCAAACCGGTCTTTCGTCCCTATTCCTAGGGGCGGAGGACCGGTTTTTTTTAGATTAGAGGAGGAAAAGACATGCCGTACAATCATCGCGAAATTGAACCAAAATGGCAGGCGCGTTGGGATCAAGACAACGCCTTCGTCACGACAGAAGATCCAGAAAAAGAAGGGTTTTATGCCCTTGATATGTTCCCGTATCCGTCAGGTGCCGGACTCCACGTTGGACACCCGGAAGGCTACACAGCAACGGACATCCTCGCACGGATGAAACGGATGCAAGGATACAACGTCTTGCACCCAATGGGTTGGGATGCATTCGGGTTACCAGCAGAACAATACGCCCTCGATACAGGGAATGACCCACGTGAATTCACAGCGAAAAACATCGAGACGTTCAAGCGTCAGTTGAAAGAACTTGGATTCTCCTATGACTGGGATCGTGAAATCAACACGACGGATCCGAAGTACTACAAATGGACACAGTGGATCTTTACGAAGTTGTATGAAAAAGGACTTGCGTTCGTGGACGAAGTCGCGGTCAACTGGTGCCCGGCACTTGGAACCGTTCTTGCGAATGAAGAAGTCATCGACGGATTATCTGAACGCGGAAATCATCCGGTCGTGCGTGTTCCGATGCGTCAGTGGGTCTTGAAAATCACGGAATATGCGGATCGTCTTCTTGAAGATCTCGATGACCTCGATTGGCCGGATTCTGTTAAAGAGATGCAACGGAACTGGATCGGGAAATCAGAAGGTGCTGAGATCGATTTCACGATTGATGGACATAAAAAACAAGTCACGGTCTTTACGACACGTCCGGACACAATCTTTGGTGCGACGTACCTCGTGCTTGCGCCGGAGCATCCATTCGTAGCTGACATCACGACAGCGGATCACAAGGAAGCCGTCGATACGTACATTTCGCAAGTCCAAACGAAGTCAGACCTCGAACGGACGGATTTAGCGAAGGAAAAAACAGGCGTCTTCACGGGTGCTTTCGCCGTCAATCCAATCTCAGGTGATCGTCTTCCGATCTGGATCGCTGATTATGTCCTTGCTTCTTATGGAACGGGTGCAATCATGGCAGTTCCAGGACACGATGAGCGCGACCATGAATTCGCGAAACAATTCGACTTGCCAATCGTTGAGGTCGTCGCGGGTGGAAACGTCGATGAAGCAGCCTATACAGGAGAGGGCGAACACGTCAACTCGCATATGCTTGATGGTCTTGGAAAACAAGAAGCAATCGAGACGATGATTGCTGAACTCGAAACGAATCAAGTCGGACGCAAGAAAATCACGTATCGTCTCCGCGACTGGTTGTTCAGTCGTCAACGGTATTGGGGTGAGCCAATCCCAGTCGTTCATATGGAAGATGGTTCGATGAAGACGCTTAGCCAAGAGGAATTACCGCTCGAACTTCCAATCATTCCGGAGATCAAGCCGTCTGGTACAGGCGAATCACCACTTGCGCTTGCGGAAGACTGGTTGGATTATACGGATCCTGAAACAGGAATGAAAGGGCGTCGCGAGACGAATACGATGCCACAATGGGGCGGAAGCTGCTGGTATTATCTTCGTTTCATCGATCCGCACAATGAAGAGGCGATCGCGGATCCAGAAAAATTAAAATACTGGCTTCCAGTCGATATTTACATCGGTGGTGCGGAACACGCCGTTCTCCACTTATTGTATGCACGCTTCTGGCATAAAGTCTTGTATGATGCAGGCGTCGTGCCAACAAAAGAACCATTCCAGAAGTTATACAACCAAGGGATGATTCTTGGAGAGAACAACGAGAAAATGTCGAAATCACGCGGTAACGTCATCAATCCGGATGAAATCGTTAAATCGCATGGTGCGGATACGTTACGCTTGTATGAAATGTTCATGGGTCCACTCGATGCATCAGTTGCCTGGTCTGAGAACGGACTTGACGGTGCGCGTCGTTTCCTCGATCGTGTCTGGCGCTTGTTCGAACGGACAGCAGACATTCAAGATGTCGCAGAAGTCGATGCTGACTTCGAACGGACATACCACCAGACGGTCAAGAAGGTTACGGAAGACTTCGCGAACATCCAGTTCAACACCGGAATTTCGCAACTCATGGTCTTCGTCAACGAAGCAAACAAACAGCCGGTGCTTCCGCGTCACTTCCTTCGTGGGTTCATCCAATTGTTAACACCAGTTGCACCGCACCTTGGTGAGGAACTCTGGGAACAACTTGGATTTGAAGAGACATTGACGTATGCGACATGGCCAACATTCGATGAATCGAAACTCGTCAGCGATACAATGGAATTCGTCATTCAAGTGAACGGAAAAGTTCGCTCGAAAATCGAAATCAACATCGACGCGACAAAAGAAGAAATCGAGGCACTTGCCTTTGCCGACGAAAAGACACAAGAATGGATCGGCGACAAGACGGTTCGAAAAGTCATCGTCGTACCGAAAAAATTAATCAACATCGTAGCAAATTAAGCCATAGCCCCTTTCATTCGTTTGACGCGAATGGAGGGGGTTTCTTCATTTCCGTCGCAAGTCCGCTTTTTTTTTGAACGTCCTTCTGCTACACTGAATCAGAAACCGAGAAAGAAAGGCGATTACCATCAATGAAACGATCTTATATAGTCTATACAACGATTTTTGCCGTCGTTTCGGGTTTGATTCTTTGTGTACTGCTCGTCTTCTCAAAACCAGAGACGATGTCGCGTATTCAGGAAACGTTCGCGAAAATCGAGACGCAATCGAAGCATCAGGCAGCTGTCAAACAGGTGCCGACGAAAACGCCTTCAGCTATTCCGAATCCGGAAGAACCATTAATTAAGAATGTCCAGCAGATGTTATATGATGATTCCATCGGGTCGTACCTCGTCGTCACAGACGATTATCGTTTCTTTGAAATTAGTGGAACAGGTGAGAGGATCAATGCCTCCTTCCAATTAGAAGAAGGGAAATTACTTCTTTCTGGCCTCGATGGCATGACACTCGTTGACGGAGAGACCGTCGCTTTATTGACATCGAATCAGATTCTCGTGACAATCACGCGAAAAGATGGTGTCTGGAGCGAAGAAAAACGTGAAAAAGTACAGGGGACGACGATTCGAGACAGTTTCCATGGGCTTGGATATGATGCGAAGAAAAAGGAATTCTATACGATCAATCATATCCGTGCAATCGGACGTGTGGAATTGACTCGTTTCGCCATGAAAGAGGATAAAATTAAGATTGATCCAGATGCGTCGGAAAAGAAAAAACGGGCTTTAAAGAAAAAGCAAAAGCCGCCGTATTTATCGATCGTAGAACGAAGTAAAATTGAACCGGCGAATGGGATGCGAAGTGATGCGAAGAAAGTATTCGAATCCGACTTCCGACCAATTGGTCTTGCGGAACGACAAGGACGCATCTACACACTTGATTCAGAAGCACTCTATCTCTATTCGATTGATCAGAAAGATCAGACGATCACGGGAGAGACGGCAAGTCCGAAGGTCTATGGTTCAAAAGGGATTTTCGTACAGGATAATGAATTGTTTGCCTTAGTCGAGACAGATAAGTTTTCGAGCCGATCGTTCACACCGATTGACTGATGCATAAAAAGAAAAGACCCGATTCTTCTGATTAACACAGACGAATCGGGTCTTGTTCATATTAAGAGACAGTGTCACGTGCCATTTCTGCGGCGTGGCTACCGGCGCAATGACCCGTCACGAACGCGGCTGTAATGTTGTATCCACCCGTATAGCCGTGAATATCAAGAATTTCACCAGCGAAGAATAATCGTTCGGCTTTTTTTGACATCATTGTTTTTGGATCAATCTCTTTGATCGAGACGCCGCCACCCGTGACGAAGGCTTTATCGAAATCGAGCGTTCCCGTTGCTCTGAGTGGGAATCGTTTCAATTGTTGGAGGAAGTCCGTCCAGTCTTGTTTCTTCACTTGTGTACAGACTTCATCGCCAAAGCCGATTTGAGCAAATAGGAGTTCAAGCAACCGTTCTGGTACGAAACCACGAAGAGCATTGCGGACTGTTTTCTTCGGATTTGCGGCAAGCGCAGCTTGGAAACGTTCCGTTAAGGCACCGAGGGATTCGTCCGGGAAGAGATCAATCGATAGATGAACAATCGTTTCTTTCGAACGTTTGCGTTCTTTGATCGTATATTGGCTACACCGTAAAGCAATCGGACCACTTAAACCGAAGTGTGTGAACAGTAGATCACCTGTATGTGTTTTGATCGCCTTATCTTTTTTACCGTGGACCGTTAGAGCGACGTCACGCAGCGACAGCCCTTGTAATGTTTTTTCGTGAATGAACGTATCACCTAACAGAATCGGAACTTCCGTTGGGAAGAGTTCCGTGATCGTGTGACCCGCTTTTTCAGCCCACGGATAGCCGTCACCCGTTGAACCGGTATGCGGAACAGATTGACCACCGACCGCGACGATACAACTTTTCGCTTCAAGACGCATGCCATTCTCTAATATGACAGCTGCAAAAGCACCGTCTGGATGGAAATCGAGCGTAGCGACTTGCGCATCCGTTTGAATCTCGGCACCATGCGCGCGGATTTGATCAATCAATACACGAACGACATCCGCTGCCTTATCTGAGACAGGGAACATCCGACCGTTGTCCTCTTCTTTAAGTGCGACGCCAAATCCTTCGAAGAGTTCGATGATCGATTCATTGTTGAATTGAGAGAAGGCGCTATATAAGAAACGTCCGTTTCCCGGAATCGACTGGACGAGCTCGTCGAGTGGTTTTCGATTCGTGACGTTACAGCGTCCGCCGCCAGAGATTGCGAGCTTCCGTCCTAATTTATTCCCTTTATCGAGCAGGAGTGTTCGAGCTCCAGCTTGTAAGGAGGCGAGCGTTGCCATCAAGCCGCTCGGTCCGCCCCCGATTACGATTACATCGTACATATGGTCACCTCATTCATAGAATTCTGCTTGTTTCACTTTAGCAGAAGTTGCGACTGTAAACAAACCGTCTCTTTCAATTCCAGAAAGACAGCGGTATAATGATTTGCAATTGTGTACGAGAGAACTTGTATAATGAGACAGTCATGATTAGAGTGTCGAGTTTAAAAATTAGAAAGCGTGAGGGATGTTACCATGTCCACAGTCAACAATAAACAGTCCACTTCTCCCGGTAATGCGGGATTCGTTCGTGGGACGATGCTCCTATCCGGTGCGTCACTGATTTCCCGCGCACTAGGTTTGATCTACCTCTTTCCATTCCAGTTCATGGTCGGTGCTACAGGTATTATGTTTTATACGTATGCCTATAACTATTATGCGATCATGATCGGACTCGCGACAGCAGGGATTCCTGTCGCCGTCTCGAAATTCGTCGCCAAATACAATGCATTAGGAGAGTATGATACGAGTGAAAGATTATATCGGTCTGGTCTGAAAATCATGTCCTTGACCGGGATTGTTTCCTTCCTTGCTTTATTCTTTCTCGCACCGTATTTAGCACACCGGGCCATTCCAGGTGGTGACGTTGATTCAGCAGCATACGTTGATGCTGTCACGATGACGATTCGTGGCGTGAGTTTCGCTTTACTCTTGATTCCACCGATGAGTATGACCCGAGGTTATTTCCAAGGGTATCAATCGATGGGACCGACCGCGATTTCGCAAATCTTGGAACAAATCGTCCGGATCATCTTCTTGCTTGCAGGAGTCAGCATCGCGATTTATTTGTTTGATTCAGGTGCAGCATTTGCCGCAACGATTGCAACATTCAGCGCTTTCATTGGCGCAATTGGTAGTGTTGCGGTTCTGATCTATTATTTCCGCAAACGTGCGAGTGGCTTACAGGAACTTCGTGCTACTCAAACCGTCCGTTCGCCGGATCGCCCGTTAACGGATTTGTATAAGGAATTATTGACGTATGCGATTCCAATCGTCATGGTCGGTCTTTCGACACCCCTTTATCAAGTCATCGACCAGAATACGATGAATGCCGCCTTACAAAGTATCGGTTACACGCTCGAAGCGGCCGGAAACGCGACTGCCTATCTGATTGCGGATAGTCATAAGATCGTCTTGATTCCGGTGTCGGTCGCAACAGGATTGTCGTTATCTGCAACTCCACTGTTAACAGCGTCCTTCACGCAAGGAGATATGCGGAAAGTACGGGCTCAAATCTCACAGATTTATCAACTTGTTTTCTTTGTGACGATTCCGGCAGTCGTCGGGATGATTCTCCTCAGTGAAGAAACGTTCCATGTGTTATTCCCAAAAGATCAAGCGGCGTGGGTCTATCTGTTAAGTTATGCGCCGAGTGCGTTGTTCCTTGCCTTGTATTCTGTAACGGCAGCAGTCCTTCAAGGGATTAACCGTCAGTACTTCACGATCATTGCAACTCTTGCAGGATTACTTGCGAAGTATCTCTTGAATGCACCGTTGATTCATTTGACAGGTGATGGAACAGGTGCTGGATATGCGACGATCATCGGCTATCTCGTTGCGACGGGATTAATGTTCCTCCGGATCACACAAACGGTGAAGTTCCCATTCAGTACCGTCTTGCGCCGGACATCATTGATTTTAATCATTAGTGCATTGATGGGAGCAGGTGTTGCACTCGTGAAGTGGGGAATGGTGTCCTTCTTACCAGAGACGACATGGGCATCTCTGTTGATCCTGATCATTGGTGCGGCAGTTGGAATCGTGATTTTCGCTGGACTTTCGATTTGGAGTGGTTTAGCAGAGGTCATATTAGGGCGTAAATTTTCATTGAAACGAGGACGAAATCATGCGTCTAGATAAATTGTTATCCAACATGGGGGCAGGCTCCCGAAAAGAAGTAAAACTTTTGCTCAAGGCAGGGGCAATTCAAGTCGATGGTGAGATCGTTCGTGATCCGAAACAACATGTCGATGTCGAGTCACAACAGGTTCTGATGTACGGCGAACCGGTCACGTATCAAAAATACATCTACTTGATGATGAATAAACCACCGGGTGTCATTAGTGCGACGGAGGATAAACGAGATGAGACCGTCATCGATCTGTTGTTTGAAGACGTGACGTATTTCAAACCGTTTCCGGTCGGACGACTTGATAAGGATACAGAAGGTTTGTTGTTACTGACAAACGATGGAGCGTTCAATCATGCCTTGATGTCTCCGAAAAAACACGTTGAAAAAACGTATTACGCGGAAGTGACAGGTGTATTGACGCAAGAAGACGTCGAGGCAATTGCGGCAGGCGTCACCTTAGAAGACGGTTATCAGGCAAAGCCAGGAAAACTCGTCATCTTATCGACGACAGAAACAGATTCAACGCTTGAATTGACGATCACGGAAGGGAAGTTCCATCAAGTCAAACGGATGATGCTTGCCCTAGGTAAAGAGGTCACGTTCTTGAAACGGCGCTCGATTGGTCGTTTAGAGCTTGATTCGGCACTTGCACTCGGGGACTACCGTGAACTGACACAAGAGGAATTGTCGTTATTTGATTGGCAACCTGAATAAGCAAAGCAAAAAGGCGGTGGAGTGAATGTACATTCCATCGCCTTTTATTGTGGGATTTAATTATTGATTACGTAGTGCTTCTGCGATCGGATAAGGACCGCTGAGTACTTCGAATACACGAGATTGTGTCGGATGATCAATCAAGTGAACGAACAGCGCTGCCACATCGTCACGAGACACCTTACGATCTTCGTATGAATCAAAATGCTCTTTCGTTTCAACAGTACCTGTTGGGTCATCGTAGCTGAGCGGACCAGGACGGACGATTGTATAGTCGAGTCCACTTTCTTTGAGGTGAGCGTCTGCTGCTGCTTTCGATTCAAGATACACTTTTAGTTCGCCTTTCGGTTCTTCCGTACCGACTGAACTGAGCATTAGGAAACGATCGATCCCGTTGGCTTTTGCTGCATCGATGACTTTGATCGCACCTTCCTGATCGACGGCGCGTGTCAATTCGTCCGATGCGCCACCAGCACCCGCTGCAAAGATGACGACGTCCGCGTTACTGATGACGCCACTGACATCCTTCGTCAAATCCCCAAGTCTGACTTCAGATGCGCCGAGTGCAATCAAATCGTTGATTTGATTTTCTTCCCGTACGACCGCGATCGCTTGGTGATCTCCTTGTTTAGCGATCAATTCGACCATCTTGCGTCCTGTCGTTCCGTTTGCTCCAATGATTAAAATATTCATTCTCATCATCTCCTTCTCCCAATAGCTATACCCCACGTTTTAAAAAAGATAACAAAAAAAGACGCGAAGAATCGCGTCATCGAAAGATATACATAGTGAAACAGTGGATCAACCCGCTTGCTTTTGTTTCTTACTCGACGTCCATGTACCGCGTCGAGGGCTCACAATGAGATTGTTGTATTCAAGCACGTTCAAATCCCGCTGGACGGTCCTTGAAGTGATGCCAAACTCTTCAACCAACTCTGCTGTCGTAGTAGCTCCGTTCTCTTGGATGTAGAGATAGATCGATTTAATCCGGGTCAACATACGGTCTGTAGAATCTTTCATTGGTATAACCACTCCCCCAATGGATAGAATAGTGTTCTAAAGCTTCGGGTGACAAAAGACAATGCAATATCCAGTTGTTTCGCCTTTAGTATAACGTTTTGATATTAAAATGCAAGTAATTTAACCGAACGTTTTCATAAAAAATATATTCAAATGGTTTGTAAAGTCGATAATTTAGGTTTTATTTTAGATTAATGTTCGTCATTTCAATAAATAAAAAAGAAAACAGAATTTGGATGTTCGTATCTGAACGAATATTCGCTATACTAGGAAGGTGTATAGGAAACGAATCCAAAACCCGTAATGAAGGAGCGAAATCAGATGGTGAATTGGAAAGAGGAAGTACTCGCACGTCGCGAGGACTTATTAGAAGATTTAAAAGAATTATTACGGATTCCGAGTGTACTCGACGAATCCACGATCGAAGAGGGCGCGCCGTTTGGTCATGAAGTCAAACGTGCCCTCGATTGGATGCTCGCGACAGGGGAACGCGATGGGTTCACGACAAAAAATGTCGATGGGTATGCAGGACATTTGGAATATGGTCAAGGGGAAGAGTTACTCGGTATTCTTTGTCACTTAGACGTCGTACCAGCTGGTGGCGATCACTGGACATACGGTCCATTCAACCCGACGCTTGTAGATGGAAAACTGTATGCACGTGGAGCAATCGATGATAAAGGACCGACGATGGCAGCTTATTACGCTTTTAAAATCGTCAAAGAACTTGGCTTACCACTCTCGAAGCGCATCCGTCTGATTGCAGGAGGGGATGAGGAGAGTGAATGGCGTTGTGTCAATCATTACTTCAAACATGAAGAGATGCCCACACTTGGTTTTGCACCAGATGCCGACTTCCCGATCATCAATGCGGAAAAAGGACTCTATGATGGGTTATTGATTCAAGGGAAACCAGCGCAAGCATCTGATACAGGCTACCATCTCGTTCGTTTTGAAGGTGGCGAACGTCCGAACATGGTTCCAGGTCATGCCCAAGCGCTTCTTCGTGTCGTCGAAGTAGGAACGCTTGAGACGGATTTCCATGCTTATCTTGAAGAACAAGGTTTGACGGGAACAGTCAAGCAAGAAACGGAAGGTCTCATACTTGATGTCAATGGTGTCGCAGCCCATGCGATGGAGCCGGACAATGGTAAAAATGCTGCTTTACATTTGGCACGTTTCCTCAATACGCTTCACTTGGATTATAACGGTCGTCGTTACATTCAACTCGTGACGCATATGTTCCGGGATTCTCGCGGTGTAGCGATGGGTGTCGCTGCTTCAGACGAGACAGGTGACTTAACGATCAATGGCGGTGTATTCCGTTACGCCGAAGAGCAAGGAACGGCATCAATCAATATCCGTTACCCGTATACAGCAGACTTCACGGAACGTTTGCAAATCATCAAGGAAGCCGCGGCAGGATATGGTTTTGAATTGCAGACGCGGACGCACATGACACCGCACCATGTTGATCCAAACCATGAATTGATCAAGACGCTAAGTGCCGTTTATGAGCGCCATACGAACCAATCAGCTGATCTGATAGCAATTGGTGGCGGCACATATGCGCGTTCATTGACGGCGGGAGTTGCTTTTGGTCCAGTCTTCCCGGGTGGTCCTGAAGTTGCCCACCAAGTCGATGAATATGTTGATTTTGATGAACTATTGCTTGCTGTCGCAATCTATGCAGAAGCGATTTATGAGCTCGCAAAATAATGATTGATGATCCCCGCATCGTAAAGATGGGGGGATTGCTTCTTGAAAGGAAGTTCCGTGTGAAAAATCTTCAAACCTATCATTTCCAAGCCTTATATTTCTTTATTTTCTTTGGACAAGGAGCACTCATTCCGTATCTCGCGCTTTATTTCTCAAACGACGCGTTCGGACTGTCTGCTTCAGAGATTGGAACAATCGTTGCGATTGGACCGATTCTCTCCATTTTCCTACAACCTGTTTGGGGAATCGCGGCGGACCGACTCGGAAAACCGAAACGACTCTTGCTCGTCGCGATGCTTGCTGCCGGTATTTTTACACTCAGTTACTTACTGACGTCTGCTTATCTACTTTTATTATTGATTTCTTGCGTTTGGGCGTTGTTCCAGTGCGCGCATATTCCGCTCGTGGATACATTAGCGATCGAGTACACGCGAAAGCGTAAAGTGGATTACGGCGCTTTACGTCTTTTCGGCTCAGCAGGGTTCGCTTTAGCTGTTTTCATTCTTGGGCAAATCACTGAGGGTGGCGGACTAAATCTGATTTTTTATTCAACCGGTGCAGCATGGGTTCTCGGTTTCCTTGTGCTGATCGGCATTGAAGAGACGGGCAGCGTCCATGTTTCACATCAGCAACCCGTACCGTTAAAACAGCTCTTTTCGAATCGACGCTTCCTGTTGTTCCTAGCAGGGGGGAGTTTGATCTTCGGACCCATCTTCGCCAACAATTATTACTTTGGCAGCTACGTCACGATTCGTGGTGAGACGACGGCACTCGTCGGAACATTATTCTTTGTCGCCGTTCTGTGCGAAATTCCGTTCATGCGCATCGCCTCGCGTCTGTTATTACGATTCGGAGCGATTCCGGTTCTTGTATTCGTTTCCTTGTTGTCGGCTGCGCGGACGGCGATGATTGCTTTAGAACTTCCAATCGTCATGCTGTGGGTATTATCTGCGATGCAAGGAATGATCGTTGGTCTGTTGATCCCTGTCGCCTTAGATTATGTGCGATCTCTCGTTCCAGAGACGATGGTCGCAACAGCCGTCAGTACATATATGGCGACGACGACGGGACTCGCGACAGCGTTGTTTAATCTGATGAGTGGTTTTGTACTCGAGGAGAGTACAATCTATACCGTCTTTTGGGTATATACAAGTAGTAGTATCCTAGGCGCGATTCTGTATGGTATCAGTGGTCGTATGAAGGAGTGAGCGCGACGATGAGACAAGAACGACACTTTTTCATTGCTTTGCCGATCCCTTCTAAAGATTTGGCAAATCTTGCTGAACGGTTATCGCTACCTGAGTACTTTCGTAACGTCTATACGTTAGAAGAGTATCATCTAACACTTCGTTTTTTCGGTCCATTGGAGGAAAAAGAACAGCAGTCGTGGAAACAGCAGTTACAGCAGATCGCGCGTACGATGGAACCGTTCGTGCTACGATTCGATCGTTTGATCACGTTCGGTCGGGATGAACGACCACGCGTCGTAGGATTTGGAACGGAATCGGAAGAATTGTTTCAATTAGTGGAACAGATTGATCCGAATTCGACCAGACCATTCGTTCCGCATGTCACGATCGCGAAAAAGTGGCGCGCTGAGGCAGCCGAATGGAAGACGAGTCCGATCCGATCAATAGAGTGGACTGTTCGTGAACTCGTTCTATTTGAAGTACGACCAGAGGTTTCACCGCGATATGAGCCGGTTTATCGGATTCATCTAGGTGAAGAGGAATGAGGTGATCCCCATCGCAATTTTGATGAAACTATATGACTTAGATAGTCGATTTGAAAAAAATCCGCTAGAGATGACGAAACGATTTGTTGAACACCAGGCACTTGATTATACGAACGTTTATCGCAAATGGGAGACAGGAGAATTGTTTCCAGGGGAGACGCTTATCCGTCCGAAGAAGTGGTGGCAAGTGATGAAAAAAAGTGAAGTCATTCAACTTCCGGGTAAACAATTATCTCGAAGAGCGTTTGATAAATGGTACAAAAAACGTCTCGAGTTACAAAAACTCTTGAACGTCGCTGGCGGAGCAGGGGAGGAGGACATTTGGCGGATTCCATTAAAACGTCATTTAGACTTCTATCAGATGTTGCATCTACTAAATGAACAATATGCGATGTTTTATCGGGCGGTCATTCACTATCAAGTCGGAGAAGTCGAGTTGAGTCCATTTGTCGTCGGTCCGTCCGCGATCTATATCATGGAATGGCTCGATGGTGAAGAGAGTATTTATCATATTCGACGAGATAAGTTGTGGCGGGAACAACCGTTCAAAGCATCTGTGAAACAGATTTTGAACCCGAATATCAGTTTAAAACGAACGGAAGACATTTTGCATACGATTCTTGGACGAGATTACGATTTACCGATCGAACGGGTCATCTTAGCTCCAAGTGGTTATTTTGATAAGATTCCAAAAGAAACGACGACGACGTATGTCAATAAAGTGGATTTTCCTAAATGGTTGAATCGTATGAATGGGAATGCGACTCATACAAAAGCTGCTCAAATGCGTGTGTGTGAAAAAATCCTAAAGGAAACCGTATCGATTCCGTTTCAAATGGCGATCCAAAGTGAGGAACAGTCACGCATTCAAGAGTAAGGGAGGGAGCGACGGCATTGTCGTTGCGAAAGAGATGACAAACCAAGAAGTAGCGATACCAGTGATCCGGGCGGAGTTCTCATCGTTCCAAAGCATCCGAGTCGAGGTCGAAGGCAATCCGTCAATCCACTGGTCGCTTGAATGTGATGGACAATCACTTGCGATCCAGCAAGTCGAAACACACCGTGAGGAACAACTGGTGATTTATGAATTGACGGTTCTGGAACCGGTCGAGCTCGAATGCCGATATGAGGTGTTCGGAGCAGGGAGGTCGATTCGCGTCGTTCCTGACCGGTTAGTCCGGACGGAAGCGTTCGAGCGCAAGTACCGTTACGAAGGGAAGCTCGGTGTCTGGGAAGAAAAGGGTACATTTCACTTTGCTGTTTGGTCACCGGTCGCAGAACGGATCATGTGTGTCGTGTACGATCAAGATGAACGGTTGCTCGGAAAGTACGAAATGGAGCGACACGAGCAAGGTGCTTATCATCTTCAACTGGAACAAGATATCGCAGAGTGCTGGTATCGGTATGAAGTGACGACATACCTTGGCACAAAAGAGGTCGTTGATCCGTACGCTAGTGCGATATCGGAGAATGGTCGATACGGTGTCATCGTTGACGTCGAACGGACGATGACCAAGTGGTTCCCGAAGCGTGTCGCGCGTCC
This sequence comes from Exiguobacterium sp. Leaf187, assembly GCF_001423925.1. Classification (NCBI taxonomy): domain Bacteria; kingdom Bacillati; phylum Bacillota; class Bacilli; order Caryophanales; genus Exiguobacterium; species Exiguobacterium sp. Leaf187. The sequence goes on along the minus strand of NZ_LMPR01000009.1, from coordinate 1,367,822 downwards.
TCTGTTCGTCAAACCGTCAGACGCTGTCATCTACGAAGCGAATATCCGTGATTTCACGATCGATCACTCAGCTGGTTCAAGTTATCCGGGTCAATACACAGGGATGACGGAACGAGGAACGCGCTCTCCTCGAGGTCATGCGACGGGACTTGATTATCTCCTGGATCTCGGGATCACCCATCTGCAATTGCTACCAGTCCACTTTTTTGAGACGACCGATGAACGGACGCGGTCTCCATATAACTGGGGATACGACCCAATGCTTTGGTTCGGGCTAGCTGGGAGTTATGCGAGTTCGGTTGAACCACTCGTTCGCGTCAGAGAATACGCGGAAATGGTAGAGCGACTCCATGAAGCAGGCATTCGTGTCACATTCGATGTCGTCATGAATCACGTCTTCATTCGAGAACGCTCCTCTCTCGAACAGCTTGTCCCTGGTTATTATTTCCGCTACGAAGTAGACGGAACACTATCGAACGGAACAGGTGTCGGAAATGATACCGCATCTGAGCGATTCATGATGCGCCGTCTGATCGTTGACTGTTTGACGTACTTTGCTCGAGTCTACCGGATTGATGCCTTTCGATTTGATTTGATGGGGATTCATGATATTGAGACGATGAATGATGTTCGTGCGGCGCTCGATGCGATTGATCCAACGATTCTGGTGTATGGAGAAGGGTGGGATCTCGCGACAGCGTTACCGGAACGATTAAAGGCGATGAGTGCCTCCGCTGCGCAAATGCCGCGGATCGCCCATTTTAATGATGTGTTCCGTGACGCGTTAAAAGGATCGACGTTCAGTGAATTCGACCGAGGTTTCGTTGCGGGAGATGGCTGGAAGGAAGGGGAGGTCCGAAACGGGATTGCGGGAAGTGTCCATATCGACAATCAAACGTACGGACGTTTTCCGGAACCTACCTATTCCATCAATTACGTCGAGGCGCACGACAATCATACGTTATACGATAAATTAAAGTTATCTTGTCCAGAGGCAGATGAACAGCAATTATTGCGGATGAGTCGCCTAGCTCAGACGATTGCCTTGTTTGCGCAAGGGATTCCGTTTCTTCACGCAGGTCAAGAGTTCTTACGCACGAAACAAGGTGTTGAAAACAGCTATAACGCACCAGACGAGATCAATCGAATGGACTGGGAACGGCGGGATGATCATCTGTCCCTTGTCACATACATCAGGACGATTTTGCAGATTCGTAGAATGCATGGCGGATTCCGGTTGCACCGAGCGAATCAGATTCGCGAGTTGCTTCATTTCATCGACTTACGTCCGGGTGTCATTGCTTATGAACTTGGAGCGGTCCACTCGTATGATGCATGGCAACGCACGCTCATCGTTTACAATACGACGCGCGAAATCGTTGAAGTCTCACTTGATCATTCGCGCTGGAATGTGCATGTACAAGGGGATGAGGCCTCGGTCGACCCGCTTCTGAAAGGTGTCGACAGGATTCAGGTCCTTCCGTTGTCAACGACGATCGCAACGTGTTAAGATAAGCATTGTGCCTTAGGCAAATCTACTAAAAAAGTTGAGCGGATTATAATGGAATTAGATATTTTAGATGCGCTTGGTGAAGGCTGGACCCTTACGCCAGCAGGTGGAATCACAGGAGAAGCGTACATCGCTTCAACCGGACAATCGAAGTTGTTTTTAAAACGAAATTCATCGCCGTTTTTGGCGATTTTATCCGCAGACGGAATCGTTCCGAAGTTATTATGGACGAAACGGATTTATAGTGGGGACGTCATCAGCGCCCAACAGTTCATTGAAGGCGACGAGTTAGAGCCCGAAATGATGGAACGTCCTGAAGTAGCACGTTTGCTTGGGAAAATCCATGATTCGAAGGAATTACTGTTCATGCTACAACAGCTTGACCAGCGCCCGATCGAACCTGATGAGTTATTGCGACAATGTCGTTTGTACTTTCAACCGGATGATTTAGAGGATCCGGAGCTCGTGGAACATGCGATGGTTTACCTCGAACAAAATCTGGAGCAGGTAAGAACGGATGAGCAGGTCGTTTGTCATTCAGATTTGAACCACAATAACTGGTTGACGGGAGCAGACGGTCAACTCTATCTGAACGATTGGGATGATGCGATTATTGCTGACCGTGCGTACGATCTTGGAATGATGTTATATAGTTATGTCGACGAAGCGGCTTGGCCAGAATGGTTCGAACATTATGGACATCCTTTGACGAGTGATCTGAAACAACGGATGCACTGGTATGTCGTAGCGCAAGCAGTATTGTCACTCTACTGGTATGAAGATACGCGTCATCCGGATGTCGACGACAGTTATCATTTTCTTGAACAGCTACTTGAATACTCAAACGACTAAAAAGCGTGTCATTCCGAAAGGGAACGACACGCTTTTTTGCTTAACCTTCAGCGATTTTAATTTCTTTTTCAATATCATGACTTTCGAGATCTGCCGATCGATAAGCTGCTGTCGTCGGTAGACGTAAATCAAGTTGCGGCTTTTCTTCGAATGTGACGGTGACGTTCTTAACTGTGTAGTTAAAGACGTGACCACCACCTGCGCGAGCAGCATCGATGAAATGAAGGTGATATCCGGCGACGGCGATACCGTGACCAAATCGTGGTGTATAGTATCCGGCAAGCGTTCCTTCCGTGTGCTCGAACGTACGAGCGCTTTGAGAAGCGACAGCTTCCGTGATTGGAACGAACGGTTTTTCCTGGCGTGCGACGGTGCGTGTCTGAACCTCCGTGAATGTTCCGTCAATCCGGATAGCATAAAAGCTATTGATCGTTGGGAGTTGTTCGTTCAGCCAGTGCTCAAACGTCGCTTTTGACATCTCTTCCGTCACGGTCAGGGTTTGTTCCGGCTCGAAACGGGTTAATGTCGCGAAAGGTGTCGTCGTCTCAGGTTGGAGCGGTCGAGCACTACCATCTGAGCGGAGTTGATAGAATTGACCATCGAATCCAATCATCTCACCGTCTAAGTGGTCAAACGTTCCGATACCGAAATCACGTTGATCAAGGACGGAAGCATACGTGACTTCACTCTCAAATACGCCGTCAAGCAGTGCCATCATCGTTGAAATCTGGACGAGTGTTTTATCGTGTGCCATGTGAATCCTCCTTAGTTCAATTGATCGAGATGAACTTGTTCTCCGAGCGCGATATTGTCACGGTAATCGATCGGTACATCGACGATGACGGGACCGTCTGTCGCGAGTGCTTCATCCATGATTGCTGCGAGTTCCGAAGGATGATTGACGCGGAGTCCTTTTGCTCCAAAGCTTTCCGCATATTTGACGAGATCGACGTCACCAAATGACGTACCGGATTTCCGTTTGTATTTCATCTCTTGTTGGAACGCGACCATATCGAATCCGCTGTCGCGCCAGACGAAGTGGACAAGTGGTGAGTTCAAACGGACAGCTGTCTCAAGTTCCATTGCAGAGAAGAGGAATCCGCCGTCACCTGAAATCGAGACAGCTTTTTTTCCTGGACGTACGAGTGTTGCCGCGATTGCCCAAGGAAGTGCGACGCCGAGTGTTTGCATCCCGTTACTAAAGAGAAGGTGGCGTGGTTCATATGAACGAAAATGACGTGCCATCCAGATATAGTGAGAGCCGACATCGACTGTGACCGTGACATCATCCGCAATTTTTTCGCGTAACGTCTTCATGAAATAAAGCGGGTGCGTCAATGGAGAATCCGCGACTGGGGGAACATCGCGATCAACAAGACGTTGATGTAATCCTTCGAGGAATTGCACGGAACTCTCAGGTAAAGTGAGTGGTTGCAGGCGTTTAGCGATCGCATCGACCGTTTTCGCCATATCACCGACAAGTTCACGGTCTGGACGATAGAAGTGGTCAATTTCAGCGCGCATTTGATCGATGTGGACAAGCGTGCGGTCGTGCGTCGGTTGGTTCCAGAATTTCGGATCATAGCCGATCGGGTCATATCCGATCGAGAGGACGAGATCCGCTTCTGCAAGTAACGCATCTCCTGGCTGATTACGGAACAATCCAACACGTCCGTAGAAATTCGATTCAAGTTCACGTGATAATGTGCCAGCTGCTTGGAATGTCTGAACGACAGGAATCGAGACGTTTTTGAGTAACGAACGAATCGCGTGTACGACATCTGGCTGACTCGCGCGCATACCGAGTAACAAGACAGGCAGCTTCGCATCTTGAATCAAGCGAGCCGTCTCTTCGACCCAAGCTTCTGGTGCAACACCGAGCTTCGGTGCTTCAACCGCACGGAATGCCGTGACGTTCGCTTCGCTCAATCCGACGTCTTGAGGGATACTAACGAAAGCAGCCCCGGAAGTCGTTTCTGCTGTACGGAAAGCATTGGATAATACTTCTGGAATGTTATCGGCATCTTGTACTTCCGCGCTGAAGTTCGTAATCGGTGTAAAGAGTGCCTGATTGTCCATCGACTGATGTGTTCGTTTTAAACGATCGGCCCGTGTGACAGCTCCGGCAATTGCGACAACAGGGTCACCTTCAGAGTTCGCCGTCACAAGACCAGTCGCTAAATTCGATGCCCCAGGACCAGATGTCACAAGGACGACACCCGGTTTGTCCGTCAAGCGTCCGATGGCTTGAGCCATGAAGGCAGCGTTTTGTTCGTGGCGTGCAACAATGAGTTCAGGTCCCCGGTCCTGTAACACATTGAAGACGGAATCGATTTTGGCGCCGGGAATACCGAAGATGTAATCGACACCCTGCTCGATGAGTGAATCGACGACGAGATCCGCACCTGTTTTCTTCTGTACTAATTCTTTTGAATCGCTGTTTTTATTTTCGTTCATTACAATTCTCCTTTTTACCAACGTTTTTGGTGTTCGATAGCTGTAATAAATTATCTGTTTCAAAAAAAGTATACATCTGTTTCATGGTAAAACCAACCTAAAATCATTTAGAAAATAAAAAAAGTACCTTGTGTATGATTACACAAGGTACAGAGATTGCCCTTATTCGACGTCGACTTTTCCGAAAGTCGCCCAGACGAACAAAGCAGTGATTCCCAAGACGAGAACGATGGGAGATGCCCAACTAATCAAGAAATCATCCACAGTATAGCCCTCCTTTTCGGTTCTTACGTACCTTAAGTGTATTAGAATGCTCACTATTTCTCAAGTGACGAACTGCTGAACATTCTTCGATAGGAAACGAAGAAGTTCTTATATAATTACCCGAATCATGATAAACTTATCTGCGGATAATTTAAGTTTGGAAAGGATGAACGATAGTGCGTTTACGACATAAACCATGGGCGCAGGATTATATGAAGGAACAATCCTCGATCTATATAGCAGAACCAGCATCTCTTAAAGGAGCATGGGCTAGCGAGTTCAAGAATGATAACCCGATCTACATCGAAGTGGGATCAGGGAAAGGAGCATTCATTACCGGAATGGCGCACCAACACCCGGATATCAACTTCATCGCGATCGAACTATTCGAAAGCGTTGCCGTGACGATCGTTCAAAAATTGGTCGAAACACCACAATCGAACGTTCGCGTCTTGACGGTCGATGCAAAAGACTTACGTGATTACTTTGAAAAAGGTGAAGTGTCCCGGGTGTACTTGAACTTCTCTGATCCATGGCCAAAGACACGTCATGCGAAACGCCGCTTGACGTATAAAACATTCCTCTCGACATATGAAGATATTTTACCAGCGAAAGGTCAAATCCACTTCAAGACAGATAATCGGAAGTTGTTCGAATCGAGTTTGATGACGATGTCAGCATACGGCATGCGCTTCGACTGGATGTCACTTGATTTACATGCGAATGAACCGGAAGATAACGTCCGAACAGAGTACGAAGAGCGTTTTTCATCAATGGGTCAACCGATTTATCGGATGGAAGCAACGTACCAAAATTAATTTAGACAAAAAGTTTTCTTATTTTCCTGGTATTTCTTTCACACTTTTTTCTTATTAATTGGTACAATGTTGTTGACTGAAGAACTTGTACTTATAGGTAAAGGGGGAATTTGGGGATGTGGCAGAAAAGCTTAGCCTTCGTAACGGCGCTCTTTCTCGCATTAAGTATCGGTCAATCGGTACTTGCTGCGGTTGATACCTCAGAAATGACGAAAGCATTAGATGAGGAATTACCAACGACGCATTACGATTATAAAAAAGGTTCGGTCGAAATCGAGGATCCGAAGACGTTCACGAATGAAAAAGGAGAAGAAGTCATCGGCGGGATCGCTGTCATCGAGACAGTCCGTGACGGCATCTTCATCACAATCAAACGTGAAATCCACTTCTTCAATACCGATAGCGGTAAATTGTTGACGAGTGCCGATGCTGCAAAAGTTGATGGCGTAAAAGAATACATCGACGGTAACTCGGATAATCTTCAACAAAAAGTCGTCTACTGGTTACCGATGCTCTTGATGTTGTTGATCATCGCTGTACCAGCGGTCATCTTATACATCGTTGTTCCACGTCTATACTCGACGACGGAATACATGAACCCGATCTACGAACGCAACGACAACCCGCGTTAATTAAGAAAAAAAGCCTCTATCCAATCGGATAGAGGCTTTTCTCATGCAAGCAACACGAAGATGAAAGCAAGTATGGCAGGTAGGCCTTGTTTGAGTAGAATGGAGCGATTGGCGGTCGCGGCGCCATAAAGCGCAGCGATGATGACGCACGCTAAAAAGAACAATTGAATGGCAACATCCTGACGAATCAGACCAAATACGAGTCCGGCTGCTAAAAATCCGTTATATAAGCCTTGATTCGCAAAAAGTGTCCGAATTTGTTGTGATGCAACAGCCTCGTCCGTTAAACCGAACGTTCGACGAGCCGCTTTGGAAGAAAGAAAGAACATTTCAAGTGCTAAAATATAAAAGTGTTCCAAAGCAACGAGGATAACAAACAGCGTAGCAAGAATCGACATGAATCATACCTCCTTCAGGTGAACGTGGAAAAAAGACCGTACTTCGTCGATCGAAGCACGGTCTTTTGATTAAGCGTATTCGAGTAAAGCGCCAGTTTCGGCATCAACTGTGAATTGATACGTTTTTTCGTCATCACCTTCAAGGACCGAGATGCCACCTTTGTAGCTTTGGTAGTCACGTGACTCATATGCGTAAGCCTCTGGTGTTGCAGAGATCCATGCACCTTGGACACGTCCTTTTGCTGAAAATGTGCGTTTCGTGATTTCGAGCGCTTCCTCGGCAGAAAGTTGTTTGTCATCAACGGCTTTCTTCACTGCGAAAGCGGCGACGACAGCTGCTGCCAATCCGATAATCCAATAGCGTTTTTTCATTAAAATTCCCCTCCTTACAGGTTCTATTCCTACTGTACCAAATAATTCGTTCAGAGAGAAACAAAAGGTTAAGTGATAGAAGCAATTTTTTGTATAATGAGAAGCAGGAGGCGATACATATGAATGAAAAAACGAGAGAGTTATTTCGAACACTGACGGAATTAAATGGGGCACCAGGGTTTGAGCACGACGTTCGTCAGTTCGTTCGCGAGCGCATCACACCTGTCACGGATGAGATCGTTACGGATGGACTCGGTTCGATTTTCGGAAAACGAACAGGCGATGCGACAGGACCGAAAGTCATGGTTGCCGGGCACATGGACGAAGTGGCATTCATGGTGACGCAAATCACGAAGAACGGAATGTTACGGATTCAACCGCTCGGTGGCTGGTGGAGCCAAGTGTTGCTTGCGCAACGCTTCTCGATCTGTACGGATAACGGTGTCATCCCTGGTGTCATCGCATCGATTCCACCACACTTGTTGACAGAAGAAGTACGCAATAAGCCGATGGCGATCAAAGACATGTTCATCGATATCGGTGCAGACTCAAAAGAAGAGGCAGAATCGTTTGGAGTACGTCCGGGTATTCCTGCCGTACCATTCTTCCCGTTCACACCGATGGCGAATCCGAAGAAGATCATGGCGAAAGCATGGGATAATCGCTATGGTGTCGGAATGGCGATTGAATTACTGGAAGAGACGACAGCGGCGGATCATCCGAACATTTTGTTCTCGGGTGCAACGGTTCAAGAAGAAGTTGGATTGCGCGGAGCGCAAACAGCGACAGCACTCATCGATCCCGACGTCGCGTTCGTCGTCGACGCTTCTCCTGCCAATGATGCATCAGGAGACAAAACGGAATTCGGTCAACTCGGACAAGGCCCATTGCTTCGAATTAAAGACAGTGTCATGATTCTCTCAAAAGAGATGACGGATTACGTCCTCGATACGGCAGAATCGAACAAGATTCCGTACCAATATTATGTCGGTGCAGGTGGAACCGATGGTGGTGTCATCCATCGTTCGAATAATGGGATTCCAACGACAGTCGTTGGTTTACCAGCACGCTACATCCATACGCATGCATCGATCATGCATACAGATGATTATGATGCGGCGAAGGAATTGCTTCGGAAACTCGTCACGAACCTCGATACGACGACGCTCGCGACGCTGCAAGTTAAGTGAATGACATGACAGACAGTGGATGTGAATCCGCTGTCTGTTTTTGTTTAATAAGAACGATGTAAGTACGGACTGTCTTGTCAGTTGAAAAAACAATGTAGTCGGATAGAAAGGAGATTTGATATAATGATACGCGATGTTAAGAAAAGGACGTGACAAGATGTTCAAACAAAAAGGGATTTCACTTAGCCCTAAAGTATATTTCATCACCGTATTAAGTTATATGGCACTTGGCTTGTTTAGTTCGTTGATCATGGGTCTCATCATCCGGACGATTGGTGAAGGACTGGTGGGGCGTGGTGTAGAGGCGAAGTTCCTCATTCAGTTAGGAGAGCAGGCGATCGCACTGACTGGACCAGCAATCGGTGTGGCTGTAGCGTTTGCACTTGAGGCACCACCGCTGATCTTGTTCGCAGCAGTTGCCGTTGGTGCGTTCGGATATGAAGCAGGAGGACCAGCAGGGAGTTACATTGCAACGCTTCTTGCGACAGAGGTCGGAAAACTCGTTTCAAAGACGACACGACTCGATATTTTATTGACGCCGTTTGTTACGTTACTAGCCGGATTCGTTGCCGGACGTTACGCGGGAAAGTGGATTGGGAAAGGGATGACGGATCTTGGTGAGTTGATTCGTTGGGGAACGGAACGCGAACCATTATTCATGGGAATTTTTGTTGCTACCGTCATGGGTCTTGCATTGACGGCGCCGATTTCGAGTGCCGCGCTTGGAATCATGCTTGGTTTGGATGGACTTGCTGCAGGGGCGGCGACGATCGGTTGTGCGGCACAGATGATTGGGTTTGGCGTCATCAGTTACCGTGATAACGGAATCGGTGGCGTGGTTGCCCAAGGGATTGGTACGTCGATGTTACAAGTAGGGAATATCATTCGAAATCCTTGGATTCTTCTACCGCCGACTGTAGCCGGCGCAATCCTAGCGCCATTTGCGACTGTTCTGTTGATGCTTGAGAGCAATCCGGAAGGTTCTGGTATGGGCACGAGCGGATTCGTTGGTCCGTTGATGTTATTAAAAACGATGGGGTTCGAAATGGAGTATTATCTAGCAGTCGCTGTCCTCTGTTTCCTTGCGCCTGGCATCATCAGTTATTTCATTTATCGCCTATTACGACGTCTCGGTCGGATTCAAGATGGCGATTTAAAAATCGAATATTAAATACAAAAAGCTGATTCTAAAGGATACGCCTGTTTGACCGGATGGTGGACGAACAAGCATATGACTTTTTGAATCAGCTTTTTTCATAAAGAGAATCCGAATGAACTTGAATAAAAACTCGTAAAGAAAACATAGAGGTAAATGAGGTAAAGTGGAGTCAAATACCGCATGCGTACGACGGGCAATTTTCGAGCGAGTCGTTTTCCGAGTGCTTCGAGTAAAATGATGATCGCAAAACCGACGACTAAGTACAAAAAGATTTCGGGTAAGCTTCTTTCGGAATCAATGAAGGAATAGCCGTAACGTAAACAACTCGTCATGCCAACGAAGCCGACGAAGCGTTCGAACGGATGTTTGATTGGTTGATCTGCCATAGTGAAGTCCTTTCCAGGTGTTTTCTAGTTGCAGTATAGCAAACCAAGCACGAAAACGCACAGCCACAATTGAATATGCTATGATGAGGGCAATGACTTCTAGGGAAATCAAAGGAGGAAATCATCATGAAAACATTACAATCCAAACAAGAATTCGATACAGCAAAACAAGGAAATGCCGTCTTTTTATTCTCAGCAAACTGGTGCCCGGATTGCCGCTTCTTAGATCCGTTCATGCCGGAAATCGAGCAAACATTTAACGGCTTCGAGTTTTACTACGTCGATCGCGACGATCATATTGAAATTGCCCAGGAAATGGACATCTTCGGAATTCCGAGTTTTGTTGCATTCCGCGATGGTGAAGAGACAGGGCGTTATGTCGGGAAAGAGCGGAAGACACCAGAACAGGTGACAGCATTTTTAGAGACGGTTTAAGAAAAAAGCGAGCGCTGACTCGCTTTTTTTCATGATAGAAAGGATGAATTCGAATGGAACTACAACAAATCCGAAGAATGATGACACAAACATTTGAAGAAGAAGGGTACACGACATATTTCGATCGTGAAAAGTCTGTATTACGAATTGAGCGAAAGCACGATAAATCAGGCGTTGATGTCGGATTGAATCCGCTTGTCGCAAAAGCAAAACGAAGAGGTGTCATTGCAGTCGAAGAGACGATCGAATATATCCGTGCTGTACTCGGACAAACGGATCAAATCTCACTCGTTGGACAAGAACAAAAAATCTTTCCTGTCATTCGCGCTAAATCGTTTGCCGATACGACAAAAGAAGGGAAGACGCTCGTCAGTACACCACATACGGGTGAGACGAAAATCATGTACGCACTTGATTTAGGGGCGACGTATCGTTTGATTGATGAGGAGTTACTGGCGTCTGCTGAATGGACAGCTGAACAGTTATCAGAAGCAGCGCGTTTTAATGTGAAATCGCTTGAAGCGCCATTTAAACAAGACGAAGTCGCAGGGAATATCTTTTATTTCTTGAGTCTCGGCGACGGATATGAGGCGAGTCGTGTTTTGAACAAGACTTTATTAGCCGATTATGCGGCGCAAATCGAAGGAGAATTCGCAGTCGGAATTCCGCATCAGGATGTGCTGATTTTCGCTGATATTCGGAATGACGCCGGATATGATGTCTTACAGCAATTGATGTTTGACTTCTTCTCGAACGGTCGTGTACCGGTCACGGCACTGCCATTCTTATATGAAGATGGCAATCTGGAGCCGGTCTTCGTCCTTGCGAAAAACAAGCAGCCGAAAGAGTGAAGAATCTGATACAATAGGCATTGTGAGAAAGACGGAAGGGAGTCATGGATTGAATGAATGTGTTTTATAATAAAGAGGGCGTCGGCGACGTCTTAATGATCATTTTGGAAGACGCACCACGTGCGGAAGTGACAGCGACTCGTGAAGGAGACGTAGCAACTATCAAGCATGGTGATCGTGTCGTCGGTTACAACCTGTTTGATGCTTCGACTACGTTTACGATCGAGACACAAGGACCGGTTGAATTGACGGAAGAATTGGCAACAGTCATCCAAAAGGAACTGGCGATTCGAGATATCGAATTGTCACTCGAACAAGTGGATTATTCTCCGAAATTCGTTGTTGGGTTCGTTGCTTCTTGCGAGAAGCATCCGGATGCTGATAAATTATCGGTCTGTCAGGTAGAAGTAGATAACGGAACTTTACAAATCGTTTGTGGAGCACCGAATGTAGCGGCGGGTCAAAAAGTAGTCGTTGCTAAACCGGGAGCGGTCATGCCGTCTGGGTTAATCATCCGTCCTTCAGCGTTACGCGGCGTACCATCAAGTGGTATGCTCTGTTCAGCGCGTGAGCTCGGACTTGTCGATGCACCACAAGAAAAAGGGATTCTTGTACTCGATGATACAAAAGCAGTAGGGGAAGCATTCTCAATCGGTCGATGATTCGACCGATTTTTTAACAAGATGGAGGGGTGAACGTATGAGTAATCGTTATGAACAGTCACTAAAAGAGCAGGCTGCCCGGATTCGTCGAGAGCTTGCAGGGGAACGTGAGACAAAGCCGGTGGAACGTCCGAAAAAAGAGGAGCGTGAAGATCGCTTCGTTTTAACGGATGTGCCTTCACCGATTTATGGATTCCAACGTCCGAAGCAATCTGCATCGGAAACCGTAAAAGCTACGGAAGAAACGGAAACGAGTGAACAGGTTTCGGAAACAGTCGAAGAGGGAAATACTGATGAGGTTGCTTTGACGAATCAAGAACTAATCGCGCCAGAAGTCGTATTAGACGAAGCGGAAGCAGATGCTGGTCTTGTACCGGTGACGGACGTCGAATTACTTATACCGGAACCTCACACAAGTGAAGAGCTCGTAAGAGAAGAAGTGCCGACCGTAACCGAAGTAGAAGAAACGGACGAAACTGAAACATCTTCCAACAGTGAGACGGTGGAATTATCAGTTGTTCCGACAGAGACATCAAGTGAAGAGTCTGCTGATGAAAAAGAAGCTGAGCAACAAGCGGAGAGCTTCGCACCGACTTTTGATACATCTGCTATTGAAGTAGATCAAGATCCATCTGTTACTGAGGTCGATAAGCCTGTTCAGTCGGAAGTGAAAAAACCGGTCGGACCGCCTGTTAACGTCGTTATGACGACGAAAGACTTGATGGCGATGTATCGCGCACGTCGAGAACAAAATAATTTACATGGTAAAAAATAAATCGGTTTGCTATAATGGTACAGGTTTTGTACCCGAGCCCGATGGTACGGACCGGAACGTGAATTGGAGGGCTTTTATATGACAAAGTATCATTTTGTTGGAATCAAAGGAACAGGGATGAGTGCGCTCGCCCAAGTACTACATGAGATGAATCATGAGGTGCAAGGTTCAGACATCGAAAAGCACATTTTTACTGAAGACGCGTTACGGGCTAAGGGAATTCCATTTTTCCCGTTCAATGCGGATAACATCAAAGAAGATTATGTCATCATCCAAGGGAATGCTTTTGGAGATGATCATCCAGAAATCGCACGGGCAAATGAACTTGGTTTAACCATCCATCATTATTACGATTTCTTAGGACATCTAGCAAATGAATATCGTTCGGTCGCCATTACAGGCTCACACGGAAAAACGTCGACGACAGGTTTGCTTTCACACGTCTTGAGCGGTATCACGCCGACAGCTTTCTTGATCGGAGACGGGACAGGGGCAGGAGTAGAGGATGCGAAAGCATTCGTCTTCGAGGCATGTGAATACAAACGTCACTTCTTATATTACAAGCCGGACTACGCTATCATGACGAATATCGACTTCGATCATTCGGATTATTTCACAGGAATCGATGACGTCGTTTCGGCATTCCAAGAAATGGCGATGCAGGTTAAGCAAGCGATCGTTGCTTGTGGAGATGATGAGCATCTTCAAAACATTCAAGCGAATGTACCTGTTCTCTATTATGGATTTGGAGAAAACAATGATTTCCGCGCGGAAAACGCGACGTCAACGCCAGATGGTACATCATTTGATGTTTATTTACGTGATGATTTCTACGGCACGTTCCTCATTCCAGGATTCGGTCGTCATCATGTCTTGAATGCACTCTCTGTCATTGCGATCTGTCAGTACGAAGGATTGAGCAAAGACGACGTTGCTGAACGTTTAGCCACATTTGGTGGTGTAAAACGTCGCTTCAGTGAGTCGGAATTCGGCACACAAATCTTAGTAGATGACTACGCGCACCATCCAAAGGAAATCAGCGCGACGATTGAGTCGGCACGGAAAAAATATCCGGACCGTGAAGTCATTGCGATTTTCCAACCGCATACGTACACACGCTTGAAATCATTCATGGATGATTTCGCGACTTCTTTACGTGAGGCAGATGCGACATATCTATGCGAAATCTTTGGATCGGCACGTGAGCAGGAAGGGCAAGTTCGCGTCGAAGATCTGCAGGAGAAAATCCCGCAAGCTTCTATTCTGACGCGCGACAACGTTTCTGTTCTACGTCAGCATGAAAATGCTGTGCTTCTGTTCATGGGAGCGGGCGATATCCAGACGTATCAGCATCAGTATCAAAGCGTAAAATAAGCAACAGATCAAAAAGCGTCACTCGACCGGAGTGGCGCTTTTTTTGTCGTATTTTTGAATTATGATAGTAATTTCAAAAAACCGATGAGGAAAATCTAAAATAGGATTGCATCTTGAAATAAAGTTTGAAATAGTGTGTATGTGTTGAAGTTATTAACGGAAAGGAAAGACACCATGGGACAGATTTTACTCATCTTATTGCTCCAGTTGATTTACGTTCCTGTTTTGACATTACGGACGATCATGCTCGTCAAAGGGCGGACTGTCATTGCTGGATTATTTGGCACAGTCGAAACATTGATTTACATTTTTGCACTAGGAATCGTATTCCAAGACTTAACGACACTCGGTATGGTCGTTTATGCGCTTGGATTTGGTCTAGGAATACTCGTCGGTGGATATGTCGAGCGAAAACTCGCCATCGGTTACAATATGATTCAAGTGCATACGCAAGAATTTCCAGCGGAACTGATTCAAGTCATTCGCGATAATGGTTTCGGTGTGACACATTATCAAGGTCAAGGACGAGACGGTGTCCGTTATCGGTTAGATGTGCTCGCGGCTCGAACACGTATGAAAGTGCTTCGTAATCTCGTCGAAGAATACGAACCGAAAGCATTCCTCGTTGCATTCGATTCCGTCGACTTCAAAGGTGGGTATATGTTGAAAGGATTAAAGCGTCCTCGATAGAGCACTTTTCCTGAGAATGATGTTTATTCTTTGTTATTTAAGGATAAAGATGAAATAGAACGTCATTTGAAATCAGGAAAGGGGAATATCAGATGATTAGTAATCATGCAAAATCAGCTTTGAATCAACAGGTAGCAAACTATGGGGTACTGTTCGTCAAACTCCACAATTATCATTGGTACATTAAAGGACCAGACTTCTTAACGCTTCACGAGAAGCTTGAAGAACTTTATACATGGGTATCTGAACAATATGATGTTGTTGCAGAACGTCTATTGATGAATAACGGAACACCTTCTGCGACACTGAAAGAGTATTTAGAGCAAACGACGCTTGAAGAAGCGAAATCGGGGTTATCGGCAGATGAGATGATTGATTCCGTCATCAAAGACTTCCAACAAGTCCGAAAAGAGATGCTCGATGCGATTGAACATCTTGAGGCACAAGACGTGACGGTTGAAGATGATCTACTTGGTCAAGCGAAGGAAATCGAAAAACAAATTTGGATGCTCCGTGCGACATTGAAAAAATAAGATATAGAAAACGGATGACCCCGTCCTATGTAGGACGAGCCATCCGCTTTTTCTTATTTAAGGTTTTCAGGATTGAGGACTTCGAGTTCTGGAAGAACGAAACGACCGTCTTTACGGATCAATACGTCGTCGAACCAGATTTCTCCACCACCGTAATCGGGACGTTGGATGTTGACGAGATCCCAGTGAACGGATGAGTCATTACCGTTGTAGGCTTCTTCGTAAGCTTGACCTGGTGTGAAGTGGAAGCTGCCATCGATTTTTTCATCGAATAGAATATCCTTCATTGGATGCTGAATGAAAGGATTGACGCCGATCGCGAATTCGCCGACGAAACGAGAACCAGCATCTGTATCGAAGACTTGGTTGATCCGATCCGTATCGTTCGCCGTCGCTTCGACGATTTTACCGTCTTTGAACGTCAGTTTGACGTTTTCAAACGTGAACCCTTGATATGGAGACGGTGTATTGTACGAGATCACACCGTTGACCGAATCCTTGACCGGTGCCGTAAAGACTTCACCGTCTGGAATGTTGGCATTTCCAGCGCATTTGATGGCTGGGATATCTTTGATCGAAAACGTTAGATCCGTTCCTGGTCCGACGAGACGAACACGATCCGTCCGGTTCATCAAGTCAACGAGTGGTTCCATCGCTTGACCCATTTTTTCATAATCAAGCGTACAGACATCGAAGTAGAAGTCTTCGAATGCTTCTGTTGATTGATTGGCAAGTTGCGCCATCGATGCGGTTGGGAAACGAAGGACGACCCATTTCGTTCCTTTGACACGATCTTGTGTGTGCATCTTACCAATCGTTTGACCGTAAAGTTTCATCTGTTCAGCCGGCACATCTGACAATTCATTGATGTTATCACCAGCACGTAGTCCGATGTATGCGTCCATCGCTTGCATTTGCTTGCGTTCGATGTCTGCCATCAATTGGAGTTGCTCTTCTGAAGCATTTCGGTATAATTTTCGTAGGATACGATTATCCTTAAGTAAGACGAACGGATGACCGCCAGCCGCGTAGGCAGCTTCAACAAGTGCCTCGACCAGTTCGCGTTCGATGCCGAAGTTTTCAATCAATACTTTTTCACCAGGTTCAAGGGCAACCGAATAGTTAATGAGATTCGTTGCCAGTTGAGTAAGACGTGGGTCACGCATGAAATTTCCCCCTCGAAATGGATTATGTAGGTTTCATTTATCATTGTAACGGAAATAAACCATTTGGAGTAGCAGGAACGACTTGCTACATGTCGAACTATCAACAAAAGACTATGCAAAAAAATTGGAGGCAAGAACCATGGAAATCACATTAGGCGGAGTCGCCGGATTAGTCGCTGCGATCGCATTCGTAGTGCTCGTCATTTTCCTTGCCCGTGTATTAGGTGCTGCGAGTAAGACGCTCAACAATGTAGCCAACACGACAGCAGGACTTGAACGTCAATTAGACGGTATCATGATGGAGACGACAGCGTTGTTACATAAGACGAATCGTCTGGTCGATACGATTGAAGAAAAAACAGAATTGCTTGCACCTGTCGCAAACTCGATCGAAGAACTCGGTACGTCTTTAAACAAAGTGACAGATTCTGTCCGGACAGTATCCGATACGGTCGCTGGTGCGGCGGATACGAATAAAGAACAGATTGCGCAAGCAGTCCGTTGGGGTTCGGTCGCTGTAGAGTTATTTAAGAAAAATAAACCGGCAGAGACTACGGTTCAAAATCATTCGACGGCAACGACGACGGTCGAGAAAAAGCCACGTCGTCGATTCCGGAAAAAGGCAGAGGCGCCGGTCACACCGGAAGTCGTGTCAGTACCGGACGTTGAAAGCATTCCAGATGAGTTGAAGGGAGATCGTAAATCATGACGAAACAACATCCATATCAAGCACAAGATTCTTCTAAAGGAGGAGGCTTCCTTGCCGGAATCATCGTTGGTGGATTGATTGGCGCTGCGGCAGCTCTCCTTTCTAGCCCAAAATCAGGTCGTGAAGTACGCAATTTGATTGACGAGCGTACGGCTCCTGCCCGTCAACGTTTGACGGAACAGACACAAGTCGTCCGCGAAAAAGCTGAGCCACTTGTAGGTGAGTGGATTCAACTAGCGAAAGATAAGGCAGCACCTGTCATTGAAAAAGCGAAGAACAATCCAACGGTTCAAGAAGCGGCACAATATGCGGGCTTTGAGAAGGATCAGGCAAGCATTGATGCTGCTCTCGCGGAAGCGGAGCAACTCGTACGGGACATTGAACGTGAAATCGGCGACGAAGTCGATGGGGCGTCTGTTGCAGAAGAAATCGACACGGAGACGGTCGTTGAACTTTCGGAGTTACGTGAACAGTTAGCAGACGAACAAGAGGAAGACAATGATCCACAGTCTGATGTGAATCATAAGAAATAATCAATACATGAGGAGCTCTCATCATGAGGGCTCTTTTTCTATGTTTCCTTATAGAGGAAACATCAAAAAATTATATGAAAAAACGTAATTTATTTTCATATTTTAAGAAATCATGCAGCTTCTTTATGTACAACAGGGAAAGAGTTCGCTATAATTAGTTGCTATTACGAGCTATATGCTGATTAGGGAGTGGTAGGACATGGATCAACATGCAGAATTAAAAAGATTACGTGATGAACTCGATTTAGTGAATGCAGAATTATTGGAATTGATGAACAGACGAGGTCAAATTGCCGTTGAAATCGGAAAAGTCAAACGAGCACAAGGGCTTGATCGATACGACCCTGTTCGAGAACGTCAAATGCTCGAATCAATTGCCGCTAATAACCATGGACCTTTTGAAACAGGACGCCTTCAGCATGTATTTAAAGAAATTTTCAAAGCTTCTCTCGAATTACAAGGAGAAGATCGGACTCGGAAATTACTCGTATCACGGAAACAAAAACCGACGAATACGATCATCCGGATCGGAGATGCCGTCATCGGAGACGGTTCACAACAATTGATCGCTGGACCGTGTGCGGTCGAGAGCGAAGAACAAGTATTTGAGGTCGCGGAACAGCTCGCGAAACATGGCGTGAAGTTCATGCGAGGCGGAGCGTACAAACCACGTACATCGCCTTACGACTTCCAAGGTCTAGGACTCGAAGGTCTAAAGATGTTGAAAAAAGCAGCGGACGCGCACGGTTTGCATGTCATCACTGAAATCATGACACCGAGCGCCGTTGAATCTGCTTTACCATATGTCGACATCATCCAGGTCGGCGCACGCAACATGCAAAACTTCGATTTACTCAAAGAAGTCGGTCGGACGAATAAGCCGGTTCTTTTAAAACGAGGTCTTTCTGCAACGCTCGAGGAATTCATGTACGCGGCTGAGTACATCATGGCGAGTGGTAACGATCAAGTCATCTTATGTGAGCGTGGTATTCGGACGTATGAACGTGCAACACGGAACACGCTTGATATCTCAGCAGTTCCGATTCTGAAGCAAGAGACGCATCTTCCTGTCATGGTCGATGTCACGCACTCGACAGGACGTAAGGATTTACTCTTGCCAACAGCAAAAGCGGCATACGCGATTGGGGCAGACGCTGTCATGGTCGAAGTCCATCCGTTCCCAGCACTTGCGTTGTCTGATGCGAATCAACAACTCGATTTCCAAGAATTCGATACGTTCATCGAAAACTTGACGACTACCTTTCCGGCACTAAACGTTCAATGATTTCCGAAAAAGGGTAACCTAAAGCGAATGAAAACGTTTTACAATGAAGGAAGAATGGGAAAAGAAAACTATCTTTTCCTGTCTTCCTTTCGTGTTGCCTAAAAATGAAAACGAAATGAAAACACTTGAGATGGATCATACTAAAGGAGGAATTTGTTTTGAATAGTAATATTACGATTTACGATGTCGCGCGAGAGGCTGCTGTTTCGATGGCGACCGTATCGCGTGTCGTCAACGGAAACCCGAATGTCAAACCATCTACACGAAAGAAGGTCCAAGACGCAATCGAACAGCTTGGTTATCGTCCAAACGCTGTTGCCCGTGGACTGGCAAGTAAAAAAACAACGACGGTCGGTGTCATCGTGCCCGATATCTCGAACATCTTCTTTGCGGATTTAGCACGCGGGATTGAGGATGTCGCAACAATGTATAAATATAACATCATTTTATGTAACTCCGACCAAAACCGGGAAAAAGAGATTCATTTGCTCAATACATTACTCGGAAAACAGGTGGATGGAATCATCTTCATGGGTGGACGTTTGCATGAGGATCTCGTTCGTGAGTTCAAAACATCACCGGTTCCGATCGTTCTTGCTGCGACGTTGAATCAAGATTATGATCTTCCTGCCGTCAATATCGATTATGAGAGTGCTGCGCACGATGCTGTTAAGTCTTTGATTGACCGTGGACATGAACGGATTGGATTCATCACTGGACCACTCGAACAGCAAATCAATGGTGAAAAGAAATTTGCGGGTTATCGCCGAGCACTCGAAGAAGCAAATCTTCCGTTTAACGAGCAAAATGTCGTCCTTGGAAACTATACGTATGATTCAGGAATGAAGGCGATGAATCAATTGCTTGAACTTGGAGAAGATTGCCCACGCGCGATTTTTGCTGGAACGGATGAGATGGCTCTTGGTGTCATCCATGCCTTACAGGATGCGGGACACCGTGTACCGGAAGACTTCGAAGTCATCGGACACGATAACACACGTCTTGCAACGATGATTCGTCCGAAACTGACGACTGTCGTTCAACCGATGTATGATATCGGAGCAGTCTCGATGCGTCTATTGACGAAAATCTTGAACAAAGAAGAAATTGAAACGAACGATGTCACGTTACCACACCGGATCGAACAACGGGATTCGACACGTCCTTAATCGAAAAAACGTCTCTTCTCTCAAGCAAGCTGCTTGAAAAAAGAGACGTTTTTTTATTTCGCGACGGTAATAAGTTCATCTTGGTGATGGTGGAGTTGGTCATTTTCGACATGGAGTCGAACCGTCGTCTGACCAGGTGCAGTCAATGTTACTTTCCCGCTGTAAGCATCATCCTTTTTTTCTAGAGGAACGTAGTTATGCTTTTCAATGCCCGTTTCAATGACTTCCACTTGTACGTTCGCTTTTAGCGGTTTCCCATCGAGGAAAACATGAAAGGAGACGGGAAGTTCAGCACCAGCTTTCGCTTTTGTTGCGCCCATGTAATGGACAGACAGACCGTCGACAGCTTCGTGATCATGTCCATGCTCGTGCGATGCTTCCTCTTTTTCATGTGAATGATCCATGACGACGAATGAGATCTTATCCATATGATGGAGTCCTTTTTTATCATTGATATGATACAGTCCTTCATACTCACCTTCAGCAAGTTTAGCTTCTGCTTGATAAGAACCGGTCTTTTTCAAGGTTGCCTTGAACTTTTGATGGGCACCGTCTTGTTTTCCGGCTTCCCAAACTTCAAATGTCACGTCCTCAAGATTGACTGGTTTCTTTTGTTCGACAGCTGACGCTTTAAAAACAACTTTATCTTCTTCCATTGTCTTGGCTGGAACATTAACGTTGACCTCGACCGTCGGTTTTCCTGACCCTTGCATGTTATCGTGATCCATTGCCTGTTTTTCATTGCCGCACCCTGCGAGTACGATCCCCGTCGATAGAATAAGACCGGAATAAAGCCATGCCTTTTTCATGATGATTCCCCCAACTATTATTCATTTACTAAGTAAAAATTCCATATTTAGTATAGCAACAAGTTGTGAACTCCGAACGAAATAAATGTGAAGATAAAAAGTCAATTAATCAATGGAGTAAGGGGAAGTCGCAGTCAATTGTTTCTTACGCTCATCACTTACGAACGGCCAAATCAGTCGTTTGACGGTCTCCCAATTTTTTTCTTCGATTTCAGGTCGTCGCGGAATGGTGGGGTAGAGTGGTGTTGGATCATGCCAGTGTGTTGGTGGGGGTGTTTCTTGTCCACTCCAACGTTTTTGCCATGAAGTAGGAATCTCTCCGTGAAACGGAGCTTGTCCGGTCATGGCAGCAAAAACTTGACTCCACGCGCGGGGGACGACACGATACCAGTCATAGCCACCGCCTCCTAAAGCAACGATTTTTCCATTCGTATATTTATTTGCTGCAGCGACGGCGATTTGAGGGATCTGCTCATAACTTTTCATCGTTAAGGATAAATGAGTCAATGGATCAAGCGCGTGTGCATCGGCACCATTTTGCGTAATGATGAGATCTGGTTGGAACAATTCGCAGGCTTCAAAGAGTGCCGTCTCATACGCGAGTAAAAACGAATCATCTTCCGTAAAGGCGTCCAGTGGCACGTTCCAGCTGAATCCATACCCTTCTTCAGACCCCCGTTCCGTCACCATTCCCGTTCCTGGAAATAAGTAGCGACCCGTCTCATGGAGAGACAATGTCATGACGTCCTTTCGATTATAAAAGGCCCATTGTACACCATCACCGTGATGGGCGTCTGTATCGACATAAAGAATTTTACAGTGATATTTTTCAATCATGGCTGCCATGGCGACAGCGGTATCGTTATAGACACAAAAACCAGAGGCACGTCCACGGAATCCGTGATGCAATCCACCGCCGATATGAAAGGTCCGTTTATATTGACCAGATAAGACGAGATCACACGCTTCGATCGTGCCGCCGACAAGGAGAGAAGCGCCCGAATGCATCCCTTGAAACAAAGGGGTATCTTCTGTCCCAAGACCATACATCTGTGCCTTGAGGGGGGTTAATGCTCCGGTTCCAGCTGCTTTGACGGCGGCAATATAATCCTGATCATGAACGAGTGACAATTCTTCATCAGTCGCATGACGTGGCGCGATACAAGGAATGTCATCTAATTGATGCATCGCTTCAAGCAAGGAAACAGTTAATTCGAGGCGAATCGGATTGAATGGATGTGTCTCCGAAAACCGATAAGTCGCTTCTTCAGGACTGTACAGATAAGCAAAATCCTTCATCTGCTCACATCCGGTCCAAGTACATCGAATCCTTCTTTGCGCAACTTTTCGATGATCCGAATCGGATTCATCGTCTGGACACGAAACGCAACGATCCGGACATACGGATCGTCTGTTGGATATACGAGTACATTTAAGATATTGATATTCGTTTTGGCAAGCAGTGCGGAAATCTTTGCTAATGTTCCAGCAGTGTTCTCAACACGGATTTCGATTTGAGAACTTGGTTCGAGTGCACCTGTCAATTGAACGAATGTCCGCAACAAATCCGTTTCCGTGACGACACCGACAAGGCGTCGACCGCGGACGATTGGCAGACACGTCAATCGGTATTCATAAAACAGCACAGCCGCATCTTCGAGAAAATCGAGCGGATGAGCCGTGACAGGACTTTCAATCATGATGCTTGAGACCGGATACTGTAGGTCTTGTTTTGCTGTATCCGGATGAAAGATACTACTTGCGCTTTGAATTTCCTTTAATCCGACAAGACCGACGAGTTCATGGCGGGCATTGACGACAAGAACATGACGAATCTGATGACGTTGCATGAGTTCGACCGCATGCGCGATGGAATTCGTCGGTTGCATCGTGATGCACGTCGTATTCATGATTTGTTCGATTAACATGACGATTCCTCCTCGAGCTCAGTCATACATGAAGCGTCTTCTCAAGCGTAGCGCATCAAAATGAGCGACGACTTCAGGTGAGACGTGTTTTCCGATACGTGCCATCAGGCAGTTGGCAGGATGGGAGGCGATTTCCGGATCGTCGGTCGGGAAGAAGACAAGACCACCATGGTTCATCATCTTCTCCATGATCTTTCGGTAATCCCAGACCGATAGTCCGCTCCCTTTTAGGTCCCAATGCCAATAATATTCAGTCGTTAAAATCAAATAGTGTTCCATAGCAGGATCGAGCATAGAGATTTCAAGCAATTTTTTACCGATCTGTTGTCCGCGGAACCGAGAGGAGACTTCAATCGCTCCGAGTTCCAAGATGTACGGATTGTTTCCTTCGCTCCACGTTTCGTAAGGATCAGGATATAAGTAGGTCACATAACCGATGATTTCCGTTCCTTGACGAGCGACGATGATCCGTCCTTCCTCAAGGTCCGCAATCTCAACGAGCGCTTGATGTTGTTCAGCGGGTGGACGAAAAGCCGTCAACCCTGAATCGAGTGTATACGTTGCTAGTGTTTGACTCGGTACGGGACCTTCGATGTCAACGGGACCGAGTGATGTTTCATGCGTCCGATGATTGAATTGTTTTTCAAACATGTAAGCGTCACCACCTTCCTATTCATTATAGACGAAAGCGCTTGAGCAAAGAGAGGGATTTTTTAACAAATTGACGGCAAATGGATTGAACTGACGGATAACTAGCTTATAATAAAGAGGAAAACATAGAAGGGGAGGAACGAGACATGAAAGTTTTGAAAGCGCTTCCGGGGAAGCATTGGTTAGCAGAGTATGATGAAACGAACACGTACGACTGGAAAGATGCTGAGCAGTACTTTTCATGGGCGACAACGGGGAAAGTCAACATGGCTCATGAAGCAATCGACCGCCACGCAGAAGGCGAGCGGGCGAACAAGGATGCGCTGATCTATTTCGATGGAACGACGGAACAACGATTCACATATGCAGACATGAAACGATTGACGAATAAAGCGGCAAACGTATTAGTCGACGCAGGGGTCAAAACGGGTGACCGTATTTTCATCTTCATGCCACGTTCACCGGAATTGTATTTTGCCTTGCTTGGCGCACTGAAGGTAGGCGCAATCGTCGGTCCGTTATTTGAAGCATTCATGGAACAAGCGGTCCGTGATCGCCTGCTTGATTCTGAAGCGAAGTTACTCGTGACGACGAAGGCACTGCTCCCACGTGTTCCAGTTGGGGAACTGGAATCACTTGAAAAGGTAGTACTTGTCGACGAAGATGTCGAAGAATCGGACACATTACTCGATTTCCGCAAAGCGTTCGAGCAAGCATCCGATGTATTCGAACCGGTCTGGCTAGATCGTGAAGACGGATTGATCCTGCACTACACTTCAGGATCGACAGGAAAGCCGAAAGGTGTGCTCCACGTTCAAAATGCGATGATTCAGCACTTAATGACAGGTCGCTGGGTACTTGATCTCCAAGAAGATGATATCTACTGGTGTACGGCTGATCCGGGGTGGGTCACAGGAACAAGTTACGGTATCTTCGCTCCGTTCTTGAACGGGGCAACGAATATCGTCGTCGGTGGACGCTTCAATCCGGATTTCTGGTACAGTGTCATCGAGAAGTACAAGGTAACAGTTTGGTATAGCGCACCGACCGCTTTCCGGATGTTAATGGGAGCTGGCGCGGATGTTGCGAATCATCATGATCTCTCAAGTCTTCGTCATGTATTGTCTGTCGGCGAACCGTTGAACCCAGAAGTCATTCGTTGGGGCAAAGAAGCGTTCGATCAACGGATTCACGATACATGGTGGATGACGGAGACAGGCGCGATGATGATTTGTAACTACAAGTCGATGGACATCAAACCAGGATCAATGGGGAAACCGATCCCAGGAACTCAGGCTGCGATCATTGATGATCAAGGAAATGAGTTACCGCCATTCCGGATGGGTAACCTTGCTTTAAAAACACCATGGCCATCGATGATGCGTCAAATTTGGAACAATCCACAAAAATATGAATCATACTTCTTCAAAGGATGGTACGTTTCAGGAGATTCTGCCTACATGGATGACGAAGGTTATTTCTGGTTCCAAGGGCGTGTCGATGACGTCATCATGACGGCTGGAGAACGGGTTGGTCCGTTTGAAGTCGAAAGTCGTCTCGTCGAGCATCCAGCTGTCGCAGAAGCTGGGGTCATCGGGAAACCAGATCCAGTCCGCGGTGAAGTCATCAAGGCGTTCATTGCCTTGCGTGATGGTTACGAGCCGACGGATGAGCTAAAGCAAGAAATCCAAGCATTCGTCAAAGAAGGGCTTGCTGCTCACGCGGCACCGAGAGAAATTGATTTCCGAGATAAATTGCCGAAGACACGAAGTGGTAAAATCATGCGCCGTGTTCTAAAAGCATGGGAGTTAAATCTCGAAACAGGGGATCTCTCGACGATGGAAGATTAAACTTAAAAACAGTTCCAGTAAAATGCAGAGATTAGTAAGTTCAAAAAGTTCTATTATGGAAATTTTATCCCCCTCAAGTAAGGGGGATTTTTTATTACAAAATTTTTAAAAATAGATGATAGAAAGTTAAAAGAGTTCTTTTATGTTATAATTTTACTGAATTATTTTTCCAATAAAAGAGTAGGGAGATGGTTTGTTTGGTTAAAATCAAGACTTTAAAATCTGGTTTAATTCTTTCCACCGTTCTAACTGTATCTTTAGGCGCACCAAGCTTTGCAAGTGCTGATTCAGGGAGTTCAACTCTACCTACAAAAGATTCGGGATTACATGCTATGTATTACAAAATGTATGCTCCAAAATCTCAAACTAAATACAAGCAATTTAGCGTGGCGATCCAAAAAGTAAATAAGATTAATAAAGACAACAATAAATTAATCTTGTACGGTGGCTTAGTAGCTGGAGGAGGAAATCTTGTTACTCAAGTTAATAGTATAAAAAACATGCCTTATGTTGGAACGGCATTAAAGGCTGTGACATCAGGTGGAACTGCAATGGCTTTAGTTGGTACCTATGGAAAAATGACGTATTCTAAGTTTAAAAAAGATAGTTTAATTATGCACAAAACTTATTTCAAATGGACAAACGCTTCCAGACTAGAATATTCTGTAAAAATAGAATCCTGGGCGACGTATAAAGGTAAACCAGTATCTAAAGTAAAAGTATCAACCTTCTCTAAGTCACTCTAAATTAAAACTTTCAAAATGAGGTTGTAATATAATCCAGTTTAATAAACGAAAGACCCTCGAAACGAGTAGTCGTATCGAGGGTCTTTTCCTATAAAATCAGTTAGTTGTGTTCCAACTTCTTTTTATTAGTTTTCAGAAGCATCGTCTTTCTTTTCATCTTGCTTTTTCTGTTGTTCTTGTTGTTTCTTAGCGTCANCTTCCGCTTTCTTCTTAGCTTCTGCCTCGGCTTCCGCTTTCTTCTTAGCTTCTGCCTCGGCTTTCGCTTTTGCATCGGCAGCACGTTTTGCGTCTTCCTCTGCTTTTTTCTTCGCATCTGCTTCAGCTTGTTGTTCGTTTTGTTGAGCTTCTTGTTTCTGTTCTTCCGCTCTGCTTGCTTCTTCTTCTGCTCGCTTAGCTGCTTCTTCTTTCTTTTTCTCAGCTTCCGCTTTTTTCTTCGCCTCTTCGGCTTTTTTCTTTTTATCTTCTTCTTTGAAACGACCACTGTTCTTAAAGTCATTTGCTGTTACAGAAGATGGTTGTGTGAAGCGAGCACCTGATTTGAAATAGCTGTTGTTAGCACCATATGCTGCGTTCGCCATTTGTGACCACAGCGTCTGTGTGCGTTGATAATACGTCGTCGGACCGATAAGTGAGTTGTTTTGGTCATGCCCTGTCCAGACGGCAAGGGTCACACCAGGTGTCGAACCAACGAGGTAAGAGTCTTTGACATCATTGGTCGTACCGGTTTTACCTGCCCAGTCTCCCGGAACATTCAATCGGTCTTTTGCAAATGTTGCCGTACCTTTTGTGAAGACACCGCGCATCATATCAAGCGTCAAGTAAGCCGTTCGTGGTTCGTAAATTCGTTTTTTCTTTGGTTTTGCTTTATAAATGTTTTTTCCGTCTTTCGTGATTTTCGAAATGACGTATGGTTGTACGAATTCACCATAGTTCGCGAGTGTTGCGTAAGCACCAGCAAGTTCGACTGGTGTGATCTCCATCGTTCCGAGTGCAGCCGAAGGAGCATAACGAATCGCATCCGGTACTTCTACGCCCATATCGACGAGTTTTTGAATCGAGTTCGACATGTTCATCTTCTCGTAAATCTTAACAGCAGGTACATTTAATGAGAGTTCAAGTGCGGTGCGAACCGTCACGTTCCCACGATAACGACCGCCTTCGTTCTTGATTGGGCGATCACCTGGTTGACGTGGTACGGTCTGGTAGTAATACTCTTCGTCATTGACGGTCGATCCCGGAGTAATTAAACCGTTCTCGATACCATTTGAATATACGAGAATTGGTTTTGCTGTCGATCCGATTTGACGTTTGGCTTGGAATGCCCGGTTGAAGTCATCCGCTTTCCCATCCATATAGCGCCCGCCGACGAATCCAAGGATACGACCTGTTTCGTTTTGAACCATGACCGCTGCTGTCTCTTCGGGATCTTGTTTCGAAACGGTTTTTTTCGTTTTTGGATCCACGACTTGTTTGTACTGCATGCTGCCAGGGAAGTTTCCATTGTTCTTCGCAGGTTGTTGCATGGATTCATGAATTTTCTTATCCAGCGTCAAGTGAACTTTGTACCCACCTTGACGGAGAGCAACCAGTGCTTGATCCTGGTAGTTTGCTCGAACTTCTGCTAGTTCAGACGGTTTGACTTCATCTTCTTTAATTCCATCTTGTTTCATCAAGTACTTCGTCATGATTTTCGTTGCTTCACGCTCTGCTAAGTCGTAGACATACGGATATGTGTCACGTGAACGTTTCGATTGTTTCGCAAAGTCTTTCGTAATATCGTACTTGATCGCTTTTTCGTATTGTTCTTTTGTGATGTTTTTTGCGACATACATCCGCTTCAAGACGGTTTTCATCCGATTGATACTTGGTGTCAAATCTTTCTTGACGACGCCACCTTGAAGGTACGGTGTGTAATAATAAGGGTTTTTCGGAATGCCGGCGAGGAAGGCTGCTTGTGGTAATGTCAGCTTTTTCGCTGATTTATTAAAGACACCTTGAGAAGCCGCTTCAATTCCAGCAATGTTACGTCCGAGTGAATTTCGACCAAATGAGACGACATTCAAATAAGCTTGAAGAATTTCGTCTTTTGACATCGCATTCTCGAGGCGTAGCGCTAAGATGATTTCCTTTGCTTTGCGTTCGAACGAGACTTCATTCGTCAAAATTTGGTTTTTAATTAATTGTTGAGTCAACGTACTTCCGCCAGTCCGTGACGCGGAGTTTGTCAGCTCTTGCAAGACTGCACGCAATGTTGCTTTTGGGACAACACCATCATGCTGATAAAAATCAGTATCTTCAGTTGATAAGACGGCATCTAATAAATACGGAGAGATATTTTTAATGTCGACAGGCTGACGTTCTTCATCAGTAGAGACGTTCGTCAATTTCTCGCCGCTTCCCCAATAAATCTGACTCGTTACTGCATAGCTATTGACTTGTTGTTTCATTTCCGTCAATGGAGGGGCTTTCGTACCTTTGACAAGGGAAGCGAAGTATCCGCCGGCAGCTCCGACAGAAAAGCTTCCAATGAGCAACACTGCTATGATGAGGAATAAAATGATGTTCCATGAAACATCGTATGTGATATTCGACCAGTGCCGAACGGCTTTCGTCCGGGGGTGATTCCAAAACTTGGACCAGTTCTCGCGCATAAATGATCTCCTTTGCATCTTAAACTTAGGTGTAAATTAATATTAAATCACAGATAGACGTATTATACCATAAATCCATTGCTTAATTTTGGCTTGACAGCGGATTCGCCTTCGACGTATCATGAAACCATCTTATTTTCATATGATACGTTAAACAGTGATCGGAATACAGTAGTAAGTCACTCCCTGTGACAGAGACCTAGTGGTGCTGCGAACTAGGACACAGTGAACTTATGAATTACGCTTCCAGGAGTTTCTTGAGAAATCAAGCGGTCCGTCCCGTTATCGACGAACCAAGTGGTCCTTTTTAAAAGGGCAATCAGGGTGGTACCACGGAATCTTCCGTCCCTTCGTCTTAGACGAAGGGACGGTTTTTATTGTTAAAAGTGAACTTTAGGAGGAGACACAATGACGTTATTAGAGGATTTAGAATTTCGCGGTTTAATTAACCAGATGACGGATGAAGAAGGATTGAAGACATTACTCGAGACACCAACGACACTTTACACAGGATTTGATCCAACAGCGGATTCACTTCACATCGGGCACCTGTTGCCGATTTTAGTCTTAAAACGATTCCAACAAGCAGGACACCATGTCGTAGGTCTCGTTGGTGGAGCAACGGGAATGATCGGAGACCCGAGTGGTCGCGCAACAGAACGTTCGTTGAATACATCGGATATCGTCGAAGAGTTCGCGAATCGGATTAAGGACCAGTTGTCACGTTTCTTACCACTTGAAGGAGAAAACCCGGTCACGATCGCCAATAACCTGGACTGGACGAAAGATTTGACGATCATCGATTTCTTACGCGATATCGGAAAACACTTCCCGGTCAGCTACATGCTTGCGAAAGATTCTGTTGACTCACGCCTTCAAAACGGGATCTCATTCACTGAGTTCTCATACATGTTACTTCAATCGTTTGACTTCTTGAAACTCTACGAAGACAAAGGATGCCGCCTTCAAGTCGGAGGTAGTGACCAGTGGGGTAACATCACAGCAGGGATGGAATTGATTCGTCGTGCAGGTCATGAAGAAAAAGCATTCGGATTGACGGTACCGCTTGTTACAAAAGCAGACGGTCAAAAATTCGGTAAGACAGCAGGTGGTGCGGTTTGGTTAGACGCTGACAAAACGTCACCGTACGAGTTCTACCAATTCTGGTTCAACGTTGACGATCTTGACGTCATCAAGTTCTTGAAATACTTCACGTTCTTAACGCACGAAGAACTCGACGCGCTCGTAGAAGAAGTCAAGGCAGCACCAGAGAAGCGTGTCGCGCAACGTCGTCTCGCAGAAGAGATGACAGTTCTCGTCCATGGTGAAGAAGGTCTGACACAAGCACAACGTATTACGACGGCACTCTTTAGTGGAGATATTAAATCGTTGCAAGTCGAAGATATCGAAGATGCGTTCAAAGGAATGCCGCGCTTTACACTCGGCGAAGCGACAAACCTCGTCGACGTTCTCGTTGAGGCGAAGATCAGTCCGTCAAAACGTCAAGCACGTGAGGACGTTACGAACGGTGCGATCTACCTAAACGGAGAACGCGAGCAAGACTTAACGAAAGAAATTACGGAAGCTGATGCAATCGGTCGCTTTACGATCGTACGTCGCGGAAAGAAAAAATACTTCGTCGTCGAGCATGCTTAATGATATACGAAACGCTCCCTGCACTTAGATGCAGAGAGCGTTTTTTTAAGCTGTCCGGAATAAACGGAGTGGCAACAAGCGAACGGCAATCGTCGTGGCGATGACAGCTTTGATCGTATCCCATAAGACAAAAGGATAGTTGATCGCAAAGGCATCTTTGAACGATAGATCGAGTACAGCCATTAAACCGAATGTTCCGAGTAGATAGACTAAACCAAGACCAAAGACGATCATCCCGATGAAGAGGGGAACGAAGCGACGCGTTTTTTCAGCAACAAGACCGATGAAGAATCCAGCAATCGGAAAGGCAATCAAATAACCAACGGTTGGTCCGACGAAAGGGGCTAGCCCGCCTTTTCCGCCGAGCACCGGTAGACCAGCTGCTGCGAGTAATAAGAAAATCAAGACAGCGAGTCCGCCACGTTTTCCACCGAGAATCGCGCTGACCGTCATGATCGCGAGCATCTGGAGCGTGATCGGAACAGCGCCGACAAGTTGAATCTGTGGCAAAGAACTGATGGCTGCGATGATGGCAGCACCAAGGGCGATGAATGTTAAATCTCTTGTTTTCATGAATGAAATCCTCTCTTCTTTTTGTGTTAACTATGTATATTAAAAGGTTAACACAAATTATGAGAGAAACCTATATTTAAAAATAAATATTTGAAATCACTTTTTTCTTACAAAAAGGCTATAATTAGTTTAGTAATTATTAGGAGGTTTATTATGGACTTAAAACCAGATAAAAAAACCGTTTCAGAATTATTTCCATTGGAATTAGATATCACCTATGAAGTGCCTGTTTATCAAAGAAATTATTCATGGAAAGAAGAAAACATTGAGACTTTAATACAGGATATTTTAGAAGAACCACAAGGATACTATTTAGGAAACATAATAGTTACAGAGTACTCGGATAAAGAGAATTATTTTGATATTGTGGATGGTCAACAAAGAGTTACAACTATAGCTCTTATTCTTTTGGCTACTTTTGAAAATTTAAGTGAATCTCTTAAAAGTAGAAAGTTAAATGAACAGTTAATTGAGGAATCAAGCGCAATAAAAAGTAGAATAAAGGACAAATTATTAAAGACAGATTCGAATCCCAAACTGTCATTATTAGCTCCAGACAATATGATCTATGGGGAATTACTAAATTTAATTTTAAAAGGAGATAAAAATTCAAAGCCGCATAAAAATAAAGTATTCGGAAAAAGATATGATTATACTAAAAAATTAATCAAAAGTAAATTTTACGGTGAAGAAGAGTTAGATGAAGAAAAATATAATTTAGGAACTAGACGGCTGTTGGAATTTTATAATAAGCTGAATTATGCTGAAATACTTAGAATACGAGTTCCTAATTTGAATGACGCTTTTAACGTTTTTACATCATTTAACGCAAAAGGTGTTCCTCTAACATTAATTGACTTATTTAAATCATTTTATTTAAGAGAAACGAGTAACTTTTTGACAAAACAAGAAGCTGTAGAAAAATGGGAAGAATTGATTTCGTTATTTTACAATGAGAATGATGAAATTATTCCTAGTGTAGTATCTCAATTTTTATTAAATAACTACGATACATTCGAATCTACGAGTAAAGCATCAATCACACAAAATTCTGCACTAAATATTTATGATAAAATATTTAGTGAGAAAGGTCATACTTATATAAATGATCTTATAATAAGAGGAAAAATTTTTACTAATATAAGTAGTAAGGTAGACAGCATTAATATCTTAAATCTAAATAAAGTCACTCAAAAAAAATTGCTGTATCTTGATAAATTAGAATCTACTCAAGCTTATCCAGTTATTTTTTATTTATTAAATAAATATTATGAAGACAAAATAACTGTTGATTTAATTAACGATTTTTTTGATTTTTTAATTATTTATTTTGTAAGAAGAAATATTATTTTAAAACCTAAAGCATCAAATATTAGATCGAAATCTATTCAAAGCATTAGGAAGTTAGCAGATGTTGAAAATGTAGAGGAAATAAATATAAAACAAACAAAAGAATACTTTTTGTCAATAGCAGCTAATGAGGAAGAATTTAAAGTTGCTTTAGAAGGTTCTGTGTATTTAAATTCCAAAAATGCTACAAGAATAATTTTAATATATTTAGAACGAAAATACGGTACATTTTTCAATAAACAAGTTACAGATTCATTAGATAGCATAACTGATAAAGGAAGTTACATTTGGACTCTTGAACATATAATGCCTCAATCAGCTGAGAGAAATAAAGATTGGAAAGACATTCTCCTTAAAAAAACTTCAAATGAAGATCAAATTGCTTTATTGCTTGAAAATCATGTGCATAAAATCGGTAATTTAACTCTTACAGGCTATAATTCTGGTATGAGTTCGAAGTCTTTTGTGGATAAAAAAAATTACAGAGATCCTAGTACTAATGCTGAAACAGGATTAAAAACCAATCTATTTTTAAATGATTCTATTTTTGGTGATTATGAAAACAAGGATACTAAAAATGAGTGGACTCTTGAAGATATTGACGCACGGACCAAGTTTTTAACTGAAAAAACTTTAGCATTATTTGGTTTTAATATTTGATAAGTAAAATAAAAAACACTTTATGACGTAATACTAATTACTAATTTAAATTGAAAAGAAACACGTAAAATAAAAAGTCATAATTCCTTTAAACAAAGGAATTATGACTTTTTAAATTTAATAACAAAAACAATCGATTAACGTGAGTAGTACTCGACGACGAGTTGTTCTTGGATTTGATCGTTCAATTCAGAACGCTCAGGAAGACGGACGAACGTTCCTTCGAGCTTCTCAGCATCGAAAGTAACGAAGTCTTTAGTTGCTGGAGCAACTTCGAGTGCTTCTTTGATAACGACAAAGTTCTTCGATTTTTCGCGAACTGAGATCGTTTGACCTGGTTTCACGCGGAATGATGGGATATCAACGCGTTGTCCATCAACTTGGATGTGACCGTGGTTGACGAGCTGACGAGCAGCACGACGTGTACGAGCCATACCCATACGGTAAACGACGTTATCAAGACGTGCTTCGAGTAAGAACATGAAGTTCTCACCGTGGATACCAGGCATTTTGCCAGCATCGTTGAAGATACGGTTGAATTGGCGTTCGTTTACTCCGTACATGTGACGAAGTGTTTGCTTCGCTTGAAGTTGAAGACCGTACTCAGATACTTTACGACGGCTGTTACCGTGTTGACCTGGTGCGTAAGGGCGTTTTGCGATTTCTTTTCCTGTTTCAGTAAGTGAGATACCGAGACGACGTGAGAGTTTCCAAGCTGGACCTGTATAGCGAGCCATAATAAGACTCCTCCTTATTGTTCGTTATTATTTGCATAAAAATAATAACGCCATCAAACCCACATTACGCCCATTTCATGATGTGGCACCCTCGCTTGATAGCAAAGTTACACGATGCCCCTCCGGTTATTCACCGAGTCATGAAATGTGATACGTAAGCGATTTGACCGCTATCGTTATCATTTCTGCACTTTTACAAGTATACGGTGTGGACAATCGACTGTCAATCAGAATTACAGATGGCGAAGCAGTATCGTACAGAATGCTTCTAGACCAGCTTGATCGACTTCGTCAAAACGGTTGAATTCTGGGCTGTCGATATCGAGGACACCGATCGTTTGTCCGTCTTTGACGAGTGGAATGACGATTTCTGAATTCGAAGCCGCGTCACATGCGATGTGACCTGGGAACTGATGCACATCTTCGATTCGTTGTGTCGTCTGTTCTGCTGCGGACGTTCCGCAGACACCACGACCAAATGGAATACGGACGCATGCTGGAAGTCCTTGGAACGGTCCGAGGACGAGTTGGTTTTGCTCCGTATCCGTCAAATAGAAGCCGACCCAGTTGATACGGTCGAGGAACTGGTTGAGCAACGCGCTCGCATTCGATAAGTTCGCAACTTGATTGTCTTCTCCCATTAATAGCGCATCGAGTTGTTTTGATAGCATGTCGTATTGTTTCGTCCGGTCACCTTCATATGTCTTTGTTTCGAACATAATAAAAATTCCTCCCGTGAAAAGTGTATTTTTCTTAGTTTAACGAGTTTTCGCGTAGCTGACAAACAATTGATTTTTGGAAAAAGGATTCAAAACAGCGGAAGAAATCAGGAAAAGCCTTTGTAAATCTATGCAAAACGGTTGCGCTATACTATTATAAGGATAAGATTATTGCGATTTAGAGAAAATCTAAAGTCGTAGGACAGAGTGGAGGTCGTGACAAATGTGGGCATGGGTGATCGGAGTCATCGTCATCGTATTACTCGTCATGCTGTTTAGCATGATCAGTCGAAAAAAATACTACACGAAAATCGATGAACTTGATATGCGCAAACAAGGCATCGTCAGTGCATCGATTCCAAAGGAGTTGCAGGACTTAAAGCAACTACCGATGGCGGGTGAGACGGAGACGAAGTTCAGCTCCTGGCATCAAGCGTGGGAAGAGTTATTAACGGTCCACGTCGCCCAAATCGATGAGACCCTTTACCGGGCGGAGGAAGCGCTCGATAAATATCGGTTCATCGCCGTCAAGAATGACCTCGAAGTAACGGAACAATTGATTGCAGAACTCGAAGGGTTGATCGATGAGATGCTCGTCGAGATGTCGACGTTCAAAACGAATCAATCGGTTCTAGCCGAACTGAAAGCGCAAGGGGAAGCCGATTCAGGGCAAGTTCGGAAATCATTATTGATTCAAGCGAACTCATTCGGTCCGGCGCTTGCGCGTCTCGAAGAACGAAGTGAACAAATCGACGCGCACTGGAATGAGATGTGTCAGTACGAAGCTTCAGGTGAAGTGACGAAGGCGTATGAAACAAGTTTGTTACTCGAGCAAGAAGTAGCAACGACGCGTCAACTCGTCGAACTCGTACCGAAACAATGGAAGATTCTCGCTCATGAATTGCGTCAACGGATTGATCAGCTCGGAGCGGGCTATAAGGAAATGTCATTAGATGGGTATCCACTTGAACCACTCGGTCTCCAATCCGAGATCAAACGGTTCGAGGAACAACGTCTGAGCCTTTCTGAAAAAATCGAAATGCTAGAAGTCGACGGTTTGGAAGAGGCGATTCAACAGTTATCGGCTGATGTGGATCAAATGTATGATACGTTCCGTCGTGAGGTCGATGCGCGTCATCAAGTGAAAAAAGAAAACCAATTCTTGAAACAAAAAGCGCTACGGATGCGTGAACGGATTCATCAATTGGCACAAGAGTTCAGCATCCTACGTGAAAAATATGAAATCTCAGCAGATTTAGGGATTCACTATGAGACAATCCAGCGTGACGAAGAGCTACTGTTTGAAGCAGCAAAAGATCTCGATGAGTCGATTGCCGGAAAAATCATTCCGTTCAGTATGCTCGAAGATCAGATGCGCGATGCGATTCGCCTCGAAGAACAGTTGATGATTCAGTACGAACGCTTTACGATCGAACTCCAAGCACTTCGAAAAGAAGAGACGGAAGTTCGCGAACGAATCGCCGAATGGCGTCATCAGCTGTCGCAGACACGTCTCCGTCTGAAACGACTCGGATTACCGAATTTACCAGCTGAGGTGGAAGAAGCGCTCCGAAATGCGAATCGTTCACTGCAGACGCTTGAGACACGGTTAGAGGAGTTACCGTTTAACGTTCGATCGATCGTCGCACAAAGTCAAGACGTCCAAGAAACGTTTAAACATGTGCAAGAACGGTTAGATACATTAGTGTTCGAAGTCACGTATGCCGAACGGCTCGTCCAGTATGCGAACCGGTACCGTCGCCACGACAACGAGATACATATGTCGCTGACGATCGCGGAAACGAAGTTCTTAGCGGGAGACTATGAACGAACGATTGTCTTAGCGGAACGTGTCCTAAATGAATACGATCCGGCCGCGATCGAACGTATTAAACGGTCGTGTGCACCAGAAGAAACATTGCACGTTTAAATCAGGATCGATAATTCAGGGTGACCGTCATGGTCACCCTATTTTTGTAAAAAGAGGAGTGAGTGGAATGGGAACACTATACGTAAACGGATTAATTCGAACGATGGCACACGAAGAGGATGTCCATTCAGCGATGTTCGTCGAGAAGACGCGGATCATCGCGATGGGGGAAGAAGGAAAGCTACGCCGCCGTTTCGGTAGACGTATTGATCAGATTCACGACTTGAACGGAAAAGCTGTATATCCAGCCTTTACGGATGCCCATATTCATCTGATCGGTTACGGGGAAGCGATCAATCGTGTCGATGCCTCGCGTTATACGACGCTTGAAGCGTTAGGACAAGCTTTTCTCAAGGCTGAACCAGTCAATGGGATCCATGTGGCAGAAGGCTATGACGAAACGAAGCTTGATCGTGCACCGACGAAAGCATGGCTCAATCAGTTGTTCCCTGATGCACCTGCCTTGTTGAAACGAACAGACCGGCATACAGCACTTGTCAACGATGTCTTGTTCCAACAGCTCGGATATAAAGCGTCAACCGTCATCGAAGGTGGAAAGGTCGGTTTATCGGATAATGGAGAAGCTGACGGATTCTTGTACGATGCGGCGCTTGAACCTTTATATGCGTTACAAGCTGGAAACTTGGAGCGGAATAAAGCGTCCCTTCGGTCAGCGATTAAGAACTTATACCAATATGGCATCATTGCGGCACACACAGAAGACTTGTCGTATCACGGGGATGTCGCGGACATCTTGCAAGCCTATAAGGAAGTGACGCAAGAGACGGGCTTCCATACGCATTTGCTCGTGCATCATCTTGTCATCGATGAGTTCGTGCAACAACAACCTACTTTACCGTCAACGATGTCAATCGGTGCGATGAAACTGTTCGTCGACGGCGCACTCGGAGGACGAACCGCTCTTCTCGGTCGTGGTTATTCCGATGATCCGACGACACGCGGCATCGAAGTGCATACGCCAGAACAACTCGAACAACTCGTCAAACGCGCACGTAGTTACGGATTCACAGTCGCGGCACATGTCATCGGTGATTTAGCGATCGAGCGGTTCGTACAGGTGCTCGAGAAGTATCCGGCACCAAAAGGGAAACGCGATCGCATCATTCATGCGACGGTCGTCCGACCAGAAACGCTTGCGCGAATTCGGAAACTACCGGTCTTGATTGACGTTCAACCAGTCTTTTTACTGGATGACGCCGACTTTATCGTCGATCGACTCGGATTGAACCGGTTGGACTGGAGTTATCGTTTACGTTCGTTAGCTGAGACAGGCGCATTATTGTGCGGTGGAGCAGATGCGCCGATCTCTGACCCCGATGTCCGACGGTCGCTTTATGCAGCAACCGAAGGAACGGCAGGGCGTGTCAATAAAACGAACGAGACGTTATCGATGTTTGATGCCTTGTTGCTCTTTACGAAGAATCCACATCTCGCGACGGAAACACATGGTCGAAAAGGATTGCTCTTACCAGGCTATGATGCCGACTTCGTCATCTTTGAAGAAGACTTCTATCGCTTGCGTGGGGAAGCCATCTTGAATAACCGTTTGGTCGAGACGGTCCAAGCCGGAAAAATCGTTTATCAGGCGGAAGCCGCGTTAGTGTGATGTTTGCGTATAGTGTGAAATAGCTTCCGAATAGAACGTCGATAGTCCTGGGGCATACGCATCGTAATAGGCGCGGAATCGTTCGTCAGACACATACATCTGACCGAGTGAGGCAAAGAGAGATAATGCGCATGGGTAATAGTACGTATCGATGAAATCATGTTGTTCTTTGACGACTTGTTGAACGTCCGGATTCGTTGCCGCATGCCCGTCGCGGTAAAGGGTCGTCAAGCGCTGATCGAGTTGCTTATGCATGCTGCTCAGTTGTTCTTTCTCTTTCGGTGTTCGTTGTTGTTGTCTTTTTGCACTGATTCGATAGGCGTCAGTGTCACCGTAGTGTTGCTGGACTTCATCTGCATGTTGTTTTTCATGCGTAACGATCTCGTCATGACGCAAACCGCGGAATAATTGTTCGTCTTTCATCGGGAGTCCTCCTTTTAAGGTGAGTAATGTCTGTTCAGCGAGTCGAGCAAGCATTTGATAACGCGAAGCTTTTTCTTGAAGGAGTGCAATCTGCTTTTTCAGTGTCGTATGATGATTGGAATCAGATTGCGTGAGTAATCTTTGGATTTCTGACAGTGGGAAATCAAGAGAGCGGTAGAGCAGGATTTGTTGTAAACGTAAAAGATCCTCTCTGCTGTAACTTCGGTGACCAGCATTGGTGCGCTTTGGCACGAGGAGACCGATCGTCTCATAATGATAGAGTGTTCGTTTTGTGACACCGGTCAGTTTGGCGATTTCCTGAGTGGAATACATCATTTGTGTACCTCCTTTGATTGGAGTATAAAGGGTGACGTAACGGAAGACGCAATAAAAAAATCTGCCCCGAGGAGGCAGATTTTTTTATTGTCATAAGAACGAGCGTTGAATCTTATGCCAAAATGTATTGTTCGTCAATTTGACGGTTTTCAGTTCTTTTTCAGAAAGCTGGATATCGACTGAATCTGTTCGTGTGAGACTGAGTGCTTCGTTATCCATCCCGATGATCGGATAGTCGTTCCCGTCTTCGATGATGCGTAACGAAAGTTTCCGTCCACGGTTCAGTAGGAAAGCAGAACCGAGTGTCCGGTACCGGTTGTTGTTGACGGAAGCAATTTCGCTGACTTGAAGACAGTGAATCAATGGATCGACGATTGCACCAGAGAGTGACTTATTATAAGCCGTAGAGCCCGTCGGTGTTGAGATGACCATCCCATCTCCGCGGAATGTCTCAAACAGGAAGTCGTCGATATAGACTTCGATTGCGAGTGATTTGATGATGCTCGACTTCACGGAACATTCGTTCAGACAGAGCATCGGTGGTCCACCGTTGATGGATGCTTCGAGCAGTGGATAACGACGTACTTCGATTTCACCATCCGAGACACGGTTGCCTGTCTCTTTAAAGATCGCTTCGACCGCAGAAAGATCATTGATATCAAAATCACAGTAGAACGAGTTTGGTCCTTCAGCGAATCCAACATAGATCGCATCATCACGGAAACCTGTGAAGCGTGCCGCTTGCAAGAAAGCCCCATCTCCACCAATCGAGACGATGATGTTTGCTTGTCGGTGATCTTGGACAACGTTCAGTCCGTATCGTGTACCGACATCAATCAACTTTCGCACCTGCGTCTCGTGTCTTTGTGTATTTCGGTAGTACAGGTAGACGTTATTTCGAGCCATGGTCAATTCCCCCTTGAAAGCGTTTCATGAACTCTTTCATTATACCTGTTTTTTGGAAAGACGGGTACTGAAGTCCATCAATTATGGCAGAATGCTTGCCATCTTCGCGGATCATTCCTATAGTTAAATAGAAAATACAGTATATCCATTCAGGGGAAAAGGGGAATTCATAATGGCAACGTTTAAAGGAAATCCAATCACACTTCAAGGTACGGCGGTTCAAGTCGGACAAACAGCACCTGACTTTCAAGTGTTAGCTAACGACTTATCACCGGTAACACGTGATACATATCAAGGTGTCCGGATCATCAGCGTCGTCCCATCAATCGATACAGGCGTTTGTGATGCGCAGACACGTAAATTCAATGAAGAAGCAGCAACAATCGAAGGTGTGACGGTCATGACGGTCTCAAACGACCTTCCATTCGCACAACGTCGCTGGTGCGCATCAAGCGGTCTCGATCAAGTCGTGACGTTGTCTGATCACCGTGATCTTTCATTCGGTACACAGTATGGCGTAGCCATCGAAGAATTACGCCTGCTTGCCCGTTCTGTTTTCGTTCTTGATTCAAACAACGAGATTACGTACGTTGAATATCTTGAAGAATCAACAGACGAAGTCAATTTCGAAGCAGCACTCGCTGCAGCACGTGAAGCGAAGTAAGAATGGTTTACAAACGCCGCTGAAGCGTTACAATGGAACTAATGATAGAAACGGCTCCCGCTCTACGGGGGGCCGTTTCGTTTTGGAGAGGATGACGTACATGGAGCCGTTAGAAAAGTTATATAAGGAATTAACACGTCAAACAAAACAAATCGAACGTGATCTGGATATGCCCTATTTAGAAGCGTTGACGACGGTGATTGATCGATTGAACGATCGTCATACTGAAAATGTAGACAAAGAGGTCATTCGGAAGGCAGTATCGCTTGCTATTCTAGAAGGGATGAAACAAGCACAACCGAACCATTTGCCGACGCCAGACAGCGTCGCTTTGTTTGCTGGTTATCTAATCGGGAAATTGGTAGGTAAGGAGGACATCCGACTACTTGAGTTGGGGAGTGGGACAGGTGGCATGTTACATGCTGTCTTAAGTCAGCTTTCGACAGGTACATCTGCTGAGGCGGTCGAGGTAGATGAGACATTGATTCGTTTATCAGCAGCGGTAACGGAATTACTCGACTATCCAGTCACGTATACCCATCAAGATGCGTTACGACCATTATTGTTAGATCCAGTTGATCTTGCGATGGCTGATCTTCCTGTCGGTTATTATCCAGATGAAGAGGCTGCCGCTTCTTACATCTTAAAACGAGACGAAGGCATGAGCTACAGTCATTTCTTGTTGATTGAACAAGCGATGCAATACGTCAAACCAGGCGGATTCGGTGTCTTCGTCATTCCGAACGGACTGTTTCAACATGATACGGAAGGGAAGTTGAAACAGTACTTCGAATCAAAAGCGCATGTCATCGGTATTTTGCAGTTACCGCTCACGATGTTCAAACAAGAACAGGCAGCAAAAAGTTATTTGATCGTCCGTAATCATTTAGCCGGTATGAAGATGCCAAAACAAGCATTGCTTGCTGAGTTGCCATCGTTCACAGATGCTC
Organism: Exiguobacterium sp. Leaf187; assembly: GCF_001423925.1. Lineage (NCBI taxonomy): Bacteria > Bacillati > Bacillota > Bacilli > Caryophanales > Exiguobacterium > Exiguobacterium sp. Leaf187. The sequence goes on along the minus strand of NZ_LMPR01000009.1, from coordinate 1,326,436 downwards.
GCGCGTTTGGTGGTATGGTGAAACAGATTGATGAATGGATTAACACAGAATTAAAATGAATTACGCAAAGTGATTGAAATCTGTCGTTAATTTGACTATTCTAGTTGTAGAACAGAAATAGAAGAAAACCTAAACAGATGTGAATGTTCATTGGATTCAAATGGAAAAGGGGAAAAATCATGGCAAAAATTATGGCGGTAAACGCAGGTAGTTCGTCTTTGAAGTTCCAATTGCTCGAAATGCCGAACGAAACGATGATCGCAGTCGGACTCGTTGAACGCGTCGGTAAAGACGATGCAATCTTTACGATCAAATATGGTGAAGGACAAAAGTATACAGATGTCCTCCCACTTGCAACACATAAAGAAGCAGTCGAGTTGTCACTCGAAAAATTGATGGAGTTCGGAATCATCTCGTCTTACGATGAGATTAAAGGTGTTGGACACCGTGTGCTTCATGGTAAAGAAAAATATGCAGACTCTGTATTGATTACAGATGAAGTCATGCACGATATCGAGTCGTACACAGAACTCGGACCACTTCACATTCCACCAAACTTGATCGGAATTCGGGCATTCCAAGCATTGCTTCCGGAAGTGCCACAAGTGGCAGTCTTCGATACAGCGTTCCACCAAACGATGCCAGAAGAAAACTTCCTTTACAGCTTGCCGTATGATTACTATACAGAATACGGTATCCGTAAATATGGTTTCCACGGTACGAGCCACAAATACGTTACGGAACGTGCATCTGAATTACTCGGTCGTCCGTTAAAAGACCTCCGTTTGATCTCGTGTCACCTAGGTAGCGGAGCATCGATCGCAGCAGTTTCGGGTGGCGAATCAATCGATACGACGATGGGCTTCACACCGCTTGAAGGGATTACGATGGGAACACGTTCTGGTTCACTTGACCCAGCGTTGATTCCATTCTTGATGGAGAAAACAGGGAAAACAGCAGAAGACGTCTTGAACGTCATGAACAAAGAGTCTGGAATCTACGGTCTTTCAGGTCTTTCAAGTGACTTGCGTGATGTCCAGACAGCTGCTAAAGAAGGAAACCATCGTTCAGAGATGGCACTCCGTATCTTTGCGAACCGTATCCACGGTTACATCGGGCAATACGCTGCTGAGATGAATGGTGTCGATGCGATCATCTTCACAGCCGGTGTCGGAGAAAACTCAGATTCAATCCGTGAGCGTGTCTTACGTGGTCTCGAATTCATGGGCGTCTACTGGGATCCATCACTCAACAATGGTGCTCGTGGAGAAGAACTCTTCATTAACTACCCACACTCACCAGTTAAAGTCATCATCATTCCAACGAATGAGGAATTGATGATTGCACGCGACACGGTTCGTGTTGGTGGATTGGTTGCTCAAAACGCATAATTGTGTCAAAAGGACTGAGTCGTTATTCCGACGATTCAGTCCTTTTTTTGATGAAATCTAAGAATGAAAATATACGAACTTACGTTCTATTGTTACGGTGTTTGTCATATAACGAAAAATGAATCGTCATCTTTGTAAAAATAAACCTGAAAAAGGGCGATTTCTTAAAAAAATGAGTCCTTTGTAACATAAAAGTAATAGTACAGACATATTTTTGTGGTCTATATGTAACGGCACACTCTCATTTTGTCATGTATATTAATCTCAGTTAACAAACACGAAACAATGATGGAGGAGAAAATACATGATGAAACGGATGCTCGCAAGTGTTTTAACGGTCGTGTTAGCACTCAGTTCGTTCGCAGGTCTTCAAGCAGAGGCTGCAACTAAGAAAAGCGTCAAGTCAACAGTCGATAGCCTAGTCATTCGTCAAAAAGCAACTACTTCGTCGAAAAAACTCGGTCTTCTATATAAGAACCAAACGTTATCGTACAAAGCAAAAACAGGGAACTGGTACAAAGTAAGCTACAAAGGTAAAACGGCTTATCTTAGCGCGAAATACTCGAAACTCGTAAAATCGAGTGGATCGAAAAAACAATCGACAGGTGGTTGGAAAACAATCACGAACGTAAGTGCAACAGCTTATACACCATATGATCCAGGTAGTGGTAATCTGACAGCAATCGGTTGGAACATCAAAAGCTCGAAAAAGAAAGTCGTAGCGGTTGATCCACGTGTCATTCCACTTCGTTCGACAGTGAAAGTGTATTACAAAGGGAAATTAAAAGGGACGTATACAGCTGCTGATACTGGCGGTGCTATTAAAGGGAAAAAGATGGATATCCTTTACTACTCTCGTTCAGAAGCATTCAACTGGGGTCGTCGTTCGGTCACAGTAAAATACAAATGATTGCAAACCATCGGACATTGGTTCGATGGTTTTTTATTTAAGCAGATCGTCAAAAAGCCTCTCTTCCTTTGAAATGAAGGAAGAGAGGCTTTTTGACGAAGAGTGATTCATAAACGGACGATCAAGACGTCACATTTTGCGTAACGCGTAATGCTTTCAGAGACACTACCGATGAAGAAACGTTCAACAGCGTTTAAACCAGTTGCGCCACAAATGATTAAATCAGCATCATGATTAGGGGCAAGCTTTTTGGCGATCGTTACTTTCGGTGAGCCGTATTCAATCGCTACTTCGACTTCCTGTACACCGCGATCTTGAGCAGTCTTGACGTATTCGTCTAGCAATTCCTTCGCGTAAGATTCGGCACGTTCCGTGATAGTGCGGTCATAGGCTTCTACTGTTGCGAATGTCCGTGTATCAATGACGTGTGCGATGATCAATTTTGCATCATTCCGCAATGAAACATCGATTGCCGTCTCAAAGGCACGTTCTGCCTCTTTTGAGCCATCTACTGCTACGAGTACATTATGATAGACGATTGCCATGATGAATCCATCCCTTCGTAATCGATATGATGAGTACAACCTAATTATACCATTCTCTTACTGGGAGCGGATGAAACATTCAGTGAGTTCTAAAAATTGTCCTTCCTTTCTGTTCCGTCGTAAGATGGAGTCAGTGAAAGGGGGCGATGCCAAGATGAGGCACGCGTTAATTACAGCAGGTACAAAAGGACTGGGAGAACGAGTGACGCGCCAGTTACTGGAAGAAGGTTGGAGAGTGACAGCGTTTCATCGTTCCGAACCCGAATTTACACATCCGAATCTCATAACGATTCAAGCAGATGTGACGAATCAAGAAGAATTGGAACGCGCAACCCAACAAGCAATCAACGAGCAAGGTCGGATTGATGCGTTGATACTTAATGCAGGACCTTATATATTTGAACGAAAAGCGTTAGTGGATTACACCGATCAGGAATGGAATGAAGTGATCACTGGAAATCTGACAGCTAGTTTTTGGCTGTTACGTCAAGTATTGCCTGTCATGCGTAAGCAAACCTACGGTCGAATCATTACGTACGGTTTCCCGGAAAGTGCAACAGCGCCAGGATGGGTATGCCGGGCAGCGTTCGCTGCTGCTAAAAGCGGGATGGTAAGTTTGACGAAGAGTGTAGCGCTTGAAGAGGCCGAACACGGCATTACGGTCAACATGGTCAACCCGGGAAACATCGTCGGCGACAATAAGACGAAGTTGATTTCTGAAGCGGAGCAAGATGAGGCGACGCCGGTCGGAAGAACGGGTGTCGGAGAAGATATCGCTCGCGCAATCTCTTTCTTGTTGGCAGAAGAATCAAGTATGATCACGGGAGCAATCCTCGATGTGACAGGTGGCGTCAATGTCGTCCATCAATCCCGTAAGTAAGAGAAAATGAGGTTGACTCAANTTTCCTCAGGCGAGACACAAGCCAGTTTTCCTGCTTCATTTAAGCAGGAAAGCGGGTCTTGTTCGTCTCTGACAGCGCATAAATGCGTTTTTCCTGTAGGAGTGGCGTGTGACGCGTCATCCACGAGATAAGGGTGGCAGATTATAATTCTGCCACCCTTATCTTTATAGAGACTGACTGTTGAGTCAGCTCCATTTTTCTTGAGTTAAGATGATGGAATGGATTGAAGATGTTTTGGTGTGCGAGTTAACGCAACTGGACCTTCCGCAGTGAGATGAATATCATCCTCGATACGGACGCCACCGACACCTGGAACATAAATGCCTGGTTCGAGTGTGTAGACGATACCAGCTTCAGCCGTCAGTAGGTTGTTTGACGCGAGGGACGGGAATTCATGAACCTCGATTCCGAGTCCGTGACCGACACGGTGCGTGAAGTACTGTCCGTAGCCAGCGTTTGTAATAACGTCACGGGCTGCCTTATCTAACGCACCGAGTGTCGTGCCGATCTGACTCGCTTCTGTCGCGGTTTCAAGTGCTTGGCGAACCGTTTCATAGATCTTTTTCTGTTCTTCGTTCGCTTCGCCATAAATGAAGGTCCGTGTAATATCGGAACAGTAGCCTTTCCAAACGACGCCGAGGTCGAATAAGACGAAGTCGCCTTCTTGGATGACACGGTCGCCGGGTACACCGTGCGGATCAGCACTGTTTGCACCAAATAGGACAAGCGTATCAAATGACATCTCACGGACACCTTTTTTCTTCATTTCATATTCGATTTCTGCAATGACTTCGATTTCCGTGATCCCTGGGCGGATTGCTTGTTTACCGATTTCGATTGCTTCATCCGCAAGTGTGGCTGCTTCTTGAAGAATAGCGATTTCTTCCGGTGTTTTCTTCAGACGAAGCGCTTGTAAAGACTCACCGATATCAAGAATGGCTGCGTTCTCGAGACGTGAGCTTAGTTCCTGATAGCGACTAAACGTCATGTGTTCTCCTTCGATACCGATTCGGTTATTCGAGTGCTCGAATGTCGCGAATAATTCTGCTAATCGATCAAATGGGTTTTCGTGATCCTCATAGGTCACGACGTCTCCTTCCCAAGGACTCGCTGCAACGATACTTGCTTCGAGTGCCGGACAGAATAATACATGTTTGCCGGTTACATCGACGAGGACCGCCATGACACGTTCGTGGGGTTCAGCGTAGACTCCTGAGAAGTAAAACACATTTGCCTTCGAAGTGACGATGGCTAAGTCGATTCCTTGTTCTTTCAGGAATTCACTGATTTGATTCGTACGTTCGCTCATATATGATTCCACCTCTCTACTCATTTTCTACATAAGTATATCATCGTCCGGTTCGAAAAACATTTATCGTAAATCAGACTAGTACACGTTTTCATCTTTAGAGTAGTACAGTATAATGACAGGAGAGTAGAAAAAAGGAAAAGAAGGGATACAGTATGCCTACGAAACACGAACAGATCATTCGACATATCGAAGATCTTGATGTCGGAACAAAGATTTCCGTCCGACAAATCGCGAAGGATTTGACCGTATCCGAGGGGACGGCTTATCGCGCCATCAAGGAAGCAGAAAATTTAGGGTTCGTTTCGACGATTGAGCGAGTCGGAACGATTCGGATTAAAAAGAAACAAAAAGAAAATATCGAGAAGCTGACATTCGCGGAAGTCGTGAATATCGTTGATGGTCAGGTACTCGGTGGTCGAAATGGATTACACAAGACGTTGACGAAATTCGTCATTGGCGCAATGAAGCTCGAAGCGATGATGCGCTATATCGATGTCGATAGTCTCGTCATCATCGGAAACCGCGAAAAAGCACATGAACTCGTGCTTGAAGCTGGAGCTGCTGTATTGATTACCGGTGGCTTCGATACGACGGAGGATGCAAAACGACTGGCAGATGAGATGGAGTTGCCGATCATTTCGACGTCCTACGATACGTTCACGGTCGCGACGATGATCAACCGAGCGATTTATGATCGATTGATCAAAAAGGAGATTTTACTCGTTTCGGATATTTTAATTCCGTTGCATGATACGTTCTATTTACAGACGACGGATCCGATTTCACGCTGGCACGAGTTGAATGAGCAGACGAAACACAACCGTTATCCCGTCATCGATGAACAAATGAAGGTCGTCGGTGTCGTGACAGCGAAGGACATCATTGACCGTCCACATGACTGGGCTGTTGAAAAAGTCATGACCCGTCATCCGATCACGGTCGGTATTCGAACGAGTGTCACGAATTCTGCGCATCAGATGGTCTGGGAAGGAATCGAGATGCTGCCGGTCATCGACCAGTACGGTCGATTGCTCGGGATCATTAGCCGTCAAGACGTCCTCAAGGCACTGCAACTCGCGAATCGTCAGCCACAAGTCGGAGAGACGTTCGACGATCTAATCACGGGGCAAATCAAGGCGGCAGAGGACGAACGGGGACCGTACTTATCGCTTGAGGTCTCACCACAAATGACGAACTTCATGGGGACTGCTTCGAGTGGGGTGTTGACGACACTTCTAGTCGAAGGGGCGACGCGAATGTTGCGTCACATGAAGAAAGGTGACCTTGTCATCGAAAACGTCAGCATCTATTTCATTAAACCTGTTCAAATCGAGAGCACGGTAACGATCCGGGCGAATGTCTTTGACGTCGGTCGAAAATTCGGGAAAGTCGATGTCGAGATGTATCAAGGCACACAAATCGTTGCGAAGGCACTCGTGACATCCCAACTCATCGATCGTTAAATGAACCAAAAAGAACCGAAGTCAATGGACTTCGGTTCCTCTGAATCTAGCTCAGGATTGCTCCATCTCGCGGACGACATACGGATAAATCTTTTTGTAACGGATGAATCCGGCGATGAATGAAGCAACACCGACGATGATTAAAATGGAACAAACGATTTTCCCGACGAGTGTCGTTAATCCGTTTCCAGAAACGAACTGGTTGACGGCAAATAGGATAACGAACAAGCTCAACCAAATGCTCGCTTGCGTATTGAACAAGTATTTTCGGTTCGTGCTTTTCGTATGGAACGCGCGGCGTTTTGCTAACAAATACCCACCAAGCGAGAAAACGATGAGGGCGATGAGGATGAATTGCATGTTAAAAGGACCTCCTTTTTGTCTTCATCTCATATCATATCAAGATTAGAGGAGCTGTGCACAGTGAAAGAGCAAATCAAACAAATGATTGAAGCGGCAGATACGATCATCATTCATCGTCATGAACGTCCAGATCCCGATGCACTCGGTAGTCAATTCGGTTTGCAATTGACGTTACAACATCAATTCCCTAGCAAAACGGTATTAACGGCCGGAGAAATGGCGACATCATTGTCATTCATGGGAGAGCTCGATCAAGTAGACGATGAATTATACAAAGAGGCGTTAGTCGTGATTCTGGATACAGCGAATCAAGCGCGGATTGACGGGAAGGTCGCAATGACAGGAAAAGACGTCATTAAAATCGACCATCATCCGGATGAAGATCCATACGCACCAGTACAACTCGTCGATACGACGATGAGTTCGACATCGGAACTGCTCGTTCATTTATTGAACGAATGGGGATACGAGATTCCAACATCAGCTGCCATTCAATTCTACGCTGGGATCGTTGGTGATACGGGACGTTTCCAATTCCGTGGCACGACGAAACGAACATTTGAAGTCGCAGCGCAATTGATTGATGCAGGAATCGATACGGACTGGTTGTATCGCAATATGTACGAAACAGAACTTGCGGCGCTTCATTTACAAGGATACGTCCTGCAACATATTCAATTGACGGATCAAGGTGTCGGTTATGTCGTATTGACACAAGATACGTTGAAGCAGTTTGGTGCGACGGTTGAGCAAGCATCGTTGCTCGTCAATAGTTTTGCCGGTTTAAAAGGCATGAAGTGTTGGGCATTGTTCCTTGAGACGGATACGGAGGTTCGCGTCCGGATTCGTTCGAAGGGTCCCGTCATCAATGAAGTAGCAAAAGAATTCAATGGTGGTGGACATCCGATGGCGTCTGGTGCAACGATTGGACAGTTGAGTGAAGTCGAACGTGTCATCCGTCGTCTGGACGAGGTCGCTGCTAACTTCCAGTTTTAAATGGAAAAAGGCTGCTCGGTCTCACTCCTCTCATTGAGGAAGCGAAGCGAACAGCCTTTTTACGCTTATTGCGTTTTTGTTTCGTCTTGCGGAATGAACCAAACGCCACGATCTGTGTGATCTTCAATGACATTCAGTTGAAGTTCAGCGACAGATTTGCGAATCTTCTCAGCGATTTCTTCCGTTTCAGTAAAAGCGGTAACACCGAGCTTTAATTGTTCGACTTTTTCACGTGCGATTTGACTGCGATTCAAAATCATGAGAAACGCTCCTTCCGTACCCGTCATGATATTTCTATACTTATTGTATCGAATAATAAATCAGATGGCGAGTACTTGAGTCAGTTAGATATGAAGGTTCTGAAAACTTTTAAAAACATCCATCAGAAGAGAAAGGAGAATGGAAGATGCATATAAATGTTCGAACGCAGTTTAGTCCATTACAGAGTTTAGTTCGAATCGAGCCCTATCTCGATGAACTAGTCCGTCGACACATCGGACGAGCGGTCATCTGTGAAACGACATTGACAGGAGTTCCCGCATTCATCGATGCATGTCAGCGTCGAAATATGCAACCGATCGTCGGATGGGAGCAGCGAATCGAAGAAGAAGAATTTTGTATCTTATGGTTTGCTTTTTCTTCTGATGGACTGCGTCAACTGTATCGACTAGCCAGTCAACAAGGGGAGACTGAAGTTTCATCACTGATCGCGGTGCTCGTGCCACTGCGTCAAGCCTCTGAAGATGCGACGCGTCTACGTCGTTCCTTCGTTCAATGGATGGGACATGTTCAAGGAGCGCGTACATATATGGGTGTGACCTCTAGTCGCTCAACGGTCGAACGAGAGAGTCGTGCGCGTTACCGCGAAGTCGCAGCAGCGCTTGGTGTTGAGACCGTCCCAGTCGATCCTGTTCGTTACATCCGTCGAGATGAAGCGTCAGCGTATCAAGCGATACGTGCGATTGGTGAAGCGACGACGTTCCAAGACCAAAAGACAGATCGTCTGATGCATTTAAAGACCCGGGAAGAGTTACTCGAAGACTTTACCGAGCGAGAAATTACGATGGCGGAGCAGTTTGCTACGACATCTGAACGCTTGGAATTACCGTTTCAACAACGTCCACTGCCGCGTGTCGCGGAAGACTCGAATGCGTTATTACGGAAACGTGCTGAGGAAGGGTTACTGGCACATGGTCATGAAAGTAATGAAGCGCGGGAACGTCTCGCTTATGAACTATCAGTCATCCATAAGACAGGATTTGCCGATTATTTTTTAATCGTTGAAGAACTCGTACGTAGTGCAAAAGCGAAAGGCATCTTCGTTGGACCCGGTCGAGGCTCAGCAGCCGGATCACTTGTCAGCTATGCGCTTGGGATCACGACGGTGGATCCATTGAAGTATGGATTACTATTCGAACGATTCTTAAATCCCGAGCGGATTTCGATGCCGGATATCGATATCGATATCGAAGATGAACGACGCGAAGAAGTATTAGAGGATCTCGTGATGCGTTATGGAAAAGATCACGTCGCTCAAATCGGTACATTGTCGACGCTTGGTGCCAAAGCCGCTTTGCGAGACGTCGGACGGACGCTAGAGTTTTCGAAGGATGAATTAGATGCTGCGGTCAAACAGCTTGGAAAATCCACGACGTTACAAGGAATCGAACAAAACAAACAGACATATCGCTGGTTCTCTGGAAGCGAAAAGCGCCGGCAACTGTTGCAACTAGCGCAAGCGGTCGAGGGTCTCCCGCGACAACGTTCGGTTCATGCGGCTGGCGTCGTCATTGGATCTGAACAGCTCGTCGAGACGACACCCGTTGAAACGGGACCAAATGAACGCTATGTGACGCAGTTTTTGATGCAGGCATTGGAACGTCAAGGATTGTTGAAAATTGACTTGTTAGGATTACGAAATCTCAGTCGTTTGCGTCGGATGGAAGAATTGATTCGACGAGAACAGCCATCCTTTACGCTCACGCAAATTCCAGAAGAAGACCGCGCGACATTCCAAGTCTTTGCCCGCGCCGAGACGGATGATATTTTCCAATTCGAGTCGACAGGTATGAAACAGACGTTGCGCGAAGTCAAACCGAATCGGTTCGAGGATTTGGTAGCAACGATGTCACTCTATCGTCCGGGACCAATGAAATTCATTGATCTGTACGCGAAACGAAAAGCTGGTCAACCTTATCAGATGTTGCATCCCGTATTAGAAGACGTACTTGCACCAACGTATGGCATCATCGTCTATCAGGAACAAGTCATGGAAATCACCCGTCGAGTAGCTGGATTTACACTCGCGCAAGCAGATTTATTACGACGTGCGATTTCTAAAAAAAGTACGGATTCGCTCGAACAGGAACGGGTTCGTTTTCTCGAAGGAGCAAAGTCGAATGGATTCGATGATGCGATTGCACATTCACTCTATGAACAAATTGAGCGATTTGCTGGGTATGGATTCAACCGAAGCCATGCGGTCGCCTATTCAAAGATTAGTTACGCCCTCGGATATATCAAAGCGCATTTCCCACACATTTTCTTACTCGTCTCGGTCGAACAACCGGAGCGTCTCGTCCGATTGATGCGCGAACGACGTCTTCCTGTCCTATCGCCGGACGTCTGGATTTCCGATTACCGTTCTTCGTTAGAAGGCAAAGGGATTCGTCTCGGAATACATGTGATTAAAGGTATTTCCGAGCGAGAGTTCGAACGTGTAAAGGAAGCATCAAAGCACACGGCGACGATTGCTGATCTATTGACCCACGTCGGATGGGGTAAGAAGGAGCGCGCAAAAATCGAATTGTTACTCTACAGTGGTGCGCTAGATCGAGCGACACACGGCGATCGCGGACTCGCTGAACAAGAAGTACTCGAATATTTCACTGAGTCGTCGAATACATTACTTCCAGACGAGTTGGCAATTCTCGGGAAACGCCGGACACAGAAGTCCTCGAAACGAAGTGATTCCGATTGGGCACGATTAGAACGGGAAGCGCTTGGGTTCTGGTTGACGTATTCGCCGTTGACGACAGCAATGAAAGCTCCGGTTGAATCTGCTTATTTCCATGACCTTGGCGTCGGTTCGGAAACACATTATTTAGTCTGTTATATTGATCAGATTCGAGAATTTAAGACGAAACGCGGTCAAACGATGGCGGTCATTCAGGCAGTCGACGGATATTCGAATGAAGAGGTCGTCGTCTTCCCGAATCAATATGAACGATTCCGTCGATCACTTTATTTAGGGAACGTCTTGCTGATTGAACTAAAGGTGCAGGATCGCGAAGGGGAGCGTCAGTTCATTTTGGAACGTCTGCGTCCGCTTGGGCAAGATGTGCTATTCGTCAAGTTAACATCAAAAAATGAGCTGGCCGCACTCGAACAGTTGCTTGAAGCAGTACCAGGCGATATTCCAGTCGTCGTTCGCTACGCGGATTCACGCGAGACGAAATCGTTACCGCCGCTCTATGCAGTGCAGCATGATGAGGAATTACTAGCTCGGCTACGTATTCGGTTTGGCGAGGATCATGTCGTCCTGAAAAATGTCCCCCGCTCAAACTAGTACTAGGTAATAAGATTTGTTATAATAAGGGGTAATTGGTCTGACCAATGCCACCGATTGAAGCAACCGACTGAAGGGTCAGAAAGGTGGTGCCGTATCGATATGGAGAAGAAACGAAATGCGTTTGAAGCCAATATCGCGGCGATTAAATTGATGATCGAACAAGATGGATTAGTTCCAGGAGACCGTATTCCATCAGAACGGGAACTGGCAGAACGACTATCCATCAGTCGACCGTCCGTGCGAGAAGCATTACGGACGCTCGCTTATTTAGGGATCGTCGAGACACGACATGGAGGCGGAAGCTTTCTATTGAACCGTGACGATCATACCTATATTCAAATCATCGCTCAATTCTTAGTGACTGGCGATTCGAAGTTCGAAGACTTGGCAGGAACGCTCCGCTTGCTTGAGCAAGCAGCGCTCACGCAGCTGGATGACCTTTCGGTGCTTGCACCAGTCGTATCATCCGATGCAGCGTTTCGTGAGACGTTGATTCAGACGGTCGATAACGATTTGTTTGAACGAATCTGGCGACAAGTCAATGCCTTCCATAAAAGCTTCGGTCAAGGGGAACTCTATACGCAGGCGGAACGGGAACAACTCTTGAACCGCCCATAGGATGACAAGGGGGAACTGAACGTGCAAGCATTTTTTCGAAAACCTAAAAAGTTCGTCACGCTGACTTCGAAGGAGCAGCGTGTCGATGTGCCAGTTGGCCTAATGACGAAATGTCCGAAATGTAAATTAATCCAATATACGAAACAACTGGAGGCGAACTTACGTGTCTGTTCATGTGGGTATCATCACCCGTTGACCGCGCAAGAACGTTTTACGCAATTATTCGATGAAGGTTCGGTGACGTATTTCGACTTACCGGCAGTTCAAGCGGATCCGCTTGGATTCCAGGATTACCCGGAAAAATTAAAGGGCGACCAAGTCAGAACGGGTCTTGAGGAAGCGATCGTCTGTGGCGTCGGGAATGTGAATGGTCACCCACTCGTCGCTTGTGTCATGGATGCACGATTCCGGATGGGCTCGATGGGTGCAGCGGTCGGTGCTGCGATTTCTGAAGCGGTTCGTTACGCAACAAAACATCGTCTACCTGTCACGATTTTCTCCGCTTCAGGTGGAGCACGGATGCAAGAGGGAATGGTTAGTCTCATGCAGATGGCGAAATCGAGTCTCTTCTTAAAACAGCATTCAGATGCTGGATTACTTTATATTTCTTGTATGACGCATCCGACGACCGGCGGGGTATCAGCAAGTTTTGCGATGCTCGGTGACTTTAACATCGCTGAACCGGGGGCGTTGATCGGGTTTGCAGGTCGACGGATCATCGAACAGACGATACGTGAAAAACTACCGGAAGATTTCCAAACAGCAGAATTCTTATTACAAGCAGGTCAACTGGACGATGTCGTATCACGACATGATCTGAAAACGTACTATACGCGAATCTTAAAGCTACATGCGGAGGGAACGAACCATGCAACCATTTGACCAACCAGTCATCGCGTTACGCGAAAAAATTCTTGAGCTCCATGATATGGCGGAAACACAAGGACTAGACTTCAAGGAAGAACTCCAACTTCTTGAAGAACGCCTTCATCGGTTAGAACTCGATATTTACGGGAATATGAAAGCGTGGAATCGCGTTCAATTGGCACGTCATCCAGAACGTCCAACGACACTCGATTACATTGAATCCATTTGTGAAGACTTCATCGAGTTGCACGGCGATCGTCATGGATATGATGATGCGGCAATCGTCGGTGGAATCGGAACACTGAATGGTCGTCCGGTGACGATCATCGGTCATCAACGCGGAAAAGATACAAAAGAAAACATTCGTCGTAATTTCGGGATGCCACATCCGGAGGGGTACCGAAAAGCACTACGTCTCATGCAACAAGCGGAGAAATTTAATCGACCGATCATTACGTTCATCGACACGAAAGGGGCTTACCCAGGACGTGCGGCAGAAGAACGTGGTCAGAGTGAGGCCATCGCGAAAAACTTATTTGAGATGGCTGGCATGACGGTTCCAATCATCTCGATCGTCATCGGTGAAGGTGGATCAGGTGGTGCTTTAGGAATCGGAGTGTGTGATCAACTCTTGATGCTCGAGAATTCAACGTATTCGGTCATCTCTCCTGAAGGTGCTGCAGCATTGTTATGGAAAGATGCAAGTCTTGCGGAGAAAGCGGCAGAATCGATGAAGATCACAGCACCTGATTTATTACGACTCGGGATCGCGGATGCCATCATTCCAGAAGTCGTCGGAGGGGCGCATCTCGATGTGTCACTACAGGCGGATAAATTAAAAACTGTATTGGTACAGAAGCTCGAATCATTGGTTCATCTGACCAAGGAAGAGCTCATTGATCAGCGGACTGAAAAATATCACCAAATTGGCACATAAGCACCATGTAATCGCTATCATGATTGATATTCCTCATTTCCGGAATCGATGATGAAAAAACAAGTGAAAGTTTATGCAATCTGCCCTGTTGTAAAACAAGAAAACAACGTGCTATTTTAGATTCAGATTAATGGAGAGGTGATTAACGTGAGTTTAAAACGGATTGCTGTCTTAACGAGTGGTGGCGATGCACCCGGTATGAACGCTGCGGTGCGTGCTGTCACGCGTAAAGCGATTTTTCATGGCTTAGAAGTATTCGGTGTCTATAACGGCTATCAAGGATTGATCAACGGGGACATCGTCCAGTTGAACCTTGGATCAGTCGGTGACATCATTCAACGAGGCGGAACGTTCCTACGTTCAGCACGTTGCCCTGAGTTCCGTACAGAAGAAGGACGAGCAAAAGCGGTCGTCAATCTAAAGAAATTTGAAATTGATGCACTCGTCGTCGTAGGCGGAGACGGGTCGTATCGTGGTGCCCAAAAATTGACGGGACTTGGTTTCCCGACAATTGGACTTCCAGGTACGATCGATAACGACATCCCTGGAACGGACTATACGATCGGTTTTGATACAGCGCTCAACACGGCGCTTGAAGCGATCGATAAAATCCGTGATACGGCATCGTCGCATGAGCGAACGTATGTCATTGAAGTCATGGGACGCGATGCGGGTGATATCGCATTATATGCAGGACTTGCTGGTGGAGCAGAATCGATTCTTGTTCCCGAGCGTCCTGAAGATTTAAAAGAAGTGCTTTCCCGTATTCAAAGTGGTGTCGACCGCGGTAAGAAACACTCAATCGTCATCGTCGCTGAAGGAGCAGGCCGTGCTCAGGACGTGGGAGACGCTATCGCAAAAGAAACAGGTCTCGATACACGCGTCACGGTACTTGGTCACGTTCAACGTGGTGGAGCACCAACGGCAGCGGACCGTGTACTTGCAAGTCGGATGGGGGCGCATGCCATCGAAATCCTACTTCAAGGAAAACAAGGACGTGTCGTAGGTGTACGTGGTGGTAAGATGATCGATCTCGATATCGATGAGGCACTCGACGAAAATAAACATGAGCTGGATCTTGATATTCTTGAGCTTTCAAAACAGCTTTCGATTTAACGAACGTCGATAGGATTGAAATGGACAAGAGCACTTGGCCAAACACCGTAGGAGGTTTATGGAATATGCGTAGAACTAAAATTGTATGTACGATTGGACCGGCGTCAGAAAAACGTCTTCCAGAAATGATTGAAGCAGGTATGAACGTCGCTCGTTTGAACTTCTCACACGGCGATTATGAAGAACACGGTGCACGTATCACGGATATCCGTCGTGCAGCGAAAGAAGCAAACAAAATCGTTACGATTCTTCTTGATACGAAAGGACCAGAAATCCGGACACATTCGTTTGAAGAAGGAAAAGCGCTTCTCGCACGTGGTCAAGAAGTCATCATCGTTAGCGGAGACGCAAACGAAATCGTCGGAACGAAAGATAAATTTTCAGTCACGTATGAAGGACTCTATGATGACGTCGAAGTTGGTTCGATGATCATGCTTGATGACGGTCTCATCGGTCTTCGTGTCACTGAAAAACTTCCGAACCGTGAGCTTCGTTGTTCCATCGAAAACGAAGGCGTCATCAAGACGAAAAAAGGCGTTAACTTGCCAAACGTGAAGGTTAACCTTCCTGCTTTGACAGAAAAAGATATTGCGGATATCGAGTTCGGTATCAAGAGCGATATCGATTTGATCGCGGCATCTTTCGTACGCCGTGCGTCAGACGTCGTTGCGATTCGTCAATTGCTTGAGAAAAACAACGCGAGCCATATCAAAATCTTCCCGAAAATCGAGAACCAAGAAGGTGTCGATAACATCGAAGAAATCCTTGCGATTTCGGACGGTTTGATGGTAGCGCGTGGTGACCTCGGTATCGAGATTCCAACGGAAGAAGTCACGCCAACTCAAAAAGACTTGATCAAGCTTTGTAACGACTTCGGTAAACCAGTCATTACAGCAACACAAATGCTTGACTCGATGCAACGTTTCCCACGTCCAACACGTGCTGAAGCATCAGACGTCGCGAACGCGATTCTTGATGGTACGGATGCAATCATGCTTTCAGGTGAGACAGCAGCAGGGGACTACCCAATCGAATCTGTCCAAATGATGCACTCGATCGCAAAACGTACAGAAAAAATGCTCGACTACAAGCTCTTGTTGAAAGATCGTCAGACACGTAGTGAGCACACAGTAACGGATGCAATCGCTCAAGCGGTTACGCACACTGCAATCAACTTGGACGCAAAAGCAATCTTGACACCGACACAATCGGGTTACACGGCTGCACGTATCTCGAAATACCGTCCAGAGCCAAACATCGTCGCTGTTACACCAAGCGCACGTGTCGCACGTCAGTTGAACATCGTATGGGGCGTGTACCCAATCGTCGTTGATCATCTTTCAGACAACACGGATGACATGTTGACACTTGCTGCGGACACAGCAAAAGACGCTGGTTTCGTCACAGATGGTGATCTCGTCGTCATCTCAGCAGGTATCCCTGCTTTGACTGCTGGTACAACGAACATGTTGAAAATCCACATCGTCGGTAAAGAGATCGCAAACGGTCGTGGTATCGGTGAGCGTGGAGTCGTTGGCGAAGTCGTCATCGCAAACAATGCTGAAGAAGCAAACTCTAAAGCGAAGCCAGGCATGATCCTCGTTACGAACTCAACTGATCGTGACATGATGCCTGCAATCGAGATGGCTGCAGCGATGATCACAGTTGATGGCGGATTGACAAGCCATGCTGGAATCGTTGGACCATCACTCGGTAAACCAGTCATCGTTGGTGTCGAAGATGCATTGACAGTCTTCAAAGACGGTCAAATGATCTCAATCGATCCATTGACAGGTAAACTATATAACGCATAATCCATTCATGACGGACGTGACTTAGGTCATGTCCGTCTTTTTTTGTATGAGGAGGACGTATGGAAGCTTATCTTTTTTTGATTGCCCTCGTCTTCATCGGGGTCATCGCACAAAATAAATCATTAATCATTGCTGCAGCCTTCCTGCTGATCATCAAGGCAATCGGGCTGGATGGTAGACTGTTTCCTTCCTTGCAGGCAAAAGGAATCACGTGGGGCGTCACATTGATCACGGCAGCGATCCTCGTACCGATTGCAGCAGGGGATATCGGATTTAAGGAGTTGCTCCAAAGTATTCGGGGACATATCGGCATCATCTCATTTTTATCAGGAATTTTTGTTGCAATCGTCGCGGCACACGGTGTTGGACTGATGAAAGAAGATCCACTCGTGACGACAGCCTTGCTAGCTGGAACGATTCTTGCAGTAGGACTTTTCCGTGGGGTACCGGTCGGACCATTGATTGGTGCTGGAATCGCGGCGCTCGTCATCGGAATGTGGGATGTCATCGCAAAAGCGTTCACAGGATGAGCCGAATCAGCAAAGTAACTGAATTAATTTTTTGATAATAGTATGCAAGTTCATTCACTTTTTGGGTATTTTTGTTTATACTAAGAACAGAAACAAGATGGTCTATTCAAGAGTACAGCGCTACAAGCATGGGGAACGACTCTTGAGTGGACGTCTTTTTTTCAATACGGAAATGAAAGCGTTTTAAATTTCTGGGGAAAAAAAGGGGGATTATTGTCATGACGCAAACTAAAGGTTTAGAAGGAATCGTCGCGACTTCATCGAAAATCAGTTCGATCATCGATGGTCAATTGACGTATGGCGGTTATACGATTGATGATTTGGCGGAGCACGCCTCATTTGAGGAAGTCGTCTTCTTGTTGTGGAACGACCGTCTACCAAAAGAAGAGGAATTGAAGCAACTATCGGAAGCACTTATTTCCGAAGCAACGGTTGCGACTGCCGTTCTTGAAACGATGAAGGCAGCACCGAAGTCGGCGAATGCGATGGCGACGATTCGAACAGCGCTCTCTCAACTCGCGCTTTACGATGAGACATCGGAAGATATGTCGACTGAGGCGAATTACGCTAAAGCCATCAAATTACAGGCACAAATCGCAACACTCGTCACAGCTTACGCTCGTATTAAAAAAGGACAAGAGCCGATCGCACCTAAAACAGGTCTTTCATACGCAGGAAATTTCTTGTTCATGTTGACGGGTGAAGAGCCAACGGAAGTTGCAGAAAAAGCCTTTAACCAAGCGCTCGTTCTTCACGCTGACCACGAGTTGAACGCTTCGACGTTCACAGCACGCGTATGTGTCGCGACACTCTCTGACGTCTACTCAGGTGTGACGGCAGCGATGGGCGCATTAAAAGGACCACTTCACGGTGGCGCGAACGAAGCCGTCATGAAGATGTTGTTAGAAATTGATTCGGTTGAAAAGGTTGACGAGTATGTTCATAATAAACTTGAGAACAAGCAAAAAATCATGGGCTTCGGTCACCGTGTCTACAAGGACGGCGACCCACGTGCGAAGCATCTTCAAGAAATGAGTCGTCAGCTGACTGCTCAAATCGGAGAGCCGAAATGGTATGAGATGTCAGTTAAGATCGACGAAATCGTCCAATCGGAAAAAGGATTGAAACCAAATGTTGATTTCTATTCCGCTTCTACGTACCATGCACTTGGACTTGATACAGAACTATTCACTCCAATCTTTGCAGTAAGTCGGATGTCAGGTTGGTTGGCGCACATTTTAGAGCAGTATAGCGATAACCGTCTGATTCGCCCGCGTGCAGACTACACGGGTGAAACGCACCGGACATACGTGTCCATCCAAGAACGTTAAAAGGACGGGGAGGAGCAATCCTCTCCTGATTTTTGATGTAGATTACAATTACTTAAGGGGGATTTTTAGACATGGCTACACTTCAAGGCGAAAACATCACAGTAACTAACGGTACACTTCAAGTTCCAAACGCTCCAATCATTCCGTTCATCATTGGTGACGGAACAGGACCTGACATCTGGAACGCAGCGGTACGTGTGTTTGATGCAGCAGTTGAAAAAGCATACAACGGTGAAAAGAAAATCGAATGGAAAGAAGTCTACGCTGGTGAAAAAGCATTCAACAAAACAGGCAACTGGTTACCGGAAGAGACACTTGACCTCATTCGCGAGCACATCATCGCAATCAAAGGACCACTTACGACACCAGTCGGCGGCGGAATCCGTTCGTTGAACGTTGCTCTACGTCAAGAGCTTGATTTGTACACATGTCTTCGTCCAGTTCGTTACTTCACAGGTGTGCCTTCACCGGTTAAACGCCCAGAAGATACAGACATGGTCATCTTCCGTGAAAATACTGAAGACATCTACGCAGGAATCGAATACGCAGAAGGCAGCGAAGGCGCTGCAAAACTGCTTGAGTTCCTTCAAAACGAAATGGGTGTCAATAAAATCCGCTTCCCTGAGACATCTGGTCTTGGAATCAAACCGATTTCAAAAGAGGGAACAGAACGCCTTGTTCGTGCAGCAATCGAATATGCACTCGAGAACAAACGTGCTTCATTGACGCTCGTTCATAAAGGAAACATCATGAAGTTCACTGAGGGTGCTTTCAAAAACTGGGGCTACGAGCTTGCTGAGCGTGAATACGCAGAGCACGTCTTCACTTGGAACCAGTACGATCGCATCAAGGAAGAAAAAGGAACAGATGCTGCGAACAAGGCACAAGCAGACGCAGAAGCTGCTGGTAAGTTGATCGTGAAAGACTCAATCGCTGATATCTTCTTACAACAAATCTTGACTCGTCCAAAAGAGTTCGATGTCGTTGCGACAATGAACTTGAACGGTGACTACATCTCGGATGCACTTGCTGCACAAGTCGGTGGTATCGGAATCGCACCTGGAGCAAACATCAACTACATGACAGGTCATGCGATCTTTGAAGCCACTCACGGTACAGCACCGAAATACGCTGGACTTGATAAAGTCAACCCATCGTCTGTCATCTTGTCAGGCGAAATGATGTTCCGTCACCTCGGCTGGAACGAAGCGGCAGATCTCATCATCAAATCGATGGAAACATCGATCGAATCGAAAGTCGTCACATACGACTTCGCACGTCTCATGGATGGTGCGACTGAAGTGAAGTGTTCTGAATTCGCGGACGAACTCATCAAAAACATGTAATCCGATCAGGAGGAATGAGTCGATGAACAGACGGAAGAAGATCGCAGTCATAGGAAGTGGCTTTACGGGAGCGACGACGGCACTCTATCTTGCTCAGCGAGAGCTAGGAGATGTCGTCCTCGTCGACCGACCCGAGCAAGAGAATCCGACGAAAGGAAAGGCGCTTGATATGCAAGAGGCAGCGCCGATCCTCGGATTTGATGCTTCGGTAAAAGGGACATCGAACTATGCGGACATCAACGGTGCGGATATCGTCGTCATCACTGCCGGTATCGCCCGAAAGCCAGGCATGAGCCGCGAAGACCTTGTAAGTACGAATGCTGCCGTCATGACGGCTGTGACGAAGGAAATCGTCGCGCATGCACCGGAATCAATCATCATCGTTTTGACGAATCCCGTCGATGCGATGACGTATACGGTCTATCAGGCATCTGGTTTTCCGAAAGAGCGTGTCATCGGTCAATCCGGTGTCCTCGACACGGCACGCTTCCGGACATTCTTAGCAGAGGAACTGAACGTTTCTGTAAAGGATGTATCGGGATTCGTACTCGGAGGACACGGGGATGACATGGTGCCGCTAATGCGTTATTCGCAGGCGGGAGGCATTCCAATCGAGAAACTGATATCCAAGGAACGGTTAGAGGCGATCGTTGACCGAACGCGTAAAGGCGGCGGTGAAATCGTTCAATTACTCGGAAACGGTTCCGCTTACTACGCACCGGCAGCAGCAATTGCTGAGATGGTCGAGGCGATCTTGAAGGACCAGCGACGTATTCTCCCTGCCATCGCTTATCTCGAAGGTGAATATGGATATGACGATATGTATTTCGGTGTACCGGTCATTCTTGGCGGAAATGGTGTCGAGCATGTCTATGAACTCGAACTGACGACTGAGGAGCAAGAGGCTTTGAATCGCTCTGCATCTACAGTCCGCTATGTACTCGACTTATTAAAATCTTGATTCAAAAAAAGACGAACTTGTCACTTTCGACAAGTTCGTCTTTTTTCATCTCGTCATAATCGATGAGGAGAAGCATAGTGTGATAACTTGGCATACCAAGGGCAGACCAGTATAAGAAGAAATGTCAGCCACGGAATCAAATATCCGATTCGAAGGAAGTGACCTTGATGTTCCATATGGAGGTGTTGTGAGTTTTGACAATGCGGACAGGGCAGTCCGTGAGCAGACCAGATTAAACGATAGATTGTTCGAGCAGACCAGGATTGACGACAAACGGTGCATCGTGCCACGCGAGTGCCTCCTTTCATTCATAGGTTAATTGTGTAAAGTGTGTTTTTCACAACATACGATACACATAGGAGAAAAGTTCCAATTTTAATAAACATGTAGAAAAGATGATTGTATTAGGGTAAGGACAAAGGTACGTCATTTTATTCCACTAAGGGGGATGCCACATGCGCGCCGTAACGTACCAAGGAGCAAAAGATGTTCAAGTCAAACAAGTCCAGGATCCATCGATTGATAAAAACGATGATATCATCGTCAAAATCACATCGACTGCCATTTGTGGATCAGATTTACACATCTATCAAGGAAATATGCCGGCTCACAAAGATTATGTCATTGGTCATGAACCGATGGGCATCGTTGAAGAGGTTGGACCAGGTGTGACGAAGGTCAAGCGTGGCGACCGCGTCGTGTTACCGTTTAATGTTGCTTGTGGTCACTGTTTCTTTTGTGAACATGATATGGAGAGTCAATGTGATAACTCGAACGGAAATCCCCATGTCGATACAGGTGGGTACTTCGGTTTTACAGAAGAGTTTGGTGGACATCCCGGTGGTCAGGCGGAATATTTAAAAGTTCCGTTCGGGAATTTCATGCCACTCGTGATTCCTGAATCATGCGAATTAGAAGATGAGGCATTATTGTTCTTATCTGACGTTTTACCTACGGCGTATTGGAGTGTCCTGCATGCGGGTGTGAAAAAAGGAGATACGGTCGTCGTACTCGGATCAGGACCAGTTGGACTAATGACACAAAAATTTGCATGGATGCAAGGAGCAAAGCGAGTCATTGCGGTGGATGATCAAGTGTATCGATTAAATCATGCTAAAGTCACGAATAAAGTCGAGACAGTGAATTTCTCGGATCACGCAGAAAGTGGTGCGTATATTAAAGAGCTGACACAAGGTGGAGCAGACGTCGTCATTGATTGCGTCGGTTTTGATGGGAAGATGTCCCCTGTAGAAAAAATTGAACAAAAGATTGGTCTGCAAGGTGGAACGTTGAGTGCCATTGACATTGCAAAGGACGCTGTCCGGAAATTTGGTACTGTGCAGTTGACAGGCGTCTACGCTAAAAAATATAATCAGTTTCCACTTGGCGATTTCTTTACCCGAAATATTACGCTGAAAATGGGACAAGCACCAGTCATTCATTTGATGCCGGAACTGTTCCAGAAAATCATCAATCAAGAATTTGATCCGACGGATATCGTGACACACCGAGTGGCACTTGATGATGCTGCTTCTGCCTATCAGACATTTAATGATCGGACAGATGGATGCATCAAGGTCGTCTTGAAACCATAAGCTATATCATACTCAAACAGCCCATCCGATTATTGGATGGGCTGTTGTACATCATAGGATTAAAAGAAGAAGACGGGCCATAGAAGACCGACGACTAGTCCGAGTAACAGACCGACGAACACCTGAAACTCGGTATGACCGACGAGCTCATTCAGGAGAGGGGTCTCATGGCGAATTCCTTTGAAATAATCATTGAGTAGTTTTGCCTGAACACCGACTGCTTGTCTGACACCGGTCGCATCATACATGATGATTGTCGCAAAGATGACAGCCAGTGCAAAAATCGAAGACGAGAAGCCCTCCTGAAAACCGATGACAACGGCTAAGGCGACGACAGTCGAACTATGTGAACTAGGCATACCACCGGAAGCAAACATGATTTCCAGGTCGAACTTTCGTGTCCGAACCAAACTCGTGACAAGCTTCGCTGCTTGAGCGATGAACCACGCCGTGATGGCTGCAAAAAGGGGATGGTTCCATTCCATACATTCTACCTCCTACAATTAACGATATGTATTGTTTCCCCGTTTTATTAGCTTTTACACGAACGATCTAGTTGGATTCGGCATCTCCTTTAAAGATTATGTAAAGAAACTGCAGAAAGATTTGTGGTTTTCCATTAAAAGTCGGTAAGATGAAGACAGACGAAGCGGATTCCACGGAATTCCTCATTCGAAAAGAAGGAAACTTGAGGGGGATGCAAGGTTTGAAAGATAAAATTATCGTGGTAGATGATGAGTTGTCGATTGCAACGTTGTTGAAGTTCAACTTAGAACAAGCCGGCTTCATCGTTGAAACAGCTCATGATGGGATGTCTGGTTTAAAATTAGCAGAAAAACAAGATGCGGCATTGATCGTCTTAGATTTGATGTTACCGGAGCTTGATGGTCTTGAAGTATGTAAACGTCTCCGCCAGCAAAAAATCAATACACCGATTTTGATGTTGACGGCAAAAGATGACGAATTTGATAAAGTTCTCGGATTAGAACTTGGAGCGGATGATTATTTGACGAAACCATTCAGTCCACGTGAAGTCGTTGCGCGCGTAAAAGCAATTTTACGTCGCATGAGTCATCAAACGACTTCGTCGGAAGAAGTGACGGATGGAACAATCATTATCGGAGATGTCAAAATCGTTCCTGACAATTACGAAGCATTTAAAGCCGAAGAGCGGTTAGAGCTCACGCCAAAAGAATTTGAGTTACTTGTTTACCTTGCAAAAAATAAAGGACGTGTGTTGACTCGCGACCAGTTGTTATCTGCCATCTGGAATTATGATTTTGTTGGCGATACCCGTATCGTAGATGTCCATATTAGTCATGTCCGAGAGAAAATCGAGCCGAATACGAAAAAACCGATTTACATTAAAACGATTCGCGGTTTAGGTTACAAGATGGAAGAGCCGAAGGCGGAATGAGTAAGTATCGCAAACGGTTTATCTTTAAAATGATTTCGTTCATCAGTCTCGTCCTTGTAGCACTTGGATTTTTATTAGGTCAATCCTTCAAAGAATTCTATGTCCAAAATGAAAAAGAAAAATTGATGGATGAAACAGCGCTAGTTGAGACGATTTTGAGAGATCGAGAAGTACCAGACATGTCTCGGTATGTAAATGAACTATATGCTGAATCGAATTTCGATATGATTTTATTCAACAGCCGTGGAGAAATCATTGCTGGAACACCTGTTGATGTGACGAAATTAAAAGTAGCGACCCTCAATTTTTCAGCCATTCCTGACGAGGGCACATTTGAATCGAAAACTGATGATAGTGTCGTCCAATTTACAAAACCTGTTCCGACAGCGGATGGGGGAGAAGTCTACGTCAGTTTCATTCGTTACGCCCAAGACTTGAATGTCATCTATTCACGGATTTGGACGGTCATCATTCTGTCCCTACTCGCCTCGTTAGTGATCATATTCTTGACGATCTATCGGTCGACGAAACGATTCCTACGTCCAATCGCAGAAGCAACAGATGTTTTACATGAACTGTCGCACGGGAACTACAAGTCGCGTGTGTATGAATTAGCGGCACCGGATGAATCACGCGATTTAGGGCGCTCTATCAATCTATTAGCGCGAAATCTCGAAAACGCATCGTCTGGTGAAGCAATGCAACGAGCACGTCTCGAATCTTTGATCGAATACATGGGCGCCGGTCTTATGTTGATTGATGAGAAGGGCTACGTCCTGCTCGTCAACCGGACGTATCGGGAAATGTTCAACATTCATGAACCGTCTAGTGGGAAGCTGTACTATCGTGTACTTCCGAACGAAAAAATGAGTCAGGTGATTGAAGATGTCTATCTGACGGAAAAACCGAATCGAAAGCAGTCGAGTGTTCGATTTGGCATCAATAGCCGGACGTTCATGGTCAGTGCCGCTCCGATTTTCGATAAGAACGGTCGGGTGCAGGGAACGACCGTCGTCTTTAACGACATCACGGAAATCAAGAAGCTAGAGCAGATGCGTAAAGACTTCGTCGCGAATGTCAGTCACGAATTGAAGACACCACTAACGTCCATTAAAGGATTTGCAGAAACGTTACTCGATGGTGCGCAAGAGGTTCCGGAAATCCGGGAGCAGTTCTTACGGATCATCCACGATGAATCGGAACGAATGCAGACATTGGTAGAAGATTTGCTTGAGCTGTCTCGTTTAGAACAAGATAACTATCAGCTCGAGACTGCAATCGTTGACGTGACAAGTCTCGTTCGGGAGACAGCAGCACTCCTGCATCGACGAGCAACAGAAAAAGAGATGACGATTCATATCGAAATGGAAGAGGAAGTCTTCATCCGAGCAGATCTGAATCGTCTGAAACAGGTCGTCGTTAACTTGGTTGCGAATGCGTTGAATTATACGCCGAACGGCGGCAACGTCTGGATTCAGCTCGAGGATGGAGAAGAGTCTGTCCAACTCATCATCAAAGATGACGGAATTGGTATTCATCCGAAAGAAACCCAACGAATCTTCGAACGTTTCTATCGTGTCGATAAGGCACGAAGCCGTAATTCTGGGGGAACGGGTCTTGGACTAGCCATCGTCAAACACATTGTCGACCTCCATCACGGTGAGATCGAAATCGCATCGGAAGAGCACAAAGGCACGACATTTACGATTCGTTTACCAAAACATGGCTGAATTTCACAGTGGATTCACATTTCCTTAATAGATGTATCTTATGATGAAAGTACCTTCTTCATCATCTGTATGGCGACTGGATCAGCTCCCATGTCGTCATGCCCTTGGCGGTTGACTCTCCGTGAGTCAATCGTCTTTTTTTGGTCATTTTTAGCGAACAAATGTGTGTAGAGTGATACAATAGGAACAGAAAATCGATTAAAGGGGCGTAGATGATGGAAAATAAATTGCTATTGATTGATGGGAACTCGTTGACCTATCGGGCGTTTTTCGCCTTACCACCAATGACGGATGCGCAAGGACGAAATACGAACGCAGCTTATGGCTTTACGATGATGTTATTGAAGTTGCTCGAGGAAGAACAACCGACACATATGCTCGTTGCCTTTGATGCTTCGAGTGAAACGTTCCGTCATGATGTCTATCAGGAGTATAAGGGAAGTCGGGAAAAGACACCGTCCGAACTACGTGAGCAATTCCCGATCGTCCGGGATATCTGTGAAGCGCTCGGTATTCAAATGATGGAACTCCATCGCTATGAGGCAGATGATTTGATTGGTACGCTCGCACGAACGATGCCGACGGATCGGACGCGGATCGTCACTGGAGATAAAGATTTACTTCAACTTGTCACGGATAAGATCGAAGTCTTGATCACGAAGCGTGGGATTACGGACGTCCAGTGCATGACTGAGGAACTGTTCGCTGAGACGTATGGTGGTCTAAAGCCGATTCAAATGATTGACCTGAAGGGGTTAATGGGGGATAAGTCGGATAATATTCCAGGGATTCCTGGAATTGGTGAAAAGACGGCGGTAAAACTGATTTCGGCATATGGTTCTGTCGAAGGACTGTATGAGCACGTCGAGGACTTAAAAGGGAAGCAAAAGGAAAAAGTCATCGCGAACGAAGAGCTCGCACGACTATCGAAAGAACTCGCGACAATTAAAGTCGATGTCCCGCTTGAGACGACGCTAGAGGATTTGCAAATTCGGGACGTTGATACCCAAGTTCCTTATTCGTTGTTCCAGTCGCTCGGCTTCAAGTCGTTGACGAATCGATTCGCCCCTGTCGTCAAAGAAGAGGATAAAGAGCAGTTGAACGTCGTGACGATCACTTCACTTCCTGAAGACGTCACCGATGCGGTATTGCTTGCTGAACAGTTGCGAGAGGATTACATGGAAGAAGACATCATCGGGTTTGCGATTGCGACGCCTGACACGATCTATGTTGCTGCTCCAACGCTCGTTGAGGATCCGGTATTCCGCCAATGGATCGAGTCAGAACATCGGAAGATTTGTCTCGATGCCAAACAAGTCGCATTCGCATTGCGTAAGCATGGCTTAACCTTAAACGGTTATGAGGATTTGTTATTAGCGGGTTACTTATTGAATTTAAGTGGCGGTACGACGCTCGCTTCAATTGCTGGTCATTATGCATTGATGGCACCGAACGAAGAAGCAGTCCTCGGTAAGGGAGCAAAACGTCTAGCCCCAGCGGATGACGTATTACACCCTTATCTTGCAGAGAAGGCACGGATGATCGAATTATTGTTCCCGAAAGTCCGGGAAGAGTTGAAGGCGAATCAGCAATATGAGCTGTATGAAACACTAGAGCGTCCATTGTCAGGTGTCCTCGCTGAGATGGAGTGGACTGGGATTCGTGTCGACGTCGCGACGCTCCAATCGATGCAAGCAGATCTTGCCGGACGTTTAACGGAACTTGAGACGTTGGTCTTTGAAGCGGCAGGTGAGTCGTTCAATATCAATTCACCGAAACAACTTGGTGTGATTCTGTTTGAAAAACTCGAACTACCAGCCTTCAAGAAAACAAAGACCGGCTATTCGACTGCCGCAGACGTTCTTGAAAAACTGCGTCCGTTGCATCCGGTCATCGATCACATCATGTTATATCGGGAGCTCCAAAAATTACAGTCGACGTATGTCGAAGGCTTACAAAAAGTCATCAAGGAAGACGGAAAGATTCATACCCGTTTTGCTCAGACGATTGCCCAGACAGGCCGTTTAAGTTCGGTCAATCCGAACCTTCAGAATATCCCGATTCGGATTGAAGAAGGACGGAAGATTCGAAAAGCCTTCGTTCCAAGTGAAGCAGGCTGGTCACTGTACGCTGCCGATTATTCACAAATCGAATTACGTGTCATGGCCGATATGTCGCAGGATCAGACGCTTGTCGATGCGTTCTTACATGATGAGGACATCCATACCCAAACGGCAAGTAGTGTCTTTGGTGTCGAACCGGAGGATGTCACAGGAAACATGCGTCGTCAGGCGAAAGCTGTCAACTTCGGCATTATTTATGGAATCAGCGATTATGGACTGTCACAAAATTTGAACATCACGCGGAAGGAAGCACAATCGTTCATCGATCGTTATTTCGAGCTGTTCCCGCAAATCAAACAGTTCATGGATACGGCGATCGAGACGGCACGAGCGAATGGATTCGTCGAAACGTTGATGAACCGCCGCCGTAATATTCCGGATATCAATTCGAAAAACTTCAACTTACGCGGTTTTGCGGAACGTACGGCGATCAATACGCCGATTCAAGGTTCGGCTGCGGATATCATTAAAAAAGCGATGCTTGATGTTCATGCTGCCTTACAGGCATCTGATCTGAAAGCGCGTTTGTTATTACAAGTACACGATGAGTTGATTTTTGAAGCACCAGACGAGGAACTCGATGCGCTACAAGCGCTTGTCAAACAAGCGATGGAGCAGACCGTCGAATTATCCGTACCGCTACGCGTCGATGGGGGCGCAGGACATACGTGGTACGAAACGAAGTAAGCAAGGAGGAATAGACGTGCCTGAATTACCTGAAGTCGAGACCGTTCGCCGCAGTTTAGAACGTTCGGTCTCTGGAAAAACAGTCTCTTCCGTCAAAGTCTACCACCCGAAAATGATTCGGGGGATGGAAGTGGCACCATTTGCAGATGCCTTACATCAAGAACGGATCGAACGCGTCGAACGTCGTGGTAAGTTCCTACTCTTTGATTTTGATCGTTTTTATCTCGTCAGCCATTTGCGGATGGAAGGGAAGTACTTCCCGTATCCACAACCGGTCGAGCGGGATAAACATACTCATGTCGTCTTCCGTTTCACGGATGGTTCGGAGCTGCATTACAATGACGTCCGGAAGTTCGGAACAATGGAATTACGTGATAAGGAAACAGCGATGCAGACTGCTCCACTGGCACAGCTGGAGCGTGAACCATTTGATCCAGAGTTCACAGCAGAAGTGTTAGCGGAGAATTTAATTCGTAAAAAAAGAAGTCCAATCAAAACGGCATTGCTCGACCAATCGATCTTCCTTGGTCTCGGTAACATCTATGTCGATGAGACCCTTCATGCGGCACGTGTCCATCCGTTGACGAAGGCTGGTGCCTTGACGCTTGATGATATCTCACGCATCCATCAAGCCGGTGTCGACGTCTTACGACAAGCGGTAGAAGCAGGGGGAAGTACGATCCGAAGTTATGTCTCACCTTCCGGAAAAGGTGAGTTCCAGCTTCAACTCGCGGTATACGGTCAAAAGGGCGAACCATGTCCCCGTTGCGGCACTGCCATTGAAAAAATCAAAGTCGGCGGACGAGGAACACACTTCTGTCCGACGTGCCAACAGGTCGCCTTATGAGGGTAGGTCTGACGGGTAGTATCGCTACCGGTAAAAGTACGGTCTCTAGCTATCTGAAGCAAAAAGGAATAGCCGTCATCGATGCGGATCTTGTTGCGCGAGAAGTCATTGAACCAGGAGGGCGAGCCTATGATGGGGTCAAGATGGCCTTCCCGGAAGCATTCGAAGAAGGACGTCTCGTTCGTCCAAAACTCGGACAAATCATTTTTCAGGATAGCGAAAAACGACAACAGCTGAATCAGTTGATGCACCCAAGTATTCGACAACAGATGCTTGATGAAGCAGATGCCTATGAACGTTCAGGACATTCGCTCGTCGTATTTGATATTCCGTTATTACTTGAAGGCGATTGGCGTACGCTGTTCGACCGTGTCGTAGTCGTTTATTGTCCGGAAAACATGCAGTTAAGACGATTGATGCAACGTAATGATCTATCGGAAGAAGAAGCATATGCACGTATTCATTCGCAACTTAGCATTGAACAGAAAAAAGAGCTTGCGGATGATGTGTTCTTCAATGATGGGAGTCTTGATTCGTTATATCAACAAATCGATAAATGGTTAGTATTATATGACACCGATAAGCATGAGAGTGGTACATGAAAAGTGTGAAGTGAGAGAAGTTTCCATCTTCTCTCACTTTTTTTAGAGAACATAATGAAATCGCTTACATTTCATGATATAGTTCTATCTGTAAACGGAGCTACATCCGTCACATTGAAGGGGGATCCGCACATGGGAGTCAAGGTGGCAGTCAATGGTTTTGGTCGAATTGGTCGAATGGTCTTTCGACGTCTGATCGCTGAGGGGAAAAGCGAAGTCGTAGCAATCAATGCAAGCTATCCAGTCGAAACACTCGCACATTTAATCAAGTACGATACGGTACATGGGAAATTCAATTATCCGGTCGACATCATCGATGGGGCGTTGATGGTTGACGGAAGACAAATTCAAATCGTCAGTGAACGCAATCCTGAACTATTGCCGTGGGGGGAACTCGGCATCGATATCGTCGTCGAAGCGACAGGAAAGTTCAACTCAGATACGGGTGCTGCGAAGCATTTAGTGGCAGGCGCAAAAAAAGTCGTCATCACGGCACCTGCTAAAGGGGATGTCCGGACGATCGTCATGGGTGTCAATGACGACATGTATGATCATGAAACAGATGCTATCGTCTCGAACGCATCGTGTACGACGAACTGTCTCGCACCTGTCGTGCAAGTCATCGACCGGGCATTCGGAATCGAATCGGGTCTCGTGACGACGGTTCACGCGTTTACGAACGATCAAAATAATATTGATAATCCACATAAGGATTTACGACGCGCCCGTGCATGTGGCTCATCCATCATTCCAACATCGACAGGTGCGGCAAAGGCGATTTCTCTCGTCTTGCCACACTTGGAAGGAAAATTGAATGGACTCGCGCTTCGTGTTCCGACACCGAACGTCTCACTCGTCGATCTCGTCGTCGAAGTCAGTCGCGATACGACGGTTGCTGAAGTGAACGAAGCGTTCACGAAAGCAGCGGACGGTGCGCTTGAAGGCATTCTCGGAATGACGATGGAACCGCTCGTTTCGATCGACTTCAACGGAGAAGAGCGTTCGACGGTCGTCGATGGACTCTCGACGATGGTCATGGGTGGTCGTCAGGTGAAGGTCCTCGCTTGGTACGATAATGAGTGGGGTTACTCCTGCCGCGTCGTCGACCTCGTACACCTTGTTTCGGCGCACTTAGAGGCGATGGGAACGGTTGAAAAAGAACTTGAATTGAATTAATGACAACGGGCAGATCCCAGTAACGACGGGACCTGTCCCGTTTTTTTTCTAGAAATGTATTAATTTTTGAAATTTATCCTTGTGTATCTTTTTGATACTCGCTATAATTCAAATCGTGAACTTCAATCGGTCTGGCAATCGCAGCTTAAAGGGTTAGGACCTCTCTGGACTAACTTTCCCCCGTGGGTGCGAACGACTCAGGCGCAAAGTAAGTGATCAACTACTTTGAAGACCATTGAATGTAGGGGGGATCCACAAATGGATACTATGGGAAGACACATTATTGCAGAACTTTGGGATTGTAATCCTGAAAAATTGAACGACATGGAATTCGTTGAACGACTTTTCGTTGACGCAGCACTTCAAGCAGGTGCAGAAGTACGAGAAGTAGCATTCCACAAGTTTGCACCACACGGCGTCAGTGGCGTCGTCATTATCTCTGAATCGCACTTGACGATTCACAGTTTCCCAGAGCACGGGTATGCATCAGTTGATGTCTTTACTTGTGGGGATCGGATCGATCCAGCCATCGCAGCGAACTACATTGCTGAAAAGCTCGATGCGAAAATCCGTGAAAATGTCGAAATTCCACGTGGTATGGGACCAGTTCAAGTTCCAGCGGCTACTGTCCAGCACGTCAACTGACAACACACACGAATTCGTCAAGCCCTCGTCGTTCAGACGAGGGCTTTTTAATATGTCTGACGTCTGTTATTCTTAATAGTAGAAGAAACAAAGAAAAGAGGATGACCATGGGACTGAAGGAACGCTTGCAAAAACAGCTAGAGACATCCGATACACATAAAAACGAAAATTTACGCACACACTACTATGCGGCAACAGTCGAGATGTTGTTTGCTGGTTTAGAAAATATCTTAAAGCAAGAGGGCGGGACAGTTCGTCGTGTTGACGCGGAACGTGGAGAACTCGCTTTTACATTAAAAGAAGTCGACGGACTCGCGACCGTCATTATGGTGGCGGGCGGACGTACGGCCGTCGATCTATTCTTACATCGTGAAAGTCTTCTCGGACCTGATCTCGAAAAACACATCGAGCGAATCTATGCATCACTTGATGCGGGATATCGATTAAAAATGATTGGAACAAAAGAAATCACGTGAACGGAGGTACGGCATGCGCTGTCCAGCCTGTAATTTTAACGGAACAAAAGTACTGGACTCAAGACCGGTCCAGGATTTCGGTTCGATTCGGAGGAGACGTGAATGTGAGTCTTGCGGCTATCGCTTTACGACTTTCGAAATGGTCGAACAGACCCCTTTAATCATCGTAAAGAAAGACGGAACGCGCGACGAGTTCAATCGTGATAAAATTTTGCGGGGACTAGTGCGTGCCTGTGAAAAACGACCAATTTCGATTGAACAGCTAGAAACAGTCGTCAGTCGGGTCGAAAAGGCATTGCGGGCGACAGCTCAGCATGAGATTCCAAGTGAGCAGGTCGGACGTCTCGTGTTAAATGAATTAGCTTCCGTCGATGAAGTAGCATACGTCCGCTTTGCGAGTGTCTATAAACAATTCAAGGACATCAATGTCTTTTTCCAAGAGCTCTCTGAGCTGATGGAGCGACATCAAGAAAATGACCGTGAAAATTGAACGTGATATAAGAGAGGTCGTCTGTCCGGTCAGCGCACCTCTCTTTTTCTCCCTAAAGAAAGGACGAGTCAGATGGTAGAACGTGAACTTTCCGGTACCGATCTTTGCTTAGTGATGAGCAATGGTGTCGTCGACCGTGAGGCTTATCAATCTTTATATTATTTGTACCAGCCGATCATTGGTGTCAAAGCACTTGGACTCTATCAAACGTTTTGGAGCGAGATGATTCCGGGAAAAACAAAATCCCAATACATCTCCCATGCAGAACTCGGAACGCTACTCGGTTTTTCCGTCGATGAGTTCAAGGAAGAATTATTCAAGCTAGAAGGGATCGGTTTGATCCGGACGTTCGAAGCGCGCCAAGCCGCGTATCGCTACATCTATCAAATCCGGGTGCCGCTTGCGCCGAACACTTTCTTGAATGACGGGGTGTTATCGAGTCTGCTATTCTACCGCGTCGGTGAAATCCGGTTCCGGTCGTTACAGCATCGTTTCCGGACGGAGCCGCTTCCGAAGAACATCGTTGATCGGACGGTCCGATTTGATCAAGTGTTCGATGTGAAAGCTGGTCTTGCTTCTGCGCATCAGCCGAAGGCCTATGCCAAACAGGAACGAGCAGTATATGAATTCGATTATTCGTTTGATTTAGAAGAGATGAAACGTCAAACCGATCGCTTTTTACCACGGACCTTTTACTCAAAGGCGATCGATCATCTGCTCGTGAAGCTTGCTTACGTCACGCAGTCGAATGAAGCATTGATGGCGGAACTGTTGAATGCCCGTTTCCGTCACGAAGCATACTTGCCGATGACCGATGCTGAGAAACAAGAACGTTGCAAACAGATGATGTTGTCAGCGAAACAAAAACTCAGCCGAGAGAAAAAAGCGAAGGTCGCCTCACTCGACACGATCGAGGTCGGAGACGTCGAAGCAACGGAGACGATGGAAAGCACCCATCCGAAGCATTATGTCGCGAAGTTGCGGAAGGTCAAAGCGCTGTCAGAACGAGATGAAGAGCTGATCCAGCAATTGATCATCGATTATGAAATGTCGTCTGGGATCGTCAATGCCGCCTACTATTATGCGCTCGTCGTCAAAAAAGACAATCGCTTCAGTAAGAACTTCCTCTTATCGATCGTCGATGATTGGAAACAGAAGGGGTACGTGACAGCATCCGAGGCACTGGCGAAGACGCAGGAGCAGGATGACTTGATCGCGAAGAAGCAGGAGCAAAAACAAGAACGCGCGCGTCAGACCGTTGGTGGACGTCGGGGACGGACAAGCAATACGAACGGCGGTCCGAATCCGAAATGGTTGCAAGAAGAGAAGGCGAAACAGCAACAGTATGAAGCCTCTAAAAAAGCGAGTTTCGAAGCGGATGTTCCAGACGATGAAGAGATGGAACGAATCTTACGAGAACTGAAGGGGAACTAAAGGAGTCGGGACATGGAACATATCCAATCATCTATCGAAAAAATATTAAGTCGACCGGACGTCGCAGAATCGGTTCGAGCGATTCAACAACGGGTGTTGTCTCATCCGGGGGTCGTCATGTTCTTACGGACCCATCCGGAAATCGATCAACGAATGATCGAGCGGGGCATGCTCAAGCTGAATGAATACGCGGAACAGATGGACGGGAATCGACTGATTGAAAGTAAGGCCGTCATTGAAGGTTATCAGCCGATCCTGCATGTCGAAAAAGGACAGATTGTCGTTTCGTATGAGAAGTCACAAGCGCTCAAAGATCGAGAGGATGAACGCGCACTTGAGAAAAAATTCAAGAGCCTATTCCTTCCGGACGAAGTCCGCGATGCGAACTTCAGTGATTTCGACTTGTCGACTACGGACCGGAAGCTTGCCTTGCGCGCGGCTTCGCAGTTCCTCAATCATCTGCGCTCAAAAGAGCATGTAAAGGGATTGTATCTGCACGGTAGCTTTGGTGTCGGGAAAACGTATCTCTTGGCTGCGATCGGGAATGCACTGAAGAAAGAACGGATTGCAACGATTCTCGTCCATGCTCCTGGTTTCGTCGCTGAAGCGAAACGACGAATCCGGTCGGACTCGTTCGATACGTTCCTCGAAGGATTCCAAACGATTCCAGTCTTGCTGATTGACGATATCGGTGCAGAATCGATCAGTCCGTGGGTACGGGATGAATTGTTCGGGATCATTTTGCAATACCGCATGATGCATCGTCTGCCGACATTATTCAGCTCGAACTTATCGTATGACGAACTCGAGCTTCATTTCGGGATTACGAACGATCAAGGTGATAAGTTAAAGGCCGCACGACTAATGGAACGGATCCGGACGACGACACAACCGATCGAGTTCCTCGGTGAAAATCGACGTCGCTACTAATTTTCCTTGTCAAGGAAGCGACCGATTCGTTATACTAATGACACGTCAATAGACGATGCAACGATTGAGGATAAGAAGTATGAAATGAACCAAACTAGCGAGAGAAGAATGGTGGAAGCTTCTCATGGCATCATTCATGTCTTTACTCCCTCATAGCACGAACGGGGCTAATCCGTTTGCGCCTCACGCCCGTTAACGCGTGTTCGAGCCGAACCAGTACATGGTCCGGGAACGAGGGTGGTACCACGAGATTAAGACTCGTCCCTTTTTAGGGATGAGTCTTTTTTATTTTGTTAAAGGGGGAAACAGTCATGTCAAACATCGCACTTACATTTCCAGACGGCGCCGTAAAAGAATTCGCAGTCGGCACGACAGCTGAAGAGGTTGCGGCTTCAATCAGCCCAGGACTTCGTAAAAAAGCATTTGCTGCAAAACTAAATGGACACGCCATCGATTACCGTCGTCCAATCGAAGAGGATGGCACAATCGAATTGATTATGCCGGATTCAGAAGAAGGTCTCGACTTGATTCGTCACTCATCGGCTCACTTGATGGCACAAGCTATTAAACGTTTATACCCAGATGAAACGATTCATCTCGGGATCGGACCGACAATCGAGAATGGTTTCTACTATGATATCGATATGGAACGTCGCCTAACTGAAGAAGATCTTCCGGAAATCGAGAAGATGATGAATAAAATCGCGGGTGAGAACTTGTCGATCGAACGCGAAGTCGTCTCACGTGACGAAGCACTCGCGATTTATAAAGAACTCAATGATCCGTTGAAAGTTGAATTGATCGAATCGATTCCTGCTGATCAGGATTTGACGATTTACCGTCAAGGCGAATTCTTCGATCTCTGCCGTGGACCACACGTTCCAGCAACAGCGAAGTTACAAGTCTTCAAATTGATGAGCATTGCTGGTGCTTACTGGCGGGGCGATTCAAAAAATAAAATGCTTCAACGGATTTACGGTACAGCATGGGCAACAAAAGACCAGTTGAAACAACATCTCCACTTCCTTGCTGAAGCGAAAGAGCGGGATCACCGTAAACTCGGGAAGGAACTTGGATTGTTCTTCACTTCTCAAGAAGTCGGTCAAGGACTTCCGATGTGGCTACCAAAAGGAGCAGCGATCCGTCGGACAGTCGAGCGTTATATCGTCGACAAAGAACTCGAACTTGGATATGAGCACGTCTATACACCGGTCCTCGGTTCAGTCGATCTATACAAGACATCGGGTCACTGGGATCACTATCAAGATGACATGTTCCCGAAAATGGAGATGGACAATGAAGAACTCGTTCTTCGTCCGATGAACTGTCCACACCACATGATGGTCTACAAAAACGAACCACGTTCGTACCGTGACTTACCGCTTCGTGTCGCGGAGCTTGGTGGCATGCACCGGTATGAGATGTCTGGTGCCTTAACTGGACTCCAACGCGTTCGTTACATGGTCCTAAACGATGGCCATACGTTCGTCCGTCCTGACCAAATGAAAGATGAGTTCAAAGCCATCGTTCACCTCATTCAAGAAGTCTATGCTGACTTCGGAATCACGGATTACAAATTCCGTCTTTCGTACCGTGACCCAGCGGATAAAGAGAAGTACTTCGATAACGATGCAATTTGGGAAATGGCGCAACGTGAGTTAAAAGAAACAATGGATGAGCTCGAACTGGAATACTTCGAAGCAGAAGGCGAAGCTGCCTTCTACGGACCGAAGCTTGACGTTCAAGTTCGGACAGCACTTGGTAAAGATGAGACGCTTTCGACAGTCCAACTCGACTTCCTCTTACCAGAGCGATTCGAATTGACGTACAAAGGAAATGACGGACAAGATCACCGTCCGGTCGTCTTACACCGAGGTGTCGTTTCGACGATGGAACGATTCGTTGCATACTTGATCGAAGAATACAAAGGCGCGTTCCCAACATGGCTTGCACCGGTTCAGGTGAAATTGATTCCGGTTTCTAAAGTGCATGAAGACTATGCTCGTGAAATCAAAGCGATCTTGCTGAAAAAAGGAATTCGTGTCGAAACAGATTTCCGTGACGAAAAACTCGGATACCGGATTCGTGAAGCACAAGTCAACAAAGTACCAGTCATGCTCGTTTTAGGTGATAAAGAAGTCGAATCACGCGAAGTCAACATTCGTCGCTACGGCTCAAAAGACTCAAGCAATGCATCACTTGAACAATTCGTATCCGATTTAGAAACAGAAATCGCAAACCGTTCAAAATAATGGCGTATTACCGATTGTTCCGTTTTACGGGATGATCGGTTTTTTTGTATATCCTTTAAAACAAATGAAGTAGATCCGATAAACAAGAGAGTTAGTTTTGAAAAAATAAGATGGAAATATTTATTTTTATTTGGGAAAGGATTAGAATGTAATGGGAAATGGATAAATTTGTTTTATGAGTAGAAAGGACGTATGACATTGAAACGAACACTGACAATAACACTTGCTGCCTCCCTCTTGTTCATAGGAACTTCAGCTGAACAGCCAAAAGCAGCAACAACTAAAAAGACATATCGCATCACACCAAAAACAGAAGCAATCGATCCCTTGATTCGAAAATACACGACCTACAATGCGAAAACACGAAATCATTATACGATGCGTTCTTATTTAGAAAGACTTGAAAAAGAGGGTGGGGGTACACTAGTTTTAACGAAAGGAACATATCTATCTCCACTGCGTGTCGGAATTCCATCGAACACGACGGTCATTTTAGAAGACGGAGTCATCATCAAAAAGACATCTGAAACAGGAACGTCGAAAATTAGTGCGACGACGAGTGTCTTTGATTTAGTAGCACCGTCTGTGTTACGTCTGAATAAAAAAATGTCGAAATACAACGGTACGAAAAACGCACGAATCATCGGAAAAGGAAACGCACAAATCGACTTAAACGGCTTTTCGCGAGGATCTGCCTTTGCGATTGCACACAACCAAAATTTATATATCGGTGGCATCACAGTGCGTAATCAAAAAGGATCACATGCGATGGAGTTAGACGCGACGAAAAACGCGACGATTGAAAATATGAAGTTCGTGGATGCGACAATGATAGCGAATACAGGACCAAATGAATCGATTAACTTAGATACACCGGATCCAATCACGAAAGGTTTTCCGTGGAAGTGGTCTGCTCAAGATGGTACACCAAATTCGGATATCACGATTCGAAACAATGTTTTTTCTAACATCAACGTCGCCATTGGCACACATCAATATACAGAGAATCGTTTACACACGAATATCCGGATTGAAAATAACTTGATCGAAAAGACGAAGGACTATGCCATTTCGATGATGAACTGGAAAAATCCGACCGTCATCAACAATACGATTCGCAATGTACACCGGGCAGACGGAAAAGCGATGACGATTTTAGGGCGAGGCATCATCGGTGGGACGATTCGCTATAATACATTCGAAAACGCCGATCGTGCGATTCAAATGCAACCGTTTCAAAGCGATGGATATGCACCAATTTATAACTCATTTACGGAAACAGAAAAACAGTACATGCAACAAAATACTGCCAAAGATGTTCAATTAAATAGAATCGTCTTATTTACGAAACTAAACGAATATACGTATGCAACAGCTGAACGATATGACTTTGTTCCGTACTAAACCAAGCAAAAGCACCCAAGACTAGCGTCGAGGGTGCTTGTTTTACGTTATGAACGCATTTGTTGTAAGAACGGTTCGATATCGACTTGAAGCGCTTCTGATAGTTTCTGACCGAGTGAAGCATCAGCACGGTAGAAGTTACAGATTGCAAGCAAGACCGTATTTTCATGGCGAACCTGCTCGAGATCATTGACGAGGTTCTTCAGAAGAGCTGCTTGCTCGTCTTCTGTCAGACGACGGTATACTTCGCCGGCTTGACCGAAGTTGTTCGTCTTCTCGATTTCGAGACGACCGTGTTTATCATCAAGTAACGGCTGGTTTTCTTCCGTATACTCTGGTGTTTCTTTTGGTTCTTCTTGATAACGGTTTGGTTCGTAGTTCACCGGACTCGTTTGCTGACCAACTGGCATTGCACCATCACGTTGGTAGTTGTTCACTTGTGCGAACGGACAGTTGATCGGAAGTTGTTGGTAGTTCGTTCCGATACGGTAGCGTTGTGTGTCTGAGTAAGAGAACAGACGACCTTGTAACAACTTATCTTCAGATGGTAACATCCCTGGAATCAAGACACCTGGGTTGAATCCGACAGATTCTGTTTCAGCGAAGTAGTTATCGACGTTTTTGTTCAGTGTCATCGTACCAACGTGTTGGAACGGGATGACATCTTCAAACCAATCTTTTGTTGCGTCGAGCGGATCGAAATCGAACTGATCGACGTCAGCCGGATCGAGCACCTGTACGAACAGATCCCATTCCGGATAATCTCCGTCTTCAATCGCTTGGAACGTATCGTTTGAAGCGTGGTTGAAGTCTTTTCCTTGAATCTCTGTCGCTTCTTCTGCTGAGAGATTATGAATGCCAGCTTTCGGTACCCAGCGTAGTTTGACGTAAACCGTATTGCCATGAGCGTTCACCCATTTGAATGAATGGACGGAAGAACCACGCATTTTACGGTAACTTGCAGGAATCCCTTCATCCGTAAAGAGATGCATGAGCATGTTCGTCGATTCCGGACGAAGTGTCATGAAGTCCCAGTAACGGTCGGGATCTTGAATATTCGTGCGTGGATCTGGTTTAAGTGAATGGACCATATCCGGGAACTTCATAGCGTCACGAATGAAGAAGACAGGAAGGTTGTTCCCGACGAAATCCCAGTTTCCTTCTTCTGTATAGAACTTGACAGAGAATCCACGTGGATCGCGGAGTGTCTCTGGAGAATGCGTGCCGTGAATAACAGTCGAGAAACGGGCGAAGACAGGAACTTCTGTCCCTTCTTCTTGTAAAAACGCAGCTTTCGTGTACTTTTTCATTGAGTTTTTGACAGTGAAGACACCGTGAGCACCGAATCCACGAGCGTGTACGACACGCTCAGGTACACGTTCCCGGTCGAAATGGGCCATCTTTTCAATTAATTGATAGTCTTCTAATAACGTTGGTCCGCGACGTCCAGCCGTACGTGAATTCTGGTTGTCTCCGATTGGTACACCTTGATTGGTCGTTAATCGTTTTTCAGTCATCTGTTATTCTCCCCCTTATGTAAGATTAAATTGATTATAAAACAATAATCATTCTAAATAAACAATTTTGCTTGCGAATGTTCTGAATCTTTTTTTCCATGTTAAGAGTGTACCCGTGAAAAACAGGTTAGAAACTTCTTGCTTATCCGTCAAAGGATTGCTATTATAATCAAGTATGTGAGCAACGTTCTGTAAGAACATAGAAAGCGGCTTGACATCACGGGAAAACAAGTGCTATGATAGCAAAGTGAAATGACAACAAAGCAGAAGCATCCCGCTTCTCACCATGTATGACGACTCGTACTGGTTCATCATGAAGATACGCAATGTGTAGCGACTGCTATGCCTTGACGTTCCTTATGAGTGTGGGCGGGAAGAACTGCCGACGCTTTTTTTATAGCGTTTTCTATCATTCATTTTTCGTGCATTGCACGATGGAGGTGCTAACCATTAGCAAAGATCTGTTAATCAATGAAAGCATCCGTGCCCGGGAAGTTCGTCTTATCGGAGCGGATGGTGCTCAACTAGGTGTCCAATCACGCAATGAAGCGCTACGTCTCGCAGAGGAAGCGGAACTTGACCTCGTCATGGTCGCTCCACAAGCGACGCCGCCAGTTTGTAAGATCATGGACTACGGTAAATACCGTTTCGAGATGCAAAAGAAGGACAAAGAAACTCGGAAGAATCAGAAAGTGATTCAGATGAAAGAAGTTCGTCTTAGCCCGACGATCGAGGAGAACGACTTCCAAACGAAATTCCGTAATGCGAAGAAATTCTTGGAGAATGGTAACAAAGTGAAAGCGAGCATTCGTTTCCGCGGTCGTGCCATCACTCACTCGGAAATCGGTAAACGCGTTCTCGAACGCCTCGCAACGGATTTAAGTGAGTTCGGTGTTGTGGAACAGAGACCGAAGATGGAAGGACGCAGCATGTTCCTCGTGCTTGCTCCTAAGAAAGAAGACTAATCGAATCGAAGTAGGAGGGAATCTCTCATGCCTAAAATGAAATCGCACCGCGGTGCTTCTAAACGTTTCAAACGTACTGCTTCTGGCAAATTGAAACGTGGTCGTGCTTACACAAGCCACTTGTTCGGTAACAAATCAACAAAAGCGAAACGTAAATTACGTAAAGCTAGCATGGTATCTACGGGTGACTTCAAACGCATCCGTCACATGATCGCGAAGTAATTTATCCAATCGTATACAGATTTAGGAGGGAATTTATATGCCACGCGTAAAAGGCGGATATACGACTCGTCAACGTCGTAAAAAACAACTCAAATTAGCTAAGGGCTACTACGGCTCGAAACATACACTCTTCAAGGTTGCGAAACAGCAAGTCATGAAATCTCTCATGTACGCTTACCGTGACCGTCGTCAAAAGAAACGTGACTTCCGTCGCCTCTGGATCACTCGGATCAATGCGGCAGCACGTATCAACGGTCTTTCTTACAGCCGCATGATGCATGGTCTTAAATTAGCTGGTATCGACGTTAACCGTAAGATGCTCGCTGACCTCGCAGTTACAGATGCAACTGCATTTGCTTCACTTGCTGACACAGCAAAAGCAAAATTGAACGCTTAAGTTCTACAATTCGTCGGGGAATTTAATTCTCCGACGTTTTTTTCGATTTAATGATAAAATAAGAAGGCACGTCGATGAGACGGTCATATGATTTTTTTAGATAGAAGGAGAATTAAAGATGGATTGGTTGACACTTTTTGAGATGCAAGAACAGTTGGATAAACGGATTCAGTCAGAACATC
Source organism: Exiguobacterium sp. Leaf187 (assembly GCF_001423925.1). Taxonomy (NCBI): domain Bacteria; kingdom Bacillati; phylum Bacillota; class Bacilli; order Caryophanales; genus Exiguobacterium; species Exiguobacterium sp. Leaf187. Next base: position 1,284,372 of record NZ_LMPR01000009.1, on the reverse strand, counting down.
AATTGACAGGCAATCAATTCGACGAGCGTCTGCTCGCCTTACTGGTCGAACTCGGTGAACTTGCGAACGAGACACGTTGCTTTAAGTTCTGGTCGAAGAAGGGACCATCCGCTCAAGTCACAATTCTTGAGGAATATGTCGATGGCGTCCATTTTCTACTCTCACTAGGTTTAGCACTTGATTACAAGAAAAGTCATTTTACAGAAGGTGACTTCTATTTGACAGCAACAGATGCTTTTTTAGACGTCTATAACAAAACGAACGTCTTTGCGATTTCGCGGACGGAACAAAGTTATGATGTTCTAATTGGTGCATACCTTGCATTAGGTGCTACACTAGGCTTTACACAGGATATGATTTTCAAGGCTTACATTTCTAAAAATGAAGCAAACCATGTGCGACAAGACAACGGTTACTAAGGAGGAAATCAGATGAACGAACAATTACATATGCTAAAACGTCTCACGGACGCAACAGGTGTACCGGGAAACGAAAAAGAAGTCCGGAACCTCATGCGTGAATATTTAGAACCTCATGCAGAAGCATTCCACCAGGATGGTCTCGGTAGTCTCTTTGCTGAACATAAAGGCGCAGGCGAAGATGCACCACGTGTATTGATTGCGGGTCACATGGATGAAGTCGGATTCATGGTCACGAAGATTGATGAAAAAGGATTCCTTCGTTTCCAACCACTCGGCGGTTGGTGGGGTCAGGTCCTCTTGGCACAGCGTATGAATATTGTGACGTCATCTGGTGAAGTCATTCCAGGTGTAATCGGAGCAAAACCACCTCATGTTTTACCACCGGAAGCGCGCAATAAGCCGGTCGACATTAAAGACATGTTCATCGATATCGGTGCTTCATCAAAAGAAGAAGTCGACGGTTGGGGAATTCGTCCGGGTGATACGGTCGTTCCACATTGCGAATTTACTGTGATGAAAAATGAGAACTTCTTGATGGCAAAAGCGTGGGACAATCGGATTGGTTGTGCCATCGCAATCGAAGCAATCAAACGCTTAAAAGCAGACGGTCATCCGAACACGATTTTCGCAGGAGCGACTGTTCAGGAAGAAGTCGGATTACGTGGGGCTCAAACTGTCGCACACCTGCTGAAACCATCAATCGCCTTTGCTGTCGATACAGGTATCCCGGGTGACACGCCAGGAATGACCGATCGTGAAGCATTGTCGAAATTAGGTGAAGGCGTTCAAGTCATCATGTTCGATGCGTCGATGATCGCACATCGTGGATTGATCGATTTCGTGACGAAAGTCGCAACAGAAGAAAATATCAAGTATCAACTGGACTTAACACCAGGTGGCGGAACGGATGCAGCGAAATTCCATTTGTCTAATACAGGTGTTCCATCACTTGCATTGACTGTACCGATCCGTTACTTGCATACGAACGTCTCAATCATGCATAAAGCCGATTTCGAAGCAGCCGTCGATTTAGTCGTTGCTGTGACAAAACGTCTGGATGCGGAGACTGTCCAAGCGATCTACGAGGGGTAATAAAACAATGAAGCACATCGCATCAGCAAAGAACGAAATCGTTAAACAATGGAAAAAACTCTTAACGAAAAAAGGACGTCTGCAGACGAACCGTTTCTTAATTGAAGGAGAACACTTGATTGAAGAAGCTGTTCGCGCTGGAATCGTCAAGGAATTGATTGTGCGTGAATCGTATCAAGTACCCGGTTCTTGGAAACGAAATGCCGATGTCTTTACGATTGATGATGCCGTCATCAAAGTACTGGCTGAGACGGAAACGTCGCAAGGCATCTTCGCTGTCTGTGAGATGAAACAAGCTTCGGCACAATTAGAGCGAGGACGCTATTTGTTGCTCGATCGTCTGCAAGATCCAGGGAACGTTGGGACGATGATTCGGACAGCTGACGCAGCTGGATTCGATGGGGTCGTCGTCGGACCGGGAACAGTTGACGTCTATAACGGAAAAGTCATCCGTGCGACGCAAGGATCGCTGTTCCACCTACCAGTCATCTCCATGCCACTCGAAGAGGCAGTCAATGCCCTGCACGAACAAGGAATTGCGGTAATCGGCACGGCGTTAGAAGGAGCGACGTCTTATCAAACGATCGCACCGATGGATGCACTCGGTTTAATCATCGGAAACGAAGCACAAGGCGTTGCGCCAGAATTGCTCTCTTACTGTGATGAGCGTGCTTACATCCCGATTCGTGGTAAAGCGGAGTCATTGAATGCGGCAGTAGCGGCTGGCATTTTGCTCTATCATTTTGCAAGCGTGGATTGAAACCGGTAAGCGTTCATGCTAAAGTGAACATCAGGAATACATCATGGACGTTGATGGAACAGAGTACGTTAGGGAACGATTCAATCAGGGAGAAGCGGTCGTAGACTGAAAACTGCTTCATGAATCTGCTAACCGAATTCACTCCGGAGTCGCACGAGAGATCGTGACGGGATGCGCCCGTTATCGCGCAATTGGAGGACTTTTCGATTGAAAAGTCAAACAAGGGTGGTACCACGGTGTTTACATCGTCCCTTCGGCATTTGCCGGAGGGACGTTTTTTTATATCTTCAACTAAAGGAGTGGGAAAGATGCGCGAGCAATTAGAAGCATTACGCGATGAAGCGTTGACATTAGTCGATCAGGCAACAACACAAAAAGATCTCAATGACGTCCGAGTCAAGTATCTCGGGAAAAAGGGACCAATCACAGAAGTATTACGAGGAATGGGAAAGTTATCAGCGGAAGAACGACCAGTTGTCGGTGAGATCGCAAATACGGTTCGTCAAGCAATCCAGGAGCAATTGGAACAACGTCTGACAGCTGTCAAACAACAAGAAATGGATGCGAAACTGGCAGCGGAAGCAATTGACGTCACGTTACCAGGACGTCCGAAAAAGGTCGGTCATGCGCACCTCTTGCAACAGGTGACGGATGAGATCGAAGACATCTTCGTCGGACTCGGTTATACGATTGCGGAAGGTCCAGAAGTCGAGCAAGATCTGTTCAACTTCGAGATGTTGAATTTACCGAAGGATCACCCGGCACGTGATATGCAAGACTCGTTCTACATCACGGAAGAAATTTTGATGCGAACGCATACGTCACCGGTCCAGGCACGGACGATGCTCGCTTCTAAAGGTGAACCGATCCGCATTCTCTGCCCAGGTAAAGTCTATCGTCGAGACGAAGATGATGCGACGCATTCGCACCAATTCATGCAAGTCGAAGGACTCGTCGTCGGAGAATCGATTTCGATGGCAGACTTAAAAGGAACGCTTGAAGCCTTCGCGAAGCAGATGTTCGGTGAAGCACGTGAAGTCCGCTTACGCCCAAGTTTCTTCCCGTTCACGGAGCCGTCCGTCGAAGTCGACGTCTCGTGCTTCAAATGTGGCGGTAAAGGATGCAACATCTGTAAACAGACGGGATGGATTGAAATTCTGGGCGCTGGAATGGTTCATCCTCACGTGCTCGAAATGGCCGAATATGATAGCACGAAAATGTCAGGTTTCGCATTCGGGATGGGTATCGAACGGATTGCCATGTTGAAATACGGTGTCGATGATATTCGCCACTTCTATACGAATGACGTTCGCTTCAGCGAACAGTTTTAAGGGGGAACGCAGATGTTAGTCTCAAAACAATGGTTGAACGAATATGTGGATGTCAGTCATACATCAGGACAAGATTTGGCTGATTTGATTACAAAGAGCGGAATCGAAGTCGAAGGCGTAGATGTCCGGGATGAGGCGTTGAACAACATCGTCGTCGGACGTGTATTAACGAAAGAAAAACATCCAGAAGCAGATAAATTGAATGTCACGACGGTCGACATCGGGCAAGACGAACCGGTCCAAATCGTGTGTGGTGCACCGAACGTCGAAGCCGGACAAGATGTCATCGTCGCACGCGTCGGAGCTCGCCTGCCAGGTATTAAAATCAAACGTGCTAAATTACGAGGTGTCGTCTCAGAAGGGATGATCTGTTCACTCGAAGAACTCGGATTCGAAAAGAAATATATCCGAGAAGATGAGCAGGACGGGATCCATACGTTCCGTGAACCAGTCACACCAGGACAAGACGTTTTGGAGTTACTCGGTCTACGTGATGAAATCCTCGAACTTGGATTAACGCCGAACCGGTCGGACTGCCTCAGCATGTATGGTGTCGCATACGAAGTGGCGGCGCTTTACGATACGACACCGACTTTCCCGGTCGTTGAAGTCAACGAAGCAGAAACTGCGACGGCAGTCGACGTGACGCTTGATTCAGAGGACTGCCCGTTCTACGCGGCACGAGAAATTCAAGGCGTCACGATTCAAGAATCACCGACTTGGTTAAAAAACCGCTTGATCGCGAACGGGATTCGTCCGATCAACAACGTCGTCGACGTTACGAACTTCGTCTTACTCGAGACAGGTCAACCGCTTCATTCATTTGATGCTGAAAAACTCGGAAAACGGATCGTCGTGCGTCAAGCGCACGCAGGAGAGTCGTTTACGACGCTCGACGAAGTAGAGCGGACGCTCGATTCTTCGATGCTCGTCATCACTGACGGTGAACACCCGGTCGCGCTTGCTGGTGTCATGGGCGGAGCGAATACCGAAGTCGATGAAAACACGACATCGATCATTTTAGAATCAGCTTACTTCGCACCGATTTCCGTCCGGAAGACGAGCCGTGTTCTTGGACTTCGCTCGGACTCGAGTGCTCGTTTCGAAAAGGGCGTTGATCCACGTCGTGTCTTGTTAGCACTCGATCGGGCTGCAACTTTGATTGCTGAACTCTCGGGTGGAACGGTTCAGGCTGGTGTCGCTCAAGCAGGAACGCTCGAGCTTAACGATCACTTGATTGAAGCGAGTGTCTCGTACATCAATCACCGTCTTGGTATGGAGATTGAAGGAACGGTCATGCAAACGTTACTCGAACGTCTTGGTCTCGGTGTTGAATTATCGGGTGATGCCTTGACAGTTAGCGTACCAACTCGCCGCCAAGACTTGAAAATTCCAGCTGATTTAGCGGAAGAAGTCGCTCGTCTCTACGGATATGATGCACTGACTTCAAGCTTACCGTCTGAAGCGAGCCGTGGTTTCTTACCAAAACGGAACATTCACCGTCGTCATTTACGCCGGACATTGCAGGGAGCAGGTCTTTCGCAAGCCATCACGTATTCATTGACGAGCGAACAACGCGCGATGCAATTCAATGAACGAGAAGATTTGCATCCGGTCAAATTGGCGATGCCAATCAGTGAAGCACGTTCGACACTGCGGACGTCACTCATTCCGGGACTCCTTGAAGTCGCGCAGCATAACGTCGCACGACAGCATGCCGATGTCGCGTTTTATGAACTCGGCAGTGTTTATCTGCAACGGGATGCGTCACTTGAGACACTCCCGATTGAACAAGAAATGATCGGTGGCGTCGCAGTCGGTGTGTCAGAACAACACCGTGCGCACGGAACGCTCGTCAAAACAGATTTCTTCGTCATGAAAGGAATCGTCGAGACACTCGCTTCTGCAGTTGGTGTTACGTTGACGTTCGAGGCAGCGAGCATTCCATCGATGCACCCAGGACGGACGGCGCGCATTTTGCTTGACGGAGAAGCGATCGGATTCGTCGGTCAAGTGCATCCTGGTCTGTCAAAAGAACAGTATGGTCTAAAAGAAGTGTACGTCTTTGAATTAGAGGCGATGGCACTACGTTCGAAAGAAGAGCAGGTCTACTCGGAAATTTCACGTTTCCCATCAATGACACGCGACTTAGCAATCGTCGTCGAGCGATCAGTGACGGCGCAATCCATCGTCGATGTCATGACGGAAGCAGCCGGTCCACTTCTTCAGACGATCGAATTGTTCGATGTCTACACGGGTGAGAACGTTGGAGAGAATGAAAAATCATTCGCTTTCTCCCTCCGTTATCAAAACAAAGAACGGACGTTAGTCGATGAAGAAATCACGACAGCGCAACAGCGAGTCGTAGATGCAGTGAAAGAAACGTTCAATGCGGAACTTCGCGCATAACCAGGATAAACAAACAGCCGCTTTCCTTTCAGAGGAAGGCGGCTGTTTTCGTTTGACGACAGATTCAAGAAGCAAGTTCTTCTGTTTCAGATGACGCAGCTTGTCGTTTCGTAAAGGTGAAATACAGTAGACCACTTACGAGAACGATCAGACTACAGGACAAGAACATATTGGAATAGCCGATACCGCTTGCGACAGAAGCAAGAATCAAGGCACCGATTCCAAAACCTGTGTCGTAAGCAAGGAAAAAGGTCGAGATGGCTTTTCCTTTCTGTGCGGGAGGGGCGAAGTTCAAGAGAACGGTTTGAAGACCAGGGAAGATAGAAGCAGAACCGACTCCAATAATGACGGCTGCAAGCAATAAACCGGCAAACGAAGGATACATGCCGAGAATGACAAAGCCTATCATATAAAGAACATACGATGGCAACAACACGAATGCAGCTCCTCGCTGATCAAACAATTTTCCGGCAATCGGTCGAATCCCGACCATCCCGAGAGCGACTAATGCATAAAAATAAGAAGCATATGCGACATGTCCGATCGAGTCCGTATACAGTGAGATAAACGCTGATGTACTAGAAATCGCAACGCCTGCCAACAGAGTTGCTATCAACAAAAGCGGACGTGATAAGAAGAGGGACTGACTTAAACGAAACGCGGACGTGCTTGGAATATGTTGACTCGTCAGCGGTAGACGCATCATTAACAACAAGGCGATGACTGCTAGGGCAGCAACTGTCACGAAGTACAGAACGAATGCTTTTTCTTGAACAAAGGTTAGACCAATGACAGGACCGAGGACGGATGCCAAGTTCATCGATAGGACGAAATAGCCCATCCCTTCACCTTGACGTGTTTTTGGAATCAATGTCGTAACGGCGAGACTGATCGAAGAAGATAACATTCCGAAACTAAACCCGTGGATGATACGAATAACGATTAAATAGAAGAATGATTCCAGTGGTAGGACAAGCAAGTAGCAGAGGCTCATGACTGTAAAGAGACTTGCAGAGACCATTAAGACACGCTTTAAATCATAACGATCTAACCAGTGACCGATCAGTGGACGAGAACAGACGGTTGCCAGGATGAAACTCGTCACGATCCACCCGAGTGCTGAAGCGGAGACTGGAAACTGTTTAGCAGCGAGTAAAGGAAGTGAGGCATTAAGTAGATAAAACGTGATGAAGAGCAATAGGTTAATGATCAGCGTCATGACGTAATGACGCGAGAATAACCGAGTGGTCATGAAGATTCCTCCTGTCGATGTAGAGTAAGTAGGTGCGTCATCCACTCACCAAGCTGTTGCTGATCGGTGAGGGAGAAGGAGGCGAGTAAGCGTTGGTGGGTCTCTTGGACCGCAGCATCGATTTGGTCGAACCGTTCAATGGCTAAAGGTGTCAATGAGACAAAGTGTGTTCGTCCTTCTTTTATCCGAGTGATGAAACCAAGCGTCTCAAGACGTGAGACGGTTTTCGTCACAGCTGGTTTTTCAATGATTAAGTAATCGGCCAGTTGGACTTGTGAGACAGGTTGTAGTAATGCAACTGCTTTTATTAGTGCCCATTGACCCGTATGTAACGAGTAGGGAAGCAAGGTAGCATCAATCTCTCGTTTTACGAGACGTGAGACTTTTGATAGTTGTCCGAGTACATCTTCTTGTGTGTAAAGCATCCTATTTCTCCTTTTAGTTAACTAGTTAACTTTAAGAGTGTATCAAAGCTGATTAAGAGGTGCAAGGGAAGAAACACTCATTTCGAGCATTGAAGAGAATAATTTTCTAGCATGATAAAAGATTAAGCAGGTCTTAAAGCGGGTATGTTCCGTAAAAGAGTATTTGATTTACTTGAAACAATGGATACGACTGTTTATGTGATTGGTTCACTAATTCATCTTGACATAGAGAAGAGACAAGAAGGGAAGAGTACATCATGAATCGACTAGCGAAGCTTCTGAATGAACTATTACCACTCACTATAAAGGAAGCAATCAATCCACTCATTACGAATATCGCAACCGATTCGCGACAAATCACACCTGGCGGATTATTCATCTGTATCAACGGCTACACGGTTGATGGTCACGATTATATCAATCAGGCAATCGAGAACGGGGCTGTGGCGATTTTAGCTGAACGATCGTTTCCGGATTGCCCGATTCCCGTCATTACCGTGCCGGATACGAAACGACTTGCAGGTCAAGTCGCGAATCGCTTTTACGATCAACCGAGTCAAAAGATGCGTGTCTACGGTGTAACCGGAACAAACGGAAAAACGACGACGACGAAATTGGCGTATGATCTCTTTCGAGCAACAGGTGTGAAAGCCGGCATGATCAGCACGGTCGGTGCACGAATTGACGAGGAACTCATTGAGACGCCGAATACGACGCCTGAAGCCATCATCTTACATCGACTGTTATATGAAATGGTTGAAAAAGGCGTGACGGATTGCATCATTGAAGTGTCTTCTCACGCACTAGCCGAAGGTCGAGTCGAGGGAGTGTCTTTCCACTCGGCAGCATTTACGAACCTGACGCATGATCATCTGGATTATCATCATTCAATGGAAGATTACGCAAAGACGAAAGCTTTGTTGTTTCAACAAGTCGCTGCGTCAAATGGTCGGACCATCGTCTTGAATCGAGAAGATGGTTGGAGTCGCGTCATGCGAGAAGCTGCGCCTTTGCAACCCGTTATCTGGTATACGACGAAACCCCACCGAACGTCACAGATTGCTGTCGAATGGCTGACGGATACCGTCAATGTGCGGATCGACGAGACGACAACACGTGTGCCGACAGCTTTACTAGGTGAGTTCAATGCAGCGAATTTAGCGGCAGCGATGGGATTGTTGCGGGCAGGCGATGCCAACCTCTATACGTTGATTCGTCATATTCCAGAACTGGAATTGCCGAAAGGACGACTCGAACGACTGGACTGGGCACCTTGTGAGATTTATATCGATTATGCCCATACACCGGATGGTCTAGAAAAATGTTTGCAGGCACTCACTTCTTCCGGAGAGTCGCTATCGGTCGTCTTAAGTGCAGCTGGAGAGCGTGATCGAACGAAACGAGCGGAGATGGGGCGAATCGCAAGTAAATATTGTGAACACATCATCGCAACGGTCCATGATGCGAGGACAGAGAATCCGGATCGAATCATCGAAGAGTTAATCGTCGATATTTCACGTGAACATTTAGTAGGATGTCATACATCCCGTCACGAAGCGATTGTACAAGCAGCGCATTTGGCGCACGAAGGGAAACGCATCGTCATCGTCGGGAAAGGTCATGACGAGGTAGAACGAATCGGTACAAAAACGATTCCTTTTAATGAAAAACACATACTGCTTGCGGAATTAGAACGACTGTCTGAAGGGAAGTCCGTCATTTAAAAAACCGACCATTCCGTTAAGGTCATGGTCGGTTTCGTTTCGCAGCTAGTTGTTGTGCCTTTTTCGTATTCGCAAAATGGGCTTTCGTCCAGTCACGAAGTTTGTCAGCTCCATAACGTAAAATCAGTGAGGCAGCGACTTGATCCACTTTAGCACCAGCACCTTTTGGAATGACGACACCTGTTGTTTCACTCAACTTGTCCATCTCCTTCAAAAAGATGGCGCGAGCAATGATCGAGGAGGCAGCGACGGCGACATGGAGTTGTTCCGCCTTGGTCGAGAAGTAGACATTTTCTCGAACGGGATTGATGACACCAGACAAGTGTTTATAGTAAACGGTCTTTTCAGCAAACTGATCTATCAAGATCGCTTCTGGTTTCGTCTCCAGTTTGTCAAGAAGTCGCTGCAGGACATCATTATGCATCAGGGCAGTCATCTTTCCTTGTGTCATCGTGCGTTGCATTTGATTGTATTCTGGATTGTGTAGGATACGATATGTGTACGGAATGACGGCATGAAGATCACGGGCGATCTTTCGAATCTCCGTGTCATTCAAGTGCTTGGAGTCACGTACACCCAGTTCTCGAAGGAGTGCAATCTGCTTTCGATCAACGAAGGAAGCGACGACGACGAGTGGACCGAAGAAATCGCCTTTTCCAACTTCGTCACTGCCAGCGACGGACCATTCTGCAAAACCATTTGGTAACGTTGAAACAAGTGGTTCCTTCGATTTAGTCGGTGTAGCCGTGCCGAAGCGTGAAGCGATCGTTTCGGCTTCGGTTCCTTGAAACATCACTTTTCCAGAATTGTAAATCGTGATGACACATCCGGGTACTTTAGCGGCGAAACGAGCATACGGTGGACTCTTCGTCTGTCCTTGTTTAAACTCTTGTATGACGAGATCTTGCTTTTCTTTAGATAAGCGTAAAACGATAGTTCCCACGAGATAACCTCCCTTTCCGGGATTAAGCATACCATCCTTAAGACCGATGGGGGACTTCTTTTCCTAAAACGAAAATGATGGTACTATATGAAAGAAGCAAAGTATGAGGAGGACAGAAAAATGGCTGATTCAGAAGGGTTGAACCGGACGACGATTCATATCGCAGGCAATGATTATACGATTGTCGGAACGGAGTCGCCAGAACACGTACGCGAAGTGGGTCTCCTCGTCGATACGAAAATTCGAGAAATCCGAGAACAAGCACCACAACTCGACGTTCGTCAAATCGCCGTCCTAGCGGCGCTTAATATTGGTAGTGATTACGTAAAAATAAAAAAGAATTTGGGTGAACTATAAACTATGATTTCTTTCGTTATCTTATTACTTCTCGCCTTAGGCATCATGACAGGTGTCCGACGGGGAGTCGTATTGCAGGCCGGGCATTTGCTCAGCCTGATCATTTCCTTCATCGTCGCCTTGTCGTTCTATGAGGAACTGGCGACGAAATTCCGTTTGTGGGTTCCATATCCGTCGACGCTGGATGATGCGGGAATCGATTTGACGATGTTCGCAATTCCAAGTTCAGCACGACTCGATGAAGTGTTCTATAAAGCCTTTTGGTTCGTCGTCCTGTTCTTCGGTACAAAAATCATCTTAGCGATCTTATTGTCGATGTTTGATTCGTTGACGAATGTCCCGATCTTAAAACAAGTCAAAGGATTATTAGGTGGCGTCTTCGGCTTCATCGAGATGTATATCTTCATCTTCTTGCTCTTGTTCTTAGCGGCATTCGTTCCGATTCAGTCGATACAGGATGCGATCGCAGACTCTAGTTTGGCAAGCTTCATCATCCAACATACACCGCTCCTTGCGAATTGGCTGATGGACAAAGTTGGATTGATAAAATAAACATGCTCCCGTTAAATGGGAGCTTTTTTTGAGGGGAGAATTGCACATGCGTACGATTCAAGATGCAATGCGTCACTTGGAACGAATCTCAGTCTATCTAGAGGTTAAAGGGGAAAATCCGTTTAAGATCAATGCTTTCCGAAAAGCAGCAAGTATCCTCGAAGCATCCGATGCTGACTTCATGGCAATCGAGGATTTCACGGCGATGAAGGGGATTGGTAAAGGAACGGCCGCTGTTCTTGAGGAGTACCGGGAAACGGGAACGAGTACGGCACTGACGGAACTCGAACAAGAAGTACCGGAAGGACTGATCGCTTTACTAAAGATCCCAGGTCTTGGTGGGAAGAAACTTGCTAAATTGCATGAAGTCGGCGTCATTGATGCGGATTCCTTTGCAGAGAAATTAGCGGATGGTACAGTCGAAACGATGCCTGGATTCGGTAAGAAGACGGTCGAAAAGTACGTCAAAGCGCTCGAAACGTTTGAAACACGACCGGAACGATTACCGTATGGTGTCATGCGGAAGGTCGTTGCGGAATTAAATCAGACCCTTGCGTCGTTCGATGAAATCATTCGCTTCGAAGTTGGTGGGAGCTTCCGCCGAGCAGAAGAGACGTGCAAGGACCTTGATTTTATCCTCTCGACGAACGAACCGGATCGGATCAAGGAGCAACTATTGGAACTGTCGCTCATCGATGAAGTCATTGCTGCCGGCAGTACGAAAGTATCACTCGTCTTAAAACGAGACGTCCATTATATCGCGGTTGATTTCCGAATCGTCGATGACGCGGCGTACGCGTCAACGTTACATCACTTCACGGGTTCGAAGGATCACAATGTCCGGATGCGTCAACTTGCCAAAGAACGGGGAGAGAGCATTTCTGAATATGGCGTTGAGACCGAGCGAGGATTAGTGCAGCCGAAGACGGAAGAAGAATTGTTTGCGCGGTACGACTTACCGTTCATCGCACCTGAATTACGAGCAGGGCGTCAAGAGTTCGAGCAGGATTTGTCACGCCTTTTGACGGAACAGGATATCCAAGCAGATGTACACATGCATACGACATGGTCAGATGGAACATTATCTGTTGAAGAATTAGTCGATGCGTGTGCTGCACGAGGGTATACATGGATGGCGATCACCGACCATAGTAAGTATATGAAATTCGTCAATGGATTGACGGAAGAGCGTCTACGTGCGCAACGTGTCGAAATCGAAGCAGCACGCAAGAAACATCCTGAGATGACGATTTTATGTGGCGTCGAGATGGATATCTTGCCTGATGGGTCGCTCGATTATGAAGATGATTTCTTAAAAGAGATGGATTACGTCATTGCCTCGATTCACTCGAAATTCGATCAGACGGAAGAAGAGATCATGCAACGGCTTGAGAATGCGTGTCGTAATCCTTACGTTTCTCTGATTGCCCATCCGACAGGACGAATCATCGGTAGACGAGAGGGCTATGCCGTTAACGTTGATCGCTTGATCGAACTAGCAGCCGAGACAGGAACAGCGCTTGAGATGAATGCAAACCCGGCACGATTCGATTTGACGGCAAGTTCCCTAGCAAAAGCGAAGGTTGCTGGTGTGAAAATTTTGATCAATACAGATACACACCGACCAGAAATGTTAGAAGATATGAAACTTGGAGTCCTCCATGCACGTAAAGCCTATTTGGAGGCGTCTGATGTCATCAATACGTGGAGTGCCGAAGCAGCACTTGCTTTCTTCGGTCGAAAACGTTTAGGAGTGGATTAAATGAATGCCAACGCATTACGCGTCTTAGAATATGAGAAGTTAAAAGAAAACATGTTATCGTTCACGGCAAGCTCACTTGGAGCACAGTTCGTTCGAGCGATGCGTCCGGCGGAAGAGTTCGAGCAGGTCAAGGAATTATTAGCCGTCACGACGGAAGCAACGACGGTTTACCGGTTGCGTGACCGTTATCCGTTCGGTGGATTGACAGATGTCCGCAGTGAAGTGAAACGAGCAGAAATTGGTTCGGTCCTCTCGACGAGTGAACTTTTATCCGTCGCAGACGTCGTTTATTCAGGACGTCAAGTGAAGGCGTTCCAAGAACGATTGCATGAGGATCACCCGGATCTACGATTACCACGACTCGATAGTCGAATCGAACAGATCACGAAGCTCGTTGAGATCGAACAGGGGATTCGTCATGCCATTGACGACCAAGGAACTGTTCAAGATTCGGCAAGTGATAAATTACGAGCGTTACGTAGTCAGTTGCGTTCGCTCGAAGGACAAGTTCGTTCAAAAATCGATAGTGTCTTACGTAGTAAAGCGAAGATGCTGTCTGACGCCATCGTGACGATGCGAAATGATCGCTACTGTGTCCCGGTCAAACAAGAATATCGTCAAGCGTTCGGTGGGATCGTCCACGACCAGTCAGCTTCTGGAGCGACGTTATTCATCGAACCACAAGCCGTCGTTTCTGCGAACAACGAGATTCAAGAAGCGCGTTTGAAAGAACGGGCGGAAATCGAACGAATCCTCGCCCAATTATCAGCACTTGTCGGGAGTGTCGGTGACTCGCTGCGCATCAATCTTGATGTATTAGCAGAACTTGATTTCATCATGGCGAAAGCGTTGTATGGTCATCAGATCGGAGCGGTTGAACCACGCTTGAATGAAAATCGCCATATCATCTTGAAGGAAGCTCGACATCCGTTCATCCCGAAAGATGAAGTCGTGCCGATCACTGTCTCGCTAGGTGGCGATTTTACATCACTCGTCATCACCGGTCCGAACACCGGTGGTAAGACAGTTACCTTAAAGACGATCGGTCTTCTGCAATTGATGGTTCAATCAGGACTATACGTACCGGCAGCAGATGAGACGGAGCTCAGTGTCTTCGATGCGATTTATGCCGATATCGGGGATGAACAGTCGATTGAACAAAACTTGTCGACGTTCAGTTCGCATATGACGAACATCGTCTCGATGATGGAGAAAATCGATTTCATGAGTTTGGTGCTGTTTGATGAATTAGGAGCGGGAACGGATCCGACAGAAGGAGCTGCCCTGGCGATCGCGATTCTTGATGAAGTGAAACGGCGCGGAGCACGTGTTGCAGCGACGACGCACTATTCGGAGTTAAAAGCGTACGGCTATAACCGAGAAGGAGTCGTCAACGCGTCGATGGAATTCGATGTCGAATCCCTCAGTCCGACGTATCGCTTACTCATTGGTGTACCGGGACGCTCGAACGCGTTCGAGATTTCAAAACGTCTCGGACTCGAAGACCGGATCATCGATGCGGCACGTGGTCAAATCGGTAGCGACGCACAGTCCGTCGAAACGATGATCGAACGACTGGAAGAGGCGAAACAGCGTGCTGAGACGTTAGAGGCTCAGTTGCTAGAAGAGAAGAAACGACTCGTTGCAGAGCGTGAGCAATTCGAGCAAGAACAAGCCGAGATCCAGGAAGAGAAAAATGAGATTCTGGCAAAAGCGGAAGAAAAAGCAGCACGTGCAGTCGAACGTGCCCAAAAAGAAGCGGAAGGCGTCATTAAACGTTTGAAGGAATTACGAGACGCTGGTGCCGTCAAAGAGCATGAATTGATCGAGGCACGTAAAAAACTTGAAGATGCGAAGCCGAGTCTGCAAGAAAAACGGATCGCTAAAGTTAAAGCGAAATACGATCAAACGCCACGTTTTGATAAAGGGGAAGAAGTCAAAGTCACGACCTTCAATCAAAAAGGCTATATCATCAACCAACAGGCGAACGGCGAGTACACCGTTCAAGTCGGCATCATGAAAGTGAACGTCAAACCGGAAGATCTCGCGAAGATCGGCAGTACTCCAAAACGTCCTCAAACAAAAGGGCGTTCTGGTGGTACGAGTGTGACGAAACAATCGGCGCCTTCCGCTGAACTGGATTTACGTGGCGTCCGTGTTGAAGAAGGATTATCGAAGCTCGAACGCTTCATGGACCAAGCTTTGTTATCGAACTACGACCATATTCGTGTTATCCATGGTCTGGGTACGGGAGCGATGCGTCAAGGTGTCCAAGAATTCTTGAAAGGTCATCGTCACGTCAAAGGTCACCGCTTAGGTGGTCAAGGTGAAGGCGGACACGGTGTGACGATCATCGAACTGAAATGAGGAAAGCAGGATGAACATTTTTGAGAACGTCTATGTCTATACGACAGCGCTCTATTCGGTCGCGGGATTACTGATCATTTTAGGACTTGCACTTTTTGAGTTGACAACCCGGTATAAAAACTGGGAACATATCAAGAGTGGCAACATCGCCGTTGCGTTAGCAACAGGTGGAAAAATCATCGGACTCGCCAATATCGTTCATTTCGCTGTTCAAGGGGAAGAACGGGTCGGGTCGATATTTCTTGAAAGTGCTTTTGGCTTCTTACTGTTGATATCGACATACTGGATCTTTGAATTCCTGACACCGAATTTGCCGGTAGACCGTGAAATCGAGAACGGCAACATTGCTGTCGGTATTATTTCATGTGCCTTATCGATCGGCATGTCCTACGTCATCGGATCAGCGTTAGTGGGGTGAATCCGTGTTAGAACGTTTAGCGAAAATCATGTTCGGGGTTTCGATCGCCTTTTTGGTCGTCGGTATCCTTTGGATTGTATTTAATTAAAAGAACCGGTCTTACCGTGTGATCATTCCGTACTGACATCGTTTCAGTACGGAATTTTTATTGGAAGCCACGCCTAATCAAAAAAGGAGGAACGCATATGAACGTACGAAAAACAACAACGGCAGAAACAAGACGCCGTGCTTTTGAAGCAATGCAATTAATTTCTTGGAAGGATATTTTTTGGGTCATCATTGGATCAGCCATTCTTGCCTTTGGCATCAATTACTTTACGATTCCAAACGATTTATCAGAAGGTGGATTGATCGGGATCACGGTCATCTTCTACTACCTCTATGGCTGGGATACGGGACTTGTTTCCCTGATTGCGAACGCTTTGCTGTTCGTCGTCGGTTATCGATTCCTTAGCCGGAAGACGATGCTTTACTCCGTCATCTCGGTCGCCGTCACATCGTTTGTCCTCTCTTCGACAGCAAATCTAGCGACATCATCGGATAGCCGTTTAATTGGTACGGTCTATGCGGGTATTCTGATTGGTGTCGGAATCGGACTTGTTATTCGTGCTGGAGGAACGACGGGTGGGGGTGTGATCATCGCTCGATTGATGAATAAGTATCTCAATCTCAGTATCGCGGTTTCGATGTTCATCATCGACGTCGCAGTCGTCGGCGCATCAGGGTTCCTATTCGGAGAAGAGACGATGCTGTATACGTTGATTGCGATCATCATCGGTTCGTACTTGATTGATCTCGTCAGCGAAGGATTGAATGTCCGCGAAGCGGTCACGATCATCAGTCATCGCCAAGAGGAAATCGCGACAATCCTGACAGAGACGCTCGGCCGTAGTGCAACGGTCATTCACAGTCACGGTCATTTCACGAAACAAAAAAATGATATGTTGTATATGATCGTCGATAAACGACAACTGGCACCGTTGAAACAGATCGTCGAAGCAGCGGATCCCCGCGCCTTCGTCGTCATTCATAAAGTGCGCGAAGTCATTGGAGAAGGATTCACGTATCCATCCCGGTGATGTCTATTAAAAAGCAGTGCTGCTTCTTTTTCGGAAACGAGAAAGGGAAGTACTGCTTTTTTGTATGATTCTCGATTGAAAGAATCGAAAAAAAAACAAGCAGATTCGATTTCTTTTTTTGGATTTTACTGGCATGTCGAATTGGAATCAACGTATAATAAAAATGAATAGTAATTCATTATCTGGGAGGGAAACGTATGGAATCCGTTTGGTTATCTGATTATCCCGAGCAAGTACCCGCATCGATTGATTATCGAGAATTACCTCTTTATCAGGCACTCGATGAGGCAGCGACCGATTTTCCAGAACAACGTGCCTTGAGTTTCTTAGGAAAACGTATGACGTTTCGTGAAGTACGTGACGAGGCCCGCGCACTTGGGAGCCTGTTACAAGAGCACGGACTAAAAAAAGGTGATCGCGTCGGACTGATGTTACCGAACTGTCCCCAGTATATGATCAGTTATTATGCGGTTCTCTATGCAGGTGGTATCGTCGTCCAAGTGAATCCACTCTATACAGACCGTGAACTTGAACAGATTCTCGTCGATTCGGGAGCACATCTACTCGTGACGCTTGATCTACTTTATCCGAAAGCGTCTCGTGTCAAAGCGGCGACGACACTTAAGACGGTCGTGACGACAAGTATCGCGGATTACCTTCCCTTCCCTAAAAATAAACTGTATCCGATTAAAGCACGGAAAGATAACAACATCATCATTGATACGACAGGTTCGATTCCGTTTTTATCTTTGCGGGGGTATGAGCCGATTACACCAGTCGCGATTCAACCGAAGGAGGACGTCGCGGTTCTCCAATATACGGGTGGAACGACAGGCGCACCCAAAGGTGTCATGTTGACACACTTCAATTTGAGTGCAAACGTCGAACAGATTGACAAGTGGTTCTATAAATATAATCGAGGAGATGGACGGAAGCTGTTAGCAGTCGTTCCTTATTTCCATGTCTATGGCATGACGTGTAACCTCAATTTCGGCATATTTAATGCCTATGAACAAATCATCGTTCCGAAATTCGATATTGAACAGGTACTCAAGACGATTCATAAGGAAAAACCGAATCTGTTCCCAGGTGCTCCGACGATGTATGTCGGTCTATTGAATCATCCGAAGCTGAAGAAGTATGATCTCTCTTCGATTGAAGCCTGTATTTCTGGTTCAGCTCCACTACCTGTCGAAGTGCAGGAAAAATTCGAAGCGCTGACGGGTGGGCGGATCGTTGAAGGATACGGTCTGTCTGAAACGAGTCCGGTGACGCATACGAACTGTATCTGGGATCGTCGGATTCCTGGAACGGTCGGTATTCCGGTGCCCGATACGCAAGCGAAAATCGTCCAAGCAGACGGAGAGACACCAGCTGCTCCAGGTGAGATTGGTGAGATCATCGTCACAGGTCCGCAAGTCATGAAAGGATACTGGAAACGACCAGAAGACACGCAAGCGGTTCTGCGAAACGGTTGGTTGCATACGGGAGACCTTGGATATATCGGTGAGGATCATTACTTCCGAATCGTCGATCGGAAAAAAGATTTAATCATTGCTTCTGGATTCAACATTTATCCACGTGAAGTCGAAGAAATCCTATATGAACACCCAGCCGTCAAAGAAGCGGTCGTCATCGGTGTTCCAGATGTCTACCGCGGAGAGACCGTCAAGGCGTTCATCGTCGTCAAGGATGAGATGACGGTCACGGAAGAAGAACTCGATCAATTCTGTCGTAAACAGTTAGCATCGTTCAAAGTACCGAAGCAGTACGAATTCCGGCAAGAGTTACCGAAGACGTTCGTTGGTAAGATTCTCCGCCGTGTTCTCGTTGAAGAAGAACGTGCCAAACAACTCGAAGAAAGCAGTTGACAGGATAAAATGGCATGATAGAATAAATATGAATGAACCATCATTCATTTTATGCGTTAGGAGATAGTGGAATGAAACGAACAATGTCAAAGAGTGACCGCATCATTGATGCCGCCGTAAAAGTCATCGCTAAGAACGGCTACCATGGAGCGAAAGTGACTGCCATTGCAAAGGAAGCCGGAGTTGCGGATGGAACGATTTATCTGTACTTCAAGAATAAAGAACATCTCTTGATTTCGCTCTTCCAAGCGAAAATGGGAAGTTTCATCGAATATTCCGAAGGACAAATCGCGAGCCATACGTCAGCGACGGAACAATTGGCAGCATTGATCGAGGCGCACCTCGAGCAATTATCCGTCGACTATGATTTAGCGGTCGTCACGCAGATCGAATTGCGTCAATCGAACCAAGACATGCGTCAAAACATCGCTGCCGTCTTGAAACCGTACTTGCATCTGATTGACCGAGTCGTCAAGCACGGGATGACGACAGGTGAGTTTTCAAACGAACTCGATTATCGATTAGCACGTCAGATGATTTTCGGAACGATCGATGAGGTCGTGACGAGCTGGATGGCAAGTGGATTCAAATATGAGTTGCTTGAGACACGTGACGGGATTCATCGGATGTTGATCAAAGGGCTGAGTTAAGCCCTTTTCATGACAACAATCATGTAAGCGGATACAAAGAATGATGGTGAATAGACGACAAGGGGGAGCATGAGATGGAAATCTATGTACTGTTGAAACGCACGTTTGATACGGAAGAAGCAATCCAACTCGAGAATGGTCAAATCGATGAGGATGGCGCTGAGTTCATCATTAACCCGTACGATGAGTATGCGGTAGAAGAAGCGATTCGTGTCCGTGATGCACAAGGGGGAACGGTGACGGTCGTGACGGTCGGACCGGAAGATGCGGACAAGGAATTACGAACAGCACTCGCAATGGGAGCGGACCAAGCAGTTCGCATCTCGATTGAAGATGATATCGAAGAGGCAGATCATTTCACGATTTCTGAAGTGCTCGCTGGTTATTTGAAGGAACAAACGGTTGATCTCGTCATCGCCGGAAACGTCGCAGTTGATGGCGGAAGTGGTCAAGTAGCACCACGCGTCGCAGAATTACTCGACATCCCTTATGTGACGACGATCACGAAACTAGAGCTCGACGGTACGAAAGCTGTCGTAACACGCGACGCTGAAGGGGATACGGAGACAATCGAAACAACACTTCCGTTACTCGTGACTGCGCAACAAGGGTTGAACGAACCACGTTACCCAAGTCTTCCGGGGATCATGAAAGCGAAGAAAAAGCCGCTAGAAGAACTCGAACTTGATGATCTCGAACTGGATGAAGACGAACTCACACCACGTCTAGAGACGATCGAGCGTTTCTTACCACCGAACAAAGCAGCCGGTAAGATCCTTGAAGGTGAACTAAACGAGCAAGTCGCACAGCTCGCATCATTATTACGCAACGAAGCAAAAGTGGTCTAAGGGGGAGAAACGAATGACAAAAGCATTAGTACTCGCAGAATCACGGGATGGCAGTTTACGGAATGTGTCGTTTGAGGCAATCGCAGCAGCGCGACGTGTCGCTGACGAAGTCATCGCAGTCCTGATTGGACACGATGTTGCAAAGGATGCGGATGCACTAGCATCACGCGGAGCGGACCAGGTGCTCGTCGTCGAGGATGAGCGTCTTCTACACTACACGCCAGACGGTTACGGACAAGTCTTCCTCGAGTTGATGAACCGGACGTCACCCGACGTGCTCGTCTTCGGACATACGTCGCTCGGCAAGGATCTATCACCGAAGATCGCGGCAAAATTGCAAGCCGGTTTGATCAGTGACGTGACGGCGATTGAAGGGGAAGGCGCGGATGCGTCATTCGTTCGCCCGATCTACTCGGGGAAAGCATTTGAAAAAGTCAAAGTCGCAGAAGGCAAGACGCTCTTTACGGTCCGCCCGAACAACATCGATCCACTCGAAGCAGGTAGTTCACAAGGGACGGTCGAGTCGGTCACAGTCGAACTGAAGGATTTACGGACGATCGTCGCAGACATCGTACGCAAAGCAACTGGCGGCGTTGACTTATCAGAGGCAAAAGTCATCGTCGCAGGTGGACGCGGTGTCAAGAGCTCGGACGGCTTCGCACCGTTACAAGAACTAGCAGATGTCCTCGGAGGAGCAGTCGGTGCTTCGCGTGGTGCTTGTGATGCGGATTACTGCGATTATGCCCTTCAAATCGGTCAGACGGGGAAAGTCGTTACACCGGACCTTTATATCGCGTGCGGGATCTCAGGTGCGATCCAACACTTAGCAGGGATGTCAAATGCGAAAGTCATCGTTGCGATCAATAAAGACCCGGAAGCGAACATCTTCTCTGTCGCGGACTATGGCATCGTCGGAGATTTGTTCGACGTCGTGCCATTATTGACAGCAGAATTCAAAAAAATGCTCGTTCACGGATAAGTTTGAAGGCCGGTACCATTATTATGGTGCCGGTTGTTTTTGCGGATTTTTCGCGTGAGCAGTTTCGTTTGTTGGAAGAGACTGCTATGATATACTCGAATCAATAAAGAGATCACCCATTTTTTTACCGGGTCGATCTACTCATTAGGAGGTTATGATCAATGGCAATCGTACACGCAACTAGCCAATCATTTAAAGAAGAAACACAAGAAGGACTCGTCCTTGTTGATTTTTGGGCAACATGGTGTGGACCATGTCGTATGCTCGCACCTGTTCTTGAAGAACTCGATGCTGACATGCAAGATGTAAAAATCGTCAAAGTCGACGTAGATGCAAACCCAGAAGTAGCTGGAGCATTCCAAGTTCAAAGTATCCCGACACTCGTTCTCTTCAAAGATGGACAACCTGTCAACAAAACAATGGGCTTCATGCCAAAAGACGCACTTAAAGAATTCGTTGAAACATCTAACTAATTCTTTCCTGCATATCAAAACAGACCGTTCTGCACAGGCAGAACGGTCTGTTTTTTTAGATTACATTGGCGTACAAAGTTCAATCAGGTGACCATCGGGGTCGAGGACATAGGCGACGACTTGCCCCCATGGTTTTTGTGCAGGCGCGAGGACGGTCTCATATCCTGCCTCCACCACCTTCTGAAATAGAGTAGGAACGTCATCCGTGATGAAACCAATCTCTAACGTCTGTTGTGTTTTTCCACTCGGTATCATGTAATCCGGAATCAACTGTTGCACGTCTTCACGCGTATTGAAGGCGAGTGTCGTCTGACCGGTCTCGAACTCGATGTAGCTCCCGTGCTCCGCCTTGACGGATAAGCCAAGAACGTCTCGATAGAATGTCAGCGTTCGTGCAGTGTCTTCAACGTATAAAATCGTATAGCCGTATTGAATCATCAAAAATCCTCCTGTCAATCCTCGAATAACGAAGCGATGTCTGAAGCCGGTGTCGGATAAGCGAATCCAGTCTGTTGCATCGAAGTACTTGGAATCCGGTGTTGCATCGCAAACGAGAAATAGTTTGCTAGTTCCGCTGCATTGACACCGATGAAGTGTGCGCCGAGTACTTGATCATCTTCTCCAACGAGCACTTTCGCCCGAGCAAAACTATCCTTGATCCGTGCGTTCGTTTGCCAGGAGGACGTATCGATCAAGCGACCACGGTAAGGAATACCTGCTTTTTTCAAAGCAGCTTCCGTTTCACCGACGAGGGCGAGGTTCGGAGCAGTGAATACGACGCTTGGTACAGGGAGCAGCTCCAGTTTCCGGTTGTTCCCTTCGAGCATGTTATCGGCAGCGAGTCGTCCTTCGGTTCCAGCAAACGGCGTCAATGCGGGATTCCCGCTGACAGCGACATCTCCTGCGGCATAGATATGTTCGACGGAAGACTGAAGGTACGCATTGACATGGATTCCTTTTTCGTTATGCGCAACGCCGATGGCTTCGAGACCAAGCTGGTCGATACTCGCGACACGTCCGGTCGCATTCAAGACGACGTCGGTCTTCAATACGTCGCCGTTCGATAAATGAAGGGATTCCTCTTCGTAAGCGACGACCTCTGCTTCTTTGATGATGGAGATACCAAGTGCCCGTGTGGCTTCTAACAACACATCGACCAATTCACTTTCGAATTGTTTTAAGGCGTTAGAACGTAAGACGATCGTGACGTCTGCGCCAGCAATACGAGCGAGATGGGCGAACTCGAACGAGATATAACCGCCACCGATGCAGACGAGTCGGCGTGGAAGTTCTTTCAGTTCAAGAAACTCATTACTTGTTATGAAACGCTCACTACCGGGTACAGATAATTCGCGAGGTCGTAAACCTGTTGCGATTAAAAACTGTTTCCCTTCGATTTCTTCTTCACCAATTCGAAGACGATGTGAAGACACGAAATGCGGTTCTCCATGGAAATAGTCGATGTCCGTTTCCGCGTACCGTTTTCGTGTTTGCTCAGGAATAGCACGTGTATATTCATTCTTACGCTCCATCAATTGGCGCCAATCAATCGAAATTAATCCTTTGACGCCGTATCCGAGTAAACGTTCGACAGCATCTTTCGTCTCACTACCCGTCAATAAGATTTTTTTGGCGTCACATCCACGCTGTGCGCATGTACCTCCTGGAGTGAAATTCTCAACGATGGCAACACGTAGTCCTTTTTCGATGAATTTATAAGCCGCTTGATTTCCAGCAGAACCTGTTCCAATCACAATGCAATCATATGTACGCATTTTTCATCCTCCGTATGTCATAATCAATGTATGGTATTTACCCGAACGAATAAAACTAAAAACGGTGAAAGGAGACATTTATTTGGGACATCAAGAACATATCAAAGCGAAACTATCCCTTTTGCCGGATGAGCCGGGATGTTATCTACACAAAAACGAATTCGGCGAAGTCATCTATGTCGGAAAAGCAAAAAATCTCAAAAACCGAGTCCGCTCTTATTTCACGGGAGCACATGATATTAAGACGGAACGTCTCGTCGCGGAAGTCCGTGATTTCGAATACATCATCACAGCCAGTGAACTCGAAGCGTTGCTGCTTGAGATGACACTAATTAAGAAACATGATCCGAAATACAATATCATGCTGAAGGATGATAAATCGTATCCGTACTTGAAAATTACGAATGAGACCTATCCACGATTGATTACGACACGTAAGTTAAAAAAGGACGGCGGTCATTACTTCGGTCCGTATCCGAATGCGTATGCAGCGAACGAAACGAAACGTCTGTTAGATCGTTTATATCCGTTACGTAAATGTCAGCCGATGCCGAAGAAACTCTGTCTGTATTATCATATTGGACAATGTCTCGGCCCATGTGAAATCCCGAATCTTGAATCGGAACAAAAAGCACTCGTATCGGAAATCCGACGGTTCTTGTCGGGCGACACGAAGGAACTCGTTGAAAGCTTGAAGCACAAGATGGCGGAAGCAGCCGAGACGATGGAATTCGAACGTGCCGGAGAATTGCGCGACCAAGTGCGAGCGATTGAATCGATCATGAACAAACAGAATATGATTACAGCAGATTTGACGTCGCGTGATGTATTCGGGATTCATGTCGATAAAGGCTGGATGTGTGTCCAAGTCTTCTTCCTCCGTGGAGGAAAGATGATCGAGCGCGATGTCTCGCTCTTCCCGATCTATGGTACGCCGGCAGAAGAGCTCGAGAGCTTCATCGTCCAGTTCTACGAAAAGAACATCAAGCCAAGTGAAGTCTATGTACCGCCACTCGTCAATCAGTTGTTACTCAAAGAGGCGCTATCGATTAAAATTCACGTTCCGGTCCGAGGATCAAAACGGAAATTACTTGATTTAGCGACGAAGAATGCTGAAAATGCGATCTCGGAACGCTTCGAGTTGTTAGCGAAAGACGAGAAACGGACCGTTCAAGCAGTCGAAGAACTCGCCGATGCGATCGACGTTCATCCATTGTCCCGGATCGAGATCATCGATAATGCGAACATTCAAGGTGCGGATGCCGTTTCGGCACTCGTCGTCTTTGAAGACGGTAAGCCACTTAAAAAGGAATACCGAAAATTCAAGATTCGAACAGTCCATGGACCGGACGACTATGAATCGATGCGAGAAATCGTGCGTCGGCGTTATCGACGATTGTTACTTGAAGGAGCGCGCCTTCCGGACCTCGTCCTGATTGACGGAGGAGTTGGACAGTTGAATGCTGCTTTAGAAGTCATTCAAGATGAACTCGGCTTATCCCTTCCAGTCGGGTCATTAAAAAAGGATGACAAACACCGAACGAGTCAATTGTTGTTTGGAGAAGGAGCACAGTTAATTGAACTAAGTCCGCGTTCGAGTGCGTTTTATTTGCTCCAACGCATGCAAGATGAAGTCCACCGGTTTGCAATCACGTTCCACCGCTCGCTCCGCTCGAAAGGGATGACCCGTTCCTTGCTCGACGAGATTCCAGGAGTTGGACCGAAACGACGCCAGCAGTTGATTCGTCATTTCGGATCGATGCGCAGCTTGCGACGCGCAACGATCGAACAGTTGGCGGAAGCAGGATTACCTGTCAAGTTAGCGGAAACCGTCGCTGAATATTTAAGTCAAGCGAATGAAGAATGAAAAAAGCCGTCCTCTTGAAGAGGGCGGCTTTTTTAGTGATTAGTTGTTGATGTACTTTTCGTAGTATGAACCAAAGTCACGCTGGTTCCACTGATGGTAGTGACCTTGTAGCCACTCGAAGGATTGTTCAGACAACTCCTTGAATGTTTGCGGTACGTTCATATCACCTTGACGAAGTCCGCCGAGAATCGTGACCGAATGATTCAATGAGCTGTTCGCGAACTCGAGCATCTTTTGTCCTTCATACTGTTTTTCAGCGATGGCAAGAAGTGTTTTGTAAAGATCTTTCACATGTTCGAGTTGTTTTTTATCGACGTCGATCGAATAATGTTTGCCACCGATCTCGAATTTGATCTCGACATCAAGATCGACCGTTCCCGCCGTTTCGAACATGACGTGGCGAATCGGATAATGTGCATACGGATAGCGGTAGAGTACACGTTTTGAACTGACGGCACTTTCTCCATCGAGGTGAATCAAAGCCAGATTCGTAAAGCAATACTCGTCAGATTTAGATTTGATCAAGAAGTAGATTTTCTCGCCGTCTTCATGTAAGACATAATCGTCAGCGGCTGCTTTGTCGAAATCATCAGGATGAATGACTTGTCCGATATCACTGAATCCCGTTAAATCTGCTGCTAGTTTTTTGAACATGTGAAGTTCCTCCTCGCGATTTGTGTACGAATGACTTTACGAGCACTTACTGCAAAAAGTTTCATGAATCTACTTCGATGTTGAAAATCAAGATTCCTGTCACGTTTTATGTAAATTTCACTTGAGCGGTTCAAGTGGATCTTTAGGATCGATTTGGACCGTGATTTGAACGAGCTCTTTAGTTAACTCGGCATATCCTTCCGCGACACATCCGTTAAAACGGGAGAACTGTTCAGCGAGGAAACCGGCTTCGAGTTGGAAGTATCCATGTGGTCGTTCATCTCTCGTCGTATCAGGAGGAGACAGCACGAACAAGACGACCGTGCCTTTACGTTTCTTGATTTCGAGCGTTCCCCAACCTGCTTGTTCAAAAAATGAGGCTAATTCAGATTCATCTACGACAGGGAATTGACGCGCTAGACGTTTACCTGCCCAGTAGATGACTTGCCGATAATCCGATCCGAGAAGATCGGTCAGCACATAATCTCGGATCAATTCGATACCGAAAAGTGGTGTTTGTTTTGGTGTAGCATCCATCATGATTCACTCCTATCTGTGAACCATTATACCGAGATGATTCTTGTCGGTCATTGTTTTCCTAAAAAAATTTGCAGTTAAATGCAACGGCTCGGGTTGTCTTCTAAAAAGGACAGGAGTAGAATAAGTGATGAAAAGACGAATTTCCTTATGAAAGCGCTTTTCTACCAAAATGCGCCAACGGTTGATTGGCAAACAAAAGGGGGGATTTGGATGGCGAATCATCGTGATTTCGTGAGTCGTAAAATACACTCACTGCTCGGCGTCATTCCAATCGGGTTATTTTTACTTTCGCACTTAACGACGAACTACTTCATCGTACGTGGTGAGGAAGACTTCAATAAGGCCGCGGAATTCGTGGGGAACGTTCCGTATCGATTGTTCTTAGAGATCTTTGTCATCTTCATTCCAATCATCTTGCATGGCGTCTACGGTGTGTACATCGCATTCACCGGATCTGCGAACACAGGGCGTTATACATACTTCCGGAACTGGATGTATGTACTGCAACGGTTCAGCGGTGTATTCCTTGTCGTGTTCATCACGTGGCACGTTTGGGAAACACGGATTGCCGCTGCGATGGGAACACCAGTCGATGCAAGCATGATGCAGAACATCGTCGATAACGGATTCATGCTCGCGTTCTATATCGTCGGGATCTTGGCGACGACATTCCACCTTGCGAACGGACTTTGGACGTTCTGCATCACATGGGGAATCACGCAGTCACCAGCATCTCAACGGGCGATGTCTTACGTGGCAGCACTCGTATTCATCGGTTTATCGTTTGTAGGCGTACGCTCGATCTTAACGTTTGCAGGCGTGTTGTAAGGAAAGGGGAACTGACAACATGGCGAACAAGAATCTTGTCATCATCGGCGGAGGGCTTGCCGGTCTGATGGCTACGATAAAAGCAGCGGAGCAAGGCGTACCAGTTAAGTTATTCTCACTCGTACCCGTCAAACGCTCACACTCTGTTTGTGCACAAGGTGGCATCAACGGAGCGGTCAATACAAAAGGGGAAGGCGATTCACCATACCAGCATTTCGATGACACGGTATACGGTGGGGACTTCCTCGCAAATCAACCACCTGTTCAAAAAATGGCGGAAGCAGCGCCGAAAATCATTCATATGTTCGACCGGATGGGCGTCATGTTCAACCGGACACCGGAAGGCTTACTCGACTTCCGACGTTTCGGCGGAACGTTGCATCACCGGACGGCATACGCTGGAGCGACGACAGGACAACAACTGTTGTACGCATTAGATGAACAGGTTCGTAAGTTCGAAGCGCAAGGTTTGGTAGAAAAATATGAAGGATGGGAATTCCTTCGTGCCATCATCGATGACAATGGCATCTGTCGTGGAGCAGTTTGTCAAAACCTCCGGACGATGGAAATCGAGGCATTTGCCGCGGATTCTGTCATCCTCGCGACGGGTGGTCCTGGGGTCATCTTCGGAAAATCGACGAACTCGGTCATCAACACAGGACAAGCTGCAGCTGCTGTCTATCGTCAAGGTGCGATCTATGCGAACGGTGAATTCATCCAAATTCACCCGACAGCGATTCCTGGAGACGATAAGTTACGTCTCATGAGTGAATCAGCACGAGGTGAGGGTGGTCGCGTCTGGACGTATAAAGACGGTAAGCCTTGGTATTTCCTCGAAGAGAAATATCCGGCATACGGAAACCTTGTTCCACGGGATATCGCGACACGTGAGATTTTCGACGTCTGTGTCAATCAAAAACTCGGCGTCAACGGGGAGAACATGGTCTATCTGGATCTATCGCATAAAGACGCAAAAGAACTTGACGTCAAACTCGGTGGGATCCTTGAAATCTACGAGAAGTTCGTCGGTGACGATCCACGAAAAGTACCAATGAAGATATTCCCTGCTGTTCACTACTCAATGGGTGGACTATGGGTCGACTACGATCAAATGACGAACATCCCTGGATTGTTCGCAGCTGGTGAATGTGATTATTCGATGCATGGTGGTAACCGTCTCGGAGCGAACTCACTTCTCTCTGCGGTATACGGCGGAATGGTCGCTGGACCATCAGCCATTGCTTATATGAATGAACTCGAGACATCGGTTCATGAGATGAGTGAGGACGTGGTCGAAGCGCATAAAATCGAAGAAATCAACCGCTTCAACGATATCCTATCAATGGAAGGTACGGAAAACGCGTATCAAATCCACCGTGAGCTTGGAGAAATCATGACGGATAACGTCACGGTCGTCCGGTACAACGATAAGCTCGAAGAGACACTGACAAAAATCAAGGAACTCCGCGATCGCTTCACACGCATCTCGGCAACGGATACAGCACGTTGGAGTAACCAAGGGGCATCGTTCATCCGTCAGCTCGATCACATGCTCGACCTAGCTGAAGCAATCACGCTCGGTGCTTTAAAACGTGACGAGAGTCGCGGAGCGCACTATAAACCGGACTTCCCGGAACGTAATGATGAACAGTTCTTGAAGACGACGATGGCACGTTACACGAACGGTCATCCGGAAATCTTCTATGAAGACGTCGACACGTCGTTGATTCCACCACGGAAACGCGATTACAGCAAGAAGTCGAAGAAAGAGGTGAAAGCATAATGGCGACACCACTCGAATCATCTACTACGCAAAAATCGGTTCAATTCATCGTTCAACGTCAAGATGGACCTGATGGTAAACCGTATGATGAAGCGTTTGAAATTCCGTACCGTCCGAACATGAACGTCATCTCTGCTTTAATGGAGATTCGCCGGAACCCTGTGAATGCAGCCGGTGAAAAAACGACACCGATCAACTGGGACATGGGTTGTCTAGAAGAAGTCTGTGGCGCTTGTTCGATGGTCATCAACGGCACACCACGTCAGTCGTGTACGGCACTCGTTGATAAACTCGAACAACCGATCCGCCTTCAACCGATGCAGACGTTCCCGATCGTTCGTGACCTTCAAGTCGACCGTCAACGCATGTTCGATGCGTTGAAAAAGGTTAAAGCATGGGTCCCGATCGATGGAACGTACGACTTAGGTCCAGGACCACGGATGCCAGAGAACAAACGTCAATGGGCATATGAGTTATCGAAATGTATGACGTGTGGTGTGTGTCTCGAGGCATGTCCGAACGTCAACGATCGTTCGACATTCATCGGACCAGCATCGATCTCACAAGTTCGTCTATTCAACTCGCATCCGACAGGTGCCTTCCACAAGGAAGAACGCCTTGAAGCGTTAATGGAAGATGGCGGGATCATGCAGTGCGGTAACGCTCAAAACTGTGTTGAGGTTTGTCCGAAAGGGATTCCGCTGACGACTTCAATCGCGGCGATGAACCGTCAGACGACACTTCATTCATTCAAAAAGTTCTTCGGTAGTGACGAAGGACGAACAGGTGAAGCCGTTAGTTCATGATTTATCAAAGAAGGAGCTTGCTCCTTCTTTTTTCATTCAGACAGGAGGAACTCATTGTGCGCGTACCAGCTTATATTCCAGAACTTGAGTCATGGCTTGAACAGATGAAACATGGCACACGACTCGACGTCGCTGTTCGTTTTGCGGAGACGGATGCCTATGGTCATATGAATAACCGAGTACCGTTCGTCTATTTTGAAGACGTTCGGACATTGATGTTAGAGGAAACAGGATATTCGCTTGCAGAAGACGGCATTATCGTCGTTGCGGATGCCCAGTGTAACTATATTCGCCAAGTCTATCCACGGGCGCGTCTCGCTGTCTATGCGTATCCGGTACATGTCGGTAGTGCATCGTGTGACGTCCACTATGCGGCATTTGATGAGCAAGGTGAATTGATGTTCACGGGACGGACATCTATGGTACAAATCGATCGTTCGGGGAAAGCATTCCCATGGAGTGAAGCGTATAAAAATTCCTTGCAGAATCGATTCGAATCCGTTATCATTTGATAATGAGTTCACATATTCGAAAACGACTCACTAGTACGTTATTAGTGAAGGGAGATTTCTTAATCATGGAAAAAACATTCAAAGTCATCGCGGATTCAGGCATTCACGCTCGTCCGGCTACTCAGCTCGTCAACACAGCTTCTAAATTCCAATCAGACATCAACTTGGAATACAACGGGAAGACTGTCAACTTGAAGTCAATCATGGGTGTTCTTTCACTCGGAATCGCGAAAGATTCAGATATCAAAATCGTTGCAAACGGTGACGATGCTTCTGAAGCAATCACGACTCTTTCAGATATGCTGACTAGCGAAGGTCTTGCTCAGTAATCCTGTAATCGTACATTCTCGGACGCCGGTCTTGCACCGTCGTCCTTTTTTGTTACCATAGGAAAGAGAGAAAGAGGTGGAGAAGAGTGAATCGAGCGATTGGAGTACTGGATTCCGGAGTCGGTGGGTTGACGGTCGCACGTGAATTGATGCGACAGTTGCCCCATGAGCGAATCATCTATGTCGGGGATACATTGCGGTGTCCGTATGGTCCTCGTCCAGAAGAAGAGATTCGTGAGTTTACGTGGGAGATGATTGATTATCTCGTGCAACAAGATGTGAAATTGATCGTGATCGCCTGTAACACAGCCACGGCTGTCGTCTTAAAAGAAGCGCGAGAACGTTTAAATATACCTGTCATCGGTGTCATTGATCCGGGAGCCCGCGCGGCAGTTAAGGTGACGCGTACGAAACGAATCGGTGTCATTGGAACGAAGATGACGATTACAAGTAATTCCTACGAGAAGGCGTTACGCCACGTCGAAGGGCAAGTCGTCGTCGAATCGTTAGCGTGCCCGCCATTCGTTCCGCTCGTTGAGTCGATGCAGACAGATGGTGCGTACGTCGAACGTGTCGTTGCCAATACATTACGACCATTGATGAATTACGATATGGATACATTGATCCTCGGGTGCACCCATTACCCGCTTCTAGCAGATGTGATTGGACGGGTCATCGGACCAGGCGTCCAGCTAATCTCTTCAGGAGACGAGACAGCGCTCGAGGTAGCAGCACTACTTGATTACAATACGATTTCAGCAGATGTGACACAAATTCCGGAACATCGTTATTACGCGACAGGCGATATCCGCTCATTTGATCAGATTGCGACGGACTGGCTCGATCAGACCATCCATGCGGAGCGCATCGTGCTTGGAACGGAGGAAGATTAAATGCGGATAGACCAACGAACGGCGGATGATCTCCGTCCTATTCAATTATCGATTGATGTCAATAAACACGCAGAAGGTTCTGTCTTGATTGAACTGGGAGATACGAAAGTCCTCTGTACGGCGACCGTCGAGGAGAAGGTGCCACCGTTCCTTCGCGGTAAACGCCAGGGCTGGATCAATGCGGAATATTCGATGTTGCCGCGTGCGACGGCTCAGCGGACCGCACGAGAAGCCGTCCGCGGCAAACAGACGGGACGGACGATGGAAATCCAACGTCTGATTAGTCGCTCGCTTCGAGCGGTCGTCGATTTAGAGAAGCTTGGGGAACGAACAATCTGGATCGATTGTGATGTCATTCAAGCAGATGGTGGCACACGAACGGCATCGATCACTGGTGGTTTCTTGGCACTCGTCCGAGCAGTCGATCAATTGATCCAAGCCGGGAAACTGACGGATACGCCAATCAAGGAAGGCATCGCAGCGATCTCGGTTGGAATCGTTGATTCGAATGTCTTGCTCGATTTATGCTACGAAGAGGATGCTGCGGCTGAAGTCGACTTCAATCTCGTCATGACCTCATCGGGTAAAATCGTCGAGATGCAAGCAACGGGTGAAGAGTCGACATTTTCCCGTCAAGAGATGCTCGATATGCTCGAACTTGGGGAAAAAGGTATTAAGGAACTGATTGAGGCTGGCCGTGAGGCACTCGGTGTCTCTTGGTGGTATGTAGGAGAAGAAGTGGGGGAACATAGATGAAGGTCATCGTCGCAACACACAATGCAGGTAAAGTGAAGGAACTTGAAAGCATGCTGGGTCGTCTCGGTTATACGGTCGAGTCGTTACTCGATCACGCCGATGCTCCGGAAACGGATGAAACAGGTGAGACATTCGAGGAGAATGCACTTTTAAAAGCAACAGAGGCAGCAGCCTACTTTGGCCACGCGGTACTTGCTGATGATTCAGGTCTTGAAGTCGATGCTTTAGATGGCGCTCCCGGCGTCTACTCAGCACGCTTCGCGGGACTTGAAAAGTCGGATGCGGCGAACAATGCTCTACTACTTGAAAAGTTAGAAGGTGTTCCGGAGGAAGAGCGGACGGCGCGCTTCGTTTGTGTACTCGCGCTAGCGAAACCAACGGGTGAGACATTGACGGTTCGTGGAACGATGGAAGGGCGAATCGGTTTTGAGGCGTCGGGTTCGAACGGTTTCGGTTATGATCCATTGTTCGTCACAGAAAGCGGACAGACGGCTGCTGAATTGACGAAAGAAGAAAAAGCGATGATTAGTCATCGTGGCAATGCATTGCGCAAGCTCGAACAGGACTTAACTACTTTCTTAGGAGTGTGATGAAGATGAGAGCGTTGATCGTTAGTGATAGTCATGGACTAGAACAAGAACTGCTTACGATATTCGAACGTCACCAAGACGTAGATGCGGCATTTCATTGTGGGGACTCCCAATTGACGCGCGACATCGAATCATTATATCCATATCGTGTTGTGCGAGGGAATTGCGATTACGGACACGATTTTCCGGAAGAAGTCGTATCGGAAATGGATGGTCATACCATCCTCTGTGTCCACGGGCATCGGCAGGACGTCAAATACAGTCTAGATGTCTTACAGCATCATGCGAAGGAAAAGCAGGCGGACATCGTCTTATATGGTCATTCCCATGTGGCGAAGGCTGAATATCGGGACGGTGTGTTATTCATCAATCCAGGTTCAATCCGGATGCCACGTCATCGACCAGACAAGACGTATGCGATTCTTGAAGTGGATCAAAACCGTTATTCTGTCGATTTTCTTAATGTGAACGGTGACCCGGTAAATGCCCTTCATCTGGACGGAACATTTTTGTAATAAAATAATTGCAATGTTTGTAATGTGATTGACACGAAAGAATTGTTCTAGTATAGTTTATTCGTGTTGACACGTCCCAATAGCTCAGCAGGATAGAGCAACGGCCTTCTAAGCCGTCGGTCGGGGGTTCGAATCCCTCTTGGGACGCTATAATTAAAATAGAGACTGCCCTTACGAGGGTGGTCTCTTTTTTTTATTCCGATTTTCGATTATAATTAAGGTATCATGAACTCGAAAGGGATGAATGCTATGTGGAAGAAAGTTGGAGCAGTCCTTATGCTAAGTACGTTTCTTGCTGGATGTAGTGAGATTTCAAATACAGTCGACGATGCAAAACAACAAGTCAACGATGTAAAAAATAGTGTCGATTACGCTGGAGAACTTCAAGGAATTGCAAAAGATACGGCCCAAGTCACGTCAGATTTGTCGGCTTCCCTGAATGAGGCGGCTACGACAGCGCGTGAATCTGCGAACCCTGAACAGGCACTTGATCAACAAATCGAAAAGTTGAAGGAAAACGGAACGATTGATCAGTTCAATCAAGAACTGGATCAAATCGATCAACGACTAGCGGGACTTGAAAATCCGCCGCAAGAATTGCAAAATTTAAGTGCAAAACTCGAGCAGTACGTGAATCAATCGGAAGATATCGCTCGATTACTTGAAGCTGACGTCTCATTAGATACGTTGAATCGATTAGGAATCGAGCAGGCGGGACAACTTCAAGAAGCGATCACGAACTGGACGTCTTTACTCGATCCATTTACGAAATAAGAAGTTGAATATGAAGGAGTGCCGGAATATGGGGACATCGCGCTGGATGGAACATGAACTAGAAGTAGAACGAGCGCGGATTCTTCGTTTGCCCGCTTCTAAACAAGAACAATTGATTATGGAATTAGAGACTGACCAATTGACAGGAGAAGATGTCTTACACCGGCTCTATGTCATTCAACCACTCTTAATGCATGACCGTGAACGATTTGAAACAGTGGCAGAACGTTTTCTTGAAGTCGAGGGTGTCGAGCAAGTGCTCGCACTCTTTCTTTATGAACTCGGAGAACGTTATCCGATGAAACTCGCTTTGCGCTCGGCGTCACCGTATCTGCCTTATGGGCTCGCGCTTCGATTAGATGAAATCAAACAACAGATGCGTGTTCGCGAACAAAAGCCGGCAGTTCAAAACAACCCTGTTGCGCAGCGTGAGGTAACAGCAGCAACGGAATTGATGCATGTGTTGCGACACGGCAGTTGGGTCGAACAAATGCGCCAATTGACCGGTGTGGAATTCGAACGGACATCTGAGCTCATTGCATACATCACACAAAAATACCTTCAGGCGCAAGAGACAGCACATCAAAGTCTACTCGTCATTGATCAGTTATTAGGAGGCTTGCTTGATCACGTGCCATATCCGGTAAGCATTCATGTGCCACACTTAGATGTAGACTGGACGATCTCGTCACGCGAAGAGTTAGAAGAAATCCTGCTGGTACATCAACAGGAGCAACAAGCGTTACTGGCATCGATGCATACGTTAGAGCGAATGGATCCGTTCCGAGCGTTGCTCGTCTTGCGATCGGATCAACTGATTCATCTTGAAGAACGAGAACGAATCGGATCAGACATGGAGAAGTGGCTCGCAGCATGCGAAGAACTCGCAGGTCTGACATTTGAACGTGAAGAACCCGAACGTATCCTCAGTCCGCTGGCGAAGCGGTTATATCGAGCGGCACATATCCTTTATCCGGAAGTCATTGCATTCGAGCAAATTTACTTCGATTGAGACATCAGGAAACGATTCGTTCAACAGTGGTAATCGTCAGAACGATTGTGCTATAATGTGACTTGTTGTACACACATGTACGCTAATTGACAATTTTGGAGGGACTCAGCATGACTGCAAAATGGGAAAAACAATCAGGTAGCCTCGGCGTCCTCACGTATGAAGCGCCTGCTGAAGCATTTGATAAAGCGGTAGACCAAGCGTTCAAGAAAGTCGTTAAGACTTTGAACACACCTGGTTTCCGTAAAGGAAAAATGCCACGCGCAATGTTCAACAAAATGTACGGTGAAGAAGCACTGTACCAAGATGCACTCGATATCCTTTACAAGGACACAATCGAAGGTGCAGTCGTCGAATCAGGAATCGAGCCAATCGCGCTTGAGAACATCGACGTTGAAACACTCGAAAAAGGCAAGCCAGTCGAATTCAAAATCACGTTCGTCATCGAGCCAGAAGCTACACTCGGTGAGTACAAAGGTCTTGAGTACACAGCAGTTGAAACGAACGTTACTGACGAAGACGTCGACGCTGAACTCAAAACATTGCAAGAACGCGGTGCAGAACTCGTCGTTAAAGAAGATGGCGTCATCGAGAATGGCGATACAGTCGTATTCGACTTCGCAGGTTTCGATGGGGAAAACCAATTCGACGGCGGAACTGCTGAGAACTACTCACTCGTCATCGGTTCTGGAAACTTCATTCCTGGATTCGAAGAGCAAATGGTCGGTTTAAAAACTGGCGAGCAAAAAGATCTTGAAGTGACATTCCCAGAGGAATACCACGAAGCATCACTCGCTGGAAAACCAGTTACATTCAAAGTAACGATCCACGAAGTCAAAGCACAAGAGCTCCCTGAATTGACAGATGAGTTCGCAAAAGAAATGGATGAAGAAGTTTCTTCACTCGACGAGTTGAAAACAAAAATCCGTACGCGTCTCGAAAACACACGCAAACAAGAAGCTGATGCTTCAATGCGCGATGAGTTAGTCGAAGCGGCTACGAAAAACGCGACAGTTGATCTTCCAGAAGTCATGGTCGAAAACGAAGTCGAGCGTATGGTTCAAGAGTTCACACAACGTATTCAATCACAAGGTATCGACCTCAACATGTACTTCCAGTTGACTGGAACGACAGAAGAGGCAATGCGTTCTGAAATGAAAGAGCAAGCGGAAGAGCGCGTTAAAGCACGTCTCGTCCTCAAGCAAATCGTTGCTGACGAAAAAATCGAAGTAACAGATGAGGAAACTCAAACTGAACTTCAATCAATGTCAGAACTCTACAACATCCCTGCAGATCAACTTGAAACGATGCTTGCACCACAAGGTGGTCTTGAAACGCTTAAAGGCGATCTTCAATTCCGTAAAGCTATCGATGTTCTCGTCGACAACGCAAAAGCAAAATAAGCCATTTCATGGTTTTCGATCGACTTCAAGCCCAATTTCTGGTCTTGGAGTCGATTTTTTTGTACGATAGGTCAAACAAGGACAAACGATCCTTGGTTCAGAACATCAAACTGTAAATCGTTCGTCCAGGATTTGAAAGACTTTCCTTGTTCATGCTACAATCATAAATAGTAAAACGTGAGACGGGATGCTACAGGCATCCATACAATTTCCACGTTAAAGGGGTGGACCTTTATGTTTAAATTTAACGAAGAAAAAGGTCAGCTAAAATGTTCTTTCTGTGGAAAGACACAAGAACAAGTACGCAAACTTGTTGCTGGACCTGGCGTTTACATTTGCGACGAGTGTATCGAACTCTGCAATGAAATCGTAGAGGAAGAACTCGGCACTGAAGAAGAAGTCGAGCTAAAGAATGTTCCGAAACCGCATGAAATTCGTACGACACTTGACGATTATGTCATCGGTCAAGAAAAAGCGAAGAAGTCGTTGTCTGTAGCGATGTATAATCACTACAAACGAATCAATGCTGGTGGTCGCGCAGATGATGTCGAGCTTTCGAAATCGAACATCGTCATGATTGGACCAACAGGTAGCGGTAAAACACTTCTTGCCCAAACGATGGCACGTATCTTGAACGTACCGTTTGCGATTGCAGATGCAACAAGTTTGACGGAAGCCGGTTATGTCGGTGAAGACGTCGAGAACATCCTGTTGAAACTCATCCAAGCAGCGGACTATGATGTTGAGAAGGCTGAAAAAGGAATCATCTACATTGATGAGATCGATAAGATCGCTCGTAAATCAGAAAATCCGTCGATTACACGTGACGTATCTGGTGAGGGTGTCCAACAAGCCTTGCTGAAGATTTTGGAAGGAACGGTTGCGAGTGTACCGCCACAAGGTGGACGGAAACACCCACATCAAGAATTCATCCAAATCGATACGACGAACATCTTGTTCATCGTTGGTGGCGCATTCGATGGTATCGATCAGTCGATCAAACGTCGTCTTGGTAAAAAAGTCATCGGATTCGGAAACGATTCAGAGAACCGTAACCTTACACAAAAAGAAATTCTGGCAGCTGCATTACCAGAAGATCTTCAAAAGTTCGGTTTGATTCCAGAGTTCATCGGTCGTTTGCCGGTCATGGCGACGCTCGAGCCACTTGATGAAGAGGCACTCGTTCAAATCTTGACGAAACCGAAAAACGCCCTCGTGAAACAATATAAGAAAATGCTTCAACTTGATGATGTCGAACTCGACTTCACGGAAGATGCACTTCTTGAGATTGCAAAACTTGCAATCGAACGTAAAACAGGTGCACGTGGTCTTCGTTCCATCATCGAAGAAACTATGCTTGATATCATGTTCGAAATCCCATCGCGTGAAGACATCGCGAAAGTCATCATTACAGCAGAAACGTTGACTGGTAAACGCGGTCCAACGCTTGAGTTGAAAGATGGTACAATTGAACATGGGAAAGAAAAAGAAACGGCGTAACACCGTGACAAATCGGCTCGGAGGCTACTTGTACGCCTTTCCGAGTCTTTTTGTTTAGGAGGAATTCGAATGAAGAAAAAACAATATCCACTTTTACCGTTACGCGGTGTTGTCGCGTATCCATTGATCGGATTGACGATCGATGTCGGGCGTCCGGTATCCTTGAAAGCCTTACTTGCATCAAAGGAACACGAAATCGATCTCGTCGTCGTCACGCAACGTGATCCAGAAGCAGAGCCGTCTGTCGACGGGCTGCATCAGGTTGGGACGCTCGTTCAAATTGCGAAGATGAGTGAACTCGGGAATGATACGGTCCGTGTCCGCGTCATCGGGAAGGAACGCGTCCGGATTGAAAACGTCGAGGAGACGGACGAGGGTTATCAAGCTGTCATCGAACCAATCGAGAAGATGGACATCAAAGGAGCGAAACAAGAAGCGCTCGTTCGTCTCATCAAAGAACAGTTTGGTCAACTCGTCTCCCGGATTAAAGGAATCGGAACCGATGAACGTCGCCGGTTCGAGACATACGAACGCCTCGATTCATTGACGGACTATATCACGTCGAAGCTACCAATCGATATTTCGAAGAAGCAGGAGTTTCTCGAACAACAGGATCCGGTCGAACGAGGATTGATGTTGCTTGACGTCATGAAACACGAATATGAAGTCGTCGAACTCGAACGTGAGATGCGTGAACGGACGAAGAAGACGATTGAACAATCGCAACGCGAGTATTACTTGCGGGAACAATTGAAGACGATTCAACAAGAACTCGGTGGCGAGTCGGCTTCTGTTGAAAGCGATGCGACGAAATACCGGGAGCAGCTTGCGATGCTTGATTTACCAGAAACGACGGTTGCGAACGTCGAGAAGGAAATCAGTCGTTTAGCGGTCGTACCGGCGACGAGTCCCGAACATGGGGTCATTCGCAACTATCTCGAATGGTTCTTCTCATTGCCGTGGAATGAAGCAACCGATGATTTCTTGAACGTCTCAGCTGCTTCGGAACAGCTTGAAAAGGACCATTACGGTCTAGAGAAGGTCAAAGAACGAATCCTTGAGTATCTTGCCGTTCGTCAATTGACCGACTCATTGCGTGGACCGATTCTTTGTCTTTCTGGTCCTCCAGGAGTCGGGAAAACGTCGCTTGCCCGTTCGATTGCTACAGCACTTGAGCGGAAGTTCGTCCGTGTCTCACTTGGTGGCGTGCGCGACGAAGCGGAAATCCGTGGACATCGCCGGACGTATATCGGTGCGATGCCAGGACGGATCATTCGCGGTTTAAAACAAGCAGGAACGAACAACCCGGTCTTCCTGCTCGATGAGATCGATAAGATGTCAAATGACTTCCGTGGTGATCCGTCGTCCGCGATGCTCGAAGTTCTTGATCCAGAACAAAACAACAGCTTCTCCGATCACTATATCGAAGAACCGTTCGATTTATCGAATGTCCTGTTCATCGCGACAGCGAACGATGTCTCGAACATCCCCGGACCGTTGCTTGACCGGATGGAACTGATTCAAATCGGTGGCTATACGGAACAAGAGAAGACGGAGATCGCTGTTCGTCATCTCTTATCGAAGCAACTGGCTGAACACGGTCTGAAAAAGAGTCAATTGACGGTCAAAGCAGACGCGCTAGAAGAAGTCGTCCGTCGTTATACGCGAGAAGCCGGTGTTCGGAATCTCGAACGTGTCCTCGGCTCACTTTGCCGGAAAGCAGCGAAACAAATCGCGATGGGGGAGAAGAAACGGGTGACGGTGACGAAGCGTAATCTGGACGATTTCCTAGGCAAACCGATTTACCGCTATGGTCAAGGCGAGCTCGAAGATATGATTGGCGCGGTGACTGGTTTAGCGTATACTGCTTTTGGGGGCGATACGTTGACGATCGAAGTCAGCCTTGCTCCGGGTAAAGGGAAATTGCAGTTAACCGGGAAACTCGGTGATGTCATGCAAGAGTCGGCTCAGACCGCCTACAGCTTCGTCCGAGCGAATGCGACGTCGCTTGGCATCGAACCGAACTTCTACGAAACGCAAGACATCCACATCCACGTTCCTGAGGGTGCCGTACCAAAAGATGGTCCATCTGCTGGGATCACACTCGCGACAGCATTGATTTCCGCTTTAACAAAACGTCCGGTTCGCCGAGACGTCGGAATGACGGGTGAAATCACGTTGCGTGGACGTGTCTTACCAATCGGTGGACTAAAGGAGAAGTCACTCGCAGCACACCGTGCGGGCTTGACGACCGTTCTGCTGCCGCAAGACAATACGCGGGACATCGATGATATCCCGGAAAGCGTCCGCGCAGGAATGGAATTCATTCCGGTCGCGACGATGGAGCAAGTGCTCGAACATGCATTAAAAGGAGAGTAACATGAAAATTTATAAAGCTGATTTTATTACGAGTGGCGTCAATCCGGAACATTATCCGGAGCCATTGTTGCCAGAAGTGGCACTCGCAGGG
The DNA here is from genome assembly GCF_001423925.1 of Exiguobacterium sp. Leaf187. Taxonomy (NCBI): domain Bacteria; kingdom Bacillati; phylum Bacillota; class Bacilli; order Caryophanales; genus Exiguobacterium; species Exiguobacterium sp. Leaf187. The sequence continues at coordinate 1,243,651 of NZ_LMPR01000009.1, read as the reverse complement.
CGATCGAACGTCGGAAAGTCCTCTTTCATCAATAAACTGGTCCAGCGTAAAGCACTCGCGCGGACATCTTCGAAACCAGGTAAAACGCAAACCTTGAACTTCTTCAACATCAATGATGAAGTCATGTTCGTCGATGTACCGGGTTACGGATATGCGAAAGTTTCGAAGACGGAGCGTGAAGCGTGGGGCAAGATGATGGAGAAGTACTTCACACAACGTGAAATCCTTAAAGGTGTCGTACAGCTCGTTGACATCCGACACGATCCGTCTGCGGATGATGTGACGATGTATGATTTCTTGAAGTATTACGATCTACCGGTCATCGTCGTTGCGACAAAACTCGATAAAATCAAGAAGAGTCAACGTGATAAACATATCGCGGCGATTAAACGTAAGTTGCAATTTGATGGTCAAGATACATTGATTCCTTTCTCGTCCGAGACAGGAGAGGGCGTCGATGCAGCGTGGGAAGCGATTTATCGCTTATTGTAAAGATTAAAGCCTACGAAATCTGCAGGATTTCGTAGGCTTTTTTACTTTCTATACATAAAAAGTGCTTTGTGAAAAATCTATTATTTCGTAATATAGTGTGTAAGAATAGCTATAATGACTATGTAATAAATGGGAGTGTGAATGGTTTGGATTTGCTTCGAAACAAATGGTTTAAGGCATTAATCTGGGTATTAGTGATTTTTCTCGTTATCTGGGTCGGTACAAAGATCTCATTTTTATTCCAGCCGATTAAAGTCATGCTGGCATTGATCTTCCCGCCGCTGATCATTGCGGGGATTTTCTATTATTTCACGCTCGGTATCGTAGATGCATTGCAAAAACGCGTCAAGAAACGTGGTCTTGCCGTGTTGATCGTCTTGCTTGGTTTCATCACGGTTCTGACGATTGCTGTCGCTTCGATCGGACCAATCTTAGTCGAGCAGGTGACGGATTTTGCGACAAGCATTCCGACGCTCGTCATCGAATTGCGCGATCAGACGTTAAACTTACGCGATCAATTGATGGACAATCGTTTCATCTCGACATGGGTTCACGAGAATACGGACTTGTTTGACAAGTGGACGAATGAAGCGACGTCGTATATCGGTACAGTCTTTAAGTCTGTCTCGACGTCTGTCGGAACGATTTTAGGTGTCATCTCTTCGACCGTCTTAATCATTGTCTTAGTGCCGTTCATCTTAGTTTATATGTTGCTTGACGGCTATAAGTTTCCGGATTCCGTCGTGAAGCTGTTGCCGAAAAGCTATGAAACAGAAACGCGTAAAATCTTGCACGATATGCATGTGACAGTGAAGCATTATGTCAATGGACAGGTTATCGTCTCAATCTGTGTCGGTCTCATGTCATTGATTGGCTTCTTCATCTCAGATATTCAATATGCGTTACTGCTTGCCTTATTCTGTACGGTCACGAACATCATTCCGTATCTTGGACCTTACATCGGTGCTGTACCGGCGGTCATCGTCGGGTTCATCGATGATCCGATCAAAGCCGTCTATGCGATCATCACGATCGTCGTCGCGCAGCAAATTGAGTCGAACTTGATTTCTCCTTATGTCCAAGGAAAAACACTCAAGGTTCATCCGCTGACGATCATCATCGTCTTGCTCGTTGCTGGGAAAATCGGTGGAATCATTGGTGTCATCCTAGCAGTTCCGACCTATGCGGTCACAAAAGTCGTCATTCAAAATATCGCTCGGATCTATCGTTTACGTCAGCAACGTCTCGACGTACCGGACGTGACGGTATCACCTGAATCCTTGAAGTAAAGTGTAACCCTCTGACCTTTTTAGGAGCAGAGGGTTTGTGATTTTCATGAGAGAGGGATAAGGTAGAAGAAGAGAAAAAATGAAGAAGATTTCACAACTTCGACTCATTTTAGTTTATAAATTGATTGGAATCTTTTTTATAATGGTTATAATGTAGGATAGAGAACGAAAAGATAGATCGGAACGAAATCTTTGGACGTAAGGGGTAGAGCGCATGCATATCGTAGTGGTCGGCTTGAATAACAAAACAGCGCCTGTATCAATACGCGAACAAGTCTCATTTGGGGAGCATGAGATGAAGGGAGCGGTCGTCGCATTGCGCGATGAAAAAAGTATTTTTGAAAGTGTCATCGTCTCGACATGTAATCGGACGGAACTGTACGTCGTGACGGATCAGCCACATACAGGACGGTATTATACGAAACGTTTCCTTGCAAACTGGTTCGGTTTGACGATGGAGGAACTGGAGCCGTATCTCTTCATTCATGAAGGGTTCGATGCGATGAAGCATCTGTTCCGCGTGACAAGTGGGCTTGATTCGATGATCGTCGGTGAAACGCAGATTCTTGGTCAAGTGAAGACAAGCTTCTTCATGGCGCAAAAGCTTGAAACGACAGGAACGGTCTTCAATAAACTTTTCAAAGAAGCGGTCACGCTCGCCAAACGGGCTCACGCAGAAACTGGAATCGGTGAAAATGCCGTTTCTGTCAGTGCTGCTGCTGTCACGCTTGCCGAACAGTTACTCGGATCGCTTGAAGATAAATCAATCGTCGTCATCGGTGCGGGAGAAACCGGCGAATTGACGACGCTTAACCTATATGAAGCAGGGGCACGTGATATCACGGTCTTTAACCGGACGTTAGCTAAAGCAGAAGAGGTCGCGAATCGGTTCGAAGGATCGGCACATTCGATTAACGAGATGCAGTGCGGTTTGCTTCGGGCAGACATCGTCATCTCTTCAACGGGTGCCAAACGTGCCATCATCAAACGCGAAGACATCGCGGCAGCACAGCTGTTCCGGCACGATCGTCCATTCCTGTTGATCGATATCGCCGTACCACGCGACATCGAACCGACCGTCGGTGACTTGCCAGGTGTTCATTTGTATGATGTCGATGATCTGACATCGATCGTCCAACAAAATATGGCGGAACGAATGAAGGAAGCGGCGAAGATCGAACAACGGATTGAAGCGGCAATCGCTGAGTTCGAAGGTTGGATGACGACACTTGGTGTCGTACCGATCATCACGGAATTACGAGACCAGGCGTTACGCATTCAACAAGAAACGATGCAAAGCTTGGAACGGAAATTACCGGAGATGTCGAAACGTGAAAAAACCGTCATTGGCAAACACATGAAATCAATCATCAACCAGTTGTTGCGTGAACCGTTATCTTATATTAAAGATGCGGCAGCGAAGCCAGATGCCGATGAACGGATTGCGCAGTTCATGGATACGTTTGCATTAAACGAAGACTTGTTCGAAGGGCTCGAAGATGACGTCATGACATCAGAAGAGACGGCACCTTCCGCAAAAGCTGTGAACCGGTGAACAAAGCACGATTTGTGTTACAATAGAAAATGCATGGGGCGGACTTGTGCCGCCCCTTTATCATTGTACAGGGGGATTTTAGCATGCGAAAAATCATTGTTGGATCGCGAAGCTCGAAGCTAGCGATGACACAGACGAAATGGGTCATTGACCAGTTGAAACAAGCCGGCGCGCCGTATGAATTCGAAATCAAGAACATCATCACAAAAGGGGACCGCATTTTGGATGTGACGCTCTCGAAAGTCGGCGGTAAAGGATTATTCGTAAAAGAGATCGAGCAACAGATGATTGACGAAGAAATCGATTTTGCCGTTCACAGCATGAAGGATCTACCTTCTGAATTACCGGATGGTCTCATCATCGGTGCCACACCAGCACGTGTCGATGCGCGTGATGCCTTGATCACGAAAACAGGCGAAGGTCTTGCTTCCTTGCCAGAAGGTGCAGTTGTCGGCACGAGTAGCTTACGTCGTGGGTCGCAATTGCTAAAACTCCGCCCTGATTTAAAAATCGAATCGATTCGCGGAAACATCGACACACGACTCGATAAATTAAAGAATGGTCCGTTTGACGGAATTTTGCTCGCAGCAGCTGGTCTACAACGGATGGGTTGGTCTGAAGACGTCGTCTCGGAATATCTCTCGACAGATGACATGATTCCAGCCGTCGGTCAAGGAATCCTCGGTATCGAATGTCGCGAACATGACCAAGAAGTACGTGACCTTCTGCACCTGATCCATGATCAGATGACGGAAAAAGTAGCTTACGCCGAGCGCGCTTTCTTAGCAGCGATCGAAGGTAGCTGTCACGTTCCGGTCGGTGGATTCGCAACGATCAACGAAGACATGTCAACGACACTCGTCGGATTCATTGGATCCGTCGATGGAGAGCAAATCCTACTCGAGCGCGAATCAGGTCTTGACCCGATGCAACTCGGTCAAGATGTTGCCGAACGTCTGCTTGCTTCGGGCGGTCGTGAGATTCTCGCGACACTTCCGGATGACTTGTAAGCAGGTACTCTTCACGGGCAGCCGACCACCGACGACCGAGCAGATGGCGCGACTGCGCGCCGTCGCGATCGAGTCAGTGCATTATCCTGTCATTGAAACGCGACCGGTTTCGTTTAAGTTACCGAAGGGAATGGATTGGCTCATCGTGACGAGTCCGAATGGTGTCCACCGGATTGCTGATGCGTTGCCTGAATTAGCAGAAACGCGTATCGCGGTCGTCGGACGAAAGACGGCAGACGCACTTGCGAAGTACGGTCGAACAGCAGACTTCTGTCCGTCGACCTTTACAGGAGACGCACTCGTCGCAGAACTCGGACCACACTTGTCTGACGGCGATCATATCGTCTTTGCACGAGGGAACCGATCGCGGCAAGCACCGGTCGATCAGTTACGAAACCTGAATCGATATACGGTCGAAGATATCATCACGTATGAAACCGTCACCCGTCGGCTACCTGAAGCACTTGTCAGAACTGCCGCCTATATTGGACTGCAGAGTCCTTCCGCTGTCGAAGCGATTGCGCCGTTAGCCCCACAGACGACGTTCATCGTCATTGGGACGATTACGGAGCAAGCAGCAAAAGCAGCCGGACTTCAACCGATCCATGTCGCCCGTGAATTCACGGTGGACGGCATGATTGATCGTATCATTGAGGAGGAATCAGCATGAACACATTAGAATACGCACGTCACCGTCGTTTACGTCATACCGCATCACTCCGGTCACTCGTCCGCGAGAATCAGTTGCATAAATCAGATTTGATTTATCCGATTTTTGTCGCTGAAGGCGAAGACATTAAACGCGAAGTCAGTTCGATGCCTGGCGTCTTCAACTTATCACTCGATCATCTGACGGCTGAGATTGAAGAAGTCGTCGCACTCGGAATCGAATCTGTCATTTTATTCGGTGTCCCGCACGACCACTTGAAAGACGAGCAAGGATCAGGTGCGTTTCACGATCACGGGATCGTTCAAGAAGCGACACGTCTCGTCAAGAAGGTTGCCCCGCAGCTAACGGTCATCGCCGACACATGCTTATGTGAATATACGTCGACAGGTCATTGTGGAATCGTCGCCGACGGTACGGTCGATAATGATGCGTCATTACCGCTTCACGTCAAGACAGCAATCTCACAAGCCCGAGCAGGTGCCGACGTCATCGCGCCATCATCGATGATGGACGGATTCGTCGCAGCGATTCGTCAAGGATTAGACGAGAACGGCTTCAGCCACATTCCGGTCATGAGCTACGGTGTTAAATATGCGTCTGCTTATTACGGTCCATTCCGTGATGCAGCGAACTCGGCACCGGGAGAAGGCGACCGGAAAGGTTATCAAATGGACCCGGCAAACCGTCGCGAAGCGTTCCGCGAAGCAACAGCGGACGTCGATCAAGGAGCTGACTTCATGATCGTTAAACCTGCACTTGCGTTCATGGATATCATTCGCGATGTGCGCGAGCGAATCGATCTACCAATTGTCGCATATAACGTATCGGGTGAGTATGCAATGGTCAAAGCCGCTGCCTTGAACGGCTGGATCGATGAAGAACGAATCGTCCTTGAGACGATGCTTGGCTTTAAACGAGCAGGCGCTGATTTAATCATCACCTATTTCGCAAAAGACATTTGTCGTTACCTGGAGGGGTCGAAATGAGCTTAATTAACCAGAACTCAAAATCAAAAGAAGCATTCGAGCGGGCACTCCCGCTCATGCCGGGTGGTGTCAACAGTCCGGTCCGTGCTTATAAATCGGTCGGGATGACACCGATTTTCGCAGATCATGCGAAAGGATCGAAGCTCTATGATATCGACGGAAAAGAATATATCGATTATGTCTTGTCATGGGGACCAATGATTCTCGGTCATGCCGATCCAATCGTCACGTCAGCAATTCAAGAACAAGCAACGCGTGGCTGGAGCTACGGGACACCAACGGAAATCGAATCAGCGATGGCGGAAGTCGTCATCAGTCGTGTGCCGTCGGTCGAAGTCGTCCGGATGGTCAACTCAGGGACTGAAGCGACGATGGCTGCCCTTCGTCTCGCACGTGGCTACACAGGTCGGACGAAAATCTTGAAGTTCGAAGGCTGTTACCATGGTCACGGTGACTCGCTCTTGATCAAAGCAGGTTCAGGTGTCGCGACACTCGGATTACCAGATTCACCAGGCGTTCCGGCGCAAATCGCGAGCATGACGCTGACAGTTCCGTACAATGATTTGGACGCTGTCCGGATCGCGTTCGAAAAACATGGCGACGATATCGCCGGTGTCATCGTCGAACCGGCTGCTGGGAACATGGGCTTCGTGCCACCAGAACCAGGATTCCTCGAAGGCTTACGGGAAATCACGTCAGAAAACGGCGCTTTACTGATCTTTGACGAAGTCATGACCGGTTTCCGTGTCGGATTCCACTGTGCCCAAGGACATTTCGGTGTCACACCGGATATCACGTGTCTCGGTAAAGTCATCGGCGGCGGAATGCCAGTTGGTGCTTACGGTGGACGTCGTGACATCATGGAGCAGATCGCACCACAAGGTCCAATCTATCAAGCAGGTACGTTATCCGGGAACCCACTCGCGATGGCAGCAGGTCTAGCGACATTGACACAATTGAAACCAGAACACTATGCAGAGTTCGACCGGAAAGCGAGCCGTTTGTCAGAAGGCTACCTGAACGCTGCGGCGAAGTATAACATTCCGTTGACGACGAACCGTGCAGGCGCGATGTTCGGTGTCTTCTTCACGGATGAGCGCGTCACGAACTTCGAAAAAGCGAAAACATCGAATCTTGAGATGTTCCGTTCGTATTATCAAAAGATGGCGGCGCGTGGTGTCTTCTTACCACCGTCACAATTCGAAGGTCTCTTCCTGTCAATCGCCCACACGGACGAAGACATCGAGCGGACGATCGAAGCCGTCGAATTGACGTTCCAAGAACTCCAAGTTGAATTTGGTCGTTAAGCAGTTCTTGACGATTGCTTGAACTCTCGGCTAAAATAAGTAAAGAAGAAAATGGCAACAGCGATGACGGGAAGAGTAGTCCTGTATTCGTACCGGTGTAGAGAACACATCCTTGGCTGAAAGATGTGACGGGCGAACAGGAGGAAGGTCACCCCACGAGCTGGTATCGTGAGTCTTACGAGCGATATCCGTCCTCCACACGTTACGTGGCTCGAGGGCATCCGATTGTGGATGAACTAAGGTGGTACCGCGGAAAAAAGCAACGGCTTTCTTTCGTCCTTAGCATAGGACGAGAGAAGCCGTTTTTATTATGGACAAAAAGGGAGCGATCAGGATGCAGGAATTATCAATGCCAACGAAGTATGATCCGCAGGCAACGGAAGAAAAATGGTACGACTTTTGGGTGAAAGGTGACTATTTCAAAGCCGATCAGGATCCAGAAAAAGAGCCGTACACGATCGTCATTCCACCACCGAACGTCACAGGTAAATTGCACCTTGGTCACGCGTGGGACACAACGTTACAAGACATGCTGACACGGATGAAGCGGATGCAAGGATTCGACGTTCTTTACCTACCAGGAATGGACCATGCCGGTATCGCGACGCAAGCAAAAGTCGAACAAAAACTGCGGGCAGAAGGACAATCACGTCTTGAAATGGGTCGCGAGAAATTCCTCGAGCAATCATGGGCATGGAAAGAAGAATACGCGTCAACGATCCGTGCACAATGGGCAAAACTTGGTCTCGGACTCGATTATTCGCGTGAACGCTTCACGCTTGACGAAGGATTGTCAGAAGCGGTTCAAGAAGTCTTCGTGAAACTTTACGAAAAAGGCTTAATCTACCGCGGCGAATACATCGTTAACTGGGACCCAGCGACGAAAACAGCGATCTCGGATATCGAAGTCATCTACAAGGATATCGAAGGTGCGTTCTATCACTTCAGCTATCCACTAACGGACGGTTCAGGTCACGTTGAACTAGCGACGACACGTCCTGAGACGATGCTCGGTGATACAGCGATCGCCGTGAACCCGAAGGATGAGCGTTATGCTCACCTCGTCGGAAAAACAATCACGTTACCAATCGTTGGTCGCGAGATTCCGATTGTTGCCGATGACTATGTCGACATGGAGTTCGGTACAGGTGTCGTTAAGATCACACCAGCGCACGACCCGAACGACTTCGAAGTCGGTAACCGTCACGAGTTACCACGTGTCCTCGTCATGAATGAAGATGGAACGATGAACGAGAACGCAGGGAAATACGAAGGTATGGATCGCTTCGAATGCCGGAAACAAATCGTTGAAGATTTAAAAGCAGAAGGTGTTCTAATCAAAATCGAACCACACTTGCACTCTGTCGGTCACTCGGAGCGTTCAGACGCGATCGTTGAGCCGTATCTTTCACTCCAATGGTTCGTCAAAATGGAACCACTCGCGCAAAAAGCACTCGAGGAACAACAAGGACCAGACAAGGTCAACTTCGTTCCACAACGCTTTGAGAACACGTATGTGCGCTGGATGGAAAACATCCGTGACTGGTGTGTCAGCCGTCAACTCTGGTGGGGACACCGGATTCCGGCTTGGTACCATAAAGAAACAGGCGAAGTATACGTTGGCAAGGAAGTACCAGCCGATATCGAGAACTGGGAGCAAGACAACGATGTTCTTGATACGTGGTTCTCTTCAGCGCTTTGGCCGTTCTCAACGATGGGATGGCCGAACACGGACGCAGCGGATTATCAAAAATACTTCCCGACATCGACACTCGTTACGGGTTATGACATCATCGCTTTCTGGGTATCACGGATGATCTTCCAATCGTATGAATTTACAGGACAACGTCCATTCCAAGACGTCTTGATCCACGGATTGATTCGTGATTCGGAAGGACGCAAGATGTCGAAATCACTCGGGAACGGAATCGACCCGATGGATGTCATCGAGAAGTATGGTGCCGATTCTCTTCGTTGGTTCTTAACGACAGGATCAACACCAGGCAACGACCTCCGCTTCTACTGGGAAAAGATCGAAGCGACATGGAATTTCTCGAACAAATTGTGGAACGCAAGCCGTTTTGCCTTAATGAACATGGATGGTCTAACGTTTGATCAGATCGATTTGACAGGCGAGAAGTCACTCGCAGATAAATGGATCCTGACACGCCTACAGACGACGATTGACGACGTAACGCGTTTATCTGACAAATACGAGTTTGGTGAAGCGGGACGTATTCTCTATCACTTCATTTGGGAAGACTTCTGTAACTGGTACATCGAGATGGCGAAGTTACCGCTCAACGGGGAAGATGAAGCAGCAAAACAGACGACGCGTTCGGTTCTTGCCTATACGCTCGATCGGATCATGCGTCTGATGCACCCGTTCATGCCGTTCATCACGGAAGAGATCTGGCAACACTTACCGCATGAAGGCGAGACGATCACACGTGCTGCATGGCCAACACGTGAAGCGTCACTCGACTTCCCGGAAGCCGTTCCAGCATTCGAAGCGGTTCAGAACGTCATCCGTTCGGTTCGTAACATCCGCGCGGAAGTGAACGCACCGATGTCGAAACAGATCCAACTGTTCATCTCGACGAATGACGCACGTGTTCAAGACGACCTGTCGTCAAACAGCTCGTACTTGCAAAAGTTCACGAACGCATCTGAACTTCGAATCGAAGAACAGATGCCAGCACCAGAAAAAGCAATGAGTGCGATCGTAACGGGAGCAGAATTGTTCATCCCACTCGCGGACTTGATCAACATCGAGGAAGAAATCGCGCGCTTGAATAAAGAACTCGTCAAGTATACGAAAGAAGTCGAACGGGTCGAGAAAAAACTCAACAACCCTGGCTTCGTTGGCAAAGCACCGGCACATGTTATTGATGAAGAAAAGGCGAAGGCACTTGATTATACGGAAAAACGTCAAGCTGTCGAAGCACGCATCAACGAACTCTCACACTAATTACAGCAGTGGCTCAAGTTTCCTTGAGCCACTTTTTTTAAAGGAGCGAACAACATGAGGACGCGAGAAGATGTATTGGATTGGTTATCGAGCTTACTAGCATTTGGCGTCAAACCAGGTCTTGAACGGATGCAGGCGATGTTACTGGAATTACAGATTGACCCGGACGCGATTCCGACGATTCATGTCGCTGGCACGAACGGGAAAGGATCGACGGTTGCGTTCTTACGTGAGATGGGAATTGCGGAAGGATTACGCATCGGGACGTTCACGTCACCGTATATCATTCAGTTCGAGGAACGGATTATGTTGAACGGGGTACCGATCGCAGAAGATGATCTCGTCGCCGCTGCGATCGCTGTTCAAGCTGCCATCCAGCATATCGATCCGGCACTCGGTACGGTCACTGAGTTCGAGGCATTAACGGGACTTGCTTTCTATTATTTTAATCAGATTCGTCCCGATTTCGTCATTTATGAAGTCGGACTCGGTGGATTGTATGATTCGACGAACGTCTTCAAGAAGCCGGTCGCAGCGATCATCACGTCGATCGGGCACGATCATCAAGCGATTCTCGGAGATACGCTCCAAGAGATTGCTTTACAGAAGTTCGGGATCATCAAACAAGGGACACCGGTCATCGCCGGAAAACTGCAGGAAGAGCTGACGGTACCGTTAATGGCGTATTGCGGTGACCGAAATGCGACGTTGAAATGGAGTCAGGAAGCAATCATCCGTTACCGTCTGAAAGAGACAGGAACTTGGGCGACATATGATGGGATTCCGGAGACGCGCTTAGGTCTCGAAGGTCATCATCAAGTCCATAATGCGGCGAATGCCGTCGTCTGTGCGCGACGACTTGGATGGTCGAAAGCGGCGATCCGAAAAGGGCTACGGGAGGCAAAACATCCGGGACGGTTTGAGATCATCTCACGCAAACCACGGATCATTCTCGATGGTGCGCATAATCCGGAAGGGATCACGGCACTTGTTGAACGGTTAAAAGAGGAATCAAAACCGGTGACGTTGCTCTGTTCGATTTTACGTGACAAAGACCGGACAGCGATGCTAGCGCAGTTACGTAGCATTACACCGGATATTTACGAGACGACGTTTGATTTCCCACGAGCTCGGACGCGAGAGGAGTTGCAGCAAGAGGGCGCGAACGTAACGACGGTCAAAGCATTCTTAGGTCACTTAAGCGCAAATCGAACATATGTCGTGACGGGATCACTCTATTTCATCAGTGAAGTGCGTCAAATGTACACAAACTCTTTTACAAAATAGGGAAAATGCGATTTCGCTCGTTATAATGAAATTGGGGAAGTATAGTCCCGGATTTCAAAGACATGATGAGGAGACGATGAGCGATGAGACAGTGGGTCCGTTTGTTAGTAGCAAGCTTACTGATTTTTTCAAGCTTTACGTATATACATGAACCGCATTCAAAAGCGGCGACAGGCGAGAAGTTTAAGATTTTAGAGATTCGTGATGATTGGTCGGCGACGAACCGGATTGATCCGGGAACGACAATCACGTCGTTATCATTGTTAAAAGAGTTGAATACCAGTCAATACGAAATCAAGATGATGACGGTCAAAGAGTTGAATGCGTCTCGTTTCTCACTTGATGGTGCATTTGATGCGATCGTCTTTGATCCATCTATTTTTACAGGAACAGACCGTTATTCGATTACAGTATCTGATTCGAAATCCAAACAGCATAATACCAGTAACATCGAAAATGATATTACGAAGTTAAAAGCGAATGAAATTTTGAAGAATTACATTCAAAAAGGATTACCCGTCTTTTTACACGCTGATGTGTTAACACATGCAACGAGTAATTTCACTTCGATTTTTAAGCCAAGCATGACGTCTGGTGCTGCGATTGCCTATACGGATTCAAAACAGGTCGTCTCCCGATTACAATCCGAAAAAATTGAACGACCTCGTTTAAGCAAAGTAGCGGTTTCGCAGGCTGGTCAATCGTTAACATCGGTGGATAAAGCAGCACCGGCTTCACCAGATAAACCAATTGATTTTAATTTTACGCTTGATCAAACTACGGCTAATACACGCGTTCAATTGTATATTGATTTCAATAGTAATGACCAGTTTGAGGAATCCGAAAAGGTCGATGAAAAACCAGCGACGATTTCTGGCTCCTTGTCCTATCAATTTGATGCACCGAGTTATACAGGACCACGGAACTGGATGATTAAAGTCGTAAGTGAAGATGGACTTTCGGATTATAAGATCGGTAGCTTCTTAATGAAGGATCAGGTAGCCCAAGCGAAGATTTTACAAGTCACGCGTTCGGGATCAACCGGCTCTATTAATGGATTCATGTCGGGTACATTGTTGAAACAAGACGGATTATATGACTTTAATGTCGAAGTATTATCTGCAACAACATTCAACTCGGACTTTCAAAAGAAAAATTTAAATACAAATTATGACATGTTGATTTTCGGGTTTCAAGATTCATATGGTGCTGCTGCACTAAGCGATCCTGCATCGAATGCAATCCTTGATTTTACGAATACTGGTCAAGGATTGATGTTGACACACGACACGATTTTCAGACCAGCTCAAACCGATAAACCTGAATTATTCTGGGAAACGAAATTTGCTGATCTTGCTGGTCAAAAGAACTTTACGAATATGGGATACGGGGCGCAACGACCATCAGGGCAGGCAGTCAAACAAAATGCCGGAGTCATGACTTCTTATCCATTTGCTTTGGCAGATACAGTAGCGATAGCAACGACCCACAATCAATACTTCGGCTTGGATCTTGAGCAACCGGACCTTATTCCGTGGTATAACATCCGTGAAAAAGATCTGAATACCTCGAACCAGGCTGCAGGTCGAACGATTGGGGACGCACGCAACCACTACTATATGTACACAAAAGGGAACGTTACGTATTCTGGAGCAGGACACACAACAAAATTTGATCAACAACAAGAAAAAGAATTGTTCTCGAATACGATGTATCGTGCTTTCATCGGTGCGAACCACAAGCCATTAATCAAGAATATCTTGCCAACGGACAAATCGAGCTATCTTGAGAATGAGCCGTTGACGATCTCGTATCAAGTCAACGACTATGATCTGCAAGACCGTGAGCTAAAGACACGGATCTATATTGATAATGAGAAAGTCTTTGAAAACAATAAGTTGAAGAATAACTCGTTCGTCAGTCAATCCTTCGAATCAAAATTAAAAGGTAAAACAAGTGTTACGATTCGAATCGAAGCAGAGGATCAGCGGGGAGCTAAGGCAATCGAGACACGGACCGTTCAAGTTGTTCGACCTGCTGTTTCTGCTCCTTTCGTATTATCTCGTTCTATTGATCCGGCTACTATTCCTAATGGTGAGACGGCTGAAATTTCATATACCATTAAAACAACACCTATGAAGCAACAAGAAGCTATTGGGGAGAATGGCTATATCAAAGGGAAATTTTCTGTGACGATGGAAAATATACTGTTCAATGAAAAATTACCGAGTAATTTAGAAGTGGTTTCAACTAGTGGGTTAAAGGATGCTATTATTTCTGGACAGTCTATAAAAGGCTACGCACCAAACATTGAATACGATGAAGCACTTGACGGCATTTACCAAGGGCAGTGGGTAGCTAAACAATCAGAAATAACATTTAAAGTAAAAGTAAAAGCTAAAGAATCTGCGGGCATTTACACGCTCGATAAAAAAGATAATGTGCTAACATCAACTAAAAATGTCTATAAAAATGAAACAAATCGTTCAGATAAACTAACGACAGTAAATAATGATCCACAAGCATTTCCGACACTTGGCTACGCATTGACACCGGCATTTGCGACAAGTGCGAAGATTCCATCCGTCAAGATGGATATCACGACACCATCGTATAAAGTCTTGCCAGAAATTAATCCGACAGGTAGCCAATACGGAACGTTGAAATGGTCGATCGTCGATCCGACGATTGCCTCAATCGATGAAGCAGGAGTCATTAAACCGAAAAAAGTCGGTACGACACAAATCAAATTAGTCGTTCCTGTAGGTAATGGAAAAGAACTCACGACGACATCTGATCTCGTGATCAATGATGTATTTGGTGGACTGATTGTAAGAAACGTACCGGATACACTGTACGTTGGTGAAACGAAATCCATGACGGGACTCGCTTCGATGATTTCAGGAAACGAGACACCGATTCAATGGATCATCACGAATGATTCGCATGTCAAAACGAATGGTTTATCGAAAAACACATTAGATTTGACCGGGAAAACACCTGGAACGATCACAGTTAAAGCTGTCGTTCCGGCAGAAGCAGGAAGTTCGACATACCTTGCCCAGTCTACGACCTATACAATTCAAGTGAAGCTACCGGAACTTTCGGTCGCCCCAAGTAATCTTGAACTCTGGGTCGGATCAACACAAGATGTGACGGCAACATTCAAACCGAATTACCCGTTACCATTTACGACGTCTACGTTGAGTAGTGCGATTGAACTGATACCAACAGCGAACGGTTATACGATTACAGGTAAGACCGGTACTCCAAATGGAGCTGTCGAAGCATTACTCACGTTGACGGATTTCCCAGATACGGTAGCAAAGACACTCGTTCGAGTCCGTGAGAACCCGACCAGCGTAACAGCTGATGATTTAATCATGACGATGAAGGATGAAAACAAACGACCACTCTTAGGGTGGTTCCCGGAAACGACGACTGAACGATTTTACCGGATGGAAGTGACGCAAGGGAAAGAGTACGTCAAAATCGATCCGACGGGCCAAGCGTTGCAACCGTTACGTCCTGGTGTGGCTCGCATTAAAGTCACTGTGCTAAAAGAAAATAAAGATGTGTTGGAAGTCTTGAAAAATGATAAGAAAACACCTTTGAGTACAACATTCAAGGTGACGATTGGTTCAGATTCAGGATCAACCGACTTGGATGGAGATGTATATTAAAAAGTGGGGAAGTTGGATATGAAACGAAAACGCATCGTTGTCATCCTTTTGATCGTGATTTTGACTGGAGTCGGAGTTACAAGTTACGTCATTCAATCGAATCGAAAAACTGAACTAGAACAGGCGTTACGTTCAGAAAAGCCTATGGAATTAGCATCCGCGTTAAAAAGTTCAGACATGTCTACATCGGAAAAAAATCGTTATATTGGTCGTTTTCAAGAGACGCTTGCATTTGAAAAGGCTGAATTGCTATTAGATTCTAAGACATCTCAAAATCAAATGAATTGGTTTTATGCGGCGCAGTTTGCTCCTCGGGATACAGTGGCTACTTGGCTAAAAAAGGGAGCAAAAGTGAATCAGTTAAATCAGAAGAAACAATCTGTTCTTCATGTGGCAACAAGTGTGAATCGTTCCAGTGATGCGTATGCTTTACTCGTCAAGCGCGCAACGTCTAAAGATTTAAATCGAATCGATGCGTACGGTCATACCCCTTTGTTTTATGCCACACTTGATCAAAATGAGACAGTCATCGAGTTACTTTTAGGGGCTGGTGCCAATCCGAACTTAGGAAAAGAACGTCCGATCTATGAGACAGTCAAACAAAATCGAAAAGATTTATTTGAATTGTTGAAACAGCACAAGGCAAAGGTAGAAACGAAACAAGTAAAGAAGATTGCAAAAATGTATCGTGCTACGACATTCTAAGCAATAACGAAGAGCCCCTCATCGAGTTGATGAGGGGCTCTTCTGATTACTGTTGAATACGTTTTGGTGTTTCGACATACATTTGGACAGAACGATTTAAAGGTAATAAGGAAGTTGGATTTTTCAAAACGGTTGCATCATAGGCCATGCGTAATCGAGAAGCCTCAGCATCCGCAGATTTATTGGCAATCATGAGTCGTTCTAAATCCCTCACATTGGCAGGGAACTGATTCTCTGCTAAATCGAGTTTTCCACGATAGGCGTTTACTTCTAGTTTCCCTTTCGTAAAGATGCCACCACGTACGTTCATCGTCGACCCGACAGAGTAGATCGTATTGATTTGATCGTCATCGCTGTAAAGGAAAGCATTTAAGTCAGGCGTAGTCGTTCGGGGTGTTGAAAATTTATTCACCCGGTTGATGACGAGTGTTCCTTTACTGAGTAGAATTAACGTGTTTTGTTTCGTTGAGGAAGTGAGACCTTGAATATTCGCATCATCGAGACGACTTGTACCTGTCGTATAAATCGTTGTCGCAAAACCGACATTCCCTCGAACGAGGAGGTTACCTAGGACGACAAGCGGCCGTTTGATTTCTAACGGCTGATCAACGGAATTCAGTGAAGAAATTGTCAGATTCCCATTGATGATCAAAGGCTCGAGCGTCTCTTGTACTAAATCATCCGTCAATGTGATCGTATTATTTGTGTTCGGTGCCGGGCTAATCATCTGTCGTTTCGTATCAAGTGCCGTCAGAAACGGACCTGTTAAGACTGATTGTGGAATAGCCGAGTCCTTTAAGGAGGTAGTAATTTGTGTAATCGGTGTATTCACCGGCAGCTTTAAAAAGTCATTCAAAGCGTAGTTGAAGTCGAATGGAACAAGCGCTTCTTTCGTTGAGACGAGGTCCGTTGATCCTTTTGGATCAAAAATGCTACGGTCACAAGATAAATAATCTTCACATTGCAGCAAAGGTAGATTTTTTTCTTGGAACACCCGAATTTGGCCAGCGACATAAGGAAGTGCTTGTGTATTTGTGAACGTCCCATTTTCATTATTGTATTTAAAATAAGGAGTAGCGGTTGCTTTTAAAGGATTTCGCGAGAAGATATTACCTTCGATGAAGGGCGCACCTTTGATAATGACTTGGTTATCCGAACCAAGCGTATAGTACAAGAAGCTTGGAATAGCAGACAGATACACGCGTTGGCGATATGTCTTGCGAATCACAGGCTGATCACCCTTTTGTTTCTCGACTGTTGCGGTTAAATCTAATGCTTTAACTCGGATATTCGAGGCGGTCTCGTTTACTTCGACCGAGACACTCGGGACGATGGATTTTAAAGGTAAGATGATTGAGCTATTCAAATTACTGAATAGTGCTTGTGAAGATGTCGTAGGTGAAGTGCCCGTCGTCTTGACGACGATTTGCTGTAATGCAGCAACGGCTTGATCCAAATCATTTTGAGTGGATGTCTCGACATCTATATCCGTTTCACGGATTTCAGTTAATCGTGTGGACTGTAGACTGATACCAATCGTGGCTATGGCAAGAACGGAAAGTACCGTTAGCGTGACGAGTACGAATAATAAGGTGTAGCCTTGTTCAGATTTACGCATGATTAGTTCCTTTCTGAATTAAAATCCAATCGTACTCGTGAAGGTCTGTACTTCTTCTTGATCAGTTGACTGGATTCGAGTCGTGATGGTCAAAATACCATGGATGACATAACGACCAGGATACGTACTTCCGGTGATCGTTTGATATTCAGGACTAGATAATGTGAAGGTTTGAAAAAGTTCGGATTGCTCATCGATTGATTGTGGCTCTGACGTATAGACGAGTTTATCGCCTTGTTGCTGTTCGGTCAGGAATGTATATGTAACAGGCTTCACGGTAGATGCGGATGCTGAAGCTTCTTCTGTTGCATTGAACGGTTGAAATCCACTAGCTCGTTCAAGTAATCCCGTCTCATTGTTTAGCGTAGGCAACGTTCTTTTATAAAAAGAGAGTGTTTTAGATTCATCGATGCGAATCGCATCAAAGCCACTGACCTCATTTAAAATGATACCGATCCGACTATCCGCTTCACTACGTAATTCACTAATGATACCAGTTGCTCGAAAACTTTTCGTTCCGGAAATGAATACCGTCAAGATGACAGCACTGAAAATAGAAGCAACGACGATTGAGACAAGTAGTTCGACGAGTGTGAATCCTTCACTTTGTTGTTGGAAAACTTTGGTTGAGCGTCGCATTCGTAATCGATCCTTTCAAAGTCGTAATCGGTTCAGTCGTTCCTTCTACATACACGTATACATAAAGATCGAGTAGATTCGGATTCACTTCACCTTCCATTTTATGAGGTGTCACACTGTACTTCACATCAAATGAAATATTGTTGATTTCAGGATCAGTAAAAATTGACGTACAAATAGCCGATACACCACAAGAAGGAGTGGCGGGTTCTGGAATCACATAATTTCCATTCAGATAAACGGCCTTCAGTGCTTCTTGAGATAATGAAACAAAAGAAAAGGCTTCATTCGTTGTCGCTTCAATCGCTTCTCGCTTTATGTAAGAAGTAGCATTTTTAGCTAAATAGTTCGCAAACGTCAATTCCGTGCTAGTGCGTGATGCTGAAAGAGATTGCGAAAAGATACTGATCAATGAGACAGAGATAATCGACAGAATCGTAATACTGACAAGGACCTCGATTAATGAAAATCCATCTTGTTTGTGTTGCATATGCTCACCTCTTCATTTCTATCGGAAAAAACATCAATTGGATGAAGTTCAAAAACCTACAGACATTCACAGTTAGAGAAAAGAATTGTCAGGATAGACTTATGTTTCATCATGATATTCATTATAATGGAAATACTAGGCACCTGAAATGATTAATTCATACAGAAAGGAAACAGATGATGCTCAATACAAAGCGTTTTGCTGTACATACACTTTTACTCGTCTTACTCGTGGTTTTGATTTATGTGCCATCTTTCGCCTTAATTTCCTTTACCGGAAAGGCGACTGAACAGACGACTTTTTCTGAAACGGCTAAAGTTGGATCTGTTCCTGTAAGCGGGATGAGTCGTAAAGAAGCTGAATCCGCAGTCCAAAAAGCGATTACGGAATGGTCCAAAAAA
Organism: Exiguobacterium sp. Leaf187; assembly: GCF_001423925.1. Classification (NCBI taxonomy): domain Bacteria; kingdom Bacillati; phylum Bacillota; class Bacilli; order Caryophanales; genus Exiguobacterium; species Exiguobacterium sp. Leaf187. Next base: position 1,224,548 of record NZ_LMPR01000009.1, on the reverse strand, counting down.
ACACCGTTGACGACGGGTACAGGAGAAGAAACGTTACCGGTACCAACTGAATTGGTGACATTTGATTCTGAGGAATCTGTTAAAAAAGCGTCTCTGAAAACGGGAGGAGACTTAATTCTCTCAATCGATGACGAAATGCTACAAAGTTTTCTATCTACGCAACCTGTCAGCTATTCACAAGAACAAACGGAAGCGTTTAAAACATGGTTAACGAATACAAGCAAGACATTAGCTGAAGGGAATTTTGATCCTTCACAAACGTCAGAGTCGTCTGCTGAAGGTGAGGTCGTATCAAGTATCACGTTTTCAACACGTTCAGCAGCAGAAGAACAAATGATTACAGGCATGGCAAACGTCGAAATCAAGCCAGATCAATTAATGAATGTGAAAACGTATGGTATGGATCCAATCGCCGCTTCTTACGTTGGAAGTAAATTATACGAATTGTTCGCAAAAACACCATTTGAAATCGTGGAACGCATGCCACATGCGACACTCCCCGATGATATTACACTAGGTTACGATGTCAAAATTGACGAAAAAACAGATTTTGCTGTTCGCAATACGCAAGCATCAGTTTATCGCCTCGTCGCCACGCAAGAGGGAAGCGACGTGACGATTGAACTACGTGGAGCACCGATAAAAGAGGCAGTGACTGTCGTGTTGGAAGGAGAAAAGACAATTCCATTTAGAACCATTACTCGTTACTCAGCTACGCTTTCAGCCGGGACGACGAATGATACGCAAGCTGGCGAAGAAGGAAAATCGATTGAAGTCTACCGTGTAATGAAGACCACTAAAGGGGAACAGAAAAAACTTCTTTCCTTGGATTTTTATGCAGCGATTCCTGCTGTCATCACGAAAAGCAGTCAAGAAGAACAGGCTCCTGTCGTAGTTCCACCAACCGAAGAAACACCATCTGAAGAAACGGATTCAGAGACATCAACTGATCCGAATTCTGAAGATCCACAAACGGATGGAACAGTTGAAACGCCAGAGACACCTACTTCACCGGACAGCCCAGATTCACCAACGACACCAGATGAGAATAATCAAGGTGATCCCGCTTCGCCGGTAGAAGATGAGTCGACAGGAGAAGCTGTCGGCTAAACGAGGAGGGAAGAGTATGAATTGGACGACGATTGCAATTGAACTTGGAATCATCATCGGACTTGCGACAATCATTTGTGGATTGATGTTTGCGGTGACGATTCCATATGTGACCTCGATTCAGGCGAAGTCAGTATTATCCATCGCAGCGATTATCATGGTGACACTGATCTATTTTAGTGTTCAGTTGGATTGGATTAGTAATCCTTTTGTAGCGATCGGTATGGTATTACTGTGTGTCGTAACGGGAGGCGTTACGAGTCTGATTGATGAAAAGAAACAAAAGCGAACTGTAATGATTGAAGACGAATCATGGCATGCGGAAGGATGACGGACTAAATGGCGATGAAGCGAAAACGACTCGGTGAAATGTTAATCGAAGAGAGTTTAGTGACAGAGAGTCAAATCGATGAGGCACTTTCTGTAAAACGACCAACTGAAAAATTGGGTGACGCGTTACTCCGCCTCGGTCATTTGACGGAACAACAATTACTAGAAGCGCTCCATCATCAGTTAAAGATTCCGATCATTCAACTGTATAATTATCCGGTCGATGTCGCGGTGACGAAATTGATTTCAAAAGAGTTAGCACAGCGGCATACGTTAGTTCCGGTCTACCGTGAAGGAAATCGTTTATTTATTGCCATGGCGGATCCGATGGACTTGATTGCAATCGATGATTTACGGATGCAGACGGGTCTAGTGATTGACGTAGGTATTGCGACACGGGACGAAATCAGACGAACGATTTTGAAGTATTATGATATCGATTCATCGTTGCGCGATTTGTTGGAGTCAGATGATATGACGGAGATGGACCAGTCGCGCGACGTGGTGACACGTGAAGATGCGCCAATCATTCGTCTCGTTAATCAAATCTTAGAAAATGCGATTGCACAACGGGCATCCGATATTCATATGGATCCCCAGGAAACATCGATGACGATTCGAATTCGAATCGATGGAGAACTTCGAACGGAAAATAATTATCCGAAGCAGATTCAAAGCATTTTAACGACACGAATCAAGGTCATGAGTGAGCTTGATATTACGGAATCCCGGTTACCGCAAGATGGGCGAATCAAATATGTCTTTAATGGACTAGCTTACGACTTCCGTGTTTCTACACTACCTACCGTATACGGGGAAAAAGTCGTTATTCGAATTTTGGATAGTTCCAATTCGAATATTTCCATCTCTAAAATTGGTTTTAGCTCACGGAATGAATCACAGTTCCGAGAAATGTTAAAACGACCGAACGGTATTATTTTAATTACCGGGCCAACCGGTTCAGGGAAATCATCGACATTGTATGCAGCCTTAAATGAGTTGAATGATGAGTCACGCAATATCATCACCGTCGAAGATCCGGTTGAGTACCAGGTCGATGGCATCAATCAGGTCCAAGTGAATGCGAAGATCGGTTTGACATTTGCGAGTGGTCTCCGATCGATTCTCCGTCAGGATCCGAACGTCGTCATGGTCGGTGAGATTCGCGATATTGAAACAGCAGAAATATCGATCCGTGCTTCTTTGACGGGACACTTAGTTCTATCCACGCTTCATACGAATTCAGCAGTTAGTTCAATTACACGGTTGATCGATATGGGCGTTGAATCATTTCTCGTCGCAGCTTCACTTAGCGGATTGATCGCACAACGACTCGTCCGCCGTGTTTGTCGGGACTGCGGAGAAGCCCACTCGTTATCAACGCGGGAACAGGAGCTGTTTGATCAAGAAGGAATCGAAGCGACGACTGTCATGCGAGGTCGTGGCTGCTCATCTTGTAATATGACTGGATATCGAGGTCGTGTCGCGATTCAGGAAGTCATCATGATTGACGAAGTCTTACGGCGCATGATCATGAACCAGTCGACGGAAAGTGACATCACAGCGTACGTTAAATCGCAAGGACAACGTTTCCTTCTAGCTGATGGTCTATCGAAAGTAGCTGATGGTATCACGACGACAGAAGAAATTTTACGGACGGTGATTTCAGAATGAATCAAACGATGGAACGTGCCCAAATCGAAGATATTCTTCGTTCCTCGAAGGAACGAGGGGCATCCGATGTTCATTTGACTGCCGGATCCCCTCCTGTGTTTCGGATCAATGGAACACTGACACCATATGGATCCGAGAAGATGAAACCAGTCATCATTGACGGGTTCGTTCGTTCGTTGATCACGGAAGACATGTATCAGCAACTGAAGCAGGATCGAGATATTGATTTTTCGTTTGGTGTGACAGGTGTAGCACGATATCGGGTCAATTGTTTTTATCAGCGAGGCGCATTATCGATGGCCTTTCGAACGATCCCGACAGAAGTGCCTTCGCTTGAACAGTTAGGACTTCCTCCAGTCATCAAGCGATTTTTGACGAAGCCACATGGTCTCATCCTTGTCACGGGTCCAACAGGTTCCGGGAAGTCGACGACGCTTGCTGCGATGATTAACGAAATCAATCAAACAATGTATAAACGGATCATCACACTGGAAGACCCGATTGAATACTTACATAGTCATCGAAAGAGCTTAATTGATCAACGGGAGATTGGAATTGATGCGCCACGTTTTTCGACAGGATTGCGCTCAGCGCTTCGCCAAGATCCGGATGTTATTTTACTGGGAGAAATGCGCGACCTTGAGACGATTGCTACCGCGGTAACGGCTGCTGAAACCGGTCATCTTGTCTTTGCGACGGTGCATACGGCAACAGCAGCCTCAACGGTCAGTCGCATCATCGATGTATTTCCGTCGGAGCAACAAGATCAGATTCGGGCACAGTTAGCGAACGTCCTAGCGGGTGTCATCTCACAACGACTCATGCCACGATCGGATGGGACAGGACGTGTTGCGGCTTTAGAAATCATGGTTGATACACCAGCTGTCTCCAACTTGATTCGGACGGGTAAGGAATATCAGATTCAATCCGTTTTACAGACGGGTAAACAATATGGCATGCAAACGATGCAGATGGCTTTACAAGATTTGGTCAGCCGCGGTTTGATTCCGGCATCTGCTGCAACACCATACATATCGGGGTGAAGGGATGGCAGTATTCATTTACGAAGGTCGAACGATGGCCGGAAAACGAAAAAAAGGCAAGATCACTGCCCTGACGAAGCGAGAGGCGGCAGAACGTCTTCGGACGGATCAAATTGCCGTCACATTGCTTGAGAAGCAAGAATCAAAAGGGTTAAATACCGAGATTACGTTTTTAAGTGCTAAACCGAAGATTGAACACCTCGTCATGTATGCGCGTCAGTTTGCAACGCTCGTTCGATCGGGTGTTTCGATTGTTAGAGCAACAGAAATTCTACGTAAACAAACAGAATCAAAACCACTCGAGCGAGCGCTTGTCGAGGTAGAAGATGACTTGCGTAGTGGGATTCAGTTTTCCCAGGCAATCGAAAAACATCCTCGTGTATTTGATACGTTTTTCGTTAGTATGGCGATGGCGGGAGAAGCGAGTGGTAATCTCGAAGAGGCGCTAGATAATATCGTGACGCAGCTGCAAAAACAATATGAGATCAAACGAAAAGTCATTTCGGCCTTAATCTATCCGGCGGTCGTATCGCTTGTCGCGATCGGCGTCGTTGTCTTCCTGATGATGAATGTCGTACCGACGTTCGCTTCGATCTTTGATCAGTTAGGCAGTGAGTTGCCACTGATCACGAAACTCGTCGTCGCTGTCTCCGACTTTTTTGTCGCCTATTGGTGGGTGCTTCTATTGATTGCATTTGGCTTAATCGGACTGTTGTATTTTAACCTCAAGAATGAGCGACAGCGTCTCTTTTTTGACCGTTTCTTGTTAATGATTCCAGTCTTCGGACCGCTGATTCAAAAATCACAAATCGCGCTGATGACACGTGGTCTATCTGTATTGCTCAATGCGTCAGTACCGATTTTAGCTTCACTTGATATTACTGAACGAATCGTTACGAATCGGATCATTCGTAAAGGGATTGCTGGTGCGAACGAAGCGATGTCGCGCGGTATTCCGATGCACGAACCATTAGAGCGAAACAAGTACTTCCCACCGCTCGTCACACAGATGATTGCGATTGGGGAAGAGTCAGGTCGTCTCGATTCGATGCTGACGGAAGTCGCGAACTTCTACGAAACCGAAGTGGAAACGACGACGGATCGTTTGAAATCGATCATCGAACCATTATTGATTGTTGTATTAGCCGCAATCGTTGGTGTTATTGTCATTGCCGTCGTTGTACCAATGTTTAAGATTTATTCCGATATTCAAGCAAGTTGACAATTGTAAAAACATTTACCTGTTGTTAAAAAAAGACATAAACTACAAAAAATGTGGTGCTACTATAATAGTATTCGTTTGGATAGTAAGTCTTACTAACCAAGAACAGTAAAAAAGCACTAGGGAGGCATAATGAAATGATCGAACGTTTAAAAGAAATTTGGTTAGATGCAAAACAAATGCGCGATGAGCGCGGACTGACATTGATCGAGTTACTCGTCGTCGTCGTTATCTTAGGTATCATCGCAGCAATCGCTGTCGTCGCAATTGGTGGATTGATTGATAACTCACGTAAGGATGCACAGGTATCAAATGCAAAACAGTTATTAAGTGCTGCAAAACTTTATACTTCTCAAAACACTCTAGAGAGCGGTGAAGTAGTTCAGTTAGGACTATTAAAAGGTGGAGCAACTATGACTGACTCAACTGACAAAGGTACAACAGCTGCACCAAGAACAGGGAATTTGGACAAATTTGTTGATTCACTTAAGGATCCTATGGATGGTGATGCTGATTATCAAGATGCTTATGTTCAAGTAACAGAAGCCTCGGGTAAATATACATATAAAGTATATTTAGTTGGTTCAAAAAGTTACTTTAACGGTGATGGTCCTGGTGGCTTAAAGCGTGCAGGAGTATCATCAAATACCGTGACACCATAACTTCCCCCCTCCTCGGGGGTTTTTTTCTGAACTTTTTTGAAAGGGAGGTCGTGTCATGACGATCGTCTTCACGGTATATTTTTTCTTGTTAGGTTTATTGATCACATCGTTTACAAATGTCGTCGGTTTGCGTGTTCCGGTCGGGGAGTCGATCGTTCATCCACGTTCCCATTGCCCGACCTGTGGACATGTGCTTGGACCACTCGAACTGACGCCAGTACTCGGATATGTAGTACTCGGTGGGAAGTGTCGTTCTTGTGGACAGGTGATTTCAATCAAGTATCCAGCGCTTGAACTACTCGGTGGAATGCTCTATGCGTATGCCTTTTGGCAGTTCGGTTGGTCGATGGAACTTGCGTTGACACTCACTCTAACTAGTCTCTTGTTTATTCTTACGATGTCTGATCTTGCCTATATGCTCATACCGAATAAAATTTTACTGTTCTTTTTACCAATTGCCTTGATTGTGCGCTACCTTTCTCCACTTGAAAACTGGTATAATCCAATTATTGGAGGAATTGTCGGATTCGTTCTATTGTTCGTCATTTTTCTTGCATCACGACGCGGTATGGGAGCGGGAGATGTCAAGCTCTTCGGTTTACTCGGGATTTTCCTTGGACCCCTTCATGTCGTCATCGCGTTGTTTGTTTCAGCATTTGTTGGTTCAGTGATCGGGCTGACGCTACTCGGAACGGGACGCGTCAGACGAAAACAACCGATACCATTCGTTCCCTCCATTGCGATCGGGACATTACTTACATATTATTTTGCGGATGATTGGGTGTCGTGGTACCTCGATTTACTGCTTTAAGAAAGGAAGAACGTACATATGACGCAACGGCGTAAAGGTACATATGTTTATTTTAATTTTACGGACGTCGCTATTTTTGGTGCGGTTGTCAAAAAAGGGGTCTTGAAACGACGTGCTGTCGTATCTCTGCCGGCAGGTACGTTACAGGGTGGATGGCTTCAACCGGAAGCGTCGCTCGATCTGATTTTTGATAGTCTATTGACGAAGTTGAAAGTTCCTCGCGGATCTAAAGCCGTTCTCGCGCTGGATGGTTCACTCGTCCTTGCGCGGAAACTCGATATTCCGGAGACGATTGCGACGAATCAGATCCGGGGTTATTTATTCATGGAGATTGGTCATAGCATTGTCCTTCCTTTTGAAGAACCATACTTCGATTACACTGTCCTTGAAGACGGTGAAAAGCGTGAAATCATGCTGTATGCGGCACCGAATGAAGCACTGAAACAATATACGCAATTGTTTAAACAAAAGCATCTTCGATTAGTGGCAGCGGAGCCGCAACCACTGTCTACCTACTTTGGTCTTGAAGCGCATTATCCAGCAGCAGATACCGATACGCTACTGATTTGGAATGCGAACGCGACGAACCATCAATTGATTATCATCGAAGATCGTGTACCACGCCTGATTCGCTCAGTGGATACGTTTTCGGCAGATGCTTGGGATGTAGACGTGATCGAGGATCAATTGCATTATCGCTATCGATCAGATGATCAGACAGTCGAACTCGTCTTGGATGAAATGCTGTTAGAATTTTCGCGTGTGCTAGACTTTTACCGCTTCTCGCTCGCTCGAGAAAGCCGCGAAATCAAGACGGTTGTCCTTGCGGGAGACTTCCCGTTTCGAGATGAATTAGCGACACGATTCCGAACGAACTTTGATCTTCAGTTAGATGAAGTACCGGACATGATGACGATCGATAGTCAATCGGTTCCACGCATTTACTTACCGATCGTCGGTCTAGCCACTGCGCGACCAGATCGTATCAATCTTTTACCGGAAAGTGACGAGGCACCGAAATATCCGCTTGTCGCTTCGCTGATTTTATTATTATTTGGTGGATTGATTGGTGGTTATTTATATTGGCAAACGGATCAGTTCGCTAACCGAGTGGAATCCGTAGACGATCAGATTCAAATCGTCCGACAATTACAATCCGAATCCGATCAGTCGTCTAAACAAGAAGTCGTTCAATTGAAACAGACGGTCGAGTCGCTAGAAGAAGCACCTAAGCCAGCTGTTCCAACACTTGAGCGAATCACACGTTACTTACCGGAACGCGGATACATTCTTCAGTACGCATATGGAGCGGATGATACCGTTGCTATGACGGCTCAGTTTGAGACACTCGATGAGCTGAATGATTTTTACCGAGAGTTGCTGACCGATAAAGTGTTCTCCGGTACGACACTGGCAAGCGTTACGACAAAAACGATGAATGAAAAAACAGATGTCGTGACAACGACAACGGTTGATCCGGCGACCGGTCAAGAGATTCCAACGACGGAAATTACTCCGAATGATGACACGAAGACAGAAGAACCGCGATATATCGGTCAGTTTTCTATGGAAGTCAATCCTGAGGAGGTTGTTAAGGGAGAGACCAATGAGGCAGACCCGGCAGTACCGAAAGAAGATAAGCCATCTGAGCCAGAAATTGAAGGGGACGGTCAAACACCGGATGATCCTTCAGGAGAAGTCATCTCGACAGAAGTTGAGGAGGTGCCTGAAAATTGAAGCGATATAGCAGTTACCTCCTTCTCTTTTTATCAATTCTCATCGTTTTAGGTGGCATTGGGTATTTTGGATATACGACGTATATGACACATCAAACCTTGCAACAAAAAGAGGCGACACTCAAACGAGAGCAAATGGCGTTAGAGCAAGCAAAAGCAAATGAGCAAAAAGTGGACGTGGCAGAATCGAGTTTCCTACAACAAAAAGTTCCGGTGACGGCATCGAATGATGATGTTATCGATGCGATCAACGCAGCAAGTCAGATTGCTGGAGTAAAAGTACAGTCGATTACTTTCGGTCAGTCGACAGAGACTACACCACAATCTCCCGTAACGTCCACACCGGCTGTTGACGGAGCGATGGCGACCGAATCGGATCAAGCGACAACGCCTACAGCGACTACTCCCGCAGCAAATGCGACACCGTTACCAGCTTCTTTGACGATTGAAGCACCGTCATATCTTGAATTGATGGCCTTCTTGAAACAAATTGAGCGAACAGATCGCATTACGATTCTTCGCCAGATTCAGTTGACTGGTCCAGAAGAACAAGGACCTGGCGGTGGCGCAATTCAATTGGAAAACGAAATGCTATCTTTCACAGTCGAAATTGAATCGTATTACCGTCCGGATTTAACGAAGTTGACGCCTGATAAACAGACGCCGCTTAAAGAAAAAACACCAAAGTCAGATCCATTTGTCGATGTGACAGGAAATTAAGATGAGTTTGGCGGTTCCTACTCTGTTAGGGACCGCTTGTTTTTTGTTAGACTATACGATGACTCGAATTATCCGATTCGAAATTAACGGGAAAGAACGTGATACTAATGGTAACGCAACCACACTTGATCCTTGCCTCGGCTTCACCACGCCGGACGGAACTTCTAAAGCAAATTGGAATCCCTCACGAAGTCGTACCTGCGAATGTCGTCGAAGAGGCACCATTTCCGATGTCACCGCATGAGTACGTCCGTTATCTATCGCAAAAGAAAGCGCGAGCGATTACGATAGACGGCGTCATTTTGGCTGCGGATACGGTCGTCGCGATTGATGACATGATTCTTGAGAAGCCAGCAAATAGTTCTGAGGCACGGGCGATGCTTGCGCGTCTGTCAGGACGCGCTCATGAGGTCGTGACAGGCGTGACGATTCGCTTTGGTGAAAAGGAGGAGACGTTCGACGTGACGACACACGTTCGTTTTGGTGCATTGTTAAACGAGTGGATCGAAGGGTATATCGCGACGAACGAGCCTTACGATAAAGCGGGTGGCTATGGTATCCAAGCGATGGGAGGGCTATTCGTCGAGGCGATTGAGGGCGATTATTATAATGTCGTTGGATTGCCCATACACGAGATCACGAAACGTCTCGCGTCGTTTAAAATCAAGCCGATGTTTGCGTAATTCTGAAACAGAGAGGTCGGATGCTGTGATTGAATGGCCGAAGGATATGGTTCAGTTGAAAGGCTTGGCACAAGCGACGACAGTCGAACTGCTCGCGTGTCTTGTCCGAAGTGGGACACGGGACCGGACCCCGCTTGAAATCGCGGAAGAATTACTGCATATCTATCCTTCGCTGATCGAACTCGAAGCGGCTGGAGTCGGAGGACTCGAAAAAGCACCAGGGGTCGGAAAGGCGAAGGCATTACAAATCATGGCGGGACTGGAACTGGGTCGTCGTCTCGTCACGGAACCGAAGTGGGTGCGACCAACGATTCGTTCACCGGAAGACGCAGCGGAGCTGTTGTTAGAAGAGATGCGTCTTTATCAACAAGAACACTTCATCTGTCTGTATTTGAATACGAAAAATGAGGTCGTTTCGAAAAAGACGTTATTCATTGGAGGATTGAACACGTCGATCGTCCACCCGCGTGACGTCTTCCGGGAAGCGATTCGTTGTTCGGCTGCGAATTTCATCGCTGTGCATAATCATCCGTCGGGTGATCCGACACCGAGTCGAGAGGATATCGAGGTATCAGAGCGGCTCGTTGAGGCAGGACGGCTCATTGGAATCAGTTGTCTTGACCACATCATCATCGGGCACGGACAATTTATTAGTATGAAACAGCGCGGATTTATGTAAGAATAACGTCTGAAGGGAAAGTTTCGTTTCTTTCCATCAGACGTTTTTTTGTGTGTTTTCTAAGGCGAACTGTAAACAAGCTGTAACGTTTTAACGCTTTCCAATGAAGGCTTTTCCGTTATAATTAGTGAAGTGTATTCTCAGAGAGGGGTTTTTTGAATAATGTTTGGATCATTCAGCCGTGAAATCGGCATTGACTTAGGTACGGCTAACACGCTCGTGTATGTAAAGGGGCAAGGAATCGTCGTCCGCGAACCGTCCGTCGTCGCTTTCCGTACGGATACAGGAAAAATTGAAGCGGTCGGTAACGCAGCGAAAAACATGATCGGTCGTACGCCGGGTAACGTGACAGCACGACGCCCGATGAAAGACGGGGTTATCGCGGATTATGAAACAACCGCTACGATGATCAAATACTTCATGGATCAAGCTTCGAAGAAAAAAGGTTTGTTCTCTTCAAAAACAAACGTCATGATCTGTGTACCAAGTGGGATCACATCGGTCGAAAAACGTGCGGTTGAAGATGCAGCGAAACTTGCGGGAGCGCGTGAAGCGTACACGATTGAAGAACCATTTGCAGCAGCAATCGGTGCAGGTCTTCCGGTTTCAGAACCAACAGGCTCGATGGTCGTTGATATCGGTGGTGGTACGACGGAAGTTGCTGTTATCTCACTCGGTGGTATCGTCACGAGTCAATCGATTCGTGTCGGTGGAGACGAGATGGATGAATCCATCATTCGTTACATCAAGTCGAAGTACAACCTGATGATCGGGGAGCGGACAGCTGAGACGTTGAAAATGACAATCGGTTACGCACGCATCGATGAAGAATCAGAAAATGAAACGATGGAGATCCGTGGACGCGATCTCGTGACAGGTCTTCCAAAACAGATTGAAGTCACAAGTGCCGAAATTTGTGATGCACTTTCAGATACGGTCGATGCGATTCTTGCGGGTGTCAAGCACACGCTTGAGCAGACACCTCCTGAATTATCAGCAGACGTCATGGACCGCGGTATCGTTCTGACTGGCGGTGGGGCTCTCTTAAAGAACCTCGATGCTGTCATCGAAGACGAAACACGTATTTTGACACTCGTTGCAGAAAATGCACTCGATTGTGTCGCAATCGGTACAGGAAAATCACTCGAGATGATGAATGTCCTTCGTTCGAAATCAGGCATCTCGCAAAAAAGATAAGGATGGGATGAGCGATGAAGCGATTTTTAAACAATCGAAAACTGCTCATCACACTCCTTAGTTTTCTCCTTTTGGTGATTTTGATCGGCATTTCGCTGCAAGGGCGTAACCAATCCCACTGGTATCAAAGCTTCGTGCGTGATACCGCGGGCGTCGGTCAACGCCTTTTCGCGACACCGATTGGCTGGATTGATGATACGGTCACTTCGATTAGAGAAGTGCGTGACGTTTACAAAGAGAACGAACACTTGAAATCACGATTGAATGACTATGCTGGTAATGCGGTCAAAGTCCGTGATCTTGAGCGTGAGAATAAAGAATTGAAGGATATGCTCGACCTGAACGGATCGATCCGCGACTACAAGTTGTTACCGGCAGAGATGATTGGTCGGACGGCATCTGAATGGCAACGGTTCGTGACGATCAACATCGGTGAACAAAAGGGTGTCAAGGCGAACATGGCCGTTGTAACAGCAGACGGACTAATTGGTCGCGTCATCCAAGCGAGCGCCTATACGTCTCTCGTACAGTTGATGTCGGATACGAGTCGGACGAATAACGTCTCGGCAACGGCTGACGATACGAAGGGAAAAGGTGTTTTCGGTACGATCGAGGGGTTTGATGAAGAAACGAAATTACTCAAGTTCACGAAAATTCCGAACGACGCGAAGCTGAAAAAAGGGCAGACCGTCACGACGTCAGGTCTTGGTGGAAAGTATCCGAGTGGGATCGTCATTGGAAAAATCACGGAAGTGAAATCCGATCAGTATGGGGCTTCAAAAATCGCATACGTCAAACCGGCAGCAGACTTCGAACAGTTCGGTCATGTCTTCGTGATTGAACGCGAAGCGAAGGAACCTTTCGCTGAGACCGATAAGGGAGGGGACACTCGTGAATAACGTTAAGTTGTTTTTCGCCGTGTTCCTTCTTTTCATCTTGGAAGGAACGCTGTTCGCAGGACCTCTCGGAGATGGATCGCCGTATGTCATTCATGCGACATTGATCGGTTTGATGTTCCTTGGTCGATATGGAAAACTCGAACAGGCACTCGGATTCGGACTCGTCTTCGGATTGTTGTATGATTTCGTCTATTCGGATATCATCGGCATTTACTTATTTGCGTTATCCGCCATTCCGCTTTTTAGTAGCTTCGTGCTAAAATATGTAAAGGAGAACGTATTAACGATTCTTGTCACGTTCACGTTCAGTGCCATTTTGTATGAACTCGATATATATTTCTTCACGGCTTCGGTCGTTGGTGTCGGGGTATCCTTCCAGGAACTCGCGACACAGATCATTCCAAGGAGTCTGGTTGCGCAGTTGATCGGGATCATCATCCTGTATTATCCGATGACCCGACTCGTGCAGTCGACCCTTGACGAGAAAAGAGGATGAGTCATGATTGAGCGTAAACGTTATGTAACGATGAAAGGTCATCGTGGTGGCCTCGCCGTCTATGTGAATGAAAGGTGCAGTGTGGATGAATTTCTTGACGATTTAGAGTTGACGCTTGCGGACAAATCCGTCGAGAACGGACGCGCCGTACCGATCACCTTCTTCTTCGGTCGACGTTATGTCGATGAAGGGGTGTTGACGGCCGTCGAATCTATCGTCGCGCGACATGATTCCTTCTCTTTCAAAGGTTATGACAGTGAGTGCATCACGAAGGACGAGGCAAAAGCCTTGTACGGAGAGCGAACGTTCCACTATTTCGGTGGCACGGCACGCAGTGGGCACGTATTAGACGTCGAAGGCTCGATCGTCATCATCGGAGATATCAATCCGGGGGCGGTCGTTCATGCGACAGGAAGTATCTATTGTCTCGGTGCGTTACGGGGGACCGTTCATGCGGGGAAAGGTGGCAATACGGAAGCCGTCATCGCGGCGAGCGTGTTGCAACCGAAGTGGATTGCGGTCGCTGGCACCGTCCATGAGGAACCGGAGGACGCGCCAATTCCTGCTCTCGATATGGGTTGTGCATTTTTAGGTGAAGACGGGGTCGAATTCTCCCGCCTTCAAACCGTTCCGCTCGCGCGGATGGATCAGTTTGCGATTGATAGTGAAAGAGGGTGACGGATATGGAACAAGTGAAAGAACAGGTACATATGGAGGCGAAGACGAACATGGGACGCGCCATCGTCGTCACATCCGGTAAAGGTGGCGTCGGAAAGACAACGACGACTGCAAACATCGGAACAGCACTTGCATTGATGGGACATTCCGTTTGTCTCGTTGATACGGATATCGGGTTACGTAATCTGGATATCGTGCTTGGTCTCGATAACCGGAGTATCTATAACATCGTTGACGTCGTGACAGGGCAATGTAAATTGCACCAAGCACTCGTCCGCGATAAACGTTTTGAAGAGATGTATCTGTTGCCTGCTGCTCAATCAAAGGATAAGTCCTCCGTCACACCCGAACAGGTGAAGGCAATCATCGATACACTGAAACTCGAATACGACTTCGTCTTGATTGATTGCCCTGCAGGAATCGAACAAGGCTTCATGAATGCGATCGCTGGGGCCGATGAAGCCGTCGTCGTGACGACACCGGAAAAAGCAGCCGTTCAAGATGCGGACCGGATCATCGGAATGCTCGAGCGTTCAGAACGTAACATCGTTCCGAAACTCGTCATCAACCGGGTGCGTTCACACATGATGGCATCTGGTGATATGCTCGACATCGATGAAATCATGCGTATCCTTTCGATTGATCTGCTTGGTTTGATCATCGATGATGAAGAAGTCATCGCCGCTTCCCACCGTGGTGTGCCTGTGACGATGAATCCGGATAACCGGGCTGGACTCGGCTACCGGAACATTGCCCGCCGGATTCTCGGAGAATCTGTACCACTGCTTGATTTAAATGAACAACCGCAAAAAGGGTTCTTCGTCAAATTGAAGAAGATGCTTGGGATGAAATAAGAATGGGAAATTAGACTAGGACGACATCGTCGCGCCTAGTCTAATTTTTTTGGAGGGATCAGTATGCGATGGATTAGTGAACAGACCGCTTCGCTTGAACGATTGGCATTGGTCGAAGGCGGTCGATTGATTGAATACCATGAGCGGATGCGTGACGAGATTCGGGTTGGCACTTTCGTCTATGCCAAGGTCGACCGGTTGCATCCGACGCTCGGAGCAGCCTTTTTGATTGCGACCGACGGTACACCGCTTTACTTACCGCTAAATGAGACGATTGAAGCGTTGCACCGTTATCCGGACGTACCGACGATCGGACAAGCCGTCCAGGTCGGACAGACGTTACTCGTCCAGGTCGTCAAAGAGGGCGTTGCACCGAAACAACACAAAGTGACGCAAAACATCACCTATGGTGGACGTTATCTCGTTTATTTCCCGTACGGTCGACGCATCCGTTTCAGTCGAAAGCTGGATCTCGTCGTCCAGCGTCAACTGGCGGAACAATTGACGACAACAGAAGAAGAAGGAATTCTCTACCGGACGGAGGCAGCAAAAGCATCAATCGACGAATTGAAGCAAGAGCTGCAGTCGTTACGGACACGACATAAAGAACTCATGCAGGCACCGCGTCTTGAACAAGACGAGGCACTGATCGTCCAAGAAGCGAAACGTCTTCCGCACGTCATGGAAGCACTCGTCATGACGCGTCAGGAAAAGGAACGACTCGAACTACTCGGTCTGTCCGTCGAACGCTCGCTACGAAAAGGACGCTTACCCGAGATGGAAGCAATCGATGGCGCAATCGAGAAAGCGATGCAACGGGTCGTCTGGCTTGACGGAGGAGCGTATCTCTTGATTGAAGAGGTCGAGACGATGACTGTCATCGACGTCAACAGTGGGAAGACGATCTCCGTCAAGGAACAAAAGCGGACGTTTGATCAAATCAATGAAGCGGCTGCTGTCGAAGTCATGCGGCAATTGCGGTTACGCAACATCAGCGGGATGATTGCGATCGATTTCCTGCGTGGTTCAAGTAAGGGGCAGACACGGGTGACCCAGCTCCTCAAAGAGCGCGCGGCACTCGAGACGAAACAAATCGAAGTCTATGGGTTTACGAAGATGGGTTTATGCGAACTGACACGACAACGTCACGGGAAATCGCTACAGGAACGCTCGCAGGAATCCGGACAGTGGACGCGATTGAGTGTCTATCGCTTGATTGAACCGAAGTTACTTGAGATTGCGACCTATGCGGAAGCAGCCGTGATTCGCGCACCACGGCATCTGTTGCAGGACGAATTCATCTCTCGTCAACCGCTCGAAGTCCATGTGCTCGAAGGCGATCCAGCGGTCCTGTTCACCGGGTCGTCACAGGACTGTCTCGATTTCATCAAACGATCGGAATAATCCTTCAGAACAGCATTGACAAGGTAGAAGAACGTTTGGTATTCTGAATAACGTTAGTTCGTTTGGAAGCACCCAAATGACTACAACCGCACAGACCGGGTTTTAAAGCATTCGCTGCCCGTGATGGCGAGTCTGAGTTCCTAAGAGGAGGTGCACGTAATGTACGCAATTATCAAAACTGGTGGTAAACAAGTCAAAGTTGAAGCTGGCCAAGAAATCTACGTTGAGAAATTAAACGCAGACGTCGACAGCACAGTTGAATTTGGTGAAGTATTGATCCTTGGTGGTGACGATGTTAAAGTCGGCGCTCCACTCGTAGAAGGTGCGAAGGTCGTAGCAACGGTCATCAAACACGCTCGCGCGAAAAAGATCACTGTCTTCAAAATGAAAGCGAAAAAGAACTACCGTCGTAAGCAAGGTCACCGTCAACCTTACACGAAGGTCCGCATCGAGAAAATCGAAGCGTAAGCCATGATACGTGTCAAGATTCGACGAGATGAAGCGGAACTCGTCCGCTCCATCGAAGTGACAGGACATGCCGAGTTTGCAGAACCAGGTCTCGACCTTGTCTGTGCTGGCGTCTCGTCGGTGATCTTCGGGGCATACAATGCCATAGAAGCATTACTCGGGCAGGTCCTGCTCCTTGAAATGGCAGAACAACAAGAGGGTGGCTACTTTTATGTAGAACCGTACGCTGACTTAGCACCGGATGTCAGTGAGCGCACCCAATTGTTACTGGAAGCGACTTTGGTCCAACTTGGTACCATCGCTGAAAGTTACGGTGAGTTTATCCAACTTGAACAAGTATAGGAGGTGGATTCCACATGTTGAAACTTAATCTTCAGTTCTTCGCATCGAAAAAAGGGGTAGGTTCGACAAAGAACGGTCGTGACTCGCAATCGAAACGCCTTGGGGCGAAACGTGCAGACGGTCAAACTGTTTCTGCTGGTTCAATCCTCTACCGTCAACGCGGTACGAAGATTCACCCAGGTATGAACGTCGGACGTGGTGGCGATGATACACTTTTCGCAACTGCAACTGGTGTCGTTCGTTTCGAACGTCTCGGACGCGACAAGAAACAAGTCAGCGTTTACCCAGCATAAGGATCGACGAAGCAGACTCTAGCCACTTTCGAGGGTTAGGGTCTGTTTTTTTTAGGAGGGAACGACCGATGAAGGAACAGCAGGTACTTGATCTTTTAAAGACTCTTCGTCACGAGTGGTTGAACCGGATACAACTCGTCCGTTCGTATGGCGCGATCGGAGACGAACAAGCAGTCGAGTCGATCTGTTCGGCGTACCGGGAGCAAGCATCTCGGGAAGGACGTCTAGCGCGAATCGGATTGCCGAAAACCGCACTGGCGTTACTGCAAGCTGAATGGTCAGGCAAAACTGTGACGTATGATGTCATCGGAGCACCCCACATGGAAGATGAGCGGCTGAAGCAACTCGTCGAAGCAGCCATCGCCATGATTGATGTAGGAGTAGGTGAAGTATCCGTGACCTTCCACGAGGGCGTGACCATCGAGATCTATCGGGATCTACTAGATATGTCGCGCCTTGAGGATCTAGTGACGCCGATGGAAATCGAGTCGCAGACGGAAAATGAGTGTGTGATTGAGATTGAAAGTCTTCCGTTTGAGGAAGAGAAGTAAGAGGAGGGATCCGACATGTTTGTCGATCAGGTAAATATTTATGTAAAAGCAGGTGACGGAGGACGTGGGCAAGTAGCGTTCCGTCGTGAGAAATACGTTCCGGACGGCGGTCCTGCCGGCGGTGACGGTGGTCACGGGGCACACGTCGTCCTTGAAGTTGACGAAGGACTTCGGACATTGATGGACTTCCGTTACAAACGTCACTTTAAAGCGGTTCAAGGTGAAAACGGCATGTCAAAAGGGATGCACGGTCGTAAAGCCGAGCATCTAATCGTCAAGGTCCCACCGGGCACAGTCGTCTACGATGACGATACGAATGCGGTCATCGCTGACCTCGTCCATCACGGACAACAAGCGATCGTCGCAAAAGGTGGACGTGGCGGACGTGGGAATACACGTTTTGCGACACCTGCCAACCCAGCACCTGAGCACGCTGAAAACGGTGAGCCAGGGGAAGAGAAGTACTTGAAACTTGAACTGAAGATGCTAGCAGACGTCGGTCTCGTCGGTTTCCCGAGCGTCGGAAAATCAACGATGTTATCGGTCGTTTCAGCAGCACGTCCGAAAATCGGCGCATATCACTTCACGACGATCACACCGAACATCGGTGTCGTCGAAACGGAAGATAGCCGTAGTTTCGTCATGGCTGACTTGCCAGGATTGATCGAAGGCGCAAGTGAAGGGGTCGGACTCGGTCACCAGTTCCTCCGTCACGTCGAGCGGACGAAAGTCATCGTCCACGTCATCGACATGAGTGGGATGGAAGGTCGCGATCCAATCGAAGACTACAACATCATCAATAAAGAACTCGCGGACTATAATCTGCGCTTAACAGAACGTCCGCAAGTCGTCGTCGCGAATAAGATGGACATGCCAGATGCGGCAGAACATCTTGAAGCCTTCAAGGAAGCTTTCCCAGAGCTTGAAGTATTCGAGATTTCAGCAGCAACACGTCAAGGGTTACGCGATCTGTTATTCCGAATCGCTGACCTCGTCGATGCGACACCAGAATTCGGTCTTGAGGAACTCGAAGAGAAAACAGCGACACCACGTGTCGTCTACGGTTACGAAGCACCAGAAGCTGGCTTTACGATTTCGAAAGATGAAGACGATTGCTTCGTCATCAAAGGACCACGCATTGAAAAACTCTTCACTATGACGAACTTCATGCGTGAAGAATCGATTAAACGTTTCGCTCGGACACTGCGTCAAATGGGTGTCGACGAAGAGTTGCGTCGTCTTGGTGCGATCGACGGCGACGTCGTTCGAATCCGCGATTTCGAGTTCGAATTCGTCGAGTCATCATTCTAAGCGGTTCATTCCATTAGGAAACGGAGTGTGAAAGCATCGTGGACCCATTGCCCATGATTTCAGTCGTTTGGTTAATTCCGATTCTCATGTTATCTGCGTTCTTTTCCTCAGCCGAGACGGCACTCGCGAGTGTCAATCGGTTGCGGTTGTTGCATCAATCGGAAGCAGGGGACGCGCGTGCGTCCCGTGTATTTCGCTTACTTCAACGCTACGAAGAGACACTGACGTCGATTTTGATTGGGAATACGATTGTCAACGTCGCCTTTATCTTATTTGGTGGCTGGTGGATCATCCAGTTCGTCGAGACGATCGCAACACAAACCGTTGCCTTTCTTGCGCTGTTTTTTCTGTTGCTGTTGTTCGGAGAATTGATACCGAAGTCGTATGCTCGTGAACATACGGAACGTTACGTGTTATTGATAGGACGTCCACTGCGTTTCTTCTTACTGTGCTTTCGACCGCTCGTTTTCCTGTTACTCCGCTTACGCCAATTGGCGCTACGATTGATTGGGGCTGATCCGAAAGGACCGCTCGTGACCGAACAGGAACTCAAGGCACTCGTCGATATTAGTCAGGAAGAAGGGATCATGGGGCTTGCAGAGGCTGAACTCGTTCATCAAGCAGTTGATTTTCAACATGCGACGGTCGAGGATGCGCTGACGCCACGGATGGATATTCAAGCGATCGATATCGATGCGCGGCTCGAAGACATCATTGTAGAAGTCCAAAAGGGTGGCTATTCTCGTCTACCGGTCTATAAAGATTCGATTGATCACGTCATTGGTGTATTATCGGAGCGGGACTTTCTGCGTGCATACGTGAAGAACGGCTCCGTTGATATCCGAGAATGGATTCGACCGGTATCGTTCGTCGTACCACAGACGCGATTGATGGATTTATTACCGGAACTCAAAGTCAAGCAGTCCCACATGGCAGTTGTCCTTGATGAATTCGGAGGGACGGCAGGTCTGATCACCCTTGAGGATATTTTAGAAGAAATCGTCGGGGAGATTTGGGATGAACACGATGAATCGTTGGAATATACGAAACGGATTGGTCCAGAGCAATACGAATGTCTAGCGGAGTATGACATTGAAGACTTCTGTCAGCAATTTCAATTGACGATGCCGGACACCGATGCCCAGTCACTTGGGGGATGGATCATGGAGGAGAGCGGTCAATTGCCAGACGTCGGAACGGCGATGCGTTATGAACGTGTCACGTTGACCGTCTTGCATATCGAAAACCGACGCGTCCGCAAAGTCTTAGCAACGTTCGATCCTCCTGCTACGATGCCGGAGACACGACTTGAACCGATTGAACGATAAAAAAACCGCTTATTCCTTAGGAATAGGCGGTTTTTTGATGTTCAGACATCGAGTTCCGAAACGAGAATTCCGAGACGATCGAGTTTAGCGATAGCGGCTTCCAGTGCGTCTTCATGATCAGCCTCAAGCGTATGAATATGGACTCCGTCCGTCAGGCTCGAGAGTGGAGTGGCTTGCGTCTCATGTAACTTCTCTAGCAATACCCGGACATCCCGGCGGCTTTTTAGCATCAATTCTCCAGTGATGAAGCCGTAGACGGGATGTTCGATGATGACATCGCGGACGACGACCCCTTCGTCAACAATGGCGTCACACTCATCCTTTAATTGATCGATGCCGTGACGACAAACGATCTTGCGACGTAATTTCGATCCGTCGATTTCAGGATCATTGATTAAATAACCTCGAGCTGTCGCGATGACAGGATATCCTTTTGCCTTTAACAAAGATAAATCCTGCACGATCACTTGACGACTGACGCCTGCTTGTTTCGCCAGTGCCGTTCCCGTGACAGGTTGCTCACTTTCCTCAATCATACGAAGTAATGATTTCCGGCGTTCTTCTCCGGAGATGCGTTTCCCCATCATGTCTCCTACCTTTCTTCAGTGTCATGAGATCGTGTTCAACACATCAATGCACTGTTCGATTTCTTCGTTCGTCGTCTGTCTTCCAAAACTGAGTCGTATCAACCCGTGAGCCGCTGATTCGTCAAAGCCGATGGCACGTAATGTCGCATTCGGACCGTTTTCTCCAGCACGACAAGCACTACCAGCGGAAACCGCGATTCCAGCACGATTCAAGGCGAGCAATGCGTATTGACCATCCCGTTGCTTCGTATGGATGGCGCAGATGGAAGCGAGTTGCGTCGGCGACTCGATGATCGTGTAACGAGACGAAGACAATGTTTTTTTTAGCATACCACGAAATCGACGGCTTGAAGCTTGGATTCCTGGATTTTCGAAGCGAGACGCCTCACAGGCAGCGATGAAGGCGGCAATTCCTGGAACGTCCACTGTGCCTGGGCGGATTCCGAATTCGTGATGTCCCTCGTAATAAGGGCTGAAGAGCGGACGCCGCAAGTACAAAGCGCCCAATCCTTTTGGTCCATACACTTTATGACTACTCATCGTGTAGGCATCAAAAGCGTCGATGTTGATTGCATCTTTTAAAAATCCTTGGACACCATCGCAATGAAACAGAATCTCGCGCGATTGACAGTATGCTGCAATCCGTTCGACCGGAAAGCGAAAACCCGTATCCGAATTGACATGTTGAATCGAGACAACACCGATTTCATCCGTACAAGCTGCAACGAATTGTTCCCAATCGAACGTTCCGTCCGGTAATAAAGAAAGGTGTCGTGTTTCTTGTGCCCAGCGCGCAAGCGGAAGCAAGACCGAGTCGTGTTCACATCGAAGTGTCAAGACAACTGATTTGTTACTCTGTCGCATCAGATGGGTCAAAGCAATGTAGTTTGCTTCAGATCCACTCCCTGTAAAGATGACGGTTCCTTCTTGTTGAGCCAATTGTTGCATCAGATACTGACGAGCTCGTTCGAGTAAACGTTCAGCGTTGCCACCGATGTCATGAAGAGAAGAACTGTTGCCGTAGAACGACTGAGCGGCTTGTTGATAATGATCGAGTGCTTGTGGATGCAGCGGAGTCGTCGCTGCGTAATCGAGATAGATCATGAAAAAATCCTGTCCTTTCGTCTTGTCACTCAGCTAAAAGTATGCCAAACTTATTGTCAAGTCAATAGTAAACATTTAGATATAGAGGTGTAAAACATATGTCTTTACATAAAAGGATTGAGACGGATGTTTTGATCATTGGAACAGGGCTCGCTGCAATATCGGTCGCTCTGCATCTTCCACCCGGAACGGAAGCGTTGCTTGTCACAAAAGGCACGCGGTTTGAGACAAATTCCGTTCGAGCACAAGGTGGGATTGCTTCCGCTTATGCAGAAGTCGATCATCGTGATCACTTTGAAGATACATGCCAAGCAGCAAAAGGGCGTATCAATCCGTCCGTCGTCGATTACGTCACTCGATCGGGAACCGAGGCGATGGAATTCTTGTTACGACAAGGCGTTCCATTCGATCAATCCGAGGGAGAGTTTTTGCTCGGTCGTGAAGGAGCGCATCGTTTGTCGCGGATTTATCACTGTGGCGGGGACGAGACTGGTAAACGGATCATGAAGACGTTGATGCCGCGAGTACCATTTCCGATTCTTGAGCAGACGTGTATCACGGAGTTGATTCAAGTCAACGGGCAGGTAGTAGGTGCAGTCGGATATAGCGAGGGAGAGCCAATCGAGATTGTGGCGCGCGCGACGATTCTTGCGACCGGTGGAGTGGGTGGATTATTCGCGGCGTCGACGAATGACCCTTTGATTCAAGGAGACGGGATTGCACTCGCCTTTGAAGCGGGGGCGACGATTCGTGATCTCGGTTATATCCAGCATCATCCGACGGTACTCGTTCATGCTGGTCGCTCGGAAGGTTTGATCACGGAAGCACTACGAGGTGCAGGAGCGACGCTTGTAACGAAAAATGGTGACCGGATCATGGCGGATCATCCGATGCAAGATTTAGCGGCGCGAGATGAAGTCGCAAAACGAATCCATGAGGTGCGAAAATGTGAACCGGTCTATCTCGATACGTCAAACGTCGTCGACCGGACGAAACGGTTTCCAACGTTTGTTGAAAAATGTGAAAAACTGAACATAAATCCGGATCTCGTTGAAATTGCACCAGGCATCCATTTCTTGATGGGTGGGATCGAAACGGATCTGACGGGGCAGACGCATGTCGAAGGACTTTACGCGGTTGGTGAGACAGCATCGATTGGACTACACGGTCGAAATCGTCTGGCGTCGAACTCGCTCCTTGAATGTGTTGTTATGGGGAAAGCAGTAGCAGAACAGCTCGAGTTGTTACCGGAACTTTTAGTAAAACAAGTGAAACGACGCCCGGGAACACTTCGTTCCGTAACAGACCGTCTATCACAGGTCATTGGTGTCGAAATGGATGTTAAGCAAATAGAAGATAGTTTAGAAGAGTTAAAAAGCTGGACATTAGACGAATCCGGACAGGAAGCGGAAGAGAATCGATTACGTCACGTAACGGCATGTCTGTTGCTTGAAGGGGCGCGAAGTCGGTTGACAGGAGAGGATGAGAACGTTGAACAAGTGGCAGTTACGGCAACAACTGGAAGCATTTTTAATCGAGGACATCGGACAGTGGGATATCACGAGTGAAGGATGTCTGACGGGACAAGAACGCGGGACCGGTCGTTTTCTAGCAAAGGAAGACGGTGTCTTTTGCGGAGTCGACATCATTCGGGAGATGGCACATCTCTTACAAGTCGACGTGACGATTCATGTAGCGGAAGGGACGATCGTCACGCGAGGAACACTCCTTGCCGAGTGGTCTGGTTCGTTACAGGACATTTTAAGCGGAGAACGGGTCGCCTTGAACCTAGTGCAACGCTTATCTGGGATTGCGACGAAGACACGTCAAGCGGTCGAGGTAGCAGCAGGACGAATCCGAATCACGGATACACGAAAGACGACCCCTGGATTACGAATGCTCGAAAAACATGCCGTTCGCGTCGGGGGTGGATATAGTCATCGCGGACGTCTCGATGACGCCGTCATGATCAAGGATAACCACATCACAGTCGCGGGATCGATCACAGAGGCGGTGGCGCGAGCAAAACGTGTCGCGGGTCATACGACACCAATCGAAGTCGAAGTCGAGACGGAAGCGGAAGTACTGGAGGCAGTGGCTGCAAAAGTCGATATCATCATGCTCGATAATCGGACACCAGCAGAAATCAAACAACTCCGGCAATTGATTCCACCGCATATCACGGTCGAGTTATCCGGCGGGATCACGATAGACACGTTATCAGACTTCGCGGATAGCGGAGCAGACGTCATCTCACTCGGGGCACTCACCCATTCAGCAACAGCACTTGATATCAGCATGAAAATCGAAGGAGGAAAAAAAGATGTCATTTGATCTATTACGTCACGAAGGGATTCCAGTGTCATACTTACAGCAATCAGAAGCAGACTTGATCGCAATCATCGAAGGGGTCAAAGCACGGATGGGCAGTCGCTTGTTCTTACCTGCCCACCACTATCAAAAAGATGAAGTTGTCCAGTTCGCGGATGCGACGGGAGATTCGCTCCAGCTCGCGCAAGTCGCGAAGCAGATGACAGAAGCGGAATATACAGTCTTTTGTGGTGTCCACTTCATGGCAGAGACGGCAGACATGCTGACGGATGCGTCACATACAGTTGTTTTGCCTGACATGCGTGCTGGCTGTTCGATGGCAGATATGGCGAATGATACGCAAACGGAGCGCGCATTTACAATCTTGACGGAACGATTCGGGGAGTCGATTTTACCGTTGACGTATGTCAATTCGACGGCAGCGATCAAAGCATTCGTCGGTCGTCACGGTGGGGCAACGGTGACGTCGTCAAATGCTGTCCAGATGGTTGAGTGGGCGCTTGCTGAACGCGACATCTTATTCTTCCTGCCCGATCAACACCTCGGTCGCAATACGGCGCACGCACTCGGAATTCCGTTAGAACAGATGGCGATTTGGGATCCGATCAAGGACGAACTCGTTTTTGACGGGGAAGACCAAGACGTCCGCGTCATCTTGTGGAAAGGACACTGCTCGGTCCATGAAAAATTCACGGTCGGTCAGATTGAACAGTTCCGCAAGACTGATCCGGAGCGAAAGATTCTCGTTCACCCGGAATGTTCGCACGAAGTCGTGACAGCGTCTGATCTTAACGGATCAACGGCGTACATCATTCAACAAATCGAACAGGCTGCTCCCGGAACGAAGTGGGCGATCGGAACAGAGATGAATCTCGTCAATCGACTTGCGACGACGCATCCGGAACTCGATATTGTGTCGCTCAATCCGTTCATGTGTCCGTGTTTGACGATGAACCGGATCGACTTACCACACTTGGCGTGGGCGCTCGAACAAGTCGAAGCCGGTGAGCCGGTCAACATCATTACGGTCGACGCAGAGACGACGCGGCATGCCGTGTTGGCGCTCGAACGGATGCTTGCGCGTTCTTAAAATAGAGAATCGGAGCGTGGTCGTGCGAACGATCACGCTTTTTTGTCTTCGGATTGAGAGAGCGAACATATGTATTGATTTTTGCTGAAGAACGCTTTGAAGCCAAACGAAGATGTATGCTACAATAACACGAGAGTTTGTTTAAGGATGGGAGCGTTCCACATTGATAGAATTCGTACGCGGCGAAGTCGCTTATGTCTGTGCGGAATTCGTGACGGTAGAAGTTGGCGGGATTGGCTACAAGATCGTAGCACCGAACCCGTTTTTTTATCGGACCGGAGACGAACAGATCATCGTATATACGTATCATTATGTCCGTGAGGACCAAGAAGTTTTATTTGGATTCCGTTCCCGTCGTGAGCGTGCCTTGTTCACGAAGTTGCTCGGTGTCACAGGAATTGGACCGAAGGGAGCGCTCGCGATCGTCGCATCAGGGAATGTCGATGCGCTCGTTGAAGCAATTGAACAAGAGAAGGAAAGTTATCTCGTCAAGTTCCCGGGGGTCGGCAAGAAAACAGCGAAGCAAATGACGCTCGACCTAAAAGGAAAGTTAGCCGAGCTCGCACCGGATTACGTACCGAGCGAAGGCTTGTTCGCGCAAGGCAATGCTGAGCTGAATGAAGCTTGTGAAGCCTTGACGGCGCTTGGTTACAGTGACCGAGAAGTCGAGAAAGTCAAAAAAGCGTTGCAGGCAGAAGTCCTGTCGACGGATCAATATGTCAAACGGGCACTCCAGTTGTTATTGAATGTGAGGTGAGGACATGGAAGAGCGCATTTTGTCAGAATCCGCCCATGCGGAAGATCAAGAAGAGTGGAGTCTGCGTCCTCAGACGCTCGAGCAATACATCGGGCAGGAGAAAGCAAAAGGAAACTTAAGTGTCTTCATCGAGGCGGCAAAAATTCGTCAGGAAACACTCGATCACGTGCTTCTCTACGGTCCTCCGGGTCTTGGGAAGACGACGCTTGCGACGATCATTGCAAACGAGATGGGGGTCGGCATCAAGACGACAGCCGGTCCTGCAATTGAACGACCGGGTGATCTAGCGGCGATCCTATCATCGCTTGAACCGGGCGATGTCCTGTTCATCGACGAGATTCATCGATTGAGTCGATCGATCGAAGAGATTCTGTATCCGGCAATGGAGGATTATTGTCTCGATATCGTCATCGGTCAAGGTGAACTCGCCCGCAGCGTCCGAATTGATTTACCACCGTTTACGCTCGTTGGTGCAACGACGCGTGCCGGGATGTTATCGGCACCGCTCCGTGATCGTTTTGGCGTGACGCTGAAGCTTGAATATTATACGATGTCAGAGTTGTCTGCCATCGTAACCCGGACGTCACGATTGTT
Source organism: Exiguobacterium sp. Leaf187 (assembly GCF_001423925.1). Lineage (NCBI taxonomy): Bacteria > Bacillati > Bacillota > Bacilli > Caryophanales > Exiguobacterium > Exiguobacterium sp. Leaf187. The sequence continues at coordinate 1,197,594 of NZ_LMPR01000009.1, read as the reverse complement.
CGGATTCGAAGCGGATCGTCTGGCAGCAGAAGCCATCGCGCTTCGTTCACGTGGAACACCACGTGTCGCGAACCGGTTGTTACGGCGTGTTCGTGATTTTGCGCAAGTCGCGCATCAAACTGACATCGATGCGACGCTCGCAACGAGTGCGCTTGATCGCTTGCATGTCGATGCGCTAGGGCTCGATGATGTCGACCATCGTTTACTACGATCGCTTGCAGAACGGTTTGCCGGTGGTCCGGTCGGTCTTGAGACGATTGCAGCGACGATCGGGGAAGATGCGCAGACGATTGAGGATGTATATGAACCATATTTACTGCAACAAGGCTTTTTACAACGTACTCCGCGCGGACGTGTCTTAACACCGTTCGCCCGCCAACATTTAGGACTGAAAGAAGGAAATTGAACCAATGGATGTAAACTTATTTGATTTTCATTTACCAGAAGAACAAATTGCCCAAGTGCCATTGCTCGACCGGACGAGTTCGAAACTGATGGTTCTCGATCGGGAGACGGGTGCGATTCAGCATCAGCACTTCCATGATATCGTCGACCACTTCCGGGAAGGTGATACACTCGTCATCAACGATACGAAAGTTTTACCAGCACGTCTCTTTGGTGTGAAGGAAGAGACGGGTGGGAAAATCGAATTGTTACTCTTGAAGCAGACGAGTGACGATGTGTGGGAAACACTGGCGAAACCGGCAAAACGCGTCAAACAAGGAACGATTTTGTCGTTTGGTGACGGATTACTCCGTGCTGAGTGTGTCGAAGCACTTGAAGACGGAGGACGCATCCTTAAGTTTTTCTATGACGGCATTTTTTATGAAGTGCTCGACCAACTCGGAACGATGCCACTGCCACCGTACATTCATGAACAACTCGAGGATCAAGATCGTTACCAGACGGTGTATGCTCGGGAACGCGGAAGTGCGGCAGCACCGACGGCCGGTCTTCACTTCACACCGGAATTGCTTGAAGCGCTTAAAGCGAAAGGCGTCCGGATCGCACCGTTGACGCTACACGTAGGACTTGGCACATTCCGTCCTGTCTCGGTCGACGACGTCGATAGTCACAAGATGCACAGTGAGTACTACGAACTGCCGGAAAGTTCAGCTGCTTTGCTACGCGAAACACGGAAACAAGGCGGACGGATCATCGCGGTCGGAACGACGTCGACACGAACGCTTGAGACGGTCATTCGCGACCATGGCGACTTCGTCGAAGCAACGGGCTGGACGGACATCTTCATCTTCCCGGGTCAGGAAGTCAAAGGGATTGATGGTCTGATCACGAACTTCCACTTACCGAAATCAACATTGATCATGCTCGTGTCCGCGTTATCGACACGGGAACACATTCTGCATGCCTACGAAGAAGCAGTCGCAAACGGCTATCGCTTCTTTAGCTTCGGTGATGCGATGTTCTTAACGAGAGAGGAACGAAACTAATGACAAAACACGCGGTAACATATGAACATATCAAAACATGTAAACAATCCGGAGCGCGGTTAGGAATCGTCCACACGCCGCACGGTAGTTTCGAGACACCAGTTTTCATGCCGGTCGGAACGCAAGCGACGGTCAAGACGATGGCACCGGAACAAATCAAGGACATGAACGCGAACATCATCCTCGCGAACACGTACCACCTCTGGGTGCGTCCAGGACATGATGTCATCAAGGAAGCGGGCGGTCTGCATAAATTCATGAACTGGGATGGCGCGATTCTCACGGATTCAGGTGGCTTCCAAGTCTTCTCACTTGCTGATCTTCGGAACATTTCTGAGGAGGGTGTTCATTTCCGTAACCACTTGAACGGGGACAAATTGTTCTTATCACCGGAAAAAGCGATGGAAATTCAAAATGCACTCGGTTCAGATATCATGATGGCGTTTGACGAGTGCCCACCGTACCCAGCTTCTCACGAGTACATGAAAGCATCTGTCGAACGGACGAGCCGCTGGGCGGAACGTTGTCTTGCTGCGCACGAACGTCCACACGATCAAGCACTGTTCGGTATCATCCAAGGCGGAGAATACGAAGACTTACGTCGCCAAAGTGCAAAAGACCTCGTTGCCCTTGATTTCCCGGGTTATGCGGTCGGTGGTCTTTCGGTCGGAGAGCCAAAAGACGTCATGTACCGTGCGCTCGAATTCACGACACCACTCATGCCGGAAGACAAACCACGTTATTTGATGGGCGTCGGTTCACCGGACGCATTGATCGAGGGTGCGATCCGCGGAATCGATATGTTCGACTGTGTCTTACCGACACGGATCGCACGAAACGGCACATTGATGACATCACAAGGACGTCTCGTCGTCCGGAACGCGAAATATGCACGTGATTTCCGTCCGCTCGATGAGAAATGTGATTGCTACGCGTGTAAGAATTACTCGCGTTCGTACATCCATCACTTGATCCGGGCGCAAGAAACGTTCGGTCTGCATCTCTGTTCGACACACAATCTTCACTTCCTCGTCAAGTTGATGGAAGGCGTTCGCCAAGCGATTCGTGAGGATCGTCTGCTCGATTTCAAGGAAGAATTCTTCGAAGAATACGGTTACAATTTACCGAATGCAAAGAATTTCTAACAAATCGTCTGACAAATCAATTCTTTCACGGTATAATGAACGTGATTTGAATGATAAAAGGAGCTGAATCAGATGGAAGGCTTAATCACATTCCTCCCGATGATCTTGATCTTCGTGGTGTTCTATTTCTTGTTGATCCGTCCACAGAACAAACGCCAGAAGCAAGTGCGTCAGATGCAAAATGAACTCTCACGCGGCGACTCGATCGTTACGATCGGTGGTCTTCACGGGGTTGTCCAAAAAGTTGACGACATGACGGTGACATTGAAGTCAGGTAATGCACAATTGACATTCAACCGGAGTGCTGTCGCAGAAGTGACGAAAAAATCAACGACTGTCATGGACGACGAAACTGTCGAATAAGGCATTGAAAAGGCGCTTTCCGGATTCCGGAGCGTCTTTTCTGTTTATATATGAGAAAAACGTTTGCTAAGATTACCATTTCTTTTGTAAGCTAGGATAGGAGAACAAAGTTGTCTGAAAATATACTGGGAACTAGAGAAAGGACAATGTAGCATGATCAAGAAAGGGAAACTTGCCACATTCTTCATCGTCGTCATCGCGTTGCTCGTACTGATTGGTACGACATCGTCATGGTTGTTGAAGGATACGAAGCTTGGCCTTGACCTTAAGGGTGGCTTCGAAGTCTTGTATGAAGTACAACCGCTGAAAGAAGGAGACGTCATCGATCAAAATGCGATGAGTGCGACGCTGACGGCAATCGAGAACCGTGTCAACGTCCTCGGTGTCTCTGAACCAGACATCCGGATCGAAGGCGATAACCGGATTCGCGTTCAGCTTGCTGGCGTCAAGGATCAGACGGAAGCGCGTCAAATCCTCTCTTCGACAGCACAATTATCATTCCGTGACATCAACAATAAGTTGTTACTGGATGGATCGGATTTAAAAGCCAAAGGCGCAAAAGTCGGATACGATCCACAAACGAACCAACCGCTTGTAGAACTTTCACTTAAATCAAAACAAAAGTTCTATGATGTGACTCAAAAGATTTCACAAATGCAACCACCTGCGAATCGTCTCGTCATCTGGCTCGATTACGAGAAAGGTGATTCGTACGAAAAAGAAATTCAAAAAGCAAATTCAAAGATCGTATCAGATGCATCTGTTCAAGAACCAATCAACTCAGATAAAGCGATCATTTCTGGTGGCGATATCGATGCCGCATACGGGAAACAATTATCGTCAATCCTAAACGCCGGCGCATTACCGGTCAAACTCGAGGAAATCTACTCGACGTCGGTCTCTGCTGCTTTTGGACAGGATGCACTTGATCAAACATTGTTTGCGTCAGCGATCGGTGTCGCGGCGGTCTTCTTGTTCATGCTACTGTTCTACCGAATCTCTGGATTCGTTTCGATCATCACGTTACTGTTCTACATCTATCTTGTCATGATCTTCTTTAACGGGATCAATGCTGTCCTCACGTTACCGGGGATTGCGGCACTCGTTCTTGGAGTCGGGATGGCGGTCGATGCGAACATCATCACTGCTGAGCGGATCAAGGATGAATTACGAAGTGGTAAATCCGTCTTGTCCGCATTTAAAGCCGGTAACCGTCGTTCGTTCGGTACGATTCTTGATGCCAACTTGACTACGTTAATCTCTGCTGGTGTGTTGTACTACTTTGGTACAAGTACGGTCAAAGGATTCGCCATCATGTTGATGGTTTCGATCGCCGTCACGTTCGTCACGAACGTCTTTGTCTCACGTTACCTGATGCAGCTCCTTGTCAGTAGCCGATGGTTCGATAAGAAGAAATCATGGTTCGGTGTAAAGGAGAGTGAAATCCGTGAGCTTTAATCCTACGAAATTCGATTACGTCAAACATCGCAAAATCTATTTCGCAATCACGATTGCGCTTGTCATCGTGTCGGTCCTCTTGTTGTCGTTCCGTGGTCTGAACCTCGGGATCGACTTCACGCAAGGAACGCGTGTCGAGATTTCTTCTGAGAATCAAATCAAGGAAGCGGACGTCCGCTCTGTCATTGAAGATGCCGGGATTGATGCGGAAGAAATCGATGGTATTCAATTCGCGCAAGGCGGAAAGTTAGCGAACGTCACGTTCGTTGGTGAATTTAGTCAGGATCAAATTTCTGAAATGAAACAAACGATTGAAGCGCAGTATGATAAGGAACCGAGCATCTCGACGGTTTCCGCACAAGTTGGTCAAGAAATCGCGCGTAACGCGATTTATGCCGTCTTGCTCGCGTCACTCGGGATCGTCATCTACGTCTCGTTCCGATTCCAACCGTTATACGGAATTGCGACAGTACTCGCATTGCTACATGATGCGTTGATGATCGTGGCATTCTTCTCGCTGTTCCAGATCGAAGTCAACTTGTACTTCATCGCAGCAATCCTGACGATCATCGGGTATTCCGTCAACGATACGATCGTTACGTTCGACAGGGTACGAGAAAATCTCGGACTCGCTGAAAAAGGTGGTCGGAAAGTCTCGTTTGATGAATTGGCGCATATCGTCAATGAATCAATCCAACAGACGATCATCCGCTCGATCAATACCGTCGTCACGGTCGTCATGACAGCAGCAGCGCTCTACATCTTCGGTAGCGAAGCAATCCGTGGATTCAGTCTCGCCCTGCTTGTCGGGTTGATCATGGGGATGTATTCTTCGATCTTCATCGCCGCGCAACTCTGGCTCGTCATGAAGGGTCGGACACTTGGTCGTACAAAACGCGCTTCTTAAAAGAGTATCCGCATCAGCTATCGCTGGTGCGGATTTTCAATTATAATGGGGAAGTTGATTGGAGGGTTTGAGATGTACCATGCTAAAAAAACATGGCTTGATAAAGTCATCGATTCAGAACAAATCGAACAATTGACGGCGGATGGCACAATCTCACCGCACGTCGCACAACTACTTGTCCAACGGGGATTCACGACTCGTGAAGCTGCCCGTGATTTTTTAGAGACCGATCAAATGGCATTTCATGATCCATTTGCTTTCAAAGACATGCCAAAAGTCGTCGAACGGATTCAACGTGCCGTCGACGAGGGCGAGATGATTTTGATTTACGGTGATTATGATGTCGACGGCGTGAGTTCCGCTGCGATTCTCTGGCATGCCTTGATTGAAATCGGAGGAATGGCAGAGTGTTATATCCCGAACCGTTTCACGGAAGGCTATGGACCAAACGAAGCCGCGTTTCGCTGGGCTGCAGAAGAAGGGTTCAGCCTCGTTATCACGGTCGACTGTGGGATTTCCGGCATTCATGAAGCCGATGTCCTAAAGGAACTCGGGGTCGATTTAATCATCACCGATCACCACGAAGCAAAAGAAACGTTACCTGATGCCTTTGCCTTAATTCACCCAGGTGTCGATCCAGACTATCCGTTCTCGAAGCTTGCTGGGGCAGGTGTTGCCTTTAAAGTCGCACATGCACTCCTTGACCGTGAACCCGTCGAGTTACTCGATCTTGCCGTGCTCGGAACGATTGCCGATCTTGTGCCGCTCGTCGGAGAGAACAGGTTGCTTGCGATCCGCGGCATCGAGGCGCTGAATGCGAGTGAACGTCCGGGTATCCTAGCGTTACGGGACGTTTGTAGTTTGACGGAAGACGAACTGACGGAAGAATCAGTCGGATTTGCATTCGGTCCGCGGATCAATGCGGCAGGTCGTCTTGATTCGGCGATGCCAGCGCTTGAGATGTTACTAGCGGAAAGCAAAGATGAGGCACTTCATCTCGCGAAACAACTCGACCAACAAAATAAACAACGTCAAGATATCGTCAAGCAGATTGCGGAGGAAGCAACGGCGCTTGTCGAAGAACGTTTTAAAGATGACCGCGTACTCGTCGTCGATGCGGCAGATTGGAATCCAGGTGTCGTCGGGATCGTCGCCTCGCGACTCGTTGAAAAATACCATCGTCCCGTCATCATGCTGTGTCATGATGCTGAAAAAGGAACAGCGAAGGGTTCTGGACGATCGATTCCAGCCTTTGATTTATTCGCTGAACTCACGAAATGTGAAGACATCTTGCCGCATTTCGGTGGACATCCCGCTGCTGCCGGTATGACGCTCTCTTCCGATGACGTCGAGACGTTACGTCAACGTTTGAATGAACAAGCAAGTACATTGCCAGACGATGCCTTCATCGCGACAATTGATGTCGATCTACGTCTACAGGTCAGTGATGTCTCAATCCAGTTGATTGAAGATATTCAGCGACTCGCGCCGTTCGGGATGGGAAATCCTGCGCCACGAATCGTCATCGAGCAGGCGAAGATCCGTGACATGAAACGGATCGGTCGCGATTTGACGCATGTCAAAGCACTACTATCAGGCGATGGGAAGGAACTCGATGCGATCGGTTTTGGCTTCGGCGACCTTGTCGATGAAGTCTCGACCTTATCCGAGATTCACTTGATGGGCAGTCTGAACATCAACGAGTGGAATGGCTTCCGTAAACCACAATTGATGATTCAAGACGTCGCTGTCGAAGATGTTCAAGTATTCGATTACCGTGGCGGTAAGCGACCGCTGAGCGAACTATTCGCCTTACCGCATGAGACGACGACATTCGTTGCCTTTACTGATGAGGTGAAGGAGAAGTACGCGGAACGTCCGTTGAACGGACCGATTCGTCAAAACATCGTCTTCCTCGATCTACCGGAAGAAGAAGTTGCGTTTCATCCATACGTCCAACAGGCAGAGCGGATTTATTGTGCCTTTAAGGACGAGGGCTATTATTTTGAGACGATTCCATCGCGCGAGGACTTCAAGCATTACTTCCAGTATTTCGCGAAATGTCCACGCGACGAGCTCCGAATTGGTCTCGTACGTTTGTCGAAATCGCGAAAATGGACGAAACGATCGATTAACTTTATGCATTCGGTATTCTCGGAACTTGATTTTCTTGTTACAATGGAGGACGGGCTGCCGGGTGTAAACCCAAATGCTGCAAAACGAGATCTGACGGAAGCTCCGACGTACCAGCGTCATGAAGCGCGTCAAGAGCTCGAGCAACAATACATTTATTCGTCACTCGCTCAGTTGAAAGAGCGTTTTGATACTTTGGTAGAAGCGGCGAAGCAGGAGGAAAAGACATGGAGTTCAAACAGCATATAAAAGAGGTCGAAAACTGGCCGAAAGAAGGAATCAGTTTCAAAGACATCACATCACTCATGCAGAACGGACCAGTATACAAACAATCGGTTGATGCACTTGTCGAATATGCACGCAGTAAAGGTGCTGATGTCATCGCGGGTCCGGAAGCACGTGGATTCGTAGTTGGTTGCCCAGCCGCTTACGCGATGGAAATCGGATTCGTACCTGTCCGTAAAGAAGGAAAATTACCACGTGAGACAGTCCGTGTCGAGTATGGTCTTGAGTACGGAAAAGACGTCTTGACGATGCATGAAGATGCGATTCAACCAGGACAACGCGTCGTCATCCTTGACGACTTGCTTGCGACAGGTGGTACGATCGAAGCGACGATCCAAATGATTGAAAAATTAGGCGGAACGGTTGCCGGAATCGGATTCTTGATTGAACTCGATGGTCTTGGTGGACGTGAGAAACTCGAAGGATACGACGTTCTTTCATTGATTCGTTACGAAGACTAAAGCATATATACTCTCTTGGTACATGGTGACCAAGGGGGTATTTCTTTTTATTTTGACATCTTCTCAAGATTTCACGATAATAAGAACTATATATTAGGGATTCCGTTGCAGACGATCCCGGGGACTGGGTGAGGAAAAGGGATGACAAACAAACAAATCGTAAATGTAGAAGACCTTCTCGCTCGATGTGCGGAATACATGACGCAAGCTGAAGTCAAAGACATCGAACGGGCTTACCAATTCGCGAAAGACGAACATGATGGGCAATTCCGCCGTTCTGGGGAACCCTACATCATTCATCCGGTACAAGTTGCCGGTATCTTAGTCGATATTGGTTTGGATGCAACGACGATCGTCGCTGCGCTTCTTCATGATGTCGTCGAAGATACGGACATTACACTCGAAGAATTAACGGAACGATTCGGACCCGACGTCGCGATGCTCGTTGACGGCGTCACGAAACTCGGGAAAATCAAATATAAATCGAAACGCGAAGAATTGGCTGAGAACCACCGGAAGATGTTCATCGCGATGGCAGAAGACATTCGCGTCATCTTGATCAAACTGGCTGACCGTCTGCATAACATGCGAACGTTGCAACATATGGTCAAGGAAAAGCAGGTGCAAAAGGCAGAAGAGACGCTCGAAATCTTTGCACCGCTTGCGCATCGTCTCGGGATCTCGACGATCAAGTGGGAACTCGAAGACATCAGTTTGCGTTATATCAATCCACAACAGTACTACCGGATTGTCTCAATGATGAAACAAAAACGGACGGAACGCGAAGCGCTAGTCAGTTCGGTCATTGAAGAGGTCAACGAAGTACTCGATGATGTACAAATCGCAGCGGAAGTCGATGGACGTCCGAAGCATATCTATTCCATTTATAACAAGATGCAAAACTCGAAAAAAGAGTTCAGCGAAATTTATGACTTGATGGCTGTGCGCATCATCGTCGATTCAATCAAGGACTGTTACGCTGTTCTCGGAATCATTCATACGCAATATAAACCGATGCCGGGACGTTTCAAGGATTATATCGCGATGCCGAAGCCGAACATGTATCAATCGCTGCATACGACGGTCATCGGACCGAAAGGCGAGCCGCTCGAGGTCCAAATTCGGACACGGGACATGCACTTTATTGCCGAGTACGGGATTGCCGCTCACTGGGCGTATAAAGAAGGCAAGGAACAGGAAGCGAAATCAGGCTTTGAGGATAAGATTGCCCATTTCCGTGAAATTCTTGAGTTACAGAAGGATACGGCGGATGCTGAAGAATTCATGGAATCGGTCAAAGTCGATTTCTTTAGTGACATGTTGTACGTCTTTACACCAAAAGGCGACGTCATCGAATTGCCGAAAGGCTCTGTTCCGATTGATTATGCCTACCGGATTCATACAGAGATCGGTCACCGAACGATCGGAGCGAAAGTCAACGGACGGATGGTACCGATTGATTATAAGCTGAAGACAGGCGACATCATTGAAATCGTCACATCAAAACACAGTTATGGTCCAAGTAAGGACTGGCTCAAGATTTGTGTGTCGAGTCAGGCGAAGAACAAGATCCGTCAATGGTTCAAACGTCAGCAACGCGAAGAGAACGTCTCTAAAGGACGGGAACTGATCGAAGCGGAAGTCAAGAAACTTGGATTCGAGCCGAAGGAAGTCATCAATGAAAAGACGCTCGAAGACGTGACGCGGAAGTTCAACTTCGCGCAAGAAGAAGACATGTATGCTGCTGTTGGGTATCATGGTCTGACCGCTGCCCAAGTCGCGCATAAATTGACGGAAAAGTTACGCAAAGACAAAGAGTCCAAAAATCTTGAACTGAACGAAGCCATCAGTGAGATGAAGACGTTTGATCGTCCGAAGAAGGAAAATCCAGAAGGCGTTCGTGTCAAAGGAATCGATAACATGCTCGTTCGCATGAGTCGTTGTTGTAATCCAGTACCAGGGGACGATATCGTCGGGTATATCACACGTGGACGGGGTGTCTCGATTCACCGGACGGATTGTTTGAATGTCATTCATGAACAAAATCCAGAACGCTTGCTCGAAGTCGAGTGGGAACACGAAGGCAAAGCCGTTAAGAGTTATAACGTCGAAATCGAAATTTCTGGATTCGACCGGGCTGGATTATTGAACGATGTCCTGCAGTCGGTATCTGCGACGAATACGAACATTGTTGCCGTCAGCGGGAAAGGCGACGACAGTAAACAAGCCAAAATCACGATGACGATCGCGATCAACAACGTCAACCATTTACAAAAAGTCGTCGATCGGATCAAACAAATCTCTGACGTGTATGCTGTGCATCGCGTCATGATGACGTAAGGAGCGGATGAGTCATGCGAGTCGTATTACAACGAGTCAAAGAAGCAAGTGTCACAGTCGATCAGGAGGTCATCGGTCAAATCAAGCAAGGTTTTCTCTTGCTTGTCGGTGTCACGCACGAAGACACGATCGATCAGGTGAACTGGTTAGCTGATAAAATCGCAGGACTCCGCGTGTTTGAAGATGAAGAGGAACGGATGAACCGCTCGTTGCAAGATGTCGACGGTCAGATTCTATCCGTCTCGCAGTTCACGTTGTATGGTGATGTCAAAAAAGGACGTCGCCCAGCGTTTACGGAAGCAGCGAAACCGGATGTTGCCAACGAATTGTATGAAGCGTTCAATGAACGTCTTCGCGCGCAAGGACTGACAGTCGAGACAGGTCAGTTCGGTGCGATGATGGATATCGCGCTCGTCAATGATGGACCGGTGACATTGATTCTTGAAAAAGAAGCAAACGCTTGACAGGAACCGAGAGACGAGGCAATATTAGACGTAACCAAATGATTCATACGACCGAAGACGAAGAGGAGTAATCAAGACCTCGTCTGCTTAGAGAGTCGCCCCTTGGCTGGAAGGGCGAACAGACGAACTCGATGAAAGACCCTTCCGAGGTATCTTCCTGAACCGATAGTAGGGAAGGTCGTACGCAGGCGTTAACTGCACCGAGTGGTCAAATGTGATTTGACAACCAGGGTGGTACCACGGGATCTTCAAGTTCTCGTCCCTTTGCGGACGAGGACTTTTTTGTATTCAAAAAAGGAGGAATTTGAGATGAAATTACCACGCGGTACGTTTGATGTCCTTCCAGGAACAGTCGAACGCTGGCAGTACATCGAGCAACAATTACGTGACATCAGTAAGCGTTACAACTATAAGGAAATCCGGACGCCGATTTTTGAGGAGACAGAACTCTTCAAACGTGGCGTTGGTGAGACGACGGATATCGTTCAAAAAGAAATGTTCATGCTTGAGAAACGCGGAAAAGACCAGTTGACGTTACGTCCAGAAGGAACGGCTGCTGTCGTTCGTTCATTCGTGACGAACAAACTGTTCGGTTCACCAAACCAACCGACGAAATTGTTCTACATTGGACCGATGTTCCGTTATGAACGTCCGCAAGCAGGTCGTTTCCGTCAGCTCCACCAATACGGAGTCGAAGCACTTGGCAGTGAACAACCAGCGATCGATGCGGAAGTCATCAGTCTCGCGATGAGCATCTACCGTTCATTTGGATTGAAGCACCTTAAGCTCGTCATCAATACACTCGGGGATAACGAAAGTCGCGCCGCACACCGGGCAGCACTTGTCGATCACTTCAAACCGGTCGTTCACGAGTTATGTCAGGACTGTCAGAACCGTCTCGAAACGAATCCACTTCGTGTCCTTGATTGTAAGGTCGACCGCGATCACCCGAGCATGGCAACAGCACCATCAATTCTCGATTACTTAAACCCGGCATCAAAAGCTTACTTCGACGAAGTATTGCTTCACTTAGATGCACTCGGCATCGAGTATGTCGTTGATCCAACGCTCGTTCGCGGAATCGATTATTACAATCACACGGCGTTCGAGATCATGTCAGAAGCAGAAGGCTTCGGAGCAATCACGACACTATGTGGTGGTGGACGATACAACGGTCTCGTCGAACAAATCGGTGGACCGGCAACACCGGGAATCGGATTCGGAATCGGCATCGAGCGTTTATTGATGGCGCTTGAGAATGAGAACGTCTTACCGGCAGTCGATGATCAAATCGATGTCTTCATCGTCGCGCAAGGCAGTGACGAAGTCGAAAAGACAGCAACACGTCTCTTACAATTGATGCGTCTCGAAGGACTTGTCGCCGATCGGGATTATCTCGGTCGGAAGTTCAAAGGACAATTCAAAGCAGCCGATCGCTTGAAAGCACGCTACACGGTCATCCTCGGGGATGAAGAAGTCGAGCGTGGTGCAGCGGCGCTGAAGAACATGGCTACAGGGGAACAGACGGACGTTCCGTTATCAGCAGTCGCTGATACGATCGTCGCGAAATTAAAGGAGGAAGCACAATGATCGGACGCACGCATATGAACGGTCAGGTGACAGAAGAAGTCATCGGACAACACGTTCAACTTAAAGGATGGGTTCAAAAACGACGTGACTTAGGAGGATTGATCTTCCTTGATCTCCGCGACCGGAGTGGTATCGTCCAAATCGTCTTCCAACCGGAAAACGAGCAGGCACACCGCCTTGCAGAATCAATTCGTTCAGAGTATGTCCTCGATATCAAAGGACACGTCATCGCACGTGAGAATCCGAACCCGAACATTCCGACTGGGCAAGTCGAGGTCGTCGCGGATGAAGTCGTCATCTTGAATGCAGCGAAGATGACACCATTCCCGATCAGTGAAGAAGCAGAGCAGACGTCAGAAGATTTACGTCTTAAATATCGTTATCTTGACTTGCGTCGTCCGTCGCTTCAAGAGACATTCCGTCTTCGTTCGAAAGCATCGAACATTATGCGGAACTTCCTCGATGAGCAAGACTTCTTGGAAGTCGAGACACCAATCTTAACGAAATCAACACCAGAAGGCGCACGTGACTATCTCGTTCCGAGTCGTGTTCACCCAGGTGAGTTCTATGCCTTGCCACAATCACCGCAATTGTTCAAACAATTGCTGATGGTGTCTGGTTTTGAACGGTACTTCCAAATTGCACGTTGTTTCCGTGACGAAGACTTACGGGCAGACCGTCAACCTGAATTCACGCAAGTCGACATCGAGACGAGCTTCATGGACATCGAAGACTTGTATGCGATGATGGAATCGATGATGACGCGTGTCATGAAGGAAACGCTTGGTAAAGATATCGTGACACCGTTCCCACGGATGCCGTACGCGGAAGCGATGAGCCGGTATGGTTCGGATAAACCGGATACACGCTTCGGTCTCGAATTGATTGATGTCGCGGAAGCCGTCAAAGGGGCAGGATTCAAAGTATTCGACATGGCACTAGAAGCTGGTGGCGAAGTTAAAGCCTTGAACGTCAAAGGTGCAGCAGAGCGCTTCTCGCGGAAAGATATCGATAAGTTACAAGAATTCACGGCGATTTACGGTGCAAAAGGTCTCGCGTGGGTCAAAGTGACAGGGGACGGACTGAACGGTCCGATCGCGAAGTTCTTCGACGAAGAAGCAGCTGCTCGCCTGACAGCGGCGACAGGTGCGGAAGCAGGCGACTTATTGTTGTTCGTCGCAGCAAAAGCATCGATCGTAGCAGACAGCTTAGGTGCGCTCCGTCAGAAATTAGCGAAGGAACTGGACTTGATCGATGAGTCGGTCTTCAACTTCCTTTGGGTGACGGACTTCCCACTCGTCACGTATGAAGAAGAAGAAGGTCGTTTCTACGCGAACCACCACCCGTTCACGATGCCACGTCGTGAAGATCTCGAATTGCTCGAGACGGATCCTGGAAAAGTCCTCGCCGTCGCGTACGACCTCGTCTTGAACGGATACGAGCTCGGCGGTGGATCACAACGGATCTACGAACGGGATATCCAAGAGCGGATGTTTAAGTTGCTTGGCTTCACAGAAGAAGAAGCAAACGAGCAGTTCGGTTTCTTGATGGAAGCATTCGAATACGGAACACCACCACATGCGGGGATCGCACTTGGTCTAGACCGTCTCGTTATGTTACTCGCAGGACGTTCAAACTTGCGTGATACGATTGCCTTCCCGAAAACAGCATCAGCAAGTGATCTGTTGACGGCAGCACCAAGCCCAGTCTCGGATGCACAATTAAACGATCTCTCGATTCGAACAGCGGTCAAACAATCGTAAGATACGACAAGCGAATCTTCCGGTATGGGAGATTCGCTTGTTTCATGAAGGAGGATGAACGGATGGAACGACACTTTTTTGAACGGTCTCCGGTTGAAGTCGGTCCAGACTTCTTAGGAACACAGATCACAGTCGATGAGGTGACGATGCGGATCGTCGAGGTCGAAGCCTATCTCGGTCCTCACGATCAAGCAGCGCATTCGTTTTCCGGAAAACCAACGAAACGGACGGCACCGATGTTCGGTCCACCGGGGCATCTCTATGTGTATTTCACATATGGGATGCATCACTGCATGAATATCGTTTGTGGACATGAAGGGGAAGGATACGGATTATTGCTACGAGGTGCGGAAATCATTAGTGGGCACGATCTCGTCGCGGAACGTCGTTTTGGTTGTTCCTACGCAAAGTTGACAGCGGCGCAACGACGCAATCTCGTCAATGGACCGGCGAAACTGTGCCAAGGATTCGGTCTAACGACAGCTGATTCGGGACAGGATCTTTATCAAGACCGTTTCCGACTTGTTGCTGACTCGGTCGACGCGGTCGTCCAGACGACACGGATCGGTATTCCGAATGCAGGAGAAGCGACAGCCTATCCATGGCGTTTTTATGTAGAGGCGAGTGAAGGGGTAAGTAAACGTTAAAAAATGGACGCTCCGATAAGGAGACGTCCATTTTTTATTTAGGGTTGTTGATTGATTTTTTCGACTGTTGTTTTTTATAGAATTTATAGACGATTGGACCAACCGTCGTTACGAGCGTCATTAATGTTCTGAGTTTACCGCGTTTTGCTGCCATTGATTCATTCACTCCTCTGATTTGTTGTACTAATCATATTCCACGAAAACAACGTCTTAAAACCTCATCGGCACATCAAGTGGTTTTCTATCTACCTTGGTCGGGTCATAGTATAAGGAGAAGGGAGTCGATCAATATGGGAGCAGTCGTTTGGTATCGTCATGATTTACGTGTCGATGATCATGAGGCACTTCGGAGTGCGTGTGAAGAACAGGACGTCATTCGTGCCGTATACGTCAAAGACCAAAAGAAACGCGATTTTAAAAGAGGTACACAACAAGCGCGGTTCGAACAAGAGACACTTGATAACTTAGCGGGCCATCTGTCTCAAATCGGGATTACGTTAGATATAGTAGAAGGGGAGACAAGTGAGGCACTCGATTCTTATCTGCAAGCGGATGATACCGTCTATTTCCATAAGATGACCGGAACAGAAGAAGCGACAAGTGAGCAGTATATCGAAGACAGATATACCGTCCGCTCTTTTGAAACACAGACGTTACATCGTCGGGAAGATATCGGAAGTGATGAATTAAAGCGCGTCTTTACGGCATTTCGAAAACGGGTCGAGGCGAAAGGGACCTTCTACGATCCACTCGATCCACCAACCGGTATTCAGCTAATAAAAGAGGAATCAGTTGAAGCAGTCCCAGAGACCGCGTTCCCATTTCGGGGAGGCGAATCAGCGGGAAGGGCACGCCTTCAGGAATATCTCGCCGAGCCCGTATTCACCTATAAAGAAACACGGAATGGGTTCTTACGAAATGATTCTTCGAAGTTGTCTGCCTGGCTAGCGAACGGTTCACTCTCACCGCGCCGCGTCATGGCTGAATTACAAGAAGCCGAGCGAAAACAGGGAGCGAATGAATCGACGTACTGGTTGTATTTCGAATTGTTATGGCGTGACTTCTTCCATTTGACGATGCGTGAGACAGGAAGCCGTCTGTTCCGTGCGAGCGGATTACAAGAAGGTCAATACACGTGGAAGGCGAACCAGCTGGCTGTCGAACGCTGGATAGAAGGAAAAACTGGTGTGCCATTCGTCGACGCCTTCATGAACGAGATTCGCGAGACGGGATGGATGTCGAACCGCGGCAGGCAGATCGTTGCCAGTTATCTAATTCATGAATTAAAGCAGGACTGGCGCATCGGAGCGCGATATTTCGAACAGCAGTTGATCGACTATGATGTCGCTTCGAATTATGGGAACTGGGCGTTCATCGCGGGTGTTGGGAATGCAACACGCACACCACGATTTGATCCTGCATTCCAACAACAACGATATGATCCGAATCAACACTTCACGAAACGTTGGACCTGAAAAAAGCATCTTTTTCTGGAGTGGGAAGTAGTTGCATTTCAGAGGGGAGGATGCTATATTAAATGCATCAGATGGGGTTCCTGAATTGTACGAGAGCCGCCTTTTATCTTTGAGCCACTCTTTTTTGATAGGGAGTTTGACGTTCCAACTAGTAGTACATGCCTCGTAACACAGCAGGAGGACGTACGAATAGGAATCGGATAAGACACCCACCTGCACAGCAGGTTCAAAAATAAGGTATCGACACGGCACTTCGGGTCCCATCGTCTTATTATTTTGTTGTTTGACACGTCGCATGACGTTTTTTTTTATGATATAATTCCGAGTAAAACAGTATGAGTATTGTGAGGTTATGAGATGTTACATCAATTTTCGCGTAATGAATTAGCAATCGGTAAAACTGGACTTGACGCATTGGCATCCAAGTCCGTCGCTATTCTGGGTATCGGTGGTGTTGGATCGTTCTCAGCAGAAGCGCTTGCCCGCAGTGGTGTAGGTCGTTTGATTCTTGTCGATAAGGACGATATCGACATCACGAACGTCAACCGACAAATCCATGCTTTGCTTCCGACGGTTGGTCAACCAAAGGTCGATGCGATGGCAGAACGTCTTGCGTTAATCAATCCGGATCTTGAAATCGTTCGCTTGAAGATGTTCTACAATGAAGAGACATTCGAGTCGTTCTTCGAACAGCAACCGGATTATGTCATCGATGCATCGGACACGGTCTCGTTCAAGATTCACTTGATTCAGGAATGTAAGAAACGTAACATTCCAATCATCTCAAGCATGGGGATGGCGAACAAGATGGATCCAACACGCATCAAGATCGTTGACATCAAAGATACAAGTTATGATCCACTAGCGAAGGTCATTCGGACGAAACTCCGGAAAGCCGGCATCCATAAAGGTGTTCCTGTCGTCTTCTCTGATGAACCGCCCGTTAAGATCATCGAAGAAGTCCGTCAAGTCGTCGGAAACGATGCGGCTGCAATTCGTAAGGCAAAGATGCCGCCAAGTTCGAATGCGTTCGTTCCATCAGTTGGTGGATTGATCGCAGCGAGCTACGTCATCAACGAGATCGTCCGTGAAGCCGGCGTGACGATCGAACGCGTTCGTTAAAAAAAGCGACCTTATGGTCGCTTTTTCTGATGTGTGGCTGTTTGTTTGTTCCAAAAATCAAGTCGAGCTTGCAGTTGTTTCTCAAAACCGCGTGGGCTTGGACGATAAAAGACCGGTTTTGTCCGGGCAAGGTTCTCCGGCCAGTAATTCTGTGGCACATAGGCATGTTCGAAGTCGTGCGGGTACTGATAGGTGACGCCATTCCCAAGTGCCGCTGCCCCCGGATGATGGGCATCGCGCAAATGTGGCGGTACCGGACCACCGTCTGAACGACGGACGAGTGTCAATGCTTGATCGATCGCTGAGATGACAGCATTCGATTTCGGCGCCGTCGCGAGATATAAGACGGTTTCAGCGAGCGGAATCCTTGCTTCAGGGAAACCGACGTACTCGCACGCGCGTGCGCAGGCATCGACCATCAATAATGCTTGCGGATCAGATAGACCGATGTCTTCTGCCGCATGGACGTAGAGACGCCGTACGATGAAGCGCGGACTTTCGCCCGCTTCAATCATGACAGCGAGCCAGTAGAGCGCAGCGTCGGGATCGGAACCCCGAATCGATTTGATGAAGGCGGAGATGACATCATAATGCCGATCGCCGTCCTTATCGTACTTCAATGCTTTTTGTTGAATCGATTCCTCGGCGACAGCGAGATCGATCGTGATCTGACCATCGATTTCCGGTGTCGTTAAGACGGCGAGTTCAAGTGCATTCAATAATGCCCGGTAATCGCCATCCGACAACTTGACGTAATGATCGATCGCGTCATCCGTGATCGTGATCGGATATTTGCCAAGACCACGCTCTTCGTCTTTTAAGGTTCGATCGAGGACGATTCGTAAATCGTCTGCTGTCGGGGGCTCGAAACGGAAAACCGTTGCCCGCGATAAGAGAGCGGCGTTGACCTCAAAACTCGGATTTTCAGTCGTCGCCCCGATCAACGTGATCGTACCTGCTTCGAGCGCTGGCAGTAAGGCGTCTTGTTGCATCTTATTGAATCGATGGATCTCATCGAGAAAGAGAATCGTTTTTTGATCCTCGAACTGAAGACGGGCTTCGGCCGCTTTTAGAATTTCCCGTAATTGTTCCAGTTTCGCTGTGACTGCGTTCAATTGCTCGAACGCTGATTTCGTATAACTGGAGATGACACGCGCGAGCGTCGTCTTACCGGTTCCGGGTGGACCGTAAAAAATGACGGTTCCGAGACGATCGGCTAAGATGGCACGCCGCAGGAGCGTCGTCTCTCCAATCAGATGGCGTTGTCCGACGATTTCATCCAGATTCTGCGGACGCATTCGATTCGCGAGCGGTCCGGCAGGTGACTGGGATTCAAATAAATGTGCCATACACATACGCTCCTTCCACTCTTAGCTACTACTATACTAGAAAGGATGATCCTTCGCATGATGAAAATCTCGACGAAAGGGCGATATGGTCTGACGATCATGATCGCACTCGCGAAAGAAGCTGAATCTAAACCATTATCCCTAAAAAAAATCGCGCAGATGTATGACCTATCTGAGCATTATCTTGAACAGTTGATTGCACCCCTTCGTAATGGAGGTCTTGTTAAAAGTGTCCGTGGTGCTTACGGCGGGTATAAGCTCGGTCGTGAAGCGCAAAACATCACAGCGGGTGAAATCATCCGCCTGCTTGAAGGACCACTCGTCGTCGTCGAAGGCGATGCGTGTGACGAGGTCACAAAACGCAAACTGTGGGATAAAATCCAGCAAGCAGTCGATCAAGTACTCGATTCAACGACGCTACAAGACTTAGCGGAAGAAGAAGATACAGGATACATGTTCTATATTTGAGAGGTGAAAACGAATGAATTACTTTGACCACTCGGCGACGACGCCGATGCGTCCGGAAGTCCTTGAGGCGATGACGCCTTATTTGCTCGAACAGTATGGCAACCCATCTAGTGTCCACGCGGCTGGTCGGTCTGCTCGGGCAGCAATTGACAAAGCACGCCGGCAGATCGCACAAGAATTGAACGCGAAACCAACCGAACTGATTTTCACGAGCGGTGGAACGGAATCGGATAATTATGCAATCTTCGGTGCGGCTGAGGCGGCGCGTGAAAAAGGGCGTCATCTCATTACGACACGGTTTGAGCACCATGCTGTTTTGCATGCGTTCGAAGAGCTCGAAAAACAAGGCTATGACGTTACGTATCTCGATGTTCCAGATACAGGCGTCGTCTCAATGGCTGCTTTGCAAGAAGCGGTACGGGAAGATACGACACTCGTCTCGATCATGTTCGGCAACAATGAAGTTGGAACGATTCAGCCGATTGCGGCATTCGGTCAATTTTTACGAGAACGCGGTATTTTGTTCCATACGGACGCGGTGCAAGTGTTCGGAAAACAAGCAATCGATGTCGAAGCGTTACAGGTCGATCTCTTATCCGCGTCTGGTCATAAAATCAATGGGCCAAAAGGAATCGGATTGTTGTATGTACGGACTGGTGTGAAGTTAGCGCCTCAAACGTTCGGAGGAGAACAGGAACGCAAGCGTCGTGCTGGTACGGAGAACGTACCGGGAATCGTCGGTTTAGCGAAAGCGCTCGAACTGATGATCGCAGAGCGTGATCAACAACAGGACCACATCAAACAACTGCGTAACGTTTTGCTAACGCGATTGGATGAAAGTGGCGTCACTTACGAAGTTAACGGCGTTGAAGGATTGCCGAATGTCCTCAATCTTTACTTCCCGCGGATTGAAATCGAACCGTTCCTGATCATGCTTGATATGCGTCAAATGGCCGTATCGAGCGGGAGTGCATGTACGGCAGGATCCGTCGAACCTTCGCATGTCTTATCGGCGATGTATGGCGAAGATGAACGGACACGAGCATCGGTCCGAATCAGTTTTGGTCACGGAAATGAGCTCGCGCAAGTCGAACTACTCGCACAAGCCTTGCAAGATGTCGTAAAATCGTTTCAGAATTAACTAAGAGGTGAAATAAATGAATACACGAGCGAAAGCCCCGAGTGAAACGACAGTCGTCGTTGGGATGTCGGGCGGTGTCGATTCTTCTGTGACGGCTCATTTATTAAAAGAGCAAGGCTATAACGTCATCGGAATCTTCATGAAAAACTGGGATGACACGGATGAGAACGGCTTTTGTACGGCGACGGAAGATTATGAAGACGTCATCGCGGTAGCCAATCAAATCGGCATTCCGTACTATGCAGTCAATTTCGAGAAAGAGTACTGGGATAAGGTCTTCACGTACTTCCTCGATGAATATAAACTCGGTCGGACACCGAATCCGGACGTCATGTGTAACAAGGAAATCAAGTTCAAAGCCTTCCTCGATCACGCGATGCGTCTTGGTGCCGATTTCGTCGCGACAGGGCACTATGCGCGTGCCGTCTATGAGGATGGAGAACATAAATTGCTTCGAGGCGTTGATGCAAACAAGGATCAAACATATTTCTTGAATCAATTGTCGCAAGAGCAAATCGCGAAGGCGATGTTCCCGATCGGGCACATGGAAAAATCAGAAGTGCGCCGGATCGCAGAAGAAGCGAACCTCGCAACGGCGAAGAAAAAAGACTCGACAGGCATTTGCTTCATTGGCGAGCGGAACTTCAAACAATTCCTCGGTCAATATCTGCCGGCGCAACCCGGTGAGATGCGGACACTTGACGGCAACGTCATGGGACGTCACGATGGATTGATGTACTATACGATGGGGCAACGTCATGGACTCGGTATCGGTGGCGACGGAGAGCCTTGGTTCGTCGTCGGGAAAAATTTAGAGGAGAACATCCTCTATGTCGATCAAGGATTCCATAACGAATTGTTGTATTCGGAAGGGTTACTTGCTTCAGATGTCAGCTGGACATCTGAGCGTCCGGTCGGTGAGACATTCCGTTGTACGGCGAAATTCCGTTACCGTCAACAAGATACAACCGTCACGGTTCGTGTCCTCGAAGATGGACTCGATGTTTCATTTGACGAGCGTCAACGAGCAATCACACCAGGACAAGCAGTCGTGTTCTATGATGGGGACATCTGCCTCGGTGGTGCGACGATCGATGCAGCCTATAAAGCAGGCGAACGCCTCGCTTATCTAGCGTAAGGAGCAAAAGAAGATGAACTATAATGAAGTAGGATTCCGGCATCTAGAAGCTGGAAATTATGAATTAGCAGCGCAAGCGTTTAACGACGCGATCGAAGAAAATCCAAAAGATCCGACAGCGTACGTCAATCTTGGAACATTACTCCAATCGATGAACGATGCTGATCGTGCCCTTCGTTTTTATGACCGGGCACTGATGATCGATAACACGTTTGCGAGTGCCTATTATGCAAAAGGGGCGCTGTTCTTTGCTGCCGATCAACTCGTCGAAGCAGAGGAATCATTGCGGGCAGCGTTATTATATGGACTTGACGACGCGGATCTCCATTTCATGCTTGGGATGACGTATCAAAAACTCGGTGATCCAGTCCGCGGGTTGCCCCGTTTACAGCGTGCGTCAGAACTAAACGGTGTCGATATCGAGATCGCATTCCAATACGGACTTGCCTTAGCGCAAAACGAGAAGTTGGAAGAAGCGGTCGAGATGTTCGAGCACGTCTTGATGCTTGACGAAACGCATACAGATGCACGATACAATTATGCGATTGCCCTTGCTTTCCTTGGTCAACAAGAAGCCTGTTATGCAGAACTCGAAGCCGTTCTTGCCTACCAGCCGGAACACGCCCTTGCGCGGGACGCGAAAGCGAAGATGGATGCGTTATTAAAACAAGCAGACTGATATAAAAAAGACGATTCCGCCTGGAGTCGTCTTTTTTTATGCTATTTAATTCCCAACTTCACGGATGACACGAAGTGGTGGACCGGAAAAGTCTTCATAGGCTTCATCCATGTTTTTCGTGTACAGTTCGATGACGTTATTTTCCGTATCCTTGAAATAAGCAGAATGTTCTTTTTGATTCGATGTCTCCTGTTCGTCCCATTCTCTGAGCTTCACGGTGATTGATGCTTCCCGCAATTGATTCAAGGCTTGCTGGAACTCGTCCTTCTCAACGTAGAAAGCACAGTGGACATGGACACCACCTTCATCGTACAACGTGTCCCATTCGGATACTGGTAAGTGTTTGACGGTCCGTTCTTCCATCGTGAAGTCTCGCTTCAGCCACAGGCCGAGTCGAGTATTACCGCCAATGTAAAGCCACGTGGCCCAGACCCCGTCTTGTTTAGATTGTTCTTTACTTGGTTCCGCATCTTCAGGAGCCCATTGCTCGACGACTGGAATGCCTAGTGTCCCATTCCAAAAGCCAACCGCACGGTCCATATCCTCGACTTCAAGTACTAATTCACACAATCCTGCAATCGGTAAACGTGCCATCCTTAAACTCCTCCTCTTAACGAAATGTTTCAGGGTATCTTTCCCTGATTTAAAATCCGGTAAACGAATGCTATGATGAAAGCAGCGAATGAAAAAGAGAGAAAGAAGGTGGAGTGATGGAGCACCCCCATCAAGTCGTCGGGCGCGTCAAACGTGTGCTCTTTTCTTCTGAAGAAGAAGCACACTCCATTGTATTGGTCGCCGTCAAAGAAAAGAACTTTGAACTGAAAGAAACCGAGCTCGTCATCACGGGTACTGGGGTTGGGATCGAACTCGGAGGAACGTATCAAGCATTCGGTCGTCTCGTCGATCATCCCCGATTCGGAAAACAACTGAAGGCGGAACTGATTCGGCGATCGGTTCCGATGACAAAACATGCGACGATCCGCTTCTTGACGAATGGTTCGTTCACCGGCATTGGTCCGAAGACAGCGAAAAATATCGTCGATGCTCTCGGAGAAGAGGCAGTGGATCTCATTTTGAAAGATGAACGGGTACTGAATCAGGTGCCTGGGTTAAAACAAAAACAAGCTGACATCATCTTGAGTCGACTCGCCACGTTATACGGTGTCGATCAGTTGATGCTGTTCTTAGCACCATTTGATGTTACGCCGAAGCTAGCGGCAAAGATTTATGCTGCTTACGAAGGGGACGCCATGGCGCGAATACGAGAGAATCCATATTCCTTGATGTATGAAGTGAATGGGATTGGTTTTAAGACAGCCGATCATATCGCATCACATCTCGGACTCGTCGGATTACACCCGGAGCGCGTCGCTGCTTCGATCATGCACATATTAGAACAAGAAGCAGGAGAGGGACATGCCTTTGCGACAGTCGACTCACTATTGCAGCGAGCACCCCGCTTGCTTGGTGAAGACCCGGGTGAACGGCTAGAACAAGCGATTGAACTGTTGCTCGCTGAAGATAAGGTCAAGCTCGAAGAAGGCTGTTTGTATTTACCGACGATCTTTTATGCCGAAGTCCGAGCGGCGAAGGAACTGGCGCGCGTCATGGCGAACGGTGCCGAACAGGAAGTCGATGTCGCGACGATCCTTGAAGCAATCGGGCATCTCGAAGAACAGTTTGGCATGGAATATGCGGCGCAACAGCGAGAAGCGATCGAGTTAGCGGTCAAAGCACCGCTGATGGTCCTGACCGGTGGACC
Organism: Exiguobacterium sp. Leaf187; assembly: GCF_001423925.1. Classification (NCBI taxonomy): domain Bacteria; kingdom Bacillati; phylum Bacillota; class Bacilli; order Caryophanales; genus Exiguobacterium; species Exiguobacterium sp. Leaf187. Next base: position 1,173,453 of record NZ_LMPR01000009.1, on the reverse strand, counting down.
CGGTACCGGTAAGACGACTGTTATCAAGGGAATTTTACATGCCCTGCAAGAAATTCATGATTGGCCGCTTGAGAAGAGTCGCGTCAAGACGGGAGATGTTTATCCGTACGTCCTTGTTGCACCGACCGGACGCGCCGCTAAACGTTTGTCGGAAGCAACGGACGTCCCAGCGATGACGATTCATCGTCTGTTGAAGTATGACGGAACGAATTTCCAATTAAATGAAGATCAGCCGATCACCGGGAAAGTACTGATCATCGATGAGTCGTCGATGATTGATATCTACTTGTTATCGAGTCTGCTCCGTGCTGTGCCGAACGGTATGAAAATCTTGTTCGTCGGTGACCGCGATCAGTTACCATCCGTCGGTCCAGGGCAGGTGCTGGCAGATTTGATGGATACGGAAGGGATTCCCGTCGTTCGTTTGAACGTCGTCCATCGCCAAGCGGAAGATTCTTCGATTTTACGGCTCGCGCATGATTTGAAGAACCGGACGACGTCAGCTGATTTGTTATCACCACTTGCGGATCGTCGCTTTTACACCGCGTCTCCGCAAGAGACGTTACGCGGCATCTCAGCCTTCGCGGAAAAAGCACTCGCAAAAGGGTATTCGAAATTCGATGTTCAGGTTCTGGCACCGACTTACCGTGGGCAGGTCGGAATCGACGAACTGAATGTCGCCTTGCAACGCGTCTACAATCCGGAGGAACCGAAAAAACGCGAAGTCAAACAAGGCACTCGGATTTACCGGACCGGGGATAAGATTCTTCAGCTCGTCAATAATGCGGAAGAGAACGTCTATAACGGAGATATCGGCGAAATCGTCAATATCTTCTTCGCCAAAGAGAACGTCGACAAGGTGGATAAGATCATCGCCCGCTTCGACCAGACGGAAGTCGAGTACAACCGGAGTGACTGGGATCAATTCACGCATGCCTACGCGATTACGATCCACAAGGCACAAGGGTCCGAGTTTCCGATCGTCTTGATGCCGGTCTATTTCACGGGGGCATTCAAGCATTCCCGAAACTTGATTTATACGGCGGTCACCCGTGCGAAGTCGAGTTTATTATTGTTCGGCGACCCACGAGCGTTTCATAAAGCGTCGCAAGAAGAGGAGCCGCGGCGCCGAACACGATTGATTGAACGACTCGGTGGGGTGACAAAGACTTGACGGATGCTGTGTGATAGGTAATAATCACGATAGATGAATGGACGTAACACGTTGATGGAAGATAAGTAAAAGGAAAACTCGAGTCCAGAGAGAAGTGAGTCTGCTGCAATCACTTTCTCGAGTCCCTTTGAAGCTCCTTCCGGAGTCGGGTGTAAACACCTGCGGGTCATCCCCGTTATCAGATGTTCGAGGTAGGCAATGGATTGCTTACGAACGAGGGTGGTACCACGGAAGCGATGCTTTCGTCCCTTTTCAGGGATGAAGGCATCGCTTTTTTGCGTCCAAATAAAACCAATGGGGGTAACTGTTCATGAAAGCTCTAAAACCATTAACGGGTGCACAAATCCGTCAGATGTATCTTGATTTCTTCCAAAGCAAAGGGCATGCGATCGAACCGAGTGCTTCACTCGTACCGGTCGAGGATCCATCGCTCTTGTGGATCAACTCAGGGGTTGCGACACTCAAGAAATATTTCGATGGTCGTGTCATTCCTGATAATCCACGTATCGTCAACGCACAAAAATCAATCCGGACGAATGATATCGAAAACGTCGGGAAAACAGCACGTCACCATACGTTCTTCGAGATGCTCGGAAACTTCTCTGTCGGTGATTACTTCCGTGAAGATGCAATCAAATGGGGCTGGGAACTCTTGACGAGTGATGACTGGTACGGTCTTGACCCGGAACGTCTCTCGGTCACGATTCACCCGGAAGATGACGCAGCGCGTCAAATCTGGCTTGAACTCGGTGTACCGGCTGAGCGGATCATTCCACTTGAAGATAACTTCTGGGAAATCGGTGAAGGTCCATCTGGTCCGAACACGGAAATCTTCTTCGACCGTGGACCTGCTTTTGGAGACGATCCGAACGATTCAGAACTCTACCCAGGTGGCGAAAACGAACGCTATCTCGAGATCTGGAATATCGTTTTCAGTCAGTATAACCACGATGGACACGGCAACTACACGGAACTTCCGCGTAAAAACATCGATACAGGAATGGGACTCGAACGGATGGCATGTGTCATGCAGGACGTGCCGACGAACTTCGATACGGATCTGTTCATGCCGATCATTCACAAAACAGAAGAGATCAGCGGTAAAATCTACCGTGATGATTCGAAACTCGATGTAGCATTCAAGGTCATCGCAGACCACATCCGTACTGTGTCATTCGCAATCGGTGACGGTGCGCTTCCTTCGAATGAAGGTCGTGGATATGTCCTTCGTCGTTTACTACGCCGTGCGGTTCGTTATGCGAAGATGCTTGGAATCGAACGTCCGTTCATGTATGAACTCGTCGATACGGTCGGGAATGTCATGGTCGACTTCTACCCACAAGTTCCAGAAAAAGCAGACTTCATCAAACGTGTCATCAAAAACGAAGAAGAACGTTTCCATGAGACACTTCATGACGGTCTTGCAATCTTGAACACAGTCGCTCAGACGTCTAAGGCGAACGGTGAGCATGTTATCAGTGGCGAAGATGCGTTCCGTCTGTATGACACGTATGGTTTCCCACTCGAATTGACAGTCGAGTATGCGGAAGATCATCAGATGTCTGTTGATGAAGAAGGCTTCAAACTAGCGATGGATGCACAACGTCAGCGTGCACGTGCAGCGCGTGGAGAGAGTGGTTCGATGCAACAGCAATCGGAAGTCCTCTCGACGCTAAAAGATAAAAGTACGTTCGTCGGCTATACCGACCTTAAGGCGGATGCGAAAATCATCGCATTGTTGCATGATGGAGAACGAGTCACAGAAGTCGCTGCTGGTGAAGAAGCACAAGTCATTCTTGACATCACACCGTTCTACGCTGAAAGTGGTGGTGAAGTCGCGGATACAGGAACAATCGAAGGCAAAGACTTCGTTCTTGATGTCAAAGATGTTCAAAAAGCACCAAACGGTCAAAACTTGCATACGGTCATCGTTCGTACAGGGATCGCAACGGAAGCTGCAGACGTCGTTGCAACAGTCGAAGCAGCAGAGCGTAAAGCCGTCACGAAAAACCATACGGCAACACACTTGCTTCATAAAGCATTGAAAGATACGCTCGGAACACACGTCAACCAAGCAGGATCACTCGTTTCTCCAGATCGTCTTCGTTTCGACTTCTCACACTTCGGTGCAGTGACACAAGAAGAGTTGACGAAGATTGAACAAGACGTCAACCAAGCAATCTGGGCATCACTACCGGTTGATATCGAAGAGATGAACATCACTGATGCAAAAGCAAAAGGCGCAATGGCATTGTTCGGTGAGAAATACGGTGAAACGGTCCGTGTCGTCTCAGCAGGCACATACTCGATCGAGTTGTGTGGCGGTATCCACGTCGGGAACACAGCAGAAATCGGCTTGTTCAAGATCGTTTCAGAGTCTGGTATCGGTGCAGGTACACGCCGAATCGAAGCGGTAACGGGTGCAGGCGCATATCGTGTCATGAATCAACACTTGGAAACACTCGAACAAGCAGCAGCTGTCTTGAAGACGAAGACGACAGAAGTTCCTGTTCGCATCGAAGCACTGCAACAACAGCTCCGTGAGACGGAACGGGCGAATGAATCGTTGCAAGCAAAACTCGCGAACATCGAAGCTGCTTCATTGAAGGACGATGTTGAGGAAATCAATGGCGTGCGTGTGCTTGCGAAACGGGTCGACGTCTCAGATATGGATGCTCTTCGCGGTATGATGGACGAGTTGAAGAGCTCGCTCGGATCGGCAATCATCGTTCTCGGAAGTGCGCAAGGCGAGAAAGTCAATCTCGTCGCAAGCGTCTCAAAAGATTTAATCGACCAAGGCTATCATGCTGGTAAATTGATCAAGGAAGTCGCAACACGCTGCGGTGGTGGCGGTGGCGGTCGCCCTGACATGGCTCAAGCTGGTGGAAAAGATGCGTCGAAATTAGAAGAAGCACTCGCGTACGCTTCACAATACGTGCAATCACTGGCATAATAGAAACGTAGTGTATATGAAAGAGGTGATGAACGTGAGTCAGATGGATCAAACGATGAAATTCAACTTTCCGGAAGACGATAACAAAGCAGCGACACGTGATGTGTTGTTGACGGTCTATCATGCTTTAGAAGAAAAAGGATATCATCCGATCAACCAAATCGTCGGCTATCTCCTTTCAGGAGATCCTGCTTACATTCCTCGTCATAATGACGCACGTAATTTAATTCGTAAGATTGAACGCGACGAATTGCTCGAAGAACTCGTGAAATCTTATTTGGCGGAGAGTGGAAATTCAAAATGAAACGTGCAATGGGACTAGATGTCGGTTCGAAGACGATCGGGGTAGCGGTCAGTGACTTGATGGGCTGGACGGCGCAAGGCGTCGAGACGGTCAAGTGGACGGAACCGGATTACCCAGAAGCCTTCAAACGGCTCGATGTCATCATGAAGACATACAATGTCGAAATCCTAGTCATTGGTCTTCCGAAAAACATGAACGGTTCCATCGGTCCCCGCGCAGAAGCAAGTGAAGCTTTTGCGAAGGAAATCGAACAGCATACCGGGCTTGAAGTCGTCTTCATGGATGAACGGTTGACGACGATGCAAGCAGAACGGATGCTGATCGATGCCGATGTCAGCCGTAAAAAGCGTAAACAAGTCATCGATAAGATGGCTGCCGTCATGATCCTGCAATCGTACTTGGATCGGACGAATCGATGAAGGGGGAGAAACCGATGGCTGAAGAAAAACGTCAGTATCTCTTTCCAGATGAAGAGGGCGGCGAACATCTTTTCGAAGAATGGTACCGTTACTCGAGTGAACGTACAGGAAAAACCTATCTGTTTCTTGAAATGATCGGTAACCCTGACGAAGGAGCAGATGATCTGATCATCTGTGAGATCGATGAATATGGAGAAGGCGAAGATGATTTCGAATTGAGCCTGATCGATGAAAATGATGAGCAAACTTGGGATGAACTCGAGCTTGCGTTAAAGGAGCGGATCACTGATGCAACAGAATGAACCAACACGTTACGTAATTCCGGACGGCGAAGGAAATGATTTCGAATTCGTAGAACGTCTGCGTTACGAAAGCCCACGTTCGAGTAAGACATACATCTTCCTTGAGCCAATCGGAGCAGACTATGACGAAGCAGAAGAAGTCGATATCTTCGTTTACGAACTTGACGAATACGGTGATGGAGACAACGACTTCAACCTCGTACCGATCGATGAAGATGATACAGCGACTTGGGATGAAATCGAAGAAGTCTTTAACACGCTCGAAGATCAGTTAGACTAACCCGACTCATGACAGGTGACGTCGTAAGAGACTTTCTCTTACGATGTCACCTTGTTTTAAGAGAAGAAGGAGGAACCGATGGAGAACGAATGGAAGCAAAATGCCGAAATCGAAAAAAGGCGACGCCGGACATCACGGCGGATTACGCTAATCATCCTTTCTGTATTGTTGACGATTTTTCTAGTTGCCAGTGCGGTCGTCTATGTCTTTTTGAAAAATGCGCTTGAACCAGTCGATGAAGCAGCGACGAAATCCGTCAAAGTCGAAGTTCCTTTAGGAGCAGGGACGAGTACGATTGCTTCCTTACTAAAGGAAAAAGACTTGATTGCGAACGAGACGATTTTCCGTTATTACGTCCGTTATAAGAATGAATCGTCATTCCAGGCGGGTACGTATACACTGTCACAAGCCATGTCCCCGGATGAAATCATCAATGAATTAAAGACGGGAACGGTCATGAAGGCAGCGGATGTGAAAATCACGTTACCTGAAGGCATCACGATGGATCGTCAAATCGCTTTGATCGCGAAAGCAACGAACTTCAAGGAAGAGACGGTCCGTAAAGAATTGACGGATGCGACATTCATCGACAGCATGATTGAAAAATATCCGATGTTGACGGATGAAGTGAAAAAAGATGGTGTCCTGTATGCACTTGAAGGGTACCTCTTCCCAGCAACGTATGAGTTTGATAAAGGAAAAAGCATTGATCAAATCGTCGAGACGATGCTCGATGAAACAGAAAAAGTCTACGATGAGAATGCGGATGCCATTCAAAAGTCTGGCATGACCTTCCATGAAGTACTCAGTCTCGGTTCCATGGTCGAGCGTGAAGCGGCGACAGCAGATGATCGTCGTGAAATCGCTGGTGTCTTTAAAAATCGATTGGATGACGGTATGAAGTTACAGTCGGATCCAACGGTTTGGTATGGCACAGGTGAAAATACGGCTTTAACGACGCTGAAGGATCTCGAGAACAATTCGAAGTACAACACGTACAAGTACGAAGGAATTCCGATTGGTCCGATTTCAACGGTCAGTAAGGATTCGGTACTTGCCGTGTTAAATCCGAATAAAACGAAATATGTCTATTTCTTCGCCCGTCCACCAAGTGATAAACATCCACGAGGACAGATTCTATACGAAGAGACATATGAAGAACATCAACGAAACGTCGTTAAGTATAAGCCGGAATGGGTGGAATACGAAGCGAGTAAAGAGCAATGAGCAACGGGTTGGGTTGAAGCGGGAAGTTCGCTTCAAGTCAACCTGTTTATGCGGAAGAGGGAGTGAATGGCGTGAATGATTTCACGACCTATGTCGAATCAATGATTCATCCTCGAGATGCTCTGTTAGAAGAAATGGAGCGTTATGCGGAAGAACATCATATACCAATCATCGAACTGACAGGTTCCGAAGTCTTGTTATCGCTATTGCGATTACAACAACCGAAGCGCATTTTAGAAGTCGGAACCGCAATCGGATATAGTGCGATTCGGATGGCCCGTGCGCTACCGGATGCGCGCATTACGACGATTGAACGAAATGCAAAGCGGTATGAAGAAGCAAAAACCTTCATCGCCCGGTCAGATGTGGCGGACCGGATTGACATCATTTTTGGTGATGCAGTAGAATTAGCCGAAACGCTTGAAGACCAGTTCGATGCGGTCTTCATTGATGCAGCTAAAGGACAGTATAAAAAATTCTTTGCAGGATATGGGCGACTCATTCCTGAGGGCGGCGTGCTCTATACGGATAATCTCTTCTTACACGGAGATGTCCTCGAGTCTGATCCGAAGACATTCGATCGAAGAAGACGTCGACTCGTGCGTCTCGTCAAGGAATTCACGGTCTGGATGATGGAACAAGAACAATACGATACGACGATTTTTCCGCTCGGTGACGGTGTATCCGTCAGTCGGAAAAAGTCGAAATGATGGAGGAACGAATGACATGCAAAAACCGGTAGTAATTGGTGTAGCGGGCGGAACGGGTTCAGGGAAGACGACGGTGGCACGTTCACTCGTCGATGCGTTTCCAAGTGAATCAATCGTTATGATTGAGCAGGACGCGTATTATAAAGATCAAAGCGATTTATCAATGGAGGAGCGGTATCAGACAAACTATGATCACCCGTTCGCTTTTGATAATGGTCTGTTGATTGAGCACATTCAGTCGCTCCGTGAAAACATTGCCGTTGAAAAACCGGTATATGACTATGTCGCCCACACGCGGGCACAAGAAACGATTCGTCTCGAACCACGCGATGTCATCATCGTAGAAGGAATTTTAGCGCTTGAAGACGAACGGTTACGGGAACTAATGGATATCAAGGTGTTCGTCGATACGGATGCGGACGTTCGCATTTTGCGTCGGATGCAACGTGATATCAACGAACGTGGACGTTCGATCGACTCAGTCGTTGAGCAGTACACGAACGTCGTTCGTCCGATGCATCTGCAGTTCTGTGAACCAACAAAACGGTATGCGGACATCATCGTACCGGAAGGCGGCGAGAATCATGTCGCGATCGATTTACTCGTGACGAAGATTCGAGCGATTCTTGATTATCGTTCAGCACTCGATCAAAGAGGATATTGATTCCAAAAAAGATGTGAATATACTATACTAGTGGAATAAAAAGGAGCGTGACAAAAATGGCAGAAAAGCAATACTACATGACGCTTGAAGGTAAAGCGAACATTGAAAATGAATTGAATGAATTGAAGTCAGTCCGCCGGAAAGAAGTCGTCGAGAACATCAAGATCGCCCGTTCGTTCGGTGACCTTTCAGAGAACGCAGAGTACGATTCAGCAAAAGAAGAGCAAGCGATGGTCGAAGGCCGGATCGCTCAACTTGAAGAGATGCTTCGTAATGTTGCCATCATCTCAGAAGAAGAGAAGGATATCTCGGTCGTCAGTATCGGAACGACAGTCACTTTCTTAAGTGTCGAAGATAACGAAGAAGATACGTACACGATCGTCGGTAGTGCCGAAGCAGATCCGTTCACGGGTAAAATCTCGAACGAATCACCAATCGCGAAAAGTTTAATGGGGCACCAAGTCGGAGATCAAGTCTCTGTACCAGCACCCGGCGGCGAATACGCAGTAAAAATTACATCGATCAAATAAAGAACACAGGAGCCGGAGCAATCCGGCTTTCTGTTTGATGGAGGAATGAATTATGCCAATCGCAATCATCGGCGCAATGGAAGAGGAAGTCAACTTATTGCGTAATGAGTTATCAGAACGTAAAGATACAGTCATCGCAAACTATCATTTTTATGAAGGGCTCTTGAATAGCGTTCCTGTCGTCATCTTGAAGTCAGGAATCGGGAAAGTGAACGCTGCGATCGGGACGACATTATTGCTGGACCACTACAAACCAAGTGCTGTCATCAATACAGGCTCAGCAGGCGGATTCAAGGAAGGGTTAACGGTCGGGGATGTCGTCGTCTCAACAGAAGTGCGACATCATGACGTCGACGTGACGGCATTTGGATACGAATATGGACAGGTACCTGGAATGCCAGCTGCCTATCAAGCAGATCCGAAGCTTGTTGCGACAGCAGAAGCCGTCATCGAGCGGATGGATGCAATTCGCGTCGTTCATGGATTGATTGCGACAGGTGATTCGTTCATCCACGATTCAGAGCGCTCTGCTCAAATCAAGGCGCACTTCCCAGAAGTCGCAGCCGTCGAGATGGAAGCAGCACCAATCGCACAAGTCTGTCATCAGTTCGGTGTTCCGTTCGTCGTAACGCGTTCGATTTCAGATAGCGCCAATGAAGAAGCGTCACTCTCGTTTGATGAGTTCCTCGAGATTGCGTCAATCAATTCCGCTAAAATGGTCATGGAAGTCGTACGGACGTTAGCAGAATGAGGTATGGGGAAGGGCACGGGAGACCATGCTCTTCCTTTTTTCTTTGACAAAAGCATATTAACGCTTTATATTAGTACCAGATACTAATAAAAAAAGGGGATGCCTTATGAAGATCGGGATTGTAGGATTAGGAACGTCTTTACCGTCACGCCGCGTGACGAACGATGAATTAGCAACGACGCTCGATACGAGCGATGAATGGATTCGGACACGGACAGGAATCGGGGCACGACGGATTGCAGCCGATGATGTGGATGTCACTGACTTAGCGACAGAAGCTGCTCAGAAAGCGCTTGATGATGCTGGATTGACAGTAGAGGACATCGGGTTGATCGTCGTCGGAACGGCAACAGGACGAGCATTTCCGTCTACTGCCTGTATCGTTCAAGAGCGTCTTGGAGCACGCGGAGCGACTGCATTCGATATTAGTGCGGCATGTAGTGGTTTCATCTTTGCATTACAAACAGCTGCTAGCATGTTAGCAACAGTCGAAGGAAAACATGCGCTCGTCATCGGTGCTGAAAAAATGTCGAGTATCGTCGACTGGTCAGACCGGTCAACTGCCATCTTATTTGGAGACGGTGCAGGGGCAGTCGTCATCGGATCAACTGAGCAAGAGGGTCTTAATGCCTTTGAGCTTGGAACAGATGGACGCGGAGCACATTTGTTATTTAAGGACATCGATGGACCAATCGAGATGAATGGTCGTGAAGTCTTTAAGTTCGCTGTTCGCAAATTACCGGAAATCGTTGAAAAAGTCATTCAAAAAGCGGATAGCACACTCGAAGACATTGATATCTTGATTCCGCATCAGGCAAACCTACGAATTATCGATGCAGCGTGCGAACGACTGCATATACCGCAAGAGAAAGTCATCGTCACCATCGATGAGCATGCGAATACATCGGCTGCTTCGATCCCACTCGCGCTCGAAGAAGCACGTCAACAAGGACGCTTGACACCTGGTACGAAGCTCGTACTTGCTGGATTCGGTGCCGGATTGACTTGGGGAGCAGCATACATTACTTGGACTAAAGGAGAGAACACATAAGATGATGAGAAAACGCGTTGTAGTCACAGGAATCGGAGCACTGACACCAATCGGGAACGATGCTAATACATTCTGGGAAGCATTAAAAGAAGGAACGAACGGGATTCGACCGATGGAGCGTCTCGATATCGATGAATATCCAACAAAGGTCACTGGCGAATTGCAGAACTTCGACGTGACAGAATTCATCGAGGCGAAAGAAGCACGCAAGATGGACCGCTTCGTTCATTACTCACTTGTCGCAAGCATGGAAGCTGTAAAAGATGCTGGAATTGATATCAAGTCGATTGCTGAACGTGCAGGTGTCTGGATTGGATCAGGGATCGGTGGCGTGGAGACAATCGAGAAACAAGCAAAAATTTACTTCGAGCGCGGACACCGTCGTGTCAGCCCGTTCTTCATTCCGATGATGATTCCGAACATGGCAAGCGGTCAGGTATCGATCTATACCGGAGCCAAGGGGCCGAATAACTGTTCTGTCACAGCATGTGCTTCAGGAACGAATGCGATCGGGGAAGCACTTCGTGTCATCGAACGGGGCGATGCAGATGTCATGATCGCTGGTGGAGCGGAAGCACCAATCACGAACTTAGCGTTTGCTGGTTTTTGTTCCAACAAAGCGATGTCAACGAATCACGATCCTGAGACAGCAAGCCGTCCGTTTGACGAAGGACGTGATGGATTCGTCATGGGAGAAGGGGCAGGCATCTTGATTCTTGAAGAGTACGAGCATGCGGTAGCACGTGGCGCAAAAATCTATGCCGAAGTCAGTGGGTATGGATTAACAGCTGACGCCTACCACATCACAGCTCCAGATCCAGATGGAGACGGTGGAGCACGTGCGATGGCAATGGCAATCCAAGATGCAGGTATCGCACCAGGAGCAGTCGGATATATCAATGCACACGGAACGAGTACACCGATGAACGACATTCTTGAAACGAAAGCGATCCACAGTGTCTTCGGTGAACAGGCAAAACAACTCGTCGTCAATTCGACGAAATCGATGATTGGTCACTTGCTTGGTGGCGCAGGTGGGGTCGAGGCGATTGCGACGATTAAATCGCTACAAGAACAAACCGTTCACCCAACGATTCATCTCAAACAGCCGAGTGAAGGTTGTGATCTTGATTACGTGACGGAAGGTGCACGGAGCGTCGAATTGAATTACGCCCTGAGCAACTCGCTCGGGTTCGGTGGACACAACGCATCACTCGTCTTCAAACGTTACGAAGCTTAAGCTTAAGCGATTCCCTTGGAAAAACGAGGGGGTCGCTTTTTTGCTGATTTTCTGATTCAATAGAGAAATGCGTGTTTGACGCAGAAAGGAGTCGTTTATGACTAACATCACAAGAAAAACATCAATCCTGATACTGATCCTATTTTTATTGATTGGTCTCAGTGGTACGCTCATATATCGTCTATCATCTCAAAAGACGAAAACAGATCAGGAGACCCAAGCAGTGAAGGTTGAATTAATTGAATCATCACTCCCGAAAACATCCGATATTGCGTTAGCGACGGATAGCCGTTCTCAGACACTGTTAGCACAACTGTATGAAGGATTATATGTCTTTACTTCTGGGACATCCGTCCGTAGAGGATTAGCACAGGATATGTCAGTCTCAAAGGATCGTCTGACGTATACGATTCAACTCAAACAAACGAAAAATGCGCAGGGTCAGTCGATCACGGCACAAGACTTTGTCGATAGTTTCCGACGTGTAGCAGCTAATAAAACGAATTCTCCTTATGGTTTTTTATTTGAAGTGTTTGAAAATGGACGTGCCGTCAACGACGGAAAAATGAAGCCAGAGCGTTTAGGTGTAAAGGCGAAAGGACGCGATCAACTTGTCATCACGCTGAATCAGCCGGTTTCGAATCTAAAAGAACTACTCGCGATGTCCGTCTTTTATCCCCAACCGGAATCCAAGAAGTGGCAGGAGCTCACGGGTAATGGTGCGTTTACACTAGAACAGATGTCGAAAAACGGATATACGCTTAAGAAAAACAACCAGTATCATCAACAAAATGTTGTCACGGTCGAGAAAGTGAAAAGTCGCATCATCTTTGATCATCAGACGCAATGGAGTACGTATGAGAACAGTAAAGCAGCGATTCTTCCGTTACAAGAGAGTGTCGAGACACAAGAAGATCAAGTCTCTCGACCAACCTATCAAAAAAAGCGGAGCGGTGTCTTTTATATCGCATTTAATCAAAAAAATGAAGCCTTCCGCGAAAAGACACTCCGACAACGAATTGCTTACGCCTTGATGGAAAAAGAGTCCGTTCAACTTCCTTTAGGATATGCAGGCATTCCGACGAATCGATTCGTTGTCACAGATACGAATGTATTAATGACAGAACCGGTACAAGTAAAAAAAGAAAATGGTAAACAACAGAAGAAACAACGAATCGAGATGCTTAATTTTGATGATCCACAGGCAAAACGGATCGGGAAACAGCTCGAGACGTATCTTGAGAAACAGTTGCCTGATATTGATATCGTCCTTAAACCCGTTGCGATTGAAGAGAAAATAAATAAAGAACAATCAGCACAATATGCGATGACACTTACAGGTTGGATGCCAGATTATCCAGGTCCACTTGCGTATTTGAATCAGTTCGTTTCGGATAATCCGTTAAATTCCGTAAACTATCAATCCGATACGTATGATCAGACGATTGAAAAAGCACGACAGACACAAGATGTAAAGAAAAAACAAGCACTGTATCATCAAGCGGAAAAACGTTTAATTAAACAAGATGCTGTCATCGTTCCTTTGTATCAGACGACTGAAAAATTATATGTTTCTGATACGATTCAAGGAATTGAAGTCCCCATCTATGGACCAGAATACCTACTTCGATCGATGAAAATTCTAAAATAATTATTTAACTGGGACTATTTTTGCGTGTGGTCCTAGTCTTTTTTGAAAAAATATTTAGAAAAATCGGATAAAAGGTTTGCAAAATTATCAGAACATTGTAAACTATTTGTAACGAAGGGTTTGATTCGAATATAGTAATTCTTTTTTTTTCGGTCAAAAACCTGACAGTATCATGCTTTTAGAATTTTAGGGGGGTCATCGTAACATGAAGAAGAAAAGCTTTGCTCTAGCTACATCTGTAGCTCTCGTATCAAGTGCGTTCCTCGCAGCTTGTTCGACAACGGATTCAGGCGACAAATCGGGCGACACAGGTTCAAGCAAAAAATCAAGTGAACAAACGCTTAACTTGATTGAATCAGCTGATATTCCTACACTGAACCCGACGACTTCGACGGACTCAGTCTCATTCAACGTGTTGAATAACACGATGGAAGGTCTGTACCGTCTTGATGACAAGCAGCAACCAACACCAGGTATTGCTGAAAGCCACAAAGTATCGGACGACAAGTTGACGTACACGTTCAAATTACGTGATGCGAAATGGTCTGATGGTACACCACTTACGGCAAAAGATTTCGAATATGCATGGAAAGAAGTTCTAAATCCTGAGAACGCTTCACAGTATGCATATGTCTTCTACAATATCGAAGGTGCAGAAGAGTACAACACGAAAAAAGGCGATCGTGATGCTGTCGGTGTTAAAGCAGTCGATGACAAAACGCTCGAAGTTAAGTTAAAAGCACCTGCAGATTACTTCCTCGGTCTCACTGGATTCGGACCATTCATGCCGAAATCAGAAGAACTTTCGAAGAAAATCGGGAAAGACTTCGGTTCGACTGCAGATAAGTCGCTCTATAACGGACCATTCAAATTAACAGAGTGGACACGTGAGCAAGGCTGGAAAATGGTTAAAAACGATAACTACTGGGATAAAGATGCGGTCAAACTTAAAACGATCAACGTTAAGGTCGTTAAAGAGACAGCGACAGGTGTTAACCTTTACGAAAAAGGTGACATCGATCGTACAGGTCTAACTTCTGAGTTTGTTGCTCAGTACAAAGACAATAAAGAGTTTAAAACAAAAGGTGAATCAACAATCTTCTACCTTTACCTCAACACAAAGGTAAAAGCACTTGATAACGAAAAAATCCGTCGCGCCATCGATATGGGTTACAACAAAAAAGGAATCACGGATGTTATCCTTGCAAACGGATCACTTCCAGCAAACTATCTTGTACCAAAAGATTTCGCGAAAGACGCTGACGGAAAAGACTTCCGTGACAAGTATCCAACATTCAACGAATACAATGCAGACGAAGCGAAAAAACTCTGGGAAGAGGGCTTAAAAGAAATCGGTCAAAAATCGGTTGATCTTGAACTCTTGAACTATGATAGCGATGATTCGAAGAAAATTGGTGAGTTCTTGAAAGGCGAGCTTGAGAAAAACCTTCCAGGTATGAAGGTTACGATCAAGCAACAACCGTTCAAAAACAAACTTGATCTTGAGAACAAAGGCGATTTCGAGTTCTCAGTAGCGGGCTGGGGTCCTGACTATCAAGATCCAATGACGTTCCTCGATCTCTTCGTCACTGGCGGACCATACAACCGTGGTAAATGGTCAAATGAAGAGTACGATAAACTCATCAAAGATGCACAAACACAAACAGATGCAGCAAAACGTTGGTCTGAATTGCAAGAAGCTGAGAAAATCCTTCTTGATTCTGCAGCGATCTCACCTGTTTATCAGCGTGGACGTGCATTCCTCGTTAAACCATACGTCAAAGGAGTCGTCGAGCATAACTTCGGCGCAGACTTCTCTTACAAATGGGCTTCGATCGAAGGAAAATAAGCAAAATAAAAACTACTTCCGATTTCATTCGGAAGTAGTTTTTTTTGTTTGGAAATATCAAAAAAGACCGGAGCATTCCGATCTTTTTTGAAAAAACTTATTTTTTTACTTTGGCACGCTTCCGCTGTAAGCCCATTGCCTTCTCGATTTTCCCGAGTTTTTTAGCAGCAACGGCTTCAGCACGGTCACGCCCAGCATCAAGAATCTGATCGAGTTCTTCCGAATCAATCAATTCATAGTAGCGTTGTTGAATCGGTTCAAGTTCCGAAATGATTGCTTCGGCGACATCTGCTTTAAATGTTCCGTAGTTCGAACCTTCGTATTTAGTTTCGAGATCTGGAATCGAGATGCCAGCGAGTAGGGAGTAGATCTCAAGTAAATTCGACACACCTGGTTTGTTCTCTCGATCGAATTTGACGATACCTTCCGAGTCCGTGACGGCTGATTTTACTTTTTTACGAATGACGTCTGGTGCGTCAAGCATCGAGATGAAGCCTTTCGGATTCTGATCAGATTTTGACATCTTTTTGTCTGGCGTCGTCAGGCTCATGATCCGAGCTCCTGACTCAGCGATGATTGGTTCTGGTAATGTGAACGTCTCATAGTAACGACTATTGAAACGCTGAGCTAGGTCGCGCGTTAACTCAATGTGTTGTTTTTGATCATCCCCGACCGGAACGAGTTCCGCATCATAGAGTAGGATATCGGCTGCCATGAGTGTGGGATAAACAAACAGACCTGCACCAATCCGGTCTTTTCCTTGAGATTTATCTTTATACTGTGTCATACGCTCGAGCTCACCCATCCCGGAGAGACACGTCAACATCCAGCCGAGTTGCGCATGCGCTTTGACTTCCGATTGAACGAAGATCGTTGATTTTTCTGGATTCAGACCACTTGCGATGTAAAGTGCAGCGAGTGCACGTGTATTGTTCATCAGTTCGACACGATCGATATCGACCGTGATCGAATGTAAATCAACGACGCAATAATACGCATCATGCCCGTCCTGTAAGTTAACGAAGTGTTTCATGGCACCTAAGTAATTTCCGAGTGTCACTGTTCCTGTTGGTTTGATACCTGAGAAAATCGTTTTCATAGTGAAATCCCTCCAAATAATAAAATCAAAATAAAAAACGTCCCTTGAAAATCAAGGGACGAATCATCGCGTTGCCACCCAAGTTGCTATTCGCATAGCCGCTCAATTTGCTGTAATGGGCAACCCCATCTGACTCTACTTGATTCAAGTCAGCCACTCGAAAGTCCATTCACGTAGGCATCACCTGTCCATTTTCAGCACCATGGACTCTCTGAAAGGGATATACCTAAGTTACTACTCTTTGTCGTCATGTTTTCTTGTTTAATTCCTTTAAGTTTACCATACGATAGAAGACACGTCACGGTGATTTCGATTAAAAGTAAGAGATGATCAGCGATACGATGATGAAGATGACACCGCTAGATACATAAGGTTTCGTTCGGGCAGAAGCTCGATTTTGCTTTTTACGGAGGACTTCTTCCTCTTCGTCATCATCTTCGTAGTAATCACCATCAATCTCTCGAAGCTTCGCCTCCCGTTGTTTTTTAAATCCAGCTGTCATGCCACGGAAGAAGCCGTTAGCCGACATGTTGGAAAAGAATCCGATTGCCATCAGCAAAAAGCCTCCAATGAACAACCCACCGGATAGATGGTATATAATACCGTGCGTCGAATCGATGATAGTCGCCCATATCGTATAAAGTAACACCAGAATGACCGCAATGATGACCGGTCGGAAATAGGTCGATTGCATGAAAAATCCCCCTTTATTGCATTGATACTCTTAGTATACGAAACTTTTAATCCTGTTACGAATCAGTAACAGACGAATGATGCAAAATAGCAAATAGTGTGACTATTTACTTGACGTTAATGCTATTCTCACATAAAATCAATTTATCACTTCGTTTAGGTTTTTGAAACTAGGTCAATGGATTTTGGGGAATACATTGCAGTTTCGACGGGACGTTATTGATGTCATAGGCATTATGGCAACTTAGAAATTGAAAAGGAGATGACTTACCGATGAAGAAAAAAACAGTCGGTCTTGCTTTATCCGTCATGCTTGCAGGAAGCGCTGTGCTTGCTGGATGTTCGACAGGTGGAGGAGACAGTGATTCAGGTTCGACAGACGGAAAGAAAAATTTACGTTTGACGGATACATCGGATATCACGACAGTTGACCCAGCGAAAGCTACGGATGCTGTCGCGTTTAACATGATCGGGAACACGATGGAAGGTCTTTATCGTTTAGACAAAGACGGAAAAGCGATTCCAGCACTTGCAGAAAAAACAGATATTTCAAGTGACAATTTAACGTATACGTTCACACTTCGTGATTCGAAATGGTCTGACGGTACGCCGGTCAAAGCACAAGACTTTGAATTTGCATGGAAGCGTGCAGCTGATCCGAAAACAGGTTCTGGTTATTCTTACATCTTTGACACGTTAAAAAACGGCTCTGATGTGACAAAAGGTAAAAAATCTGTCGACGAACTCGGTGTTAAAGCAATCGATGACAAAACGTTAGAAGTAAAACTTGAGCGTCCGGCTCCTTACTTCCTCTCATTGACATCTTTCGGTACGTACACGCCAATTAGCGAAGATTTCTACAAAAAGAATGAAAAAGACTTCTCACTTAAACCAGATAAATTGCTTTATAACGGTCCTTTCGTTTGGGAATCGTGGAAAACGGATTCAAAACGTGTTCTGAAAAAGAACGACAACTACTGGGATAAAGATGCCGTCAAACTTGATGAAGTTACGATCAGTGTCGTTAAGGATACGTCAACAGTAGCGAATCTTTATGATTCAAATGAGATTGATTATGCAGGTCTGACTTCAGAGCAAGTTGAAGCTTATAAATCGAAGCCGGAATTCAAAACAGCTCTTCGCTCTTCGATTGCTTATTTGAAATTCAACAACGAAGATGCAACGATGAAGGACGTGAATGCACGTAAAGCCATCGCTCGTGCGATCGATCCAAAAGGAATCACGGATACGCTTCTTGCGAACGGATCGATTCCAACAACAAGCTTCATTCCAAAAGAATTTGTCAAAGATGCATCAGGAAAAGACTATACAAGCGACATCAACTGGTTCGATCGTGATGCTAAAGAAGCAGCAGATCTTTGGAAAAAAGCAAATGGTAACAAAAAGACGACGATTGAATTGCTCTCATTCGATAGTGAAGATGCGAAAAAAATCGGAGAGTATATGAAAGGTCAAATCGAGAAGAATCTTCCAAACGTCACAGTTGCTATCAAGCAACAGCCGTTTAAGAATAAACTCGATCTTGAAGCAAAAGGAGATTATCAAATCTCTTACTCACTTTGGGGTCCAGACTACCAAGATCCAATGTCTAACCTCTCGATCTTTGAATCAACAAACAGCCAAAACGACGTCAAGTATAAATCCTCTGCCTATGATAAATTGTTGAATGCAGCGAATGAAGAGTCAGATTTAACAAAACGTCTTGATCTCTTTAAACAAGCGGAAGCACAATTGATCGAAAAAGATCAAGCGATTGCTCCAATTTATCAAGCTGGTTCTGCATATTTAAGCCGTCCGACGGTCAAAGATTTCAACCGGCAATTGTTCGGAGCAGATTTCCAATACAAATACGTTGACATTAAGTAATCGAGAATGGGAGCGTCCCCTGATCAGTTCGGGTACGCTCCTGTTTTATACTACTTTTTCTGAATGGAAACTCATTTTTTACGAAAATGTGAAAGTTTCGTAAAAAAGTAGTTCTAATTACTTTGTTAGCAAAGTATAATGGAATCAAACGAAAAATTCTGACTATTGGATGAAATTAGAAAAACATCCAAACGAACATCAAATCAAAGCACAATAAAAAAGAATTTTTAAATTTTTATGACAAAATTCTTGAATGTTCCGACAATTGTGGGTCATACTGATTTTATTGATGTTTCGAAAAAAACAGAAAATCTTTATAGGGGGTGCCATCTTATGGGCCGTTATTTAGCTCAACGCCTGATCTACG
This sequence comes from Exiguobacterium sp. Leaf187, assembly GCF_001423925.1. Lineage (NCBI taxonomy): Bacteria > Bacillati > Bacillota > Bacilli > Caryophanales > Exiguobacterium > Exiguobacterium sp. Leaf187. The sequence continues at coordinate 1,154,302 of NZ_LMPR01000009.1, read as the reverse complement.
GCGTAATGACGTTTTTACTCATCGCTTCGTTCACTTTCTTCTTGATGGATCTGCTACCAGGTTCACCGTTCCAAAACCAGGAGAAACTTTCTCCTGAACAGTTGAACATCCTTCGGGATAAGTACAACTTGAATGATCCACTTCCGCAACGCTACGCAGCGTACATGGTCAACTTGTTCCAAGGAGATCTTGGTATTTCATTTAAGTATGATAGCCGTCCGGTAACGGATCTGATCTCTGAACGAATTGGACCATCGGCTCAACTTGGAGTTCAGGCGTTGATTCTTGGCGTCCTACTAGGGCTTGTACTTGGTGTTATCGCGGCGCTTCGTCACAACACAGTGATTGATTATGGTGCGATGTTCGTATCGGTTATCGGGATCTCAGTACCTTCCTTCGTATTCGCCTCACTCCTTCAGTACTATGTCGGCGTGAAATGGGGCGTTTTGCCAGTCGCGTTCTGGGAAAGCCCGGCGCATACTATTTTACCGACCATATCGTTATCACTTGGGGTCACGGCCTCGATTGCTCGATTCGTCCGTACAGAGATGTTGGAAGTTACAGGTCAGGATTACGTCACGTTAGCTAAAGCAAAAGGCCTAGATGGTCAAGCGATTACTTGGAAACACATGGTTCGGAATGCTTTGATTCCGGCAATCACGATTCTTGGACCGATGACAGCTGCGCTAATCACAGGTACGCTTGTTATTGAAAAAATCTTTGCGGTACCAGGACTGGGTGAGTTATTCGTATCATCGATCACACAAAATGACTACACGGTTATCATGGGAACGACGTTATTCTTCTCGGCAGTCTTCATTCTCATGATCTTAATCGTCGATTTACTGTACGGTGTCGTTGATCCACGGATTCGTTTGGGGGGTAACAAATAATGGCTGAACAAAATTCAAATGCAAAATCAGAACAGTTTGATTCGTCACTGTTCCAACACGTTGAGTTCAATGAACAGGCGGGAGAACGCCTTGCTGGTAAAAGTTTAAACTTCTGGCAAGATGCATGGATGCGTTTGCGTAAGAACAAAGCGGCGATCCTATCGTTAGCGGTCATCATCATCATCGCGATCATGTCACTAGTGGGTTCTTCACTTTCTGGTAATGATCCTTATACCCAAACAATCACACAGGCTAAACTTCCGCCTAAAGTTTCAGGGTTAGAGTGGGCTGGTTTTGATGGTATGGCAACACTTGGTGAAACACCGATTGATTTTTATAAACAAAAACAGGTGACAGAGAACTTCTGGTTTGGTACGGATCACCTTGGTCGTGATCTTTGGTCACGTGTCTGGGAAGGCACAAAGATTTCCTTATTCATCGGTTTAATGGCAGCAGTCATTGACGTTCTCGTAGGTGTCACATACGGTGGTATCTCTGCTTATTATGGTGGACGTGTCGATAACATCATGCAACGGATTGCTGAAATTTTGACAGGTGTACCGAACTTGATATTAATTATCTTGTTCATCTTAATTCTTGAACCAGGGATTACGACGATCATCCTTGCGATGACGATTACCGGCTGGATCGGGATGAGCCGACTTGTTCGTGGTCAAATTTTGAAACTAAAGAACCAAGAGTTCGTTCTTGCAGCACGGACACTTGGTGCTTCTAGCACACGGTTGATCTTCAAACACTTGATTCCAAATACCTTGGGAACGATCATCATCTCACTCATGTTCACGATTCCAAGTGCAATTTTCTTTGAAGCATTCTTAAGCTTCATCGGTTTAGGACTTGCACCACCACAACCGTCACTTGGTACTTTGATCAACGAAGGGTATAAAGAACTCAAAACGTTCCCTTACTTGCTCGTTGTTCCATCGACGGTCATCGTACTCCTCATGATCAGCTTCAACATGTTGGCAGATGGATTACGTGATGCGTTCGACCCACGTTTACGACGCTAACGGAAACTAGAGAGGAGCTCATTCACAATGGAAACTATTTTATCTGTTCGCGACCTGAATGTCGCTTTCCATACGTATGCCGGGACGGTTCAAGCCGTCCGCGGTGTATCGTTTGATTTGAAAAAAGGCGAGACACTCGCAATCGTTGGTGAGTCTGGTTCTGGTAAGTCAGTTACTTCAAAAGCAATCATGCGTTTGATTCCAAACCCACCGGGTGAAATCACGAAAGGCGAGATTTTATTCGAAGGTCGTGACTTAGTTAAGCTTTCCGATAAAGAGATGCAAAAAGTCCGTGGTCGTGATATCGCAATGATCTTCCAGGATCCAATGACATCACTTAACCCGACGATGACAATCTATAAACAAATCGCTGAAGGCTTAAAACGTCACCAAGGTTTAACGGGTGACGCAGCGAAGAAACGTACACTCGAACTTTTGACACTCGTAGGGATTCCAAACCCAGAAGCGCGTCTGAAACAATACCCACACCAATTATCAGGTGGGATGCGTCAACGGATTGTCATCGCGATCGCACTTGCTTGTAACCCGAAAGTATTGATTGCGGATGAGCCGACAACTGCACTCGATGTTACGATTCAAGCTCAGATTCTTGAGTTATTGAAAGACATCCAGCAAAAAACGGGTACAGCGATAATCTTCATTACACACGATTTAGGTGTCGTAGCGAACATGGCTGACCGTGTAGCCGTCATGTATGCTGGTAAATTGATTGAAAAAGGAACGGTAGATGAGATCTTCTATGAGCCACGTCATCCATACACATGGGGACTACTTGGTTCGATGCCACGTCCATCGGATGACCGTTCGCAAGATCTTCCAGCAATTCCTGGAACGCCACCGAACTTGATGCACCCACCAGTAGGTGATGCGTTTGCACCGCGTAATAAATACGCGATGAAGATTGATTTCGAGAAAGAACCACCTTTCTTCAAAATCTCAGATACACACGAAGCGGCGACGTGGTTGCTACATCCACAAGCACCATACGTCGAACCACCTGCAGCAATCCGTGACTTGGCATTAAAATACCGTCCGGACAGCGTGTTCTCAAAATCGCTTCTGAAAGGCGGTCTGAAGTAATGGAAAACCGTAAGAAACTACTTGAAGTAAAAAACTTAAAACAACACTTTAATATTGGTCGCGGTCGTGTCGTTAAAGCAGTCGATGGTCTCTCGTTTGATATCTATGAAGGAGAAGTGCTCGGTCTTGTAGGGGAGTCAGGCTGCGGTAAATCGACAACTGGTCGTTCGATCATCGGCTTGTATGATGCGACAGACGGCGAAGTCATGTTCAAAGGTGAAAACGTACACGCGAAAAAATCGCGTAAAGAGAAACTGAAGTTTAACCGTGCGATGCAAATGATCTTCCAAGATCCATATGCCTCTTTAAATCCACGTATGACAGTCGGTGATATCATCGCTGAAGGTATCGATATCCATGGCTTAGCGAACTCGAAAGAGGAGCGTAATAACCGTGTGTATGATTTACTTGAGACTGTTGGTTTAACGAAAGAACACGCGAGTCGTTACCCGCATGAGTTCTCAGGTGGTCAGCGTCAGCGGATTGGGATCGCACGCGCACTTGCTGTAGAGCCGGACTTCATCATTGCGGATGAGCCGATTTCAGCACTCGATGTATCGATTCAAGCCCAAGTCGTCAACTTGATGAAAAAACTACAACGGGATCGCAGTTTGACATACTTGTTCATCGCCCACGATTTATCGATGGTCAAGTATATCTCAGACCGGATCGGTGTTATGTATCAGGGTCACCTCGTTGAATTGTGTGATGCAGATCGTCTGTATGAGAATCCAGTTCATGCGTATACGAAGTCACTTCTATCAGCGATTCCGCTTCCGGATCCAGAGCACGAGCGGACACGTAAACGGATTATCTTTGATCGTCCGACGAGTGGACCGGTTGGTAAATCGGATGAAGATTCGAGCATTCCACCACTTCGTGAAATCGAGCCAGGTCACTTCGTTTCGATGACGGATGCAGAACTTGAAGCGTATCAAGCGCAACTCGTATAATTTTTTAAAATAAAAGGCATTTCCACGTTGATCGTGGAAATGCCTTTTTAATTTTCTGATGCGATACGCGGTAGATGAGCAAATCGGTGGACTACTGAATCGATCGCATCAAGACGACGCATGGCTTCTTCAAAGTCAATTTTTTCGTAATGATGGAGTCCGCCCGGCTGTTCTTCCAGCGTATCCGCATCATGAACAAGTTGTTGAAGAGGTGTTCGGTTGATCGCACCTGGTGGGAGATAGGAATCCGTATGCAAAAGAACAGCGAGAGCAATTTCTTTTGCGCGTGCTGGTTCTTCACCAAGGCGAATCAATAGTTTATGAGCACGTTCAGCTCCTTTAATGGCATGAATATCATTTTGGCGATATAAATCATAGTTCCAAGTGCCGTCGGTATACCATTCGTAATGACCAATATCATGTAAGAGTGCTGCCTTCGTAGCAGTGTCAGCATCTAAACCACGTTTCGTAGCGAGTGTCAGTGCGCGTTCCGCTACTGAAATCGCATGATTCAAGCCAGAACGAGATAAATATTTTTGAGCGATCGGATGATCGAGAATCGTAACAAGTGTTAATGCCATGAATGAAAAACTCCTTTCTGAGCGTTGATATTTCTATATACTCTACAGAAATTTGAAAGAAATTGCAACTATTTTTCATTTATCAATCGACAATCTCACATATTTAATTGCTTAAAGTAGGAATAGATTTTTGAGATACGTGGTATACTTACTAGTGTAGAAGATGATTTATTCGCTTTCGTATGGTTGTTAGTTCTGTTTCGGGCCGAATGGGGTGTCGGAATATGAAAGAACGTGACAAGAAGAAAAAGCTGAAGAAGCGCCTTTTGCGGGATATTTTAGAGAAAAAACTGAAAGAAATGAAACTTCCTAAAGCAAAAGAGACGATTTCTCAGCCATTTGATCACACGCCAGCTTGTTAAAGCCACGTGGTGGCTTTAACAAGCTTTTTTACGAAAAGTTCTTTCATCTTTGTAAAAAAGCTAGGTTTTCTGCTTTATTAGATGTAAACTGTCAAGTAATAGAACCATCATCAATATCTGCTTATTCACATAGGTATTGAATGATGTTAAATCAGGGGGAGGATGTTTTTCAATGGTAACACTCTATACTTCACCAAGTTGTACTTCTTGTCGGAAAGCACGCGCGTGGCTTGAAGAACATGAAATCCCGTTCGTTGAACGTAATATCTTTTCAGAACCATTATCGCTCGATGAAATCAAACAGATTCTTCGCATGACGGAAGATGGAACGGACGAGATCATTTCAACACGTTCAAAAGTCTTCTCGAAACTCGATGTTTCCGTTGAAAACTTATCGTTGCAGCATCTATACGATTTGATTCAAGAATATCCGGGATTATTGCGTCGCCCAATCTTGATTGATGAAAAACGCCTTCAAGTGGGATACAACGAGGATGAAATCCGTCGATTCTTACCGCGCAAGGTGCGTACATTCCAACTTTTGGAAGCACAGCGTCTTGTCAACGAGTAATTTCAAAAAGCACGCTGCTTCGTGAGCAGTGTGCTTTTTGTTACCGATAAAAAAGGTTAAAATAAAGATAACAAAGGAATAGAAATATATCCTTCGGATTCAAAACCATGAATCCAAGTTATGTCCTCGTTCGTATTCTAGATAAGGAACGAGAAGAAAGGAGTGGACAGTTTGAAAATCGAACGCGTCAATGACAATACGGTCAAGTTCTTCATCACGTACACCGACATCGAACGCCGTGGTTTTGCCCGAGATGAGATTTGGTATAACCGGGAACGGGGAGAACAGTTATTCTGGCAGATGATGGACGAAGCGAATGAAAAAGAGTCCATCTCCTTCGAAGGTCCACTGTGGATACAAGTGCAAGCATTTGAAAAAGGTCTTGAAGTCACTGTAACGATCGCGAAAAATGCAGTTGATGGCGAGCAAGTCGATGAAGACGAACTCGATTCACTTTTACGATCAGCGATGTCTGAGACAGAAGATAAAGATACAGAGTTAAGCCAAGATGTTTTATTTGAAACTCGCGATTTCGAACATATCATCGCGCTCAGTCAATATGCGAATGCTCCTGTATTCGCAGAACTTGAAACAGCGCTTTATCAAAAAGATGGGCTCTATTTACTGCATGTTCATTTCGAAGATGATGTGAACGTAGAAGCGCAAGAAAACGTCATGAGTTTAATCGCAGAGTATCTCCAGTTCAGCGAACAAACAATACATCCTGTAGCTGAATACGGGAAACAGATCATTGCTTCAGATGTCTTTCCGTTCATTCGGAAACATTTTCCGAACTAAGGTCAGAAAAAGTGCGAGGAAAAGGAGGATCACATATCGTGATACCTCCTTTTGTTCTGGTATTAAGTGAGTGTATAGCCTCCATCTACGATGAGCGCTTGACCGTTGATGTAACTCGCTTTGTTTGATAATAAGAAACAAACGACCTCAGCGATTTCAGAAGGTTGTGCAGGCTCACCTCGAAGGTGATGTTTCATTGCGAGGTCAAATTTATCTTTCCCGCCATATAACGCATGACTGAGCGCTGTATCGACTGGTCCCGGGCAAATCGCATTAAATCGGTACTTACCATGGAAGCGGGCGGCGTATGTCTTTGTTAGCGTCAGTAAAGCACTTTTAGACGAAGCGTAAGGCAGTAGCATTGCTGGAAACTTAACATGACCTACGATGGCGCTATTATTGACGATGGAAGCACCTTTTGAAAAGCGTTTCGTCGCGAGCTGTATGATTCGTTCGGGTGCGTGATAGTTCACTTGGAATACTTCTTTTTGTTGATCGGAGACACGTTCAGGTGCAACGGGTTTACCGAAAGTACCTGCATTGTTGAAAATACCATCGATTTCTGGGAAATCTTCTTGTGTTTCTTCAAAGAACGCATCGATTGCAGAGGAATCAGTTAAGTCGACAGGGAAGAAATATAAACGTCCTTCTCCATTTGATTCAAGCGAGGATCCTTTATCTTCATTACGACCAATCGCAAGGACAGTATGTCCCTCCCGGATGAGTTGAAGCGCAGTTGCCTCACCAATTCCACTTGTTGCACCAGTAATGATATACGTACCCATTTAAACGCTTCCTTTCTGTCATCAGTTTAAATACGATTTGTACTACTTACATAAAAGGAGGGGGATTCATGCTACGACGTGTACAACTTCTCATGACCCTCATCTTGACCATCGGCTTGATTGCCTTTTTATCCTACTATTGGAGTGTCTACATGGTAGGTTGGCTGTCCATCGTCATCATTTTGGTCGTCATGAGCGTGTTCGTCATCATTCTACTCGAAAATCGAAACCCAGAACGAACGCTCGTCTGGGCACTCGTCATGATGGCATTGCCTGTCGTTGGCGTATTCGTGTATTTCACATTTGGTCAGAACTACCGCCGAAAAAGAATGTTTCGACTGAAGGCAATGCTTGATGAGGAGTCTTACATTAAATATCGTACCCAGTTTAAGGCAGGGGTACACCAATCAGTGTTCCAAGAAGGGCGTTATGGAAAAGTTGTGACACTTATCGATTCAATCAGTCGTCTTCCGATTTCGTATAATACACATACAAGAATCTTGACGAATGGTCAGGAAAAGTTTCCGATTCTTTTAGAAGAGATTCGTCAAGCACAGCATCATATTCATTTGGAGTACTATATCGTACGGGATGATCAACTTGCGCTTCAGTTACAGGAAGCGTTGATTGAAAAGGCCGAGCAAGGAATCGAGGTCCGTTTTCTTTATGATGCCGTCGGATGTTTTTCGACGGATAAGCATTATTTCAAGAAGATGCAGGCGGCTGGCGTTGAGGTTCGCGCGTTTTTCCCTGTCGTCTTACCGTTTATTTCTAGTAAATCGAACTACCGGAATCATCGGAAAATTGTCGTCATCGATGGAACGGTTGCATTTACAGGCGGAATCAACATTGGGGATGAGTATATCGGTCGCGATCAACATTTTGGTTTTTGGCGTGATACCCATCTTCTCGTAAGGGGAGAGGCTGTCTCTGAACTCCAACTGATTTTTCTCCAAGACTGGTATTACATGACAGGTGAACGGCTGTTTACACCGTTTTACATGGAGCCACTTGAGTACGTTGAAGAAGCAACAGGGGGTGTTCAAATCATTGCGAGCGGTCCTGATGAGCCACATGAGGCAATGAAATCACTTTACTTCGGGCTCATCACGGAAGCGCGTGAATCAGTCTATATTGCTTCTCCGTATTTGATACCGGATGAAGATCTGATGACAGCACTGAAGACAGCTGCTATGGCAGGGATTGATGTCCGTATTTTGCTACCGAGCTTTCCAGACCATAAAATCGTATTTTTTGCGAGCCGTTCTTATTTTGATGACTTGCTACGAGCTGGTGTGAAAATTTACGAGTACAATAAAGGATTCATGCACTCGAAAGTCATCGTTGTGGACGACGCCATCGCAACGATTGGGACAGCGAACATGGATTTACGTAGTTTTCATTTGAATTTCGAAGTGAATGCTTTCTTATATGGAACGAACTCTGTCCATGAACTAACACGTGATTTTTATGAAGATTTTAGCCATTCGACACAAGTTGATGCTGATATGTTCCATCGGCGTCCATTACGCCGTCGATTGATTGAATCGATTTCACGTTTATTCTCACCGTTACTCTAGAAAAAGGGGACGATTCAGATGTTTGAAGCCATTGATGCTTCTGGTAAACGCATCATGATTCACAGATTTCCCATCCATGAATTAAAAGCGATGTCCTTACGTTGTCCGTATTGCCTGAAGCCCTTGCGCGTCAGGCAAGGACGACGACCACATTTTGCACATATCTCAGCTTGTTCAGGAGAAAGTAGTGTGCATATGTCCTGGAAAAAGCGCATTGCCGATTCTTTAATAAATGCAGGTATCCAAGTCGAAATTGAATGGGTGACTGGAGAGAGACGTTTTGACCTGTGGATACCAGAACAGAAACTTGGAATTGAGATTCAACGTTCTCCGATGTCGGCAGAAGAATGGATTAGACGAGCCTTACTTGATGCGAAACAAGAACAAACGGTTCGGTGGATCGGATTTCATCCTTCACATGGTGTCACGTTGCGATTGCAGGGTTGGATGCGACAAGCATTTTTACAAAATGATTATTTGGATCTGATCGTCGAGAATCAAATCCGGAGATTTCGACATCCAGTTCCTTTTGCAAAACACCATGTCTATTGCACGGTTCAATCGCTCTCGTTATCTGATTTTCTCTCGACAGAGCCTTCATCATTTCCTCGGAAATTTTCAATCGCTCGATGGCAAGGGATCGTTCATCGCTATCGGAGACGTCCTTTTTATCCTTCATTACCTCCACGCATTCTCAAGACCCCACTGTATCAAGCAGGTCTCCATCTACAAAACCTTCCCTCATTTGTGTTTCTTCCGATCACACGTCTATTATTTCTCCCTGTCCATCCCTTTGAATTTCAAATCGCAGTCTTTTTAAAGCTAAAAGGGAGATATACTTCAATCCATCTAGAACATGCCATAAATCAACTGCTTTACCAATTGAATCTATCGATTGAAAGAGATTTGATTGATGCTCTCGTCAGAGAATGGATGGAACGGATCGAGGAGGCGAATAAGCTGTTTTAGCAGGAGCACTTCGATTGTTTGTCGAAAAGAAAACAGGTATAACTGAATTAAAGGAGTGAGGGAAATGGCAGAAGTATTAACACGTCAAGATGTTGACGTTACAGAAACATGGAATCTAGAGTCGATTTACGCAACGAACGAAGCGTGGGAAGAAGAATTCGAATCGGTGAAAGCGATGCTTCCATTACTCGTCGAGTATAAGGGTCGTCTTGGACAGAGTGCAGAAACACTCTATGAAGGGTTACAGTTACGCGACGAAGTCTCAAGACGCCTTTATAAGCTTTATACATACGCGCACATGCGTTATGACGAAAATACAGCAGACAGCTTCTACCAAGCTATGAATGACCGTGCTCGGACGCTCGCGTCGCAAATCGGAGCAACACTTGCTTTCATGACACCAGAATTGTTAGCTGTACCTGAGTCAACGATTGAGACGTATCTTAATGAGAATCCAGATCTTGCGATGTATCGTCATGCATTTGATGAATTGAATCAAGAGCGTGAACACGTCCTGACGGAAGCGGAAGAAGCGATTCTTGCAAAGGCAGGAGAAGTACTCGGTCAATCCGGTACGACGTTCGGCATGTTGAACAATGCAGATCTGACATTCCCGAAAATCAAAGGGGAAGACGGAGAAGAGACAGAGTTGACACATGGTCGCTTTATCACATTCCTCGAGTCATCTGATCGTTCGGTCCGTGAAGCTGCATTTAAAGCGATGTATGGAACATATGCAAAATACACGAATACGCTCGCTTCGACACTTGCTGGGTCAGTTAAGAAAGACAACTTCTATGCGGATGTCCGGAAGTTCCCATCGGCACGCGCAGCAGCTTTACATGGTAATGCGATTCCTGAGTCCGTCTATGATGGATTAGTTGAAGCGGTACATGAGCATTTACCATTACTCCATCGTTACGTCGCTTTACGTAAGCGAGTACTTGGACTTGATGAACTACACGTGTATGATATGTACACACCGCTCGTTTCTGAGGTGGAGATGAAAGTCTCTTACGAGGAAGCGAAACAATTGATGGTTGAAGGACTTGCACCGCTTGGAACAGAGTATAAGCACATCCTCGAAGAAGGATTGTCTGAACGTTGGGTTGATGTCCGAGAGACGCGTGGTAAACGGAGTGGAGCCTACTCTTCTGGTGCTTATGATACACAGCCGTTCATTTTGATGAACTGGCAAGACAACATCAACAACCTCTTTACACTCGCACATGAATTCGGACATTCTGTCCATAGTTATTACACGCGGAAGTCTCAACCATATCCATATGGTGATTATTCAATCTTCGTCGCAGAAGTTGCCTCAACGACGAATGAAGCATTGTTGAACGACTATCTATTGAAGAAAGTAACGGATCGTAAAGAAAAACTCTATTTATTAAACAATCAACTCGAAACATTCCGTGGAACATTGTTCCGACAAACGATGTTCGCCGAGTTCGAACATGCAATTCATGATGCGGCTCGTCTTGGCCAATCGCTGACACCGGAATTCTTAACGTCAACGTATTATGCGTTGAATCAAAAATACTTCGGAGAAGAAATTGTATTGGATGAAGAAATCGGTCTAGAATGGGCTCGGATTCCACACTTCTATTACAATTATTATGTCTATCAGTATGCAACGGGCATTTCTGCTGCCGCTGCTTTGACGGATCAGATTCTAGAAGAAGGACAACCTGCTGTAGAGCGATACATTAACAATTTCTTAAAAGCGGGATCAAGTGATTATCCAATCGAAGTATTAAAAGCTGCGGGTGTCGATATGACAACAAAAGCGCCAGTTGAAGCAGCATTGCGTCAATTTGAACGTGTCCTAGATGAATTTGAAGCTTTGTTAGCAGAGTGACATCTTTGTGACAAAGTGAACAAAGAGTGGAAAAGAGGCGAAGTCCACGATATACTTATATTGTGAAGAGGGTCACATTCCCCAGTCGATTCTCTTTTTCCCCCATCCAGTGGTCAAAAGAAAAGTCCTTCTCGTCATGAAGGACTTTTTCTTATTCTATGAGTAAATACTAAAAAGGGACAGTGAAGCATGCTTCACTGTCCTTTTTATTGTTTTTATCATGCGTGTGCCGAATCTTTTAAATGACGCCATACTTTTCCATCACAGTACGATAGAGAAGCACATTTTTGTTGCAAGACCAGTTTTTTTAATTCGTGTTCAATCTGGGATTCAGGAGCATCATAAATAAAGGCGATTTCAGCCGTTGTTGCTGTTTCATACCGTCTCAAGAATTGTTCGAGTGGTGGCTTCGGTTGTTTCTCGATCGTATGATCTAGCAATTCACTTAAGATCGAGACATACACCAAATACTCATAAGGTCCTTCTGCTTTGATCGCTTCTTCGTCTCCGACAAAAGCGAGTGTTGGAAGAATCCGAACATCCCAATCGGTGACTAGTTCGGTTTCTTTCTCGAGCATTTGCTGAATCGTATCCGACGAGACATCACGATGAAACTCTTCTAAATCCAAACCATACTCCGTTAATGCCTCTGCTAGCCGCATCAATGATGGGCGACTATAAGCACTTTCTCCTTCGACGTTATGAAGCATTCGAAGGCGTCGCATGAATCGCATACCAAACGTCTTTCCTTGAAGCTCAATTGCTTTTAGAATGACGAGTGGTGACATATCGCATGCAGATCGTGATGGAGCACATGGAATCGTTGCAATCGTCCGAAGACGGAACAGATGACCATATTCTAGCTCTAGCTTCTTGAGGACGGGTATCAACCGTAAACCATCCGTTTGTGTCACATCTAGAAAATGATAGATTTCCAGAGGTTTCGTCGGTTGTTGAATCGATGGTTCGTCCAATGAACAATAAGATCCGTTACATTGTGAGTGTTCCATCCGTTCACCCCTTCCTGTTGTTATCGTTACCCTATTTTAGCAACGAAAAAAAAGAAAGAGCAAAGGTTTTGCTTGTTCATTCTTACACGAAAAATCAAGAAAGCGCTTTACGCTCCATGAAGCGAACGATTTTGTTTTTTGTTTTGCGCTGGGGAATGTCATGTTCTGAAAGAAGTCGCTCGAAATCCTTTTGCCCTTGTTCGAAGTTACTGACCTCAAACTCTAACTCATAATCGGTGTGTCCGAGATAGCGACTTTTATCAAGGACAAGCAATCCTTCCGGGAGCACGGTTTCGATTCGTTCTGTCTCTAATCGACCTAAATGCTCCAAAGATCCCTGTAAATCAAATGACTTTAGCTGTTCGTTCATCTCTTCGGAATGAATTAGACCGTATTTGAACAGATCTTCTGCTTCAGTTGATGATAACGTGACATGCGTTTCAAGCAACCCTTCCTCATGGGGTTGTTTTAAAGTCAGTACGAGCCCTTGTTTTTTCTCACGAATCCGTAATGCAGCACCTTTTTTTCGAAGTTCAAAATCTGGCGTATCAAAATAATCATTTGCTTGCCAAATGGGTTGTTTAGCTGACGCATAATGGGTAAATAACGATAGATATTCTTGTTCAGACAATAAGTTCTTAAATTCGATTTCCAATTCTTGTCTAATCGGAATCACGCCTTTCTAGTTGAATGTCTGAAAATATGATAACATGAATGAGGTAGGAACAGGCAGTGAACCAATACTATTCGATTAAAAGTGGTGACAAATCAGATGACAAAAGAAAATTGGGATTTATTTCTTGCACCGTATCAGATCGCGGTCGATGAGTTGAAAGTTAAGCTAAAAGCGATTCGTAAACAATTTCAGCAACGGGGAGAACATTCACCGATTGAATTTGTCACAGGACGGGTCAAACCTGTAAAGAGCATTCTTCAAAAAGCGGAACGAAAAGCAATTGCGCGTGAGTCATTAGAACAAGACATGCAGGATATCGCCGGATTACGTATCATGTGTCAATTCGTCGATGATATCATTCATGTCCTTGAGCTGTTGCGCTCGCGCGGAGATTTTAAAATCGTCGAAGAACGGAACTACATTACGCAAAAAAAGGATAGTGGCTATCGATCGTATCACGTCATCATTGCCTATCCGGTACAGACGATCGAAGGTGAAGTTCCGACGTTAGTCGAGATCCAAATTCGAACGCTTGCGATGAACTTCTGGGCAACGATTGAACACTCGTTGAATTATAAGTACCAAGGAAATATTCCGGAAGAGACGCGTGAGCGTCTGCGTCGTGCAGCAGAGGCAGCATTTTTGCTTGATGCGGAGATGAGCCAGCTGAAAGTAGAAATCCAAGACGCACAACTCGTCTTTCAACGCGACGCTAAGGCGTCTGAACGATTAAAAGAGTAGGGGGATGACCATGCGTTTTGCAATCACGGCTCGTGATGATGAGCGATCTCATGCGCTGAAACAGCAACTCGAGCAGGCATTGACGGATCGGGGATGTATTCTTGATGTCAGCCAGCCGGAAATCGTCGTCTCGATCGGTGGAGACGGAACGATGCTACAGGCGTTCCATTCGTATCTCGATCAAGTAGAGACGATCACGCTTGTTGGGATTCATACGGGGCATCTTGGTTTTTATGCGGATTGGCGCCCTGAAGAAATGGATGAACTGATTGATCATATCGCGAAGCAGGATTTAGCGACGGTTCAATACCCGTTGCTTGAACTCTCGATTGATTATGCGGACGGTTCACACAACCAACTGCTTGCCTTGAATGAATGTACGATTAAAAGTTTTAATCAGACGCTCGTTTGCGATTTATCGATTCGAGGCGACTACTTTGAGACATTCCGAGGTGATGGACTGTGTGTATCGACACCGTCTGGTTCGACAGCGTACAATAAGGCACTCGGCGGAGCGATCGTTCACCCGGCGCTCGAAGCAATTCAAATTACAGAGATGGCTTCCATCAACAATCGTGTCTACCGGACGATCGGCTCACCGATGTTGCTACCCAAACATCATGATGTCGAAATTCGTCCCGTTAATCCGATTGATTTTCAGATGACCTATGACCACTATGCTTCGATCATTCATCAAAACGTGACATCGATTCGGTGCCGGGTCTCTGATAAAAAAGTGAAATTTGCTCGTTTTCGTTCTTTCCCGTTCTGGCAACGGGTGCGGGAATCTTTCCTGGCAGACGAAAGACGTTAAAGTAAAGGAAATGGAAACATGAATGGATTTCAGCTACAACAGATGGTGACTGACATTGAGGATGGCTGGCGTGTCAGTCATTTTTGTACGACCCGCTTAGGGATTTCGCGGAAAATGTTAGTATCGATTAAAAATCATGGGGATATCACGCGTAATGGTCAGCATGTTAACGTCCACGACGTCTTACACGCGGGTGATCGTGTCCATGTCTTCTTCCCGGAAGAGACACCAGCACCGGATATGGTGGCGACAGAAGGGGAACTTGATATTTTGTTTGAAGATGATTGGTTGCTCGTCGTCAATAAACCGCCGGGCATGGCATCGATCCCGTCACGACTGCATCCGGAACGCTCATTATCGAACTATGTGCTTGGTTATTACCGAAAACAAGGAATTCCGTATGCAATCCATATCGTTAATCGGCTCGATCGTGATACGAGTGGTCTTGTCTTGTTCGCGAAACACGGGCTTGCCCATCACCGGATGAGTCTCATGCAACGATCTAATGAATTAGAACGACATTATTTAGCGTATGCACCCGGAAACGTACCGGTACAAACGATTGATCAACCGATTGGTCAAACCGATCATTCCTTTATGGAACGGATGGTACGACCAGATGGTCAACGTGCCATCACGCATATCTTAAATAGCCGTCTAGTTCGAGCCTTTGACCAAGAAATTTCATTACTCGATATCCGACTAGAGACAGGTCGGACACACCAAATTCGTGTCCATCTTGCTTTTCTTGGGCATCCCTTGATTGGCGATACGATGTATCAAGGGAACCCGTTACTTCCGCGTCAGGCGCTCCATAGTGCGTCAGCAACGTTCCTTCATCCTGCGACGGGAGAACGGGTTCGTTTTGAAGCACCACTTCCTGAGGATCTTCGATTGGAAGGATAAAGTACACAAATAAAAGGCAATGGACTCGGTCCACTGCCTTTTATTTGTGTTTAGTCTTCATCGAACATGGAAATCCGAGATTGAGAGGCGATTGCCATGATCAATCCTAGACCGACGAGGTTTACGATCATCGTTGATCCCCCATAACTGATGAACGGTAAGGGAAGACCTGTGATTGGTAAGACACCAATCGTCATCCCGATGTTTTGGAAGATTTGGAACGTAAACATCGCGACATATCCTGTCACGATATAGGTACCAAATGGATCCGCTGTCTCGAGAGCAATCTGAATCAAGCGATAGACGAACAGGAACAAGACGATCAAGACGATGGCAGCCCCGATGAAACCGTAGTGTGAGGCAATCGTCGTAAAGATGAAGTCTGTATGCAATTCTGGAACGAACACTTGCAGTTTCCCGTACCCAACGCCGAACATTTGCCCTGAACCTGTTGCGTTGATTGCTTGGACGAGTTGGTACGACAGATCATCCGCATATTCGAACGGTTGCAACCAAGCCATGATCCGGTTCATCGCGTGACCTGGGAAAAAGGTTGCGAGTAAATCGTTTTGGAAAAAGAACAGGTAAAAGAAGATGATGACGGCTCCTGCGAACAGACCGAACATCGTCAAAAGCCATTTCCAGTTTAGTCCGGATAACAACATCGCACATGCTAAGATGACGCATAGAATCAAACCGATCCCTAGATCGGGCTGAATGATGATAAGACCGAGCGGTAAGGCTGTAACCGCGACCAACTTGATAAGTAACAAGAGATCTCTTTCATGTTGAACATAACGCGCATTGTGCTCGGTAATGACGGCAGCGAGCGTAACGATCAAAAAGAACTTCATGAACTCAGCCGGTTGAACCGTACCGATAACGGGGAATTGATACCAACCGTATGCCCCTTTGATTTCAGTGACGATTGGTGTGTTTCGAAGAACGACAAGACCGATCAATGACACGATACCTGCTCCATATAAAAACCAGTGGAATCGCTTCAACTGTTCATAATCGATGAAAATGACGACGGATAACGCCATGAAGCCGATGACATACCATTGAATTTGTTTGGCAGAGAAGTTAATGGCACTGATCGCACCTTTAAGCGAAGGTTGTGCTGTATAGATGGCGATGATACTGATGACCATCAGACAGGCGAGTAAAAAAAGCAACGTATGATCATAACGTTGTGTAAATGATTTGAATCGATTCATTTCATCCCTACTTTCTATCTCTTTCTATATTACCGTAATTTATCAAATCCGCAATATCAAGAGCGATGGTTGACAGAAGCGTTACGTTTTTGTAACCTGAAGATAGGTTTTATTACCAGGTACTAATTCAAGGGGGACTTTATCATGAATATTTATCCTTCACTCGAAGGCAAGACGTACGTCGTCATGGGCGTCATTAACCAACGTTCGATTGCATGGGGTATCGCACGTGCGCTCGACGCTGCTGGAGCAAGCCTGGCATTTACATATGTCGGAGAACGTTTCAAGGCACCACTTGAAAAATTAGGACAAGAATTATCACGACCGGCTTCTTATTATACGTGTGATGTCACGAGTGACGAAGAGATTGAACAGGTCTTCCAAATGATTCATGCGGACCACGGTAAAATTTCAGGGATCGCTCACTCGATCGCATTCGCGGATAAAGAAGCGCTTCGCGGTGAGTTTTCTGGGGTAACGCGTGAACAGTTTGCGCAAGCACTTGATATCTCAGCCTACAGCTTAACAGCAGTCGTCAAGGCCGCGAAGGATTTCTTCACGGAAGATGCATCCGTCATCACGTTGACATACCTCGGTGGTGAGAAAATGGTTCCGAACTACAACGTCATGGGTGTTGCGAAAGCCGCATTAGATGCAAGCGTTCGTTATCTCGCTGCTGAATACGGTCAGCAAGGCGTTCGTGTCAATGCGATTTCAGCTGGTCCAATTCGGACAGTATCCGCAAAAGGTGTCGGCGACTTCAATTCCATTCTTGATAGCATCGAAGAACGAGCGCCACTTCATCGTAACGTGACGACGGAACAAATTGGTCAAAGTGGATTGTTCTTGCTTTCGCAAATGTCGAGTGGGGTGACAGGAGAAATTCTTCACGTCGATAGCGGATTCCACATTCTTTAATAAACGATCGATTAAGCCAGGCTTTCCCATGCGGGAGGCTTGGTTTTTTTTGTGCTCGATCGGGGAACTACCAAATATAAGTGTCACTAGAAGGAGAGAGGAAGTGCAGAGGATGAACGCAATCGATTTTACAGTCGTACAATATGTCAATCGTCAAGTACGTGTCGATCCACAGCTAAAGACTGAACCAGTCGCTCGAGTTCAACCGATACGCCCAACTGACCCTTACCGCGAACACGAAGCGGACGACTTTTTAGAAGAACAGGCAAATGCATACGGTGTATTACCAGAACTAAAACTTCCCGGTCGAAGCTTCGACCGGGAAGTTTAATCATTCATTGACCTGTGAAGCGGAATGTCTCATAGACACTCCAAGCACCGTTCTCCAGTTCATACAATAAAGCCATTTTCGTGACGTCCTCTTGGAAACGGATATCTTCCATCTTGAGACGTTCTAGTACATCGAACAGTTCGACATCCGACAGTTCTTGACCGATTGTGATGTGTGGCAAGAAATCGTATTTCGGCTTATGTTCGAGTGGTCCCGTATGCAAAGCGCGATGTAATTGTTCTAACTCATCCGTCGGCATTACTTTAAGGAACAAGACATTGTTCGTCGGATGGAACGAACGAGCTCCTTGGATGTGCAAATTGACAGGCTTCGTTTCGGACGCGATTCGATTCAACTCCGTCACGATGTGGTCTAATTCTGTCTCATCAACTTCCATCCGCTCCCGTAGCGTGATATGAGGTGTGATCAGTGCATACTTCGAGTCATATCTCTTTCGGTATGAATTTGCAAAATCTTGAACGCGTTTCGATGGAAACAATACAACCCCGATGTTCATCGAAAATCCCCTACTTTCCCCTGAAATGATAACGCTTTACAAAATAATCATGACGGATTCTGGCGTCGATGTCAAAGAAGTTTGAGAGGAGGTTCAGAATCCGTGTATACTAATGAAGTACTTTGTTGGAGAGGTGGATATAGTCATGAAGAAAACACATTCAAAAGAGGTCAAACAGGCAGCTATCGATAAGTTACATGAACGAGGGGTGACGATTCATGCAATCGCTGAGATCGTTTACCAAATGCAGGCCCCCTACACGGTGGATCTGACAATTGAAACATGTGTCAGTTCAGTAGAACGTGTTCTTGAAAAACGTGAATTACAACATGCGATTCTCGTCGGAGCAGAACTAGACATCTTGGCGGAAAAAGGGTTATTATCAGAACCCCTCCTGTCCATCATCCAAAGCGATGAAGGGCTATTTGGCGTAGATGAGACGATTGCGATTGGTGCCGTCAACACGTATGGTTCGATTGCGGTTACGACGTTCGGCTATTTGGATAAAGCAAAGGTCGGTATCATCAAAGAACTCGATACGAAGCTTGGGGACGGAAAAGTCAATACGTTCATGGATGATATCGTCGCAGCCATCGCAGCAAATGCATCCGGACGACTAGCGCATCGTTTGCGAGATAAGGAAGACTATTCAGCAGAAGAATTAGAAGAACGTAAGGGGACATACTGATGCGAGGTGCGAGAGGGGCATGGATTGGTGCATCCATCGCTGTCGTCTTATTCGTGATCATCGCTGTCTCCATTCGGACGACAGGCTATTTTTTATTTGATGCTCAATTATCGTCATATATGTCGCAACACGTCCCAGGGGATTACGTTTCTTGGTTCACTCAACTCGGATCAGGTCCAGGGGCGATGACGATGACGGTGTTACTTGGAATACTGAGTTATGTTTTGTGGCGGGATCGCATTGCAAGTATCTGGTATGTAATCATGGCAATATCAGTAGGTGTATTGAATCAAGTCGTTAAATTTGCCTTTGTCCGAGAGCGCCCCTCATTAAATGAATTGGTTGGTGGCGTAGGATACAGTTTTCCGAGTGGTCACTCAGCGATGGCTTTTGCCGTCTATACCGGATTTCTCGTTGTTGCGTTTCGTCATTTGAAAACAGGTGGGAAGGTACTTGTATCGATCGTGACGATTGGATTATTCCTCGCCATGGGAGCTTCTCGAATCATTTTAAACGTTCACTATTTCTCAGATGTCATCGGTGGATATTGTTTTGCCGCGATTCTTTTATGTAGCTCCTATGCATTCATCGTCTCCCGTAGAAAAAAAGGAGTGGCTTGATGTTACTGTTAGATGTTGATCATAGTTTATTATTTGATGAAGAGACGATGCGCTCCATCGACAAGCCGACGTTGCTTGTCGAGCGAGTCGCTGGGCGACCTCGTTTTATGACGATGCGAGCGCATCTTAGATTAAAACGGTTAGTATCGATTAACGGTGTTGTTCCGGTGACGAAACGAACGATGGAAGAGTACCAGCAGTTGGAACTCTTTCAAATCGATGCGCCACCGAAGTGGGCGATCATTGACGGTGGAAAGATTTTGCTTAAAGAAGGAAAAGTGGATCGTCGATATGAAAATTGGCTTCGTCAGTTCAATAAGGAGACATCACTTGATTCCATCCTTGAGTATCTCATCGAAATGGAACAAGTTTCGATTGATGTATATCCTTCTGAGACGTTATCCAGTGTAATCACGCTTCCGCATGAGCCGATTCAACGGACGACGGACGAAGCCGTATTATTAGAAGAACTATTTCGTAAGTATGAAACGACATGAAAAAACCGGACGGTCTCAAGCAGACCGTCCGGTTTTCATCGTTTCGTGCAAGATATCAAGTTGTTGGTAAAGGAATCTCATCGAACCAGTACACACCGACCGTCTCAGCGCCAGCATGTGCCAAGATGGAAGGACCAAATTGGGTAATGCGTACTTGAAGCTCCGGATGTTCTGTAGAAATCAAGCGCCGTAATTCTTCAGCAGCGGCATGAGCGAGCGTATGACTGACATAAAGCGTCCGATCATATACACCATGAGCACTGACTTTTGATGAAATTTCACTGACCATTTCTTTAAAAGCTTTTTTGATGGAACGGACTTTTTTAAATGGGACAAGTCGTCCTTCCTCATTAAATTGAGCGATTGGTTTAATATTGAGCATGTTTGCTAGTAAAAATTGACTTCCTGAGACACGTCCGCTCCGTCGCATCGTCTCCATATTTCCGATGATCAGATAAAAATGCGATTTGTGTTTGAATGTCTCAAGCGTAGACATGACTTCATCTGGACCTTTACCAGCAGCAACGAGTCGTTGTGCGATCCGGACAAGTTCTTGCTGATTCGCAGCACCTGTATACGAATCAATCGCGTATAAGGGGAAACCGACAGCTTCAGCTGCAGCGACGGAACTCGAATATGTGCCGCTCAGTCCACTCGTGATATGAATCGCATACCCATAATCATAGCCATCTTCAAGCAATTGTTCATACAAGGTTACGAAGTCACCGAATGATGGTTGAGAAGTCGTCGGTGAAGCGTGGGAATCTTCTCGCATTTTTTGATCAAGCTGTTCAATCGAGATATCGACATACTCCCGGTAAGACTCTCCGTTTAAGATGAGTAAAGTCGGTATCACATGGACTCCGATTTTTTCAGCCTCTCCTGGCTCAAAAAAAGCCATGCTGTCGGTAATCCAAGCAATCTTATCCATGTATATGACGCCTCCATTAATAGAACCATTTTGTTCATCATACCATAGCGATGAAAGCGGAATCACTAGCTAGCGCGTTTTTGTGTGATAGAAGCACTGGAAACGTGTCCAAACCATGAACTGATACCGAAGGCGATGAGTGTTGGGAATAACCATTCTAAACTTTGATCCACTAAAGGTAAGGATTGATAGAACGTCTTAAGATTTCCCGGGAAAAGCGAAAGTTGATTCAACGCACTACAGAATGAGAAGAAAATTGTTACACCAAGAGTTGATTGATAAACAACCGACTTACGACGGAACAGATGACGCATGAATGTCAATGCGATCAAGACGATGACGATTGGATAAAGGAACATCAATACCGGAACAGCAATGGATAACAATGTTTGCAATCCGACGATCGATACCGTAAGACCAAGAGCAGTCGTGAAGATACTTGCCGCTTTTAAAGATACACGGTTGGAAATCGTCATCATATATTCTGCAAATGCGGTGACGAGACCAACTGATGTCGTCAAACATGCAAGCAGAATTGCAAGACCAAGTAAAGCTAAACCAATTGAGCCGAAGGCAGTATTTGCATAATGCTGAAGAAGTGCTGGACCATCAACTTTTCCGATGGCGGCAAATGTGTTACGTCCGATCATTCCAAGTCCGACATAGACGAGAGTCAAAGCAGTGGCAGCGATGATTCCGGCACGAGTGACGACTTTAAATTGTGCTTTTCGTTCATGAACGCCTCGGCTTTTCAATGTATGCAGTACGACGACACCAAATACCAAGGCGCCGAGTGCATCAAGCGTTAAGTATCCTTGAAGGAAACCTTGAATGAATGCCTGTCCAGTCGTCTCATACGCTTCGTTTGGTGAAGCGACACCCGAAAGTGGCGAAATGATGCTACTGATGCTTAATGCAGCAAGAGCAATCAGTAATAATGGTGTGATGAAACGCCCGATGATCTCAAGTAATTTTCCTGGTCGTAGTACAAGATAAAGTGTGGCAAGGAAAAAGAGACTCGATGAGATGATCAACGTCATTTGTGAGGGAGCACCAAGAAATGGTACGACTCCGAGCTCATACGTGACAACCGATGTGCGCGGAATTCCGAAAAAGGGACCGATCGCAACATAGAGTGCGAACGTCAAGGCAGCACCTACAAAACGAGGGAGTGGTGCAGCAAGTGTTTTGATGCCACCCCCGATAGAGGCAACTGCAAGTAAGCCGAGCAAAGGAAGACCGACACCCGTTACGATAAAACCAAGGATGGCAGGAAGGAACTGTGAACCCGCAAGCGCACCGAGTTCCGGTGGGAAGATCAGGTTACCGGCACCGAAAAATAAAGCAAAAATCATAAATCCTAAAGCAAATGTATCTTTTGTCTTAAACATGTGTTGTCCTCCATTCATCCTAATTTCATAAAAAAAGCCTCATCCACTAAGTTTGTGGATAGGCGTCGTTTGCTCAGACGCCTTGTCGAAATGACGAAAAGGGCCTGGATCTTCATTTTCTCAAACGAGAAATGAATCTTCAGTCCCTACTCTTAATCACAATCAGTCGTTCTTGGATGAGCGTTGCGTGTGTCATGTTTAAAACCTCCTGTTTGAATTTTTCTAAGGATAACATGAAGAATTTAATAAAACAATATTTTCTGAAAATTCATCACCGAATTTTTGAAAATAAATAACGCCTCTAGTAGAGATGAGGTTCTCTACTAGAGGCGTTTCGGATTACATATCAGCTCGTTGCAATCGAGCGCGTTTTTTTGTGGCGTTTCAATTTATGGAGGAGCCAAGCGTGAACGACCTCACAGGATTGACGTGGTAACGTCAGTTCAACAAGCGATTCCTGCTGTTGCCCTCTAATGATGAAAAGTCCATTTTCTTCATCGACAGGGGCGATGGTCATTGAACTCGCTTCATTCAGCGACAATTTCACTTCACCGAGTGTCGCATCCTTTAATTTCAGGATGTTCCCATTTGTCGCAAATTTCGTGAATGAGCCAATTCCGTTCACTTTTAACTGATCCATATTGAATTCCTCCTTCTGCTGATTCCAGTACTATCCCTATAAAAAACAGGGTCTAACTTCTATCTTGAAAAGGTTATCCTCATTATAGCGAAGTCTTCACAAGATGCTAGTCTTATTTTGTGTGAAAATTCGAAAAATTTTTTAACAATATTGTCATATGGATAGGAATACCTGTTAAGAGGCAATCGTGATATGAAATTCAAATAGAACAAAAGCATCCTTTTCCAAAAGAAAAAGATGCTAAAGGTCAATCTAACTCAAAACTCCATTTCTTTTTGCGACAAACAAGCGATCCACGTCGAAGGATCGATTCTTTCTCTGCTTCAAAATCTTCATGTAATACGTTCATGTCTTCGTACCGTCCTGCTACATAGACGGGAATCGTGATATTTCTTGAGAAAACAGACCGTTTTGCACTTTCGAAATCAATCAATACTCCTTCTTTGAGAAGATGACGGATATGAATCATGATTTCAGCTGTTAAAGCGATCGAGGCGACGGATCGTGCGTGCTGACGAAATTTCCGTTGTACGAGATCAGAGATAAGTTGTTCTACCCGTGACCAATCCTTCAAGTAAACAGAAGCATGAAGACCATCGTGTTCGCTAAAATAGACCAGTTCATTCTCGATCGAGTCAAGGAAAGGAAGCGGTGTCCCTCGTTTCATATGCATTAAAAATAATAACTCCGCGATTTCGACATCCGTCAATACATCAAGCGAATGAGAGGAGCGAATATCAATAGCAGTCAAAGGATGACGCTGGACATCCGTTGATTGTGAAAACTGTTCGATCTCATGCGCTTCGATGTAATGAAGCATCGTTCGAAACGATTGTTTCGTCTGTTTGAAATCACTTCCTGAAATGAGTAAAGGACGTTTCAAATCGACGGCTGCAGCGAAATCAGAGAAATGTACTCCTGACATCGTTAATCGTTGATTTTCCTCGTCCTCATATAAGTAAAGTAACGCACTCGACATACCACTTCGCTTCCTTTCCATGACTAACTCCTTCATAATTTAATAGTAGCAAAACTTCGAATTGCCTGAAAGGATATTTACTTCTGAAAACGGGCATACTACATAGAGAAGCATAAAGAGAGGTGATGGAGCATGTGGGGCTTGCGAAAGCCTTTCCCGGAATTGCGGACCGAGCGCTTCATATTACGTGAGCTCGAAAACCGTGACGCACGCGAATTGTTTAAAATCCTATCGGACGATAAAGTCATGTATTATTACGGATCAGATCCGCTCGTGACGGTCTATGAAGCTAAAAATGTCATCAGTTACTTTAAAGAACAGTTCACGCAAGGTAAAGCGATTCGCTGGGCAATTGCTGATGCACAAACGAATCAATTGATCGGTACGATCGGTTTTCATAACTGGCTGTCTCAATACCATCGGGCTGAAATTGGTTTTGAAGTTAGTCAAGATTATTGGCAACGTGGTGTCGCTTCGGAAGCGGCAAGAGCTGTTCTGACATATGGCTTTGAAGAATTTGCTCTCCATCGAATCAGCGCCCTCGTCGCACCTGAAAACCTCGCTTCTAACGCATTGGTTCAAAAATTAGGATTCAAAGCAGAAGGATTACTAGAAGATTATGCATACAGTCATGGTCGTTTCATGGATTTGACGATGTACCGTATGCTCGCATCTGAATGGAAGGGATGAGGTAGTCAATGGAAAAACAAACACTTGTACTCCTGCATGGATTTACAGGAGGAACAGATTATTTTAATCGGGTAGAGGCAAATTTACGACATTCCTTTGATGTCTTACCACTAAGTTTACCGGGGCATGAGGGACTTGATGTTGGTCCGGATACGATTGAAGGCTTTGCCGAATGGGTCATGCATGAACTTGATCGACGTGGTATCAAAAAGCCGATCATCATCGGACATTCCTTTGGTGGATACATCACAGCTGCAATCGTTGAAGGGTATGCGGATCAAATCAGTGGATACGGTCTTGTGTATTCGACAGCTAAAGCAGATGATGAACAAGCGAAACAAAAACGAAATCAAAACATCACACGCGTTGAAGAAGTCGGTGTCAGAGAATTCGTCAATGGTCTTGTTCCATCCTTATTCGCTGAAGGGGCAGATGAGTTCGCTGTCGCTGAAGCACTTGAAATCGGGTACATGATGACGGTCGAAGGAGCGATTCGTGCGCTCTCTGCGATGCGAGATCGGCGAGATATGACGAAGGTCTTGACGAGGTCAAACGTGAAGGGTGTCATCATTCACGGCACGAAAGATCAACTGATTTCAGAGGAAAGTGCATTTGCACCAAAGAATGATCATCTCATACATCGGTCAACAGACAGTGGACACATGGGGATGCTTGAGACACCGGATGCTTTCGTTGCAATCATCGAAGAGGCATTCAAGTAAGTTTTTGCCCTACAGTCACGTCTGTAGGGCATTTGCTTTGCATTTCAGATTAGATATCTGAAATGATAGAAATGGAGGGGATACACATGAAAATCGTAGCGATTGAACCAACACCAAGTCCAAATAACATGAAAGTCATCGTTGATGAGGTCTTTCCGGAAAAGGGGCAGACATTCGAGCATGCCTTTGGCGCACCGGAACACATTCAGCGATTACTTGAAATACCTGGCGTTAAGTTCGTTTATCAGGTCAGTGACTTTTTATCGATCGAGCGTTATCCGAAATATGATTGGCGCTCGCTTGTCATCGATATACGACGTGCGTTCGGTGAAACGTTGAATGATGTTGAACAGCACGAGACAGATGCTGAGTATGAGCCTGTCCATCTATTCGTGCAGTTCATTTTAGGCGTACCGATGCAAATCAAAGGTGTGAAAGGATTAGAAGAAAAACGAGAAGGACTGTCGGAACGTTTCCGAGAAGCAGCGCTATTCGTCCAACCATTCGTTCAGAATGTCATTAGCGATCGACGCTGGGTGGAACAAGCACCTCGATACGGAGATCTTGACGAAAGTTTGCGTGAAGTAGCGAATGAGATTGAGATTGCCTATCCAGTCGAACGTATCGAACGTCTCAAGTCGCTCGCAGCAGGAGAAGATATTACGTTTAGCGGTCAAGCGATTCAATCATCCGATTGGAAAGAACGATTCGCGGCGCTCGATGAATTACCTGTTGAGATGGAATGGGTTCCAGCTTATGCTCGCCTGTTACAGGATGAGAAGATGCAAATTCGGCGTCAAGCGATTGTAAAGCTTGGGATGTTCGAAGATCACCGAGAAGAACTGTTAGAGTATTTGACGAGTGCACTGCATGATCCGTCAGGGATCGTTCGTCGGACAGCAGGCGATACGATTTCAGATTGGGCGATGCCAGAAGCTGAACCAATGATGATGGAAGCGTTAGCGGATAAAAATAAATTAGTACGCTGGCGAGCTGCACGCTTCCTGTTTGATGTCGGAACGGAACAGTCAATCCCAAGACTGCGTGAAGCAAGCCGAGACCGGGAATATGAAGTAGCTCTACAAGCCGAACTCGCATTAACGCGGATCGAGAGTGGGGAAGAAGCACTAGGAACGGTTTGGCAGCAAATGAATCGAATGATAGATGAAAGTTCATGAGAACTTAAAAAATAATTGGGTGAGAGAATCATTCGACAAAATGAGTCACTAATTGTCTAGGTATATATTCCCTGTTCCCTAAAAATACTGGTAAAATAATCAAAATAATGTTGTCATCTTTTTGAAATCGAAATGAAATGTGTTGGAAATGCTTATTAAAACGCTTGCATCTAACAACTAAATGGATTATTCCAAAATATCCCTGATGAAATTGAAATATTGTTTTGAAATGAAATGTCGAATGACAATTTTCTTCTTTTTTCTGCCCTTTGGTACAGTTAACCTACAATAACGAATTCGGAACATGTAGGTCATCTCTTGGCTGGGCATTATGAATGAGAAAAGGGGAGAATCGGGGATATGTTACTTTTCGCTGAAACTGATTTAGCAGTAGGATATAAGGAACGGACAAAAACAGGGGTATATGTAACGATCGAAACAATCGACAGTCGTACGATTACATTAGTCGCACCAGCAAACGCGGCAGAGGATATTTGTGACGAACTGTTTGCGACAGGACTAGAGCAATTGTTTTCATTCAAGATGAATCCATCGACTTTACCTGTGGCATAAGTGAATAACCGTGCGAGAGAGGAGAATCCTCTCTCGCTTTTTTTGTGATAAAATTATTAGAGATAAAAGGAGGGATGAGATGAAACGTCTCGTTTTCATTCTGCTACTGCTTTCTGTTTGTTTAGCAGGTTGCCAAGAAAAGAAACAACAGGCAACAACAACTACGAACGAACCGATTCGGATCGCAGTCAAAACGACAAAGCAGGACGACATGATGCAATTAGACATTTCTTTAACGAATCCAAATGATCACAGTGTGAACGTGACGTATCCTTCCTCACAACGTTTTCAGGCTCAATTGATTGATGCGAAACAACACGTAACGTATGATTTTGAGAAAGAGCAAGTATTCACGCAAGCGATTGAAAAAGATACGTTCACGAAACATGAAACGAAACAGTATACGGTTGAATTACCAATCTCCTCTTTAGGTGATAGCACGGAAGTTCGCGTATCGACAATCCGTCAATTCAAGGGAGCAAGTGCGAAACGAACGACGGATCAGCAAATAATTGATTCAAAATGACGATCAACATAATGTGAAGGAGTGAAGCGATTCATGCAACAAAAAATCATCCAAGTAACAGGCGTAAAACCTGTCATTGACCCAGCACAAGAAGTAAATGAGCGGGTAGCCTTCTTGAAGGCATATCTCAAGCATACAGGTGCAAAAGGATTCATATTAGGCATCTCTGGCGGACAAGATTCTTCGCTCGCCGGTCGTCTGTGCCAACTGGCAGTTGAAGAGTTACGAAAAGAAGAGGGGAAAGATGTCGCATTTTATGCGGTCCGTTTGCCTTACGGGGAACAACAAGATGAAGCAGACGCACAGACAGCCTTGACGTTCATTCAACCGGATCATTCGCTTCGTGTGAACATTAAACCAGCAGTTGAAGCATCGATGCAGGCGTTCAAAGAAGCGACAGGTGCAGAACTTTCCGACTTTAGTAAAGGAAATACGAAAGCGCGGGAGCGAATGAAAAGCCAATATGATTTAGCTGCTCATTATGGCTGTTTAGTCGTTGGAACGGATCATGCAGCTGAATTCGTGACGGGATTCTACACGAAACACGGTGATGGTGCATGTGATTTGACGCCATTGACAGGACTGAACAAACGGCAAGGGAAACAACTGTTACGTTACTTGAACGCACCAGAAGTCTTGATTGAAAAAGTTCCGACAGCAGATCTTGAAGAAAATCGTCCGGCACTACCAGACGAAGTGGCACTTGGTATGACATATGAAGAAATCGATGACTACTTGGAAGGAAAGACGATTTCAGAAGCAAGTCAAGAAAAGTTAGAGACGCAGTATAAACGTGTTGGACACAAGCATCATATGCCGGTCTCACCACTCGATGAATGGTGGAAAGCATAATCCAAAATAAGGAGGCGTGATTTCAAGATTGAAATCGCGCCTTTTTTCATGTTCTTCGATTCTTCTTCAATCGTTATGGGAAAAGAAAAGAAATGACGATTGAGGAGGCGGGAGTATGACGATTGGTATCATAGGTGGAGGGTTATCCGGCTTGACGGCAGCGGCATTATTCGCAAAACAAGGAACGCCGGTCACGCTCTGGGATGCGGGATTACTTGGAGGACGTGCCACCTCTCAAACCGTAAAAGGATTTACGTTTAATTACGGTGCTCATGCGATTTATGGACGCGATCAATCGATTCTTCGCAAATTAACGAAACAGCTCGGTATCGAAGTGACGTGGCTGGATTTCTCAGCAAGTCGTGCGAAATATGAGTTTTCAGGTCATTTGACGGCAATTCCTGCGAATGCCTGGGGATTATTGAAAACAGAAGTCATCGAAGGAACGAACAAAGTACGTTTCACATGGGAAATCATTAAAACGATTTTACGAGTCGAACGAGGGGATCCGCAACAATCAATCGGGCAATGGTTAAAAACAGAACGAGTCGATGAACAAGTGGCACAGTTGATGCTTGATTTGGCATCAACGAACTTTTTTACGGCAGAACCCGAAAAAATTCCGTCAGACGTCTATTTCGAGTATTATCAAAAACTTTTTCGGACGCGCAAGCCTGTCTCATACATCGAAGGTGGATGGCAAGGGTTAGTTCAGGAGTTGGAACGGATCATCCTAGAAAACCGTGGAGAGATCCTGAAAAAAACAAAAATAACAGCAGTCGAATCGACTAAGACCGGATTTTTAGTACGTGATCGAAAGAAACAAGAATGGAACGTCGAACGGATCATCTTTGCCGTACCACCGCGTGAAATCTTGAAAATGGCGACCCCCACTGCCATTCAGCGATTTGTTACACCGTACGCGAGCCATGAACCGGTAGAAGTATTCGTGTATGATCTTGGACTTCATCCGTATATCCAAACACCGTATTCATACATCTACGACCGTTCGCATCGAGCGTTCATCACGGATTTATCGCATTATGATGCAAGTCTTGCACCGAAGGATGGTCAAGTCCTTCAAGCAATCGCCTACCTTGAACACGATCGACTTGAGGATCCTGATTATATTGGACATGTCCGAACAGGAATCGAACAGATGCTTGACGTTCATTTTGCAGATTGGCGACAACGTATCGTCGCAGAACGAACGATCAAACGAGCAGTCGTACAAGAAATCAAATGGAAAATGGGGCAAGCGCCGCTTGCGACTCATATTCCGGATCATGCAGGTGTCGCTTTCGTCGGGGACTGGTGTGAAGGTACGGGACAGCTCTCAGAGCTTGCGTTCACAAGCGCCGTCAGCGTCTTCAATCGATGGGCGTGATATCAAACGACAAAAAAGAGAAGTCGAATCGACTTCTCTTTTTTGTATCTTATGCTTCATTGTTCGAACGTGCTGGATAGAACGCTAGAATCAAGAGTAATGTAAAGGCAATGAGACTCATCATCGGAATCGTCAAGAAACCAAAATAGTTGACCCACTTGATGAGACAGCCGCTTGTACATAACGCTTCGCCATCGGGTAAGCGCTCAAGAATGACGTGGTACAAGGCGACACCAAAGCCGGCAAGCACATACAGGCGGACGAAGAGTGGATCAATCGTTTTCGACCGGAATAGCGAGATGAGCAAATAAAAGGCAGTCGTATACATGAATAGTCGTTGCCACCAACAGAGAGGGCAGGGGATGAATCCACGAATTTCACTGAAATAGAGACTGCCAAGCGTTGCAATCGTTGAGATGATGAACATAAAATGATAGCGTGTCATATGTATCGTCCTTTCTAACGTGTTAAACTAATGCCATCTTATATCATGAGGAGTCGAATCTCACATTGCAAGTGTCGGAAATGGAAATGTTGATCACCTTATCGGAAGAATTGAATATGAGGCGCGCTGCTGAACGATTATTCGTCTCGCAACCTGCACTTAGTCAACGTCTCGTTGCGATTGAAAGACGCTGGGGAACAAAGTTATTCATTCGTTCATCGCGTGGGTTAAGCATCACACCACAAGGAGAAAAAGTAATCGGTCTCGCAAAAGAGATGAATCGGAAGGAACTTGAGTTAAAAAGTGAATTGACGGCAGAAGAGGGTGCTGTTTATGGAACGCTTCGAATTGCCGTCGCTTCCATCATGGGGCAATACTGGCTCCCGCGTGTCTTGAAACGATTCGTTGAGCGTTATCCGCATGTCCGTGTTCAGCTCGTCACGGGATGGTCCAGTGAGATGATGCGTCATATGTTAGAGGAACATTTTCATATCGGGATCATTCGTGGAAACCCGGACTGGAAAGGTGTTAAAGAACGTCTTTTCTCGGATCCGCTCTATTTAGTCGATAGTGAGTTGACGTCAATCGAACAGTTACGCGTGACGGATCGACCATTCATCCAGTTCAAGAGTGATTCAACGTACTATCAAGAAATTTTAGAGTGGTGGCAAGATCGGTTCGCAAGTCCACCATCTCGGACGCTGGTCGTCGATCAAATCGAGACATGTAAGCAGATGGCTCTACATGGAATTGGATTTGCGATTTTACCCGAGTCGACGATCCAACAATCAAATGAAGTCATGCAGCTTCCGTTAAAAACATCGTCCGGAAAGATATTAAAGCGAGATACATGGATTTTGTCTACGGAATCGATGCTTGAACTAAAACAAGTTCAAGCATTTTGGGACATCGTAAAAGAAGAAGGAGGAAGTCAGTCAGATGGAATACGCCATTGAAATGCGGCGCGCGCTTCATAAAATACCAGAACCAGGGTTCAAGGAATTTAAGACGCAAGCTTTTATATTGGAACAAATTCGTGCTTATCCACCAGATCGTGTCACGTATGATACGTTTGAAACGGGTGTTTTCGTTCGAGTGAAAGGATTGACTGGGAATCGGACGATTGGATACCGGGCAGACATTGATGGGTTACCGATTGAAGAAGCGACAGGTCTTCCATTTTGCTCGGAACATCCAGGCTTCATGCATGCCTGTGGTCACGATATGCACACGTCGATTGCGTTAGGGTTGATGAAACGAATCATTGAATTGCCGGTCATGGATGATGTCGTCTTTTTATTCCAACCAGCGGAAGAAGGTCCGGGCGGGGCAGAACCGATGATTAAAAGTCCGTTGTTTGAAAAATATCGTCCAAGTGAGATGTATGGTCTTCACGTCGCACCGGAGTATCCAGTCGGTACGATTGCAAGCCGTCCCGGCGTCTTGTTCGCGAGTGCTCGAGAAGTCCATATCACGATCTATGGTCAAAGTGGTCACGCGGCCTTTCCTCATTTGACGATTGATACGGTCGTCGCGCAAGCAACCCTAATCATGCAATTGCAAACAATCGTCAGCCGATCCATCAATCCGATGAACTGTAGCGTCATCACGATCGGAAAGGTCGATGCCGGGATTCGAGAAAACGTCATCGCCGGTAGAGCAGTTCTTGACGGTACGATGCGCGCACTCAATGGAGAAGACATGGAAAAACTGGAACGACGCGTTCGTGACATCATTCGAGGAATCGAAGCTTCCTTTGGCGTCAAGATTGATCTGCAATTCGGAAATCGTTATTACGAGGTCGTCAATGACCGACACATCGTTGATAAATTTTCATCATTCGTCAAGATGAATGCGAACTACATTGAATGTGATGCAGCAATGACAGGAGAAGACTTTGGATTCATGTTGAAGGAAATTCCAGGGATGATGTTTTGGCTTGGAGTCGACAATCCGACATCTGGACTTCATCAACCAACCTTGAATCCAGATGAATCCGCTATTCCATTTGTGATTGATTTACTCGATCATTATTTCCGAGAATATGTTTAAAAAGTTTTATGAAATAATAAAGGACATTAAGCTTTCCCTTTCGAAATCAAGAATGGGAAAGCTTTTTATATATGTAAGAATAGGAGTTTTCGAACATTTTGTGAAAAAAATCACGTGCACATGTGAACAATTTGTTACATCAAACATTATAAACAGACATAAAGGGTTATGTTCTCTATGATACGGTTATAGACCATATAGAGAAGTATGTTTTAGGAAGAGGGGGCTATATACATGTTCAATGATCCCGTATTGCTCAGTCGATTGTTGACAGGGCTCACATTAGCGTTTCATATTATATTCGCGACGATTGGCGTCGGGGTACCACTCATGGTACTCGCAGCTGAATTCATCGGTCTGAAACGCAAAGATCCGGATTATATTTTATTAGCAAGACGGTGGACGCGTGGATACGTCGTTACCGTCGCAGTCGGTGTCGTGACAGGGACGGCCATCGGATTGCAATTATCACTACTTTGGCCGTCACTCATGCAAGTGGCTGGTCAAACGATCGCACTACCGCTATTTATGGAAACATTCGCATTCTTCTTTGAAGCGATTTTCCTCGGTATTTATCTGTACACGTGGGATCGGTTCAAAAACCCATGGTTACACTGGTTGATCGGGATTCCGGTCGTCATTGGTGCGACAGCATCAGCATTCTTCATTACGACGGTCAACTCCTTCATGAACTCACCGGAAGGATTTAAGATCGTCAACGGAACGCTAACGCAAATTGAACCATTGAAAGCAATGTTCAATACAGCAACACCTACAAAAGCAACACACGTCATCGTATCGGCTTATTTAACAGTCGCATTCATCTTGGCGGCAATCGCGGCGTTCCACTTACTCCGCAAAAAAACACTCTCGGCAGCGGAAACAGCGTATCACAAAAAAGCACTTCGCTTAACGGTCATGGCTGGATTGATTTTTGCCTTCTCGACGGCACTTGTCGGGGACTTCTCAGGGAAATACTTGGCGAAATACCAGCCAGAGAAACTCGCAGCTGCTGAATGGCATTTTGAAACGACAAGTGAAGCCGAGTTGATCTTCGGTGGGATACTTGATCAGCAAGAAGACGGCAGTTATGAAATCAAGGGTGCCGTCAAAATCCCATATGCACTCTCAATTCTTGCGGGTGGAGCTCCAGATACAGAAGTCATTGGTCTAAATGAGTTCGCAAAAGAAGATCAAGCACCGCTGATCGTTCACTATTTCTTCGATATCATGGTTTCGATTGGTATGTATTTGGCTGCCATCTCTGCCTTGTTCATCTTGGCATTCCGTTTGAAAAAATTAAATCCTTATAACAAATGGATTTTAAGAGGTGTCTTCATCGGTGGACCTCTGGCGATGATTTCAATTGAAGCAGGTTGGATGTATGCTGAAATTGGTCGTCAACCTTGGACACTGTACGGCATCATGCGGACAGCAGATGCGGCGACGACATCAACTGCTGTTGGTCCGATGTTGATTCTATTCAGTGCCTTGTACTTGATGCTCGGTACGATTTGTACAGTCGTATTATTACGGATGTTCAAGAAAAACCCGGTTGGAAAAGAACTTCAAGAACTTGCTGAAAACCACCACGCGCGTGGGGAAGCTATGTTCGTGGATGATAACAAGTAAGGAGGGAACGATTTGGACGTTCAAACACTAGGAATTACGGTCCTTTGGACTTTCCTGTACGGATATCTCATCGTTGCCTCAATTGACTTCGGTGCTGGATTTTACGCCTTTTATTCAAAATATACGAAGCGGGATCACTTAACGAATCGATTGATTCTTCGTTATCTCTCACCAGTGTGGGAGGTAACGAATGTCTTCTTCGTATTCTTCTTCGTCGGACTAGTCGGGTTCTTCCCGGATACCGCTTATTATTTCGGTACGGCACTGCTCGTGCCAGCCTCAATCGTTCTCGTATTAATTGCGATTCGTGGTAGCTTCTATGCATTTGCCAATTATGGATCAAACGACAGCATGTTCTATACGTTCTTATATGGAGCAACTGGTCTATTGATTCCGGCGGCGATGTCAACGACTTTGACGATCAGTCAAGGTGGATTCATTCGTAAAACGAATGAAACAGTCGAGTTTTTAGGAACAAAATTATTTACGAACTTTTACTCTTGGTCGGTCGTAGCACTCGCTATCGTATCCGTCCTCTATATCAGTGCGATGTTCCTCTTGTTCTACGCAGATAAAGCGAAGGATGAAGGGGCTACTCCGCTAATTCGTAAATGGGCACTCTTCTGGAGTGGTCCAACGATTCTAGTCTGTGCACTCGTTTTCTTTGGATTGAAAAATCAAGCGGCATGGCACTATGAGAACATCTTAAACGGGAACTGGTGGTGGTTCGCTGCTAGTTTCATCTTCTTCCTTGTTGCGGTGACACTCGTCTACATGAAGAAGAATTACGGAATTGCTTTCGTCGCGGTCATGCTACAGTATGGAGTGGCATGGTTCGGTTACGGTTATACGCACTTACCATATATCTTGTATCCATATATCGATATCAACAAAGCGGTCGTTAACGAAACAATGGCTTCCGCACTCGTCGTTGTCTTCATCTTCGGACTCTTACTCTTGATTCCGGCGTTGTACTTGATTTTACGACTCTTCTTGTTCGATAACGATTATGTACGTGGGAAATCCTCAAAATAATGGATGAATACACGCCTCTGCGAATCGCAGGGGCGTTTATAGTAATTTTAAATTGAATCGGGTACACTACTAAGGAAGAGCGATTGTGAAGGAGAGTTGTGAAAATGAATGGAGAGTTTGCAGTAATTGGACTAGGGCGCTTTGGTGGCTCGATTGTCCGTGAATTATCGAAAAATGGCTATGATGTCTTAGCGATTGACTCCGACGAGGAGCGCGTCAATGAATTCATGGGAATTGCGACGCATTCCGTCATCGCGGATACGACGGATGAGAACGTCTTAAAGAGTCTAGGAATCCGAAACTTCGATCATGTCATCGTTGCCATCGGGGAAAATATTCAAGCATCCATCTTGACGACATTGATCTTAAAAGAGCTCGGGGTACAATCGATTACTGTCAAAGCGACGAACGATTATCACGAAAAAGTATTACGAAAAATCGGAGCAGATTTCATCGTTCACCCCGAACGGGATATGGGAGTCCGGATTGCAAATGGTTTAATGAGTTCCAATATTCTTGACTATCTCGATTTATCTCAAGAATTTTCGATCGTTGAAATTAAAGTCAGTGATCGGATGGCAAAACAAACATTGATTGACCTGGATCTACGGAGCAAATACGGAGCGAACGTTGTCGCCATTAAACGTGGAGAAAACGTTCTGATTTCTCTACAAGCTGACGAAATGATTGAAAAAGGGGACTACCTCGTCGTCATTGGTGAAAATGAGGACCTCGACCGTCTAGAGCGTGCGATTCATAAAGTGAAGAACTAAAAAAAGCTGAGGCGCGCCTCAGCTTTACATTTACTTAATTAAATGAGTTGGAATTCTTTTAATCCGTGTGCGATACCGTCCTCAAGGATGGGTTTCGTGACATAGTCAGCGGCAGCTTTCGTTTCTGGAAGTCCGTTGCCCATTGCAATACCCGTTCCGACGTAGCGAAGCATCTCTAGATCGTTTAAAGCATCACCAAATGCAAAGGTATCTTCGCGGCGAATATTCGTCAATTTCAGGAATTGTTTGATCCCTTCTGCTTTCGAAGAACCGACATTGATGACATCCATTGCATGTGGGTGCCAACGAATGAAATCAAATGCGTCATAGCGTTTAACATAATCGCTCTCTTCTTCAGCCGTACAGTAGACGAGCGTTTGGAAAACATCATGCGATAAGAATGCTTCTTCATCGTGAATCGGCAACGGCATATCAAGCTCCCCGAGTGAATCGACGACATGAACATCATTTGATTTCGTCGTGAAGCCTTTTGTTTCGCCAAGATAAACGAGTGTATGCCCGTTTTCTTTCGCTTGTTGCGTTAAATGCGTTAAATCCGTCTTAGGTTGTGGACGTTTGTAGATGATTTCATTTTGATGAACGACGATTTGCCCGTTATAGCCGATAATCGTATCGATGTTGAGTAGTTCACGGATTCCAGACAACATCGCAGGTCCGCGTCCAGTTGCAAGGGCTACATAGACACCATTTTCTTGAAGCTTACGAATTGCCTGTTTTGTTGATTCCGGAACAAAATGACCATCATGCAATAAGGTTCCGTCGATATCGAAAAAGACGACTTTCTGATTTGCCATGGTTTCACCTTCTCTTTTTAATTGGTCGAAATGACCTGTTCATGTGAAAGTATAGCATAACCAAAAGCGTGTTGCCGGAAGGGAACATGCCGAATAAGGATGAAAAATAGTCCATGTATCGTGTATACTGTACTAAGGACAAAAAACAATGTACTGATAAGGAGTTGCTAGGCATGATTTTTAAAGTATTTTACCAACCGCTTCGTTCGGAAGCACCTGTTCGTGAACGGACAGAAACAATGTATGTAGAAGGGGAAAGCATTCGTGACGTGCGATCAACGATTGACCACCTCAAAGATATCAACATCGAGTTCA
This sequence comes from Exiguobacterium sp. Leaf187, assembly GCF_001423925.1. Classification (NCBI taxonomy): domain Bacteria; kingdom Bacillati; phylum Bacillota; class Bacilli; order Caryophanales; genus Exiguobacterium; species Exiguobacterium sp. Leaf187. The sequence goes on along the minus strand of NZ_LMPR01000009.1, from coordinate 1,116,937 downwards.
TCCGCGAAGTCAGCGGAGAATTTTTGACATACGAACAACAACATCCTGATTTCAAGGTTGCGACGTTCGAATGAAGTTCGTCAAAAACCATCAGGCCGCCGTTTTCGCACTCGGTGGACTCGGGGAAATCGGGAAGAACACGTATGTCGTTCAATTCCAAGATGAGATCATCGTCATTGACGCGGGTGTCATGTTCCCAGAAGATGAATTACTCGGAATCGACTATGTCATTCCAGATTACACGTACTTGATCAAGAACAAGGACAAGGTCAAAGGCGTCTTCATCACACACGGTCATGAAGATCACATTGGCGGTTTGCCTTTCTTGCTTAAACAAGTGAACTTACCGATTTACGCTGGGAAGATTGCGATGGGTCTCATCAAGGTGAAGTTAGAAGAGCATGGTTTGCTTCGCAACGCGGAACTGCATGAGATCGATGAAGATTCGGTCATCAAGTTCCGGAAGACAAGCATCTCGTTCTTCCGTACGACACACTCGATTCCGAATTCGTTCGGTGTCGTCGTCAAAACACCACAAGGGAACATCGTGCATACAGGGGACTTCAAGTTCGATTTCACGCCAGTCGGAGAGCCGGCTGATTTAGCGAAAATGGCTGAACTCGGTAAAGAAGGCGTATTGTGTCTTCTATCGGACTCAACGAATGCAGAAGTGGAAGGGTTTACGATGAGTGAACGTGTCGTTGGGGAAACGATCTCAGACATCTTCCGTAAAGCGGAAGGACGGATCATCTTCGCGACGTTTGCGTCGAACATCTATCGTCTGCAACAAGTCGTCAATGCTTCTGTAGAAGCAGGACGGAAAATCGTCGTCTTCGGACGTAGCATGGACAAGGTCATGATGATTGGTCAAGAACTTGATTTCATCAAAGCGCCGAAGGGTACGATCATCGAGCCGAACGAGATGAAACGTTATAAATCAAATGAGTTGACGATCCTTTGTACCGGTTCACAAGGAGAACCGATGGCTGCACTTAGCCGTATCGCAAACGGAACACATCGTCAAATCTCGATCATTCCGGATGATCTCGTCATCTTCTCTTCGTCCCCAATCCCAGGAAACGTCGTTTCTGTCGGAAAGACGATCAATCAGCTATATAAAGCTGGCGCAGATGTCATGTACGGTAAACTGAATGATATCCATACATCAGGTCACGGTAGTCAACAAGAGCAGTTGCTCATGTTACGTCTATTGAATCCGAAATACTTCATGCCGATTCACGGGGAATACCGGATGCTGAAGAAGCATATGTCGCTTGCGATGGATGCTGGTGTACCGGAAGAGAACTGCTTCGTCATGGATAACGGTGAAGTACTGGCATTAGATGCGAATGCAGCCGCTATCACTGGTAAGATTCAAGCGAATGCCGTTTATGTCGATGGAAAAGGAATCGGAGACATCGGAAACATCGTTTTACGCGATCGCCGTATTCTCTCAGAGGAGGGACTCGTCGTCGTCGTCGTGACGCTTGACTCGAAGACGAATCGTCTCGTCTCTGGACCGGACATCATCTCGCGCGGTTTCGTCTACATGCGTGAGTCGGGTAATTTGATTAAAGATGCTGAGCGTCTACTCAAGCGTTCACTTGATCAATCGCTTGCGAACCGTAATACGAAATGGACGGACATCAAACAAGTCATCAATGATACGCTCACACCGTATTTAACAGAAAAAACACAACGTCATCCGATGGTCATGCCGATCATCATGGAAGTCTGATTCAAAAAATCCTCGTCTCCGAAAACGGAAACGAGGATTTTTGTATTACGTGGCAGGACCGTATTCCTTGAACGGTTCTTTTTTATCAATCCGATCATAGAACATGACGCCATCTAGATGGTCGTATTCATGCTGGCAGACGATTGCTTTCATCCCTTTTAAACGTAATTTTATAGGATTTCCGTTATGATCGATGCCAGTTAGGGTAATACGCATATAGCGCGGTACATGTCCTTCGACTTCACGATCGACGGACAGACATCCTTCGCCGCCCGTTAAATACGTCTGCTCGACGGAATGACTGATGATTTTTGGATTATAGATACCAAATTCCAGCAAATCATCACCATCTGGTAAGCGGATCGCGAACATGCGCTTGTTGACACCGATTTGTGGTGCTGCAAGTCCAATGCCGCTTCGTAAATCGTATTTCTTCGCAATTTCATCATCTTGACTGTTGGCGAGGAACTCGCGCATGAGTCGCATCGTTTCCTTATCCTCATCGCTGAGAGGGAAGGTCACTTCTACTGACCGTTCGTGAAGAGCAGGAACGTCTTCGCGTACGATTTCATTCATGGTGATCATGAACAACACTCCTTTCGTCTACAAAAAGTATAGCATAGGAAAGTGGGGAATGATGACAACTAACACAGTAGGAAAATATCGAATGATACAGAAGATGGAATATTCTAGTTTTGTGATTGAATTCACAATGTGAAACGCGAAAAAAATAAAACATTTCCTTTGATTTTAAGGTGTTACAGATTTATACTTGTAACGTAATGAACAAGACACTATAACGTGTCGATTCATGATAATACAGTTTACTCAACTGAATAGGTACACAGACACATGTTCAAAGGATAGTCACACGGGACTTCGTTTTTTGGACACTATTGTCATGTGGGCAAATCAGTCAGAGGAATATTTCGCTGAACGCAGTGAAAGGATGAGGTGAAAAGATGAACGTAAACATGTTTAAAAACGTGGAAGAAAACTTTGAAACGTTCCGCATTCTTGACGAGAAAGGTGAAGTCGTCAATAAAGACGCTATGCCAGACCTCTCGGATGAAGAGCTTACGGAATTAATGCGCCGTCTCGTATACACACGTATCTGGGACCAACGTGCAATCTCACTTAACCGTCAAGGACGCCTTGGTTTCTACGCTCCAGTAGCTGGACAAGAAGCGTCAATGATTGGTACGCAATTCGCTTTGGATAAAGATGACTGGATTCTTCCTGGATACCGTGATATTCCACAAATGGTCTTCCATGGCTTCCCACTTTACAAAGCATTCTTGTTCTCACGCGGTCACATCACAGGTGGTAAGATTCCTGAAGGTGTTAACGTCTTGATGCCACAAATCATCATCGGTGCGCAGATCGTTCAAGCGGCTGGTGTTGCTCTCGGTCTTAAGAAAAGCGGTAAAGAACAAGTCGCAATCACTTACACAGGTGATGGTGGTTCTTCACAAGGTGACTTCTATGAAGGTATGAACTTCGCTGGAGCTTTCAAAGCACCTGCAATCTTCGTCGTTCAAAACAACCGTTTCGCAATCTCGACACCTGTCGAAAAACAATCTATGGCGAAAACAATCGCTCAAAAAGCTGTCGCTGCTGGTATCAATGGTATCCAAGTCGACGGTATGGACGTTCTTGCTGTATACGCAGCTACGAAACAAGCGCGTGTTGAAGCACTCAACGGTGTTCCGACATTGATCGAAACATTGACTTACCGTTACGGACCACACACACTCGCTGGTGATGATCCAACACGTTACCGTACAAAAGACATGGATGATGAGTATCAAGCACAAGATCCACTCGTCCGTTTCCGTGCTTTCATGGAAGCAAAAGGTCTTTGGAACGAAGATAAAGAGAACGAAGTCATCGAGCAAGCTAAAGCTGACGTTAAGGAAGCACTTGCACAAGCTGACAAAGAACCAAAACAAAAAGTTACAGATTTCATCAACGTGATGGCTGAGAAGCTTCCACAAAACCTGCAAGAGCAGCTTGATGAGTATACAGCAAAGGAGTCGAAATAACCCATGGCACAAATGACGATGATCCAAGCGATCACTGACGCAATGCGCGTCGAGATGAAACGCGACGAACAAGTTCTCTTGTTCGGTGAAGACGTCGGTAAAAACGGTGGGGTATTCCGTGCGACAGAAGGTCTTCAAGATGAGCTCGGCGAAGACCGCGTCTTCGATACACCACTTGCAGAATCAGGTATTGGTGGTCTTGCTGTCGGATTCAGTCTGACAGGATTCCGTCCAATCATGGAAATCCAATTCTTCGGATTCGTATTCGAAGTATTCGATTCAGTCGCAGCACAACTTGCGCGTCTCCGTTACCGTTCAGGCGGCACATACAGTGCACCTGTTACAATCCGTTCACCATTCGGTGGCGGTGTTAAAACACCGGAACTTCACGCAGATAACCTCGAAGGACTCATGGCTCAGTCACCAGGACTTAAAGTTGTCATTCCTTCAACACCTTACGATGCAAAAGGTCTTTTGATCGCGTCAATCCGCGACAACGACCCAGTCGTATTCCTCGAGCACATGAAACTCTACCGTTCATTCCGCGGTGAAGTGCCAGAGGGCGATTACACGATCGAACTCGGAAAAGCTGATGTAAAACGTGAAGGTACAGATGTAACAATCGTCACTTACGGTGCGATGGTACACGCTTCACTTAAAGCAGCGGAAGAGCTCGAAAAAGAAAACATCAGCGTCGAAATCATCGACTTGATGACAATCAGCCCAATCGATATCGACACGATTCTTGCTTCTGTCAAGAAAACAAACCGTGTCGTCGTCGTTCAAGAAGCACAAAAACAAGCGGGTATCGCTGCAATGGTTGCAACTGAAATCCAAGAACGTGCAATCCTTGACCTCGAAGCGCCAATTCTTCGTGTTGCTGCTCCAGATACAATCTTCCCATTTGCACAAGGTGAAGACGTCTGGATCCCAGATCACAAAGATATCGTTGAGAAAGTCAAAACTGTCTACAATTTCTAAGAGCATTTCGGAAAATAAGGAGAGGGGTCCATTCTCTCCTTGCTTCCGTTTTTACAGATAACAATCGACTAGAAGAGTGAACTAAAAGGAGGCATATTCAAATGGGTTTATTTGAATTCAAATTGCCGGATATCGGTGAGGGTATTCATGAAGGTGAAATCGTAAAGTGGTTCGTAAAAGCGGGCGACACTGTCAAGGAAGACGACGTTCTTCTTGAAGTACAAAACGATAAAGCAGTCGTTGAAATCCCATCACCAGTTGATGGTACTGTTAAAGAAGTTAAAGTTGACGAAGGTGTCGTAGCTGTCGTTGGCGACGTCCTCATCACTTTCGAAGTCGAAGGCGAAGGTTCTGCTCCTTCTGAAGAAGCAGAGCAACCAAAAGCTGAAGACAACGCGAAAGACGTTCAAGATACGGATCAAAAAGTGGAAGACAAACCAAACGAGGTTCAAATCCATAAATCAGAACGCGTCATCGCGATGCCATCTGTCCGTAAATATGCACGTGAAAAAGGTGTCGACATCCGTGAAGTCCAAGGTTCTGGAGACAACGGTCGTGTCGTCAAAGAAGACATCGATGCATTCGCAAACGGTGGTCAAACTTCTGAAGCACCAGCAACAGAAGAAAAAGCACCAGCTGCAGCTGCTTCTGCACCAAAAACAGAAGTTAAGCCATACGTTGCTGCTCAACCTGAACTTGAAACACGCGAGAAAATCAAAGGAATCCGTAAAGCGATTTCGAAAGCAATGGTTAACTCGAAACATACAGCTCCACACGTAACACTCATGGACGAAGTCGATGTTACGAACCTCGTAGCACTCCGTAAAAACTTCAAAGAAGTTGCGGCTGCTCAAGGTACGAAATTGACTTACCTTCCGTTCGTCGTAAAAGCATTGACTGCTGCTGCTAAAAAATACCCAGCAATCAACGCATCAATCGACGATGTAAACGAAGAAATCGTCTACAAAAACTACTTCAACATCGGTATCGCTGCAGATACAGACAACGGTCTTGTCGTACCAGTCGTTAAAGATGCAGATCGTAAATCGATCTTCTCACTCGCTGACGACATCAACGACCTTGCTGGTAAAGCACGCGAAGGTAAACTTTCTGGCGAAGAGATGAAAGGCGGATCAATCACGATCACTAACATCGGTTCTGCTGGCGGTCAGTGGTTCACACCAGTCATCAACCACCCAGAAGTTGCAATCCTCGGTATCGGCCGTATCGCTGAAAAAGCAGTCGTTAAAAACGGCGAAATCGTTGCTGCACCAGTTCTTGCACTTTCATTCAGCTTCGACCACCGTCTCATCGATGGTGCAACTGCACAAAACGCGCTTAACTTAGTTAAACGCCTATTGAACGACCCACAACTTCTCATCATGGAGGGATAAGCAATGGTAGTAGGTGAATTCGCACAAGAAACAGATTTACTCGTAATCGGGGCTGGCCCTGGTGGTTACGTTGCTGCAATCCGCGGCGCGCAACTCGGTATGAAAGTAACAATCGTTGAACGTGAAAACGTCGGTGGTGTTTGCTTAAACGTTGGATGTATCCCATCAAAAGCCTTGATCACTGCAGGTCATAACTTCCAGCATGCTAAAGGTTCAAGCGATATGGGGATCACTTCTGAGAATGCAACTGTCGATTTCTCGAAAGTTCAATCTTGGAAACAATCTGTCGTCAACAAATTGACTGGCGGCGTTAGTGGTCTTCTTAAAGGGAACAAAGTCGAGACTGTCGTTGGGGAAGCTTACTTCCAATCAGAAGATACAGTCCGTATCATCAACGAAGATTCTTCGACTCCTTACAAATTCAAGAAATGTATCATCGCGACAGGTTCGACTCCAATCGAACTTCCAGCTTTCAAATGGTCAAAACGCGTTCTTTCTTCAACAGGCGCATTGAACCTTCCTGAAATCCCGAAAAAACTCATCGTCATCGGTGGTGGATATATCGGGATGGAGCTTGGTACAGCGTATGCGAACTTCGATACAGAAGTCGTCATTCTTGAAGGAACAAAAGACATCCTTTCTGGTTTCGAGCCTGCTATGACGCAAGTCGTTAAGAAAAAGCTCAAACAAAAAGGTAACATCACAATCCACAACGAAGCACTTGCTCAAAGTGTGGAAGAGTCGGAAGATGGCGTTAAAGTAACATTCGAAGTCAACGGTGAAGCACAAACAGTTGAAGCGGACTACGTCCTCGTCACTGTCGGTCGCCGTCCGAACACTGGTGATCTTGGTCTTGAAATGGCAGAAGTCAAAGTCAGCGACCGTGGTCTTGTCGAAATCGACGATCAGTGCCGTACTTCAAACGAAAACATCTACGCAATCGGTGATATCGTTCCAGGACCACCACTTGCACACAAAGCTTCATTCGAAGCTAAAATTGCTGCTGAAGCAGCTGCAGGACACCCTGCATACCTCGACTACAGCGCGATTCCAGCGGTCGTCTTCACAGACCCAGAACTCGCTACTGTCGGTTACACGGAAGCACAAGCGAAAGAAGAAGGACTCGACTACATCGCGTCTAAATTCCCTTACGCTGCGAATGGTCGTGCACTTGCACTCAACGAGCCAGACGGCTTCTTGAAAATGATCACTCGTAAATCAGATGGTCTCTTGATCGGCGCGCAAATCGCTGGTACAGGCGCATCTGATATGATCGCTGAAATGGGACTCGCAATCGAGTCTGGTATGACAGCTGAAGATATCGCACTCACAATCCACGCGCACCCATCACTCGGTGAAATCGCAATGGAAACTGCTGAAGTTGCAATCGGTAGCCCAATCCACATCATTAAATAATTTCGAAACACCTCATACACGGGGAGCCGACCGTGTATGAGGTGTTTTTTTGTTTGGTCTTGATACAAAAAAGGAAAAGAAAAAGTAAAAATCGGAGAGGGTGGACGCACATGGAATCCGTGACTACCTTAGAGGAGCTGTATTACGTATCGGAAATGGATAAGGTTCGTTTTGTCGGCTGGACGACTGCACTCGCCCGCTATGATTTTGCTGTCGTCTGTACGGGACAATTCTTCGGGAAAGTACTTGTCGTCAGTTTAACCGGTGGTCAGTCAGCGTTACTCGATCAACAGGATGTGTTGAATGGAGATGTCTTAATTCGTACATTTGCGATTGAACGAGAGGATGTCGAAGTAATCGGTGAAGCACTCGCAGCATTCATTCCTTGTTCACCAAACGATGAGTACGCAGAATGAAATGACAAAAAAAGCAGTAATCCTCATTAACTAAGGATTACTGCTTTATCTTGTCTTCACCGAATCGCATTCGATTGTTGAATGACTTTGATCGTCTCAAGCGAATGATCTTCAAGACCTTGAACCGGAAGACCGGCTTCGATGTTTTCTTTAATATAGGCAAGGTTGTCTGCCGTGATCATTTCGCCTGGGATGAAGATAGGAATACCAGGTGGATATACCATCATGAATTCAGCCGAAATCCGCCCAACCGCATCGATCAACGGAATCGTCTCTGTCTCTTCATAGAATGCATCACGAGGACTGAGAGCGAGCGCTGGGATGTCTGGAAGAACAATCGAATGATCAGTCGTCTCGGCGGCATTATTTTGATAACGTGCGACAAGTAATGACATCGCATGTAAAAAGGCATCAATCGTCTCTTCTGAGTCGCCAGACGTGATGATGACGAGAATGTTGTTCAAATCAGAAAGTTCAACTTCGATCCGGTGTTCTTCACGTAAGAACTCTTCGACGAGGTGACCAGAAATGCCAAGCCCTTTGACGGAAACAAGCACTTTCGTTGGATCAAAGGCGAACGTCGCACTCGAATGAAGATCGGATTCACCGAAAACAGCGAGATAAGGAAGCTTCGCTAATCCAAAGCGCATCCGTGTCGCAAGTTCAAGTGCCCGACGATTCATCGCTTCACCGTTGATCGCAAGATGACGCCGAGCGCAGTCAAGAGAAGCGAGCAACAGGTAAGATGTCGATGTCGTCGTCAACATCGAGAGCACTGCTTGAACTTTATCTGGAGAGACAAGTCCGCGACGAACGTTCAGGACAGAGCTTCCTGTAAGTGAGCCACCGAGTTTATGCACGCTGGTTGCGGCAAGATCAGCTCCTGCTTGCATCGCAGACAACGGCATATCTTCGTGGAAGGCGATATGGACGCCGTGTGCTTCGTCGACGAGTACCGGAATACCTTTACTATGGGAAAGCTTGACGATGCTTTCTAAGTCACCAGCAACGCCGAAATAGGTCGGGTTGATGACGAGTACTGCTTTTGTATCGGGATGAAGTGCAAGGGCACGTTCTACCGCGCTTGGTGTGATGCCGTGCGCGATTCCGAATGTCTCATCGAATTCAGGGTGAATGAAAATCGGATGCGCACCAGAAAGAACGATAGCTGACATCACCGATTTATGCACGTTCCGAGGAACGAGAATTTTATCATCAGGTCCGACGACACTCATGATCATCGCCATGATGGCCGTTGAAGTTCCTTGTACGGAAAAGAACGTTTCGTCGGCGTGGAAGGCTTGAGCTGCCAATTGATGAGCTTCCTTAATGATTGCCTTTGGATGATGGAGATCATCAAGGGGAGCGATATTGATTAAATCGATATCGAGCGCATTCTGACCGATGAACGATCGAAAGGCTGGATCCATTCCCTGACCATTTTTATGACCGGGAATATGAAATTGAATTGGTTGACGTTTCGCATGCGCGAGTAGCGCATCGAATAAAGGTGTATCGAGCTGTGTTAAGCTTTTTGTTTGCACCAGATTTCCCCCCTTAAAACCGAATAAAAATACAATCAAACAAGCTAACTATAACAAGTTTTCGGACGGTTGCAACTGTTTTATGCTTCTTTTCCGTGTAAAATAGAAAAGTGCAGAAAGGAAGTGGGAATGATGGCATTGAATTATCCGCTCAATTCCGATTGGTCGACTGAAGAAATCGTGAAAGTCATCGACTTCTTTAATTTAGTCGAGCAAGCGTATGAGACAGGTGTTGAACGACAACGGTTGCTCGAAGCGTATCGTGAATTCAAGCAAATCGTCACCTCGAAATCCGAGGAAAAACAGTGGGATCAGTTTTATATGGAAGAGACTGGTTGCTCGAGTTATCGGACGATGCAACAAGCGAAACGTCAGGAAGAACCGATTGTTCGTATGAAGAAATAATTGGATCATGAAGATAAGACTCCTATGCGATCGCGTAGGAGTCTTATCTTTTAATCCGACTGGAAATGTGCGGGAAATGATCAACATTTGTTTAAAGTGGAAAGGAAGCGGCTATATACTACATACAAGACGTTGACCTTACAAATATGTGAAACTGTATTTTTTAAAATTAGATGCTTTACATCTAAGTTGAATCGTACTATTATAGATTCAATCCACTAATAAGTCGCAATTGTCTGACAAATTAAACCTCTGTTTATCCCGCGAAGGAGTGTGGTTACTGTGAAACAAGTGATAGAAGCATACAAGAGAAAAGATGCAGAAAAACGCATTCCTGTATTGCGTCTCGAAATCGATTATGAGCTTGCTACATTACACGATGCGATGGTGGCAAGTGACGCAGAAGCTGTTGGCGCAAGTAAAGAGCGCCTCGAAAAATATCGTCAAGAGATGGTACGTCTTGAAGCTTGATTTCAACGTTCCAATCTCTACCTTATAATAAAATATCAACTCTTCAACCAGCGAACTGTTCGCTGGTTTTCTTTTTTTGTTACTATAGAAGAAGCTGGAAACAACGATGAAGGAGTGAACTCAAATGCAGATTGAGTTGGATGCGATAGATTTGATCAAACGAGCGGGAAAGTACATTCGCGAAAAAATTGATGGTTCGTATCACGTCGAACAAAAAACCGGAAAAAGCGATTTAGTGACAGAGATTGATCAAGCCGTCGAGGATTTATTGATTCAAGGTATTTTAGATCGCTATCCGAATCATCATATTTATGGGGAAGAAGGGCGAATCGCTCGACCTGATACACTCGAAGGCACGATCTGGTTCGTTGATCCGATTGATGGAACGATGAACTTTATCCGTCAAAAACGAATGTTTGCCATCTCGATCGCGATTATGGTGGATGGTGAGTTACGCTATGGATTCGTCTACGATGTCATGGCGGACGAGTTGTTCCATGTCATCAAAGGGCATGGTGCTTATCAAAACGGCATACGATTACCACAAATCGAGGAGCGGAGTGTTAAAGAAGCAATCATCTGTATGAACGCGACCTGGGTGACACCAAATCGTCGAATCAATACGGATCGTCTTGCACCACTCGTACGACACGCGGTAGGTGTACGAGCAATCGGTGCAGCATCACTCGAACTCGCATGGACAGCTGCAGGGCGTGTTGACGGGTATATCACAATGCGTAATATGCCTTGGGATTACGCAGCCGGTCAGTTGTTGATTGAAGAGGTCGGTGGGCGTGTCGGAACGATCACAGGTGAATCGATGTCATTTCTCGAACAAACGAGTGTGCTAGCAGGGAGCCAGACGTTCGTTGAAGATGTGTTGACATTCGTACAAACACAAGAGGATTGAAAAAAGGTTTCTTTCGTCTTGAACGAAAGGAACCTTTTTGCTCATGCTTGTTTTCGTAAACGTGCTTTTAAGACGAACCCAGCACCCATCGTAACAATCATCAAGATGACAGAGGCGATCGTCATCGGGACGTTTTGTTCCGCGATGAAGATGCCGATGGCTGCCATGGATCCTACGGCAAGCATGGCGAGTAATAAAAATAGCAGGCGCATGTTCTTTTCCCCCTCTACCCGTGAGTACGTTAACAGTGTAGCGTGAATGAAGGATAATGAAAAGGCTTTCGGACTGATGTCGAATCTTAGTCATTGCCAATTAGGACTCTACCTGTGCTATACTCTTAAAGTTGACCGAAAGTATGATAAGATTTATTTAAATGAATAGAAAGAGGTACACACCTATGACAACATTAGTACGAAATGATTTACGCAACGTTGCGATCATCGCCCACGTTGACCATGGTAAAACAACATTAGTCGATGAGCTTTTAAAACAGTCTGGTACGTTCCGTACGAACGAACAAGTCGAAGAACGCGCAATGGACTCAAATGACATCGAGCGGGAACGTGGAATCACGATTCTTGCGAAAAACACTGCAATTGATTACAAGAACACACGCATCAACATCGTTGATACGCCAGGACACGCCGATTTCGGTGGAGAAGTTGAGCGGATCATGCGTATGGTTGATGGCGTTATCCTCGTTGTCGATGCACGTGAAGGCTGTATGCCACAAACACGTTTCGTTTTGAAAAAAGCACTCGAGCAAGGACTTCAACCAATCGTCGTCGTCAACAAAATTGACAAACCGATGGTCCGTCCTCTTGAAGTCGTCGACGAAGTCGTTGATCTCTTGATCGACCTCGGAGCTGACGAAGATCAACTCGAATTCCCAGTCGTTTATGCATCGGCAGTCAACGGCTCAAGTTCATTTGAACCTGAATTAGAGAAACAAGAAGATACAATCACAAACGTTCTTGATTTAATTCTTGAGCACACACCAGCGCCTGTCGATAACACAATGGAGCCGCTTCAGTTCCAAGTGACGATGCTTGACTATGATAACTACCTCGGACGGATCGGTGTCGGTCGTGTCTTCCGTGGAGAAATCAAAGTTGGTGATAGCGTTTCGCTTTCAAAACTTGATGGTTCAACGAAGAACTTCCGTGTTACGAAGTTGTTCGGTTACTTCGGCCTAAAACGTGTCGAAATCGAAACAGCAAAAGCTGGAGATTTGATTGCGATCGCTGGTATGGAAGATATCAACGTCGGTGAGACGGTTTGCCCGACTTCACACGTTGATCCACTCCCATTATTACGTATCGATGAGCCAACGCTTCAAATGACATTCATCGTCAACAACTCGCCATTCGCTGGTCGTGAAGGGGATCTCGTTACTTCACGTAAAATCGAAGAGCGTCTTGAAAAAGAACTCGAAACAGACGTTTCACTTCGCATCGAAAACACAGACTCACCGGACCGCTGGATCGTTTCTGGTCGTGGGGAACTTCACCTCGGGATCTTGATCGAAAACATGCGCCGTGAAGGATACGAAATTCAAGTATCGAAACCGCAAGTAATCATCAAAGAAGAAGAAGGCGTCAAAGTCGAGCCATTCGAACGCGTCGTCATCGATACACCAGAAGAGTACACAGGTTCTGTCATGGAATCGATCGGTCTCCGCAAAGGTGAATTGACGAACATGCAAACAATGGACAACGGTCAAACAAAAATGGAATTCATCGTTCCTTCACGTGGTTTGATCGGTTACCGTAACGAATTCCTTTCTGCTACACGCGGATACGGAATCATGAACCACACATTCGAAGAATACCGTCCGTTCATCCAAGCGGATATTGGTGGACGTCGTAGTGGAGTTATGGTCTCGATCGAAACAGGTAAAGCAACTGCTTACGCGATCTCAGCTCTTGAAGACCGCGGAACGATCTTCATCGAGCCTGGTATTGAAGTATACGAAGGTATGATCATCGGCGAATGTAACCGTGATGTCGATCTCGCTGTCAACGTCGTTAAAGCAAAACAATTAACGAACATGCGTGCATCTGCAAAAGATTCAACGAACGTTCTTAAACGTCCACGTGTCTTCTCACTTGAAGAGTCGTTGACATTCTTGAACGAAGATGAGTACTGTGAAATCACACCACAATCGGTTCGTCTCCGTAAACAAGTCTTGAATAAGAACGAACGTGAAAAGCAAGAAAAACGTCGTCGTCTAGGTAAAGATTAAGTCTTGAACGAATAGGGGGACTGGCAATGAATGCACAAGCTGCCGTTGCTTCTGATTTCTCGAAATACGATATTCCGTTCATCGCGAAACTTCTCGGTATCGGAAGTGATCCGAATAACATCGAAGCGGGATTTTATCCTTTAATGATCACTGTCGTCATCTTGACACTTGTCGTCTTTAAGTTAGGATTTGCTAAGGAACTAGCATGGTGGAAATCACTGATCGTCTATCTCTTGCTCGCCGTCTTCTCGGCAGCATTGACGCTTGTCTTCTGGACATGGCCGATTCCTGAAGTACTCTTAGCGATGGTCTTCGTACTTGGTATTTATCGCTTCCGGATGTGGATGGTCAAGCGTGAACGTGAACGGACAGCTTCTTGACGGAAGCATGTCATGAATCAAAAGAACGAATCTCTTCGGAGGTTCGTTCTTTTTTTGAGCCAATTCAGATGCATGATTTAAAGCGTAGCGGGAACTAGAATACTAAAAGGGGGAGAAAACATTGAAGATCAAGTATGTCATATCACCCCTCCTGTTAGCGGGTATTCTGATGGGTTGTACACAAACGTCAGAAGAATCGTCAACAGAGGAAACGAATCAGACGACACAAGAAAACAATCAACAGGATTCAGGTGATCAAGAAGCGACGCAATCATCTCAAGCACAAGAAGGTGTCGTATTTAAAGAACTAAACGCTCCGTGGAATATTGTCCGAGAAGGAGAGGTATTTTACATCACGGAACGAGAAGGAACGATTGTCAAAGGAGAAAAAGATGATTATGAACGGATGCGCCTTCAGCTGAAAGAGGATGTCCTCGCTGAAGGAGAAGGTGGATTGCTTGGGATGGTACTTGATCCTGATTTTAAGGACAATCAGACAGCATACGTCTACCATACGTACGCCAAACAAGGACAAGCGACGAATCGCGTCATTGCGATAAAAGAAGAGGGTGATCAGTGGACGGAAGAACGTGTCTTACTCGATGATATTCCCGGAGCGACGATTCATAACGGGGGACGACTGGAGTGGGGACCTGAGGGCGCACTCTACGTCACAGCAGGAGACGCAGCAAATCCCGAACTAGCGCAAGACATTGATTCATTGGCAGGAAAGATTTTACGCATCACATCTGAAGGGAAACCGTTCGAGGGGAATCAAAAAGGATATGTCTACAGTCTCGGTCACCGGAATCCACAAGGACTTGTTTTCGTCGATGATCAACTGTATGCAAGCGAACATGGGCAAAGTGGGCACGATGAAATCAACCGAATCGAACAAAAGAATTATGGATGGCCGACGATTGAAGGGAAAGAACAAGCAGATGGACTGGTGACGCCGTGGTATGAAGTAGGAGAACAATCTGTTGCACCAAGTGGAGTTGCAACGGCAGAGAATACACTTTATTTTGCAACACTTGTCGGACAACGATTACAAACCATCGATCTAGAGACGAAGCAAGTCAAGACGATCGTCGAAAATCAAGGTCGGATTCGAGATGTCTGGATTGACGAGACATCGATTTACTATATTACAAATAATACGGACGGAAGAGGGAATCCATCGGCAGATGATGATCGACTCGTTCGAATCAATCGATGAACAACAAAAGGTCTGTCAGGGAATTTCCCCGCAGACCTTTTATTTACCAGTGTTTTCGTTTCGTTTCCCAAGTCGGGTATAAATGAAATTGTCCAGAAGCGTGGCGTTCAAGTGTCCGTTCTTCTACGCGTGATCGACACTCATCACAAATGTGGACACGAACAGGTTTATTGCGTAATCGCTTCGCCGTGAAGGACCAATCATCAATCGTTTCACGCTTATCGCAAATCGTACATTTCACTCGCATGCCAGGTCCTCCCTTTTTTTCTTAGTATATCATATTAGAAGATTATTCAGATGTAAAAAAGGGAAACGAGAAGTATATCTCGAAATATCATCACTAAGTCGTAGAGGGGGTGATGTCATGGCAAATAAAGTTGAACAACAGCTCAACTCAGATCAATTAGAAGCACTATCGCAATTACCACTTGTTTTTTTGATTACGCATGATCAATCCAAACATTGGCCCATCACACACGCAATCAGTTGGGTACATGCGACGGATTCGCAAACGGTTCGTTTTACAATCGAAGCAGATTCTCATCTCGTTAAAACATTACGAGAACATCCGGTCTTCACATTGATCTTTTTTGCAGATCAGTCGACGTACAGCTTAACGTGTACGGACGTCAAGGCGTTTACGCCGCAAGAAGACCTTCCGTTGCCACTCGCTTTTTATGAGGGACGCGTTGAGGAGGTACGTGACATCTTGTTTTACGGAGCAGCGGTCACACAACGACCAACTATCGAAAAAACATACGATGAACAGGCAGCTGAACGGTTGGATCAACTCGTTCATCGCATCCTAAAGGCGTAACATTCATCACAAACTCGACTCTAAAGGGGCGAACGATGGAATGAAAAAAATATACGTACTTGATACTAATGTCATGCTTCACGATCCACTTTCTCTTTTCCAATTCCAGGAGCACGACGTCGTCATACCAGCGATCGTACTAGAAGAACTAGATGGAAAAAAACGCAACATGGATGAGGTTGGACGTAATGCACGAGAAACAGCTCGCATTTTAGACCAATTACGAGAAACGGGTCAGCTTCATGCGGGAGTGCCACTCGGAAATGGCGGTATTCTTCGCGTCGATATTGGGGACTCCATTCATGAAGGTTCGCCGTTTACGCATGAATCGAACGATAATAAGATCATTGAACTGGCGTGGTCGATTCATCAGGAACAACAAACCGAAGCGACCCCACGAGATGTCATTCTCGTCTCAAAAGATATCTTAGTCCGTGTCAAAGCGGATGCGTATGGATTAGTCGCTGAAGATTATATGACAGATCATATCGCTGATTTGACCGGTCTTTATACAGGATTCATCGAAGTGACCGTCGATCAGGAATATATTGATGCCTTCTATCAGGACAAACGGCTTTCGGTGGATGTCTTGCCAGAAAAAGTGCAACCGAATGAGTTCGTCATCTTAAAAAGTAACATGTCGAAAGCTTCAGCCATCGCCGTCGTTGATCAGAACCTGCCGATCATTCGGGCACTTTCGATCGATGTCGACCAAGTCTGGGGCGTCATTCCACGAAACGTCCAACAACGGATGGCATTTGAGTTATTATTACGTGACGATGTACCACTTGTGACACTCGTTGGTAAGGCAGGTACCGGAAAAACGTTACTTGCACTCGCTGCGGGTCTCCTGCAAGTGGAAGACGAGCATAAATATAAAAAACTGGTCGTTGCTCGTCCGGTCGTACCGATGGGAAACGATATCGGCTACTTGCCGGGTGAAATGGAAGAGAAGCTTCGTCCGTGGATGCAACCCATCTACGATAACCTTGAACACCTTTTCAATACGGGATCGGGAGACGAACTAGGTAACATTCTCGCCGGAATGAAGACGATTCAACTGGAAGCTTTAACGTATATCCGGGGACGCAGTATGCCGGGACAATTCATCATCATCGATGAAGCGCAGAATTTGACGAAACATGAAGTCAAGACGATTTTGACACGTGTCGGTGAAAACTCGAAAATCGTGTTAGTCGGGGATCCACAACAGATTGATCATCCGTATCTAGATGAGTATTCCAATGGTTTATCCTACGCCGTAGAACGACTTAAAAATGAGAAGATGACGGGACACGTCAAACTCGTCAAAGGGGAGCGCTCG
This sequence comes from Exiguobacterium sp. Leaf187, assembly GCF_001423925.1. Taxonomy (NCBI): domain Bacteria; kingdom Bacillati; phylum Bacillota; class Bacilli; order Caryophanales; genus Exiguobacterium; species Exiguobacterium sp. Leaf187. Next base: position 1,099,632 of record NZ_LMPR01000009.1, on the reverse strand, counting down.
AACTTGGCGCGCCTCGCAGCCGATTTACTATGAAAAAACGTGGTGCGTCTATTCAGGCGCACCACGTTTTCCTTATATGACGGTAACCGTATGAACGGATTTGACGATCCGTTGTCCGTGTAACAGATGAACGGGTCCATCTGCTAATACTTTGCCGTCTTGTGAGAACTGCAGATACACTTCGTCGAGTTGCTCAAGTGGAAGTTCAACCGTTTCTTCGCCTTCAAAACGAATGGCAATCGCATCTGGTAAAAGTTCGGCATTCCGGATGAACGGTGCAAGCGCCATGGCGAATGACCCTTGAAGCGCGGCTTCTTTTTCAGCACGTGTCATCGGACGATTGTGATCCGTACGACTGCCTTCCATGATGCCTTTATCCCACGCAGCCCCCATTTTCGCGTAGTACGCTTCTTGTTCACTTGTGTCGGCTGGTTGACCGATTTTCTCGATTTCCACCTTTCGTTCATCAAAGATCCAGACTGTCGGATCAATCGTCAACTGATGCCGTACTTTACCGTTAATCGGAAAAATCATTTGTTCTACCCCCTAAATGTGTAAGTCCAACAAATCCATTATACCGAAACGTTGAATTGTTGGCGAAAGTAAGGTAAAGTTTAGCTATAACAGGAACGCGTCATTTGATGAGGAGGGATTGGATTGTCAACTGAAATCGAGACAGTTCATCGCCAGCGCGCTCTTGAGCTACTAGAAGCGGATGCACAAAAAATCCGCCGGTTGATCGAGGTCCAGCTTGCGAATTTAACGATGCCACAATGTCCTCTTTACGAGGAAGTATTGGATACACAAATGTTCGGATTATCCCGTCAGATTGATTTTGCGGTACGTCTTGAACTGATTGATGCGGGTGAGGGGAAACAATTACTCGAATCACTTGAACAGCAATTATCTGATTTACATGATGCGGAGACGTGCTGATTTTCTACTCAAACGTGAAATGCGGCGTTTGGGTATTTTTTTTTAGAAAATGAAAAAAGGACGTGTACATATGTTAGCGAAGTTTAAAGAAAAACGAGCATTTTTTGACTATGGTCTCTTCTTTACGATGCTCATCCTCATGGCGATCAGTACGGTCATGGTCTATAGTGCGAGCGTGTGGAACGGTGGGGATTATGCGAATACGTCCTTCTTTGAGAAGCAGTTGATGTTTGATGCGATGGCGATCGCCTTGTTCCTTTTCGTTTCGCAAGTAAATCATGAGGTGTTCCGTGGACCGGTTATTCGCTTACTCCTGTACGCGATTACATGGTTGATGTTGATGGCAACGTTGTTTTCGGCTCCACTCAATGGTGCTCGTGCATGGCTGAACTTCGGTATCTTCTTGATTCAACCGATCGAGCTCTGTAAATTCGTCCTCGTCGTCGGACTTGCGAGTTATTTTGATCAAAAGCACAAAGGGAAGATGGACGGCGTGATTGGGATCGTCCACCACTTCATCCATCGTCAAATCAAAGCGACGTCTCCAGGCCGAAGAATTTTACTTAGTTTCTCGGACTGGATTTTGATTCCGATGGTTGTGTTACTGGCACCATACGCAATCATCATTCGCATGCAACCGGATGACGGCGGATTGTTCATTCTGTTGCTCATCACGGCGATGATTTTATTCGCAGTTGGATTACCGAGTGGTTACATCATGTTATGTGTCATCACCGTACCAATCATCTTCATGTATGCCTGGAACAACTTTTCGGATAATCAGATGCAACGGATTCAGGCAAGTTTGAATCCCTTCCTTGACGCAGAAGGTAAGGGATATCAGCTCATCAACTCCGTCATATCGATTGCACACGGGGGATTATTCGGAGTAGGTCTCGGGAATAGCTTTCAGAAGTATGGTTATTTGCCTGAACCTGAAACTGACTACATCATGTCGATCATCTCGGAGGAACTTGGATTCGTCGGTGTCCTCGTCGTGCTTGGTCTACTGTTCTACTTGATGATTCAAGGGGCGATTATCGCTAACCGGTGTGTTTCTATTTATTCGAGTATGCTTGCGCTTGGGATTTCAGGTATTATCTTCATTCAGACATGTATCAATATCGCGGCGATGTCTGGTCTCTTTCCAGGAACCGGCGTCACCTTGCCATTCATCAGTTACGGTGGGTCATCGTTACTCGTCATGAGTACGATGCTTGGTGTAATGGCGAACATTTCCATGCAAAACAAATATCGAGTGGCTTATCAGAAAGAAGTGCGGACTGCACGTTCGATGAGTGCCACAAGCTCATTAACTAAAGGGGGAGCATCAGTTGACTAAAATCCAGAAGATTCTCGTAGCAAACCGTGGGGAGATTGCGATTCGCGTTTTCCGTGCAGCGACAGAACTCGGTATTCGTACCGTTGCCATTTATTCGCGAGAGGACATGGGTTCTCTTCATCGCTATAAAGCCGATGAAGCGTACCGGATCGGAGAAGGGAAAAAACCGATCGAAGCCTATCTCGATATTGAAGATATCATCGCAACAGCGAAAAAAGCCGAATGTGATGCAATCCATCCTGGTTATGGATTCCTCTCTGAGAATATTGAGCTAGCCAAACGTTGTCGTGAAGAAGGAATCATCTTCATCGGACCGCAAGAAGAGCATCTGTATAAGTTCGGGGATAAAGTACGGGCACGAACGACAGCGATTGAGGCCGGTCTTCCTGTCATTCCAGGAACGGATGGTCCGATCTCATCCATTGATGAAGCATATGCGTTCGCAAAAGAAGCAGGCTATCCACTCATGGTCAAAGCATCGCTTGGCGGTGGTGGACGCGGTATGCGTGTCGTCCGGACAGAAGAAGAGCTCCCAGACATGATCGAACGTGCGAAATCTGAAGCCTTAAAAGCGTTTGGTTCGGATGAGATTTACGTCGAAAAATTAATTGAACGACCAAAACATATCGAAGTTCAAATCATCGGTGACGCCCATGGGAACATCATTCATTTGTTTGAACGTGATTGTTCCGTACAGCGTCGTCACCAAAAAGTCGTCGAAGTGGCGCCGTGTGTGACGCTATCAGACGAAGGTCGACAAAAGATTTGTGACGCAGCCGTCACGTTGATGAAACATGTCGGATACGAAAATGCGGGTACGGTCGAATTTCTCGTGACACAAGATGAATCGTTCTACTTCATCGAGGTCAACCCACGTGTCCAAGTCGAGCACACGATTACGGAGATGATCACAGGCGTTGATATCGTCCAGACACAAATCCGTGTTGCTGAAGGCGAATCGTTACATAGCGACCTCGTTGGTATTCCGCAACAAGAAGACATTAAGATGCTTGGTTTTGCGATCCAAAGCCGAATCACGTCAGAAGATCCGGAAAACGGCTTCTTGCCGGATACAGGGAAAATTAAAGCCTATCGTTCACCAGGTGGTTTTGGTGTACGTCTCGATGGTGGAAATGCTTATGTTGGAGCGGAAATCTCACCATATTATGACTCGTTGCTTGTTAAAATCTCGACGCATGGTTTGACATACGACCAAGCCGTCGCGAAGATGCGTCGAAATTTAAGTGAATTCCGAATCCGTGGAATCAAGACAAATATTCCATTCTTGAGCAACGTCTTGAAGCACCATGCGTTCGTCAGCGGGGATTACAACACATCATTCATTGATGATACACAAGAATTATTCATTTTCCCGAAACGTCAAGACCGTGGAACGAAACTTTTGACGTACATCGGAGAGGTTTCCGTCAATGGATTCCCGGGAATCGGAAAATTGGACAAGCCGCTTGCACGCGACGTCCGGATTCCGAAAAATCTCCCGACAGACTATATACCAGGTGCAAAAGCGATTCTCGATGCGGAAGGTCCAGAAGCCGTCGCAAAATGGTTGGCAGCTCAGGAGAACGTTTTGTTGACAGATACGACATTCCGTGATGCCCATCAGTCGCTCCTTGCGACGCGGATGCGGACGAAGGATCTCGTTGCAATCGCCGAAGCGGAAGCGAAACTGCTACCTGAACTGTTCTCTGTCGAAGCATGGGGAGGCGCGACATTTGATGTCGCCTACCGATTCTTATCGGAGGATCCATGGGTTCGTCTGATGAAATTACGTGAAAAGATGCCGAACGTCCTCATTCAAATGTTGCTTCGTGGTGCGAACGGCGTTGGTTACAAAAACTATCCGGACAATGTCATTCACACGTTCGTTAAGGAAGCGGCGCAGGCAGGAGTCGACGTTTTCCGAATCTTCGATAGCTTGAACAACCCGGAGTCAATCCAACTTGCGATCGATGCGGTCTTGCCGACAGGTAAAATCGCGGAAGCAGCTGTCTGTTACACAGGGGATCTATTCGATGCGAATCGACCGAAATATCACCTGCCGTATTACGTCAATCTGGGGAAACAACTGGAAGAAAGCGGCGCTCATATCATTGCCATCAAGGATATGGCGGGTCTCTTGAAACCGGAAGCAGCCTATGCGCTCGTATCAGCACTTAAAGATGCGGTATCGCTACCGATCCATCTCCACACACACGATGCGAGTGGGAACGGGATTTATACGTATGCGCGTGCGATCGATGCAGGTGTCGACGTCGTAGACGTCGCCGCATCAAGCATGTCGGGACTGACGAGTCAGCCAGCGGGTGGTAGCTTGATTCATGCCTTAAGTGGTCATCCACGTCAACCGCTCGTATCAGCACAGAAGTTTGAACAGATTTCGGATTATTGGCAGGACGTGCGTCATCTGTATCAAGCATTCGAACTCGATATGATCGCACCGAATCCAACGGTCTACGACCATGAGATGCCGGGTGGACAGTATTCGAACTTACAGCAACAAGCAAAAGCGGTTGGACTTGCGGATCGTTGGTCTGAAGTCAAAGAGATGTATGCGCGTGTCAATATGCTGTTTGGCGATATCGTCAAAGTCACACCATCGTCAAAAGTCGTTGGAGACATGGCACTCTTCATGGTTCAACATCATCTGACGGAAGAGGATGTCTTGCACCGTGCAAGTGGACTTGATTTCCCGGATTCAGTCGTCGAACTGATGAAAGGGGAGCTCGGAACACCACCGGATGGTTTCCCGCAAGACGTTCAACAGGCTATTCTCAAGGGAGCTGCTCCGCTGACAGAACGTCCAGGTAAGATGATGGAACCACTCAATTTTGATGCGATCAAACATGAGTTGTTCGAAAAACTTGAACGTCCCGTTACAGAATTTGATGCACTCGCTTACGCGCTCTATCCAAAAGTCTTCATGGACTACAGTTCGTATGTCGCGCGATATGGCGATATCTCTGTTCTTGATACGAATACGTTCTTCCATGGAATGCGTCTAGGGGAGACGATCGAGGTTGAAATCGAACGAGGCAAGACACTCTACCTTAAGTTGATTCAAATCGGTCAGCCAGACGATCATGGTATGCGGACGATCTATTATGAGATGAATGGTGTTCCTCGTGAAGTCGAAGTCAAAGACATCAGTATTAAGGAAAGTTCATCAAGTCGTCCAAAAGCAGATCGAAGCAATGCGAAACAAATCGGTGCATCAATGCCGGGGAGCGTGCTGAAGGTGCTCGTCGAGACGGGTACACGTGTCCGTAAAGGAGAGCAACTCCTCGTCACGGAAGCGATGAAGATGGAAACGACGATCCAAGCACCGGAAGACGGTGAAATCAAAGCCGTCCACGTCAAGGAAGGCGAAGCCATCGCGAGTCAAGACTTACTGATTGAATTCGTATAAGGTCACAAGGAAAAACAGGCGCACGCTCGGCGGGCTGCCTGTTTTTCATTCAATACGTAGTGGGAGAGGATACGATTGAACATTATTTGTTGGGTACGAAGTGATTTTCGATTACAAGATAACCACATGTTGGCACGTGCTGTTGAATTACTAAATGAAAATCCGAAGGCGGCGGTCGAGTTCGTCTTTTGGCTCAATCCGGATTACATCGGAGAATATGAAGCACGGCAACAATATTTCTTCCAAGCGCTCGAGATGTTTTCTGATGCCTGCAAAGAGAAAGAGATGCCAATCCGTTTCATCGAAGGCGATGAACAGGCTTTCTTAGACGCAACTGGTGATGCGGACGTTTTGTTATTTAATGCGGAATATGTCGAACCATTTAAGACGCGAGATGAAAAAATCATTAAAAAGCGTAAAGATCGTCAGACGGAGCGACTACTAGACCGGCATCTTCTTCATCCACATGACATTAAAAAGCAAGATGGAAAGTTCTATAAAGTATTCACGCCATATAAGAATGCATTCATGAAAAAAGACATTCCTGCACCATACGAAGTCAAATGGCAAACGCTGCGGGATCATTATCAAAAGCGTCAGCACGATAATAGTTTCATCAACGCTTATTTTAAAAAGGCAGAGTCGGAAGCTGTCTTCTATCCAGGTGAAAAGCAGGCGAAACAACGCTTGAAGAAATTCATCGAACAATCGCTTGAAGATTACGAAGAGAACCGTGATTTTCCTGCTGTCGACGGTACGAGTTTACTTTCTCGCTATTTACGGACTGGAGAAATCAGCATTCGGACCGTCTATGCGGCTGTTCAGGAGGCAAAAGAATCAAAAGGGAAACAGACCTTCATCACCGAACTCATCTGGCGTGAATTCTATTACATGATTTTAATGCATTTCCCGGAATCAAAACGACAAGCCGTCAATACGCAATATCGGGAAATCGAATGGGAGAAAGATGAAGAGGGCTTCAAGGCGTGGTGTGAAGGCAAGACGGGCTATCCGATCGTTGATGCAGCGATGCGGCAATTGAATCAAACAGGGTGGATGCATAATCGTCTACGGATGATCGTCGCTTCTTTCCTGACAAAAGACTTGTTGGTCGATTGGCAGAAAGGCGAACGATATTTCCAGCAGAAACTCGTTGATTACGAAGCGGCATCAAACATCGGGGGTTGGCAATGGGCAGCATCAGTCGGAACGGATGCCGTCCCGTACTTCCGCGTCTTCAATCCGACGACTCAATCGAAGAAGTTCGATAAGGATGGAGCGTTCATTCGAAAGTATGTCACGGAAATCAAGGATTTATCAAAGCAGTATATTCATGAACCGACTGCTGAGCAACGCAAGGATTATGGCTATCCAGAACCAATCGTCGCACATGACGAAGCGCGAAAGCGTGCGATTGCTCGATTCAAATAATGAAAAAAGGATGTCCCTCAAGTGAGGAACATCCTTTTTTATGACCTTATTGAAGACGACTATTTGCCTTACGCGTTCGGAATGCATGGTACGTCAAGTAAGATAAGACCCCGAAGTAACATGTGATCAAGAAGGCGTGGAGTAACGGCACATACGTTGCATGTCCACCAAGAACGATCCAAGCCCCAGTGGCGACTTGGCACGAGATGAAGAACGTCGCGAACGCCATACCAATCGTTGTCGTCCGATGCTTTAAGCGAATCGCAACGACATGGACGAATAAGGTGAACAGGAACAGTAATCCTGCCATGATTCGGTGAATCATCTGCACCCACGCTTCGAACGTCATGGAAGGTTGAGAACAGACAGGCCAACCAACGCAAGCATATGTAGCCCCGACGTGGCGTACGTAAGCACCCGTATAAACGACGATCAGCGTATAGATGAGTAGACCGTACAAGAGCTTCCGTAAGAATGCTGGGACAGATTCCCTGAATTCCTGACCCGGACGCTCCATGATCAACAGTGTCAAAATCAATAGCGAAGCAAAGGAAATCAAAGAGATTCCGAAATGTAACGCCATGACGAGGTCTGATTGTTGCCAAACGACTGCTCCAGCACCGACGATCGATTGAATCAACATGAAGATGAAAGCAAGAAACGCAAAGATCTTCGTATCTAATCGATCCTTGAAGGCAACGAGCGTCCAGAGACATAAGGCAATGATTAAGAGTCCAACGACTCCAGTCACAGCGCGGTGACTATATTCAATCATCGTTTCAACACTTGGGTTCGTCGGAATGAGTTCCCCGTGACAGAGTGGCCAATCCGTTCCGCAACCATCTCCCGAATCCGTTTTTGTGACTGTCCCACCCATCAGTAAGACGATCATCATCGTAAACGTGACGAAGGCTGAAAACATCGAAAGTTTTCGATTCAAGATTTGGACACCACCTTTCTAAAAAAATACGAAATACATGGATTTCCATAGGTCTAGTATCGCATAAAAAGTACTGAAAGGGTTGCAATCTTTTAGAACAACGCTATTCTAGTATTAGGTAAATATGGTGAACTGTGATGAAAATCACATAGATTTCACATTTTGTTCATTATGTCGAAAGTATTTTCATACGTCACGGTCCTCGATATGTGGTATCTTTTATAGAGAAAAGGGCGTTTCGTGGCATGTCTGTGTTATTTCTGTGAAGAAATTACGTGAAGCTTAGGTGCTAAACGGAAGCAGACGGTGAAAAGGAGGGAACAGCATGGCGAAAGTTACTGGAGAGGCACTGGATATGGCGATCGAGCAAGCAGATCAGCCGACATTCAAGGACTATATTACCCTAGCAAAAATGGGGATTGTTCGTGCCAATCTGATTACGGTCTTCGCGGGGTATGTCGTAGCAGCATCGTACATAACGGATGATGTCCTGTTGTACTTGTGGCAAACCAAGTGGATGTTACTGTGGACGCTTCTCGGGAGTGGATTGGTCATTGCCGGAAGTTGCTACCTCAATAACTACATTGACCGGGACATCGATTACAAGATGGAACGGACGATGGGAAGACCAAGCGTTACTGGGAAGATGGATGGACAGCGGATACTCGCACTAGGACTCGGTATTCTTGCGACCGGTACGGTATTGTTGTTGATCGTCAACCATGTGGCGGCAGTGTTCGGATTGATCGGATCATTCGTTTACGTCGTGATTTATACGATGTGGTTAAAGCGGACGCACACGATCAATACAGTCGTAGGTGGTATATCAGGAGCTGTGCCACCAATCATTGGATTTGCGGCAGTCACTCCGACGCTTCACATTGATGCGTGGATTTTATTCCTCATCATGTTCGTGTGGCAACCACCACATTTCCTTGCACTCGCGATGCGACGGACAGAGGAGTATCGGGCAGCAGGTATCCCGATGTTACCTGTCGTAAACGGATTCGCGATCACGAAACGACAAATTGTATGGTGGATTGCAGTACTCATTCCATCATCACTCCTCTTAGCACACTATGGCATCATCTACATGATCGTCATGGCATTGCTCGGTGGATATTGGCTCTATATGGGACTGAAAGGTCTGAAGATCCAAGATGAACAAGCCGAAATCAAATGGGCGTCGAAGATGTTCTTCTTCTCACTGTTTTATTTCACGGCTTGGATCGTGACGGTCGTACTCGTTTCTCTCTAAAACGATTTGACATAATTCACGTACACCATTACGAAAGACAAAATTGGGGACAAAGAAAGTGGGGATGGTTGTGAAAAAATCAGTAAAAATGCTCTTCCGGCTTCTTCCAATCGGCTTGATGGCACTCATGTTATCAGGTTGTGGAATTCCGGAATTGTCTGCGCTACAGCCTCGCGGAGAAGGCGCTGAGATGCAACTTGAGATCATCAAGCTTAGCTTGTGGGTCATGTTGTTCGTCCTTGCGATCGTAGCCGTCATTTATATTTACGTACTTATGAAATTCCGTCGTAAATCAGGTGATAACACGGTTCCGAAGCAAGTCGAAGGGAACCATACGCTTGAAATCATCTGGACAGTCATTCCGATTCTTCTTTTGATCGTTCTTGCAATTCCGACGATCAAAACAACGGTTGAACTCGCAGATGCAAAAGAAGCGAAGAAAAACGAACAAATCAACGTTACAGCAAACCTCTACTGGTGGGAGTTCGAATACCCAGACAAAGGTGTTTCGACAGGACAAGAACTTGTCATCCCAGTCGGTAAACGTGTTGCTGTTAACTTGACGTCTAAAGACGTCATTCACTCATTCTGGGTACCAGCTCTTTCTGGTAAAACAGATACGAACCCAGGTCTTGAGAACGAAATGTGGTTACAAGCAAAAGAAGCAGGCACTTACTACGGTAAATGTGCCGAGTTGTGTGGTCCTTCTCACGCATTGATGGACTTCAAAGTCGTTGCACTTGAACAAGAGGACTACGACAACTGGTTGAAAGATATGAAAGCTGCGAAAGAAGCAGAGACGAAGCAGCTTGATAAAAAGAATGAAAAGAACTGGACGACTGGCGAGAAAGTCTATGCCCAGAACTGTCTCAGCTGTCATGGTGGCGGGAAAGTCGCACCTAGCTTGACGAACTTCGGTGATCGTCAACGTATCGCGGGTTACCTCGACCATGATAAAGAAAACCTCGAAAAATGGATTCGCGATCCTCAAAAAGAGAAACAAGGTACAAAAATGCCTGGATTCTCTGAAGATCAGATCAGCGATGAAGAATTGAGCGAATTGGCAGATTATCTATTGGACAAAAAGCTCCAATAATTTTTTAAGGGGGAATCATAGTGGGGACACATACTATGGGTATGCCGCAGAAAAAAAGCGGCATCATGGACTGGCTAACGACAGTCGACCATAAGAAAATCGGGATTCTCTACATCATGTCTGGATTGTTCTTCCTTCTAGTCGGTGGCGTAGAAGCCCTAATGATTCGTTTTCAATTGATTAAACCGATGAACGATTTCGTCAGCGGTGAACTCTTTAACCAATTGATCACGATGCACGGTACGACGATGATCTTCTTGGCAGCGATGCCGATGTTGATCGGATACATGAACGCAGCAGTACCGCTTCAAATCGGGGCACGTGACGTTGCGTTCCCATTCTTGAATGCACTTGGTTTCTGGTTGTTCTTCTTCGGTGGAGTCTTGTTGAACCTTTCTTGGTTCTTCGGCGCTGCACCGAACGCAGGGTGGACTGCATACGCACCACTCTCGACGGTACCTGAGTCTCTCGGTGTAGACTTCTACGCGTTGGGTCTTCAGATTTCTGGTTTCGGTACACTTATGGGGGGGATTAACTTCCTCGTTACGATTTTGAACATGCGTGCACCAGGTATGAAACTGATGCGGATGCCGCTCTTCACATGGACAGCATTCGTTGCTTCTGCCTTGATCGTTTTCGCATTCCCACCACTTACGGTTGGATTGTTCCTCTTGACGTTCGAGCGACTCTTCGGAGCGCATTTCTTCGACCCGGCAGCGGGCGGGAACATCGTCATCTGGGAACACCTCTTCTGGATCTTCGGTCACCCGGAAGTTTATATCTTGATCTTACCGGCATTCGGTATTTTCTCTGAAATCATTCCTACATTTGCTCGTAAGCGTCTCTTCGGTTACACGACGATGGTCTTTGCGACGATGTTGATCGGTTTCCTCGGATTCATGGTTTGGGTCCACCACATGTTCACAGTTGGTCTCGGTCCAGTCGCAAACGCGATCTTCGCCGTAGCTACGATGGCGATTGCTGTACCGACAGGGGTCAAGATCTTCAACTGGCTCTTTACGCTATGGGGCGGTAAGTTGACGTTCCCAGTCGCAATGCTTTACTCGGTCGCGTTCATTCCATCATTCCTTGTTGGTGGTATGACAGGGGTTATGCTTTCTGTTGCACCTGCCGATTACCAGTACCATGACAGTTACTTCGTAGTAGCTCACTTCCACTACGTTATCGTTGGTGGGGTTGTCTTCGGTCTCTTCGCAGGTCTTTACTACTGGTTCCCACTCATGTTCGGGAAACAGCTCAACGAATTCTGGGGAAAAATTCAATTCTGGTTGTTCTTCATCGGCTTCCACTTGACGTTCTTCCCGCAACATATTCTTGGTCTTACAGGTATGCCACGTCGTGTCTTCACGTACTTGCCAAACCAAGGCTGGGAAACAATGAACTTACTTTCATCAATTGGGGCAGCCTTCATGGGTGTGTCGACGATCGTTCTCGTCATTTCGATTGCAGCAGCATTGATGTCAAAAGAATATGTAAAACGCGACGTCTGGGGAGATGGACGTACACTTGAGTGGACACTTCCAGTTCCAACTCCAGAGTATAACTTCGCTCAAATCCCACTCGTCAAAGGTTTGGATACGTATTGGCTCGAAAAAATGGCAGGAAACAAAACAGTTTCTGTATCGGAAGAAGTCGGCGATATCCACATGCCGAATAACACGATCTTGCCATTCGTCATGTCAGTCGGTCTATTCCTTGCAGGTCTCGGATTTATTCTTCGCCTAGACTATGGAACTGTTGGTCTCGTCGTTGCCTTGATTGGTCTTGCGATGACATTGATCGCGATGTTCTTCCGTTCTTGGATTGACGATGAAGGATACTACATCCCGAAATCAGTCGTCGAAGAAGATCTACGCCTTGAAGCAGAAAAGGAGGCGAAGTAAGATGGGTCATCATTCAGTACCGAATAACCCGATCACGGGTATTCCGGATCATGTTGAAAAAGCGACACTTGAGGGTAAGAATAAATATGTAGCCTTCTGGTTCTTCCTTGGAGGAGAGACGACTTTGTTCGCCTCTCTCTTCGGGACATACATCGGTCTCCATAACTCCGGTGCAAAAGAAGGATTACGCAGTTATGACATCTTTGAAATGGGTCTCGTCTTCATCATGACGATGCTTCTCTTGACGAGTTCATTAACAAGCGTTCTTGCAATGATGGCAATGAAACGTAATGATGTGAAAAAGATGAAGCTTTGGCTCATCATCACATTGCTTCTCGGTCTTGGATTCTTAAGTGGTGAGATTTATGAGTTTAATCACTACTACCACATCGGTCATACGTTCACGTCGAGTGCATTTGGTTCTGCCTTCTACACTCTCGTCGGTTTCCACGGTGCGCACGTCTTGTTCGGTCTTCTCTGGATCTCAACATTGCTCATCCGGAACTGGAACCGTGGCATCACGGTCGTGAATGCGCCGAAGTACTATGTTTCAAGTCTTTACTGGCACTTCATTGACGTCGTCTGGGTCTTTATCTTCTCAGTCGTCTACCTCATGGGGATGGTGAAATAAGATGGAAAAACACGAACCGCAACTTACGCGCAATCAAATCGAGCTTGAGATGAAAGCAGAACGTGGTCGTGAGACACAACTGCAACTCATCAGTTTCGCACTCATGATTTTCTTGACACTCATCGCTTTCGGTGCTGTCATGGCTGATCTCATGCCGCACTGGGCAGCTGGTGGTTTCTTGATCATCATGGCAATCGTTCAGGTTTACCTTCAGCTTTACATGTTCATGCATATGAACAACAAAGGCAACACATGGATCAAAGTCATGATGGGTCTCGGTGTATTCGTCGCCTTGACGATCGTTGCGACGCTTCGTCTGTTGATCTGGTAAGAAATGTGACCATTCTGCTAACGTTTAGCAGGATGGTCTTTTATTTTGGAATCGTTTTATGAGAAACCTTTACAATGAAATAGGGGAACGGTAATCTTAGTTTGTAAGAGAAAGGAACGGGGTGAAAAAATATGTTAGGCAATTTAAGGGGAGCACTTTCGCAATTCGAATGGACTGTCTTATGGAGTCCGTATTATGCGTTGATACTCGTTGGATTGTATATCCTATATGCTGTCGTGACAGAAAAGTTGCGTCGTCCGGATGAGCCGGAAACAACGCTTGGGCAAAAGTTTTCGATGCTCGCGGCATTGATCGTTTTTTACATCGGTTTTGGAAGTCCGTTAGACCTGCTAGCACATATCACGTTCTCAGCACATATGCTGCAGATGGTATTCGTCTATATGGTCGCACCGCCGCTCTTGTTGATTGCGATACCAGAGTGGCTTTATAAGCGCTTGTTCGATACACCGTATCTTGGAAGAATTCTTCGCTTCTTCATCAAGCCGTTGATTGCACTTGTCGTCTTTAATGCCTTGTTTACGTTCTATCACATGCCATTTATTTTTGATTATGTCTTGACGAACTATACCGTTCACCGTCTGTTCCACGGAACATTGATTTTCTTGAGTATGACGATGTGGTATCCGATCATCGCACCGGTCAATGAGGCGGACAGCCTTTCTGACCTGAAGAAGATGGTCTACATCGTAGCGAATGGTGTGTTGTTGACACCAGCCTGTGCCTTCATGATCTTCAGTCAAAGTTTTCAGTATCAAGCGTATCAGGATCCAGCTACGTTCGCGAAAGTACTCGCTTACTGTATGCCGAACAATGATTTAAGCGGATTGAACCTGGAACGATTGCTCGGAACGACAGATGACTTATTAGAGGACCAACGCTTTGGTGGTGTCCTCATGAAGCTCGGTCAAGAACTCGTGTATGGTCTATTCTTCGGACTGACCTTCTTTACATGGGTGCGCCGTTCAAAAAGTACTGCCGTGGATGAAGGCATGTCCTTCACACCAAAAGCGGATTAAATTGGAGGAAGTTGGAACATGAGTTATTTGCCGTTGATTTGTGTGTCGCTGATTGTCATCAGTGCGATTTTCGTAGCGATTGGCTGGTTTTTGATCGCCCAAACGCGTCGTAACATGAAAGCTCACCAAACCGTGATGACGATTGCAGCTGCACTCGCTTTATTATTCTTCATCATGTATGCCTTGCGGACGATTCTGCTCGGTAACACAGCCTTTGGCGGTCCAGAGTCCGTCAAAGCTTACTACACAGGATTCTTGATCTTCCACATTCTTCTTGCGACATCTGGTGGGGTGCTCGGTTTGATGGCACTCTATCACGCGTATAAGAAGAACTTTGCACGTCACCGTAAAATCGGACCGGTTGCCTCAATCGTTTGGTTTTTGACAGCCATTACTGGTGTGATCGTGTATTGCTTACTATATGTCGTCTACGATCCGGGTGAGACGACGAACGTATTCCGGGCGATCTGGAGTCATTAAGGGGGAGCCAACTTGAAAAAGAATAGTTACTTGACGGTCGCTGCCGTCGTCCTTATCTTAGTTGCGGCAGCCGGGGGATATTATTATTTCTTCATGAAAGAAAAGTTACCTGTCATCGCTGAACCGACACCATTTGAATTAACGAATGCCGTAGACGGAAAATCATTCAATTCGGAAGACGGAAAAGTCAAAGTGTTGACGTTCTTCTACTCGAACTGTCCTGATATTTGTCCGTTGACGTTAAATGATTACCGTAAGCTTGAGAAGAAGCTTCGGAGCGAAGAATTGTACGGAAGTGACGTCGAACTCGTCGCAGTGACGGTTGATCCAAAAGTGGATACACCGAAAGTCTTGAAAAAGTATGCTTCGAACTTTGAAGCAGATGCCAAAGGGTGGAGAGTATTGACGGGAGATCCAGTCGTCATCGATC
The DNA here is from genome assembly GCF_001423925.1 of Exiguobacterium sp. Leaf187. NCBI lineage: Bacteria > Bacillati > Bacillota > Bacilli > Caryophanales > Exiguobacterium > Exiguobacterium sp. Leaf187. The sequence goes on along the minus strand of NZ_LMPR01000009.1, from coordinate 1,084,389 downwards.
GTTTGACACGTCAGTTGAATTTCTATTACTCGAAGGCTGAGAGCGGCTTGGTGACACACGGAACACAAATGTTCATTTTGGACCGTGAGAATAAAGTACGGGCGATTTCGTCTATGGCGAAGACACCGGATGAACCGGTCGACTTAGAAGAGGTCATGTCTTCGGTCACACAATTAGCAAAGGAGTGAAGGTAGATGACTTATGAAGAGTACATGCAAGGAGATGTTACCGTCTCTATTCAAGCCATCGAGGAATTACTTGCTTGTGCGATCGAGGATTATGGAATCCATCACTCCCGGATCAAACGGATGGACCGGGAAGAGATTGCATTTAGCGTAAAGGTCAATGCACCGGCAACGTCACTTCACGCACTTTATCTTCATGTACGCGAGCAGCTTGGGATTCAGCTCGGAGACGATGTCGTATCTTATGTACAATTCGTCGCGCGTTAAAAGCGATTTCGCGTGTATTAAAGAATAACAATCAGGTGGACAGAACAGCTAATGATTTCGTGGATGATGCGAGGTCGTTAGCTTTTTTGTTTGGCATGAAAAACAAAAAAATAGAGGCTCCTCATTGGAACCTCTACGTGTGGATCTTATTTTTCGAGTGTTTCGAGCAATGCTGCTAAACGACGTTCGCAGTCTTTGACGATTTCCGGAGGGAACGTCTCATCATACTCGACACCGTGTGGATAGTAATGTTTACCGAGAAGTGGTGTCATCATACGAACGACAGCATGGCGGTCTTCAATCTCGCCTTGGATCGCATAGACAGGAACACGCAGGTAGAATACTTCACCTGTTGATTGTTTTTCATATTTCATGTCGTACATCGCGCGTTCGTAATCCCACTGTCCTTCACGAACGAAGCGGTGATGTTCCATGATTGTTTCGAGAAGACCGAACTTCAGTTCCTTGCCTTCGATGCCATATTGTTCAAACTTCATGTTTGAATCCCCCTATACCCCAGTTTGCTAGTAGATACTAGTCTTTCCAAACTATCATACCATAATGAATGAAACGATGACGTAAAAGATGTGAAGTCATTTTGAAGAATTCATGAACTTCCATATTTTCGTTCGACATATTCAAGAATCGTATCCGGTGCGTGGATACCAAGGTGATTGAGACCTTCCCCACCGAAGAAGACATTGAACTCAAGAACGTACCACTGTCCGTCACGGATGATGAGATCAAAACCAGCGTGATCGATATCGAGCTGTTTCGCGAGAGCGAGCACGAAGTCGATCGCTCCTTGTGGCACATCATCAAAATCAAGGACACCACCTTGAGCGACGTTATTTAAGAACTGAGCACCACCGACGCGCCAGTACGCAGCAAGAACTTGATCGCCGACGACGACGACACGTAAGTCCTTCTCATTCGGAATGTACTCCTGAATGTAGAACGTCTCGTGTGTATCCGTGTATTTCTTCCAGTCTGTTTCATTTTTGATGAGATGGACACCTTGTCCCATGGAGCTACGGACTGTCTTCGCAACGAACGGAAACGAAAATTCACGTAAGACACGTTCGACGGTGAATTCATTTTTTCCATAGATGCCGGTTCGAGGGATGTTATCCGGAATGACGGTTTGAAAAATCCGCGTCATCTCGATCTTGTCATGACCTAAGTGGAACGTAGCAGCCGACGGGAAAATCGGTTTTTTCATTCCGTAGATGATTGAGTGGATTTGCCAGTATTCCGGGAACAGGACGACATCCGCCTGTTCGATTTTTTTCAAGGAATCAAAGTGATAATCTGATTTGGCATGTTCCGTCTTGATTCCAATCGTCCGGAACATATTAAAAGAGAGCAGTTGCATAAAGTTCATTCCTTCCTTCTGAACAAATTATACACAATTCAACAGGCTAGGAGGGAGAGAAATGTTATGATAAGATGGTAAAGTTAAGGAGGAGATTCGTTGTGATATATACCGATAAGACGATTGACCTCATCAACGCAGCGGAAGACCTCATTCGATCTCTCGCTCAAAGTGAAACGGGGCAAGCATATAGATGTGCGAAACAAGCACAGCAAGAGTCAACAGAGGCACAGGCTGTCATTCGCGATTTTCATCAAGTCAAGGAGGACTACGAACTCGTACAGCGATTCGGACGGTATCATCCTGACTATCAGACGATCACGAAAAGGGTCCATGAAGTCAAACGGCGACTTGATTTACAAGAGGAAGTCGCGCAGTTTAAAAAGGCGGAAAAACAACTCGAGACGTTACTCGGACAAATCAGTCTGAAGCTCGCTGGAGAAGTATCACCGCAAATTAAAGTACCGACGGGAAATCCTTTCTTCGATCAAGGATGCGCTGGAGGTTGTTCGACCGGTGGCAGCTGTAGCTGTAGCGGATAACGAAGGTGAAGGGGGTAGGCTGGCGTGATCAAGGAACGAGTGGGACTCATCGTCTATGTCAATGCGATGAAAGCATCCCGTCAATTACGCCGTTACGGGAACGTCTACTTTACGTCTAAACGTGAACGATACGTTCATCTGTATGTCGATTTAGATCAGCATGAACAGGTGATGGAAGTCATTTCGACTCTCCCGTTCGTCGAATCGATCAAACGTTCAGAACGACCGTTCATCACGGAGACGTTCGCGAACAAAAAAGGTAAAATGCCAGAAGAAGCATAATCCATGGAGCGATGAGGACATCCTCGTCGCTTCTTTGTTGAAAGGAATGAAGGAAATGCGAGTCATTTCAGGGGAACGGAAAGGTACACGATTAAAAGCAGTGCCAGGGGATCAAACACGACCGACGACGGATAAGGTAAAAGAATCCTTATTCAACGTCATCGGTCCTTATTTCAACGGAGGACGAGCACTGGATCTGTTTGCGGGGAGCGGTGGTCTTGGGATTGAATCTCTTTCAAGAGGATGCGATGAGGCGGTGTTCGTCGACCAACACCATAAAGCGATCCAAACGATCCAAGATAATTTACGAACGACGCGCTATACGGACCAAGCACGTGTTTTAAAAAAAGATGTAGCGATCGCTTTAACGGAACTCGCATCTGAAGAGCCGTTTAAGTTGATTTATCTAGACCCTCCCTATGCAAAAGAGCGATTGACGGAACATGTCACGTACATAGAGCAACACAATATGTTGACGGACAATGGTGTCATCGTCTGTGAACATGACTCAGCGGTTGAATTACCGGACCAGATCGGACGACTAGAAGTCGTGCGTCGACTTCGTTATTCCGCTGTCATTTCGATTACATTGTACGAATTCATGGAAGCGGAGGAAGACCACGAATGAAACGAATCGCCATTTGCCCAGGTAGCTTTGATCCGATCACGAACGGACATTTAGACATCATCGAGCGTGCCGTTCCGATTTTTGATGAGATCATCGTTGCCGTACTGAATAATTCTTCGAAGCAACCACTCTTTTCTGTCCAGGAACGGATGGAGTTAATTGCCGATGTGACATCGCACCTACCTCAAATCAAGGTGGATTCCTTTAATGGTCTACTGGTCGATTATGCGGCAGAAGTTGGAGCAACCGCGATCGTACGCGGTTTACGAGCAGTTTCGGATTTTGAATACGAAATGCAAGTCGCTTCTATCAACAAGAAGATGAACGATCAAATCGAGACACTATTCATGATGACGAATAATCAGTATTCCTTCTTGAGTTCTTCGATCGTCAAGGAAGCTGCCAAATATGGTGCTTCCGTTGCCGATCTCGTACCGCCTTCCGTCGAAGAGGCGCTACGTCAGAAATATGCGAAAGGAGAACTGTGATGAAAGCTTGGAAACCTGCCTTAGCAGCGATCATCGCTGCCTTGATCGTATTTTTCTTACCACTTCCTTATTTCATCTCCTATCCGGGTGACGCGACGTCGACGGAAGATTTGATTGAAGTATCTGGAGGCGACAAGGAACCGGGAGATTTGATGATGCTGACGATCGCACAACGTCGGGCAACGCCTTACTTTCTCATTGAAAGCTTATTTCTACCGTTCTCCGAAACATCGAGTGTAAGTGATTATCTGTACGACGGCGAGTCGGACGCGCAGTATGAAACGCGTCAGAAGCTGTATATGGAAGAAGCACAACATAACGCAACAATCGAAGCGTATGAATTAGCGGATCAAAAGGTCGATGTCGATTTCGAAGGGGTCTACGTCTCCGGCGTCATTCCCGGTGGTCCAGCCGAAGGGAAACTGAAGGCAGGGGATCGGATTACAAGTGTTGACGGAAAACCGATTACGTCATTTGAAGGTTTCATGAAGACGATTCAAGCAAAAAAAGCCAAAACAGCTGTTCCGATTCAGTTCACGCGTAAATCGGAAGACAAGAAGACGACGATTCGAGTGGATCAGTTATCTAAAGAGGTCAAGCGAGTCGGGCTCGGCATTTACGAACCGCTCCCGATCTCGAACGTGAAGACGGATCCTGAGATCGAGTTTCAGGTCGAAGACGTCGGGGGACCTTCTGCAGGAATGATGTTCACTCTTGAAATCTATGATCAATTGACGCCGGGAGATTTGGCGAAAGGGCATAAAATCGCCGGCACAGGAACCATTGAAGAAGGTGGCAAGGTGGGACCAATCGGTGGAGCGTGGCAAAAGGTGGTCGCTGCAGACGAGGCAGAAGCAGAAATCATGTTCGTACCAGCAGGAGAGAACTACAAAGAAGCAAAACCATCCATCAAAAAACTCGGAACGAACATGAAGCTCGTTCCGATCAAGACAGTCGAAGATGCGATTGATTATTTAGAAGAACTTCCAGCGAAATAAGGAAAGCGACGGTGTTCAAGCAACGCGTCGTAGCGAGCCAATGGCAGTGCATATGCAGCTGTCACTTGGCTTTCTTTCGTTAGCCAAGGATGACTCGTGAAGGTGCTGAATACGGCAGTCCGCGTTTTGATGGTTTTGAGTGCCTGTCGTCCTCGTTCTGAAAAGGCGAGGGGACGAACGAAATCAACATGGTCGTAATCGATCCGTGCGACCTCCTCTGCCGTCGTTGAGGTCAATAGATAGATCAAGGCACGCTGCAGGCTCGTCCGCGTATAACGGCGTGTTTTGACGTAATTCAGAAAGGTGTCGAACGTCGTTGCTTGTTTAGCCCCTTCGATGAGTCGTGGTGCTAACGAAGCGTCGATCCCAGCGATTCGCATCAACTCGGGTACTGGAGTCGTTAGTAGACGTTGTCGAATCCATGGATAATAATGCGAGAAGTTGGCGAAAGAGGCACTTGCTAAGACGTCTTCGGTCTGTTCAGGAAGTGCAAGCAGCTGACCGTGTGTCTGATGATGGGCGCGTATCGCGGTGGCGCTCATGATGTCCCCGGTGGATAAGTCGTGGTAGCCACTTCCAATCCGTTTCGTCGTGTGGAGCGATAGGGTATTTGCGGCGCGAGCGTAATAATAGCCAAGCGTATTGTTCGGTTGTGTCAAATCAAGCGTCTGTGAGACGCTCCTGAATGCTTGACTGGCGGCGTGAGCAGAAGAGAGGCCCGCTGATAATCCATCGTGTAACGCTTGCTTGTATGCAGGTGTCTCTTCGATCTGTTCCGCTGCCGCATGCAGAAAAGGTTCGATGTCTCCACACTCGCTTCCAAACGAAAGCGACTGACAGCCGATTGTCTCGGCAATCGTCACACCACCGAGTGCAAAGCGATCAGCACGCTGGACAGCAAAATAGAAGGGAAGTTCAAGAACGAGATCGATGGCACCGCTCGCGACGGCTGCCTGAGCACGTGTCCATTTATCCGTAAAGGCGGGCTCACCACGCTGCATGAACGTCCCGCTCATGATGGCGACGATGACGTCGGCATCCGTTTCCCGTCGTGCTGTTGTCGCTTGATAATAGTGTCCGTTATGAAACGGATTGTACTCTGAAATGATAGCTGTCATCCTCATGAAAACTTTCTCCTTTGCAAACCGAATTAAGTGCGGTAATATGGATAAAGACGTCCAAAAGTGTTCGTTCTCTAGCGATTTCAGTGTAAAGAAAAAACATTGACAAAACAAGATGTCCTCTCTATAATTCATATTGTTGCAATTGAGGTGATTCGGATGAAATGGTCCCTGATGCAATTGAATAAATTGCGCAATCTGGGTCAACTTCAGGTTAACGAGACGATCGAGCTCAATGAGCTAGTCGCCCTCCATCCGGATATCCGGGCGGTGCAACCTGTGCACGTTCGTGCAAATGCATCGTTTACATCGAATCAATTAATATTCAATCTTCGGATTACCGGCGAAATGACGCTTCCGGATGCCCGGACGCTAAATGACGTCGCTTATCCATTCGAGATTGAATCCATCGAGCCATTCCTGCTCGAGGTCGATGCTGTTTCGAACGAAGCAGATGACATCAACGTGCCGATCGGGAATACGGTCGATCTTCGACCGCTCGTGCAAGAATTGATTTTACTTCATGTGCCAGTGCAAGTGCATGGGGATGATGAAGAGAATCAGTTGGTTGAGGGGGAAGGCTGGACGATTCTTTCTGAAGAAGATCCAGAGGAAACCGAACCAAAAATCGATCCGCGACTCGCGGGTCTCGCTCAGTTCTTTAAAAAAGATCAGGATTCCTGATTTCTGAAGTAAAGGCGAGTGTATTTTTTCAAGGAGGTGGACAACGATGGCAGTACCATTCCGCAGAACGTCGAAAACACGCAAACGTCTTCGCCGTACTCATTTCAAACTCCGTGTACCAGGTATGGTCGAGTGCCCAAACTGTGGTGAAATGAAACTTTCACACCGCGTTTGTAAAGCATGTGGCTCGTACAAAGGTAAAGAAATCGTCAGCAAATAAGCTGATTGATCGGTATAAAAGCGACCTTCGAATCGAGAAATCGGTTTTAAGGTCGCTTTTTTCATGAAAGGGGATAGGAAATAGATGAATGTTGGAATCATTGGCGCGGGTGCCATCGGGTTATTGCTTGCCTCTTATTTATCGGAAGATCATGCAGTCACGCTTTATGTGCGACAAGAACAAGAGGAGGAACGACCAATCATTCGCGATGGACAAGCGAGTCGTCTCGTACGGATCCAGAAGATTGATCGGCTCGAGTCAGAAGACTTGGTGTTTGTCGCGACAAAGTCGTATGATATAAAAAGTGTGATTCCATTCCTTAAACGGCTGACGTGTCCCGTCATGTTCCTGCAAAATGGAATGGATCATTTGAAATGGAAAGAGCAATTGCCGCATGTCTTATTTGGTGTCGTCGAACATGGTGCCATGCGTACTGCACCGTTTGAAGTCCAGCATACTGGAAAAGGACGCATCCGCTACGGGAATCAAGAGGTAGCGAACTTGTCGTCAAAGCAGCTGTGCTTTGAACTTGAGTCAGATATGGAAGCCGTTTTATTGACGAAGCTGTTCATCAACGTCGTCATCAATCCAGTGACGGCTTATTACGGTGTTGAGAATGGATCCTTATTAGAGATGCCTTATCGAGAAGAAGCCCGTCAATTATTTGACGAAATGCGGACGATTTTCCCGCACCATGACATTACTTATTCCGAAATCGAGCGGATCATGAAGAATACGAGCAAAAATCGTTCTTCCATGTTACGAGATCTTGAGTATGGACGACGAACGGAAGTAGAACCGATACTTGGATACGCATTACGTCAGGCGACGACTGCGACGCCACGTTTATCTTTTTATTATGAACAGATCAAACAGAGGGAGGGTCCGCAGTGACAGTCTTCATCATTTTTCCTTTATTCAGCCTGATTGCGTTGTATCTCGTCTTTCTACTTCTATTTCGGAAACATGGGAAGGCCGTTCGATTTGCACTCGACTTTGGAACATTCATCGTTCTGTATGCGATTCATGTTGCATTGATTGCCTTGACCGGAACAAATTACTTAGGGTGGATCGTCATCGTCGTATTGTTGGTGTTTGCGTTGAATGCACTCTGGCAACGAATTCGTCAACTTGATGTTGATTTGAGACAAATGATTCGCCACAGTTGGCGGATCATCATCTTGCTGGCATTACCTGTCCATTTCATACTGTTCGTACTCGGTATTCGTCAACTGTTCATCAGCTGACCAGTTAGGTAAGAAAGAAGGGATTTTGTTTGAAGGTACAACCATTTGAAGCCTTATACGATGATAACTCGTTGATGCATCGTGCTTCACGAGAAGAATTCTTAACATATGTCGACCACTTTGGAGAGAGTGGTTTAGCGTCGAGGAGCCGTTTGCTTGAAGAACGTCACTATCCGCATCTTGCGGCACTGACAGACGAACTCGAACGTCAAAATCCGAACATGACGGAGCGTTTGCGGGAGCGTGTCGCGAAGCTTCGTACGGGTGAAGCTCAAGTTGTCATTACAGGGCAACAAACGGGTATCTTTGGCGGACCATTATATGCCATCTATAAATTGTTGACCTGTCTTAAGGTCGCGAAGCAGGCGGAAACGACACTTGGGCGACCTGTCGTTCCGATTTTTTGGCTCGCGACCGAAGATCACGATTTTGATGAGATTAACCATGTTTACGTTCCGACAGCGGATTATCAAACGCGTAAAATCGCTGTCACACCTTCAGAATCGATTGCCCACTCGGTCAGTCGGCTCTCTTTTGATCAAGCAGCACTTCTTGAAATCATCGAAGAGGCATTCCGAGCAATGCCAGAAACGGTTCATACGAAACAATTAGTTGCGCGCCTGAAGCAACTCGTTGAAGCGTGTACATCGTATGGGATGTTTTTCTCACAATTGATCGGTGAATTGATCGATTTTGATGTCGTCTTCTTTGATGCGGATACACATTCTGTCCGTGAACTCGAGATTCCGTTCTTTGAACGGTTGATTCAAGACAATGCGGAATTTAGACGAGCATTGACGGATGGTATTTCACAGACACAAGAGTTACCGGATACATTCTTGAACGAGGAAGCGGCGCATCTTTTCGTCGATGATCACGGTCGTCAGTTGCTGTATCCGACAGCAGAGGGATTCGAGACAAAACAAGGAAAGCAATATACGGAGCTTGAATTGATCGCGTTGCTGTACGCCAGTCCGGAACGTTTCTCCAACAGTGTCGTCACACGTCCATTGATGCAGGATTACCTGTTCCCGACGCTTGCCTATATCGGGGGTCCGGGGGAGTTAGCATACTGGACACGCTTACGACCGCTCTTTCATCACCTGAATTGGACGATGCCGTTATTGATTCCCCGCATGGGTGGGTTACTCGTGCGCCGTAGCGATGAAAAGCGTCTTGCTAAACTTGAGGTGTCGCTCGAAGAAATCGTCCGATCAGGCGTACCGATTCCGCTCTATTCAGAAGAGAAGATGACAGGACGTATGCAGACGGCAGCGATGCTAAAAGACAGTTTCGTCTCGGAATTCCTCTCGCTCGAACAGAATCTACTGCGGACATCGAGTAAGAGTGAGAAGGTCAAGAAACAGCTCGATCAAGCAATTGCTAGTCTACTGGCAGAAGATCGACGTCAGTTTGACCGACAGACACGGCAATATAAAGAGACGGCTTATCATCTTCTTCCTGATGGAGCGCCACAAGAGCGGATTCATTCTGTCCTCCCGTGGTTGAATCACCATGGTCTTGATTTTGTTCGGGACTTAAGAACAGCCTATGAAGCGAATACGAGTGATCAACTGAAGATTTTCCTTTAAACCTGCTGAAACTAGCAGGTTTTTTTAGTTTTTTAGCGAAAATTACACAAAAGTTAAATAAATCAAGGAAACTGTCTCATTTTCGTAACGTTTTCACGAGAGAATGTGATACATTGAAAAAGAGTAACGTCCTTCAAGGACAGTGAAAGGTGAGGCAGGACATGTTTGAGCATGAAACAGTATTGAAATGGGAGTCGATTGAAGGACTCGCGATTAAACCCGACGGTATTTACGTCGATTGTACATTAGGTGGAGCAGGACACAGCGAAGAGATCGTCAAGCAACTGACGACAGGTCATCTGTACGCATTTGATCAAGATGATGTCGCCCTCGCTCATGCAGCAGAACGTCTCGCGGCGTATGAAGGTCGCTTTACTTTAATAAAGAGTAATTTTGCTTATCTGAAAGAGCAGTTAGCAGCACATGGCGTCGAGAAAGTGGACGGCATCCTATTCGATCTCGGTGTCTCTTCACCACAATTAGACGAAGGGGAACGGGGATTTAGTTACAATCACGACGCACGTCTCGACATGCGCATGGATCAATCTTCTCCACTTTCTGCCTACGAAGTCGTCAATGAGTGGTCGTACAATGATCTCGTACGTATCTTCTTTACATACGGGGAAGAGAAATTCTCGAAACAGATTGCGCGTAAAATCGAAAAAGCGCGGGAAGAGCGACCGATCGAGACGACATTTGAACTCGTCGAATTGATCAAGGATGCGATTCCGGCACCAGCACGACGTAAAGGTGGTCACCCTGCGAAACGGACTTTCCAAGCAATCCGGATCGCTGTCAATGATGAACTGAACGTCTTTGATCGTGCGGTACACCAAGCCATTGATTTATTACGGGTCGGTGGACGTCTATGTGTCATTACGTTCCATTCACTTGAAGATCGCATGTGTAAACAAGCAATCAAAGAAAAATCATCACTACCCGAGCTTCCACCGGGGTTACCGATGATTCCAGTCGAAATGGAGCCGGAACTCCGACTCGTCACACGCAAGCCGATTACGGCGGGTGTTGAAGAGCTCGATGATAACCGTCGCGCCCGATCGGCAAAATTACGAGTTGCTGAAAAAATGAAAGAAACTTGAGAGGAGCATTCCAATGGCAGAACCACTTCGTAAATCGGTCCAAACGGTTCAACCCGTTCGTCAACAACCTGTTCAGGAACCACGAAAGACGGAAGATATCGCGCGTCGCGTCGTCGTCCGTCCGAAGTATCGCTTGTATCCCTTTGAAAAATTCTTATACAGCGCGATGATTGGTGGTCTTGTGTTATTTGGGAGTTTGACGATCAGTACGCATAACGAAGCGTATAATGTGAGCCGTGATTTAGCGAAAGAGAACCAAGTCACACAATCACTCAAAAAAGAAAACGAACGTTTACAACTAGAGGTCACGAACTTAAGCTCTCCGGAACGGATTTATAAGATTGCAAAAGAACAGGGTCTTGATATGCGTAAAGGGAACATCAAGGTGATTCCTAAATGAATCCACTGAAAAAATCCCGTTGGAGAGTAGCCTTTATCATGGTGATATTTGCTACTCTCTTTTTTGTGTTCATTGGTCGATTTTTATACTTGGCGACAACAAAACAATTCCATGGGGAAGACATGATCGCCTATGCTGAGAAAAAGCGATGGGAGTCTCAGGAGACGCTCGGGGCAGAACGCGGTGAAATTTTCGACCGACTCGGTTCACCGATCGCGATCAATGTTCCATCCTATCATTTGATTGGTATTTACCGACTAGGTGGCGTCAAAGATCCGGACGAGACGATCGTCGATTTTAAAAAGACGGCTGAAGGTCTTGCACCGATTCTTGGGATGACGACGAAGGAACTGGAGACCTATTTGATTGAGAACAAAGATCGTTCGCAAATCGAATTCGGAAAAAAAGGAAATGATTTGACGCTCGATCAAAAAGAGAAGATCGATAAGTTGAAACTTCCTGGAATCCGGATGATTGAAGAGCCGAAACGATATTACCCGAATGGTATCTTCTTGTCCGATACACTTGGATTCGTCCAAAAGATCACCGAGGAGAATGGTCGTGTCGCGTTACAGGGACAAATGGGGATCGAAAAACAGTATGACGATGCCTTAAGCGAATCTTACGGGGCACGTGTCTTCGAGAAAGATCGGAGCGGTAATCCGTTGATCCAAGGCTCGTCGCGTGTCTCGAATGAACCGAAGGACGGGTCAAACCTGTACTTGACGATCGATCACCGCATTCAACAGTCGCTAGAGAAACAAATGCAAAAAATGTACAACACGTACAAACCGAAAAATGCGACAGGGATCGTCATGGATGCGAAAACCGGTGAAATCCTTGCCATGGCGGATCGTCCATCGTTCAACCCGAACTTACGTGACATGAAAGATTTCACGAATTTTGCCGTCTCGTCACGCTTCGAACCCGGTTCGACGATGAAAATCTTTACGCTCGCAGCGGCGATTGATGCGGGAGTGTTCCGTCCGAATGAGATGTATAAATCGGGTAGTTATAACTACAAAGGAACGGTCATCAAGGATTATAACGATGTCGGTTGGGGAACTATTCCGATGATTGAAGGAGTCTATCACTCCTCGAACGTCATGTTCTCGAAGTTGACAGCAGAAAAACTTGGGATCGAGCGTTATAAAGAATACTTTAAGAAGTTTCATTTTGACCAACGAACGGGTATAGACATCTCGGGAGAAGTAAACAGTCAATCTGACTTGTCGAAACCATTGAATGCGCTCATTACGTCATGGGGACAATCGACTGCGGTCACGCCGATGCAATTGCTTCAAGGGGCAACGGCAATTGCTGGTGACGGCGAGATGGTCAAACCGCATATCATCCAAAAAGCGGACCATACGGATAAAGCACCGTACCGGGCGAAAACAGAGGTCGTTGGTAAGCCGATTTCGGCAGAGGCGGCAAAAGCGACGCGGGATGCACTTGACGGTGTCGTCAATAGTAAAATCGGAACCGGGCAAATGTATAAGTTGAAAGACTACCGTGTCATCGGGAAGACCGGTACAGCTCAAATTTCTGAGAATGGGAAATACATTCAAGGACAATTCATTCACTCGTTCATCGGTATGGCGCCAAAAGATGATCCGGAATTGATCATGTACATCGCAGTCGATCGTCCTTCGAAAAGTGAATCGTCTGTTTCAGGACCACTCATCATGAGTCCGGTGTTCAAGAGTGTCATGAACACAGCATTGCAATACCGGAGCATTCAACCGGAAACGCAAAAGGACTCGGTGGATGTCAAAGCGGAAATTACGCCAAGCTACATCAAGAAGAGTGCCCGACAAGCGACGGATTTAGCAAAAGAACAAGAGGCTGTTCCAATCATCCTAGGCGATGGTGCTGAAGTCGTTTCGCAGATTCCGTCTCGTGGTCAAGAATTCGTCAGCGGAGAGCGTGTCTTGCTGAAGACAGCAAATACGTTCAAAATGCCGGATTTGACGGGGTGGTCGCAGCGAGACGTCAAAAAACTCGTCAGCTTGTATGACTTGAAGCTTGATGTCATTGGTAAAGGTTTTGTAACCAAACAATCAGCTCGAACTGGTACACTAGTGAGGGAAAATGGAAAGTTAACGGTCGAACTAGCTGAACCTAAAGAATAACGGTGGGGCAAATTTCCTGATTTCTACAGGAAGACGAGGACGAACAGGAGTCATTCGTTGACTTTTGCATTCGTCCTCTTTTGCTGTCATCAAATGGAGGTATATATCATGTTAACAATTACGCAACTCGCTGAATGGTTGCATCTCGATGTGAAAGATGATCGTATCGTTCGTCATTTTGCAACGGATTCACGCGCACAACTTGAAGACGGTCTCTATGTTCCGATTCAAGGAGCACGCGTTGATGGTCATCGATTCCTTGAAGGTGCAAAAAACCAAGGAGCGATCGTCACCTTATGGAAGAAAGGCATTGATCGACCAGACATCGATATCGTCTTTTTAGAAGTCGATGAACCATTGGTTGCCCTGCAACACATCGCAAAACGATACTTAATGCAGATTGCGCCGAAAATCGTCGCCATCACTGGATCAAATGGGAAGACATCGACGAAGGACATGGTCGAGAGCGTACTCAAGACGACGTTTAAGACACATAAGACACAAGGAAACTTCAATTCGGATATCGGAATGCCGTTAACGATTCTCATGATGCCAGCTGATACGGAAGTCGCTGTGCTTGAGATGGGAATGAACGGGTTTGGCGATATTGAATTCCTATCGAATCTAGCTGAGCCAGATATCGCACTCGTCACGAACATCGGCGAATCGCATGCGGAGCAAGTCGGTGGACGCAGTGGCATCGCCAAAGCGAAGCTTGAGATTCAATCCGGACTCAAACCAGGTGGTCATTTATTCGTTGATGGTGACGAACCACTTCTCGCAGAAGTCGAAGCGGAGAAGATCGGCTATCAAATCGGAAATACGTACCGGATCGAAACGAAGGAAGCAACGTTCTTTGGAACGGCCTTTACTTACGATGGCACCGCTTTTCACCTACCAGTGCTAGGGAAACACCAAGTCCGAAATGCAGCATACGCGATTGCGACAGCACGTGCACTTGGCGTGACGGACGCCCGGATTCAAGAAGGGTTCGATGCGGTTGAATTGACACCGATGCGGATGGAACGATTACTCTTTGAAGAGACTGCGGTCATCAATGATGCGTATAACGCGAGTCCGACATCAATGAATGCAGCGATTGAGACGGTCACTGCGTTGGAAGGGTATACGACACGCGTTCTCGTCCTCGGCGATATGTATGAATTAGGGGACCAAGAACGCTTATTACATGCCTCGGTCGGAAAGCGGATTGCGTTACCTGTCTCGCATGCTATCCTAGTAGGGGAGAAAGGCGCGTGGATTGCTGAAGGAATCAGCGACCCGTCTGTTCAAATCCAATTCGCGACAACCGTCGAGGATGCTGCAAAACGATTGCGCCCATTGCTCGGAGAACGAACAATCGTCTTATTGAAAGCGTCACGTGGGATGGCGCTTGAACGGATATTAACCTATCTGAACGAAAACTAATTTTTGAAAAAGGGTGTCTGCTATGATCACATTATTCATCAGTCTTATTCTTGCATTTCTTGTTGTATTACTCGTCATGCCAAAAGCGATTCCGTTTCTACACCAATTGAAGTTCGGTCAGGAAATTCGGGAAGAAGGACCGCAATGGCATCAGGTCAAATCCGGAACACCGACGATGGGTGGAATCGTCATTCTTGTCGCGATGATCGTCAGCGTTCTCGGTGCAGTCGTCATGGGCGATCTATCGACGACACAATTATCGTTACTGTTTTTAACACTTGCGTATGGCGTTATCGGCTTCATTGATGATTACATCAAAGTCGTCAAGAAACGTAACCTTGGTCTGAATTCAAAACAAAAATTACTTGGACAAATCGTCGTCGGATTGTTATTTGTCTGGTTGAGTGGTGGATTTACAAGTGACGCGACGTATCTATCGATTCCATTTACCGATTTTGAGCTTGATTTCGGTATCGTCTATCCGTTTGTTGCCTTGTTCTGGTTAGTTGGTTTCTCAAATGCAGTCAACTTGACGGATGGATTGGACGGTCTCGTATCATTTACAGCGATTCCAACATTCTTGTTCTTCGGATTATACAGTTGGTTTATCGCAGATGAAGTAGGCGCTGCTTGTTTTGCTTTCTCAGCGGTCGGTGCCTTGATCGGATTCCTATTATTCAATGCGCACCCAGCGAAGATCTTCATGGGAGATACAGGGTCACTTGCACTTGGAGCTGCACTAGCAGGTCTATCGATTGTCTTAAAACTGGAATTACTACTCGTCTTAATCGGTATCGTTTTCGTTGTCGAGACATTATCAGTCATTCTACAAGTCATCTCCTTTAAGACGACAGGAAAACGAATTTTCAAAATGAGCCCAATTCACCACCACTTCGAAATGGTCGGTTGGAGCGAATGGCGGATCGTCGGTACATTCGCAGGAATCAGCTGTTTGATGGCATTCATCGCCTATCTATTCGTGTAATAAAAAAGAAGAGAGAAAGTGAGCGATTCAACAATGGAACAACGACAATGGAATGATCAAAAAGTGCTCGTTCTCGGAACGGCGAAAAGTGGAATCGCAGCAGCTCGGTATTTAGCGAGTGTTGGTGCAGAAGTAACGGTCAATGACGGGAAAACGCCGTCCGAGAGTGATCAAGCGACGCTTGCATCACTCGATGTTAAGACGGTCTACGGTGAGCACCCGCTCACACTACTCGATGACATCGATTTGATCGTCAAGAATCCAGGAATTCCGTATCACATCGATCTGCTACAAGAAGCCTTACGACGCGACATTCCGGTTTGGACAGAAGTAGAACTAGCGTATCAAGCAACCGATGCGACGTGGATTGCCATCACAGGATCGAACGGGAAAACGACGACGACGACGCTGGTCCATGAGTTGTTGAAAACCGGTACGCGGCGTGTACATTTGGCAGGAAACATTGGATTCCCGGCAATTGAAATCGCATGTCAGGCGAAACAGGACGATATCATCGTCATTGAATTATCAAGTTTTCAATTGATGGGGATCGAGCAGTTCCGACCATATACGGCAGCATTTTTGAATTTATCACCAGCACATCTGGATTATCATGGTGATTTTGAATCGTATGGCGAAGCGAAAGCCCGGATCTTTAAGAACATGAAAGAAACGGATCGTCTTGTCTTGAATGCCGATGATGCGTCCGTCAATGCACTCGGAAAGACAGCTGAAGTAACGCCACTCTTGTTCTCTCGTCGTCAATCGGCGTATGCAGAAATCATGAACGATACGTTGACAATCAATGGGACGAGTATCTTACCTGTTAGTGAACTAGCTCTCGGTGGTGGGCATAATGTCGAGAACGTTCTCGCAGCCTTAACACTCGTCGAACCGTTTAACTTAGCATTATCTGACGTTCAACATGTTCTACGGACGTTTGGTGGTGTAGAGCACCGGACACAGTTCGTCGGTGAAATTGCTGGTCGAAAAGTTTACAACGACTCAAAAGCGACGAATAATGTGGCAACAGAAGCGGCGTTGTCTGGATTTACGGCACCCATCATCTGGTTATGTGGCGGACTCGAGCGTGGAGCGGATTTGACACCGTTACTCGATGCAATGAAGCATGTCAAACATGTAATCGGACTTGGTGAGACGGGTCATCGATTCGGAACGCTTGCGTCAGAAAATGGCTATGCGTCAACCGTCGTTGAGGCGATGGATGAAGCCGTGAAAGTAGCGTTTGAAGTGTCACGACCCGGCGACATCATTCTTCTGTCACCAGCATCTGCAAGTTGGGATCAATACAAGACATATGAAGAGCGCGGCGATCATTTCGTTCGTGCCGTACATGAAGTAGGAGGAACAACAGTATGAAAATCGTCGTCTCTGGAGGCGGTACAGGCGGTCACATCTATCCGGCACTCGCTATGATCCGGGAGCTCGAACAACGCATGCCGTGTGAGGTCCTCTATATCGGAACAGAAAATGGTCTCGAGGCGGATATCGTTCGTCGTGCGGGAATTCCATTTGAATCGATTGAGATTTCTGGCATCCGTCGTTCCTTGTCGTTCGAAAACGTCAAGACTGGTATCCGGTTCGTCAAGAGCGTCCGGCGTGTTCGTCGACTACTGCGTCAGTTCCAACCGGATATCGTCGTCGGTACAGGTGGGTTCGTTTGTGGACCGGTATTGTATACGGCTGCAAAAATGGGTTTCAAGACACTCGTTCATGAACAAAACAGTCTACCTGGTATCACGAATAAATTTTTAGCTCGGTATGTGGATCGTGTTGCACTCTCTTTTAAAGGGTCTGGACATCACTTCGGTAAGAATGAAGCGAAGACGGTTTTAATCGGAAATCCGCGTGCTTCTGAAGTGGCAGAGCTCAACATCAATCCGCTTGAAGAGCGACAACGTTTCGGTTTTGAGGAAGGACGTCCTCTCGTCGTCATCTATGGCGGTAGTCGTGGCGCACCTGCAATCAACGAAGCAGTCGTCGATATGATGCCAAAGGTCGAGCAAGCAGGCTGGTCGCTCCTCTTCGTTACTGGTCAAATTCATTACGATACGATTATGTCACGCGTTGGTTCCTTACCAGAACGCATTCAACTTCGCCCATTCGTATATGATTTACCGAACATCTTAAAAGCAAGTCAACTCGTCATTTCACGTTCGGGAGCAAGCACATTGGCAGAACTGACGACACTCGGCTTACCGAGTGTGCTCATCCCGAGTCCTTACGTGACGGAAAATCACCAAGAGGTCAATGCCTCATCACTCGTCGAGACAGGTGCGAGTCTATTGATTCGTGAACAAGAGCTAACGGGTGATCGGTTGTTTGAGGCATGCGAAAAAGCGTTAGCACAACAACAAATGATGTCTGAAGCGGCGCTTGCGCTCGGTATGCCGAACGCTTCACGGGACTTAGTTGATGAATTGTTACGACTGACAGGACAAAAAAACTAAACTATTGCAGGAAAAGACCGATAGGGAAATGAATTGTTACGTTATAGAGGGGGAATGAGACGTGAGGGAACGGAGAGCGGTTGGACGACCACAAGAGGACGAGAACGTCCGCAGCCTCGAGGATAAGATACCTTATATCCGTGAACAACGTCGCAAAAAAGCCAACCGGAGGCTCATCTATGTCCTGATTCTGATTGGTCTATTGGTCGGTGTCGTTTTTTATCTACAGTCGAGTTATTCTCGGGTCGCTCGATTTGATATTGATGGTAATCTTAATGTCAAAACATCAGATATCTTGAAGGCATCAGGAGTTAAGGTGAATGAGACACACGCCTTTAATCTATCAGAGGAAGACATTCTTGAACGAATCGAGAGGGTTCCAGGCATTCAGGAAGCAACGATGCAAAAACAGTTTTTGCATCAATATCGCGTGACGGTGACGGAAGAGAAAGAGATCGCTTACGCAAAGGATAAACCAGGAGACCGGATCGTACTGGCGGACGGAACGATCATTCCCGGAAAGTCGAAGGAAGAATTGTTCGATGCACCAATTCTGACTGGATTTACGGATCAATCATTAAATCGGTTGACGAAGGAACTCGTTAAGATCGAGCCGAAAGTACGTAGTCGGATCTCTGAAATCGTCGCAAACGATAAGACGGACAAGGGTGGTCTGAAATTATTCATGACGGATGGGAATACGGTGTTACTCAGTACATCATCCTTTTCAAATTCCTTGAATGAATACGTAAAGGTCATTTCTGCCTTACCAAAAGGAAAGACGGGAACGATTACAATTGATGGCGGTATCTATTTCAAGCCATATAAAGGAAAAAAATAGAAGATTCGTAAAGGGCTGACGAATAAAAAAACAAACGTGTGTTTTCATTCGTCGACCTTTGTTCGAATCGTCATCAAATCGTAATCTATTCGAACGCTAAGACGGGCAATAACTTCTTTTCGTAAGTATTTATATAGTGTAGACTTAAACGAGAAGAAGCCTGACTCATTCCTAGAATATAATTAGGAATAAAAAGGATTAGTATTATGAAAGTGGAGGTGTCACTCCCATGGAAACGAAAGGTACGATTGCCGCGCTCGACATTGGGACATCGGAGGTGAAACTCATCGTCGGTGAACTACTTGGTGGAACGCTGAACGTTCTTGCTGAAGGTTCTGCACCATCCGCGGGTGTTAAACGAGGTGTCATCGTTGACATCGATCAAACGGTACAAGCCATTAAACAAGCGGTTACGGAAGTGGAACGTACACTTGGTGAACCAATTGGTGAAGTATATGTCGCTATTTCCGGTGAACACATTCAAGTGAAGGATTGCCAAGGGATGACATCGATCAAAGGTGAGGACAATGAAATCACGGATGATGACGTGAAAGACGTTCTGCATTCTGCGATGGTCATGCGAATTCCGAACGAACTCAGTGTCGTCGATGTCTTGCCGAAGACCTTTACGGTCGATCAGCAAACAGAAATCACTGATCCGAGAGGAATGATCGGTTATCGTCTCGAAGTAACAGGGAAGCTCATCATCGGAGCGAAGACGATCCTACATAGCATTAAACGTTCCATTGAACGGGCTGGTTTAGAGCTTGCTGGATATGTGCTGGAGAGTTTAGCGGTATCTAGAATCGCAGCATCGATTGATGAACTCGAACTCGGTGTCGGAATCATCGATATCGGTCATGAGACGACGACACTTTCCATCTACGAAAAGAATGATCTCGTCTACTCGACGACGTTGCCATACGGTGGTGATCATCTGACACGTGATTTGACGTACAAGATGAATTGTAAATATCAAGACGCGAAACTTGCTAAAGAAGAATATGGTGTTGCGCTTGAAGCACTCGGGGATCCGGAAGAGAAAGTTTCCTACGTCACGATCAACGGCGAACATCGTTTCGAACCACAATCAGAGATTGGATTCGTTTTAGAAGCACGACTTGAGGAAATCTTCGAGATGATTCAAAAACGAATGACGCAAGCAGGATACGCTCACATGAATAGTGGCTTAATCTTATGTGGGGGAAGTTCTTCATTACCGGGAATCGATCAGCTCGGAAAACGAATCTTCAAGCAGAGCGTCAATGTCTATCAACCTGCTAGTCTTGGTATTCGTCATCCGAAGTATGCCGTCGCAGCCGGTATGTTACGTTATGTGCTCTCAAGAAGCGCCGTATCGAAATCAGGTTTCGACCGGGCGGAAGAGAAGGAAGCCGTAGCGCACGGACATGAACAGGATGCACTGCTCATGAACGAACAGACGTCACCTACGCGAAACGAACGGCCAACACGTGAACAGCCTCCGAAAGAGAAAAAGTCATTCAGTAGTTTCTTTGAGAAATTCTTTGGTTAATGCCTACAAAAAATCCAATGAGTAAAAAATATTAGGGGGCCCTTTTTATGTTGCATTTTGATGAAATGATGGACCAAGTAGCAAAAATCAAGGTCATCGGTGTAGGTGGTGGCGGTTCGAACGCCGTCAACCGAATGATTGAACACGGTGTCCAAGGCGTAGAATTCATCGCAGTAAACACGGACGCGCAGGCATTGAACATGTCACAAGCTGACGTAAAACTACAACTCGGTGCTAAATTGACACGTGGTCTCGGTGCGGGTGCCAATCCGGAAATCGGTAAAAAAGCGGCGGAAGAGAGCCGTGAGCAATTAACAGAAATCCTTTCAGGCGCTGACATGGTCTTCGTCACAGCTGGGATGGGTGGCGGAACTGGTACAGGAGCTGCTCCTGTCATCGCGGAGATTTCAAAAGAAATCGGTGCATTGACAGTCGGCGTCGTCACAAAACCATTTATGTTCGAAGGACGTAAACGTATGCAACATGCTGTTTCAGGTGTCCAGAACTTCAAAGAAAAAGTCGATACGTTGATCGTCATTCCGAACGATAAGTTACTTGAAATCGTTGATCGGAACACACCAATGCTTGAAGCGTTCAAAGAAGCAGATAACGTCTTGCGTCAAGGTGTACAAGGTATCACTGACTTGATCGCCGTACCTGGTCTGATCAACCTCGACTTCGCCGATGTGAAGACGATCATGACGGAAAAAGGTTCTGCTTTAATGGGTGTCGGTGTCGCGACAGGCGAACACCGCGCGACGGAAGCAGCGAAAAAAGCGATTTCGAGTCCGTTGCTTGAGACCTCGATCGAAGGCGCGAAAGGTGTTCTGATGAACATTACAGGTAGTGCGAACCTTAGCTTGTACGAAGTGACGGAAGCCGCACAAATCGTTCAGAGTGCAGCTGATGAGGAAGTCAACTTGATCTTTGGTTCTGTCATCAACGATAACCTAGAAGATGAAATCATCGTTACAGTCATCGCGACGGAATTCGAAAACGAACCACTCGATTTCGAAATTCCATCCGCTCAAGAAATGATGAAGAATTTATTGAAGAAAAAACAAGCGACTCCACCACCAACAGAGGAGTCAAAACCACAAGTCGAAGAGACACCTGTCAGCTCGAATCCCGAACCGGCTAAAGAGCCAGATGTCGAAGAAACGATGGACATCCCATCTTTCCTTCGCCGGAATAATCGTTGATCGATGTTCCAGTGACACGACTGCTAAACGATGAGGTGTCGCGAAAGCGGCGCCTCTTTTTTTAAAATCAAAGGAGGCATGAACATGTTTGGACAATGGATCAAATGGGATACACCGACAGGTACCGTACGTGCCGCCTTTACGACGAAGTTCGCTGCCCCTCATGAAAACGGAAATTTAGGGTTACATGTCAACGATGATCGCGACGGTGTCATCCAGAATCGACAAGTCATCGCACGTCAGCTTGATCTCTCGCTCGAGAACTCGATTTGGGCACAGCAAGTTCACGGAAATCACGTCGAACAGGTGACGACACTTGACTCCGGGCGCGGTGCTTTGGATTACGAAACAGCGATTCCGGGTACAGATGGATTGGTGACGACCGATTCGAATGTCTTATTGATGATGCTCTTCGCTGACTGTGTGCCGCTTGTCTTCTGTGATCCGACGACAGGAATCATCGCGAATACGCATGCCGGCTGGCGCGGAACCGTTGGCAATATCGTCGAGGAAACAGTCAAGCAAATGGAACGTGCGGGTGCGAGTCGTTCATCGATTCAAATGGTCATTGGTCCATCGATTCGTGATTGTTGTTACGAAGTCGATCAACCGGTCATCGATGCAATCGATGCGCTTGAACTCGATGAGTCTCCTTACATACGCAAGGAAGATGGAAAAGCGATGTTATCGCTACAAAAAACGAATGCTGCGCTAGCTGAGCGTTGTGGAGTCGGTGATGTCCTTGACTCAGGTCTATGTACACACTGTCAGGCGGAAGATTACTTCTCTTATCGCCACGGTGACCACGGTGGGCGCTTTGCAAGTTTGATCGTAAAGGAGTCATTGGATGTCAATTCTTGATAATGTACAAGAAGTTACAAAACGAATGGAACAAGCGAGTGAAAAGAGTCCTTCTGAAAAGCAGGTACAGTTGATTGGTGTGACGAAATCAGTCTCAAGTCAAGTTGCTTCTGAATTATTAGCAGCTGGCGTGACCCATCTCGGAGAAAATCGTCCGGACGGATTGCTTGAAAAACAGGCAGAGCTCGGACGAACTGCTTGTACGTGGCACTTCATTGGTACACTACAAACGCGTAAAGTTCGTCAAATCATCGATGCCATTGACGTGTTGCATTCCCTTGACCGTCTTCATTTGGCGGAAGAGATCAATAAACGAACAGACCGAATCATTGATTGTTTCATCCAAGTCAACGTTTCTGGGGAAGAATCGAAGCAAGGCATCGCGCCTGAGGATGTACCATCGTTCTTACACGAAATCGGTCAATATCCCGCGATTCGTGTCATCGGACTGATGACGATGGCACCGTTGACGGAAGATACGGCGCGTATCCGTGAGGTATTCCGTTCATTAAAAACATTGCAAGAAGAGGTCAAGGCGAAAAAATTGTCGTATGCTCCATGTACGGAGTTATCTATGGGAATGTCATCGGATTTTGAAATCGCCATCGAAGAAGGGGCGACGTTCGTCCGAATCGGGACGACGCTCGTTCACACCTAAACGAGAAGAAGGGAGAATGGATATGGGTTTTAAATCAAAAATGCAAAATCTATTTCTCGGCAACAGCGACGATTTAGATGAACTTGAATATGAAAATGATGCTACAATAAATAAAGGTAGAGGTGCTTCACAACAAGAGTATGAAGAGTATTACGAGGAATCTACCCCAAGTGTTACTCAAAAGGAGGACAGCGTGAGACAATCGAATATCGTGCCGCTTCATGCGACGAAAAAAACGAAATCGCAAGTCATCTTGAGTGAACCACGTGTCTTCAACGAAGCCCAGGAAATCGGGGAACATCTTCGTCAGAACCGTGCTGTCATCGTCAATATGCAGCGTATGTCAAAAGATCAATCACGACAGATGATTAATTTCTTATCTGGTGTCGTCTTCGCTCTCGATGGAACGATTACGACGATCAGTCAGAATACCCTCCTCTGTGTTCCGAACAACGTCGAGTTAGCTGGTAGCATCTCGAATCTTCTTGGAGAAGATGATATTAATCATAAGGGGTGGTAAGTATGGATTCTCAAGTGATGTACGCAATTGGTCGTACATTAAGTACGTTATTACAGTATTACAGTTACGTCATGATCGTTTATATCCTGCTTTCGTGGTTCCCGAATGCCCGTGATTCTAAATTCGGACAAGTGCTCGCGATGTTAGTCGAGCCATTCCTAGCGCCCTTCCGTCGTATCATCCCGCCTATCGGGGGCATGCTGGATATCTCGCCGATTGTAGCCTTCCTCGTCTTGAACTTGGCTCAATCGGGTATCCGAGCAATCTTTTTAGTATGAGCGTATACGATCATTATCGTGGAAGCGAGCGGGAATTCGTCGATTCAGTCTTGAACTGGATTGATCATGTGGAAGCGACCTATACGTTCAAATTAACGGATTTCCTAGATCCACGTGAACAACAAATCACACAAGAACTCGTCGGTTCGAAATGCGCCCTCTTTTTTGAGGGCGGTTTCGAAGGCGCTGAACGTAAACGGGCAATCCTCGCACCAGATTATTATGAATACAACGCGGATGACTTTGACATTTCCATCTATCGCATTCATTATCCTACTAAATTCGTTGAACTTTCTCATCGTCAAGTCACCGGTACATTATTGAACGTCGGATTGAAACGAGCCAAATTCGGCGA
Organism: Exiguobacterium sp. Leaf187; assembly: GCF_001423925.1. Taxonomy (NCBI): domain Bacteria; kingdom Bacillati; phylum Bacillota; class Bacilli; order Caryophanales; genus Exiguobacterium; species Exiguobacterium sp. Leaf187. The sequence goes on along the minus strand of NZ_LMPR01000009.1, from coordinate 1,059,992 downwards.
CGTCATCATTCAGGATCAAGTACAGTTTGCCGTCGCGGACGAAGTCGCGACCTATATCGAAGCAAACGTCGAACGAGCAGGGAAGACGAAGATTCGTCTTTCGCGCGTAGACGCAGAAGATCGCTTGAAAGTGAAGGATCAAGAGTGGGAAGAGACACTTGGGTTTGTCAGCTCACTTCGGTTCGATACGGTCGTGAGTGAAATTCTCGGCTTCTCACGTCAAAAAGCACAGGCGCTCATTAAACAGGGTGAGAGTAAAGTGAATTATAAAGTAGTGGATGATTCGAGCTTCATGCTAGAAGAAGGCGACTTACTTTCCTTGCGTGGAACAGGACGCGTCAAGTTGATTGCAATCCTCGGATCAACGAAACGTGATCGAATCAAACTACAATACGGTATTTTAAAAGGATAAGATAAATGCGGAGGAGGAATTCATCATGCCATTAACGCCACTCGATATTCATAATAAGGAGTTCACACGAAAGTTTCGCGGCTATGACGAAGATGAAGTGAACGAATTCCTAGATCAAGTCATCAAGGATTTTGAATTGTTGTTACGTGAGAACCGTCAACAACAAGAAGTCATCCAAAACATGCAAGCGCGTGTCGACTACTTCAGTTCGATGGAAGAAACGTTGAATAAATCGATCATCGTTGCACAGGAAGCGGCTGAAGAAGTCAAAGCCAATGCTTCAAAAGAAGCGAGCTTGATCCTAAAGCAAGCAGAACGTGAAGCAGAGCAGTTGCAAGATGCGGCGCAACGCCGGGCACAACGGACAGACTTCGAAGTCGAGCAAATGCGCAAAAAAATCGAACTCTATCGTAATCGATTCAAAGTATTGATCGATGCGCAGATGGAATTATTGACGAGCCATGACTGGGATGCGTTTGATTTCTCTTCTCGTGGAGCGCTTGACGATGTTCCAGCAGTTGCGTATAATGACGACGATGTCGTATAAATAAAATCAATGACAAGGACACGTCGCATCTTGGACGGTTGACAGCGAATCGGGGGAATGGTGGAAGCCCGAGCAACGAAAAAGATGAGGTATCCCCTTGGAGTGCAAGACTGAACGTTCGCTGAACAGTAAGTCATGCCGGCTCACTCCCGTTATCGAGTTCTTAAGCGGTCCTGCGTCGTCAAAATGGCGAGCAGGATTAGTAGGGTGGTACCGCGAGTTCAGCCAAGCTCGTCCCTATCTCAGGGATGAGCTTGGCTTTTTTTGTACTTTTAAAGCGAAAGGTGAGAGATGGTCAGATGGATTACAAAGAAACCTTATTGATGATGAAAACGGAGTTTTTAATGCGAGGCAACTTGCCAAAACGTGAACCAGATATGCAAGCACGATGGGAAGAGATGAATCTCTACGCTGCGGTCCAGGAAAAGAATGCTGGAAAGCCAACGTTCATCCTCCACGATGGTCCTCCGTATGCGAATGGTGACATCCACATGGGTCACGGATTAAACAAAGTCTTAAAAGACATCATCGTCCGCTACAAATCGATGAATGGCTTCCAGTCTCCATACGTGCCTGGTTGGGACACACACGGATTACCGATTGAAACAGCACTTCAAAAAGCCGGTGTTGATCGTAAATCGATGACGGTCGCAGAATTCCGTGAATTATGTGCGAAATATGCGCTGGAACAAGTCGATCACCAACGCGAACAATTCAAACGTCTCGGCGTTCTCGGTGACTATGACAACCCATACATCACTCTTCAACCAGAATTTGAAGCAGCTCAAATTCGTTTATTCGGCGATATGGCGAACAAAGGCTATATCTACAAAGGGAAGAAACCGGTCTATTGGTCACCGTCTTCTGAATCGGCATTAGCTGAAGCAGAAATCGAATATCAAGATAAACGGTCAGCTGCCATCTATGTCGCGTTCCAAGTCATGGACGGAAAAAACATCTTAGAGCCGACGGATCATTTCGTCATCTGGACGACGACACCATGGACGATTCCAGCGAACCTCGGAATCTCTGTCAGTGCGGAACTGACATATGCGCGGATCGAGTATCAAGGAAAAGGCTATATCGTAGCGGAAACACTCGTTCCTGAAGTCATCGAAGCACTCGGATGGGAAGACGCAACAGTCGGACGTATCTTTAATGGTGCGGACTTCGAATACATGAAAGCAAAACATCCATTGTACGACCGTGAATCACTCGTCATGCTTGGCGATCACGTTACAGCGGAAGCGACAGGTGTCGTGCATACGGCTCCAGGTCACGGGGAAGATGACTTCCGTATCGGTCAAGCGTACGGTCTTGACGTTCTTTGCCCAGTCGACGATAAAGGGGTCATGACAGCAGAAGCGCCTGGATTCGAAGGCATGTTCTATGAGGATGCGAACAAAGAAATCGGTCTTGCACTCGAAGAAGCAGGCGCTCTCTTAAAACTGTCGTTCATCAAACACTCGTATCCACACGACTGGCGGACGAAAAAACCGGTCATCTTCCGGGCAACGCCACAGTGGTTCGCTTCAATCAAAGACTTCCGTGCGGAAATCCTTGATGAGATCAAAGGTGTCCAGTGGGTACCAGAGTGGGGAGAAACACGTCTCCACAACATGTTCAAAGACCGCGGCGACTGGGTCATCTCACGTCAACGTGCTTGGGGCGTTCCGCTTCCAATCTTCTATGCTGAAGATGGAACAGAAATCGTCACACCAGAAACGATTGATCATATCGCGAATTTATTTGCAGCTCACGGATCAAATGTCTGGTATGAGCGCGAAGCAGTCGACTTGCTTCCTGAAGGATTCACACATCCAGCAAGCCCGAACGGTATCTTCAAAAAGGAAACTGACATCATGGATGTCTGGTTCGATTCTGGTTCATCACATGCCGGTGTCCTTGCGACACGTCCTGAATTGACACGTCCAGCGGATCTCTATCTTGAAGGATCTGACCAATATCGTGGTTGGTTCAACTCGTCGCTATCGACAGCCGTCGCAACGACAGGAAAAGCACCATACAAAGCGGTCGTCAGTCACGGATTCGTTCTGGATGGTCAAGGTCGCAAGATGTCGAAATCGATCGGTAACACGATTGCACCGATTCAAGTCATGCAACAATTTGGAGCAGAGATCCTTCGCTTGTGGGTGGCATCAGTCGATTATCAAGCTGATGTCCGAGCATCGATGGATAACTTCAAACAAGTCTCAGAATCATATCGTAAAATCCGGAACACGGTTCGTTTCCTCCTCGGAAACTTGGATCAATTCGATCCTGCGACGCACCGCGTCGCATTTGAAGACTTACCAGAGTCAGATCGTTTCATGCGGACGAAACTGGACCAACTTGTTGGAAAAGTAAAAGCGGCTTATGATGCGTACGACTTCATGTCGGTCTATCAATTGCTCCATAACTTCTGTGTCCTTGATTTGTCGTCGTTCTACCTCGATTACACGAAAGATATCCTGTATATCGAAAAAGCAGACGCGACATCGCGTCGTGCGGTTCAGACGGTCATGTATGATACAGTCGTTGCCTTGTTGCAATTGATGGCACCTGTCTTGCCACACACAGCAGACGAAGCATGGGAATTCGTACCAGCTGTTGAAACGAAGAGTATCTTCCTGACAGACCTTCCGAAAACGGTCGAAGTCTCAGAAGAAGGACTTGCCCTCATCGAGAAATGGAACGCGTTCCTGACATTCCGCGATGATGTCTTAAAAGCACTCGAGGAAGCGCGCGTTGAGAAACTCGTCGGTAAGACACTCGAAGCGAAACTCTTGCTTGCACCGAAGGAAGAGACGAAAGCCTTGCTCGGAACAATCGATCATCTTGAGCAGTTACTCCAAGTCTCACAACTCGAATTCGTTGAAACGGCGGATAAGATGTATGAGACGACCGGCATCACGGTTCAAAAAGCTGACGGTGAAAAATGTGAACGTTGTTGGACATATTCGACGGAACTCGGACAAGATCCGGCTCATCCGACTCTTTGCCCACGTTGTACTGAAGTCGTCAATTCTTTATAATGATACAAAGGGAGGGGCGACTGCGACTTCGCAGGACGCCCCTCATTATTTTTGGATGCGGAGGACAATAGGATGTGGCTTTACTTAGGGATTGCTGCTTTACTCGTTGGAATCGACCAGTTGACGAAATGGATTGTCGTTCAAAATATGACGATCGGTCAAGCCATCACGGTCATTCCGGATTTCTTTTATCTCAACTCGTATCGGAATCGAGGCGCTGCGTGGGGCATGCTCGAAGGTAAATTCGGCTTTTTCTTCATCGTTACGGTCGTCGTCGTCATTGGATTGATTTACTTCCTCTACAAGGAAGGCACGAAAAATAAGGTATTTGCTTGGAGCATCGCGTTATTGCTCAGTGGTGCGATCGGAAATTTCATTGATCGAATGGCACGAGGAGAAGTCGTTGATTTCTTCCACTTCTTCCCGTTCGGCTATAATTTTCCGATCTTTAATGTCGCAGACGTCTGTTTGACGTTTGGTGTCATCACGATGCTAATTAGCGTCATGTTCGAAGAACGGTTGACTAAGAAAGGAACGATGGATAAATGAATGAAGTAGAAACATGGTCCGTGCAAGCGGATGGAGCGACAGGGCGCATTGATAAATGGCTCGCAGAACAAAACGATTGGTCGCGTTCGCAAGTACAGGAATGGTTGAAAGCGGGGCGCGTCGAAGTCGACGGTCGTGTCGTCAAACCGAACTATAAATTATCGGGAACGGAATCGATTGAGGTCCATATCCCGGAAGCAGTGGAACTCGAAATCTTGCCGGAAGACATCCCACTTGATGTCGTCTATGAAGATTCGGACGTCATCGTCGTCAACAAACCAAAAGGGATGGTCGTCCACCCGGCGGCAGGGCATGTCTCAGGAACGCTCGTCAACGCCTTATTACACCACTGTCAAGATCTCTCAGGCATCAATGGCGTCAAACGTCCAGGAATCGTTCACCGAATCGATAAGGATACGTCAGGTCTGTTGATGGTCGCTAAGAACGACTTAGCGCATGAATCACTTGCACATCAATTGAAAGAGAAGACGACGGAGCGTCTTTATATCGCGCTCGTACACGGTGAAATCCCGCACGAACTCGGAACGATTGAAGCGCCAATCGGACGCGATAAGAACGACCGTCAACGGATGACGGTAACGGATAAGAATTCAAAGTCTGCCGTGACCCATTTCCGTGTTCTTGATCGGTACGAGGGCTTTACGGTCGTTGAATGTAAACTTGAAACAGGACGGACGCACCAAATCCGTGTCCACATGCGTTATATCGGTTTCCCGCTTGCTGGTGACCCGAAATATGGTCCACGCAAGACGATGAAAATGAACGGTCAAGCCTTGCATGCTGCGGTTCTCGGTTTCGAACACCCACGGACAGGTGAGTGGATGCGGTTTGAAGCACCGCTCCCAGAAGAGATGACATTTGAAATCGGTCAATTGAAAAAACTTGAATTAGAGTCTTGACGTTTTTCTAATAAAACGGTAGAGTATCACCTAGAGAGCGATGCGAGACATCCTCTACTGACACTTCGGTCGTCCGAGTGACGATCCTACCTAACTAGTATCACCTTTAATCGAGTCCGGAGAGGCTGCGAAAGGGAGAACCTACCACGATTGTGTGTAGGCATGCATACATGACGTATGCCATGATTCTGTCTTCGATGACCTTCTGCGGATTTCCGCAGAAGGTCTTTTGTATGAAAGGAGAAAACATGAAACCAGCCGTCATCTTAGATGAAGCCGCGATCGGACGTGCACTGACACGGATCGCCCATGAAATCATCGAACGTAACAAAGGAATTCATGATTTGATGATTGTCGGAATCAAGACGCGAGGCGAGACACTCGCTCGTCGACTTGCGAAGCGCATCGAACAAATCGAAGGAAAACCGGTCTTACTCGGTGTCGTCGACATCTCAATGTACCGGGATGACTTGTCGAAACGAAGTTTAGAACCAGAAATCAAAGGTTCTGATTTACCGGAAGACATCACCGGGAAAATCGTCGTCCTCGTTGACGACGTGCTCTACACAGGTCGCACCGTTCGCGCCGCGATGGATGCGCTCGTCGATCACGGAAGACCGAGTATGATTCAACTTGCTGTCCTCGTCGACCGCGGACATCGGGAGTTACCGATTCGACCAGATTTCATCGGTAAGAACGTCCCGACATCCCGCGAGGAACAAGTCGTCGTCGCGCTCGCCGAAGTCGATGAAGCCGATCAAGTATTCATTAAACGCTAAAATTCAAAACCTTTAAGGTGGTCCAGAGAGACCAGAAAGGGAGTCATCCATATGGCAAAACATGCCGCAGTACTTGATGTACAAGAAGTACCTACTCACCCTCTAAACTGGCTGATGCTCAGCTTACAACACGTCTTCGCGATGTTTGGTGCGACCGTGCTCGTCCCGCTCTTAACGGGACTCAACACATCGGTCGCGCTCGTCGCAAGCGGAGTCGGCACACTGATTTTCCTCGCCGTCACCCGCTTCAAAGTACCCACATATCTTGGTTCGAGTTTTGCCTACATCGCCCCAATCATCGCCGTCAGTGAGCGGTGGGGTGTCGAGGATGCCTTAATCGGCGGAATGGTCGCTGGACTCGTCTACGGACTCGTCTCACTCCTCATCCGCTACACGGGAGCTGCTTGGTTGCTTCGCTTACTCCCGCCGGTCGTCATCGGACCGGTCATCATGGTTATCGGTTTATCGCTCGCCCCGACCGCTGTCAACATGGCGATGAACGGAGCGGATGGTAAGTACAACGGACTGTACTTCCTCGTTGCGATGGTCACACTCGGCGTCACACTCCTTGCGATGACGTACTTAAAAGGAATGTGGAGTACGATTCCGATTTTGTTCGGGATCACAGTTGGTTATCTCGTTGCGGCATCGGTCGGAATCATTGATTTCACACCACTCCAACAAGCAACGTTCTTCCACGTGCCGGACTTCACGATTCCGTTCTTGAATTACACACCATCGTGGAATACAGCCGCGTTGCTTCTGATTGTTCCCGTGACGCTCGTCACACTGACGGAGCACATTGGCGAACAAAAAGTGACATCACGGATCATCGGGCGCGAGACGCTCCTCGATCCAGGGATGCACCGGACCGTACTGGGTGACGGGATCGCGAAGACAGTCGCTTCGATGCTTGGCGGACCACCGGTTACGACGTATGGTGAGAACAACGGTGTCATGTCGATCACTCGTGTCTACAGTGTCTACGTCCTCGGTGGTGCGGCGGTTCTTGCGATCAGCTTCGGATTCCTCGGATATGTCGAAGGATTCATCAAGACGATTCCGACACCGGTCATGGGTGGAATCAGTATCCTCTTGTTCGGAGTCATCGCGTCGAATGGTCTCCGGACGCTGACGGAAAGTAAGATCGATCTTGCCGATAAACGAAATCTGACGATTACAGCCGTCATTCTCGTCACAGGTATCGGAGGCGCGGCGCTCAAAATCGGCAACTTCTCTCTCGAAGGAATGGCACTAGCGACGATTCTTGGAATCATCCTGAATCTAGTTCTTCCGAAAACGACAGAGCAGGTCGAAGAAACAACGGAAACCTCTACAACTCAATCGGTAGCTAACAACTTTTAAGACGTTCCGAGAGAACGATAAAGTGAAGGCCATGAAAAGATGCAGGGAATCACTCTGCCTTCTTTCGGCGCACCTTCACTTAGAAGGTGCGCCTTTTTCATGACCTGAAGAGGAGTGAATGATATGAAGACGATCCTAAAAACCCGGCATTTCGTCAACCTAGAAAGTTTATCCACGACAGAAATCAATTCTTTGATTGAACGCAGTCTCGCTTTTAAACGAGGCGAGCCAGCACCAGATTTTTCCGGTAAGACACTCGTCAATCTGTTCTTTGAAAACTCGACGCGGACACGCTCTTCCTTTGAGATGGCAGAGCATCGTCTGAATATGCATCTACTGCCGTTCGAAACGGCGACTTCCTCCGTGCAAAAAGGAGAAACGTTACGCGATACATGCAAGACACTCGAAGCAATCGGCGCAGATGCTTTGGTCATTCGTCACGGAGCAACCGGATATTACGAAGAACTGATGCAGACGCTCAATATTCCGATCATCAATGCGGGAGATGGGAGCGGTCAACATCCGTCTCAGTCCTTACTCGATTTGATGACGATGGTCGAAACGTATGGAACGGTCGAAGGAAAAGTCGTCGTCATCTGTGGGGACTTACAACATAGTCGCGTCGCCCGATCGAACGCTGACATCTTAAAACGACTCGGTGCCATCGTCTATGGATCAGGACCTATTGAGTGGTACGACCCTGCGATGGGCATACCGTATCTTCCGATGGATGAAGCCGTCGAGCAGTGCGACATCTTGATGTTACTGCGTGTCCAGCACGAACGGCATGACGGGACGACGCGATTTGATCCAGCAGTCTACCACACAACGCACGGATTGACAGATGAGCGGATGAACCGTCTGAAGCATTCCGCGATCGTGCTTCATCCGGCACCGGTCAATCGGGGAGTCGAGATTGCCGACGAACTGGTCGAACATCCGCGATCGCGGATTTTTGAACAGATGAAAAACGGTGTCTTTGCACGGATGGCGATTCTGGAATGGTGCTTTTCAACGAAATCAATCAAAGGAGACGATGCAGATGACAACACGAATTGAGAATGCGAGATGGTACGAGGCGGGACAAGTTCGAACGGGAGATATTCGGATTGAAGCCGGGAAAATCACGGATTTAGCAGCAACACCGCAAGCGAATGAAACGGTCATTGATGCGTCCGGCTTATTCGTCGCACCAGGATTCGTTGACATCCATGTCCACCTGCGGGAACCGGGTGGCGAACATAAGGAGACGATTGCGACCGGCACGGCAGCGGCGGCAGCGGGTGGATTCACGACGATTTGTCCGATGCCGAACACGCGCCCCGTACCAGACGATCGTCAAACACTTGATGCGTTGTTCCAAAAGATTGAAGAGACGGCGTCCGTTCGGGTTTTGCCTTACGCGGCGATTTCAAAAAATCAACTCGGACAAGAACTCGTCGCGTTCGACCAATTAACAGATGCCGTCGCGTTCACGGATGACGGTGTCGGCGTCCAGACGGCAGCAGTCATGCGGACAGCGATGCAACAAGCGGCACGGCTCGGGAAAACGATTGTTGCCCACTGCGAAGATGATTCGTTAAAAGCAGGATGTGTGCATGAGGGAAACTACAGTCGACGGGAAGGACTACAAGGTATTCCGTCGCTTGCTGAGAGCATCCACATCGCACGTGATGTCCTGATTGCAGAAGAAACCGGCTGTCATTATCACGTTTGTCATGTCTCGACGAAGGAATCGGTCCGTGTCATCCGTGACGCGAAACGAGCAGGGATCCGGGTGACGGCAGAAGTCACACCGCACCATCTGGTATTGATCGATGAAGACATACCGAATCAGGACCCGAACTTTAAAATGAATCCTCCCTTGCGGAGTGAAGCAGATCGCCAAGCATTGCTCGAGGGGTTAGCGGACGGAACGATTGATTGCATCGCGACTGATCACGCTCCCCATGCGGCAGAAGAGAAGGCACTCGGTATCGAACGCGCCCCGTTCGGCATCACAGGGTTCGAGACGGCCTTCCCACTCCTCTATACGAAGCTCGTCGCTGAAGGAGAGATGACACTTGAGACACTGATCCGGAATTTGACGGACAAGGCAGCAGCCATCTTTGAACTTCCTTACGGGAGACTCGAAGTGGGGGCGGAAGCAGATTTGGTTTTGCTTGATCTAGAAACGGAGCGTACCGTATCACCGGAACGATTCCGTTCAAAAGGCAAGAACACACCGTTCGCAGGAGAACGGTTAAAAGGATTCCCGGTCATGACGCTCGTCAAGGGAGAAATCGTATTCAAGGAGGACACAGCACATGCGTAAACGGACACTGATACTAGAAGATGGGATGACGTTTGAAGGAACGGCGTTTGGCTCAGATACGACAACAACAGGAGAGGTCGTCTTCCAGACCGGAATGACAGGGTATCAGGAAATGTTATCGGATCCATCTTACTGCGATCAGATGATCGTGTTGACGAACCCGTTGATCGGAAACTACGGGATTAACCGAGAAGATTATGAGACGACGCGTCCGCTCGCTAAAGCACTGATTGTACGTGAACATTGTCAGACGCCGTCGAATTTCCGGAGTGAGATGTCGCTCGATGCAGCACTTCAAGATCTTGATATTCCAGGATTAAGTGGAATCGATACACGTCAATTGACACGGCATATCCGTTCGAAAGGTGTCATGCGTGGACGACTCGTTGATGGTGAGTTCGATTTAGCAGCAGAACTGGCTCATCTTCAAAATGCACCTATCGAGACGGATCAAGTCAAGCGAGCCTCAACGGAACGAGCGTACATCATTCCGGGTGCTGGACCGCGAATCGTTCTCGTCGATTTCGGTGCGAAGCTCGGAATCGTCCGCGAACTCGTCAAACGCGGCTGTGAAGTCGTCGTCGTGCCCTACGACGTCAGTGCAACGGAAGTCTTACGCTATCGTCCGGACGGTGTAATGCTATCGAACGGACCAGGGAATCCAAAGGATGTCCCAACGGCGATTCCGATGATTCAAGAATTGACGGGAAAAGTCGTCATCTTCGGCATCTGTCTCGGTCATCAGCTGATTGCACTAGCGCACGGGGCGGATACGTTCAAGCTCCCATTTGGTCACCGAGGGGCGAATCATCCAGTCCAAGATATCCGGACAGGTCGCGTCGATATCACGTCGCAAAACCACGGGTATGCCGTTGACGAACAGTCCTTACACGATACCGTGCTTGAAGTGACGCATCTTGCGATCAACGACGGAACGGTCGAAGGAATCCGTCATACAACAGCAGCGGTCTTCTCCGTCCAGTACCATCCGGAAGCATCACCTGGTCCAATGGATGCGAACGGTCTATTCCAACAGTTTTTAGAAGAAATCACGAAACAACAGGAGGTCTCTCATGCCTAAACGTCAAGATATCCAGAAAATTCTCGTTATCGGGTCCGGTCCTATCGTGATCGGACAAGCAGCTGAATTCGACTACGCTGGAACACAAGCGTGTCAAGCCTTGAAGGAAGAAGGATATGAAGTCATCCTCGTCAACTCGAACCCAGCAACGATCATGACGGATCCAACGGTCGCTGATCGTGTCTACATCGAGCCCCTCCAAGCAGAGTTCGTCTCACGGATCATCCGCAAGGAACGTCCGGATGCCTTGCTTGCGACACTCGGAGGTCAAACGGGTCTGAACTTGGCTGTCGAACTGGATCGTCTCGGTGTCCTTGCTGAGTATGGTGTCGAGTTACTCGGTACGAAATTGTCAGCAATCGAAGAGGCAGAAGATCGTGATTTGTTCCGTCAACTGATGTTTAAACGCGGGCATGGTGTGCCGGACAGTGAAATCGTGCATACGCTTGAAGAGGCACAACAATTCCGGCAACAGATCGGTTTACCGATCATCATCCGTCCGGCGTATACGCTTGGAGGAACGGGCGGTGGAATCGCCAACACACCAGAAGAGTTCACGCGAATCGTCGAAGGGGGACTCAAGGCAAGTCCGGCAACACAAGTACTTCTAGAAAAATCAATTGCCGGGATGAAGGAAGTTGAGTTCGAAGTCATGCGCGATGCGACGAATCAGGCGATCATCGTCTGTGCGATGGAAAACTTCGATCCCGTCGGTGTTCATACTGGAGACTCGATCGTCTTCGCTCCGACACAAACGCTATCGGATCGCGATTATCAATTGCTACGAAACGTCTCGCTCGATATCATTCGTGCACTCGGGATCGAAGGTGGATGTAACATCCAGTTCGCACTGGATCCGACGAGCTTCGACTACTATGTTATCGAAGTCAATCCACGTGTCTCACGCTCGTCCGCACTCGCGTCAAAAGCGACGGGTTATCCAATCGCAAAACTGGCTGCGAAGATTGCCGTCGGGTATGCCTTGTCCGAATTAAAGAACCCGATCACCGAGACAAGTTTTGCTTCCTTCGAACCGGCACTCGATTATGTCGTCGCCAAGATTCCGCGCTGGCCGTTCGATAAATTCGAAACGGCAGACCGGACACTCGGCACACAGATGAAAGCAACTGGTGAGGTCATGGCAATGGGACGGACGATGGAAGAGGCCTTACTAAAAGCCGTTCGTTCGCTCGAGATCGGTACAGCGGATCTGTATATGCCACGCTTCATCGAAATGGCAGACGATGCCTTACAACAAGCGATTCGCCAAGCGACGGACGATCGACTCTTCGCCTTGTACGCGGGCTTCGTCCGCGGTTACAGCGTCGAACAGATTCATGACTGGACGGCGATTGATCGCCTGTTCCTTGAAAAGTTGCACCATATTTGGCAGCTCGAGCAATCGGTCGCAGCTGGTTTGACACCTGAACTACTCCTGCATGTGAAGCGGTATGGATTCAGTGACCCGATGCTCGCCCGGATCACCGGACAAACGGAAACGGAGATTCGCCGGATGCGTGAAGCCCAAGCGATTCACCCGGTCTATAAGATGGTCGATACGTGTGCGGCAGAGTTCGCATCCGACACGCCGTACTACTACGGGACATACGAACGCGAAAATGAAGCGATCGCGACGAACCGTTCTTCGATTCTCGTCCTAGGATCGGGACCGATCCGGATTGGTCAAGGCGTTGAGTTCGATTATGCGACAGTCCATTCGATTCAAGCGATTCGTCAAGCCGGCTACGAAGCAATCATCGTCAACAACAATCCGGAAACGGTGTCGACCGACTTCTCGATCTCCGATCGGCTTTACTTTGAACCACTGACGACGGAGGACGTCCTGGAAGTCATCCGAAATGAACGTCCGCTCGGTGTCATCGTCCAGTTCGGTGGACAGACAGCGATCAACTTAGCCGAGTCATTAGCAGCAGAAGGTGTAAAAATCCTCGGGACATCGCTTGAGGATCTCGACCGGGCTGAGGACCGGAAACAGTTCGAAGCAGCATTGACGGCGCTCGACATTCCACAGCCACCGGGTAAAACGGCCGTGACAGTCGAAGAAGCGGTCACGGCAGCGGCGTCACTCGGTTACCCGGTTCTCGTTCGTCCATCGTACGTCCTCGGCGGTCGGGCAATGGAAATCGTCTATGCTCAAGAAGAACTGGAACATTATATGAAACACGCGGTCATCGCTTCACCGGAACGACCGGTCCTCGTTGACCGCTATCTGACAGGAATCGAACTCGAGGTCGACGCAATCTGCGACGGAACGGATGTCGTCATTCCAGGCATCATGGAGCACATCGAACGTGCCGGTGTTCACTCGGGTGACTCGATTGGTGTCTATCCGCCACAACGTGTCTCCCAAGACATCAAGGACCGGATCGTCGACTACACGACACGGATTGCGAAAGCATTCGGCATCAAAGGCTTACTCAACATCCAGTTCGTCTACGCGGACGGCGCTCTCTATGTCCTTGAAGTCAATCCGCGTGCTAGCCGGACGGTGCCATTCATCTCGAAAGTGACGGGACTTCCGGTCGCGCGTCTCGCAACGGACATCATTCTCGGTGAGACACTCGCTTCTTATGGATTAACAAGTGGTGTCCTACCGGAAGAACCACTCGTCTCGGTCAAAGTACCGGTCTTCTCATTTGCGAAGCTTAAAGAAGTTGATCCGACACTCGGACCGGAAATGAAATCAACCGGTGAAGTCATCGGAACGGACCGGACGCTCGAAAAAGCGCTCTATAAAGGGTTGCTCGCATCAGGGATGGCGATTCCAGAGCACGGTCGTGTCCTCTTGACAGTCGCAGATCCAGATAAAGCAGAAATGACGGATCTCGCACGACGCTTTGCCTCACTTGGATTCACGTTACTTGCAACGGAAGGAACGGCAGCGTACTTGACGGAGCAAGGATTACCGGTCCAGACGGTCGGCAAAATCGACTCGTCTTCCGAATCGATGCTCGACGTGATTGAAAAAGGGGAAATCGAATACGTCATCAATACGATGAGTCGGGACTCGCAAGTCACGAAAGATGGCTTCATCATTCGCCGGGCAGCAGCCGAGAATCAAGTCGTCTGTCTGACATCACTCGATACGGCGGAAGCAATTCTACGTGTCATCGAAAGTCGCTCATTTGAAGCCAGTGCGATCCAAGCCTTCACACATGAAAAGAAAGTGGTGATCCAATGAAGCAACTCTTGACGGTCGTCTCTCGACGAACGGTAGCTCAAGGTGCGACAGAACTCGTCTGTCGCCTTGAGCAACCTCAGGTCATCGCGCCAGGGCGATTCATGCATCTTCGCGTCGGGCCACTCTTACGCCGACCGATCTCGATTGCCCGGGTCGACCATGATTTGATCACGTTTCTCTTTAAAGAAATCGGACAAGGAACAGCAGAACTGGCTTCTTTGCGTCCGGATGATACGATCGATGCCCTCGGACCGCTTGGAAACGGGTTTCCGATTGCTGCTATCCATCCAACTCAACGCGTCGTCCTCGTTGGTGGGGGGATCGGTGTACCACCGCTGTATGAGACGATGCGCCAACTTGTCGCCCGGGGTGTGACATGTGAAGCGATTCTAGGATTCGATACGGCAACAAGTGTTTTTTACGAAGCGGAATTCCAAGCGCTCGGTAAGACGACGGTCACGACCGTCGATGGGACGCATGGTATAGCAGGATTCGTCACGGCTGCCTTACATCCGGAAAGCTACGATGTCCTACTCGCCTGCGGACCGGAACCGATGCTGAAGTCACTACAGCAACAACCGATTGAACATAAGTATCTGTCGATCGAAAACCGAATGGGGTGCGGGATCGGAGCATGCTTTGCCTGTGTCTGTCAAACACCGACGGGCGGGTACGTCAAGACGTGTTCCGATGGTCCAGTCTTTCGGGCAGAGGAGGTCGTACTATGACGGAACGATTGCGTGTCGAGTTGCCGGGACTCTCTTTAAAAAATCCGATCATGCCGGCATCCGGATGTTTTGGGTTCGGTGAGGAATATGCGAAGTTGTATGATTTATCAGAGCTTGGGGCGATCATGATTAAAGCAGCGACGGGTGAAGAACGCTACGGAAACCCGACGCCGCGTGTCGCAGAGAGTGGGATGGGGATGTTGAATGCAATCGGTCTCCAAAACCCGGGTGTCGATGGCATCCTAACGAATAAGATGCCTTTCCTCGAGACGTTCGATACGGCGATCATCGCCAATGTCGCGGGTTCGACACCGGAAGAATATGAGCTCGTCGCAGAGAAAATGAGTCAGCATCCTGG
Organism: Exiguobacterium sp. Leaf187; assembly: GCF_001423925.1. NCBI lineage: Bacteria > Bacillati > Bacillota > Bacilli > Caryophanales > Exiguobacterium > Exiguobacterium sp. Leaf187. The sequence goes on along the minus strand of NZ_LMPR01000009.1, from coordinate 1,044,702 downwards.
CATTCATGCACTGGAATTAAATATTTCTTGTCCGAACGTCAAATCGGGTGGAATTCAATTCGGAACGGATCCGTCGCTTGCTGCTGAATTGACACGACGTGTCAAACGGGTCTCGACTAAACCAGTCTACGTCAAATTATCACCGAATGTCACCTCGATCGTTGAGATGGCACGTGCCGTCGAAGCAGCTGGTGCAGATGGTCTGACGATGATCAATACACTCGTTGGGATGCGAATCGATGTCCGGACGGGGCAGCCGATCCTTGCCAATCGGATTGGTGGATTATCCGGTCCATCGATCAAACCGGTTGCGATTCGGATGATTCATGATGTCGCGCAAGCCGTTTCGATCCCGATCATTGGCATGGGTGGCGTGATGGAGGTCGATGATGTCCTCGAAATGATTTACGCTGGAGCTTCGGCTGTTGCCGTCGGTACCGCAAACTTCGTCAATCCATACATCTGTCAAGAATTGATTCAGCAGTTACCGGAACGCATGGACGAACTTGGTATTGATCATATTTTAGACATCAGGGGGAAAGCATATGAATCAACTTTACATCGCGCTTGATTTTCCGACCGAAGCAGAAGTCTTTTCGTTTCTCGAACGGTTCGAAGCGACAAGACCAGCTGTGAAAGTCGGGATGGAATTGTTTTATGCAGCAGGCGGAACCTTCGTCCGAAAACTCGTCGAGCGCGGACATGCGGTGTTCCTCGATGTCAAAGTCCACGACATTCCAGAAACGGCACGTCGGACGATGCGTATCATCGGACAATTAGACGTCGAACTGACGAACGTCCATGTTGCTGGTGGGAAAGAGATGATGATCGCAGCCCGAGAAGGACTGCGTGAGACGAACGCTGAGACACAACTGATTGGCGTGACTCAGTTGACATCGACGGATGAAGCGATGTTACGCGATTTAAAGATTGAAGGAGTGATGCCGGCAGTCGTTCGTGAATATGCGCAACTCGCAGAAGCAGCAGGACTAGATGGTATCGTCTGTTCAGCACTCGATCTTCCGGAACTAGTTTCAGCTTGTCGGACAGATTTTCGATTCGTCACACCCGGCATTCGTCCGACGAACAGTCAAGCGGATGATCAAAAGCGGGTCGCGACCGTTCTTGACGCTCGTCAAAATGGAGCGACGGATTTAGTGATCGGTCGTCCGATTACGCGTGCAGAACATCCAGAACAGGTCTATCTGATGTTACTTGAACAATGGAAGGGGCAATTCTCATGGTAAATCCAATCGCTAGTGCGTTACTCCGTATTGAAGCCGTCACCTTATCGCCAAACGATCCATACACATGGGCAAGTGGACTTCGTTCACCGATTTATTGTGATAATCGTTTGACGCTCTCGTACCCAGAAGTTCGTTCCTTGATTGCAGATGCACTCGCTGAGAAAGTGAAGGGACTTGCAGTCGATGTGATTGCTGGAACTGCGACGGCAGGTATTCCACACGCAGCATTCGTCGCGGAACGACTAGGATTACCGATGGTCTACGTACGTAGTGGCAACAAGAAACACGGTAAAGGGAATCAAATCGAAGGTGTCATTCAACCTGGACAACGTGTCGTCGTCATCGAAGACTTATTATCGACGGGGATGTCTGCAATCGAAGCGGCGCAAGCTCTGCAAGCGAAGGGAGCAAATGTCATTCGCATTCAAGCGATCTTCTCGTACGGGATGGAGCGCTTGTCAAACAATCTCCGCGACGCAAAGATCGAAGCGGATGCATTACTGACGTTCGAAGCGTTACTCGAAACCGCACAACAACAAGGTGATATTACTATAGAAGAGCAAAAACAGTTGGCGGATTGGTCGAAAGATCCAGTCGCTTGGAGCGAACGTTTTACAGCGAATGTCTAAAATCGATAGATTCCGTCGGACGACCTACGATTTCTAGTGAATGTTTTGGTACACTAGAAAAATAAAGGAGGTCGTCGACTATGGTGACGCATTATCGTGATTATGAACAGTTCAAAAAGGTCGTCCTCCCGTTTTTGCTTGAACGTCCGGATACCCATCAGTTGATTCTTGGCATATTAGAACGTGGGGATGAACCGCTCTTGATGGCAACGGCACAAGAAGACGATCATCGTCTCGTCATATTGCAAACGATACCGGAGCAAGCCATCGTCGCAGGTGATGTGTTCTCGCAAGAAGGAATCCGAAAGCTCGCGCGAATTCTTGATAGTCCAGGATTCGTCGGAGAACAGGCCATCTTAGCGCCGCTTTTACTCCCACATTCCATGTATGAGGTACATATGGAACAAGGGATGTATGCACTGACAGAGGTCGAGATGCCGCTTGTTCCGGAAAACGTCGTCTTCCGACCGATTTCGGACGATGAAAGACAACAAGCCTTAGCATTTGCGTCCGGATTTTTACATGAAGTTGAAACGCGACCTTCTGAGCGACAGCTTACGCAACTCCATCAGTCGATGACGCGCCACATCCAGCAAGGAAGCTTGTTCGGACTGTTTCGTGGAGATATGCTTGTCGCGATGGCGGCAGCAACGCGTCCGACGCAAACTGGGATTACGATTTCTTACGTCTATACGCCGAAAGAACTGCGTGGAAATGGGTATGCCTCTTATCTCGTCGCCAAACTATCTGAACATCTACTAAAGTCTTATCCGGTCGTGACGCTCTACACCGATTGGTCGAACCAGACAGCGAATAAGATCTATCAGCATGTCGGTTTCGAGTTAGTCGGGCGATCCTTACATATCAAGAAACAAGAGCGCTATCGATGAATATCGAGCCACTTGTTTCTTGGACATGTCTAGACATTGATATGTACAACAACAGCCGATCATCCTGTTATCTAAGGACGATCGGCTGTTTCATGTCAAACTGAGAAATCAATTGAATGTAGCGATGATTTTACCACGGACATGGCGTTCAGATAGACGTTGCAATCCTTTGACGATGTCCGCTGCTGGAATCTCTTCTGTGACGAGTGGATCTAGTTCTTTTGCTGCGACGAGTTTTAATAACTCGCTTGCCATATGACCGAGGTTTCGGATGGCACGGTCATCTTCGCTTGCATAAGCAGCCGCGAGTGCTACTTCATGGATCGAAGGGGAGAGCGTGAACGGCTTGACGACCGACTGATCGGGACCACCGGCGATGAAGGCAAGTTGCCCCGAGAAGGCAAGACGTCCGAGATCCGCTGTTGCTTCATCTCGACCGACCGTATTAAAAATCAAGTCAGCGCCGCGACCATTCGTCCAATCGCGGATGACATCCGTGACATTTTCTTTTTTGTAGTCGATTGCAAGATCGGCACCGAGTCGCTTGACCCACTCGTGGTTTTCCGTCGAAGCAGTCGTTGCGACTGAAAGACCCAGGCGTTTTGCGAGTTGAATGCCGATGCCACCAACACCACCTGCACCAGCATGAATGAGGATCGTCTCTTTTCCTGTCGTGTTCATCTTCTGAATGATGGCTTCATAGGCCGTCATGCCTGCGCAAAGAATCGCAGCGGCTTCAGCGAATGAGATGTCTTCCGGAATCAGGGCGAGGGCACGTGTATCGACGAGTGCATATTCAGCAAAAGCACCATCGCGTTGCAGGTTCGTATGAATTGCTACGCGATCGCCGATTTTCACTTCTGCGCCGGGTCCGATTTGTTCGACGACACCAGCTAGATCGACGCCTGGAATATGCGGGAACGTCCAAGCTGGATTGTTAGTCGCCTTATAGTCGACGGGATTCAGTGCGACGGTCTTGACGCGAATCAAAGCTTGACCTTCTCCTGGCGTCGGCGTCTCGACCTCTTCAAATGTCCATTGACCAATGGCTGTACCTGAGTGATTTAACCATGCTTTCATGTTTAATACGCTCCTTCCGAATACGTGAGTTCATACGAGTGAGAGTAGATTTCGACGAGGTTACCGAATGGATCCTCACAGTAGACCATTCGATACGGCTTGTCTCCCGGATAGTATTCGCGGATTGGCATCCGTTGTTTGCCACCATGGGCAACGATTTTTTCGACGAGTCCTTCGACGTCTGGATCTTGAATCGCATAATGGAAGATGCCTGTTTTCCAGAATTCGAAGTTATTTTCGGGTTGTTCATTGTTCGGGAACTCGAACAACTCGATGCCGATGCGGTCACCCGTCGCCATGTGAGCAATCCGGAACTTGTTCCATCCTGCACCAAAAACATCCGTACACATGACACCGATGGCAGAGTCATCTTCGAGGACATCAGACGGTTCCATGATGATATACCACCCCATCACCTCTTGATAAAAACGGACGGCTTCGTCGAGATTCGGTACAGAAAGACCGATGTGCGAAAAATTACGTGGATACGTCATGCTTAACACTCCTTTTGCAAAATGATTTACGCATACTCTAACTTACGCTACACTCGATTGCATAGTACGCACTTTGAAGTAACTACTGTGGAGGAGAGAACAACATGTCGACAGAACAATTTCCGGTCAATCGGGCGCTCGCCATCATCGGCGGAAAATGGCGTCCACAATTATATTGCACGTTAGAGAACGGTCCGAAACGTTTTTTAGAGTTACAACGTGCCATTCCCGGGATTTCTCGGAAAGTCTTGACGGATCAATTAAAAGAACTCGAACGTCTCGGAATGATCGAGCGGATTGAGTATGATGAAGCCGTCTTACATGTCGAATACAAATTGACAGAAGCGGCATTTACACTGCAACCAGCCATGAAAGGTTTATGTGCATGGGGGGAAGGGAATCAATTATCCGAATCCTAATCGAGAGGCAGTGAATTAGATGAAGCTAACTTATCATGGACAGTCAACAGTAACGATTGAAACGAATGGTCACCATCTCGTCATCGATCCATTCTTTAGTGGTAATGAAAAAGCGACGACGAATCCAGATGACGTCAAGGCAGATTTTATTTTGTTAACCCATGCCCATGCCGATCATATGCTGGATGCAGAGCGAATCGCGAAAGCCACGGGAGCAACAATCATTGCTACGCATGAACTGGCGACGTATCTGAGTTTCAAAGGACTCAACGTTCATCCGATGAATCTCGGCGGACAGTTTGAATTCCCGTTCGGTAAAGTGAAGATGACACAGGCGTTCCATTCATCAAGTATCATCGATGAGGAAAAACAGACGATTACGTATATGGGGATGCCAGCTGGATTCTTGCTGACAATCGAAGGCAAAGAAATCTATCATGCAGGCGATACGGCACTGTTCGGGGATTTAGCCCTTTATGGCGCTCATCACGAAATCGATTTAGCCTTCTTACCAATCGGTGATAACTTCACGATGGGTCCGGATGATGCGTTGATCGCTGCAGATATGTTGCAAGCGAAAGCCGTCGTACCAATCCACTACGATACATTTGATTTAATCAAACAAGATGCGAACGCCTTCTGTGAAAAGATTGAAGCGCAAGGTCAAACGGGCCATCCACTCGCGATTGGCGAGTCACTCGAATTATAATCCGTTCTTAAGCAAAGGAGAGGAACCGTCATGGTTCCTCTCCTTTTTGTCGCCGTTTTTCTGACTTCCTTCCTTCTTCCGCCCGATGGCGAAACGGTGAACTTCTTCTATGATAAGAAAGGGGCTGTTGACAGCCGATTCGGATATTCGGAATAATGGAAGACATGAGATGGAGGGGCTGACATGGAAGAACATAATAGTAGGAGTGTGCGAAAACGAAAACAATCGTCGTTCACACGCTTAAAAAATAAACAAAAACAAAAGATGGATGCACGATTGAACCGGATTGGAGAAAAAGGACCAGTGAAACGGCCAATCTACTTATACGGTGGTGTCATTCTCGGACTTGTCGTCATCTATTCGATCACATTGCTCGTCTCAACGGAATTGTTATCGCGCGGCGAGTCATTTAAGACGACGAATCGCTATAAATCTCTCGCCATCGAGGCGCCGCACGCAACGGTACAATTCGTTCGAAGCACAGACGGAAACGTCCAAATCAAACTCGTCGATAGTGCGTCGAGTGGGAAGCGACTGAAAATCAGTACATCGACGAATACGGTGACGGTGACAGGACGAGATGGTTGGCTGTCTCGACTTGGCAATCGTCCGAGCGAGAAAACAGCAGACTATACGATTCAAGTAGGATTACCAAGTTATATGAACCGTGTTGATGTCGATGCCGGTACACTGAAAGGGATGGGCATCTACGCAAAAACGATCGAGATGGATGGAGAAGCGATGAGTCTCGATAAAGTAAAAGGTGATGAGATTACACTGAATGCAACACGTGCGATTTCCGTCAAGGAAATGGACGCCGTACATGCGCAGGTGACAGGCGAGAGTGTCTCGCTGGCAGACTATATGGCGAAGTTGAGTCTTGACGTCACGACGATTGACGGCGCGACGAAATTGAAGCCAGATAAATCAGCCGGTACGATTACGATCGACACGGGAGGCGATATTAAAGCCTCTGATCGATATACGAAACAAAAGAATAAGGATGAGACGATTTATGAACTGTCGAAACAAGAAAAACCGGAAGTGACAGTCAATAGTGAAGTCGGGCAGGTGACGCTCGAGTGAAATTAAAGTTTCGGATTGGACTTCGAACGATTAAGACTGGCATCGCGGTAGCTCTTGCACTCAGCATCTCTTGGTATGTATTTGATATTTATTCAGGAATGGGGGCTGTCGCAGCCATCGTTGCGATGCAACCGACAATCCATCGTTCATTTAAAATCGTCTTTAATCGAATTTTCGGAACGGTACTCGGACTAATGTGTGGACTCGCCATCGTTGCGACACTTGGTGCCAATCCGCTGACGATCGGACTCGCCGTCGTCGTCTCACTCGTCCTCAATTCGATGATTGGACGAACGGATATGTCGACGTTCGCTGCCTTTGCGATCGTCTTGATGTTCGAGAGCCCGACCGCCGACTATGTCCACTATGCCTTATCACGATCGTTGCTGACTGTCGTCGGTGTGTTATCTGCCGTTCTCGTCAACTACATCGTCTTCCCACCACATTATGAAGACCGCTTGCTATTACTCGTCAAAAAAACGACGCAACAGTTGATGGAAGATTGGCGAACCCTTGTGCAAGATGATGGACGCTTGCTTGCCGTCCGTAAACAAATCCTCAAACATGAGGAAATGATGCTGATGCTTCAAGAGGATCAAAAATATCCATTGGTGGCAAGCGGTCAAAGTGAAGCGTTCATTCGACTGAAGGAGCTTGTCGATCTTGAAGACAAGTTGCTCGTCTTGCTTGAAAGCATTGCTAGTCACCGGGATATCCCGATGACAGAAGAACAGGAAAAGACGCTCGGTCAGGAAATTGATTTCTTACTCAGCCATCATTACGATGTCATCTTCTCCCACGAACGAAAACAGGCGATGTTCTCATTCGATCAAGAATTAAGCGAAGCGAAGGATATCATCCATGGGCATTTGCTTGATTACCGGGAACAGTTAGAAAAAATGAAGTGAAGATGAAAAAGCGCTGTTTCTCCTAAGTAACATTTAGGAAAAACAGCGCTTTTTTGTGTAGCGTCATTGACGTAAGGATTGGACGACATCTGGATCAGGTGTGACGTAAAGAGTTGTTTGATCCGTGTAGATGACGAATCCGGGCTTTGCACCACTCGGTTTTTTGACATAACGTAGTTCCGTGAAGTCGACCGGGACTTGGCTCGACTCACGTGCTTTCGAGAAATAAGCCGCGACGATCGCTGCTTCCTTCAACGTCGTCTCGTCCGGTGCATCACTTTGAATGATGACGTGCGATCCCGGGATATCCTTCGTGTGTAACCACGTATCGGACCTGCGTCCGAACTTGAACGTCGCGTAATCATTTTGTTTATTGTTCTTTCCTACGAAGAATGGAAGACCAGTCGAAGAACGGTATGCTTCGAGTTGTGGGAGCTGCGGTTTCTTTTTCTTCTTTTGTCGTTCGCGCAGATAACCTTCTTCGACGAGTTCCTCGCGCATTTCCCGGATGTCTTCTGGGGATGCGACATCGAGTTGCGCAAGTAAGCCTTCGAAGTACGCAATCTCAGCTTGGTTCTTCTCGAGCTGACGCGCGACTTCGACTTTGGCGGTTTTTAATTTGTTGTACCGTTTGTAGTAGCGCTGCGCGTTCTCATTCGGTGAAAAGCGAGGATCGAGCGAAATCGTTATCTCAGCGCCGTCTGGGTCATAGTAATCGACGACTGTCGCTTCCTTCATCCCGCGTTCGAGCTGATACAGATAGGTCGTCAGTAATTCCCCTTTATGTTTCCACTCATCCATCCGTAACGTCGCTTCTAAATCTTTTTCGAGTTTCGAGCGTTTTAGAATATTTTTATCATATTCACTTTTGATGAACCGTTCGAGATCGGCTGCTTGTTGTTTGACGCGATCGCGGTTCGCCTTTTGATGGAAGAAGGCGTCGAGGACTTGACCACTCGTCTCGAACGTCTTCTCATCGATGATGGATCCTTCCGTCAAGCGGATAGGGGCGAAACGTTCCTTCCCGCCATCCATCCGTTGCAACACATAAGGACCATCGAGTTCCTTCAGGACTTCTTGAAAGGCAGACGCGAGAGTCGTCCGGTTGGCTAGACCTGCTCGCGAGACGATCTCTTTTGCGATTTGCGGGGACAGACCACTGAAGAGACCAAGTAACTGACGATCGAGCTTCCCAGCGTTCCAGTCAATCCGGTGAAGCGCCTTTTCGATATCTCCTGTGAGCGGATCAACTTTATCCTGTGCCGGCGGAAGCTGGTATGTCATCCCTGGCATGATCGTCCGGAAGGTATTTTGACTGAGTGGTAAGTGTTTGATCGCATCGAGGATCTTATCTTGTCCATCGGTCAAAATGATGTTCGAGTGACGTCCCATCAATTCGATATAGATTTTTTTCGCTTCCTCATCGCCAAGTTCGTTCCGGGAGCGGACGCGCAAGACGATGATCCGGTCGCGTTCGAGTTGTTCGATTGACTCGATGAACCCGCCTTCGACATGTTTACGGAGCATCATACAGAAGAGTGGGGGTTCACTCGGGTTGCTGACCGCTTCCGACGTAATGTGCATTCGTGCATACATGGCATTCGCAGAGGCGAGCAATAATACGTTTTTTCGCTCGGCCCGGACCTGGAATACTAAATCCAATGTATACGGTTGGTATACCTTATTGATCCGTCCTCCGACGAGCGGTTGGAGTTCTTCGACGACGCGTGTCGTCATCAATCCGTCAAAAGCCATACGATTACCTTCTTTCTTGATTTCGTTCTCACTTTCTAAAGGTAACAGAAATGGCATCGTTATGGTATGATAAAGCAGTCGAGCTAAAAAAGATGACTTGCGAACTTCCCGTCTCTACTGCTAATATGAAACAATGTGAAGTTTGTGAGATGGAGGGGTTTTGAAGTGATTTTCAAAGAGCGTGGCTTATTACTCGTATTATCAGGTCCAAGTGGTGTCGGAAAGGGAACGGTCTGTCGTGCCTTGCGCGAAGATCAGGATAACGATCTGCATTACTCGGTATCCTGTACGACGCGCCAACCGCGTGAAGGAGAAGTAGATGGTGTCCACTATTTCTTTAAATCGCGTGAAGAATTCGAAGAGATGATTGCGAACAATCAACTCTTGGAATATGCTGAATTCGTAGGGAATTATTATGGAACGCCTGTCGAATGGGTAAACCAGATCCTAGATGAAGGAAAAGACGTCATTCTCGAAATCGAAGTTCAAGGGGCCATGCAGGTCAAAGAACATTTTCCGGAAGCTGTCTTCTTATTCCTTGCACCTCCAAGCCTCCAAGAATTGCGGAACCGCCTCGTAGGGCGTGGAACGGAATCGGAGGAAGTCATCAAGCAACGTCTTCTCGTCGCTAAGGAAGAGATCGAGATGATGGATGCGTATGACTATGTCGTGACGAACGACGAAATTCATAAAGCCTGTGATCGAATTCAAGCGATCGTCACAGCGGAACATTGCAGTCGGGAACGTGTCGCGTCCCTATATAAAAAAGCCATGGAGGTTAAGTGATATGTTATATCCATCAGTTGATAAGCTTCAAAAGAAAGTGCCATCGAAATATACGATCGTTACAGTTGCCGCTAAGCGTGCGCGTCAAATCCAAGACGGGAAACGCGTGAGAGTCACGAACCCAAAATCGCATAAACCGGTCGGGAAAGCTTTAGAAGAGCTTTATTTCGAAGAAGTATCCGTCACGAACCAACCGCAAGACTAATTTTGAAGCAGCCACTTGTCATCGTGGCTGTTTTTTTCAATAAGGAGGACACCTACATGTTAACCAACCGAAACATTCTACTGTGTGTCGGCGGTGGAATCGCTTCCTATAAATCAGCAGCACTCGCTTCAAAACTCGTCCAAGCAGGCGCACACGTTCAAGTCGCGATGACGCGTAATGCGCAACAATTCGTCGGTAAGACGACGTTTGAAGCACTGACGCGAAAAGCGGTCTATGATGACGTCTTCATCGAGCATGATCCGTCAAAAATCGCCCATATCGATTTAGCGGACGAAGCGGACTTGATCGTCGTCGCACCAGCGACCGCGAACTTGATTGCAAAACTCGCGCACGGGATCGCAGATGACTTCATTACGACGACGATCCTTGCAGCAACGTGTCCCGTCATCGTCGCACCGGCGATGAATGTCAACATGCTCGAACATCCGGCGACTGTCCGCAATATCGAACAACTCAAGCAGGATGGTGTCCAGGTGATTGCACCGGGAGTCGGAAATCTCGCATGTGGTTGGGTCGGAAAAGGTCGTTTACCGGAACCAGAAGATTTGGTCGCAACACTCTCAACGTTCTTTGAAGAAAAATATCTAGCTGGGCGAAAAGTTTTGATCAGTGCAGGTCCGACCGTTGAACGGATTGACCCGGTTCGTTATTTGACGAATGATTCTTCAGGGAAAACTGGAATTGCGCTAGCAGAGGCGGCACGAGACGCAGGAGCAGATGTCACGCTCGTCCATGGTCCCCTTCGGATCGGATTACCGACCGGGATGGCGACGATTGCTGTTGAATCAGGGGAAGAGATGCTTGAAGCCATGTTACGTGACTATGAGACGCAAGACATCGTCATCATGTCCGCTGCCGTAGCTGACTATCGACCGTCTGTCCAGTACGATCAGAAGCAGAAGAAAATTCACGGACCATTGCGGATTGAACTCGAGGAGACGACGGATATTCTGAAGACGCTCGGTGAGCAGAAACAACATCAGGTATTAGTTGGATTTGCAGCGGAGACGACGGACGTCGAGACGTTCGCGAAACAGAAACTCGTCCGAAAGAAGGCGGATTTCATTGTCGCGAATGATGTCTCTCGTTCTGACATCGGATTTGTCAGCGACGAAAATGAGGTCGTCGTCTTCGGGAAGAATGATTCCGTCACGCGATACGATCAACAATTGAAATCGACGCTCGCTAAAGCGCTCATGCGCCAATTTGCGGAGGCATTGGCATGATAGCTGAAGTCATCGTCGATGTCGCAGCGGCCACTGTCGATCGTCCATTTGATTATGCCGTGCCGGAACTTTGGCAGGAGCTGATCGTTCCCGGGATGCGCGTCGAGGTTCCGTTCGGTCCACGTGCGTTGCTTGGGATCGTCGTCGGGACGAAAGCCACATCTGATCTGACGAACGTCAAATCGATCGTTCGTGTCTTAGATGAGACGCCGACCTATACGCAGGAATTACTCGAGCTGTCGGCTTATCTATCAGAAACGACATTGTGTTTTCAGGCGACGGCACTGCTTGCGATGCTGCCGGCTGCCTTGAAGGTGAGTTATGATAAACTGGTCATAGTCGAGTCGGGCCCACTTCGGGCATATCATGGTAAGAAAATGAGTCAATTACCAACGGAAGTCCAACAAATCATCTTAACAGCGGCGAAACAAGCTGACGTGACGCTTCAACCGGTCATTCGTGAGAAAAAGACGTCTAAGACGGATAAACGGATTCGTCTCCTCGAGGAACAGGCAACTTTTACGAAACAAGCGAGCCAACAAGTGGCACTTTACTCGTATATCCAAGAATTTCCGAATGCGCTTTGGAGTGAAATCAAGCAGGCGACAGGCGCAACGAGCGCAACATTGAACGCCCTCGAGAAAAAGGGCATCATTGAAGTCGAGACGATTGATGTACGGCGAAATCCTTACGAGCATCTCGTCCAAGACATCTTTGTGCCGTCTTCTTTGACGGAAAAGCAACAGGAAGCCGTCTCGGCGATAACAGCTGAAGCGGAGACCGGAACGTTTTTGTTACATGGCGTAACAGGAAGCGGTAAGACAGAAGTCTATCTTGAATCGATTCATGCACAACTCGAACGCGGTAGACAAGCGATCTTGCTCGTCCCTGAAATCAGTCTGACACCGATGATGGTCAAACGGTTCAAACGTCGTTTCGGAGAACGGGTCGCTGTCTTGCATAGCGGTCTATCGCTCGGAGAAAAGTATGATGAGTGGCGCAAAATCGCACAAGGTGAGGTTGATGTCGTCGTCGGTGCACGATCCGCCGTGTTCGCACCGCTGACGAATATCGGAATCATCATTCTCGATGAAGAACATGAAACAACCTATAAACAAGAAGAGAATCCGCGCTATCATACGCGTGATGTCGCAAAATGGCGTGCGGCCTATCATCGATGTCCTGTCGTGCTCGGAAGCGCGACGCCGTTACTCGAGACATATGCGCGGGCACAAAAAGGGGTCTATCGTTACTTACCGCTTCGTGAACGATTCGGTGGAGAACTGCCTCCGGTCGACATCGTTGATATGCGTAAGGAACTTGAACGGGGCAATCGGACTCCGTTCAGCCTCGCGCTCATCGAAGGCATCAAAGAACGAATCGAGCGTGGGGAACAGACGGTATTACTTTTGAACCGTCGTGGATACACGACCTTCGTCTTATGTCGGGATTGCGGGGAGACGCTTCAATGTCCGCATTGTGCCGTCAATTTAACGTATCATCAACATGAAAATCGCTTAAAGTGCCACTATTGTGGATTTGAGGCAGCGATGCCGAAAACTTGTCCGTCCTGTGAATCGACGAAGATTCGTCAGTTCGGAACGGGGACACAAAAGATCGAGGAAGAGTTGGCGCATTTGATTCCGGAAGCGCGCATTATCCGGATGGATCAAGATACGACGTCTCGTAAAGGCGCACACGAGAAGTTACTCGATGCCTTCGAGCGTAAGGAAGGAAACATTCTTCTCGGGACACAGATGATCGCAAAAGGTCTCGACTTTCCAAATGTCACGCTCGTTGGGGTGCTCGCTGCCGATGCGACGCTCGGTATTCCGGATTTTCGGGCAAGTGAGCGAACATTTCAGTTGATCACGCAAGTGTCGGGTCGTGCCGGGCGGGGGCAACTCGCCGGACAGTCGATCATCCAGACCTATAATCCGGAACACTACGTCATTCAGACGGCAAAACAGCATGATTTCGAAACGTTCTATAAGCGGGAGATGCAGTTGCGCAAACTCGGGGGACACCCTCCATTCTGGTTCCTTGGTCTGATCACGGTCTCGGCGGCACATCCACTTGAAGCACAAGCAGAAGCGCAACAAATCGCTTCCGAGCTGCGGGCTTTCGAATCGGAGGATTTAGTCGTCAATGGACCGTTCGATGCGCCACTTGCTCGACTGAAGAATATGTACCGACAACAGGTCTTAATTAAACATAAAGGGCAGGAAGATGTCCGGACACATCTTCGTGATATCTTAGCCCGTCGTCAAAAGTCAAAAACACAAGTCGCGATCGACTTGAATCCATTTGTATTCATGTGAGGTGTCTGTATGTATAAAGTAGTAGAAGTACCCAACGATGTATTACGACAGGTGTGTGAACCTGTCACGAAGTTCGATAAAAAACTTGGTAAGATGATCGACCGGATGTTCGATACGATGTATGAATATGATGGTGTCGGCTTAGCGGCACCGCAAATCAATCAACCGATCCGTGTTGCGGTCGTCCATACGGATGATGAGACCGGACCGATCGAGCTGATCAATCCGGAAATCATCGAAGCCGACGGTTCACAAATCGATGACGAAGGATGCCTCAGCATGCCCGGCATCTTTGGTCCTGTCGAACGGTTCGACCGCATCGTCGTCAAGTCGCAGGATCGACTCGGACGAACGGTCAAAATCAAAGCAAACGGCTTTTTTGCACGTGCCATCCAGCATGAGATGGATCATTTAGACGGTGTCCTGTTCACGGATAAACTCGTCGAGCAAGAAAAACCGCGCGTCGTCTTCATGGGGACGCCTGAGTTTGCGGCAGGAACACTGCGTGAAGTGATCGATGCCGGATATGACGTCGTCGGTGTCGTCTCACAACCCGATAAGCCGGTCGGACGAAAACGGGAAGTCAAACCGACACCAGTGAAACTCGTCGCGATGGAGCACGATATTCCTGTGTTGCAACCGAAACGGATTCGCGAGGATTATCAAGATGTTCTCGATTTAAAACCAGATCTCATCATCACGGCAGCTTACGGTCAGATCGTACCGACGGTGATTTTGGAAGCACCACGTTTTGGGGCGATCAATGTCCATGCGTCACTCTTACCGAAATATCGTGGCGGTGCACCGATTCATCAAGCAATCATCGATGGTGAAAAAGAGACAGGCGTGACGATCATGTACATGGTCGATCGATTGGATGCCGGTGATATGTTGTCAAAAATCATCGTTCCGATTGAAGAGAACGATACAGTTGGAACGATGTTTGAAAAATTAGCGGACGCAGGAGCGCGTCTGTTGCTTGAGACGTTACCGCGTTTGTTCGCAGGTGAATTGACACCGGAAGCACAAGTCGAGGCAGAAGCGACGTTTGCACCGAATATCTCACGTGAACGGGAACGGCTTGATTTTACGTTACCGGGTGAGACACTCTATGATCAAATCCGAGGAATGAATCCTTTCCCAAGTACGTACACGATGCTTGGTGATGATCGATTGAAAGTCTTTTTCGCGACGAAAGTCAAAGGAACGGGACGACCAGGTGAAATCATTGCTTTAGAGGCGGATGGTCCCGTCATCGCGACAGGTTCGGAAACAGCGTTGAAGCTGATCGACTTACAGCCGTCCGGAAAAAAACGGATGGATGGTGCCACGTTCATGCGCGGGATCGGTCAATCGCTTGAACTCGGACAACAAGTAGGTGAGAACGCATGAACGTACGTGACGCAGCAGTAGCGACACTAATGAAAATTGGTCAAGGTGGTGCCTTCTCGACAATCACAGTTCACCAGATGCTTGAAAAGCGTGCTATCTCAGCAACGGATGTCGGCTTGTTCACAGAACTCGTCTACGGGACGCTCAGTCGTGAATTGACACTGGATTATATTTTGGAGCCGTATCTAGCGAAACAGAAAAAACTTGATCCGTTCATGCGTCCATTATTACGGATGAGTGTGTATCAATTGTTTTATCTTGATCGTGTACCGGATCATGCCGTCATCCATGAAGCTGTCGAGATTGCTAAAAAACGTGGGAAAGTCCACGTCTCGAAAGTCGTCAACGGAGTGCTCCGGAATGTATTACGGGCGGGAATGCCCCATTTCTCTGAGATTGAGCCTGTTGCAAAACGAATCAGCATCGAAACGAGTCATCCGCAGTGGCTCGTCGAACGCTGGATTGAACTGTTTGGTCCGGAAGAAACGCTTCAAATCTGTCAATTGAATAACACACCTGCACCGGTCACGGTTCGCATCAATCGGACGAAGACGACGCGAGAGGAAGCGATCGAGCTTCTACTCGACCAAGGTGTGACGGCAAAACCATCTACGGTCGCGCCAGATGGTCTCGAAATCGAACGAGGAAGCGTTCAAAAAACGGATCTGATTGACCGTGGGTATCTTTCTCTGCAGGATGAGAGCTCAATGCTCGTCGCCCGTGCACTCGGTGCAGAAACATCTGATCATGTACTTGACAGCTGTGCCGCACCTGGTGGGAAAGCGATGCATATTGCTGAAGGTTTGACGACGGGAACACTACAGGCACTTGATCTTCATCCACATAAGATTAAATTGATTGAACAGCAAGCGACACGATTAGGTCTTACGACTGTTCAAGCAGAAGCGTTAGATGCTCGTAAAGCAGGAGACCGCTTTGAAGTAGAATCGTTTGATCGGATTCTTGTCGACGCACCTTGTTCAGGACTCGGTGTCATTCGAAGAAAACCAGATATCAAATGGACGAAACGCCCGGAACAACTCGAGCAACTCCCGAAAATTCAACGAGATATTCTGACATCTGTCTTACCACTCGTTAAAAAGGGTGGAACCTTTGTCTATTCGACTTGTACGATTGATCCGACCGAGAACGAGGATCAGACAGCGTTCATTCTCGATCAAGGATTTGAATTTGATACATCCTTTGCGGCACGGATGCCGGAATCCGTGCGACATCTGATTGGGGATCGAGCAGAACTCAAGTTGTTACCGACGACAGTCGGAACGGACGGCTTCTATATTGCCGCGTTTAAAAAACGAGAAGATTGACACGAACGGAGGACTGTCATGGAGTTAGCTCACCTTTCGACTACTGGGAAAGTCAGGACTAAAAATGAGGATACGGTATTACTCGTCGGGAACGCTGAACGTGGTCTTGCCGTCGTTGCGGACGGTATGGGAGGTCATGCTGCTGGCGATATCGCAAGTGCAATTGTTCGCGAGGTATTTGAAGCATCCTTTTCACTCATGCCAAATCGTCCGATGGAATTGTCTGAATGGATAGAACAACGTGTAGCCGAGGCAAATGCCCGGATTCTTCAGTTTTCAAAAGAAGAGCAACTTGCCATCGTCGGAACGACCATTGCCTGCGTATGCTGGGTCGAGGAGTTGCTCGTCATCGGTCATGTTGGGGATAGCAGAGTCTATGCCCTTGAAGGTACGGCGTTAAAACAATTGACGGATGATCATTCTTACGTCAACATGTTACGACAAATGGGGGAACTTTCGGATGAGGAAGTCGAAAATCATCCACGTAAGAATGTCATCACACGGTCGGTCGGCTCGAACGAAACAGTCGAAGTCGACATTCAAGTCAGAGATGCTCCAGACTATGACCTCGTCCTCGTCTGTAGTGACGGGTTGACCGATGAAGTGCCAGATGATGTCATCGAACAGATCATCTTACAGGATGAGCCGCTTGATGAGATCGTTGGACGATTGGTGAAAGAAGCGAATGCTCGAGGAGGCGCGGATAACATTACGATTGCCGCCATCCGGTTCAAAGAAAGAAAGAGGGTCTGAATATGCGATACGGAGATCGATTAAATGACCGCTACCGCATAGAACGGCTAGTTGGAAGTGGCGGGATGGCGAATGTCTATCAAGCCTATGATGAGATTTTAAAGCGTCATGTTGCCATTAAGATTTTACGGACTGAATTTTCGCATGACGAACAGTTCATTCGTCGATTCGAACGTGAAGCGCATGCTGCTACCAGCTTGAATCATCCAAACATCGTTGCCGTCTATGATGTAGGCGAAGAAGATGCCATCTATTACATCGTCATGGAGTATATCGATGGTATGACATTAAAAACATTTTGTGAAAATCAAGCATTACCTGTGCCGCAGGCCGTCGATATCATCGCTCAAATTTGTGATGCGATTGATCACGCCCATGCACACCGGATCATCCATCGCGATATCAAACCGCAAAACATGTTGATTCGAGAAGATGGTACCGTCAAAGTAACGGATTTCGGAATCGCTGTGGCGATGTCGAATGCGACGCTGACGCATACGATGTCCGTTCTTGGGTCCGTCCATTACTTTTCACCGGAACAAGCAAAAGGTAAATTTGCGGATGAGAAGTCGGATATCTATTCGCTTGGTGCTGTCTTATACGAACTCGTCACAGGACAAGTCCCATTCGAAGGTGATTCACCGGTTGCGATCGCTTTAAAGCATCTGCAAGATACACCGCGTCGCCCATCCGTCTTGAATCCGAAAGTGCCGCAAGCACTCGAGAACTGTATCATGCAGGCGCTTGCAAAAGCACCGCATGACCGTCAACAGTCCGTCGCAGCGTTTAAGGTAGATATGGTGACGGCGTTGTCTGACGAACGGGCAAATGAAAGCATCCGTGGCGCAGAAGAGGATGAGATGGAAAAGACAATGGTTTTATCACCTGTCCAAGTGCCAGAAGAATCAAAAGCGGAACTAGAATCACCCGCCGTCGCAACTGTTCAACCGAAAACACCGGAAAAGAAAAAGAAAAAACGCTGGTGGATCATCCTCTTGTTACTCCTTTTACTGGGTGGGGCGGCTACGACGTTCGCGATGTGGCCGGATCCAACGGTCACCGTACCATCTGTCGTCAAGACGGATGGAGACGATGCGGAAACGAAGCTTGAGAAACTTGGATTTATCGTCGAGACAACGGAACGGAGTAGCGATACGGTCGAAGAAGGCGATGTCATCAGTCAAACGCCTCGTGAAAAAGCACAGGTCAAGAAGGGCTCGACAGTCAATTTGGTCGTTTCTACTGGTAGTGCTCCGGTTGAGGTACCGGATGTGACGGATGAAGCTGAAAAAGAAGCAATTGCAACGCTAAAAGAAGCAGGATTCGCAAAAGTCGAAGTCGAGCGAGAGAAGTCGGATGAGATCGATCGAGGAAATGTGATTCGACAGTCAATTTCTGCTGGAACGGAGGTCATTGCGAAAGAACAAACGATTACGATTACTGTATCTGAGGGGACGTCTTCTTTCGAGTTGAAGGATTTGACGAATTTATCGAGTGATGAAGCAAAAGCTTATCTCGATAAAGTAGGATTAGACGGAACGTTCGAACAAGAATTTTCTAGCGATGTCAAACTCGATCAAGTCATCCGTCAGTTCCCGCAAGCTGGCGCACAAGTCGAGCCGAACGACTCCGTGACGGTCTTCATCTCTAAAGGTGAGGAAGAAAAAACAGTGACGGCGACGTTCCCTGAAAAGGTCGTCTATGATGCTGTTAGTGAAGATGAAGAAGAGGCTCCGCCGAAACAAGTCATCCGAATCGAGACGGAAGACGCGAAAGGGAAGCGGACCGTCATCGAGGAATCAATTGATCAAGATGAGACATTCGACGTGCCATTAACGATTGATCCGGGTGAAGAAGGCAAAATTACGATCTATAAAGACGATACGGTGTATCGTTCAAAAACCATCACGTACAATCAAGCAAAAGACGCACAATGAATGTGATAAAAAAGGAGTGCATAGGATGACGGAACAACGCATCGAAGAGAATCGAGAAGGAACGATCATACGCCTGCAGGGCGGCTTTTATGATGTCATGACACCAGAAGGAGAAGTTCGTTCACGAGCAAGAGGAAATTTCCGAAAACGCGGCATCAGTCCAGTCGTCGGAGATGAAGTCGTGCTTCATATCGAAAGTGAGACCGGGTACATTCTCGAAGTGAAGGAGCGGGACAACTTTTTAGTACGCCCGCCTGTCGCGAATATCGATCAAGCGTTGCTTGTCGTCTCGGCGGCAGAACCTGATTTTTCAGCGCATCTACTCGACCGATTTCTCGTCTTGATCGAAGCGAAGGAAATCCAACCCGTCATCCTGTTAACGAAGATGGATTTACTTGACGAAGTCAAAGGACCGGCTGTCCGAGAGGCGATTGCCGCTTACCGGAAGATTGGGTATACGGTCATCGAGACATCAAGTGAGACGTTGACGGGTGTTGAGCAAGTCCGTCCGTTACTTGCTGGAAAAACGAGCGTTCTCGCCGGACAATCCGGTGTCGGGAAAAGTTCATTGCTCAATGCACTGGAGCCCTCTCTTGATTTAGAAACAAGTGCGATCTCGAAATCACTCGGACGCGGACGTCATACGACGCGCCACGTCACATTAATGCCGCTTGCCGAAGGATTGATTGCCGATACGCCAGGTTTCTCGAACCTCGATTTTCCGTATGATATGGAAATCGAGGATGTACGGTGGAGTTTTCCTGAATTCGTCGCTGTACAAGATGATTGTAAATACCGAGGTTGCTTGCATTTGAATGAACCCGGTTGTGCCGTCAAGGAAGCCGTCGAAGCCCAAGAAATCATGTCCTCTCGTTATGAGAACTATGGTATGTTTATAGACGAAATCAAGAATCGAGCCCGGAGGTATTGAAGATGATTAAAATTGCACCATCTATCTTATCAGCAGATTTTGCGAATCTTGAGCGTGATGTCAAAGCAGTCGAAGCAGCAGGCGCGGACTATATCCATTTTGATGTCATGGACGGTCAGTTCGTACCGAACATCTCATTTGGATTACCTGTGCTTAGCAGCTTACGTCAAAAGACGGATATGATTCTCGATGTCCATTTGATGATCGACCAGCCAGAACGTTTCGTTGAAGATTTCGTCAAGGCAGGGGCTGACATCGTGACGTTCCACGTCGAAGCGACGAATCATGTCCATCGTGTCTTGCAACAAATCAAAGCAGCGGGCGCAAAGGCAGGAGTCGTCTTGAATCCCCATACGCCATTATCAACGATTGAACACGTCCTTGAGGATGTCGATATGGTTTTATTGATGACGGTCAATCCGGGCTTCGGTGGACAAGCCTTCATCGAGCGTGTCATGCCGAAACTCGCAGCACTTGCGCAAATGAAAGCAGATCGTGGTCTGACATTTGAAATTGAGATTGACGGTGGCGTCAATCCGGAAACGGCAAAGCTTTGCATCGATAACGGTGCGAACGTTCTCGTCGCAGGGTCAGCAATCTACAATGCACCAGATTATGCGGAAGCGATCACTAGCATTCGTCAAGGGGCTGCCGTATAATAAGAACGAGAAAACGAAATATGATGACCGCAAGGGGTGTCGCTTGAAAAGCGGCTGAGAGGAGTCTTTTAGACTTTAACCCTTCGAACCTGTTCCGTTCAAACGGACGTAGGGATGTGGCGCACGCAGGCAGTACGGCGTTCGTCGTACTGCCTTTTTGCGTCCTCTCGTACAATGAAGGAGGAAAAATAGCATGAAACGGTTACAAATGATGATGGAAATTGCCATCTTCGCCAGTCTCGGAGTCGTCTTTGATTTACTGATTCCATTCAAAATGCCACAAGGAGGCTCAATCAGCTTAGCGATGTTACCGATCTTCGTCATGGCATTTCGCCACGGTGTCGTTGGAGGGGTCGTTACGGGAGCGCTTGTCGGTACGATTCAATTGATGTTCGCTCCACAAGTCTTGACGATCGTTCAACCGATGCTTGACTATACGATTGCGTATGGTGTCGTCGGATTAAGTGGTCTGTTCGCGCGTCAAGTCAGACTAGCCGCGCGCAATGGACAAAAGAAAAGCTTGATGGCGTTCGTTCTCCTGGCGACGTTATTAGGCGCAGGACTCCGTTATATCTGTCATGTCATCAGTGGAATCGTCTTTTTTGCCGAGTATGCCGAAGGTCCAGTCGTACCGTATTCATTGATTTATAACGCGACATACATGGTACCGTCTTACGTTCTTTGTGGTGTCGTTGCGGGTCTTTTATTCACGACTGCGCCACGCTTACTACGTTATTCGGCACGAGGCGTCTGAGATGCGGGCGATTCTCGTCTGTGCCGGTCCGCGAGAAGAAGCGCCGGATTTACGGACGTTTTGTCAGCCAGGTGATTTTATCGTCGGTGTTGACGGTGGTGTTCAGACGATTGAATCGTTTGGGCTGACATGCGACCTGACGATTGGTGATTTTGATTCGCTTGGTTATGTACCAGAAGGGGCAATCGTTCATCCGGCCGAGAAAGATGAAACGGATCTCGAACTGGCACTTCGTACAGTCTCAGAGAAGAAACAGTTTGAGGATACCTTCATTATCGGGGCGACAGGTGGGCGGCTCGACATGACCGTCCAAAATGTATATTTATTGAAGCGATACCCAGAGGCACGACTCGTGACGAAACGAGAAGAGGTACGATACTTGGCTGAGGGAACGTATGCAGTCGAAGCAGGGAGCTATTATTATCTTTCGTTCATTCCACTCGTACCATCGACTTTAAGCTTATCCGGAGTCAAATATCCACTTGATGCACATCCAGTACCGGTCGGAGGTTCCTTGACCGTCAGTAATGAATGGTGTGCGTCAGAAGCGAAGGTAGAGCTCCATCAAGGAGAACTATTGATGATGCGGACGCTTAAGGAATAGCGCAATCATAGGAAAGAGGCCGTGGATGACTCCGCGACCTCTTTTTGTGTGAAATTATTCTTCGAGTTGAGAAGGGGCGACACGGATGTCGCTTTGAGCGGATAGATGTTTTCCTTTGACGAAGAGATGATAACTTCCCCACATGACAAGGAAGAAAGGAACACCAATGTATAGAGCGATTCGTTGATCCGCTTGAAACGCAAGACTGACGAGGACGACGACGTTAAGTGTCAACGAAATCAGTGGTAACACCGGATAGAGTGGTGTCTTGAATTTCAGTTCGGATACATCGTGTCCGTTTCGGACGAACTGACGACGAAATGCAAGCTGAGAAGCAGAGATCGAAATCCAGCCGACTTGAGCCCCGAGTCCGGCTAAGGACAAGAGCCAAATGAAGACGGTATCTTCTGCGAAAAATGCGGTCAGAAGCGATAACATCGCGAACATCATCGTAAAGAGTAAAGCACGCATTGGCACACCACGTGCATTGACGTAAGATAATTTCTTTGAAATCATCCCTTCTTGCGCCATTGCCCATAACATCCGAGTCGCCGCATATAATCCGGAGTTTCCGACGGATAATAGTGCCGTCAAGACGACGATATTCATCAAATCAGCAGCGTACGGAATGCCGATCGCATCAAAGACCATGATGAACGGACTGCTGACTCCGCCAGCCGTCTCATACGGAATTAATGCACCAACGATCGTAATCGATAAGACGAAGAAGATGAACGTCCGCCAGACTGTATTGCGGATCGCTTTTGGAATCGATTTTTCTGGCGTGTCGGACTCCCCAGCCGCAACACCGATCAATTCCGTTCCTTGGAAGGCGAAGTTGACGGCGATCATCGTCGTCAAGACACCAAGAATCCCGTTTGGAAACCAACCGCTTGCCGTAAAGTTAGCGAATAACGATGTTGGGCGATCTGCTTCCATCGGTAACCAGCCGAACCAAGCAGCGCCACCTAAAATGATGAAGAATAGGATCGCGAGGACCTTCAAACTCGAGAACCAGAATTCAGCTTCACCGAATGCTTTGGCGGAGACGGCATTCAGACCGAACAGCAAGACCGTAAAGGCGGTACACCAGACGACGACGGGTACATTCGGAAACCAGCGGTCCATTAAACTGCCGGCAGCTGTGATTTCGAGTGCCACCGTCACGGCCCAGCCGAGCCAATAAATCCAACCGACGGCAAAGCCGATCCCTGGTCCGATGAAGCGGGTCGTATAGGTCTGAAATGACCCCGAGACCGGCAGATAGACCGCTAATTCCCCTAGACATAACATTGTCAGATACATGATGGTCCCACCCACGATGTAACTGAGGACCGCCCCGAGAGGTCCTGCTTGTGAAATCGTTAATCCTGACCCTAAAAATAAGCCTGTTCCGATGATTCCGCCAAGTGAAATCATGAACAGATGTCGACTCGTCATCTCTCGTTTGAGTTGCATGATGACTTCCCCCAATTCTGACAAAATAAAGTACGTTCCTATTGTAAGCGTTTTCAATAAAAGCGACAATTAGTTTATGAGAAAAATAAATGAGGGCATAAAAAAACCGGAAGGGAAGATTCCCATCCGGTGGTTGCGCCTTATACGCGTTCGACTTTACCTGATTTAAGAGCTCGAGCTGAAACCCAAACCTTTTTCGGCTTACCGTCGACGAGGATACGTACTTTTTGTACGTTGACTCCCCAAGTACGTTTTGTTTTGTTCAATGCGTGTGAACGGTTGTTACCCGACTTTGGCGATTTCCCAGTAACGTAGCATTTACGTGCCATGCGTTCCGCCTCCTTTTATGTTGTTTTGCGTTCGTCCTAATAGACACTTTGCTATCTTAGCATGGTGTCAGGGCGGTTGCAACATAAAAAAAGTAGCTGACAAGAAAAAAACTTGACAGACAACCTCGAAATTTAAAATAATGGATGAGGATGATGGTAAAAGTTCATTTGACCGCTACTATTTTTCACTTATTCATTGTATAGTCAGTACGGCGACTTTTCAATAGTAGGTCCTTATAGTAGAATTATGAGAAGAATACAATATTCAAAGGGGGCTACTCAGGTGGCGATCGAGATGAAAACGACCTATGGAAAGATTGATGTAGATAATGATGTCGTCGCGCAACTTGCGGGCGGCGCGGCAATGGAATGTTTTGGTGTCGTTGGTATGGCATCCCAGTCTCAAATCAAGGATGGTCTTGCTGAACTCTTAAAACGTGAGAACTTTGCACGCGGTGTCATCGTTCGACAGGCTTCAGAGCAGGTCCATATCGATATGCATATCATCGTAAGTTATGGAACGAAAATCTCAGAGGTGGCGAATAACGTACAGAGTCGCGTGAAATACACGCTCAGTCAGGCACTAGGTCTTGACGTGACATCTGTGAACATCTTTGTCCAAGGAGTCCGCTTGACGAATGTCTAAGGCGGGAATAGAGGAGGAAACTTTAGTGAGTGTAGATCGTTTAACAGGAGCGCAGTTAGTCAAGATGATTCAAAATGGCGCGGCGAATCTCTATCAAAATGCAGATTTCGTCGATTCATTGAACGTCTTCCCTGTGCCAGATGGTGATACGGGAACGAACATGAATTTGACGATGACTTCAGGTGCAAAAGAAGCAGGTAAATCAACTTCGGATTCTGTATCGGAAGTCGCAAACGTCTTCGCACGTGGATTATTGATGGGGGCGCGCGGAAACTCTGGCGTCATCTTAAGCCAATTGTTCCGTGGATTCTCGAAATCAATCGAAGGCAAAACAACGATTGATACGAAGGAATTCGCAGATGCGTTACAAAAAGGTGTCGATACTGCATACAAAGCAGTCATGAAACCCGTTGAAGGAACAATCTTGACGGTTGCCCGTGAAACAGCTGTCGCTGCTATCGCACAATCTGAGACGACGACGGATTTCTTAGAGTTGATGCGTCAACTCGTCGAAGCTTCGAAAGTATCGCTCGACGGTACACCAGAACTTCTTCCGGTATTAAAAGAAGTAGGCGTCGTTGACTCTGGTGGTCAAGGTCTCGTCTGTATCTATGAAGGATTCCTCGCAACACTCGAAGGAAAAGAACTCGACAAGCCGCATGCACCTGTCATGGAAGCACTCGTCGAAGCAGAGCATCATAAAACGGCTCAAAGCTTCATGTCGACAGAAGAAATCCATTACGGTTACTGCACGGAAATCATGGTTCGTTTCCAAGATGACAAGCTTGCGAATGCACCGTTCAGCGAAGAAGACTTCCGGAACGAATTAGCGGAATTCGGTGATTCGTTGCTCGTCGTAGCGGATGAAGAACTCCTTAAAGTTCACGTCCACGTTGAAACACCAGGAGAAGTCATCACAAAAGGACAACGTTTCGGTGAACTCGTCGCTGTTAAGATTGAAAACATGCGTCAACAACACTCGACGATCCTTGAAGAAGAAGGTGCGAACCAAGTCACTCCAGTCGCTGCACCGAAGGCAAAAGCGAAAGCAGCCCTCGTGACAGTCGCAATGGGTGAAGGAATCAGCGAACTCTTTAAATCACTCGGTGTCAGTGTCGTCATCGAAGGCGGACAAACGATGAACCCGTCGACGGAAGATATCGTTAAGGCGATCGAGGATGCACACGCTGAACACGTTTATGTCTATCCAAACAACTCAAACATCATCATGGCCGCTGAACAAGCAGCATCTGTTGCGAATTGTGGTGTGACGGTCGTGAAATCAAAAACAGTTCCACAAGGTTTAGCAGCAACAATCGTCTATAATCCAGAAGCGACTGTCGAAGAGAACGAAGCGCACATGGCAGATGCGATTGCAGCCGTTAAGTCGGGACAAGTCACATATGCCGTACGTGATACGAACATCGATGGTGTAGAAATCAAGAAGGACGACCATATGGCGATTGCTGAAAAACAAATCGTCGCTACGGACGCTTCAAGTCTTGGTGCAGTCAAGAAACTCGTCGATACACTCGTCACTGAGGACGACGAAATCATCACGGTTCTTTACGGTGAAGGCGTCTCGACAGAAGAAGTTGACGCACTCGTCGCGTACATCGAATCGGTCAATCCGGATGCTGAAGTGGAAGTCCACGACGGCAAACAACCACTTTATTCGTACATTTTAAGCGTCGAATAAAACCATCATACTGAAAAAGGGCGACTAGCCTTTTCACGAATCCCACCATCTGCGATAATAGAGGTGGGATTTCGTTTGTTTCATAGAGAGGGGAAAAGAAATGAAATATCGTAGCGTCTTTGACATCATCGGACCAGTCATGGTTGGTCCATCGAGCTCGCATACAGCAGGGGCTGCACGGATTGGATTGATGGCGGGTAAATTATTCGGGGAAACGCCTACTGTCATCCACATCACGTTTTACGGTTCATTCGCGGATACGTATCGTGGACATGGAACGGATGTCGCCATCATCGGCGGTGTTCTCGGATACGATACGTTTGACGACCGGATTCCACAATCGATCGATATCGCGAAGTCGAAAGGGATTGAGATTCATTTCGAGACGAGTGAAGCGTTGACGGATCATCCGAATACGGCTCGTGTCCATTTGACGAATGGAGTAGAAGAGTTTGAATTGGTTGGTATTTCAATTGGTGGGGGAACGATTGAAATCACGGAATTAAATGGTGTACCGCTTCGTTTGTCCGGTGGGGGGCCGGCACTCGTCGTCTTGCACCATGACCGCTTTGGTGCGATTGCAGCCGTGACGAGCATTTTGGCTGATTACGAAATCAACATCGGGCATATGGAAGTGTCACGGCATGAAAAAGGAAAACAAGCACTCATGGCAATTGAGATTGATGACCGGATAACGGCAGAAGTGTTGGAAGAAATCGATCGGTTACCTCAAGTCGAGCGTGCCGTCATGATGGGAGAGTGAAGACATGTTTAAATCCGTAAAAGAACTCGTCGCCATCGCGACGGAACGAAATATTCCGATTTCGGAAGTCATGATCGAGCAAGAGATGACGGTTCGTCATTTAGAGCGAGATGAAGTCTATGCGATGATGGAACGAAACCTACAAGTGATGGAAGAAGCAGTCGCTCGTTCACTTGATGGTGACGGTGTCCAGTCGGTGACAGGACTGACCGGTGGGGATGCTGTCTTGCTTCAACGATACCGTGCTTCAGGTAAAGGTTTGTCAGGAGATTTGCTACTTGATGCCGTCAGTAAAGCAATCGGAACGAATGAAGTCAATGCTGCGATGGGAAAAATTTGTGCGACACCAACGGCAGGGAGTGCCGGCGTCGTACCAGGTACACTATTTGCTGTCAAAGATCGGTTAAACCCAACGCGTGAACAGATGTTACGCTTCTTGTTCACATCCGGTGCGTTTGGTTTCGTCGTCGCGAACAATGCATCGATTTCTGGAGCGGCTGGTGGCTGTCAAGCAGAAGTCGGTTCGGCAACAGCGATGGCAGCAGCTGCCATCGTTGAGATGGCGGGCGGAACACCGGATCAGTCAGCGCATGCTTTTGCGATCGCGCTGAAGAACATGCTTGGACTCGTCTGTGATCCTGTTGCAGGACTCGTCGAAGTGCCATGCGTGAAACGCAATGCGATGGGTGGGGCGAATGCTGTTGTCGCTGCCGACATGGCACTCGCTGGAATCACGTCACGGATTCCGTGTGATGAAGTCATCTCAGCCATGCATGAGATTGGTCAGATGATGCCGTCTGCGCTTCGCGAGACAGCAAAAGGTGGACTCGCGAATACGCCGACGGGTCGCTGGCTCGAAGCGAAAATCTTCGGAGAGTTATCGAATGAATCCATCACGTGACGTCAAGACATTAAAAGGTGTCGGACGGGATTTAGCGAAAAAACTAGAAGAGATGAATATTCTCACCGTTGCGGACGTGCTCGAGCACGTCCCGTTTCGTTATGACGACTTCGTGACGGGAAGTCTAACGGAAGCAATCCATGAGGATAAAGTCAAGTTCACGGGTCAAGTCCAGTCTGAACCACTTGTGCGCTATTACGGCAAAGGAAAAAATCGTTTAACGTTCCGTTTGCTCGTTGAAGAACGGTATAGTGTGACCGTAACGATGTTCAACCGGGCATTCTACAAAGACCAATTGCAACTTGGAGCAGAAGTGACGGTCAGTGGCAAGTGGGATTTACACCGGATGACGATCTCTGCGACGGAATTGCAATTCGGGGCAATCGAAGGCGAATTGACACCCGTTTACTCGCTCCGGGGTGACATGCGGATGAAGACATTCCGACGCGTCGTCGACTTGGCGTTCAAGGAGACTGAGGCATTAGCTGAACGAATCCCGGATAGCATCCGGAAGACGTATCGGTTGCAAGACCGGATGACGATGTTGAAGTCGCTTCATTTCCCAACGAATCGACAAGAGTTAACGGCTGCTCGTCGCAGTTATGTCTACGAGGAGTGCCTCTATTTCCAACTGAAATTACAGGCGTTACGTCTTGGACGACGGAAAGGTCAAGGGATTGCCTTGCCTTTACATGAAACGGATATTGCCAATTTCATCAAGAGCCTGCCGTTTCCGCTGACAGGTGCACAGCAACGTGTGACAAAAGAGATTCTAGACGACATCGGTCGCGGCGAACGAATGAATCGGTTGTTGCAAGGAGATGTCGGAAGCGGAAAGACCGTCATCGCAGCCATCGCCTTGTTCGCGACGGTTCGTGCCGGAAAACAAGGTGCCTTGATGGTGCCGACCGAAATTTTAGCGGAACAGCATGCAGCGTCGCTGGCCCCATTGCTTGAACCACTTGGGATCCGAGTCGGTTTACTGACGAGTTCCGTTAAAGGGAAAGCGCGTGCACACTTGCTCGAAGCTCTTGTAACAGGAGAGATCGACGTCTTAGTCGGAACACATGCGCTGATTCAAGACACCGTCCAGTTCAAGGCATTACACCTCGTCATCACCGATGAACAACATCGCTTCGGTGTCGAACAACGGAAGCGGTTGCGCGCGAAAGCTGAACAGGCAGATGTATTATATATGACAGCGACACCGATTCCGCGTACGCTTGCGATATCGGTCTTTGGAGATATGGATGTTTCGATCATCGATGAGATGCCGGCGGGACGAAAGGAAATCGAGACCTACTGGGCGAAACCGCAACAGATGGAACGCGTTTTCGGATTCGTCGAGAAAGAATTGTCGCAAGGTCGACAAGCCTACGTCATCACGCCATTGATCGAGGAATCCGAATCACTCGAAGTTCAAAATGCGATCGAATTACATGCGACATTGACCGAGCGGTTCAAGCCCTATCATGTCGGTTTGATGCATGGGCGCTTGACTTCTTCAGAAAAAGACGAGGTCATGCAGGCATTCAAGGAGAATACTGTTCAAATCCTTGTTTCAACGACGGTCGTCGAGGTCGGCGTGAACGTTCCGAACGCATCGATCATCGTCATTCATGATGCAGAACGCTTCGGTCTTGCGCAATTACACCAATTAAGAGGACGCGTTGGTCGAGGCGATGCCCAGTCTTACTGTATTCTAATCGCCGATCCCTCTTCCGATACGGGAAAAGAACGGATCAAGACGATGACGGAGACGAACGATGGCTTCAAGCTAGCGGAAAAGGATTTAAAACTGCGCGGAGCCGGAAATTTCTTCGGTACCGAACAAAGTGGATTACCGCGCTTCGTCTTGACCGATCCGGCGCTCGATATACAAGTCATGGAAACTGCGCGACAAGATGCAGTCCGATTACTGCGATCGGACGCCTTTTGGCAAGCGCCGGAATACGATGTCTTGCGTGACTATATCGAACGACAAGGGCTACTTGAAGGAGAAAGAATCGAATAATACTTGAAAGTGAACAACAAGGGATATATACTACTATTAGTACCAGGTAATAATAGTGGTCATCCTTCTTGTGGGAGGAACATACATGCGGGTACCTAAAAAAGAGAGACAACAAGAATTATTACAGACGATCGAGCAAAATCCGTTCATCACGGATGAAGCGCTGGCGACACGATTCCGTGTCAGTATTCAGACGATTCGTCTCGACCGGATGGAATTAAAGATTCCGGAATTACGGGAGCGAATTAAACACGTCGCGACCGAACGGCTGGATGATGTGCGTACGTTGACTGAAAATGAAGTCATTGGTGATATGATTGACCTGAAACTCGATACATCTGCGATCTCGATCCTTGAGATTTTGCCGGAACATGCGTTTAGTCGGAATGCAATCGCCCGCGGACATATTTTGTTCGCGCAGGCAAACTCGCTTGCGATTGCGCTCATCGACGATGAACTCGCGTTGACGACACGTGCGAACGTTCAGTTCACACGCTCCGTTCATGTCGGAGAACGCGTCGTTGCGAAGGCGTTCGTCAGTTCCCATCGTCAAGATGGGCGTTCTGACATCACGGTGGAGAGTTATGTCGGTGAAGAATGTGTCTTTATCGGTGAGTTCACAGTGTATCGAAGTAGTAAGGAGGAATCGAAATGATTTTAGCAGTTGACGCTATGGGGGGCGATCACGCACCCCGTGCCATCGTAGAAGGGGTCGTTGCCTATTTGGCAGAACGTCCAAACGAAGACATCGATATCCGACTAGTCGGAGATGAGTTGAAATTACGCTCATACACAATCGAGGATCCGCGCGTGACGATCGTCCACGCGGCATCCGTCATCACCGGAGAAGACGAACCGGTACGTGCGATTCGCCGCAAGAAAGATAGCTCACTCGTTGTGGCTGCAAACCTGGTGAAATCAGGAGAGGCAGATGCCTTGATTTCAGCAGGCAACACGGGAGCGCTCATGACTGCCGGATTGTTCGTCATCGGTCGAATCGAAGGAGTTGACCGTCCTGCACTGGCCCCGACTTTCCCGACACGTAATGGGAAAGGTGTCGTCATCTTAGATGTTGGCGCCAACCCGGATGCGAAGGCAGAGCATCTGCTCGATTATGCCATCATGGGGTCTGTCTACGCAGAACAAGTTCGCGGCATCACACGTCCAAAAGTCGGACTCTTGAATATCGGATCAGAAGCCGGTAAAGGGAATGCACTGACGAAGGAAACGTATCCGCTACTTGAGACAGCACCGATTCATTTCGTTGGGAACGTCGAGGCGAGAGAAGCGATGAGCGGTGACGTCGATGTCATCGTCACGGAAGGTTTTGCCGGCAATACGTTACTTAAAAGTACTGAAGGGGCAGCCAGTATGATCATGGGTGTCATGAAGGAACAATTCATGAGCTCGTGGACATCAAAGCTCGCCGCTCTCGTACTGAAACCGAAGTTGAAAAAAATGAAGCAGTTGCTCGCCTATGAAGAATATGGCGGTGCTGGACTATTCGGGATTGCGGCTCCGGTCATCAAGGCGCATGGTTCAAGTAATGCTTACGCATTCAGCCGAGCGCTCGTTCAAGCGGAAAAGATGGTCGAACAAGAAGTCGTTGCCAAAATCGTTCAAGCGAAGGCAACAAAAGCACGTTAAGAAGGAGTGAGACGAGATGGGGAAAACAGTTTGGATGTTTCCGGGACAAGGGTCACAAACGCCTGGAATGGGACAGACGCTCATCACGCAAGACGAGACACGCCAAGCACTCGCTGACCTCGGAACGCGAATTGGTCTGGATCTGACGACGCTGATGACGACAGGGACGAAGGATGAATTGAAAGCAACAGATATCGCTCAACCAGCCATCGTCGCACACAGTGCATTACTCGCACAGCAGTACGCAGCACAAGGACATACACCTGATTTCGTACTCGGACACAGTGTTGGAGAATATAGCGCGCTCGTCGCAGCTTCTGTCATCACACCGTCTGAAGCCGTCTATCTCGTCCGCGAACGCGGAAAACTCATGAATCAAGTCACGGGTGGAACGATGGCGGCGGTCATCGGCATGAATGATGTCGAGGCAGCCCATCACGCGGTCGAATCGATTGCGGCGACGGGAGAAATCGTTCAAATCGCCAACTACAACTGTCCTGGGCAATTCGTCATCTCCGGACAAATCGCAGCGGTCGAATCCGCTACAGCGAAGTTAAAAGAGCTCGGAGCAAAACGTGTCTTACCGCTTGATGTATCAGGTGCGTTCCATTCGTCACTCATGACACCATTCGCACCACGATTCGAAGACATTCTCGTCTCGTCACCGTTTGAAGCGGCGAAGACGAAATTCATCTCGAACGTCGACAGTGCGTTCCATGATCAACCAGACGAATTGATTCGTTTGCTCGTTCAGCAGCTCTACTCACCGGTTCGATTCGAATCATGCGTTGAGCGTCTGATCGAAGAAGGTGCGGATACATTCATCGAGTTTGGTCCATCATCTCCGTTGAGCGGTCTCGTGAAACGAATCAAAAAAGATGCGAAGATCATCAGCATCACGACACTTGAGCAATTGGAAGCGGAGGGAATTCGTTGAGTAAAGTAGCACTCGTCACTGGCGCGTCACGCGGCATCGGAGCTGCCATCGCGAAGCGATTGGCAACAGATGGTTTCCGTGTCGTCGTCAACTATGCAGGAAGCACGGACAAGGCGGAAGCAGTCGTCCGTGAAATCAAGGAAGCAGGCGGAGAGGCACTCGCGATTCAAGCGAATGTCGCTGAAGCAGATGCTGTCAAACAGATGATCAAACAGACGATCGACACGTTCGGTCAACTGGATTGTGTCGTCAATAATGCCGGCATCACGCGTGATGGTTTGCTGATGCGCATGAAGGAAGCGGATTTCGATGCTGTCATCGATACGAATCTGAAAGGTGCGTTTCTCGTCACGCAAGCTGCGACACGTCCATTGTTAAAAACAAGCGGTCGTATCATCAACATCGCATCAGTCGTCGGTATTTCCGGAAATCCAGGGCAAGCGAACTATGTCGCAGCGAAAGCGGGTCTGATCGGGCTGACGAAATCCGTCGCACGTGAACTCGCGAGTAAAGGTGTCACAGTCAATGCCATCTGTCCAGGCTTCATCGAGACGGACATGACGGATGAATTGACGGAAGAACAGCGGAACCTGTCACTCGGGCAAATTCCGTTGAAACGCTTCGGTCAAACGGACGATATCGCTTCACTCGTCAGTTTCATCGCTTCAGATGAAGCGCGATACATCACAGGACAAACTCTTGCCGTCGATGGCGGCATGACGATGTAACACAACTAACGGTAGTACTTTGCCAAATCGGCAATCATCTTATATACTCAACTCATGGAGGGATTTTAAAATGACAAAAGAACAAATCTTAGTAGACGTACAAGAAGCAATCGCAGAAAAATTAGGAAAAGAACAAAGTGAAATCACACTTGATAAATCGTTCAAAGACGACCTCGGTGCTGACTCTCTCGAAGTCATGGAACTCGTCATGGACTTAGAAGACAAGTTCGAAATCACGATCGAAGATGAGCAAGCAGAAAACTTGAAGACTGTCGGCGATGTCGTCAACTACATCGAAACACAAGTCTGATCATTGAAGCTGACCCACCGCAATTTGCGGTGGGCTTTAGCTGTTTAGGAGGAACTATGACGAATCAAAAAGGACGTCGTGTCCGAAAAGGACCCTATGTAAAACGACGCAAGGATGCTCGGACGCTCGCTCAAATCGAGCAGAAATTCGAAGCGTTACAAGAGCGCCTGAATATTACGTTTTCTAATGTCGAGCTATTAAAACAAGCCTTCACGCACTCTTCGTTCGTCAATGAACAACGCGAGTCTGAAGGGGATAACGAACGCCTAGAATTTTTAGGGGACGCTGTCTTAGAGTTGACGGTGTCACGCTATCTATTCGAACACTACCCGGAACGTTCCGAGGGGGAATTAACGAAATTGCGAGCGGCAATCGTCTGTGAACCGTCACTCGTCCAATTTGCGAATCACTATCAGTTTTCCGATATGATTCTGTTAGGTAAGGGGGAAGAACTGACCGGTGGTCGGAATCGTCCAGCCTTACTTGCGGATGTCTTCGAATCCTTCATTGGCGCCTTGTATCTTGACCAAGGCATCGAAGCAGCCGAACGATTCCTCGCCGAAGCGGTTTTTCCGAAAGTGGCGACAGGCTTTTTTGAAGAACAGACAGATTTCAAGAGTCAATTGCAGGAAGCGATTCAACGTGTCGGCTTAGGTGTCATCGAGTATGAAATCATCGAGGAGCGCGGTCCGGCGCATAGTCGGGAATTCATCTCGCGTGTCCAAGTCGCGGATGAGCTGGAAGGGATCGGGACAGGCCGATCGAAAAAAGAGGCAGAGCAACAGGCAGCAAAACAAGCCTTACTTGAATTAAAGAAACAGTTTTAAGCAACAAAAGGCCGACCATCTCTCGAATGCGTGAGAGATGATCGGCCTTTATCGTGTGAAGTTCGCTTGATTAGACAGTCTTAAGGGATTTCAGTTCGTCGACGATCGCGTCGACCTCTGCCAGTGATAACGAGTCGCGCATCATGACGAACTCATAAATCTCTTTTAAGTCCTCATTTTTTGAACCGTCGAATTGTTCTGCTTTAATGACCCCTTTGTTGATGATGTTCAATTTATCTAAGATCGCTTCAATCATTTGTTCAATCGTCATCGTGTTATTCGCTCCTCTTCTTCTTGTTTCGCGTGATACTACCTTAAAACCTATCATGTTGCTAGCGTTTCGGCTATGGTAAACTGAAAGAAATTCAAAAGAAATTTAAACATACGGGTGATCAAGATGTACTTAAAACGAATTGAAATCAATGGCTTCAAATCATTTGCCAGTCGAACTGAACTAGAATTCCTTCCGGGTGTCACGGCAGTCGTCGGACCGAACGGAAGTGGGAAATCAAATATATCGGATGCTGTCCGTTGGGTACTCGGAGAACAATCTGCGAAGTCACTTCGTGGGGCGAAGATGGAAGACGTCATTTTTGCCGGCAGTCTGTCTGAACACCGGAAACAATTTGCCGAGGTGACGCTCGTCTTAGACAACGAGTCGGGAACGGTTGCGTTGCCGTATCAGGAAATCAGCGTCACGCGGCGTGTCAGCCGCAACGGAGACAGCGATTATTTTTTAAATAAAAAACCATGTCGCCTGAAGGATGTTCTTGATCTGTTCATGGACACAGGCTTGTCGCGAGATGCTTTTGCAATCATCGGACAAGGTCGTGTTGAACAAGTCATCTCCGGTAAACCGGAAGAACGTCGTGCTGTCATCGAGGAAGCAGCAGGCGTCTTAAAGTATCGTCATCGCAAGAAGCAAGCCGAGCGGAAATTAAGTGATACGGAAGCGAATCTATCACGTGTCGATGATATTTTATATGAACTCGGCGGACGAATCGAGCCGTTACGTGAACAAGCGGCGCTCGCGAAAGAGTATCTCGTCGCTCGAGAACGGCATGATGTCCTCGAGCGTGGTATCTTAGCGCATGAAATCACGACGTATCAGACGGAGCTCGAAACATTGGCGCGTGACATCGCACAATGTGAAGAACGCCTTGCGTCTCAAAAGACGACTTACGAAGAGACCGTCGTGTCCCGAGAGAATCAAGAATCGGCGCTTGAAGAAGAACGACAACAAGAAAACGCGTTGCAGGAGCAACTTCGACATGTCTCGACGCGATTGGTTGAGATCCAAGGTGCCCTTAACCTAGCGAAAGAGCGTGAAAAACACGGGACCGAGACGAAAGAGCGACTCGAACAAGAGGTTGCCGTCGTCGAAGAACGCGTCAAGGAACTGGAACTTGAACTGACCGCTTTACAGGAACGCCAAGCAGAAGTCGATCAGGAAGCAAAACGGATCACGGCTGAGCGAGAACGAGCCGATCAAGCGCTGACACAAACCGATCGTGATTTTGATAAGGAAGCCGAAGTATTACGTTCGGAAGCCTTTGAAGTGGCGAGTCGATTAGCTGCGACGAATAATGCCTATAATCGGGCGAAGCAAGATCTCATGCAGGCAGAAGAACAACAACGTTCATTTACGGCGGACAGCGGTACGAAACAATCGACGCGTCGTCAACTCGAGGAAGACGTCGCTCGACTAGAGGCGGATGTCGCTTCGATCCGGACGAAGTTGGACCAAGCAACGGAAGAAGAGACGACGGCACTTGCAGCACGAAATGAACAACAACATGCGTTACGCCAAGTCGAACAGTCCGTTGCGGATTTAGAGCGACGTCGGCATAAGACGGAAGACCGAATTGAATTCCTTGAATCCGTCAAAGCCGACTATAGCGGTTATTTCGGTGCTGTGAAGACGATTTTAAAACAACGAGATCAGCACCCAGGTATCCACGGAGCGGTCGCGGAGTTGATTTCGGTTCCGGCGCGCTTTGAAGCGGCAATCGAGACAGCGCTTGGTGGTGCGATGCAAAACATCGTCGTTGATACCGATGCGACAGGACGTCGTCTGATCCAGGAGCTTCGGCGGTTAAATGCCGGTCGAGCGACGTTCATGCCGCTCGCCTCACTCCAAGCACGCGAAGTCAATCGTTCAGTACGAGAACAAGTCGGTGGAATGTCTGGGTTCGTCGGGATCGCAAGTGATCTCGTGACGACAGACGAGACGTTGACGAAATTAAAGATGAACTTGCTCGGTACGACACTCGTCGTCGAGTCACTTGAACAGGCGAACCAAATCGCCCGTTCGACAGGACATCGCTATCGTCTCGTCACGCTCGAAGGAGATGTCGTCAACGTCGGCGGTACGATGACCGGCGGAAGTCGGAAAAAAGGTACACCACTGTTCAGTCAATCGCGCGAACTTGACGAGTTAAAAGAGGGACTGACGCGCGGACAAGCGGTCATTCGGGAGCAGATGCGCCGCTTGGAAGATCTGAGAGCGGCGATCCAGACTCTTGATGCTACGGCTCGGACACGGACAGAAACGATTCAAGCATTACATGGGCAACTCGAACAATCGCGCGATACGTTAGCAGATGCGAACCGTCATCTCGCTGTCATGACGTCTGAATTGTCGGTTGAAGATCGACAGATGGCACGTGTACTCGAACAAGAACAGGAAGCACGTCGGATCATCGAGACGTCGGAAGTCGAGATCGCAAAATGGACGGAGCGTCAAACAGAGCTCAGACAAGCCTTAGATCGTCTTAAGGATGCGCAAGCCCGTGGTGCCGTCACGATGGACGAACTGAAGAAGGAACAAGCGGAAGCAGTTCTCGAAGAGCGGACGATCCAAATGAAACAAGCGCAGCTTTCGCAAGAGATCGAACGCCTGACGGAACAGGTCAGTCACGCGAAGCTTGAACGTGGTCATAAACGCCGTGACTTGCGTCATGTCCTTGAAGGATTCGACGAAGCGAAGATTGATGCCTTGCACGCGGAACAGCGTGAACAGGAACAGGAACAACAACGGGTCGAGACCGAACTCGCCGCGATCGGACAACGGATTCAAGTACAAGCAGAATCCCTGCGCTTGATCCGGATCCGCGAAGCGAAAACGAAGGACGATCAACAAACGACGAAACAGGCACTCGAGCAACTACGACTCTCGCAAGGGAAAACGAGCACGCGTCTTGAGACAAGACAAGAAATGCTGGAAGAGATGGGATTACTGCTCGAACTGATTGCACCACTTGATCTATCGTATGAAGAGGCAAAAGAGGAAATTCATCTGCTCAAACGCCAACTCGAAGAAATCGGCATCGTCAACATCGGTGCGATTGAGGAATTCGCAGAGGTAGATGAACGGTTTACGTTCCTATCCGCGCAACGGGATGATCTCGTCGCTGCTAAAACCGATCTCTATGGCGTCATCGAAGAGATGGACCGAGAAGTCATTCGATTGTTCCGTCAAACGTATGATGCTGTCCGAGAACACTTCCGGGAAACATTCCGCGAGTTATTCGGGGGCGGTGAAGCCGATCTAGTCCTCGTTGACCCGAGTGATCTGTTGACGAGTGGAATTGATATCGTTGCGAAACCGCCTGGTAAGAAGCTGCAGAATTTGTCGCTCTTGTCCGGTGGAGAGCGTGCCTTGACAGCAATCGCCTTATTATTTGCGATTCTAAAGACACGTCCTGTCCCGTTCTGTGTCCTCGATGAGGTCGAGGCGGCGCTTGACGAAGCGAACGTCGCGCGATTCGGCGAGTTCGTCCATCAGCTAGCACGCGAGACACAGTTCGTCATCATCACCCATCGGAAAGGAACGATGGAGGCGGCAGATGTCCTTTACGGCGTCACGATGCAGCAAAACGGGATATCTGAAGTGTTATCCGTTAAACTAGAAGAGGCACGACGTACATTAAGTGAAGAACCAAAGGAGATTAAACGATGAGTTTCTTTAAAAAACTGAAAGACCGCTTGACGACTTCGACACAAGAAGTCACGACTAAATTTACGGAAGGCTTGACGAAGACACGCGACGGATTAGCGAGTGCCGTCAATGATCTCGTCTACCGCTTCCGTGAAGTCGATGAAGACTTTTTCGAAGAGTTAGAAGAAGTGTTGATCCAAGCCGACGTCGGTGTGACGACGACGATGGATTTGGTCGAGGAACTAAAGACAGAAGTCAAACGACGTAACGTCAAGGATCCAAAACAAGTCCGGGATGTCCTCGTTGAAGTCGTCGCGAACATGTTAGTCGAAGAAGAAGAGACAGCCCTTGATCTTGATCATGAGCTGAATGTCATCCTCTTCGTTGGTGTCAACGGGGTCGGTAAGACGACGACGATCGGAAAACTTGCGAACCGCTTAAAACAAGAAGGCAAGAGCGTCATGTTAGCAGCGGGGGATACGTTCCGGGCTGGTGCGATCGATCAACTGCAAGTCTGGGGCGAACGCTCCGGTGTACCGGTCATTCGTCAAGGCGAAGGCTCCGATCCGGCTGCTGTCGTTTATGACGCCGTCCAAGCAGCGAAAGCACGTAAGGTCGACGTCCTGATTTGTGATACGGCAGGACGCCTACAAAACAAGGTCAATTTGATGAACGAGCTCGAAAAGGTCAAACGCGTCATCGAACGTGAAATTCCTGGTGCACCCCATGAAGTATTGTTGGCGCTTGACGCGACAACAGGGCAAAACGCGATGGTGCAGGCAAAAGCCTTCAAACAAGCGACGAACGTCAGCGGAATCGTCTTGACGAAGCTTGATGGCACAGCAAAAGGCGGGATTGTTCTTGCGATCAAGAACGAGCTGAATCTACCGGTGAAGTTCGTGGGTCTCGGTGAAAAGATCGATGATTTACAACCATTTGACGCAGAACAATTCGTATATGGACTGTTCGGCGATGTCTTTGAAGAAAAAGAAAACGTCGACACGGAAGAAAGCGCGGAATAAGCGACGTTTCATGTAAAGAAAAAAACTTGACAACACACTGTGAGGGCTGTACTATACTATCTGTAAAGGAATTTCACTTAACATTGCGGAGGTGCTCAAATGACACTTGATAAAACGAACCGGATGAATTATCTGATTGACTTTTATCAGGAGCTTTTGACGCCAAAACAACGGAATTACATGTCACTCTATTACTTAGATGACTTTTCCTTAGGTGAGATCGCCGATGAGTTTGAAGTCAGCCGACAAGCAGTCTACGACAACATAAAACGCACGGAAGCCATGCTCGAGCAGTATGAAGAACGACTATCGCTGTTCAAGAAACACGAACGGCGAAAGCAGTTACTCGATCAGCTGAAGCAATGCGACCTTCCGGGTGAAGCCCTAGTGATCATTGAGACATTGGAGCAATTAGAGTAGGAGGCATTCTTAATGGCATTCGAAGGATTATCGGAACGGCTTCAAGCCAGTCTCGCTAAAATGCGAGGTAAAGGTAAGATTTCTGAAGCAGACGTCAAAGAGATGATGCGCGAAGTTCGCTTAGCGCTACTCGAAGCCGACGTCAACTTCAAGGTCGTCAAACAATTCGTAAATGATGTAAAGGAACGCGCCGTCGGACAGGATGTCATGACGTCTTTGACGCCAGGACAACAAGTCGTCAAAATCGTCCACGATGAATTGACGAATCTGATGGGTGCAGAAGTGTCACCATTGACGCTTGCGAACCGTCCTCCGACCGTCATCATGATGACCGGTCTGCAAGGGGCAGGTAAAACAACGACAACGGGTAAACTTGCCAATCATTTACGTAAAAAACATAATCGTAGTCCTTTGCTTGTTGCGGCGGATATTTATCGTCCGGCAGCAATCAAACAATTAGAGACACTCGGAAAACAATTGGAGTTACCGGTCTTCTCGATGGGAGATCAGGTTAGTCCACAAGAAATCGTTACCGGTGCACTCGATTATGCAAAAGAGCATCATCACGATATCGTGTTGATCGATACGGCAGGTCGCTTACACGTCGATGAGGAACTGATGCAGGAACTCGTTGATGTTAAGGAGATCGCCAAACCGCATGAAATCTTCCTTGTCGTCGATTCGATGACGGGTCAGGATGCCGTCAACGTCGCAGAGAGCTTCAACGAGAAGCTTGGCGTAACGGGAGTCGTTCTGACGAAGCTCGACGGAGATACGCGAGGTGGTGCAGCACTCTCCATCAAGGCAGTCACCGGAGCACCGATTAAGTTCGTCGGTCTTGGAGAGAAGCTCGATGCCATCGAACCATTCTATCCCGAGCGGATGGCGTCTCGGATTCTAGGCATGGGAGACATGCTGACACTGATTGAAAAAGCAGAGTCACAAATGGACGCTACGCGTGCCAAAGAGTTAGAAAGCAAAATGCGCGATGCATCGTTTACATTCGATGATTTCATCGAGCAGTTGCAGCAAGTGAAACAGATGGGTCCACTGGACGAACTGTTGGGAATGATCCCTGGGGCAGGTAAAGGGAAGATGAAGGGGTTGAAAAACGCCCAAATCGATGAGAAGCAACTCGTGTATGTCGAAGCGATCATCCAATCGATGACGAAACGAGAGCGGACTGAACCTGAAATCTTGAATGCGAGCCGTCGGAAGCGGATTGCCCGTGGTAGCGGACGCAGTATCCAAGAAGTCAACCGCCTCATTAAACAGTTCGAAGACATGCGGAAAATGATGAAACAATTTTCCGGACAGATGGGCAAAGGGAAAAAGAAAGGCTTTGGTCTTCCATTCTTTTAAAAGTCTTTTCTCTTTTGCTGTAACGTTGTATACTAATGAAGTTGTCAATTTGACTAAACGAAAAAATCATTTATTATTTGGAGGGACTTACGAATGGCAGTTAAAATTCGTCTTAAGCGCATGGGCGCAAAAAAATCACCTTTCTACCGTGTGGTAGTAGCAGACTCACGTGCACCACGTGATGGTCGTTTCATCGAGCAAATCGGATACTACAATCCAGTTGCTAAACCAGAAGCAGAAGTTAAAATCAACGAAGAGCTAGCTCTTAAATGGCTCTCTGAAGGTGCTAAACCTTCGGACACAGTTCGTAACCTCTTCTCACAAGCTGGTATCATGGAGAAATTCCACAACGCGAAACTCGCGAAGTAAGACGTTAGGAGGTGAGCGAAAGCTTACCTCCTTTTTTTAATTCAAGAAAGGAAGTGAAACGAATGGAATGGTTGGAAATTGCGAAAATCGCCAACACGCACGGTCTAAAAGGGGAATTGAAGTTACTTGCAAGCACGGATTTCCCGGAAGAACGCTTTAAGGTCGGAAAAGAAGTCTTTCTCGGCTCTGAAGGCACGTATACACCGGTAACGATCAGTGGCTACCGGAAGCATAAACAATTCATCATGGTGACGTTCAAAGGCATGCATCATATCAATGACGTCGAGAAGTACAAAGGATTGAAACTCTATGTCCATGCAGAAGACTTACAGGACTTAGACGAGCATGAATTTTACTATCATGAGATCATCGGTTGTACGGTTTATGACGGTGAGACGAAAATCGGAGTCGTATCCGACATTCTCGAAACGGGCGCAAATGACGTCTGGACGATCAAACGTGACGGAAAAAAAGACGTCCTGATTCCGTATATCGAACAAGTCGTCGCTTCCGTCGACGTCGAACAGAAACGCATTCAGATCACGCCGCTTCCGGGACTGATCGAAGAATGAACATCCGTGTATTGACGTTGTTTCCAGAAATGTTTTCAGCGCTTGACCATTCGATTGTCAAGCGAGCGCAAGACGATCAACACGTCATACTTGAAACCATCAATTTTCGAGATTTTTCAACGAATCGACATGGTAAGGTCGATGATTATCCGTATGGTGGAGGAGCGGGCATGCTGTTGACACCTCAACCCGTCTTCGATGCGATGGCAAGTCTACCGGAACGAAAACGACGAATCATCGTCATGACACCGACCGGTAAACGGTTTTCGCAACGAATGGCGGAAGAGTGGGCAAACGAAGAAGAATTGGTCTTCTTATGTGGTCACTATGAGGGGTTTGATCAGCGAATCCATGATCAGTTGGTGACGGATGAGGTCTCGCTCGGAGATTTCGTCTTGACGGGAGGAGAACTCGCTGCGATGACGATGATTGACGCCGTCGTCCGCCTCTTACCGGACGTCCTCGGTGCGTCTGCGAGTCACGAAGATGATTCCTTCTCAACAGGACTTCTCGAATACCCGCACTATACACGTCCGGCAGAATATAAAGGGTACCGAGTACCCGATGTTTTGTTATCAGGCAACCATGCCCGGATTGAAAAGTGGCGACGGGAACAGTCGCTGAAGCGGACATATGAGCGGCGCCCTGATCTTCTCGTGGATGCATCGTTAACGGATGAAGATCAGCGTTATTTAGACTCGATTTCAGGATTGTCAAACGACTGAATCTATGATAAGTTAAAACATGTGGCAAAAGCCACCCATTAACGATGTTCCGCTGTCGGATGCTTGAAGCAAATGAAGATAAGAACATTGGTGAAAAAAGGAGAAATCATTCATGAACACACAACAATTGTTCCGTGAACTTACACAAGAACAAATCAAGTCAGACGTCCCTGCGTTCCGTCCTGGGGATACAGTCCGTGTACACGTTAAAGTCGTCGAGGGTACGCGTGAGCGTATTCAGCTCTTCGAAGGCGTAGTCATCAAACGTCACGGTGGCGGCATCAGTGAAACATTCACAGTCCGTAAAATTTCTTACGGAGTTGGCGTTGAGCGTGCTTTCCCGCTCCACTCACCACGTGTTGCACAAATCGAAGTCGTTCGCTACGGTAAAGTCCGTCGTGCGAAACTTTACTACCTCCGTAACCTTCGTGGTAAAGCGGCGCGTATTAAAGAAATTCGTCGTTAATCATGTGAAAAAGTGGCTTGTCTCCGGACAAGCTTCTTTTTTTTGCTGTTTATGCGTATACTAGTCCTTAGGAAGAAATTGCGTTTATCAAGGGAGTGGAATTCGTGAAGGAGTTATTCAGTTGGGTAAAGGCGCTCGTCGTAGCGCTCGTCATCGCGTTCATCATTCGAACGTTTCTGTTCGTACCCGTCATCGTTGATGGGGAATCGATGATGCCAACCTTACACAATGCGGATCGAATGATCGTCAATAAGATCCCATACTATTTTAATGAACCAGAAAGAGGCGATATCGTCGTCTTCCATGCAACGGAAACACGAGACTACATCAAACGGGTCATCGCTGTTCCGGGAGATACGATGTATTACAAAGATGATACATTGTATGTCAACGATAAGAAAGTCGCCGAACCGTATTTGAAAGAATACAAAGCCCAGATGAGTGGTGTGCCATTGACGGAAGACTTCACGC
This sequence comes from Exiguobacterium sp. Leaf187, assembly GCF_001423925.1. NCBI lineage: Bacteria > Bacillati > Bacillota > Bacilli > Caryophanales > Exiguobacterium > Exiguobacterium sp. Leaf187. Next base: position 1,000,962 of record NZ_LMPR01000009.1, on the reverse strand, counting down.
TTGAAGAGCGAACAGGAGAGACGACTGTTCCAAAAGGAAAAGTATTCGTCATGGGAGATAATCGTCAAAATTCAAAAGATAGTCGTGATATCGGTTTTGTGGATGAAGATCAAATCGTCGGAACGACGAACTTCGTCTTCTATCCATTCAATGATGTACGCTCTGTCGATTAAAACGAACGAAGATGAGACGCTTGCCGTTAAAAGTAAGCAGCTCATCTTCTTTTCTTGTCTGAAGTTGCGTATACTAGGGAGTGGATGTTTTTTCATGTATCGTATGATCAGCAAGAAGTCCAGGAATATATGAACGAGGTGAAGGATATGACGATTCAATGGTTCCCCGGTCACATGGCCAAAGCACGTCGGGAAGTCACAGAAAAACTAAAGTTGATCGATGTGGTGATCGAACTCGTCGATGCCCGTCTTCCGATGTCGAGCCGTAACCCGATGGTCGAACAGATCACGGCAGGTAAGCCGCGACTGATTGTCCTCAACAAGGCGGATATGGCGGATAAACGAGTGACGGAGCAATGGATGCAGGCATTACGAGCAGATGGTGTTGATGTCGTTGCGGTTGACGCGAAGCACAATAAAGGATTGAATCAAATCCATGAGGGTGCTTTACGACTAATGAAAGAAAAACACGCACGGATGCGGGAGAAAGGGCGGAATCCGAGTGCGATCCGTGCCTTGATCATCGGCATTCCGAACGTCGGGAAATCGACGCTCATCAATCGACTTGCTGGCCGAAATATCGCTATCACGGGTGACCGTCCGGGTGTGACGAAACGCCAGCAGTGGATCAAGATGAAGACAGGTGAGATGGAATTACTTGATACACCAGGTATCCTCTGGCCGAAGTTCGACGATCAAGTCGTCGGATATCGGTTAGCAGCGACAGGAGCGATCAAGGATGACATCTTAAACATCGACGATATCGCACTATTTGCCCTTCGTGAGCTAAAGACACGTTATCCGGAGCAGTTACGTGAGCGCTATCGACTCGACGAAGTATCGGGAGAAGCGGTTGATGTACTTGAAGCAATCGGTAAAAAACGTGGTTTCGTCTCAGGTGGCTATGTCGATTTCGAGCGGACGAGCGAAATGCTCCTGCATGAGCTACGAACGGAAAAGCTCGGTCGGGTGACGCTTGAAACAGTCGAAGAATGGGAAACGCATGCATAACGGACTTGGACATCCTTTGATGTCCAAGTTTTTTTCAAAGGAGCAGGATGTATGAAGATAGCAGAAGTAAAAGAACGATTGCAAAAAGCAACACTAGAAGAATTTATTCAATTGAAGCAGGAACTGGCTTCAGATACGCGAAAAGGGGTGCATACGCTGTTTCGTCAGACAGAACGACGATTTGCACTCGAAGAGCAGCAACGGATCGATTTCAAGAAACGACTCGCATTTGAAGACGAGTATCGTCAGCAAGGATACGTTCGAATTGCAGGAGTGGACGAAGTCGGGCGAGGTCCACTAGCTGGTCCAGTCGTCGCAGCAGCGGTCATCTTACCAGACGGATTCTATCATCCAGGACTAACGGATTCCAAACAGATGAGTAAAGTACAGCGGCAAGCGGCACTGAAGCATTTGCAAGAAGTTGCTGAGATTGCGATCGGCATCATCGAACCGGCTGAAATCGACGAAATCAATATCTATCAAGCATCGAAACGGGCAATGCAAGACGCAGTTCGTCAACTCAAACCAGATGCCTTACTTGTCGATGCGATGACACTCGACGACGATACACCACAACTCTCTCTTATCAAAGGAGATGCGCGGAGTGTCTCCATTGCTGCTGCAAGTGTCGTTGCGAAAGAGACACGAGATGCGATGATGGAACAATACGCGATCGAGTATCCGGGATATGGATTTGAAACACACGCAGGTTACGGAACACCCTTACATTTACAAGCGCTCGATACACTGGGCGTCACACCGATTCACCGGAAAACATTCCGTCCTGTCAAAGAACGTCTTTAGGAGGAATCGAGCATGCAAATCGAACATCGCGCCTTACTTCCATTTAAAATCATCGATCATGCGAACCTACCGTTACGGGAAGGCGCAAACATCGTCGGTAAAGTTTTAAAGCTGTTGCCGGACGGATTAATGGAACTCCAAGTCGGTCAACGCGTCTTGACGGCAGGGACGACAGCTGAACTAAAAGAAGGGAACATGTATCGCTTTCAAGTCGTTTCAGCAGAGGGACAACCGGTTTTAAAAATCATCTCGACCGAGTCTGTTCCGCAAAAGTCGGCTCTCCCCCAGTTACTCGACTCCTTTTTACAACGCCAGACGGTACCGACTGCGGAAACACGGGAACTCCTAAGGCAAATTGGTCAACCGGTGACGGAAGGAGAAGCGAAGCAGTTAAAACACGCCCTTACCGAACTCGTTCAACTGGCAAAGGGTGATGAGACAGGTCGAACGCTTGATCGAAAGACGAGTGATCAGATTTTAGCGCAACAACTCGTTCAAGCAACGAACGAAGCAGGGAAAGGAGTCTATTTATTTCAATTACCTCAATTTGGACCGTTCGAAGATGTGGATCTCATGATGGAAGCACCGTTCGAACGGACGTTTGATCCAAATCATGCCCGTGTCGTCTTATATCTTCAATTACCGACGCTCGGTGAGGTCGCTGTCGACGTCTTGATCGCAGACCGGAATGTTTCGATTTCCGTCTTTCATCCGAATGCGCACGTCAATACGTTCATGCAAGCCTACACACCGCAAATTCAGACCCGTCTTGAGGAACAAGGCTATGCATTGACGCGATTCGATTGGGTCGAACAGACGAAAGAGCGCGTACCGCATGATATCTCAACGCGTAACGGAAGGGTGGATCTTCATATATGAAAAAAGCAATAGCTCTATCATACGAAGAACAGATGCATGCCCCAAAAGTCGTTGCTAAGGGATCGGAACACATCGCAGAACGGATTTTAGAAGAGGCATTAAAACATGATATTCCGATCCGGCAGGACGAAACGTTGATGACGTTACTAAATGCTGTTCAAGTATCAGAACAGATTCCGGAAGAATTATACGGTGTCATTGCCGAGTTATTTGCCTTTTTATATCGTCTCGATCAAGATGAAATTCTGAAAAAATAAAGCTTTCGGTCGATAACGATAGACAGCGCTTCCAATTTTAACTACAATGAAAGAGCCGAAACTAAAGGGGTTAAGGGGGATTTTTTCATGAATGTACATGAGTATCAGGCAAAAGAATTACTTCGTTCGTACGGTGTACCCGTACCAAACGGAATCGCAGCCTTCACCGTCGAAGAGGCGGTCGATGCATCAGAACAATTATCAGGCCCGATTAAAGTCGTCAAAGCTCAAATTCACGCGGGGGGACGCGGTAAAGCAGGTGGCGTCAAGCTTGCGAAATCGCAAGAAGAAGTGAAAGAATATGCGACGGAGTTACTCGGCAAAACGCTCGTCACGCACCAAACAGGTCCAGAAGGAAAAGTCGTTCAACGTCTTCTCGTCGAAGAAGGGTGTGCGATTGACAAAGAATACTATCTTGGAATCGTACTTGATCGTGTGACAGGACGTGTCGTCATCATGGGATCAAGCGAAGGTGGTATGGACATCGAAGAGGTAGCGGAAGCGACACCAGAAAAAATCATCAAGGAAGTCGTCGATCCTGCAGTTGGTCTTCAAGGATTCCAAGCGCGTAAACTTGCGTTCGCAATGGGTGTTCCTGTGAAGCTCGTCAACAAGTTCGTCGGCATGGTCACGAAACTCTACAACTTCTTCGTCGACAAGGATTGTTCGATCGCAGAAATCAACCCACTCGTTACGACGAAGGATGGCGAAGTCCTCGCACTGGATGCGAAGTTGAACTTCGACTCAAATGCATTGTATCGTCATGCGGACATCGTGGCGTTACGTGATGAAACAGAAGAAGATCCACGCGAAGTCGAAGCATCAAAGAGTGATTTGAACTACATCGCGCTTGATGGAAACATCGGTTGTCTCGTCAATGGTGCTGGTCTTGCCATGGCAACGATGGATATCATCAAACACTTCAGTGGTGATCCTGCGAACTTCCTCGATGTCGGTGGTGGTGCGACGAAGGAAAAAGTAACAGAAGCCTTCAAACTGATCTTATCGGATGAGAACGTCAAAGGGATTTTCGTCAACATCTTCGGTGGAATCATGAAATGTGATGTCATCGCAGAAGGTATCGTTGCGGCGACAAAAGAAGTCGGTCTCGAATTGCCACTCGTCGTTCGTCTTGAAGGGACGAACGTTGATGCAGGGAAACAAATTCTCAAAGATTCAGGTCTAGCGATTACAGCAGCTACATCAATGGCAGACGGCGCAGAAAAAATCGCTGCGCTCGTGAAGTAAGGGGGAGCTAAAGATGAGTATTTGGGTGAACGAATCGACGAAAGTCATTATTCAAGGGATTACTGGTAACCAAGGGATGTTCCATGGTGAACAGATGATCGACTACGGCACAAACCTCGTAGGCGGTGTCACACCAGGAAAAGGCGGTACGGAAGTACTCGGTGGTGTTCCTGTCTTTGATACGGTCGCGCAAGCGGTCGAAAAAACGGGTGCGAACGCATCGATCATCTACGTACCACCAGCATTCGCAGCGGATGCAATCATGGAAGCAGCAGATGCGAACATCGCGTTGATCATCTGTATCACGGAAGGTATTCCAGTTCTTGATATGGTCAAAGTAAAACGTTACCTCGAAGGCAAACCAGTTCGTCTCATCGGACCGAACTGCCCGGGCGTCATCACTCCAGGTGTCGCGAAACTTGGTATCATGCCAGGATACATCCATACACCAGGTCATGTCGGTATCGTCTCACGTTCTGGGACTTTGACATATGAAGCTGTCCATCAATTGACGACTGCTGGTATCGGTCAATCGACAGCTGTTGGTATCGGGGGTGACCCGGTCAATGGAACGGACTTCATCGATACGCTCAAAGCATTCAATGAAGATCCAGAAACAAAAGCCGTCATTATGTTAGGGGAAATCGGTGGAACAGCTGAAGAAGAAGCGGCTGAGTGGGTCAAAGCGAACATGACGAAACCAGTCATTGGTTTCATCGGTGGTCAAACAGCTCCTGCCGGCAAACGGATGGGTCACGCAGGTGCGATCATCTCTGGCGGTAAAGGAACAGCTGCTGAAAAAATCAAGACACTCCGTGCAAACGGAATTGAAGTGGCAGAAACACCAGCTGTCATTGGTGAGACGTTAATCCGTGTCATCAAAGAAGCAGGGATCTATGACGAGTGCGTGACGAACAGCACAGTCAAATAAATCAAAAAAAGAAGCTGTCCTGATCAAATCAGGACGGCTTTCTTCTATATAAATAAGAAGCTTAAATAAGGAGCGCTGATCTCATGAAACGTGAACTGTATGTCCGCTTCGCCATGTGTCAGGTACCGTACACGATCGTCCGATTGATTGAGCAATTCGGAATCGTTCCCAGTCATGAATTACCCGTTTCGACGCGTCTTCGAAAACGGTATGAACAAGCATTACAGCTTGATTGGATCGAAGAGTCGATTCTAGTCAAAGGAGATCCACTGTTTCCGACTGTGTTACTGACGATCCCTCAACCGGTCTATGCCCTCTTTTACCGCGGTGATCCGTCCCGCTTAACACTTCCACGCGTCAGTATCATCGGTAGTCGAACCCCCTCACCGCACCATCTTTCCCGTATGCGTTTCTTGCAACCCTTCTTTCATCCAGATCTCGCCACCGTTTCCGGAGGTGCCTATGGTATCGATGCCCTCGTCCATCGCTTGTCCTTAAAACATCAGCAGATAACGATCGCAGTTCTTGCTGGCGGACTTGATCGCCTATATCCTACTTCCCATGCTACTCTTTTTGAACGTATCCTCTCGAACGGTCTTCTTCTCTCCGAATATCCACCCGGAACTCCTATTCAAAAATTTCAATTTCTAGAACGGAATCGAATCATTGCTGGATTATCTTCATCATTGATCATCGTCGAAGCGGCGAAACGAAGCGGTACGATGAATACTGCCAGTCACGCGCTTGACCAAGGAAAAGATGTCTATTGTTTGCCGGGTTGTCCAACTGAATCGTTCTTTTCCGGAACGAATCAATTGATCGCAGAAGGAGCGATTCCACTCCTTGATCCGGAAGAAGTTTCAAAAAGTATTCGGCTGAACGTTGACAAATGGGAATCGAGACTACTATGATAAGTGAGATTAAAATACGAGTACGCCTCTAATAGGGAGCGATTGCAATGGCAAAATATCTAGTAATCGTCGAGTCACCCGCTAAGGCAAAAACCATTAAACGTTATCTCGGATCCAACTATACCGTGAAAGCGTCGATGGGGCACGTCATTGACTTGCCGAAAAGCCAAATGGGAGTCGACGTCGAACATGACTATGAACCGAAATATATCACGATCCGTGGTAAAGGTCCGGTCTTAAAAGAACTCAAGACAGCTGCGAAAAAAGCACAAAAAATCTATCTCGCAGCCGACCCCGACCGTGAAGGGGAAGCGATCGCATGGCATTTAGCTAAAGCATTAGGCGTTGATGAATCAACGGAGTGCCGCGTCGTCTTCAATGAAATCACGAAAGATGCCATCAAGGATTCGTTCAAGCGACCACGCAAGCTCAACTATGATCTTGTCGATGCGCAGCAAGCCCGTCGTATCTTGGACCGCCTTGTTGGTTACAGCATGAGTCCGTTATTATGGAAGAAGATTAAAAAAGGGTTATCTGCGGGACGCGTTCAATCCGTTGCCGTCAAGATGATCATCGATCGTGAACAAGAAATCAATGCGTTCATGCCTGAAGAATACTGGACGATCAAACTCGAACTCGATGCAAACGGTGAAAAGCTCGAAGCGAACTTCTACGGAGTCGATGGCAAGAAGCGTGAACTTCATTCGCAAGAAGAAGTCGATCAAATCTTGAATCAACTCTCAGAAGACTTTACAGTTGATTCCGTCACGAAAAAAGAGCGGAAACGGAATCCGGCGTTACCGTTTACGACGAGTTCTTTGCAACAGGAAGCAGCACGTAAGCTGAACTTCCGAGCGAAGAAGACGATGATGATCGCACAACAGCTATACGAAGGAATCGAAATTGGAAAAGAAGGTACAGTCGGTTTGATCACGTATATGCGTACCGATTCGACACGGACGTCAGATTCGGCGAACCTCGAAGCACACGGGTTCATTGAGCAGGCGTACGGAAAAGAATACATCGCAAGCGAGAAACGTAAAGAAAAAAAATCAGCGAACTCACAAGACGCACACGAAGCGGTTCGTCCAACTTCGACGATGCGCGAGCCGCAACTCGTCAAATCGTATTTATCGCGTGATCAGTTCCGCTTATATAAACTAATTTGGGAACGGTTCGTCGCAAGCCAGATGGCGCCAGCGATTCTCGATACTGTCAAAATCGATCTCGTCTCGAACGACGTCACGTTCCGTGCGAACGGGTCGACCGTTAAATTCCCGGGCTTCATGAAGGTCTACATCGAAGATACGGACGATGAGGCGGTTTCAGACGTCAAGGAAGGACTACTTCCTCCACTCGATGAAGGGGAAGAGTTGAAACAATCAGCAATCGAACCGAAACAACACTTCACACAACCACCACCACGGTATACGGAAGCACGTCTTGTCCGGGCGATGGAAGAGCTCGGTATCGGTCGTCCGTCGACGTATGCGCCGACGCTCGATACGATTCAAAAGCGGGGTTACGTGACGCTTGAAGAGAAGAAATTCTTACCAACGGAACTCGGTGAACTCGTCATCGATATGATCAGCGACTATTTCCAAGAGTTCATCACTGTCCAGTTCACGGCAGACATGGAAGCTTTACTCGATGCGATCGAAAAAGGTGACATGCAGTGGACGGAAGTCGTCGATCCAATCTATAAGTCCTTTGCAAAGCGTCTGACACGAGCAGAAGCAGAAATCGAGAAGATTGAAATCAAAGATGAACCGGCTGGAGAAGATTGTGAAGTCTGTGGTCACCCGATGGTCATCAAGATGGGACGTTATGGCAAGTTCATGGCGTGCTCGAACTTCCCAGAGTGTCGTAATACGAAACCGATCCAAGTCGAGATCGGTGTGAAGTGTCCGACATGTGGAACGGGCGACATCGTCGAACGTCGTAGTAAAAAAGGACGTTTGTTCTACGGTTGTTCGAACTATCCGGAGTGTGAGTTCGTCTCATGGGATAAACCGGTCGAAGAACCATGTCCGGTATGTAGTAGTATGATGGTACAAAAGAAAATCAAGAACGGTGTGAAAGTAGAATGTACATCTTGTGGACATCATGAAACACGCATCGATCAGGAGCAAGAGGAGGAATGACCGTTGAAACGTGTAACGGTAATCGGCGCGGGACTTGCAGGTTCTGAAGCAGCATGGCAACTTGCAAAACGCGGCGTACAAGTAGATTTATATGAAATGCGGCCTGTCAAACAGACACCCGCGCACCATACAGACCAATTCGCTGAACTCGTCTGTTCGAACTCACTTCGAGCGAACCAGTTAACGAACGCAGTTGGTGTCTTAAAGGAAGAGATGCGTCAGCTCGATTCCTTGATCATGAAAGCAGCAGACTTAGCGAGCGTTCCAGCAGGTGGAGCACTTGCTGTCGATCGGCACGACTTCGCAGGATATGTGACGGAAACGTTGAAAAACCACCCGAACGTTACCGTCCATCATGAAGAAATCGAAGCGATTCCAGATGGTCCGACGATCGTCGCGACGGGTCCGTTGACGAGTGCGGCATTATCGGAATCACTTAAACAATTCACAGGTGAAGATTACCTATACTTCTTCGATGCAGCGGCACCGATTCTCGATGGAGACACGATCGATCGTGAGAAGGTTTACCTGAAATCACGATATGATAAAGGCGAAGCTGCCTACTTGAATTGTCCAATGACGGAAGAAGAATTCCAGCTCTTCTATGATGAGCTGATCAATGCGGAAGTCGTTCCATTGAAGGAATTTGAAAAAGAGATTTACTTCGAGGGCTGTATGCCATTTGAAGTTCTCGCTTCACGCGGACCGAAAACACTCTTGTTTGGACCGATGAAGCCAGTTGGACTTGAAGATCCGAAGACAGGCAAACGACCATATGCTGTCGTTCAATTGCGTCAGGATAACTCAGCTGGAACATTGTTCAACCTTGTCGGCTTCCAGACACATTTGAAATGGGGCGAACAAAAGCGGATCATTCGCTTGATTCCTGGTCTTGAGAATGCAGAAATCGTCCGTTATGGTGTCATGCACCGTAACACGTTCGTCAACTCACCGAATTTATTGAAACCAACGTATCAGACACGTACACGTGACGACTTGTTCTTTGCTGGTCAAATGACAGGTGTCGAAGGGTACGTCGAGTCAGCAGCGTCCGGTTTGACGGCAGGAATCAATGCGGCACGTCTCGTCAATGAGGCGGAACCGGTTACGTTCCCGCAGGAAACGATGATGGGTGCGATGTCGCACTATATCACGACGACGGAAGGGAAGAACTTCCAGCCAATGAATGCCAACTTCGGATTGGTACCAGCACTCGTCGGTCATCCGGTTCGGATGAAAAAACCTGAGAAGTATGCGCTCTACGCAGAGCGAGCACTTGAAGCAATCAAAGATTTCACGGATATGTGATTTTTGATGGGGAGAAAGGCGTGATTTAGCGCTCTTTCTCCCCATTTCTTAATTTGTCATAAAAGCGTGATAATTTCGTTAATTTTTCGGTTTTTGGTCTATTGTCAGACTACTTGGTCTGTGCTATGCTAAGGGCGATTCGAGAATGAAATGGTCAGAAGGGGGCGCATTCATGGGGATAGACACTGCTTTTGAGCGACTGCTAGAAGATTTCATGCGGTATGTTCATATTGAACGTCAATTATCTCCGAATACAGGTCGCTCTTATGATCAAACACTTCGACAATACGCCGCTTTTTGCCGCGATCATCAGTTACGATCGATTGAATTGGCAAGTGCACGGCGTTATTTGTATGCTCTTTACGATCAGGAGCTGGCGCGGGCGACGATTGCACAAAAAGTTTCCTGCCTCAAACAATTTGGTCGTTTTTTGACACGTGACACCGATGAGCCTAATCCCTTCGATGGATTAAAAGCACCAAAACGACAACAAGGACTTCCGACATTCCTCGTCCCAACGGAATATGAACGTTTCCTCGATGCCTTTCGATCGAGTGATACGCTTGGCAACCGGAATGTGGCGTTAGTAGAACTTTTATATGCGACGGGTATGCGGGTCAGCGAGGTCGTTCAACTGGATCTTCGTGATCTCGCGACTGATCACTCCTACGTCCATGTGTATGGAAAAGGTGGGAAGGAACGCATCGCACCAATCGGAACCTTTGCTAAAGATGCATTAGAACTGTACTTACCATCACGAGATCCAGTCGCAGGTCATGAGCAAGCGTTGTTCTTGTCTCATTCAGGGCGTCGATTGACGACGGATGCGATTCGGAAAATCATGAAAAAAGGGGAACAACTCGTTGGGAAACATGTGACACCACATGCGCTTCGTCATAGTTTCGCGACAGATTTACTGGAAAGAGGCGCCGATTTGCGAGCGGTCCAGGAGTTACTTGGACACGCATCGCTGTCGACGACCGGTCAGTATACACACGTAACGACGGAACGATTACGACATGTTTATCAACAAGCACATCCTCGTGCCTAAGGGAGGAAACATTGATGTTTCATGCAACGACGATTTTTGCGATTCAACATAACGGACAATCCGCGATGAGCGGAGACGGACAGGTGACTTTCGGAAACCAAGTCATCATGAAGAAAAGTGCGAAAAAAGTACGGCGCCTCTATGGTGGCAAAGTCATTGCCGGATTTGCTGGAAGTGTCGCGGACGCGTTCACACTCTTTGAAAAATTCGAAGCGAAGCTTGAAATGTATAACGGGAACTTACAACGGGCAGCAGTTGAGCTGGCGAAGGAATGGCGAGGCGATAAGATGTTGCGTCAACTTGAAGCACTCTTACTTGTCATGGATGGAACACATCTCTTACTTGTATCCGGAAACGGGGAAGTCATCGAACCGGATGACGGCATTCTCGCAATCGGTTCAGGTGGTAATTATGCGCTTGCAGCAGGTCGCGCGTTAGCTCGACATGCAAGTCATCTCACAGCAGAGGAGATCGCCCGCGCAGCGCTTGAGACGGCTGGTGAACTCTGTGTCTTTACGAACGATCAAATCATCCTAGAAACGATCGGAGGCAATGACCATGCATGAATTGACGCCAAGACAAATCGTCGAGAAGTTAAATGAACATGTCATCGGACAAGCGGATGCTAAACGTGCGGTGGCGATTGCTTTACGTAATCGGTACCGTCGACAATTACTCGATGCATCGATGCGGGATGAAGTCACACCGAAGAATATCCTGATGATCGGACCGACCGGAGTCGGAAAGACTGAAATTGCGCGACGCCTCGCGAAACTCGTCCGTGCGCCGTTCGTCAAGATTGAAGCGACGAAGTTCACGGAAGTAGGGTACGTCGGTCGTGATGTGGAGTCAATGGTGCGGGATCTCGTGGAAGCGTCTCTACGTCTTGTCAAAGATGAGAAAAAAGAAGCGCTCAAAGATCGAGCGGAAGCAGTGGCGAACGAACGAATCGTCGATGCGTTATCTGGTAAAAAAGCGTCATCTGGTCTCGGTGGTGGAACGAATCCGTTTGAGATGTTGTTTGGAGGGAACCAGAAGCAACAAGAGCCGGATACATCGGAAGCGACAGCCGACCGTTCGTTACTTCGTCAGCAATTACTGACAGGGCAACTTGAGGATCGCATGATTGAGGTCGATGTTGAAGAACGCCAAGTGGATTTATTCTCTGGGCAACAAGGCATGGAGGGACTCGCGAATCTTCAGGATATGCTCGGACAAGTCATGCCGAAGAAAACGAAGAAGCGTCAGCTCACAGTCAAGGAAGCACGACCAATCCTGACGGCGGAAGAAGCGGAGCGGTTGCTCGACTTGAACGAAGTCCATGACGAAGCGGTTCGTCGCGCAGAACAGATGGGGATCATCTTCGTCGATGAGATCGATAAGATCGCGACAAAAGGACATGATTCAGCTGGTGTTTCACGAGAGGGTGTTCAACGAGACATCTTACCGATCGTTGAAGGATCGACGATCGTTACGAAATATGGTCCAGTCAAGACGGATCACATCTTGTTCATCGCTGCGGGTGCATTCCATATGGCGAAACCATCTGATCTGATTCCTGAACTCCAAGGTCGTTTCCCAATTCGTGTCGAACTCGATAGTTTGACAGAAGATGACTTTGTTAAGATTTTAACTGAACCGAATCAAGCATTACTCAAACAATATAAAGCATTATTAGGGGCAGAGCACGTTCATGTCACCTTTACAGAAGAAGCCATTCGTGAAATCGCGCGGATTGCTGCACAGGTAAACGATGAGACGGATAATATTGGAGCACGACGCTTGTATACGATCATGGAGCGCGTCCTTGAAGAATTATCCTTCGAAGCAGCAGACATGCCGGAGACGGATGTGACGATCACGCCACAATACGTGACGGAACGAGTTGGAAAAGTAGCAGATGATCGAGACTTAAGTCAGTTCATCTTATAAAGTGGAGGAAGAAAAAATGAATTTATTGGCGAAAACGCGGAAGCTGAATACGATGTTACAACAAGAAGCGAGCACACATGTTGATTTCAAGGTCATGGCTGATCGACTCAGCGAAGTCATGGAATCGAACACATTCATCGTAAGTCGGCGCGGTAAGTTACTAGGTATCGCAATCAAGCAACAAATCGAAAATGACCGGGTCCGTGGTTTCTTAGAAGAACGTCAATTCCCGGAAGATTACACGAAAAAATTATTTAACGTCACGGAAACGACAGCAAACATTGCCATCGATAGTGAACATACGGCATTCCCAGTCGACAACCGTGATACGTTCGAAACGTCGAAAACGACGATCGTACCGATCATCGGTGGTGGCGAACGCCTTGGTACACTGGTTCTCGGTCGTATGGTGGAAGACTTCAACGAAGAAGACCTCGTGCTTGCAGAGTATGGTGCGACAGTCGTCGGGATGGAAATCCTTCGTGAGAAGGCACATGAGGCGGAAGATAAAGCACGGAAGAAAGCGGTCGTTCAGATGGCGATCAATTCGTTGTCTTATTCAGAACTTGAAGCGATTGAACATATCTTCGAAGAGCTGGAAGGAAATGAAGGACTACTCGTCGCTTCCAAGATTGCCGATCGCGTCGGTATCACGCGTTCTGTCATTGTCAACGCACTGCGTAAACTCGAAAGTGCAGGCGTCATCGAGTCGCGTTCACTTGGAATGAAAGGAACTTACATTAAAATTTTGAACGACAATTTCCTTTATGAGTTAGAGCGTATTAAATCGAACTAAAAAAATAATGAGATACAGCGTATTTTTCGTTAATCGTTTTTAACGTCTGTATTAGATAAGCGATTCTTCTTCAATGTGAGAAGAATCGCTTTTTTTGTTAAAGACGATTTCTTACAAACATCCATCAGGTGATAGAAGAAGCAATGCAGATCCACTCTTCTTTAAATGGTTATCGTAGAGTATCAATGAAAAATACCAAGAAAAGGGGTGGATAAAAAAGTTAAAAGAGAAGGAACTATTTTTATATTTATTCAAAGAAATTACAATTTGGTGTTTTTTTCATTCTGTATTAGATGTATAATCAATTCTGTTGCTCATGAATGAAATATTTTAAATCTTAGTTTAGACATTTTCTGTAAATCATAAATTAGTCCATTTTTATTAATTAAACTTTTTTCTATTCGTAGATGCATAGGTAATATTTATCATTTTTGAACAAAATGGTAATTAAAGGTGAAAAATGAACATCTCATTACCCTTTTTTTAAAATTTATCCTTTTCAAACATTGACCTATTTGTTTCAATTATTTCAGATATGTTACTAATGACTTACTAGTTTTAATATTCTTCAATTCCAAACTATTCATAGATGGAGGGCGGATAAATGGATTGGTTAGGTTCCGATTATTCTTTACTCACTAAAGCAGTCAATCGTACTGTAGATTCTCAAAAAGTAATATCTAAAAATATTGCGAATGTTGATACACCTGGATACAAAGCACAACGTTTAGTGTTTTCGGATGTACTAGACTCTCAAATGAAAATGAGTCTAAAGCGTCATGCTCAAATTGATGCGCAAGGTTCGATCGTTGAGCAATCGACTTCTATGCGTAACGATGGAAATGGTGTCGATATTGATTTTGAGATGTCTGAATTATCACGCAATCAAATCGAGTATGAGGCATTAGTAGAACAGCTGAATCGGAAATTTTCAGGAATCCAATCAGTAATTAGAGGAGGCAGATAAAAGTGAGTATGTTCGGTGGATTTCATACTTCTGCATCAGGGTTAACTGCACAACGTCTCCGGCTTGATACGGTTTCAGCAAATATTGCAAATGCTCAAACGACACGGGGAGAACTTGTAGATGGTCAATGGCAACCCTACGCTCGTAAATTAGCAGTGCTTAAGGAAACGGCTAACGGTGTAACGGTTAGCGAACTTCGAAAAGATGAAGAGCCTTTTAAATTAGAATACAACCCAAGTCATCCGGATGCAGACGAGCTTGGATACGTCAAAATGCCGAATGTCGACATTTTAAAAGAAATGGTCGATATGATGGGCGCGACACGATCTTATGAAGCAAACGTGACAGCTCTTAACGCGACGAAAGCAATGCTTGTTAAAGCGATGGAGATCGGTAAGTAAGAATGAAGGGATGATGAATGACCATGGCAATTCAAGCAATTCAGGGATTACAACCCATTCTTCAAAATCAAATGACTCCTAAAACAACACCAAGTGACTTTAGCGAAGTGTTAAGTCAAGCAATGAATGGATTAAATGCGACACAAAGCGCTTCATCTCAAGCACGAGTAGATTTGGCGACGGGAAAGTCAACAGATCTACATAATATTATGATTAAAACAGAAGAAGCATCTCTCTCTATGCAACTCGCCATTGAGGTCCGTAATAAGGGCATCGAAGCATACCAAGAAATGATGCGTATGCAACTGTGAATGTTAAGGAAAGCGTGGGAGATGTTGAATGAACGAAGGATTAAAAGCAAGATGGAACACCATTAATACAACGTGGAAATCATGGTCACTCGCTAAAAAGGCGATGATTCTTGGAAGTATTATCGTCGTTTTAGCAGCGTTGATCGTCGCTATTCTCTGGTTATCTAAACCAACGATGACACCCCTTTATTCAAAATTATCACCACAAGAAGCCGGACAAGTGACGGAAAAACTAAACGAGGACGGTATTCAGTCTGAAGTTGTTAGTGAAGCTAATGGCGTGACCATTCTTGTTCCAGAGGCGAATGTTGAGAATTTGAAAGTCGAATTAGCAACAGCTGGTATTCCAAAGTCTGGTCAAATTGATTATTCCTTCTTTAGTGAAAACGCGGGTTTCGGAACGACGGATAAAGAAATGAACATCTTGGAACGCGACACGATGCAGACGG
This sequence comes from Exiguobacterium sp. Leaf187, assembly GCF_001423925.1. NCBI lineage: Bacteria > Bacillati > Bacillota > Bacilli > Caryophanales > Exiguobacterium > Exiguobacterium sp. Leaf187. The sequence continues at coordinate 985,389 of NZ_LMPR01000009.1, read as the reverse complement.
AACTCGAAAACTTGATTACACAAGTCAATGGAATCGAGTCAGCTAAAGTCATGATTACGCTCCCAGAAAAGAGTGTCTTTTTATCGGATGAGAAAGAATCTTCAACAGTATCGGTCGTATTGACCTCTAGCGCAGGTAGTAACTTGAATAATCAAACGGTTCAAGGTCTGTATCATTTGATCGCTAAAAGTATTCCAAATCTTAAAGAAGAAAACATTACGATCATGGATCAGTACTTCACGTACTATGAACCGGGCAATGCGACGCAGACAGCAGGTGGAACAGATCCGATGGCGCTTAAAAAAGCAACAGAGAACGATTTACGGAAACAGATCCAACAAATGCTTTCCGTTGTTCTTGGACCGCAAAAAGCACTCGTATCGGTCACAGCGGACGTAGATGTTACGAAACGTCAGGAAGAACAAAAATTAGTAGAACCAGTAGATCCAGATAAAATCGAAGGAATCGTCACATCTGCTGAAAAAGTAGCTGAAGCATACACAGGTGCAGCGAATCAGGGAACTGCTGGGACTGGCGAAAATGAAACAATCAATTTCCCGACAGGAAATGGTGAAGCTGGAGATACGAGTGAAAAAACACACGATATTATTAACTATGAAGTAAATCGAATCACGAAACAGATTTCTGGGGCACCATATGAAATTCGTGACTTAGGTATTCAAATCATAGTAGAACCACCAAAGGGTCAGACACAAATTGATCCGCAGTTACAAACGGACTTACAGACGATGATGTATTCTATCATTCGTACGTCCATTACAAAACAAGATGCTAAAACGACGTTAACAGATGCGGAACTGACAAATAAAGTAGTTGTCATGTCTCGACCATTTGCTAACACGACAACTAAACAGACCGCTACTTCAGAAACAATTCCGATGTGGGTTTGGTTTGCATTAGGTGCAGCAGCTTTAGTCATCATAGGCATGATTTTCTTCATGGTTCGTAAACGTAAAAAAGAAGAAGAGGAAAGCTTAGAGGAATGGACACCGATTGAAACAGAAATTCCTGAGTTATCGACTGAAGATAATAGCAATGAAGCACAAAAACGAAAACAACTAGAAAAATTAGCAGCGTCAAATCCAGACGAATTTGCAAAACTGCTTAGAACTTGGTTAGCGGAGGATTGATCCTATGAAGAAATTAGAGATGAATAGTCGTGAAAAGGCTGCCGTCCTAATGATTTCATTAGGTCCAGAAGTCGCGGCGAACGTATATAAGCATCTAAGTGAAGAAGAGATGGAATGGTTGACGTTACAAATCTCAAGCATGAAACGAATTGACCCTGAAGATAAAGCAGGTGTTCTGGATGAATTTCATGATTTAGCAATGGCACAGAACTATATCACGCAAGGTGGTATCGGTTTTGCGAAATCCGTATTAGAAAAAGCTGTTGGTGAAGAAAAGGCGATGGAATTGATTCATCGCCTCACATCAACACTTCAAGTACGTCCTTTCGAGTTTGCACGAAAAGCAGATTCAAAACAATTATTGAATTTTATTCAAAATGAACATCCGCAAACGATTGCTCTAGTCCTTGCTCATTTGGATCCAGCGAAGTCAGGACAAATCCTTTCTGAGCTTCCGGCAGAGGCACAGTCGGATGTAGCGAGACGAATTGCTACGATGGATCGAATGAATCCGGAAATCATTAGTGAAGTTGAGTTGATTTTAGAACGTAACCTGTCTCAAGCAGGAATGCAAGACTATGCTCAGTCAGGCGGGATTGAAGCAGTGGTTCAAGTGTTGAATGGTGTTGACCGAACGACAGAACGAACGATTTTGGATACGCTTGAAATTCAAGATCCTGAACTCGCTGAGGAAATTAAAAAGCGGATGTTCGTATTTGAGGATATTGTCACATTGGATGCACGTGCAATTCAACGTATCATTCGTGAAGTTTCAAATGAGGATCTTCTTTTAGCATTGAAAGTATCATCTGATGACGTCAAAGACATGGTGTATCGAAATATGTCTCAGCGGATGGTCGAGTCGTTCAAAGAAGATATGGAGTTCATGGGTCCTGTTCGATTACGCGATGTCGAAGAAGCACAAAGTCGAATTGTCGGTATCATTCGTCGTTTAGAAGATATGGGTGAGATCGTCGTCGCACGCGGTGGAGGAGATGATATCGTTGTCTAACGTCATTAAACGGCAGAGTGTCTTGTCGAAATCGCAGCGTTTGATTCATCAGCCAGTAGCATCGTCTGAAAACGTTGATCATGACAGTAATCTCGTTACGATTTCCTATGAAGAAGAATGGTTAGAACGTCAGAATCAATTGACACTTTTAGAAAAGCGTTTGATGGAAGAACACGAATCAAGACTAGCGCAATTGGAAGAAGAAAAATTAAGAACGCTCGAGGCGGCAACGCTGCAAGGGTATGAAGCAGGGTTTGTTGAAGGACAATCAAGCGGCTTCGCAACATATGATAAGGCAATGTCTGACTTAAATGCGTTAAGTGAGAAATTAGAGCAACGTTTTCAAGAGAAACTTATGATGATGGAACATGATCTATGTGTAGCTGCTCTTCAAACGACGCATTTATTTCTAGAAAATCTATTAGATTCTGATGAAGAGACATTGTATAAGATGATTCATAAACTATTGATTCAGTTTAGAGATCGCGAGAAATTATTTGTATATGCATCGCCTCAAGATTTTGAACGCTTAGTCATGATGGAAGATAAGATTCAATCTATTCTCGGAGCGACAGTCAGTGTCCAACTCCGGTTAGATCCAGAATTGTCACCACGTGATTTTAGAATCGATTCTGAAAATGGAGCGATTACGGGTGGGTTACACTCCAGTTTTAAACATCTTGAGAAAAAGATTTTTGAGGTGTTGACGGATGTATAAAGTTCAACATTTGCAAGAAGCGATTCAAGACATTAAATTTGATGATCTGCTTCGACATTCAGGTAAAGTAGTCCAAGTTATTGGTTTGATGATCGAATCGAGAGGACCTACTGCTGTATCAATTGGAGAGCGCTGTTTTATTCAATTGAACGCACACCATGAAATTGAAGCAGAGGTCGTTGGCTTTAAAGAGGGGCATGTTCTACTTATGCCTTATGGTGAAACGACAGCAATCGCTCCAGGGTCCATCGTTGTTGCTTCAGGTAAACCGTTACACGTTCCTGTAGGCGAAGAGTTGATAGGTCAAGTGTTAGATGGACTAGGCAGACCATTAGACGGTGAAAACCTAGAGCATTTAAAAACAACATCCATTGTTAGAAAGCCACCAAGTCCGCTTAGTCGCCCACGTATTAGCGAAGTACTCTCAACTGGGATACGAGCAATTGATACGTTATTAACAGTAGGTGAAGGACAGCGTGTTGGGTTATTTGCAGGATCAGGCGTCGGAAAGTCCACACTTTTAGGAATGATTGCGAAACGGTCAACAGCGGATATCAACGTGATTGCTTTAATTGGAGAGCGTGGACGTGAAGTCAAAGAGTTTATCGAAGCGGAGTTAGGTGAGGAAGGAATGAGTCGGTCGATCATCGTTGTAGCAACGAGTGATCAATCGCCCCTTGTACGACTTAAAGGTGCTTACACTGCAACAGCGATTGCTGAGTACTTTCGGGATCAAGGGAAAAATGTCGTCCTGATGATGGACTCCGTTACACGATTTGCAATGGCACAACGTGAAATCGGACTAGCGACAGGTGAACCTCCCGCTTCAAAAGGATATACACCAAGTGTCTTTGCGCTACTCCCACAACTTTTGGAGCGAAGCGGTAAGACTGAAAAAGGCTCGATCACAGCATTCTATACCGTCTTGGTTGATGGGGATGATATGAATGAACCGATTGCAGATGCTGTACGCGGAATTTTGGATGGTCACTTTGTACTGGATCGGAATTTAGCGAACAAAGGACAATATCCTGCGATTCATGTATTACGCTCCATCAGTCGTGTCATGAATCAAATCACTTCAGAAGAGCATAAACAAAAGGCCATCGTTTTTCGTCAGCTTCTCTCTACTTATTTAGATGCGGAAGATTTGATTAACATTGGAGCGTATAAAAGCGGAACAAATCCAGAAATCGATCGGGCCATTCAAATCTATCCACAACTCATCGAATTTCTAAAACAGTCTGTCCATGAAGTGAGTGACTTAGATGCCGCAATTGAAAGACTATTTCAGATTATTCCATAAGGGGAGCGGACATGCGAACGATATATGAACGAATCATTCCGCTCGCTGAAGCGGAAAAGGATCGAGTCTCAAAAGAAACAGCTGAAAAAAAGATGCGTTATGAAGAGGAAATGCAGAAGCTGTATCAACTGTTGGTCCGGTACGAAACGTTTTTGAAAGAACAGGATCAAATCGGACGGATTGAGTTGGTTGATTCACAATATCGTGAAAGAGCCAGGGATGTAGTGAAGCAACAAATCGAGAGACAACAGTTGTTCGTCACGCAAGCTAAGAACGTTTATGAAAAAGCGCAATTGGCATTAAAAGAAGCCATGATCGAAGAGAAAAAATTCACCAAACTACAAGAAAATCATTTTATTGAAGTACGACGAGAACTTGCAATAGTAGAACAAAATCAACTAGATGAGCTATCTCTTCTACATTTTAAAAGAGGTCAAACGATATGAGTGAACAAAAGACGTCAAAGCAGTGGATATTACCATTAGTGATCATCCCGTTTATCATCATCTTGCTGACAGCATACTTCGTGTTGAATTATGCGAACGGAAGACCATTATTATCTTTACCGTTCGATACAGAAAAAACAGCAAAATCTACTGCTACCTCTAATGACCAAGAGTTGGTCAAACGTTTAAAAGTAGCAAACAACGAAATTAAGAAATTACGCAATGAAAAAGAAGAACAAAAGCAAACGTTGCAAGTGAAAGAACAAGAAATCACGAAACTAATCTCAGAACGGGATCAGTTAAAAAAAGCATCAACTCCTGCTGCTTCAACTACTTCTACGAGTGAGAAGAAAACTAAGAAAACACCAGTATCTGATGTATATGCAGAAATGTCACCTAAAGAAGCGGCGTTAATCTTTAATGAACTCAGCCCAACTGAAGTGGTTTCGATCATTGAAAACATCGATGCAGAACAGCAAGCTGCAATCATTGCCAAAATGGATGCCAAAAAAGCAGCAGCATTAACTCAATTATTAGCTTCGGAATAGAGGTGAGATCATGAATATTTCAGATCTTCAAATGAATCCGGTACAAGGAACAGCGATAGGTACCGATGAGATGGGGAACGCAACAGATGCAACAGGTAAGTTTGCGACACTTTTACAATTTCTAACGAGCAATGAGTTGACTGTAAATCAAGGAATACCGGATGTATCACTAAAAGATTCGGAACGTGTAGATGTAGATGGAAAATCTGAAAAGGCTGTATTGCTTCAAAATATCCAGTCGCTTATGGATCATCCAGAAATGATTTTAGAAGTGCTGGAGCAACCTGAGGTCAGTAGCCTTCCAATTCATTCGGTGAAGCATCGAGAGATTGTTCAGATTTTAAAGGCGATTCAAGAAGGAAATATCGAATCTGCTGTTCAGCTACTCGATCAATCATCCATCACTCCCGCTCAAATTAATGCGTTAATCGGAAATGTATTACAGAAACAGAATCAGCAATTGAAGCCAGAAGTAAATTCCGTGCAAAGTATTGGAACGGCTCCAGTAGAAGAAAACATGGAGAAGTTGATTTTACCCGTCAAAAATGAACTGACGCCGTCAAAAGAAAAGTTCATGGAAACGGGTCAGAATAAAATAGTGAATGTTATTCAGAAACAAAGTCAAGAGCCCTCCTCAGCACTGGAACAAGATATTAAAGCGAATACAGCAGCACCGGCAGTAAGTGTAAATCGAATGAATCATGTGCTCCTTTTCAATAGCGTGAATCGCACAGTTCCATTTTTACCGGTCGATGAGCAAATTATGAATCGAATCGAAGCGGCGTTAAAGCAAGCACCTTTTATAAACGGTAAAGATGGTTCTTCAAAAATCTCTATTCGTTTATATCCTGAACAGTTAGGTGAACTAGTCGTTCAAGTAGATCGAAAAGGAAATGAACTTACGATTAAGCTTTTCATGGCGAATGAGCAAACGAAGCAATTGATCGAACAACAACTCGGAAAACTACATACGACACTACATCAACAGAGTCCGGTTGTGAAAATCGAAACAGGTATCATTGCGACTGCTGCAAGAGAATTTGAACAAGGATTCTCTTCAGAACGACGTGAACAGGAAAAACAGGAATCTTCTTCACATCAGCAAGAAGAAGAGCGAGAGGAGGAAGAAGATGACGGAAGGGATTAAAAATGACGGTTCTTCGTTTCAGTTACCTGAAAAAAAGCAAACCGTATCCAACAACTCGATGGATAAAGATATGTTCATGAAAATTTTAATCGCCCAGTTATCGAACCAAGATCCAACAGCTCCGATGGAAGATAAAGAGTTCATTGCCCAAATGGCTCAGTTTTCTTCGTTAGAACAGATGCAATCGATTGGAAAAGGGATGGAAACGATGATCCTAAATCAGCATGCGGGTGCGTTGATGACGTACAGTAACCTGATTGGGAAAGATGTCAGTTATACACCGTCTGCTAACGCTGAGGATGAAACGTCTTCAACGGAAGAGACAGCAACTGTACTAAGTGTCAAACGAGATGGTGTGGATGTCATCGCTGAATTATCGAACGGTAAACGGGTCAGTGTGTATGACCTGACGCAAATCAAATCTAAGGAGGAAAAATAATGTTACGTTCAATGTATTCAGGAATCAGTGGGTTGAAAAACTTCCAAACGAAATTGGATGTCGTCGGTAACAACATCGCAAACGTCAATACATTCGGTTACAAAAAAGGGCGTGTTACGTTCAAGGATTTAGTTAACCAATCTGTCGGATCTGCTTCTGGTGCGGGTGGCGGCGTCGGGGGAACGAACCCGAAACAAGTCGGTCTTGGGGCATCGATGTCAACAGTCGATAACGTCTACAACCAAGGAGCACTTCAAAATACCGGTCGGACGCTTGACGTCGGGATTTCTGGTGAAGGATTCTATCAAGTCATGACAGCGGAAGGTATTCGCTATACGAGATCTGGAAACTTTTATACGGATTTAGACGGAAACATCGTTACTGGTGATGGAAACTACGTTGTTGGTACTGGAACAGCTGCTGTTCCAACAGGTCCTGTTCCTAATAACTTACCGAATGGTTCTGTTCCACCTGCAGCGCCGACTCCAGGTTATCAAAAATTAAAAATCCCTACTGATGCACGAAACTTATCGATTGGGAAAGATGGATTAGTCACTTATGTAAATAATACGGGTGCGCTAACTACGGTAGGGTATATTACATTAGCAAACTTCCCTAACCCAGGTGGTCTTGAAAAGTCTGGTGTAAATTTATTTGCTTCTTCTCAAAACTCTGGTGCAGCAGCAACCGGAACCCCTAGTACAAACGGTCTCGGTCAGTTGACATCTGGAACACTCGAGATGTCAAACGTCGATTTGTCAGAAGAATTTACGGAGATGATCATTGCGCAGCGTGGTTTCCAGGCAAACACACGAATCATTACAACGAGTGACCAAGTGTTAGAAGAACTCGTCAATCTGAAACGATGATTCAGTTAACGACGTTACGGAAAACACCATTAGTCATTAATGCCAGCTTGATTGAATCCATTCGTTCGACTCCTGATACGACAATTCACCTCATTGGTGGACAAACGTATGTCGTACAAGAATCGATGGAGGAAGTGACGGAGGCAGCAATTCAATTTTATCGTCAAATCGGATTGACCGGTTTGACGAGTGTAAGGAGGATCGATGATGGCGGAAGAAGAGAAAAAGAAAAGTAAGCTTAAATTACCATTGATCATGGTCATCGTTGCTCTCATGATGGTTGGAGCTGGGTACATGGTAATGAAATATTTGATTGCTCCAGATGAAACGAAAGCAAAAGTAGAACAGCCGACTGGAGAAGAGCTTGATGCACGTAGTCTTCAGACTGATGATTTGACGACGAACATCTCAGACGAACGTTTCTTGAATGTACAATTTACAATCGTAACCGATGACCAAAAAACACGGGATGATTTAGAATTACGTAAATTCCAAATTAACAACATCATTCTTGGGGATTTATCTACCATGAAAAAATCGGATTTAGATTCGAAAGCCGACATGGAGAAACTGGAAGAAAAATTACGTGTCCAGTTCAAAAAACTCATCCAAGAGGGTGATGTCCAACGTGTCTACACTACGAAAAAAATCATCCAGTGAGGTGGCAGCATGAGCGAAGTATTATCACAACATGAAATTGACGCCTTGCTATCAGCTATTTCAAGTGGAGATATGGAAGTTGAGGAAATCAGGAGTCAAGAAGAAGAGCGGCGCGTTAAGGTATATGATTTCAAACGTGCCCTTCGTTTCTCTAAAGACCAATTACGAAACTTAACGCGCATTCATGAGCAATTTGCTCGAGTGCTAACGACTCATTTTTCAGCTCAGTTAAGAACATATGTCCAGTTCACAGTGAATACAGTGGAACAACTGCCCTATGATGAATTCATTCATTCTATTCCAAATATGACATTAATCAATTTGGTCAACCTTCAACCATTAGACGGGAAAGTCATTTTTGAAGTGAACCCAAATATTGCGTATGCAATGTTAGATCGTCTGCTTGGTGGACCGGGCGAAGGAATGAACAAAATTGAGAACTTAACTGAAATTGAAACACGTATTTTGACGCAGCTGTTTAAACGAGCATTTGTGCAATATGGAGCGGCTTGGGAATCGATTACAGAATTAGAAGCTGAATACGATGATCTTGAGATCAATCCACAATTTCTCCAGCTCGTCTCTCCAAATGAAACGGTTATTCTTGTGTCCATTTATGTAACGGTCGGTGAAGTGAGTGGCACATTAAATGTATGTTTACCTTTCGTCACATTAGAACCGATTTTACCTAAACTATCCAGTCATTTTTGGATGCAACAAGATAAGCGTAAGTCAATCAATGATCAAGCGTCTGAACATATGCAGACTCAATTAATGAGTTCTGTCGTCGATTTGAAAGCAGTGCTTGGCCAGACGGATCTGTCGTTTGGTGAGTTGTTACACCTCGAAGTTGGCGACTGTCTATCCCTGAAGACACGTACATCTGATCCGGTTGAACTGTTCGTCGATGATCGTAAAATGTTCAAGGCGCGACCAGGTCTAAATGGGAAGCATCTCGCTTTACAAGTCATACAACGAATTGAGGAGGAATAACATGAGCGATATGCTTTCGCAAGATGAGATCGATGCTTTATTAAGAGGAACACCATCTGATTCTGATGATGCAAGCGATACCCAATCGGATGAAGAAGTTTTAGATGAGATGGAAATCGATGCGCTTGGAGAAGTAGGGAATATTTCATTAGGAAATTCAGCTACCGCTTTATCCGCATTGTTGAATCAAAAAGTAGAAATTACGACGCCACATGTTCGAATGATTACGATGGATGAATTAAGAAGTCGTTATCCCATTCCGCATGTTGCCTTACGCGTTGGATATACAGAAGGTTTTAAAGGTGAAAATGTCCTCATCTTAACACAACGGGATGCCTCCATTATTGCGAATTTAATGATGGGCGGAGATGGTGTCATTGATGAAACTGCTGAGATGGAGCCGATTGCGCTTTCAGCTGTACAAGAAGCAATGAACCAAATGATGGGAGCTGCCGCTACATCGATGTCCACGGTATTCTCCATGAGAATTGATATCTCACCTCCAGCTGTTGAAATTTTTGATTTTTCGCAAGAGAAAAGTATCGTAGATAGTTTCTCTCTTTGGGACAGTATGGTCATCATTGAGTTCGATTTGAAAATCGGGACATTGATTGATTCGAAAATCGTACAGTTGGCACCGCTCGAGTTTTCTAAACAACTCATTCAAAAGTTGTTCTTAGCAAGCACAGAAGTATCAAATGAGCCTTCACCGGTTCAACCTGCGGCACAAACTCAACCTAAATCGTCACCAGCCGTTGAAGCTTCTCCACCGCCAGCAAAACCTGCTCCAGTTCAGGAACAAGTAGTGAAAGAAAGTGTTGCTGTCAGTCCTGTCCAATTCGGTCAATTAAGTGATGCACAAGTAGACGGTACGCCGGCTAATATTGGTATGTTGTATGACGTACCGTTGAACGTCACGGTTGAACTAGGACGTACACGACGATCGGTTAGAGATATCCTAGAACTGACGCAAGGTTCCATCATTGAACTTGATAAATTAGCAGGTGAACCAGTAGATGTATTTGTAAACAACACGTTGATTGCAACCGGAGAAGTTGTAGTCATTGAAGAAAACTTCGGAGTACGCATTACAGAAATCGTAAATACAAAAGAACGTCTTCGGATGTTCTAAGGAGGAACTATAAAATGAGTGCAAAAGTATTAATCGTAGATGACGCTGCTTTCATGCGAATGATGATCAAGGAAATTTTATCGAAGAATGGCTACGATGTCGTTGGCGAAGCGGAGAATGGATTAGAGGCTGTTTCAAAGTATAAGGAATTAACACCAGATCTCGTCACACTCGATATCACGATGCCAGAAATGGACGGAATCTCTGCTTTAAAGGAAATTAAAGCAATTAATCCGGCTGCTAAAGTCATCATGTGTTCAGCAATGGGACAACAGTCAATGGTTATCGATGCTATTCAAGCAGGTGCTAAAGATTTCATCGTTAAACCGTTCCAAGCAGATCGTGTACTAGAAGCGGTTTCGAAAACTGTCTCGTCATGAAAAAAGTGACTTTGCTGATTTGTCTGCTGTTTTTGCTTTCGGTTCCCGTAAGTGCAGAAACAGTCGAAGAAAAATTAAATCCAACTCAGAACGATGCACCGGCGACTCAGCAAGTCGATGAGAGTCCTTCCATGGCGTTGACTATTTTTAAAGGAGTCGTCGTTCTTATCGTCTTGATCGGCGGATTCATCCTTGTGACACGATTCATTCACGAACGAACGCGAGGTGTCAGACATTCCGGACGATTGACCCATTTAGGTGGAGTACCACTCGGGAAAGATCGATCGGTTCAGTTAGTCAAGATACAAGATAAGATTTACGTCGTCGGTGTCGGTGAAAACGTACAATTATTAGATACATTGGATGATCTGGAAGGATATGAACCAACGGATTTTGAAGAGTCTTCCCCGAAATCCTCACCTTCGCCGTTTCTTGAGACGTTTAAACAACAACTCGAACAACTGCAAAAGAATCGAGGTCGCTCATGAATACGATTGAGAATCTGATATCACTTGATACTCCGTCAGGAACAGCGACATCGATTAAGCTACTTGTGTTACTGACGTTGTTATCACTTGCGCCGTCACTGCTCATTTTGATGACCTGCTTTACGCGTGTTGTCGTTGTGTTGTCTTTTGTCCGTTCTGCTCTTGGAACACAACAGACGCCACCAAACCAGCTCCTCGTTGGACTCGCTTTGTTCATTACATTATTCGTTATGTCGCCTGTCTTATCTGAATTAAACACGACGGCCTTAAAACCATATATGGCAGATAAAATCAGTCAAGATGAAGCGTTTGATAAAGCGGGAGATACGATGAAACGGTTCATGTCGAAACACACGCGAACAAACGATTTAGAGTTGTTTTTAAAGTACGGTAATTATGAAAAACCAGAAAAAATTGAAGATATTCCACTTGTCGCACTTGTTCCAGCTTATGCGATCAGTGAATTAAAAACGGCCTTTCAAATCGGGTTCATGATCTTCATACCTTTTCTTGTCATCGATATGGTCGTCTCAAGTGTCCTGATGTCGATGGGAATGATGATGTTGCCACCGGTCATGATTGCGTTACCGTTTAAATTATTGTTATTTATTTTAGTTGACGGCTGGCACCTGATTGTTGAATCATTGCTCGTCAGTATGCGTTAGGGAGGGATCCGAATGACTCAAGAAATGATCATACAGCTTGCAAGTTCTGCCGTCTGGACATTACTCAAGGTATCGGCTCCCTTGCTACTCGTCTCGCTCGTCGTAGGTCTGCTCGTTAGTATTTTGCAGGCGACGACGCAAATTCAGGAACAGACGTTATCGTTCGTTCCAAAGATCGTTGCCGTATTTTTAGCACTCGTCTTTTTTGGTCCTTGGATCATGCAGGAGCTACAGACCTTTACGATTGATCTATTCAAACAAATCGCTGAGGTTTCCCGCAAATGACGTTACTTTCTTTCTTGAGTGTATTTTTACTCATCTTTGGTCGGATCGTCGGATTTCTCGTTGCAGCTCCGTTGTTTTCTTCAAAGCAACTACCAGCACAACATAAATTAGCATTGGCGGCAGGCCTAGCTTACTTTGCAAGTTATGCCGTCAAAACAGATGTCCGCGTAGAAGATTTCGATTTTTTCTTTCGAATGGGAACGGAAGTTTTAGTCGGTCTAGCACTTGGGTTACTTGCCAGTTTTTTATTGTATGCGCCACAAATTGCCGGTTCCATCATTGATTTGCAAATGGGGCTTGCAATGGCTTCCGCTTATGACCCGATGTTTGGTGGACAGTCACCTATCGTTGGTCGTTTTTATTACATGCTGACATTACTCGTCTTGCTCGCTTCTGATATGCACCTGATTTTACTTGACGGCATCTACACGAGTTTTCAAATCTTTCCACCAGGTAGCCTGATTGCGGTATCGGGCGACGCAGGAATGAGCCTTGTCATCCGTGTCGTTGGGCTTGCGATGTTGACTGCCTTACAAATGGCGATGCCACTTGTCGTTTCACTCTTTTTAGTGGATCTCGCGCTCGGTTTCCTAGCGAAAACGGCTCCCCAATTCAACATTTTTGCGATTGGTTTTTCCGTCAAACTATTGATGGGATACGCGATTCTGTTTTTATTAGCAGGAGCGACGATCACAGGAATCGGTCGATTCGTTCCATTACTACAAGATGTACTTGCAGATGCCATTCGATTACTAGGAGGTTGAGGACATGCATTCATATCGATTACGCCTTGACCTTCAGTACTTCGCTGGTGAGAAGACGGAGAAGGCGACACCTCGAAAGCGGGATGATTCCCGCAAGAAGGGGCAAGTCGCAAAATCAGCGGATCTGACAAGTAGTTTTATGTTATTCGCGATGTTCCTCGTCCTCTATTTTTTTGGTCCATTTCTAGGACGACGATTCGTCCTCGTTCTACAAGATGGTCTAAGTGCAAGTCAAGTGTTGCAGGCTGTTGAGGAGGGACGAATTGAACAGATTTTAGTCGAGATGCTGATTCAAATGGGAATTCTCGTCGCACCGTTCTTTTTAACAGCGGTCGTCATCGGTGTTCTCGGGAATTTTGTTCAAATTGGTGTACTTTTGAGTGGCGAGGCGATCCAACCGAAACTGGATCGGATTAATCCACTACAAGGCGTCAAACGAATTGTTAGTGTCAAAGCGCTCGTCGAATTTTTAAAATCGGTCTTTAAACTGCTTGTCATCGGTGTGACGAGCGGCACGGTCTTATGGAATAACAAGGTCGAAATTTCACGGTTGACTTCGGAACCAATCGGTGATGCATTAGCTATCATTGGTCATTTAACATTTTTACTCGGTTTATCTGTTAGTATCGCTTTGATTGCATTAGCCATTTTGGACTTCGCTTATCAAAAATTTGATTTCGAGAAGTCGATCCGAATGAGTAAACAGGATTTAAAAGATGAGCATAAAAACACAGAGGGTGACCCTCAAATCAAAGGGAAAATCAAACAACAACAACGGGAGATGGCGATGCGGCGGATGATGCAAGAAATACCAAATGCCGACGTCGTCATCACGAACCCAACCCATTATGCGGTAGCGATTCAATACGATGACGGAAAACATATGGCACCGATTGTCGTTGCTAAAGGCGTAGATGCTGTCGCGTTCCGGATTCGGGAGAAGGCGACAGCAGCTGATGTCCCGATTGTTGAAAATCGTCCGCTGGCGCGGGCGTTGTTCGCTCAATCAGAAATTGGTATGGCAGTGGATGAAACGTTCTATCAGGCGCTCGCTGAAACACTCGCCTTTGTCTATCAACTGAAACAAGCAAAATGAAAGGATGAAGCATCATGAGTATATCAACACGAGATTTAACGGTTCTGCTAGGCGTCATCATGATCGTCTTCATGCTCGTCATTCCACTGCCCGCTATCATGCTCGATTTTTTAATCATCATCAATATTTTAATTGCCTTGATGGTACTACTCGTTGCGATGAATGCCAAAGAGGCACTTGAGTTTTCTGTATTTCCGACATTGTTACTGATCGTTACGCTGTTTCGTCTTGCGCTCAATGTCTCAACGACACGGGCGATTTTATCAAACGGAAACGGTGGCGAAGTCATCGAGGCTTTCGGTAGTTTTGTTGTCGGAGGTAACGCGCTTGTCGGCTTCGTCGTCTTCTTGATTCTCGTCTTAATCCAGTTTCTTGTCATCACAAAGGGTTCAGAACGAGTCTCGGAAGTCTCGGCACGTTTTACGCTCGATGCGATGCCAGGGAAACAAATGGCGATCGATGCTGATTTGAACTCCGGCATGATTGACGAATTGCAAGCCCGGACTCGTCGCCAAAAAATTCAGTCGGAAGCGGATTTTTATGGTGCGATGGATGGGGCGTCGAAGTTCGTTAAAGGAGATGCAATCGCAGGCATCATCATCGTCATCATCAACTTGATTTTCGGGATGATCATCGGTGTTGTCCAGCAGGGTTTACCGATGATGGAATCCGTCAATTTGTATACGTTGCTAACAGTTGGTGACGGTCTTGTCAGTCAGATTCCAGCCCTTTTGATATCGGTTGCGACCGGTATTATCGTCACACGTTCAACGTCTGATGGAAATCTTGGAGAGGATGTCATCGGTCAATTGACACGGACACCACTCCTCGTTGGAATTGCAGCAGGAGCGATCTTCTTACTTGGACTGTTCACGGCGATTCCGGATTACGTCACGATGCCGATCGCTGCACTGTTTGGATTCTTTGCTTGGCGAATGAAGCAGGCGACGAAGACGATGCAAGAAGAAGTTGCTGTCGAAGAAGCACCAAGCGAAAATTTACGATCAAGCGAATCAGTTATTTCCTTACTGAATGTTGATACGATTGAATTCGAATTCGGTTATGGTTTGATTCCGCTTGCTGATGAAGCGCAAGGTGGCGATTTACTCGATCGTGTCGTCATGATTCGTAGGCAACTAGCTCTTGAACTCGGATTCGTTCTTCCGACCGTTCGGATTCGGGATCACTTACAGTTATCACCGAATCAGTACCGGATTAAGATTCGCGGAAGTGAGATGGCAACCGGCGAACTGTTACTTGATCATTACTTAGCGATGAGTCCGGGTGTCGACGATCCAGAGATTCGAGGGATCGAGACAGTTGAACCGGCATTTGGTATGCCGGCACTCTGGATTGATGAACAGACACGGAGCCGAGCAGAAATGTCAGGCTATACGGTCGTTGATCCACCATCTGTCGTTGCTACGCACTTAACAGAACTCTTAAAGAAACATGCTGCTGAATTACTTGGTCGAGAAGAAACGAAACAATTGGTCGATCATTTAAAAGAATCTCATCCGATTTTAGTGGAAGAAGTTACGCCGCAACTACTTTCGATTGGGGATTTGCAAAAAGTGTTCGTTCAATTACTAAAAGAGAAAATATCGATTCGAAATTTACCTTTAATTTTTGAAACGCTTGCTGATTATGCCGCAGTAACCAAGGATAGTGAATTACTAGCAGAGTATGTTCGCCAATCCTTATCACGTCAAATCACTGAACAAGTCATGCAAGGAGAGGTGTTACACGTCGTAACAGTCTCAAGTGAGATGGAACTCGATATCCAGTCGGCGATCCAGAAGACAGAGTTTGGTAATTATTTAGCGCTTGATCCCGAAAAAGCGAGTCGCTTCATCGAAACGCTGCAAGAACGGACGATGGAGTTTGAACGCTATGGCGCACATCCAATCATTCTGACTTCTCCAAGTATTCGAATGTTCGTTCGTCAGTTGACGGAACGATACTTCCCGGATATTCCGGTCTTATCGTATAACGAATTGATGCCGACGATCGAAGTGAAGAGTATTGGGGTGATATAAGCAATGATAGTGAAAAAAATCGTAGCAGATACGGTGGCTGAAGCAATGGAGCGAGTTAAACAGGAGTTAGGCGAAGAAGCTATCATCTTGAATACACGGCATATAAAAGTCGGTGGTATTTTCGGGGTTTTTGCAAAACGAAAAGTAGAATTGGTCGGTTCGGTGGATGAACATGTAGAGGATAAAAGGACTGTTAAAGTAGAACAGCCGAATAGAGTGAACCTTCATGTAAACCAAATAGAACAGCGATCAATCGTAGAACGCCCTACAATTATTACGACAGGGGAAAGACCATTACCAAGAGAACTAAGACAGTACGCTAAGTTACTTGCGGAGCCAGCGTTGAATCAGTTGGCAGAACACCTACACGAGAAACTTGTGTCAACTTATTATCAAACGCAGCAAGCTGAATTGAACACGGTATTACTCGAAGAGGTTCAAGCGAAGATTCGGACGAAAACGACGCATTCGAAATTCATTATGTTAACAGGTCCTACAGGTGTCGGAAAGACGACTACGATTGCAAAACTAGCAGCACATTTTACATTAACAGAAAAAAAACGAGTCGGTCTTATTACGACGGATACATATCGGATATCTGCCATTGAACAATTAAACACATATGCAGATATACTAGGTATCCCGATTCATGTTGCATACGATCTGAATGACTTTGAACAAGCGAAAGAAGCATTACAATCATGCGATATCGTTCTGATTGACACAGCGGGTAGGAATTTCCTTGATGTCGGGTATGTTGAACAATTAAAAAGTCGGCATACTTTTGAAGAGACGGATGTATTTCTCGTACTCAGTCTGACTGCGAAATATCAAGATCTACTTCGTATGTATGATCGCTTTCAATCCGTACCTGTATCTGGAATTATTTTCTCAAAAGCGGACGAGACAAGTGAATTATGGTCAATCGTTGGTCTCGCGGAAGAAAGTGATGTACCCATCTATTGTATAACCACTGGTCAAGAGGTACCTGAAGATATCTTGTTTAGTTCTGTAGAAGAGATATCCCAGATGATCGTCGAGAGAGGAATGGGATGATGCAAGAAGATCAAGCTCGAGTCCTACGCTCTAAGTTATCCGTAAATGAAACTAAAACGATTGCTATTGTTAGTGGTAAAGGTGGCGTTGGGAAAACGAACGTCGCTGTCAACTTAGGTGTTGCTCTATCTCTTCAAAACAAGAAGGTACTTATTATCGATTTAGATATCGGTATGGCCAACATTGGTATTTTACTCGGTAAATCTTCTAAGTTATCACTGATGGAATGTGTGAAGAAAAGAGAATCACTACAACAGTCAATTGTAGAATATTCACCAACCCTTCAGTTCATTCATGGGGGAAGTGGATTTGCTGAATTGACGAATTTCACGAGTGATGACATTACCTTTTTATTACGTGAATTTCGATTCTTCTATGAATATGATTATGTATTACTTGATCTAGGTGCCGGTGCTAATCATCAAACGTTTGATTTCATTGGTAGTGCAGATGAAGCATGGCTAGTTGTTACACCAGAACCTACTTCCATCATGGATGGGTACGCGTTTGTAAAATTAGCCCATCATCATGCGAATGAATTGCCTGTTTCCGTGATTGTTAATCGAGCTACGAATGGTGAAGAAGCTCTTGAAACATTTGATCGGCTCGAATTAGTCAGCTCTCAATTTTTAAGAAAATCACTACGTTTCATTGGTTTTCTACCTGAAGATCAAACAGTAGTGAAAGCGGTCAAAGCCCAAATGCCATTTTATATCATGGATCGAAAAAGTCATGTCAGTTGGCGAATGGATCACATTACTACTTCATTGACGGGTGTTCGCGTAAAAGAACGAAAGTTTTTAGATCGATTATTAAGTCGGCTAAAGCATGGGAAAGATCATGTCCATTAAGTTGGAAATAAAGGAGGAAATCATTCATGGACTTAAATGAATATGTAGGATTGTTCCTTGATGAATCAATGGAGCACCTTCAAGCAATCAATACAAGCTTATTGGATTTCGAACAACGTATGGATGACGAAGCTGTCATTGATCAAATTTTCCGGTCAGCTCACACACTCAAAGGAATGGCAGGAACGATGGGGTATGATGCTATCGCTGACTTAACGCATGAAATGGAGAGTGCTCTCGATTTAGTTCGCTCTAAAAAACAACCAGCTACTTCCGAACTGATTGATGTATTATTCGTCGCGGCAGAACAACTTGAAACGATGGTTGAAGATATTAGTCGAGGCGGAAAAGGAAAGTTAGATGTAACGGAGACGGTTAATCGATTGAAGCGATTCATTCAACCGAATGATGTACAAGTTGAAACGAATGTTCTACCTACTACGCAACAGAATTTTGAATGTGATGTCTATTCAAAAGCGGTTGTCCAACAATCGATTGCAGCAGGCTATCAAGCATACGTGTTATCAGTCGAACTATCAGCTGATGTCATCTTAAAAGCTGCTCGCGTTTATATGGTGTTTGATCGTCTTCAATCACTGGGGGACGTCATTTTATCAAATCCGACTTCAGATGACTTAGAGCAAGAACATTTTGATACATCATTTGAGATTTTATTCGTAACACAAAGTGAAAAAGAGACGATTCGAGAAGCAGTTGAAGCCGTATCAGAAGTGGCGAATGTTTCCATCGTCCCTTTTGAGACGACGTCAGAAGCAGAAGTTGCCACTTCTACGTTGCAACAAGAACCTGTTACTGAAGAGATTCAAAAAGAGGCGACTTCTACGACGAGTGAACCAATGGATGTCACTGCACCAGTCGCTTCAAAAACGATCCGTGTCAATCTTGAACGGATTGACCGCCTCATGAACTTATTTGAGGAGTTCATCATCGATCGAGGTCGCTTAGAACGAATTGCGGCAGAAGTAGGTTCTCCTGAATTGACGGATACTGTTGAGCGAATTAAGCGTGGGACGAACGAATTACAGTCTCTCGTATTGACTTTACGTATGATGCCAATTGAACAAGTATTTAATCGTTTCCCACGAATGGTACGTTCTGTATCGAAAGATGTCGGAAAACACATAAAACTTCATATCACTGGTGCTGAGACAGAGTTGGATCGAACAGTCATCGATGAGATCGGAGATCCATTAGTTCACTTGATTCGTAATGCAATCGATCATGGAATCGAAAACAAAGCGGACCGAATTCTTGCTGGAAAACCTGTTGAAGGGAATTTATCATTACGCGCCTATCATTCGGGAAATCGAGTCTTCATTGAAATCGAAGATGATGGTGCTGGAATTAACCACGAGCGCGTCACACGAATCGCGATTGAAAAGGGGCTAATTACGGAAGAAGAGGCGGCACTATTAACAATTGAAGAAGCATCGATGTTATTATTCGCTCCAGGTTTTTCGACAGCAGAAACGGTGACAGATTTGTCCGGGCGAGGTGTAGGACTCGATGTTGTGAAATCCAAGATTGAATCTCTTGGTGGGGAAGTATTTGTAGAAACACGTCGTGGTGAAGGTACTATTTTCCGAATTAGTCTACCACTTACGTTATCTATCATTTCAGCAATGTTGGTTGAACTTGGTAAAGAAACGTATGCTATTCCGTTGACGGCAATCATCGAGACAACATCATTAAGAAGCTCTTCGATCTTACAGGCGCATCGCGAGAAAGTATTCGATTTCCGTGGACAATTGGTTCCATTGATTTCGTTAAATGAAGTCTATGGATTGCCGCAACATGAGGCGGAGGCTTACTCCGTTGTTGTTGTTCGTAGTGGTGAAAAGCTGGCAGGTTTAATCGTTTCTGAATTGATTGGACAACAAGAAATTGTCATGAAGCCGCTAGGTAGTTATCTCGAAGGTATTCGGGCTATTTCCGGAGCAACTATACTTGGCGATGGGCAAG
Organism: Exiguobacterium sp. Leaf187; assembly: GCF_001423925.1. Classification (NCBI taxonomy): domain Bacteria; kingdom Bacillati; phylum Bacillota; class Bacilli; order Caryophanales; genus Exiguobacterium; species Exiguobacterium sp. Leaf187. The sequence goes on along the minus strand of NZ_LMPR01000009.1, from coordinate 965,361 downwards.
TGGCATTAATCATTGACAGTAACGCTCTATTACGAAAGTGAGGGAATTGAAGATGGAACAAAAGTGGGTTGTTTTTCAACTAGAAGAGAATTCATATGGGATTGACGTACAATCTGTTCGTTCAATTGAACGTCTCATTCCCATCACACGAATTCCAAATGCTGCTTCTTACGTTAAAGGTGTAATTAATTTGCGTGGAGTCGTAACACCTGTGATTGATTTACGTTCACGTTTAGGTTTTGACGTAATCGAAGAAACAGAAGAAACACGGATCATCATTGCAACACTTGAGCACGGAGACGCTGGATTCATCGTTGATCGAGCGAATGAAGTCGTAGAATCTTCTGAAGTTAGAATCGAGCCTTTGGGCGAACAAAAACAGGAAGATGCATCTTACCTAACGGCAGTCGCAAAAGGAGAAGACCAACTGTTTTCTTTAATCGAACCAAATCGATTATTTGAGGATATCGTTCATGCTTAATTCAGATCAAAAAGATATTTTCAGAGAAATTGGAAATATCGGAGCAGGTCATGCTGCTACAGCATTGTCTACACTTTTAGGGAAACCAATTGAAATCGAAGTGCCTTCTGCCGAATTAGAATCGTTTACAACGATCATAGATCGTGTGGGCGGTGCAGAAGCTTACACGGCTGGCGCATTGTTACGGTTTTCAGGTGATATTCGAGCGACCTTGCTTTTTTTGATGCCACTCCATGATGCAGAAAAGTTAATTGGACAGCTAATGAAATCTGAATTCCAATTTTTCTCTGATTCTCATGAAATGGGGGTTTCTGCCTGGGAGGAAATCGGGAATATACTAATTGGGGCATATGCACGATCGATTTCAGATTGGTTGGATTTGTCCCTCCAAGTCAGTGTTCCTGCTTCTGCATTTGATATGGTTGGCGCACTTCTCGAGGTGGCATTGCTTGAATCTTCAACACCGGGAAATATGGCTTTGTATATCGACACTCATCTTTCTAGTGCCGGGAATGAATTGACTGGACACTTGCTTCTCCTTCCAGAAGCAAATGCGTTTCAGACAGTTTTTCAGCGATTGGGTGTGGACATTGATGGATGAACTCATACGTATTGGAATTGCAGAATACGCAATCAGCAAACAGCCTGTCATTCTTCGCACTGCTGGTCTTGGTTCTTGCGTTGGGGTCGTCATCTATGATCAAGAGCGAGGGTTATCAAGCATGGCACACGTGATGTTGCCAGATTCGGCCATTAGTCGTAATCGCGAGGCAGAAATCGGTAAGTTTGCAGATACTGCTATTTTAGAAATCGTAAAACGCTTACGAGCAAATGGTGCATTACGCTTACGTGCTAAGATTGCTGGTGGTGCACAGATGTTCCAATTCAAATACGAACATGAATCGATGCGAATTGGAGAACGAAACATTGCGTCCGTCAAAGATATGTTACAAAAGACAGGAATCCCACTCGTTGCAGAAGATGTAGGTGGCACGAATGGGCGGACGATCGAGTTCCACTCAAAGTCAGGACGTCTCGTTATCCGGACAGTAAATGTCGGGACGTTGGAAATATAGAGGAGGAATGGTCATGCGTGAGGAATTACAACAACTTTGGGATCGATGGCTATCGACACGTGATATCACGGTAGCAGATGAATTACTTTTGAATTACGAGCCTCTCGTTCAGTATCATGTTCAACGACTAAGTGCAACATTACCTAAAAGTGTCGATCGGGATGAATTGAAAAGTTTAGGGATGATGGGATTGTACGATGCTCTTCAAAAATTCGATCAAAATCATAATAATAAATTCGACACGTATGCCGCCTTTCGGATTCGAGGAGCAATTTTAGACGGATTGCGAAAAATCGATTGGTTACCACGTTCTTTACGAGAAAAAGCAAAGCGGGTCGAAGCAGCTGTTGAAATACTAGAGCAATCTCTTCAAAGAACTCCGACGATTGAAGAAGTATCTTCGATTGTAGAAATGTCTACAGATGAAGTGAAGAGTGCGTTAGCTGAAAGTTATTTTGCAAATATATTATCGATTGACGAAGCCGTCACTTTACAAGATGAAGGGAAAGCAATGACCGTTTCCTATCTAGACCCTGATACTGCGACTCCGGAAGACATGTTATTAATGCGTGAGTTGATTGCTAAATTAGCAGAGGAAGTTAAAGAGCTGTCAGAAAAAGAACAACTCGTCGTTTCCTTGTTCTACTATGAAGAATTAACATTGACTGAGATTGGCGAAATCCTTGAATTGTCAACATCTCGAATTTCTCAAATCCATTCTAAGGCTCTCCGTAAATTAAAAAATGCATTGGGAAGTGCCTACTTAGCAGATCGTGTCGCAATGTGAAAGGAAATCAATCATGACAGTCGTGTATATACTCTTAGCAGCTCTTATATGCTACGCACTACTTGTGCTGTTTCGTCAGCAAGCGGATTTAAAAGATCGTATATCCCGTTTAGAGCTTGAAAAAAGCGAAACAGAGCAAGTTTTATTAAGCTTTATGGAGCAAGTAAATGAAATGACCGAGCAGAACGTAAAATCTGAGGTATCATCTAATCCTATAAATGAAACATATCAAAATCCATCAATAGAATCAGTTTTACCTGAGGAAAATGTTGTACAAAATGAACGAGCTGAATCATATATTGAAACACCAGTTCCTTCTGAAGTACAGAACGAAGAACAGGTCTTAACAGATGTGGAGCAGGCTTTACGCGAAGGAACAGATCTTGAGACACTTGCTCGTTCTTTGAATCGGGGAACGGGTGAGGTCGCTTTAATTGCTAAACTTTCTCGTCAAACGAAGGTTGCTCCTCGTTAATCTTTATGCTATATTAGTCTACGGTGTTAATTACGCACGCATGTATCGCCAGCTGCGGTGCCTTTAATAGGTTAGCTGGACAGACGATCATCGCGGAGGACATCCAAAACCCAAAAGGAGGAATTCATCATGGCAGTAATCTCGATGAAACAATTGTTAGAAGCTGGTGTACACTTCGGTCACCAAACACGCCGTTGGAACCCAAAAATGGCGAAATACATCTTCACAGAACGGAACGGAATCTACATCATCGACCTTCAAAAAACGGTCAAAAAAGTAGACGAAGCATACAACTTCATCCGTGAAGTAGCGTCTGAAGGCGGAAACGTTCTTTTCGTTGGTACGAAAAAACAAGCTCAAGACACTGTGAAAGAAGAAGCGATCCGTGCAGGTCAATACTTCATCAACGAACGTTGGTTGGGTGGAACTCTCACGAACTTCTCTACAATCAAAAAACGTATCAACCGTTTGAAACAACTCGAAAAAATGGAAGAGAACGGTACATTCGAAGTTCTTCCTAAAAAAGAAGTCATCATTCTTAAAAAAGAAATGACTCGTCTTGAGAAATTCCTCGGCGGTATCAAAGATATGCCAGGCGTTCCGGATGCACTCTTCATCGTTGACCCACGCAAAGAGCGTATCGCGATTGCAGAAGCACACAAACTCAACATCCCAATCGTTGCGATTGTTGATACGAACTGTGATCCAGACGAAATCGACTACGTCATCCCAGCGAACGACGATGCGATCCGTGCAGTCAAATTGCTCACTGGTAAAATGGCTGACGCAATCCTCGAAGTTAAACAAGGCGAAGATAACGTAGCACCTGAAACTACTGAAGAAGTAGTAGCAGACGCTGAGTAATTCGTGATGCCAGGTGATAAAGGGAATCGACCTTTTATCACCTTTTTTTTGAAACTAAGGATGTTATAAGGAGGAATATCGAATGGCTATTACAGCAGCAATGGTTAAAGAACTTCGTGAAAAAACAGGTGCAGGTATGCTCGACTGCAAAAAAGCACTCGTTGAAACTGACGGTGACATGAACGCAGCAGTAGATTTCTTGCGTGAAAAAGGGATCGCTAAAGCAGCAGCAAAAGGCGATCGTATCGCAGCTGAAGGGTTGACTGCAGTTGCAGTTGACGGCAACAAAGCGGCACTCGTTGAAATCAACTCAGAAACAGACTTCGTTGCGAAAAACGAACGTTTCCAAACACTCGTTCAAAACATCGCAGACGCTGTTCTCCGTAACGGTTCTGAGACAGCAGAAGCTGCTCTTGCTTCTGAATACGAAGCAGGCAAAACAATCGACACATACATCTCAGAAGAAGCTTCAACAATCGGAGAGAAAATCTCACTCCGTCGCGTAGCGCTCTTCACAAAAGCAGATGATGCAGTCTTCGGTTCTTACCTCCACATGGGTGGTCGCATCGGTTCAGTCGTCGTTATCGAAGGTACAACAGACGAAACAGTTGCAAAAGACGTTGCAATGCACATCGCAGCAGCACGTCCACTTTACGTTGACCGTACTTCTGTCACAGAAGAAGAAAAAGCACGTGAAGAAAAAGTCCTCACTGAGCAAGCATTGAACGAAGGAAAACCAGCTAACATCGTTGAAAAAATGATCGTTGGTCGTATGAACAAGTTCTTCGAGGAAATCTGCCTCGTCGATCAAACGTTCGTTAAAGATCCAGACTTCAAAGTTGGTAAATATGTAGAATCTAAAGGCGGTAAAGTCGTGTCATTCGTACGCTTCGAAGTTGGAGAAGGTATGGAAAAACGCGAAGAGAACTTCGCTGAAGAAGTTATGAACCAACTTAAAAAATAAGAATCGGGATCATCCTGATGACAAGAGAAGGAACACGTATGCTTCAATCCACTTTCGTGTGGAAGTGGTTCGTGTTCCTTTTTTACGGAATTTAGCAAGGGGGACATAGTCATGCAACCGAAATATAACCGGATTGTGTTAAAATTGAGCGGAGAAGCGCTCGCAGGAGATCAAGGGTTTGGGATTAATCCTGTCATCGTCAAATCCATCTCGGAACAGATTCGCGAATTGATTGAATTAAATGTTGAAGTAGCGGTCGTTGTCGGAGCTGGAAATATTTGGCGTGGTAAAACAGGTGCAGAACTTGGGATGGACCGGGCCAATGCCGATTATATGGGGATGCTAGCGACAGTCATGAACTCGCTTGCGCTTCAAGACAGTTTAGAAGATGTAGGTGTTGAAACACGTGTTCAAACATCGATCGAGATGCGCCAAGTAGCAGAACCATATATTCGTCGCCGTGCAATGCGTCATCTTGAAAAAGGACGAGTTGTTATTTTTGCAGCAGGTACCGGAAATCCTTATTTCTCAACTGACACAACGGCTGCTCTTCGTGCAGCAGAAATCGAAGCAGAAGTCATCTTGATGGCGAAAAACAATGTCGATGGTGTGTACTCAGCGGATCCGAACGTTGATCCAGAAGCGAAAAAATTCGAGACGCTCTCTTACTTGGATGTCTTAAAAGATGGACTCCAAGTCATGGATTCTACAGCTACATCACTTTGTATGGACAATGACATCCCGCTCATCGTCTTCTCGTTGATGGAAGAAGGTAACATCAAACGTGTCGTCATCGGTGACGAAATCGGGACAATCGTAAGGGGGAACTAATATGTCAAAAGAAATCTTAAAACAAGCCGAAGAACGGATGGAAAAAGCACATCTTTCACTTAAGAAGGAACTTGCGACACTCCGTGCAGGTCGTGCGAACGTTGCGATTTTGGATCCCGTTCAAGTCGAATACTATGGTTCACCAACACCGCTGAATCAAGTAGCGAATGTCAACACACCAGAGGCACGCCTAATCTTGATCACTCCTTGGGATAAGTCAATGGTGAGTGAGATTGAAAAAGCGATTCAACGTGCTGATCTTGGTCTTGCACCATCATCTGATGGTACGGTCATCCGTCTTGCGATTCCACCATTAACGGAAGAGCGTCGGAAGGAACTGGTTAAACTCGTCAAGAAGTATACGGAAGAAGGCAAGGTTGCCCTCCGTAACATTCGTCGTGACACGAACGAACAGTTGAAGAAACAAGAAAAAGATGGTGCATTGACAGAAGATGATCTACGTGGTTATACAGAAGATGTTCAGACGTTGACAGACAAGTTCGTCAAACAACTTGATCAAACGGCAACGGAAAAAGAACAAGAAATCATGGAAGTATGACGCGACGGATCGTCATGTGGGGGACTCTTTGTCACACGAAGAGTCCCTTTCTTCATAATTGAGAGAGGAGGAAGTGCGAATGTTTCAATGGTTGAATCAGACGAAAGAAACCGAAACCTATGAACGGGTGCCAGAACATGTTGCGATCATCATGGATGGAAATGGACGATGGGCAAAAAAACGTGGGCTTCCGCGAATTATGGGACATCGTGAAGGGATGAAATCGATTCGAGAAGTCGTTCGAGTTGCAAATGAGCTTGGTATCAGAAGCTTGACACTATATGCCTTTTCAACTGAAAACTGGACGCGTCCAGAAGAAGAAGTTAATTTTTTGATGAAGCTCCCAGCTCAGTTTTTAGAATCAGATTTGAAAGAACTCGATGCCCAAAATGTTAAGGTCGAGGTAGCAGGTGAAGTATCTCGCCTCCCTCATTTCACGCGTGAGGCGGTCGAACAAGCGAAACTGGATACGCAACACAATACAGGACTTCGTCTGATTTTCGCTCTGAATTATGGAGGACGCGATGAACTCGTGCAAGTCATGCAAAAACTGGGCGCACAGGTTCAGGCAGGAACATTGTCACCGGATGCGATTACACCGGAGACGATCGAGCGCGAGCTAATGACAGGATCCGTAACCGATGTCGATTTCGTGATTCGAACGAGTGGCGAACAACGGTTATCGAACTTCTTACTTTGGCAAGCGGCGTACGCAGAGTTTTATTTTACAGATGTCTTGTGGCCAGAGTTTCGTCGGGATGCTTTCTTGGCAGCAATTGAAGATTACAATCAACGGACACGCCGATTTGGCGGCGTCTGATTAAATGAGGAACTAGCTTATGAAAACTCGGATTATCACAGGGATATGGGCAGGCGCCATCTTTTTGGCGCTTTTGTACATCGGTGGACTTCCCTTTTTAGCGTTTATGGCAGTACTAACGATTCTCGGTTATACCGAGCTCGTCCGGATGCGACAATGGAGCGGCTCGCGCATTCCACGGATTTTATTCGGGATCGGTACGTTATTACCATTCGTCGGTATCTATGAAGAGGCAGTCGATCGGACACTCCCAATCGGACTTTCACCAATCGCTTGGGCAATGATCATTTTATTGATCGGTCTCTTTTGGAACGTGTTTTCGAAAAATGTCTTTACGTTCGATGATGTCGCCTTTTTACTGCTGACTGCGGTTTATGTTGGTGTCGGTTTTGCATCGTTCGCCTACATCCGCTTACTCGAACATGGATTAACGTGGTCGCTCTTGATCATTCTCTTGATCTGGTTTACGGATTCAGGGGCGTACTTCGTCGGGAAACGATTTGGTAAGAATAAACTGTGGCCGTCAATCAGCCCGAACAAAACGATTGAAGGGGCAGTCGGTGGCGTGCTACTTGCCATCTTACTCGGTGTCGTGTTTGAAAGTATCGAACCGACAGTCGGTTTTGGGAAAGTCATTGTCCTTGCCATCATCGTTGCCGTCGTTGGACAACTTGGTGACTTGGTCCAGTCCGCTTACAAACGCCATTATGGTGTAAAGGATTCTGGAACGTTACTACCGGGCCATGGTGGTATTCTAGATCGATTCGACAGCATGATGATCGTCTTTACGGTCCTCGTCGTACTCGATATCTTTGCTTGAGGAGGCGCTTCATTATGAAGAAAATCAGTATCATCGGTGGAACGGGATCGATTGGTACGCAGACGCTTGATGTCATTGCGGCTAATCCAGATCTTTTTGAATTGACGAGTTTTGCATTTGGTCGCAACACGACGGTCGCCGTACCGTGGTTGAATCGTTTGCAACCGATGCTTGTCGGAGTTCAAGATGAGACAACACGTCAAGAACTCGAGCAGCAGTTGAGTTATCAGCCGACGATCGTCATCGGTGAAGAAGGATTGCTTGATGTCGTGACGCATCCTGAAGTCGATACAGTCATTACAGCGGTCGTAGGAGCTGTCGGCTTACGTCCGACGCTTGCCGCGATCGAGGCGGGTAAAACGATTGGTCTTGCGAACAAAGAAACACTCGTCACGGCAGGGCACCTTGTCATGAAGCTCGCGCGCGAAAAAAACGTGACGATTTTACCTGTTGATAGTGAACATGCGGCAATCTTCCAATGCTTGAACGGGGAGCGGCGAGAGGATGTGCGTCAAATCATCTTGACAGCATCAGGCGGAAGCTTCCGTGATCAATCACGGGAAGATCTGGCAGACGTGACGGTCGAACAAGCACTGGCGCATCCGAACTGGTCGATGGGAGCGAAAATCACGATTGATTCGGCGTCGATGATGAACAAAGGGTTCGAAGTCATTGAAGCGCACTGGTTATTTGATGTCGACTATGCGGATATCGATGTCGTCATTCATCGTGAATCGATCATCCACTCGATGGTTGAGTTCAACGATGGTGCCGTCATGGCGCAGCTTGGTATGCCCGACATGCGGGAGCCGATTCAGTACGCTCTTACATATCCGTCCCGCCTTGAAATTCAAGGGGGAGAACGGTTAAACTTAAAGGAAATCGGACGCTTACACTTTGCTGATGCATCATTTGATCGTTATCCCTTGTTACGACTTGCTTTTGAAGCGGGTCAAGCCGGTGGGTCGATGCCATCAGTACTCAATGCTGCGAACGAACAAGCGGTGGACCGTTTCTTAAAAGGGGACATTCGCTTTTTAGAAATCGAAGCGAGCGTCGAGGCGGCGCTTCAAGCTCATGAGCTTATCGACGAGCCTTCCTTGGATCAAATCCTTGAAGCCGATCGATGGGCGCGTGAGTTCGTATCGTCTCTTACATTCGCTAACTAAGGATGGGATAAGTAATGACGACCTTTATTTCAATCGTACTGATGTTCGGTGTACTCGTCGCCGTCCATGAATGGGGTCATCTCGTAATGGCGAAGAGGGCAGGTATTCTCTGTCGGGAATTCGCGATTGGATTTGGACCGAAGATCTTTTCAGTGTTTAAAAATGAGACGTTGTATACGGTGCGCCTGTTGCCGATTGGCGGTTATGTCAAGATGGCGGGTGAAGAACCTGAACTCGTTGAGATCAAATCAGGTCAAACCGTCGGATTACAGTTAAAGGACGGTGTCATCGAGACGATTTATTTCGATGCAGATCAGCCACAAGTCGACCAAGTCGTTACTGTCGAGCGGATTGACTTGTTGCGTCAACTCGAACTCGTTGGGTTACAGGATGAGACCTCGGTCCGATACCCTGTCTCCCCGACAGCATTTCTTGTCGAAGGTCAGACACGGACACAAATTGCGCCGTATGATCGCACATTTGGTTCGAAATCCGTTTGGAAACGCGTCCTTGCGATTGCTGCAGGACCGTTCATGAACTTTGTCCTCGCGTTCGTCATTTTATTCGGTCTTGCCTTATATAATGGCTCTCCGACAGGGGAAAGCGTCATCGGTACAGTACAAAAAGGTTCACCTGCCGATCAAGCAGGACTTGTTGAAGGTGACCGGATCATCTCAGTCAACGGACAGGATACAGCCAAATGGACGGATTTACGTGCTGGATTCCAAGATCGTGCTGGGAAAGCGACAGAAGTAAAATATGAGCGTGATGGGAAAGAGACGACAACTGAAATCACGCCAAAAGTGCAACAGCAAGGAGAACAGAAGGTCGGCATCATCGGTGTTACGAATGAGACAGAAAAATCATTCGGAACAGCACTACAAACGGGCGTTTCAGAAACATGGCGGATGTCGACGCTCATCGTCGGAGCGGTTGGAGATCTCGTGACCGGTGTCGTTGGCGTCGATCAATTATCAGGGCCAGTCGGGATCGTCAAGATGACCGATCAGGTCGCAGATAGTGGGTTCTCGATGCTCTTGACATGGACTGCACTGTTGTCCGTTAACTTAGCAGTCTTCAACCTATTGCCACTTCCAGCACTTGACGGAGGACGCTTGCTGTTCCTCTTCCTTGAAGCCTTACGCGGTAAACCGGTCGATCCTCAAAAAGAAGGATTGGTTCATTTCGTCGGTTTTGCGCTTTTGATGTTACTCATGCTCGTCGTTACTTGGAACGACATTCAAAAATTCTTTTAATTAATCACTCAGTCAAAGGAGTTCGTGACTCATTATGAAACAATCAAAACTATTCATGCCAACGTTGCGTGAAGTACCATCTGATGCAGAAGCCATCAGTCACCAACTCTTGCTTCGTGCAGGATTCATGCGTCAAAATGCCGCTGGAATCTATTCGTATCTCCCACTCGCAAAACGGGTTCTCGCAAATATCGAGACAATCATTCGCGAGGAATTAGAGGCAGCGGGTGCGCAAGAATTACTGATGCCAGCAATTCAACCAGCTGAACTATGGGAAGAAACAGGACGCTGGGATATCTATGGACCTGAATTAATGCGCTTGACGGATCGTCATGATCGCCGGTTCGCGCTCGGAGCGACGCACGAGGAACTGATCACTTCAATCGTTCGTGATGAATTGAACTCGTATAAAAAGTTACCGGTCAATCTCTTCCAGATTCAAATGAAATACCGTGACGAACGTCGGCCACGTTTCGGTTTATTACGTGGTCGTGAGTTCATCATGAAAGATGCCTACTCGTTCCATTCGTCACAAGAGAGCTTAGACGAAGAGTATCAAAACATGTTTGATACGTATTCGCGGATTTTCTCACGTGTGGGTCTTGAGTTCCGTCCAGTCGTCGCTGACTCGGGTGCAATCGGTGGTAGTGGAACACATGAGTTCCATGCGTTAGCAGCAATCGGTGAAGATACGATCGTCTACTCGGACCAATCGGATTATGCAGCGAACTTAGAGATGGCAGAGTCGATTGATGCCTATCCGAAGCAAGACAAAGCACCAGAAGCACTTGAAGAAGTGCATACAGCAGATGCGAAGACGATCGAAGCGGTCAGTGCACATCTGAACTTACCAGCAAATGAATCGATCAAGACCGTCATCTTCAAGACGGAACAAGGGCTTGTCATGGCACTCGTCCGAGGCGATCACGAAGTCAACGATATCAAATTGAAAAACTATCTGGGCGCACTCGACATCACGATGGCGAGCGACGAAGAGATTGAAGCAGCGCTTCACTCAACGCCTGGAACACTCGGACCGATCGGGGCAGACATGAAGATCGTCGCCGATTACGCGGTACGTGCCTTGACGAACGCTGTCTGTGGTGCAAACAAAGCAGAAACACATTATATCCATGTCGATCCAAGCCGTGATTTCGAAGCAGACTATACGGACTTGCGCTTCGTCGAAGAAGGTGACGCGTCACCAGACGGAAACGGAAACGTCAAATTCGCACGTGGCATCGAAGTCGGTCAAGTCTTCAAACTCGGAACACGTTACTCTGAAGGAATGGGAGCGACGTTCCTCGATGAAGGCGGTAAAGCACAACCACTCATCATGGGATGTTACGGCATTGGTGTCTCGCGGACATTGTCGGCAGTCGTCGAACAACATTATGATGAGCGCGGAATCATTTGGCCAAAAGCGATCGCACCATACGATGTCCATTTGATTGTCGTCAATGGTAAAAATGCAGAACAGCTTGAACTCGGAGAAACACTATACCGGGAGTTGACAGCTGCAGGATTCAGCGTCCTGCTTGACGACCGAAAAGAACGAGCAGGCGTCAAATTCGCCGATGCGGATTTGATTGGTCTACCGGTTCGCTTGAACGTCGGCAAAAAAGCGGCAGAAGGAATCGTCGAATTAAAAGCTCGTCGCGGTGGCGATGCAGAAGAAATTGGACAAGAACAAGTCGTTGAGGCTGTTCGTTCACTCTATGAAGGTTTAGAATAAAGAATGGAGACGGTCACTTTTCATAAAGTGACTGTTTTCTTGTCTCACACCCATTCGCCCCTTGGGCAATCCGCAAGAGGAGGAGGAGTTGCTGTCACGGTGTGAAGCGATCAGACAGCACAATTGCGAGTGGATACACAACAACGCATGTCACTGTTGCTGAGTGACTTGGAATTACCGAACGGTATCATTGAAGAATACTTTAACGAAGCAGTTCTTGAGAAGCTTCGCGTCAATAAAGCAAAAGCAACCTGGACATTTGAAATCCGCTTGCCACACGTTTTGCCCCAAAACGTCTATCAACTCTTTACGAGTCGTTTGATAAGTCGGTATCAGCAATTCGCCGAAGTCAAGGTCATCCTATACGCGGATGGTCGACCAGACGAACGCCTGTATCATGATTACTGGCCATATGTCGTGCAAGATCTCGCCGACGTTTCATCGGCGATGCGGACACAACTCGGACGTGTCTTACCGGAGTTCAAAGAACAGAAATTATTCATTCCAGTCCGGAGTGAACCGGAAGCAGGATTCTTAAAAAGTAGCTTATGTGGGGAATTGCAGTTACTTTATAGTGCTTACGGATTCCCGAAATTCAACTGTGAACCGATTGTTCAAATTAACGAATCGAAACAAGAAGCGTTGCGCAATCAGGTGAAACAGGAAGACATGGAAGAAGCAAAGCGGATGCTCGAGTTGCAATTCAAACGGGAACAATCGCGGGATGACGATGAAGGACCGGTTGAGATCCGGATCGGGAAACCGATTCAAGATGAGATTGTCCCAATCAAGACGATCCAAGATGAGGAACGACGGATTGCGATTCGTGGTCTCGTCTTCTCGGCAGAGAGTCGTGAACTACGAAGTGGAAAGACAATCTTTACGTTCAAAATGACGGATTATACGGACTCCCTCGTCGTCAAGATGTTTGCGCGTGACGAAACAGACGTCAAGATACTCTCTGCGATCAAAAAAGGGATGTGGATTCAAGCGGCAGGTCGCGTTGAGTTCGATACGTTCCTGCGCGATCTTTGTATGATGATTGCCCAACTGTCAGAGGTGAAGATGGAAGCCCCTGCTGACCCTTGGGCAGGCGAGAAGCGTGTCGAGTTACATGCGCACTCGCAAATGAGTCAAATGGACGCCGTCATGAACGTGACGAAATACGTTGAACGCGCGGCGAAATGGGGTCATCCTGCTGTTGCGATCACGGATCACGCGGGTGCCCAAAGTTTCCCGGATGCCTACTATGCCGGAAAGAAAAACGATATCAAGGTATTGTATGGAATCGAAGCGAATGTCGTCGATGACGGGGTGCAAGTCGCCTATCATCCCGTGGACCGTAACTTAGATGACGCGACATTCGTTGTCTTTGACGTCGAGACGACGGGTCTATCGGCGATGTACAACAAGATCATCGAACTTGCAGCCGTCAAGATCCACGACGGTGATATCATCGATAAGTTCGAAGCGTTCGCGGATCCGAAGCATCTATTGTCGGCGACGACGATTGATTTGACAGGAATCACCGATGATATGGTCCGCGGAAAACCAGACCCGGAACAAGTCGTCAAGGAATTTATGGACTGGGTCGGCGATTCGATTCTCGTTGCCCATAATGCCTCATTCGATATCGGATTCTTGAATGCGACACTCCGTTCCGGTGGACACGATGAATCGGTCTTGCCAGTCATTGATACGCTTGAGCTAGCCCGTGTTTTGATGCCGACGCTAAAAAACCATCGATTGAACACACTCGCGAAACGATTTGACATCGAATTGACGCAGCATCACCGCGCCATCTATGACGCGGAAGCGACAGGCTATTTGATGGTCAAATTGCTGCAAATGGCAGATGAGATGTTCGACATGAAGACACACGCTTCGCTCAACCGGGAGATGGGGAAAGATATCTCGCGGGCACGGCCATACCACGCGACGGTCTATGCGAAGAACCGGACGGGCTTGAAGAATCTGTACCAATTGATTTCGATTGCTCACACGAAACACGTGCACCGTGTCGTCCGCACACCACGCTCGCAACTCGTCGCGCATCGGGATGGATTGATCATTGGATCAGCTTGCGATAATGGCGAGGTGTTTGATGCTGCCTTGAACAAGTCGGACGAAGATTTAGCAAAAGTGATGCAGTTCTATGATTTCATCGAGATTCAGCCACCCGCAATGTATGGTCATTTGATTGAACGGGAAATCGTTCAGAATGAACTCGAACTGCGCGAACTGATCAAAAAGATCATCCGCGTCGCGGAAGAACATGATATCTTACCAGTCGCGACAGGGAATGTGCATTACCTCGATCAACATGACGCGACGTACCGGGAGATCTTGATCCGGACGCAAGGTGGAGCGAACATGCTGAACATGCGAAAACAATTGCCACCGGCACACTTCCGGACGACGAAGGAAATGATGGATGACTTCAAGTTCCTCGGACCGGATGTGTCGGAACGTCTCGTCATCACGAACAGTCAAGCCGTCGCGGAACAGTTCGAGAACATCGACATCATTCCAAAGGATCTCTATACACCGAAGATCGAAGGGGCAGATGAAGAAGTACGGAACTTGTCGTACGATATGGCGCACCGGATTTACGGCGACACGTTACCGGAGATCGTCGAAGCCCGCCTCGAAAAAGAGTTGAAGTCGATCATCGGTCACGGATTCGCCGTCATCTATCTGATTTCCCATAAACTCGTTAAAAAGTCGCTTGACGACGGCTATTTGGTCGGTTCACGAGGATCGGTCGGATCAAGTCTCGTTGCGACGATGACCGAGATCACGGAAGTCAATCCATTGCCACCGCATTACGTCTGTCCGAATTGTAAGGAATCGGAGTTCTTCGATGACGGTTCCGTCGGTTCGGGATTCGATTTACCGGATAAGTCTTGTTCGAAATGTGATGTCCCATTGTTTAAGGATGGTCATGATATTCCGTTCGAGACGTTCCTCGGATTTAAAGGGGATAAAGTACCGGATATCGATTTGAACTTCAGTGGAGAATACCAGCCACAAGCACACGCCTATACGAAAGTCCTGTTCGGTGACGATTACGTCTACCGTGCCGGAACGATCGGTACGATCGCTGAGAAGACAGCGTATGGCTACGTCAAAGGGTATCAGTCGGAGAATGAGTTGACGTATCGGAATGCGGAAGTCGATCGTCTCGTCAGTGGTGTCACCGGTGTCAAACGGACGACCGGACAACACCCGGGTGGGATCATCGTTGTACCGGACTATATGGATATTTACGATATTAGTCCGATTCAGTATCCGGCAGACGATATGGGTTCTGAATGGAAGACGACACACTTTGACTTCCACTCGATTCACGATAACTTACTCAAACTCGATATCCTCGGTCACGATGACCCGACAATGATCCGGATGCTACAAGATCTGTCAGGACGTGATCCGAAGACGATTCCGGTCGATGACCCAGAAGTCATGAAAATCTTCAGTTCGACGGAATCGATCGGTGTAACGCCGGAACAGATTGATTCAAAAACAGGAACGCTCGGCATTCCGGAGTTTGGAACAAAGTTCGTCCGCCAAATGTTAGAAGAGACGAAACCGACGACGTTCTCAGAGCTCGTTCAGATTTCAGGACTCTCGCACGGAACGGATGTCTGGCTCGGAAACGCCAGCGAATTGATCTACAACGGAACGTGTGAACTAAAAGACGTCATCGGTTGTCGAGATGACATCATGGTCTACTTGATCTACGCCGGTCTTGAACCGTCGCTTGCCTTTAAAATCATGGAGTCGGTCCGAAAAGGGAAAGGACTCTCGATTGACATGGAAGAGGCGATGATCGAGAACGATGTACCTCTCTGGTATATCGATTCTTGTAAGAAAATTAAGTACATGTTCCCGAAAGCCCATGCTGCCGCCTACGTCTTGATGGCTGTCCGGATTGCTTACTATAAGGTCCACCATCCGATGTATTACTACGCTTCGTACTTTACGGTTCGTGCGGGTGACTTTGATATCGGTGCGATGAATAAAGGCTCTGCTGCCGTTCGGAAAGTCTTGCAAGACATCAAGGATAAAGGATTTGAAGCGACGGCGAAGGATAAAGGGCTGTATACGGTTCTTGAAATCGCGCTTGAGATGATCGAACGTGGCTTTACGTTCCAAAAGGTCGATCTCTACCGCTCAAGTGCAACGGAATTCCTCATTGACGGAGATACGTTGTTACCACCGTTTAATGCCGTGACAGGTCTCGGGACGAATGCAGCGAAGCAGATCGTCGAAGCACGTAAAGGCGGCGAATTCCTCTCGAAGGAAGACCTCCAAAAACGCGCTAAGTTATCGAAATCGATCATTGAGACGCTCGATAACCTAGGCTGTCTCGAAGGGTTACCGGACGAGAATCAGCTCTCCTTGTTCGACTTGTAAGCCCTTAGGAACACTTGCTTTGAGCGCTTTCCTATGCTATATTGAGTGAGGAAATGTTTTTTATACTACGACTTGGAAGGAGTAGGGGGACCTGCTCCTTTCTTGTTTGTTTTTTGAAGGAGGATGAAGATGACGAACGTAACGGAAAAGGTCGAAGCGCTCGCAAAACCAATCGTCGAACGAGAGGGGATGGAGCTAGTCGACGTTGAATTCGTCAAAGAAGGGGCGGATTGGTTCCTACGTGTCTCCATCGACAAAGAGGGTGGCGTGGATCTTGAAGACTGCGTCAAAATCAATGAACAGTTATCGGAAGCATTGAATGACAATGATCCGATTGACGAGCCGTATTACCTCGACGTCGCTAGTCCAGGAGCGGAACGTCCACTGAAGAAAGACGAGGACTTCGAAAAGGCGATTGGGAAACATGTGTACATCAAAACGCACGATCCAGTAAAGAATGCGGTTGAATTCGAAGGAACGTTGCTCGCGTACACACCTGAGATGCTTGAAATCGAAGTGCGTGTCAAAACAAGAAAATTGAAAATTGAGATACCGGTCGACAAGATTTCACTTGCGCGACTTGCGGTAATGTTCTGACGGAAAGGAAGAGAACGATGGGACCACAGTTACTCGAGGCGATCAATCAAATCGCGAAAGAGAAGGAAATTGACAAGAACATCATCATCGATGCGCTCGAACAGGCATTGATTTCAGCGTACCGACGCAACTTCGGAAAAGAATCGGAGGCTGTAAAGGTCGAATTCGACCAGCAGACAGGAGACATCCGTGTCTTCGCGCTTAAGGAAGTCGTCGAACGATTGACACAACCAGAAGAGCAACTTTCGCTTGAAGAAGCGCACGAGATCGATCCGACATATGAACTCGGCGATTTCCATAAAGTCGAAGTGACGCCAGGCGACTTCGGTCGTGTTGCAGCACAAACGGCGAAACAGATCGTCACACAAAAAATGCGTGAAGCAGAACGCGAACGCATCTACAATCACTTCGCGGATCGTGAAGATGAGATCATGACAGGTATCGTCGAGCGTCAAGATGCACGCAACTTGTACGTCAACCTAGAAGGTATCGAAGCTGTCTTGACGACACACGAGCAAATGCCGAACGAGCGTTTCGGGATTCGTGATCGCATCAAGGTGTACGTCACGAAAGTTGATCCAATGGTCAAAGGATCAGGGGCATCGATTCTTGTATCACGGACACATCCAGGTCTCTTAAAACGTCTCTTTGAAATCGAAGTACCAGAGATTTCAAGTGGCGAAGTCGAAGTCAAGTCTGTGGCGCGTGAAGCGGGCGACCGTTCGAAAATCGCAGTCGCGGCGGATGACATCGATCCAGTCGGTGCATGTGTCGGACAAAAAGGGGCGCGTGTTCAACGCATCGTCAATGATTTAAACGGGGAAAAAATCGATATCGTCCGTTACTCGGATGATCCGAAAGAATATGTCGCGAACGCACTCAGCCCAGCTCAAGTCGTTGCGGTCTATGTGAACGAACCAGCGAAAGCGACAATCGTCGTCGTTCCAGATTTCCAATTGTCGCTTGCCATCGGGAAACGTGGTCAAAACGCGCGTCTCGCAGCGAAATTGACAGGATGGAAAATCGACATCAAGAGCGAGTCTGAAGCGGAAGCAATGGATCTCGAAGATGTCTTCGCGACGGAAGAGCCGGCAGTAGAAGCGGTCCAAGTCGAAGGCGAGGAATAATTCGTGCAAAAAAAGGTACCATTACGTAAGTGTGTCATCACACAAGAAATGAAACCGAAAAAAGAATTAATTCGTGTCGTCCGGACACCTGAACAAGAGGTCGTCATCGATTTAAATGGTAAGATGAATGGGCGAGGTGCCTATTTATCGAAAGATGCGGCAGTCATTGCGACGGCGAAGAAAAAACGGACGCTTGATCATCATTTGAAGGTCAAGACGACAGATGCCTTATACGATGAATTGCTTGAAATCGCGGGAGGTACAAATGAGTAAATGGGAATCCCTTCTCGGTCTCGCGAATCGAGCTAGAAAAGTGACGACGGGAGAAGAACTCGTACTGAAAGAAGTACGAGGAGGACAAGCGAAGCTTGTTCTTTTAGCAGCAGATGCGGGGGCTGCCACGCGTAAGAAAGTCACAGATAAATGTACGAGTTATCAGGTTCCTTACCTAGAAGTCGCCGACCGGACGATTCTCGGTCAAGCATTAGGAAAGGATGCGCGTGTTGTCGTGTCAGTCAATGAAGCCGGATTTGCGAAAAAGCTAACTGAACTCCTCTCGAACGACTAATTGGAGGTGGATCCTTTGGGTAAGCGTGTATACGAATTCGCCAAGGAACAAAACGTAACAAGTAAGCAGGTCATCACCCAGCTCGAAAAGCTGGAGAAACCAGTCAAGAATCATATGGCAGTATTAGATGAACAGACAGTACAGCAACTCGATCAAGTATTTAATCCCGAAAAATATCGGGCTCAAAAGACGGAGGCTCCAAAACAAGTGAAATCAGATAATAAACCGAACCGACCAGGAAGTACAAACAAACCAGCAGGTAACCAATCACGTAACAGCAAAGGCGGACGCCCAGAATTCGGCAACCGTAACAACCGTGGCGGCAAACGTCGTCCGAACCAAAAGAAAGCAGAACCACGCAAACTTGAAGTAGCGGATCCGAACTCGAAGTCGAGTCAACGGAAAGCAGCTCGCCGAGCGCAAGAAGAGGCGATGGCAAACGTCGTTCAATACTCTGACAACTTGACAGTCGGTGAACTCGCTGAAAAAATGGCGAAAAAACCGAATGAACTGATCATGAAATTGATGGGTCTCGGTGTCATGGCGACGATCAACCAAGATCTTGATGACGAGACAGTCGAACTGCTCGCGACAGAGTTTGGTTTTGAAGTCGAAAAGACTGTCCAAGTCGATGAGACGGACTTTGATCAATACGAATTGAACCTTGACCAGTACGAATTGTCTGAGCGTCCACCGGTCGTTACGATCATGGGACACGTCGACCACGGTAAAACGACATTGCTCGATTCGATCCGTAACACGAAGGTCACTGCAGGCGAAGCCGGCGGGATCACGCAGCACATCGGTGCTTACCAAGTTGAGATTGACGGCAAGAAGATCACGTTCCTTGATACACCAGGTCACGCGGCGTTCACGACGATGCGTGCACGTGGAGCAGATGTCACGGATATCGCGATCATCGTCGTTGCAGCCGATGACGGTGTCATGCCGCAGACGGAAGAAGCGATCAGCCACGCGAAAGCAGCTGGCGTTCCAATCATCGTCGCTGTCAACAAGATGGATAAAGAGGGTGCGAACCCTGACCGTGTCAAACAAGAATTGACAGAGTTCGAACTCGTTGCAGAGGACTGGGGCGGCGATACGATCTTCGTACCGGTTTCAGCTCTTAAAGGAGACGGCATCGACGAATTGCTCGAGATGATCCTTCTCGTCTCAGAAGTTCAAGAATACAAATCAACACCAGACATGAACGGTCGCGGAACAGTCATCGAGGCGAAACTCGATAAAGGACGCGGTCCAGTCGCTACACTTCTCGTTCAACACGGAACACTTCGCGTTGGTGACCCGATCGTTGTCGGTCACACGTTCGGTCGTATCCGGGCAATGGTCAACGATATCGGTCGTCGTGTCAAAGAAGTCGGACCATCGACGCCAATCGAAATCACAGGTCTAAACGATGTTCCGAAAGCGGGCGATCAATTCTTCGCATTCGAAGATGAGAAAAAAGCACGCCAAATCGGTGAAGCACGTTACCAACGTGAAATCGAAGCACAACGTCGCGATTCAGCGAAAGTTAGCTTAGAAGATCTCTTCGACCGCATCAAAGAAGGCGAAGTCAAGGACCTCAACATCATCATCAAAGGTGATGTCCAAGGTTCAGTTGAAGCCTTAGCCGGTTCATTGAAGAAAATTGATGTCGAAGGTGTTAAAATTAACATCGTACACTCAGGTGTTGGTGCGATCACGGAAGGTGACGTCATCCTCGCCTCGGCAGCAAATGCGATCATCATCGGATTCAACGTTCGTCCGGATGGTAACGCGAAATCAATGGCGGATCAGGAGAAGGTTGAAATTCGTCTTCACCGGATCATCTATAACGCGATTGAAGAAATCGAGCAAGCGATGAAAGGTCTCCTTGATCCTGAGTTCGTCGAGAAAATCATCGGTCAAGCTGAAGTCCGCGATGTCATCAAAGTATCGAAAGTCGGTACGATCGCGGGTGGATATGTCACGGAAGGTAAGTTAACGCGTGATGCAGGTGTCCGTGTCGTTCGTGACAGCATTGTCATCTACGAAGGAAAACTCGATACACTTCGCCGCTTCAAAGATGATGTCAAAGAAGTCGCTGCTGGTTACGAGTGTGGTATTAAGATCGAACGTTATGATGACGTAAAAGTCGATGATGTCATCGAAGCGTTCATCATGGAAGAAGTCAAACGGAAGTAACAGAACGGAATCCATTCTTCCGAACTGGAGGGAACAAACATGAGTTTACGCTCGAATCGTGTCGCCGAACAGGTGCGTAAGGAAATTACGCAACTGCTCATCAAGGATGTCAAGGATCCACGCGTCAAGCCGATTACCGTCACAGGTGTCGAAGTGACAGGAGACTTGCAACAAGCGACGATCTTCTATTCAGTCCTCGGTGACGAAAAAGCACGTGAGGATGCGCGCATCGGTCTTGAAAAATCAAAAGGCTTCATGCGTAAGGAAATCGGATCGCGGATTCGTCTGCGGAAAACACCTGAACTATTGTTCGAGGTCGATTCTTCTGTCGAATACGGATCACGCATTGATGAGTTGCTTCGGAATTTGAACAAAGATTAACACCTAAGGCAACCACGCGTGTGGTTGCCTTTTTTCAAGGAGGACATCACGTGGAACCCATCGGAGTATTACCACTAGATAAACCAGCCGGCATGACGAGTCATGATTGTGTCTTTCGTCTACGTCGCTTGTTTCAGACGAAAAAAGTCGGACATACAGGGACGCTTGACCCAGAAGTAACAGGTGTCTTACCGATTTGTCTCGGTCGAGCGACGAAACTTGCCCGTTTCATCACGGATGAAGGAAAACGTTACGCGGCGGAAGTGACGATCGGTTTTGCAACGACGACAGAAGATGCACACGGAGAGATCGTTCGTGAAACACCGGTCGAACCCGAAAGTATTACTGAAGAGGCGATCGCTGATATTCTGTGCGCCTTGACAGGAGAGATCGAACAGACGCCACCGTATTATTCAGCAGTCAAAGTGAACGGGAAGAAACTATACGAATATGCACGAAAAGGGATTGAAGTCGAGCGACCGACACGGATCGTCCGTATCGATCGATTGGAACGGACATCGGACCTTGTGTTCGAAGATGGTCTTTGTCGCTTCCGCCTTGATATCGCATGTGGAAAAGGGACCTATATCCGGACACTAGCAGTCGAAATCGGAGAACGACTCGGTTATGCGGCACACATGAGCGACTTACGCCGGACAGGTTCTGGTGCGATTGCTGAGACGGACACCGTCACACTCGAGACACTCGAATCGTATGAGACAGTCGAAGAGCGGATGCAACACGTCCTTCCGATCGAACACGTCATCCAAAAATGGCCACGATTGACGGTTGATGCAGCAACAGCGCAACGTGTCTTGAACGGAGCAAAGCTGACAAGCATTCCAGTCGAATTCGAGCTGTTTACTGTCTATAATGAAGAGGACGTACCTTTAGCGCTATATCGACGTCTTCCAGAAGAACAGGTAGCACGCGTCGAGGTCATGCTACAAATCGATTAAGATCGGAGAGAGCATAATGGACATCATACATTTGACATATCCGGAACAGCCTCAAAAAGCCCCTGCTGTCATCGCACTTGGCTTTTTTGACGGTGTACATCTCGGACATCAGCAAGTCATCGCAGCAGCACGGAAAGAAGCGGAGGCTCGTCGCCTGCCTTTGGCTGTCATGACCTTTGATCCACATCCGAAACAAGTACTTGGTAAAGGGGATGAACCGGTCCGCTACATCACGCCGCTTGAACGTAAATTAGAGAAAATCGAACGCCTTGGTGTCGATCGTGTTTACGTCATTGAGTTCACGATTCCTTTCTCGGAATTGTCACCGCAAGCTTTCGTCGATGAATATCTGATTGCGTCCGGTGCAGAGCATGTCGTCGCTGGATTTGATTATTCCTATGGTCGCTTCGGAGCTGGCAAAATGACGACGCTTGATTTTCATAGTCGTGGCACGTTCACGCACACCGTTGTAGCAGAGTTCCAAGAAGAAGCAGAAAAAATCAGCTCAACCCGGATTCGTCGTTTACTTGCTGCAGGAGAAGTCGAACCGGCTGCACGTTTACTCGGAGAACCCTACCAAATCAAAGGCACGATCATTCACGGTGACGCACGCGGTCGACAAATTGGCTTCCCGACAGCCAACATGCGCCCAGAATTCGCCTACGTCATACCGAAACTTGGTGTGTATGCGACATTCGTTCGCTTAGCGGACGGTCGTCGATTCAAAGCGATGACGAACGTCGGCAGACGCCCGACGTTTTATGAGACGGGAGACGTCAGTATTGAGACACATCTTCTTGACTTTGATGAGGATCTTTATGGTCAAGAATTGACGCTTGAATGGATTGCTTATTTACGCGATGAAAAAGCCTTCAATGGTATCGATCAATTGAAAGAACAGTTGACACGAGACCGCGAAGAGGCAAATACACGATTAAGCGTTTGACAGTACGGACAGGGTTCGTTATGATAGGTCAGTACGATTACGTACAGCCGATTCACTTGGCATCTGGTCTCACCATCCGATGCTCGGGAATACGGTCATTCATAAGATGGAGGTGGAGTGACAATGGCACTCACAAAAGAACGTAAAAACGAAATCATCGAAGCATATGCTACGAAACAAGGCGATACTGGTTCGCCGGAAGTACAAGTTGCTGTTTTAACTGAACAGATCACAACTTTGAACGATCACTTACGTACACACAAAAAGGATCACCACTCACGTCGTGGTCTCTTGAAAATGGTCGGTCGTCGCCGTAACTTGCTCACATACCTTCGTAACAAGGATGTTGCACGTTACCGTTCGTTGATCGAGCGTCTTGGTCTCCGTCGCTAATCCCGACGAGAACGAGGTAGGGAAGCAGGAGCATCGTCTCCTGTTTCTTTTTTTTGCCGATTCATGGACTTTTTGCGCAAGAACCTACATAATTAGATTTGAATGAAAAAACGGATAGCAGTGAGAGGAGATTTGTGCATGTCACAAACAAAACAGACGTTTTCGACCGAACTCGGTGGACGTCCATTAACGATTGAAATCGGTCAATTAGCAAAACAAGCGAACGGAGCAGCATTGATTCGCTACGGCGATACAGCCGTTCTTGCTACGGTCGTTGCATCAAAACAACCGAAGGACTTAGATTTCTTCCCATTAACAGTGAACTATGAAGAAAAATTATATGCGGCAGGGAAAATCCCAGGTGGATTCCTTAAACGTGAAGGACGCCCTGGAGAGAGCGCGATCTTGACTTCGCGTCTGATCGACCGTCCGATCCGTCCATTATTCCCGGACGGTTTCCGTCACGACGTACAAGTCGCGACGACGGTCCTTTCGTCAGATGCTGATAATTCACCAGAAGTCGCTGCGATGATCGGGGCTTCGATTGCCCTTTCGATCTCGGATATTCCATTCGATGGTCCAATCGCAGGCGTGACGATCGGTCGCGTCGACGGAGAGTTCGTCGTGAACCCGACTTCAGCGCAAATGGAAGTCAGCGATATCGACCTTCAAGTTGCCGGAACAAAACATGCCGTCAACATGGTCGAAGCAGGTGCGAAGGAAGTATCGGAACAAGCAATGCTTGAAGCGATCTTGCTTGGACACGATGTCATCAAGGAAATGATCGCTTTCCAAGAGGGGATCGTCGCACAAGTCGGTAAAGAGAAGTTCGAATATACGGTATCAAGCTTCGATGAGACAATCGTCAATCGCCTGAAAGCAGAAGCATTGGCAGAAGTCACACAAGCAGTTCAAGTCGAAGAAAAACAAGCACGTGACGTTGCCATCAACGAAGTCATCGCAAAATACATCGAGTTGTATGCAGCTGACGAGTCAGTCACAGCAGAACAACTAGCAGAAGTATCAGGCGTTCTCAACAAGTTCGTCAAAGACGAAGTCCGCCGTCTGATCACAGAAGATAAAATCCGTCCAGATGGTCGTGGTCTTGCTGAGATCCGTCCACTTGATTCAGAAGTCGGTCTCTTACCACGTGCACACGGTTCAGGTTTGTTCACTCGCGGTCAGACACAAGTCTTGTCTGTTGCGACACTCGGTGTTGCGGGTGACGCTCAAATCATCGATGGACTGGGTCTGAAGGAAGAGAAGCGTTTCATGCACCACTATAACTTCCCGCCATTCTCAGTCGGGGAAGCACGTCCGATGCGTGCACCAGGTCGTCGTGAAATTGGTCACGGGGCACTTGGAGAACGCGCACTCTTACCAGTTCTTCCGAATGAAGTCGATTTCCCGTACACGATTCGTCTCGTGTCAGAAGTCCTTGAGTCGAACGGTTCTTCATCACAGGCTTCAATCTGTGGTTCGATCCTTGCCATGATGGATGCTGGTGTTCCACTTAAAGCACCTGTCGCTGGTATCGCGATGGGCTTGATCATGGAAGGCGACAATTACTCGATCTTGACAGATATCCAAGGGATGGAAGATCATCTCGGAGATATGGACTTCAAAGTCGCTGGAACTCACGAAGGTGTCACAGCTCTGCAAATGGATATGAAAATCGGCGGAATCACGCGTCAAATCCTCGAAGAAGCACTCGAGCAAGCACGTCTTGGTCGTCTGCACATTCTTGAGCATATGCAAACGGTCATCGCTGAACCACGTGTCGAATTGTCACAATACGCACCAAAAATCGTCACACTCAAAATCAATCCAGATAAAATCCGTGATGTCATCGGACCTGGTGGTAAAGTCATCAACGGTATCATCGATGAGACAGGCGTCAAGATCGACATCGATCAAGACGGAACCGTCTTTATCGCTTCGACTGATCAAGCCGGCATCGATCGTGCCCGTCAATTGGTCGAAGATATCGTCCGTGAAGTCGTCGTCGGTGAAGAGTTCGATGGAACAGTTCGTCGTGTTGAGAAATTCGGTGCATTCGTCGAATTGTTCAAAGGAAAAGACGCACTCGTCCACATTTCGGAACTCGCACTTAACCGTGTCGGTCAAACGGAAGATGTCGTCAAACTTGGAGATAAGCTAAAAGTCCGTGTCACGGAAATCGATGACAAAGGACGCGTCAACGCTTCACACAAAGTCCTGCTCGTCGAAGGCTTAAGTGAAGAAGATCGTGCTGCATACGAAGAAAAGAAAAAGACAGAGCGTGAGAACCGCCCGCCACGTCGGGATCAGGGTTCACGCCCACCACGTGACGGACAACGTCCACCACGTCGTAACTAATGAATCCAAGGTGGCTCGACGGTGCAGAGAATGCAACGAGAGCCACCTTGTTTCCTATATTTGGAGGAATTACTATGATCGAACGGATACAATTAGAAAACGGAGTTCGACTGATCGTTGAACGGATGCCGGAAGCACGCAGCGTCGCGACCGGAATCTTCATTCAAGCAGGAAGTCGGACGGAACAGATCGAGGAGCATGGTATCAGTCATCTCATCGAGCATATGATGTTTAAAGGAACAAAACGCCATACGGCAAAAGAGATTGCGGTTTACTTTGACCGACTTGGTGGAAATATTAATGCGTTCACGAGTAAGGATCAAACGTGTTATTACGTCAAGACACTAGATGAACATGCAGGCGAAGCCTTTCACGTATTGGCGGACATGTTCCTTGAATCGACGTTTGACGCGGATGAACTGGAAAAAGAGAAAAAGGTCGTCATTGAAGAGATCAAGATGTACGATGACACACCGGATGATCTCGTCCATGAGTTATTAGCTGTTGCGGCTTACGGAGAAGATGTCATGGCTCGACCGATTCTTGGAACGGAAGAGAGTGTGCTTCGGATTGATCGTGCGATGATCGGACGATATCTCGAAGAAGCGTATGCTCCGGATCAAATCGTCATTTCCGTTGCCGGAAACGTCTCAGACGAGTTGATTGCGCAGATTCAAGAGCGGATGTCGATTCTCGAATCACGATCGAAGACACGCGAGACGACAGAGCCAAGGTTACAAAATGGTGTGATTCGTAAGGAAAAGGATACGGAGCAGGCTCATATTTGTTATAATTTCCGTGCGATTCCTTCTGCTGACCCACGTTTGCCTGCCCTCGCCTTACTCAATAATGCATTCGGTGCGACGATGTCGAGTCGCTTGTTCCAATCCATCCGAGAGGAACGCGGTCTTGCCTATTCAGTCTTTTCCTATTACACGACGTTTGACGATCATGGAACGTTCACGATCTATGTCGGCACGTCTCCGGAATCGGTCGAAGAGGTCGAACAGGTCCTCGCTGCTGAAATCGATCGCTTGAAGCGGGATGGATTATCGACGAAGGAACTCGAAGATGGGATTGAACAGCTGAAAGGTTCTCTGATTCTAGGCAACGAAGGCACATCGAGTCACATGAATCGAAACGCCCGAAATGAGTTGCATCTACATCGCCATCCATCACTTGAAGAAGTGTTAGCGGATGTCGAACGGATTCGTCCATCGGATATCGAAGGGCTGATTGAGCACATCTTTTCGGAGGAACCGGCAAAGGCCTATATTCTTCCGGCAGACGAAGAAGAGGAAGCATGATAGCAGAACGGAATAGATGAAACATATGAAATGACGATGTCGAGAAAGAAGGAATACCGTTGAATTTAGCTGAATTGATTCAAGTCATACAGACGCAAAAAATCGAACGAATGGTAGAAGTGGACGTTACGTCCATTACGACCGATTCACGGGATGTTAAACCGGGAACATTGTTCGTCGCCATCAAAGGATATACTGTTGATGGACACGACTATGCTAAACAGGCGGAAGCACAAGGAGCGGTCGCGATCGTTGCGGAACAACCGGTCGACGTGTCGATTCCTGTCATTCTTGTTCGTAGTACATCACGTGCCATTGCCGAGTTGGCTGGCAAATTCTATGATTATCCTTCTGAAAAGATGCGGATGATTGGTATTACGGGAACGAATGGGAAAACGACGACGACGACGATCGTCCGTGATATATTAGCGCACCTTGGTCGGAAGACGGGCATCATCGGTACGGTTGAAGTCAAGATTGGTGACCGCGTCGTGCCAAGTCGCAATACGACACCACAAAGCTCCGAGTTACAAGCCTTTCTGTATCAGATGCACGAAGAAGATGTCCAAGATGTCATCATGGAAGTCTCTTCACATGGATTAGAGCTTGGTCGGGTAACGGGTGTCGATTACGACGTTGCGGGATTCACGAATCTGACGCATGATCACCTTGATTTCCACAAAACGTTTGAAAACTATGCGCGTGCCAAAGGATTGTTGTTTGCACAACTCGGTCAACGGCTGTCGACAGAGAAAGTCGCGGTCTTGAATGCGGATGATCCGACGAGTGAGCTGTATGAGATGATGACAGGTGCTCGTGTCATGACATACGGCATCGACAACGCAGCTGATCTTCGAGCAACAGCGATTGAACAGTCGCTTCAACAAACGACGTTCACGATGCTGTACAAGGAAGAACAAGTCGATGTCACGGCGAATTTCATCGGTCGCTTCAACGTCTACAATCTGTTGCTTGCGACAGGGATCCTCTTATCTTGCGGATATGAGCTAGCGACGATTGCAGGCGCGATTTCAGCAATCCGTCCGGCAAAAGGTCGGATGCAACGCTTGCCGATTGAAGGATATAACGTGTATGTCGACTATGCGCATACGCCTGACGGCATCGAACAGTGTCTGAAAGCACTCGTTGACGTACCGAAGGAAAAGATCGTCTTCCTGATTGGGACAGGTGGAAATCGCGATGTGACGAAACGACCAAAGATGGGCGAACTCGCTTCGACGTACGCAGGAACCGTTGTCATCACAACGGATGATCCACGATATGAAGCATATGAGTCGATTACATCCGGCATCGCCAAAGGGATGACCCACGATCAGTTCGTTGAAATCGGTGATCGGGAAGAGGCTGTGCGTTACGCAGCACGACTCGCACGACCAGATAATATCGTCATCTTAGCCGGTAAGGGCCATGAAAAATATCAAATCATTGGGGATGAGAAATTCCCGCTCGATGAGGAAATCATCGTCAAAGAGATGATACGGCAAATGGAGGAACAGAAGTGACTTATCAACCAATCGTTGTAACCATAGATCAATTTGAAACATTCGTAAAAACACATCCCAAAGGCGACTTACTCCAGCTTCCAGCATGGGGAGAAGTCAAAAGCGCGACAGGATGGACACATGAACGGATCGCGGTCGGAACGGCTTCCGGTGAGATTGCCGGAGTTGGTCTTCTTTTGTTCAAGAAAGTACCGAAGCTACCGTTCACGCTTTGTTATGCACCGCGCGGTTTCGTCGTCGATTATACGGATACGGACGCACTTCGCGCCCTTCGTGACGAAGCGATTCGTGTCGCAAAACAACAGAAGGCAATTGCGATTAAATTTGATCCAAACGTCGAGCGGGAAGAATATCCTGGTCTGTTGCAGGAGATGCAAGGACTTGGCTTTAAACATAATGGCTTCGGTGGCGGTTTTGACTACGCGCAGCCACGCTTTACGATGGAGACGAGTCTTGTAGGGACAGAAAAAGAGATCTTCGACGGTTTCCATTCGAAGTTCCGCTACAACGTCCGCCTTGCTGAACGCAAAGGTATCGTATGCGAACAAGCGGATCGTGAAGGGCTAAAGACATTTGCGAAACTGATGGTCGAGACGGGCGAACGGGATGGTTTCTCGATCCGCGGTCTGGATTATTTCGAGAATCTGTACGATCATCTCCATCCAAAAGGTGATGCGGTCTTGTTTTTGACGAAACTCGATGTCGTACGTGCGCTTGAGAATACAGAAGCCTTATTACTTCAAGCCGATAAGGAACTCTCGAAGATTCATCGTCAGCTTGAGAAAGAGACGGCTGAGAAAAAGTTAAAGAGCTTAAACAATCGCTTGGAGCAGACGACAGCACAAATCGAAAAAGCCGAGAAGTCGAAGACGGAACTGATGACGATTGCTGCCAAACATCCAAACGGTGTCATCCTGTCTGGTGGTCTTTTGACGCTTGCTGGTCGTCGCTCGTATTACTTATACGGCGCTTCATCGAACGAGTACCGGGAATTCATGCCGAACCACTTGATGCAGTGGACGATGATGCAATATGCGAAAGAACATGGTGCGCTCTCCTATGACTTCGGTGGAGTCAGTGGTTCGACAGACCCGGATGATCATTACGCGGGACTCTATGCCTTTAAATCTGGTTGGGGTAGCCGGATGATTGAAAAAATCGGTGAGTTCGATTATGTACTCAATCGTCCGCTCTATCTGTTGCTTGAGACTGGGTTACCGATTTTACAAAAACTTCGGAAGAAGCTTCGCCGCTGATGAAACGGGGAACAATCTTCGGTTGGATCGTATTTTTATTGACGATGTTTGCGATTGGATTGTTTCTTGCGGCATCCATGAATCGGATGCCGACGATTTTAATGGATCAACCGGAGCTCGGGATTGATAGTTGTCCACGAGATGTAGCGGGGGAAGATCGCTTAATTAATGCAAGCGAGACGAACCTGAAGCGTCTCCACCCAGCTGTCGAAGCAGGGGCAAAGGATCTGATCCGTGTTGCGCATTCGTGCTACAATATCGATATCAAGATTACGCAAGGATACCGCTCGATTCAGCAACAGAACGCGCTTTATGAACAAGGACGTTCTAAGGCAGGGGAAGTCGTCACGAATGCACGTGGTGGTGAATCGATGCACAATTATGGACTCGCTGTCGATTTCGTTCAGCTCGTGAATGGAGAGATTTCATATGATCTTGAGTATGATGGGAATCGGTCAGGGAAAAGTGATTGGCGTGAAGTCGCGGATATCGGAAAAGCGCTCGGTTTTGAATGGGGAGGCGATTGGAAACGATTCGTCGACTATCCTCATTTTGAGATGACGTTCGGGTATTCGCTCGACGAACTGAAGGCTGGTGAACGTCCAAGCCGTTCGGAAAAAGCGAAACGAACGGAAGAAGTCGAAGATTTGTTGAATACGTGATCAACGTCATTCCTGGAGTAATGTGGCAGGAATGACGTTTTTTTTAGATTTCCTAGTCCGATTGTTGGCAGATTGTGAAAATTCGGCTAGAATAGTGATAGTGATAAGTGGACGGCTCACGAAAAGTGAATATGAATTATAGGAGGTCATGTTGTGTCAAAGAAGAAGACGGAAAAAGTAAGCGTCTTTGCTCTTGGTGGCGCCGGTGAGATCGGGAAGAACATGTACGTCGTCGAACTCGACGAGGACATCTTCGTCATCGATGCCGGATTAATGTTCCCAGGAGACGAGATGCTTGGAATCGATAAAGTCATTCCAGACATCAGTTATTTAAAAGAAAACAAAGAGCGGATTCAAGGGATTTTCATTACCCATGGTCACGAGGATCATATCGGGGCACTCAGTTACGTCTTGCGTGACTTAAAAGTACCGGTTTACGGAACGCGTTTGACGCTCGGTTTGATTGAACACAAATTAAAAGAAGCCGGTTTATTGAAAAAGGCAGATCTTCGTCCAATTGATGCCAAGACGAAATTAACCGTTGCAGGTCATTTTATTACGTTCTTCCGGGTCAACCACTCGATTCCGGATGCAGTCGGGGTATGTATTCAAACATCTCAAGGTGCGATCGTCCATACAGGGGATTTCAAGTTCGATTACACACCAGTTGATGGAAAACAGGCGGATTTCGGGAAGATTGCAGCAATTGGTCAACGGGGAGTGCTTTGCTTACTGTCTGACTCAACGAATGCAGAGCGACCAGGGATGTCTGGATCAGAATCGATCGTCGGTTCTGAACTGAACGACGTCATCTATGAGGCACCAGGTCGTGTCATCGTCGCTTCATTTGCTTCGAACATTCATCGTCTACAACAAGTGTTTGCGGCAGCAGAAGCGAACAATCGAAAAGTAGCGGTCGTTGGTCGTAGCATGGTCAATAACGTCGAAGTGGCACAGCGTTTGAATTACTTACGCTTCAAACAGAAAACATTGATTGATCTATCTGACATCAACCGCCTCGACGACAACCAAGTCGTCATCTTGACGACAGGATCGCAAGGTGAGCCGATGGCAGCCTTGACACGAATGGCGCGTAACGCACATAAGCAAGTCAATATTCGCTTGAACGATACGGTCGTCGTTGCGGCTTCGCCGATTCCGGGTAACGAAAAGTCGGTTTCGAAAACGATCGATCTTTTGTTCCGTGCTGGTGCGAATGTCATTTACAACCAACGGAAAGTACACGTGTCCGGTCACGGTCATGCGGAAGATCTGAAGTTGATGCTCAACTTGATCAAACCGAAATTCTTCCTACCGATTCACGGAGAATTCCGGATGCAAAAGGCACACAGTCGTCTCGCACAGACGGTTGGCGTCAATGCGAACAACATCTTCATCATCGAGAATGGGGATGTCGTTGAGTTCGAGAAGCGCAAAGCACGGATGTCACGCAAAGTGAACGCTGGAAACGTCTTGATCGACGGAATCGGTGTGGGTGATGTCGGAAACATCGTCCTTCGTGATCGTCGCTTGTTATCGCAAGACGGTGTCGTCCTTTGTGTCATTACGATCAGCCGGAAAAACAAAACGATCGTATCGGGACCAGAAATCATCTCTCGCGGATTCGTCTACATGCGTGAATCAGAGGATATGATCAACGAAGCAAACCGAATCGTTGCGAAACAACTACAAGGTAAATTAAATGGAGAATTGGATTGGACGGAGATGAAGTCGTTGATTCGAGATAAACTGAGTGCTTATCTCTATGAACAGACGAAACGCCGCCCGATGATTCTTCCAATCATCATGGAGATTTAACAAACGAGCGGCTCAGATTGACCAATACCTGGTCCACTGAGCCGTTTTTTTATCAGGAGGGATGACGTATGGCGACGACGAAACGAAAACCTGTACGAAAAAAAACGCCGCCACGGAAACGACCGGCAGCGAAGAAACAACGTCAGCCGATTGCGTATCGTACATATGCGACCATCATCGCAATCGTCTCATTATTAGCTTTCGTTCTCGCTTTCGGGGAGTTCGGGAAAGTCGGACTGACGCTAGCCGATGGAGGAGAGCGGTTAATTGGTCAGTTCGGTTCCTTATTATATGGTGGAATCGGTGCTGTGCTACTTTTACTCCTCTCGAATGCGTCGCGTGCTCAAAAATGGGCATGGTCGATGTTACTGATGGGTTCAGTCGTCTGGATTGATCTATTGCTCGGAGCACCACGTGGTATTCTCAATGGATGGCTCTATCAAAACGCAGCTTATTATATTTCGAGCGTGGGTGCCTTCTTGATTGGTCTGTTCTTCATCGGAACGGCCGTTCATATACTAAACCCATCGTTTTATGGAGAGCTGTGGCTTGGGCTCCGAGAACGTGCAGAAGAGTTTCGCAATCGTGAACGGACACCACGTCCTCGTGTCGAAAAAGAGTTGAAAGCGAAACCGGTTCGTGAGAAAAAAACGAAGACATTGCGACCAGCAACTGTCGAGGAACCGATCGAAACGGAACAAGAAGCAGAAGATCCTTCCGTCAACATTCAAGACGTTCCGATCATCGGTTTCACGGATCATGTTGAACCGCAAGCAGCGGAGACACAAGGACCGTTGACGATGACAGAGACACCTGACGGTTATCAATTGCCGTCGCTTGATTTGTTAGCAGAACCAACATCAAAAGACTTGTCCGGTGAGAACAAACGACTGAAGGACAATGCGACGAAATTGATTGCGACCTTAAAGTCGTTCGGGATCGGAGCAAAAGTTTTAAAGATTCATCTCGGACCTAGTGTCACGAAGTACGAGATTGAACCAAAACAAGGAATCAAGCTGAGTCGAATCACGGGACTCGCCGATGACTTAGCGCTAGCGTTAGCCGCAAAAGATATCCGGATCGAAGCACCGATTCCGGGTAAAGCGGCTGTTGGAATCGAGGTGCCGAACCGTGAAGTCGCCATGGTATCACTTCGAGAAGTACTAGGAGCGGAGAGCGTCCAATCGGACAGCGATCGTTTGCTCGTCGCACTCGGACGAAGCATTTCTGGTGAGACGGTGACAGCGAAGTTGAATAAGATGCCACACGTCTTAGTTGCCGGTTCGACGGGTTCCGGTAAATCGGTCTGTATCAATGGGATGATTGTCTCGATATTGATGCGGGCACGACCGGATGAAGTCCGCTTGATGATGATTGACCCGAAAATGGTCGAATTGAACGTCTACAACGGCATTCCGCACCTCTTAGCGCCCGTCGTCACCGATCCTAAAAAAGCGGCACAGGCATTAAAACAGGTCGTCTCGGAAATGGAACGCCGTTATGAGATCTTCAGTCAAAACGGAGCGCGCAACATCGAAGGCTACAATGCACTCATTGATAAGATGAACGCAGAGGAGAAAGTGCATCAACGATTACCGTACATCGTTGTCATCGTCGATGAGTTAGCTGACTTGATGATGGTTGCGTCAAACGAAGTCGAAGATGCGATCATGCGACTTGCACAAATGGCGCGAGCAGCAGGAATTCATATGGTCATTGCGACGCAGCGTCCGAGTGTTGACATCATCACCGGTGTCATCAAGGCGAATATCCCGTCGCGAATCGCATTCAGTGTATCGAGTGCGACTGACTCGCGGACGATTCTTGATACGGGAGGCGCTGATAAATTGCTCGGACGAGGAGATATGTTGTTACTTGGTAACGGCATGAACAAACCGGTCCGCGTACAAGGAGCCTTTTTATCGGACGAAGAAGTCGAGAAGGTCGTCAATCATGTCATCAGTCAGCAAAAGGCACAGTATGTTGAAGCGATGATTCCAAAAGATGTACCAGAGGGCGAAACAGAGGTCGACGATCCACTATACGATGAGGTCGTTCAGTTCATTCTGACACAAGAGACGGCATCAACGTCGATGATTCAACGAAAGTACCGCATCGGTTACAACCGAGCTGCCCGTCTTATTGATGCGTTAGAAGAAAACGGTCTGATTGGTCCATCTGAAGGATCTAAACCACGTCGCGTTATGGGACGTTAATCGAGTAGAAAGGAAGTCGTGGAATATTCCAAGGCTTCCTTTTCTTTTCTAAAAAAATGTATAGAGAAGACTCGGTATCTCGAAAAAAGAAAAGACACATAAAAAAAAAGACATGATGATTTTGTGTAAATAGAAATTACTGGAAAAAATAATAAATGCATCAAAAATAAAATCGCTTTCATGAAAATAGTTGTCAGACGTCTGTTGATTTTCAGTAGTGTTTTTGGCATACTCAGTCATATGAGTGACCGACCTTCAACACGAGGGCTGGGAGCGGATTTTTCACAAATAGATAATGAAAGCGCTCTCATAATTGCAGAGGAGATGGATGAAATGAAGAAGAAACAGGTAATCGTATCGATGATGTCAGTAGCGACGGTTGGTCTTGCTGCTTGTGGTGGTTCAGGTGAGAAAGCCGATCAAAAAGATCAATTCTCTGTTGCGATGGTAGCCGATAAGGGTGGGATCGATGATAAATCGTTCAACCAATCCGCTTGGGAAGGTCTGCAAGCATACGGTAAAGACAACAAACTTCAAAAGAATGAAGGGTTCTCTTATCTACAATCTAAATCGCAACAAGATTATCAGCCGAATCTATCACGTCTTGCTCGTGGGGGAGAAGATTTAGTTTTCGGAATCGGGAACACGTTCAATGAGGATATCAAAACAGTTGCTGATCAATTCAAAGACACACAATTCGCAATCATCGATAACGTCGTTGAAGGAAAAAACGTCACGTCGATCACATTCAAGGAAAATGAAGGAGCGTATCTTGCTGGGATCGTTGCTGCAATGGAGACGAAAAAAAATCATATCGGTTTCGTTGGTGGGATGAAGATGGACGTCATCGAGCGTTTCCGTGCCGGTTTCGAAGCAGGTGCTAAGTCCGTCAATCCGAAGATTAAAATCGATGTCCAATATGCGGAAGACTTCGCAGCTCCAGAAAAAGGTCAAGCGATCGCAGCTGGAATGTATGGTAAAGGCGCAGATATCATCTTCCCAGCAGCAGGTGGTACAGGAAACGGTGTCTTCACAGAGGCGAAGAACCGTAAGAAAAACGGTGAAAACGTCTCAGTCATCGGTGTCGACCGAGACCAAAAAGAAGAGGGTATGCCGGAAGATGTTACATTAACTTCTGTCATCAAACGTGTCGACCGTGCAGTCGAAGATACAGCAAACGCAGCGAAGGACGGTAAACTCGAGGGCGGCAAAACGATTCGTTATGGTCTGAAAGAAGATGGCGTTGATATCGTACCATCTGAAAAGATTTCGAAGAAGACGTTGACTGCGCTTGAGAAAGCAAAAACAGATGTCGTTTCTGGAAAAATCGAAGTACCTGAGCAATAAGCGTTGAAAAAAGAAGGGGCATTCTTAGGTAGAATGCCCTATTTTCTTCCATTATTGATTGCGTTATGAAAAGGGTTACAAAAGCGCCAGAAGTCAGACTTCTAACCTGTTACAAAATGATTGCAGGATTGTGTTGGGCGTCATATACTTATCTTGGCTGGAGTTCTCATACGTCAGAAGTCTGAGCACTGGTTACAACTAGATAGAGGATGGAGATGCGTCATGTCGATTAAATTAGATCATCGTTTGCTTTATTTACGTGTGATTGAAAAGATCAA
Organism: Exiguobacterium sp. Leaf187; assembly: GCF_001423925.1. Lineage (NCBI taxonomy): Bacteria > Bacillati > Bacillota > Bacilli > Caryophanales > Exiguobacterium > Exiguobacterium sp. Leaf187. Next base: position 929,182 of record NZ_LMPR01000009.1, on the reverse strand, counting down.
GTCTGACATCGATGACGGCGTTTACAAGGAAGGCGAGAAGCTCCCTTCAGAGTTTGAACTTTCAAAGCAACTTGGCGTCAGTCGAGCTACTCTTCGAGAGGCTTTACGAATTCTTGAAGATGAGAACATCGTCATCCGTAAACACGGTGTCGGTACGTTTATCAATGCAAGACCACCGTTTACTTCTGGAATCGAAGAATTGTACAGCGTAACAGAAATGATTGCGCGAGCAGGTATGGTTCCGACATCAGAAGTGTTATCATCCGAGATGGTCCAACCGACTGAGCGCGACCGAGAGCGTTTTCAACTTGGTCCGGATGAATTGGTTTATCGAATCGAACGAATCCGACTCGCAGGGGATGTTCCTGTCGTCTATTGTATCGATAAGATTCCAAGCCATTATATTAAAAATGAAGAGCAGTTCACCTCTTCGACATCATTATTTGATGCTTTAGAAAAAGAACTTGGACGACGTGTCACGCATGCCGTGACGCACATCGAGCCACGTATTGATCCGAAAATCGCTGAACAATTACATACGGACCAACCTTTGCTCGCGTTGCGTCAAACGCATTATGATGAGCTCGACCGTTCCGTTCTTTTTTCAGCGAACTATTTCCGAGCAGATAAGTTTGATTTCCACGTCATCCGTAAACGTGTGTGAGCCATTGTTTTAGGATGAATACTGAAAGCGCTTTCCGTCATAACCTACGTAACGCTCCTCATCGCCAGCCTCGGGTGCTAGACGTAGTCTTGAACTTTGTATGACCATATTCGAAAGGGGATTTTCCAGATGAAAAAGAAGTCACTTCTCGCATTAGCAGCAACAGGTTTAGCAATGAGTTCGGTCCTTGCAGCATGTGGTGGCAACGACGATTCAAAAGATTCAGGTAGCGGCAGCAAATCAGACGGCTTTAAAGTAGGTATGGTTACAGATACAGGCGGTGTTGATGATAAATCATTCAACCAATCTGCTTGGGAAGGTATCCAAAAGTTCGGAAAAGACAACGACTTAAAAGAAGGTACTGGTTACAAATATCTTCAATCTGCAAAACAATCGGATTACCAACCAAACCTTCAGCAATTAGCTCGTGCTAAATATGACTTGATCCTCGGTATCGGGTTCTTGATGGGGGAAGATATCGGTAAAGTAGCGGATCAATTCAAAAAGAGCAACTTCGCACTCGTCGATATGGTCGTTGACAAGCCAAACGTAGCGTCAATCGTCTTCAAAGAAAATGAAGGATCGTTCCTCGTTGGTGTCGTTGCTGGTTTGACAACGAAATCAGATAAAGTCGGATTCGTCGGCGGCGTTAACTCTGACTTGATCAAGAAGTTCGAAAGTGGATTCAAAGCAGGTGTTAAAGCAGTCAACCCTGATGCTGACATCGAAGTTCAATATGCAGAAGACTTTAATGCTGCTGAAAAAGGACAAGCAATCGCTTCAGGTATGTACGGTAAAAAAGTCGACGTCATCTATCATGCAGCTGGTGGTACAGGACAAGGGGTATTCACAGAAGCGAAAAACCGTAAGAAAAACGGTGAAGATGTTTGGGTTATCGGTGTAGACCGTGACCAAGTCGAAGAAGGTATGCCTGAGAACGTCACATTGACGTCAATGGTTAAACGTGTTGATACAGCAGTTGAACAAGTCGCTAAAGATACGAAAGACGGCAACTTCCCTGCAGGTAAAGTCGTTGAGTTTGGTCTGAAAGACGGCGGTGTTGATATCGCACCTTCAAAAGACAACGTTTCGAAAGAAGCGCTCGACAAAGTCGAAGAGTACAAAAAACAAATCATCGATGGCGACGTTAAAGTCCCAGCGACAGACGACGAGTACAAAGAATACGAAGCGTCACTGAAATAATAATGAAAGCGGGGGTCGCTAGCATTGCGGCTCCCCCTTTTAAACTAAACATGGGAGTGGATTTTCTTGGAATACGTCATTGAGATGCTAAACATCAGAAAAGAGTTTGGCAGTTTCGTCGCAAATGATAACATCACGCTCCAGCTTCGGAAAGGTGAGATTCACGCTTTACTTGGTGAAAACGGTGCCGGAAAATCGACGCTGATGAACGTCTTATTTGGTTTGTATCAGCCTGAGGCTGGAGAAATTCGTGTACGTGGTGAAAAAGCCAATATTACGAGTCCGAACGTCGCGAACGATCTTGGAATCGGTATGGTGCACCAACACTTCATGCTCGTTCAAAATTTCACTGTTACTGAAAACATCATTTTAGGTGCAGAGCCACGTGCCGGAATTAAGATCGACCGTGCAACTGCACGTGAGAAGGTACGCCAGATTTCTGAACAGTATGGTCTTGCTGTTGATCCTGATGCAAAAATCGAGGATATCTCAGTCGGAATGCAACAGCGTGTTGAAATTTTAAAGACGTTGTACCGTGGTGCAGACATCTTGATCTTCGATGAACCATCTGCTGTCTTGACACCACAAGAGATCAAAGAATTGATTCAGATCATGAATCGCTTGATCGCAGAAGGAAAGTCGATCATCCTCATCACGCACAAACTGAAGGAAATCATGGAAGTAGCTGATCGCTGTACGACGATTCGCCGTGGTAAGTATATCGGAACGGTCGATATCGATGAGACGATGACACAGTCGCGTCTTGCTGAAATGATGGTAGGTCGTGAAGTCAACTTTAATGCGGAGTATTCCAAGGCAACTCCACAAGAACTCGTTCTCGACATCAAGGATCTAGTCGTCAAGGACAGTCGCGGCATCAAAGCCGTCGATGGATTAAATCTCGACATTCGTGCCGGAGAGATCGTCGGAATTGCCGGAATCGACGGAAACGGGCAAACGGAATTGATTGAAGCCATCACTGGTCTCCGTAAAGCGGATAGTGGAGAAATCTTCCTCAACAATAAATCGATCAAAAACTTGAAGCCACGTAAAGTGACGGAATCAGGTGTCGGTCACATTCCGCAAGACCGTCATAAACATGGACTTGTCCTCGATTATTCAATCGGACATAACATGGTCTTACAAACGTATTACAAACAACCGTATTCAAAAGCAGGCATCATGAACTATAAACAAGTCATGGAAAAAGCAAAAACGCTCATCGAGAAGTTCGACGTCCGAACTCCAAGTCCAGAGACGTTTGCTCGTGCCTTGTCAGGTGGTAACCAGCAAAAAGCGATCATTGCGCGTGAAGTCGATCGTTCACCAGACCTATTGATTGCAGCACAGCCGACACGTGGTCTTGATGTCGGAGCAATCGAGTTCATTCATGAACAGTTGGTTCTTGAACGCGAAAAAGGTCGCGCTGTCTTGTTGATTTCATTCGAACTCGAAGAAATTCTTCAAGTATCAGATCGGATTGCCGTTCTTTATGAAGGAAAAACAGTTGCCTTCTTGGATCCAAAAGAAACGAATGAGATCGAGCTTGGCTTCTTGATGGCCGGCGGTAAGAAAGAGGAGGTAGGTCATTCATGAAGTTAGAGCGTTTTTACGGCATCCTCATTCCGATTCTTTCCATCATCCTTGGAATGGTCGTCGGGGCGATCGTCATGGTCATCGGCGGGTATGATCCGATTGCCGGTTTTGATCAGTTATTCTATGGTATTTTTGGCGAACCATACAGCATCGGTGAAACATTGCGAGCAGCAGCTCCGTTGATCTTTGCCGGTCTTGCTGTCGCATTTGCTTTCCGAACTGGACTCTTTAACATCGGGGTTGAAGGTCAGGTTCTCGTCGGGTGGATGGTCGCAGTTTGGATCGGGATTGAGTTTGATCTACCGATGGCGATTCATTTACCGCTTGCTCTAATTGGAGCAGGTTTAGCAGGTGCACTTTGGGCATCGATTCCTGGTATCTTAAAAGCGAAGTTTCATGTGCATGAAGTCATCACGTCAATCATGATGAACTATATCGCATTGTATGTGACGAATGATATTTTACGTCATGTCATCGGTATTACGAACGAGCGGACGGAGTCAGTCAAGGAATCAGCATCCCTTGCTTCACCGTTCTTACAAGAGATGACGGATTTTTCACGATTGCATAACGGGATTTTCATCGCAGTCATCGCTGCCCTCGTCTTCTGGTTCATTTTGTGGAAAACAACGCTTGGTTATGAACTCCGAGCAGTTGGATTCAATAAAAATGCTGCAGAGTATGCAGGGATGGGCGTTAACCGAAACATCATCTTATCGTTCGTCATCTCAGGTGTGTTCGCAGGTCTCGCTGGAGCGATGGAAGGTCTTGGGACGTTCCAAAACATGACATTGAACGCGTCCTTCACAGGTGTTGGATTCGACGGAATCGCGGTTGCCTTGTTAGGTGCGAATAACCCGATCGGTGTCGTTCTCGCGGCGTTACTGTTTGCAGGACTCAACATCGGTGGTCTGTCGATGCAACAGATTGGTATTCCACCGGAACTGATCAAAATCATCATCGCATTCATCATCATCTTCGTGGCTTCGGGTTACGCGATTCGTCTCGTCATCGAGAAGTTCACGGTTAAGAAAGAATCTAAAAAAGCGAAAGGAGCCGGTCAATAATGGGCTTTCTTGAAGTACTTTATATCATCGTGCCAATCGCACTCGCCTATTCGGCTCCATTAATCATTGCAGCACTTGGCGGCATTTTCAGTGAGCGTTCTGGCGTCGTCAATATCGCGTTAGAAGGATTAATGGTCATGGGTGCCTTCACAGGTGTCGTCACAGCATTGACTTTATCGAAAATGGGCTTGGGTGCTGCGAGTCCTTGGCTTGCGATGCTCATCGCGATCGTCGTTGGAGCAGTTTTCTCACTGTTCCTTGCGATTCCAGCAATCCTATTCCGAGCAGACCAAACGGTTCTTGGAGTAGCAATCAACTTGCTTGCGGTTGGTCTTGCGATCTTTCTTGTCCGGGCACTTTACAGTAAAGGACAGACGGATTCGATTCCAAACCGGATTTCGAAAGAAAATGTACCATTCTTGTCTGATATTCCAGTCGTGAAGATGTTCTTCGCGAACGTCTACTACACATCGTATATCGCGATCGTTCTCGCGTTCGTCGCCTGGTACATCATCTTCAAGACACCATTTGGTCTTCGTTTACGTTCTGTCGGGGAACACCCGATGGCAGCGGACACGATGGGAATCAACGTCACGAAGATGCGTTTCATCGGTGTTATGATCTCTGGTGGTTTCGGTGGTCTTGCTGGTGCTGTCTACGCGACGTCGATTTCATTGAACTTCAGTGTGACGACGATTCTCGGTCAAGGCTTCCTCGCGATTGCGGCGATGATCTTCGGAAAATGGAATCCACTCGGTGCCATGGGGGCAGCCCTCTTCTTCGGGTTCGCTCAAGCGATTTCGATCATCGGTCAGCAATTGCCGTTACTCGATCAAATTCCACAAGTGTATCTGTTGATTGCGCCGTATTTATTGACGATCTTAGCACTTGCTGGTGTCGTTGGTCGTGCGGATGCACCAAAAGCTGTCGGTGTACCGTATATCAAAGGAAAACGCTAAATTTTTACTAATCATAGACCGGATGTTGCCAATTGGCGATGTCCGGTTTTTTTAGATAATCGATAGATTGAATGAGAAAAAGTCCAATAAAAAAAAGATGCTTCGCGAGGAAACATCTTTTTTTATTCACTTATTCGAATTTTAACGCATCGCCATCGAACGATTCATCTGCTACTTTGATTGAATCCGTCGGGCAACCTTCGAATGCATCAATCATATCGTCGAATAATGCTTCTGGAATTTCGGCAGTACCATTGTTATCATCAAGAATGACATACGCCAAACCCTCATCATCATAATCATAGATATCTGGTGCCGCTGCTCCACAAGCACCACAAGCGATGCAAGTATCTTTGTCGACAATCGTAAATTTAGCCATTGAACGGTCTCCTCTCTATACGAAAACATTATTGAAACACGCTGTTCTCATCTATATGTCATTGTATCGGACTCATCGTTGCATTTCAATGACGAAGCGTAAGTGACAACAGAAAATGTATATATCATCACATGCCCGCAAATAGTATGTCTAAAACGTAACGAAAAGAAAAAGGATGGGAAATCATCTTCAAATTGATAAACAATTTACATTAGAAGGGAGCGTGACATATGGAGGTTTCTTTACTCGAGCGTATTTTTCTGGAATCGATTCAGCGCCTTCGAAATGAACGATCAGACCGGAGTCTTTATCATGTTTTTCAAGGAAAGAAATCAGCGACTTCTCTGCAAGATGCCCATTTTTATGATTTGGAATCGGTGTTCGGTACTGTATTAGTCAGTAAACAACGATTCGAAACAATCTTGGCTGAACTCGCGCAGAAGAATTGGATTGAGCGGCAAGAGACCTTGCGACTGACGCACGAAGGCGCACGACTAATAAATCAAATGGATCGTGCGATCATTGATCAACTAGGTGGAGAACTTCGTGGTTATGCTGAGATGATGTGGAAACGACTCAGCCTTTTGGTTCAAACGATGATTTGTTTAGAAGCAAAACAGCCGTTCATTCCTGTGCAACAGGAAACCATCGTCCGTGAATGGGTAAAAAGTGTTCTTCCGATCATCTCAAATCGAGCAGAATGGTTACATGATATGCAGCAAGAGTTGATATTTCTCCTTGAGCGCTTATCAGAACGAGATGCGACATTAATTAGTTACCGCTTGTCTGGCGTGCAAGCAGGATGGTCTTATCCACAATTAGCTCAAATGATGAAAACAGATGTGGAGACTGTCCAATACGAATTTACGATCGCTTGGCGAAAGTGCATCGATGACTTGGAAAAAACACCACTTTTAAAGCAAATAGGCGCTGATCTACACACGACAAAAATGACGCAGTCTGCGAAAAAAACATGGGAGTTATTGCAACAGGGGTTAACCGTTGAAGCGGTTGCGATCCGAAGACGATTAAAAAATAGTACGATGGAAGATCATCTCGTTGAGATTGCGATGTATGCTCCTTCGTTTCCGCTGGATCATTTTGTCACGCCATCTCAGCAAGAAGAGGTACGACAGATTGCACAGCGACTCGGAACCTACGCGCTAAAGCGAATCAAGAGTGAGATGCAATCCGATATATCTTATTTTCAAATTCGATTGGTGTTAGCACGTAGTAAATGGGAGGGAATGTAATGGAAGCGTTATTGCATCGTCATTTTGGTTACGAAGCATTTCGACCAGGGCAACGCCAAATCATCGATGCCATCCTAAACGGAACAGATACACTAGCAATTTTGCCGACAGGTGGAGGAAAGTCTGTCTGTTATCAATTTCCTTCTTATGTACAAAATGAAGGGCTGACGTTGATTTTGTCTCCGTTACTCTCGTTGATTGAAGACCAGGTCATGCAAATCAAGCGCCGAGGAGAGCGATCTGTCGCTAAATTAACATCTGTCGAGACGCGAGAAGAGAAAGAACAGATTTTATCTGTACTCGAACATCTACGATATCTTTACTTATCACCGGAGCAACTCGCGCTGCCGCAGATTCGGGCTCGGCTAAAACAGGTAAAGATTGCGCTCTTCGTCGTAGATGAGGCGCATTGTATCTCCCAATGGGGTCACGAATTTCGACCGGAGTATGCAAGGCTTGGTCACATTCGACAAGAACTCGGCCTTCCACCATGTCTCGCCTTAACGGCAACAGCAACTCGTGCTGTCGAGCAAGATATTCGAACACAACTGCGTATGCATGAGCCACAAATCATCCGTCGTTCTGTCAACCGACCAGAAATCCAATATGTTGTCGATCGCGTTGATCGAGAAGAAAAAGATGCGGCAGTTGCTCGGTGGATGGAACGCATCGTTCGCCCATGCGTCATCTATACGACGACCCGTAAAGAAGCGGAACGAATTGCTGGAATCATTGACGGTGCGACCTATTATCATGCTGGGTTGACGATAGAAGATCGCCAACTTGTTCAACAACAGTTTCTTCATGATGAGATGGACTGTCTCGTGTGTACGAGTGCGTTCGGAATGGGTGTCGATAAAGGTAACGTCCGAACGGTCATTCACTATACGATGCCTGCGACGATTGAAGCCTATATGCAGGAAGTCGGACGTGCTGGTCGTGATGGTAAAGAGGCAACGGCGATTTTACTCTACGCTGCTCAAGATGAACAATTACAGACGTACTTGATCGACACGCAATATGCACCCGTCTTATGGATCGATCAATTGCAACAAGGGATGAATCAAGGCGAATCCTATGCCAAGATGGAAAGTCGTCTTCGTCTTAATCCGGAAGATCCGGCATATCGATTACTCAAATCGCAACTCGAGAACGGGTGGTCGAAGGAACGCATCATCCAGTGGCAAACGGAACGTAAACAATTAAAAAGACAAGAGGTCAACCTGATGATGGACTACATTCATCGGAACGAATGTCGCCGTACGATGTTGTTGCATCATTTTGATGAGCAGGCAATCGTACAACCACGGTGTTGTGATGTGTGCGGAACGATTGAATGGGAAAATCCGGTGAAGAGAAAGACCCATCAACCGGTAGATTGGAAAATGCGTTTAGAACAAGTCTTTTTTTCATCACTAGATTCGGTGTAAACTAGACAATATCGTTATATTTTTCAAGAAAAGGTGATAAACATTGAGTAAACAAGATCAACGACGGTTGCATCAGAACGAAGAGGATCAGTCATTGCCACCGCGTTCTTCGCGTATCGAACACGTTCGTAACGAGCGATTGAAACAACCGTTTCGAAAAAATCCGCTAGCAATCACGCTGACGGTACTCATGATCACGATCATCATCGCCTTCGTCTCCATCGGTTTCATGATGTAAGGGCACATTGTGAACGGAGATTTTTTTCCTTTCAGCGTATACTAGAAAGGAAGGGGAAGGAGGCACGATGCATGGATCGTGGGAAATATAATATCAAAGCAGTCGCTGCGTTAGTGGGACTCAACCCGACGACCATTCGTGCTTGGGAGCGGAGATATCAGGTGCTCGATCCGGATCGAAGTGAATCCGGACATCGCATTTATAGTGATAACGACGTCGCGAAATTACGCTGGATCGTCGATAAACAAAAAGAGGGATTGTCTGTCTCTAAAGCAATCCAGTTGTATGAGATGCCTGTTAATCGGGCTGAGGTACCGCACGATTATGGAGTCGAACTGCGAGATCAGTTGTTCCAGGCATTGACGAACTTTGAAGAACGACATGCGCACGACATTATGAATAAAGCATTCTCGATGTTTAGCTTCGATAAAGTCATTCAGGACATCGTCGGTCCGCTCTTACATGAGATTGGAGTGAAGTGGGAGTCGGGAGAGATTACGATTGCGCATGAGCATTTTGCGACGGCATTTCTAAGAGCTCGCCTCTCGACACTGTCGTTACAGATGCCGATCAATCCATTTTTACCGCGAATCGTCTGTGTCTGCGCGCCGGAAGAAGAACACGAACTTGGGCTACTTTTCTTCACGCTTTACTTACGTCAATCTGGATTTGATGTCATTTTCCTCGGTTCCGGTATACCGGTTCAGGACTTAGTGACTGTCACGCATCAGTTGCAACCGAAAGCCGTTATTCTTTCCTGCACGTTATCCGATCATTTACCGTTACTTGATGAAGCGTTAGCACGTCTAATGTCTGATTTTCCGGATCTTGAGATTGGTCTTGGTGGTTATGCGGTCGATCAGCTCCCGGAACGATATGGTCCACATTTACTTGGTGCAGACGATCAATCTTGGAAAAGTTGGTTAAGTCGACTCACTCCGACAACTGGTGTATAGTATGGTTCATAACGAACGGAGACATCTGTGTTTCCGGTTTTGACTGGAGGAGTCTATTATGAGGTTTGAACAAATGAAACAAGGACACCTTCGTGTCTTCATCACAAAGCAAGAGTTATCGCTTCACGACGTCCGACCAGAAACGTTGGCTATCGGGAAGGGACAAGCTTTATTGCGTAATCTATTAGAAGAAGCCGAATCGAATTTTGGTTTTCAAGCAGCGGGAACACTCGAATTTTTCGTTACATTCTTTCCAAATGACGGGATGCTCGTTGATGTACGTCGTGAAGGCGATTTGCCAGAAGAGATGAACGAGGAGTTCGATCAAGTCGAAATCCGCATGACAGTCGATATCGTCCATCACGTCTTATATGCTCTACACTCGCTAGAAGACGTCATTCAAGCGAGTCATGGATTATTGCGACATATGCCTCGGACAGAGACAGGTGGTAGCCTCTACTTCTTCGAGGGAAGCTACTATCTCTATTTCCAAGAACGAATGAATGAGGCGCTCGAGCAGACGGTGACGACGATTTTGTCTGAATACGGTGAGCCGAGCCCGAAAAGTCCACTCGTCATGGCGGAGTATGGGAAAACGATTCAGGCGGAACATGCCGTCGCAACGATAGCCGAACAGTTTAATATGTAAAACATCAGGTGCGACATTCCATTATAGGGGGATGCCGCACCTTTTTGTCTTCTGCTGGAAGTGGCACCATTTTGTATTTTTTCATCGTCAGAAGGATGGTATGATAATCATTGAACGTAAGAAGAAGGAGTGAAGTAGGATGAAAGTGGCAGTATTATACGGTGGGACTTCAGGAGAACGGGAGGTTTCATTAAACAGTGGAAAGTCGATCATGGAAGCATTAAACAGTAAAGGGCATGAGGTCACGGCTGTTGATTTCCATCCTGATCAAGCGCATGAACTCTTCCAGCTGGATGTAGATGTGGCTGTCATCGCTCTTCACGGGAAAATTGGTGAAGATGGACGCGTACAAGCATTGCTTGAACTGGCAGACATTCCATATACAGGTTCAGGTGTGTTAGCGTCAGCGCTTGCGATGGATAAGGCACGTTCGAAAGTTCACTTTGATAAAGCAGGCATTACGATCGCCCGTGATGTGCTGTTAGAGCGTGGAGCTGATATCGAAGCGAAAATCGCAGAGTGGGATGGTCAATTTCCTTGTGTCGTCAAACCAGCACAAGAAGGCTCATCAAACGGATTGACGATTGCTCAAGACGAGAAGATGTTACGTGAAGGAATCGCGAAGGCGTTCGAAGCGGACGATGCAGTGCTTGTTGAACAATTCATTAAAGGGCGTGAAGTGACAGTCCCGGTCGTCGGTCATAAAGGGGCAGAAAAAGCACTACCTGTCATCGAGATCATTCCGAAGAACGCCTTTTATGACTATGAATCCAAATATGCCATCGGTGGTTCGGAGCATATTTGTCCTGCTGAACTGGATGAAGCAACGACAGAAAAACTTCAAGAATGGGCTGTTAAAGCGCATCAAGTCCTTGGCTGTGCAGGATACTCGCGATCTGATTTCCTTGTGCCGGAATCCGGAAATCCAGTCATCTTGGAGACGAATACACTTCCTGGTATGACTTCGACTAGTCTATTCCCGGACGGTGCACGAGCAGTGGGAATTGAATATCCGGAATTGGTCGAATATTTCATGGAACTTGCGATCGAACGACATCGTCAAACAAAACAACCAAATCAATGATATCCTAGGAAAAGAAGTGAGAAAGCGCTTACAAATATAGGCGTAACCCCTTTCATTACGTTCGAGAAAAGAGTATACTTTATCCGAACAAGGAAACGGCATAGGGGATGCCACTTATGGGGAGGAACGTTGGAATGATCACTGACCAACAACATGCGAATCATCGCAAGAACGTACTGGAAGCGACACAAGAAATCGTCAAGGAGGCACTAGGGAAACTTGGTTATCCAGACGAGATGTACGAATTACTTAAAGAACCACTCCGGATGTTGACAGTCCGGATTCCGGTACGGATGGATGATGGTTCGACGAAAATCTTCACAGGATATCGTGCGCAACATAACGATGCCGTTGGACCAACGAAAGGTGGAATTCGTTTCCACCCGAACGTGACGGAAGTCGAAGTCAAAGCATTATCCGTCTGGATGAGTCTGAAGGCAGGTATCGTTGACTTACCATACGGCGGCGGGAAAGGCGGAATCATCTGTGATCCACGTGAGATGAGCTTCCGTGAAATCGAACGTCTCAGCCGTGGGTATGTCCGTGCTATCAGTCAAATCGTTGGACCGACGAAGGATATTCCAGCACCTGACGTCTTCACGAACTCGCAAATCATGGCATGGATGATGGACGAATATAGTCGAATCGATGAATTCAACTCACCTGGTTTCATTACAGGGAAACCGCTCGTCCTCGGTGGCTCACACGGTCGTGAGACAGCGACGGCGAAAGGTGTCGCAATCATGATTCGGGAAGCGGCTGCTAAAAAGGGTATCTCGCTCGAAGGCGCACGTGTCGTCGTTCAAGGATTCGGCAACGCCGGAAGTTTCTTATCGAAATTCATGTATGATTTAGGTGCAAAAGTCATCGCGATCAGCGATGCGTACGGGGCACTCCATGATCCAAACGGTCTCGATATTCCATACCTACTCGACCGTCGTGACTCGTTCGGTACCGTGACGACATTGTTCAAAAATACGATCTCGAATAAAGAATTGCTTGAACTTGAATGTGATATTCTTGTTCCGGCAGCAATCGAGAATCAAATCACAGAAGACAATGCGCACGATATCAAAGCAGCGATCGTCGTTGAAGCGGCTAACGGTCCGACGACGAACGAAGCGACGAAAATTCTCGCTGAACGTGACATTTTGATCGTTCCGGATGTTCTTGCTTCGAGTGGTGGCGTAACGGTTTCTTACTTCGAATGGGTACAGAACAACCAAGGATATTACTGGACGGAAGAGGAAGTACACGAGAAACTTGAAAAAGTACTCGTGAACTCGTTCAACCAAGTCTATCAGACAGCGCAGACGCGAAATGTCGACATGCGACTTGCCGCTTATATGGTAGGTGTCCGGAAGATGGCGGAAGCATCTCGTTTCCGTGGCTGGGTCTAATATTAAGATGAACGTCCGCTTCTTCTTTACGAAGAGCGGGCGTTTTGCATTGCAATTTCTTTCGTCTATGGTAGAGATTTGCTAAGATATAAAAAAAGCAACCGGAAGAGGAGATATTCGAATGTTAGATTGTATCGTAATCGGTGCAGGACCGTGTGGGTTATCGGCAGCGATCGAAATGCAAGATCGGGGACTAGACGTCGAAGTGCTCGAAAAGGGAAATATCGTCGAAGCGATCTATCGTTATCCGACGCATCAAACGTTCTTTTCAAGTAGTGAGAAGTTAGAAATTGGTGGTATACCGTTTATCAATAAAGAATTAAAACCGCGACGTCTCGACGCGCTCGTCTATTATCGAGAAGTCGTCAAACGAAAACAGTTGACGATTCGTCCGTTTGAGACGGTTGAGCGGATTGAACGTCAAGCGGATCATTTTATTATCCATTCGGAGCGTTCCGGGGAAAAAAGAAGCCGAGAAGCTCGCTCCGTCGTGCTTGCGACAGGTTATTATGGTTTACCGAACCGAATGGATGTTCCTGGAGAGGAATTACCTCATGTCTCGCACTACTTTACGGAAGGACATCCGTATTTTGATCAAGATGTCGTCGTTATCGGTGGAAAAAACTCGAGCGTCGATGCAGCGATTGAACTTGAAAAAGCGGGAGCACGTGTGACAGTCCTTTACCGTGGACCGGAGTATAGTCCATCCATCAAACCATGGGTGTTGCCGAACTTCGAATCTCTCGTTCGTTCGGAAAAGGTCAAGATGATTTTTGGAGCGTCAATCGAAGAAATTACGGAGCAAGAGGTGGTTTATCAAATAGATGGAGATAAACAGACCGTCCGTGCTGATTTTGTGTTTGCGATGACAGGTTACACACCCGATGTCGGATTGTTCGCTGACACAGGCATTACGATTGATCGTAAAACAGGTATTCCAAGTCATGACGAAGAGACGATGGAGTCGAATGTCCCGGGCATCTATATCGCAGGTGTCGTGGCAGCAGGATTTGACGCCAATAAAATATTCATTGAAAATGGACGTTTTCACGGTGCAAGCATTGCCAATCATCTCGTTGAACGGTTACGTGGTGTATCGATACAAGCCTAAACAAAACCTCTTGATTTGGAAGGAAAATTTCCGAATCAAGAGGTTTTTTCATTTATTCAACGCGGAATGATTCTTCGAGTTCTAGTTGCGAAGCATCGATTTCAAGTTCGACCATCAGTTTAAGCCGCGCTTTTTGTGAATTCAGTCCATTTGAGAAAATGACGCCGAGTTCTTTTAATTGTTGTCCGCCACCCGTATATCCGTAGACGTCTTGAACGATTCCGTTGAAACAACGGCTGACGATGACGATCGGCATGACGGTAATCAATTCAGCGATCGCATCCACGATACTTGGTGGTACATTTCCTTGACCGAGGACTTCAAGGACGAGTCCATCATAGCCGAGTTGTTTCACAGCAAGTAATAAGTCGGGTTCCATACCGGCATAGACTTTGAGAACGGCGACCCGTTTTGAGAGCGAAGTCACCATGTGTGTTTGTTTTAAGAGCGGTGTATTGAATAAGTAGACATGATCCTTCGTTACCATCCCAAGGTTTCCGAAATGAACGGATTTGAACGTATCGACGGATGACGTATGCGTTTTTGTGACGTTGAATGCCGAATGAATTTCCCCGTTGAAGACGACGAGGACACCTTTTCCGCGCGCAGCTTCACTGACAGCGACACGAAGTGCCGTAATCAGATTAAACTCACCATCGGATCCGACCTCATTGGAAGAACGCATAGCTCCTGTCAAAACGATCGGAACAGGTGCGCCAAGCGTCAAATGTAAGAAATAAGCCGTCTCTTCCAGTGTGTCCGTGCCGTGAGTGATAACGACGCCGTCGTAATGTTCCTTCTTGAGCTCACTCTCGATGAAATGGGCTAGACGCAACATGATGTCAGGTGTCATGTGCGGAGAAGGTAAGTTTGCGAAGTGACGCGTCGTGATGTTGGCAATATCTGTTGCTCGCGGGAGTGAAGCATCGAGTGGATTGATATCATTTGGTAAGACATGACCAGCATGATCCTGTGCCATGGCGATCGTTCCACCCGTATGAATGAGTAATAATGATTTCATGCTAAAGGGTCCTTGTCTACAGACAGAAGACCTTCACCTACTTTCTATGACGGATTCGGTTCGTTCTCCCATATTGTAACCTTTTTCCCTCTTGAAACAACGAGGACGTTTTCTTTTTTCCAAGAAACCTTTATTCTTATAAATGAGGAAGAAAGGGGGAGAGGAAGCGTGGTTCAAATCGTTTTCTCCGGAGTTGCCCCAGGCATCGCACTCCTAACTTATTTTTATCTCCGTCACGAACATGAGTCGGAGCCAGTCGGCTATATCCTTCGAAGTTTCATTTTCGGTATTTTACTGGTCTTTCCCTTGATGTTCATCGACTATATCGTCCAGACCGAATTTGGTGGGCGTGAAGAGGTGCAGTTGATTCGAACAGCCGTTACGGAAGAATTCGCCAAATGGTTTGTCGTCTTTTATACGGTCTATATTCATCAACGGTTTAATGATTATTACGACGGGATCATCTACGCGGTAGCCTGTTCACTTGGGTTCGCAACGCTTGAGAATATTTTATATCTGATGGTGAATGGAACTGTCGAACATATGCTCTTCCGGGCACTCTTACCCGTATCTGGGCATGCATTGTTTGCTGTCATCATGGGATTCTTCATGGGGATGGCGAAATTCTCGCCTCATCCTTATCGTTGGCTATCCCTTTCGATTGCGCTTCCGGTATTTGCGCATATCTTATTTAATTTGTTAATATTGGAAAATGGTGGTATATCTTTTTTGCCAATCGTCTTTATGGTTATCTTATGGACGATTGGATTATTTCAAGTACGAGGTGCCAATCGTTTGAATCGACGATTTAAACGGAAAAAACAACATTCAGATGGTTTCGAATAGAGAGTAGGAGCGGAGTAACATGATGGAAATCGGGGATTTGGTAATGCTTTCGAATAGTGAGGATCGACAAGGTCGCTCAAAAGTGACGGCCGTGACGAACCGTTTGATTTGGATTGAAGCGCCGAGTGAGGTCGCGACACTTAAAACATTCATCTTGTCAGAGCAAGAAGAAGTTTCATTTTATTTTTTCAAGGAGAAAGGCAAATTATTTGGATTTGATACGGTCGTCGTTGAACGACAAAATGATCCACTTCGTGGTCAACGTTATGCTTTGAAACGACCAAAGGATGATCAAATCGAACGCATCCAACGACGTCAGTTCGTTCGAGTGCCGCAAATACTCGATGTCGCTGTACATCCTCATAAAGCGCATTTCGAGCCGTTTACGACGGTGACGCTTGATTTATCGGCTGGTGGAATGATGATCTTGTCAGATCAATTACCGATTGCAAAAGATGAAGAAGTGGAGATGACATTCATCTTACCTACGGGTGATGGTGTATCAAGTACACTAGACGTCGTGGCTGAACTTGTTCGAATCGATCGACGGGAAGAAAGGTATGAATTAGCCTTCCAATTTACGATGATTCCCGACAGAAGTCGTGAACTTGTATTGCGTCACTGTTATCAAATGCAAATGAAAAGTTCAAGAAGGGGCATGAATCCATTCACCTGACCGCATTTTTTTGCTATGATAACGTTCGGAAGAATGAATCCCTATCAATCATAGGGAAGATGGAAGGATTGGATGGATGATGAAAAAGATTCAAATCGCTTTAGATGGACCAGCGGGTGCTGGGAAAAGTACGATCGCAAAACAATTGGCAGCACGCCTTGACTATGTATACATTGATACAGGAGCTATGTACCGGGCCGTGACGTTGGCAGCACTTGAACAATCGCTTGATCTCAATAATGGGGAAGCGCTAGGAGAATTAATGAAATCGCTTGATATTCGTTTAACACCAGGCGAAAACGGGCAACGTGTCTTTATTGGTGATCGCGAAGTGACGGATGCGATTCGTTCCATCGAAATCACGAATAATGTCTCGTTCGTCGCTCGTCAAAAAGAAGTCCGGGCTGCACTCGTCACGGCACAGCGAAAATTAGCTGAACGCGGCGGAATCGTCATGGATGGACGTGATATCGGTACAGTCGTATTGCCGGATGCAGAATTAAAAGTCTTTTTAACGGCAACTGTGGAAGAGCGTGCAGCTCGAAGACATCGTGAAAATATCGCGCGTGGAATGGACAGTGACATCACGATTCTTCAAGAAGAGATCGCACTGCGTGATAAGCGCGACAGTGAGCGTGAAGTCTCGCCATTACGCCAAGCTGACGATGCACTATATCTCGATACGACAGAGATGACGATTGATGAAGTCGTCGTCCGATTGATGGAGCTAGCAGAGGGTGTCCTAAAATGAAACGTCAAGATACCATTTACCGGATTGCGCGGTTTGTCGTCTGGGTCATTGCGAAAACAGTCTTCCGATTGAAAGTGACTGGGCAAGAGAACATTCCGAAAGACGGTTCCTTACTTGTCTGTGCCAACCACAGCTCGAACTGGGACCCAGTCTTCCTCGTCAGCGCGATTCCGCCAAAACGCGCGGTTCGTTACATGGCAAAAGAAGAACTGTTCAAAGTTCCTGCCTTAAAACAATTAATGATTGCGGCAGGAACATATCCTGTCGGTCGCGGTCAAGGCGATCGTCAAGCTTTGAAACGGACGATTGAGCTCTTGAATACGGATGAGACGGTCGGTATTTTCCCAGAAGGAACGCGATCTGCGCCAGGTGAATTCACATCAGCACAACCAGGTGTCGGCTTCTTTGCGTTACGATCGAATGCTCAGATTTTACCGATTGCAATCATCGGATCATACCGCCCGTTCAAACGGATGCATGTTGCGATCGGAAAACCGGTTGATATCTCGGATTTACGTGACCAGCGGGGCGCGGCGAAATCGATTTCTGACCGAATCATGGACGAAATCAAATCCGTCTACTTCAATCACGCTTAATACCTTGACAAATAGTCAGAATTGTAAGAAGTTAGAAGCAGGATAAACGCATTGACATGTGTCAGGCGTTTCTTGTACTCATCGTGAGGAGGTTGTTTTGGAATGGTCGAAGAAATGAAAGATATGCCTGATTTTGAAATTCATCGGGACCAGGTAGTTACCGGAATGGTCGTGAAAATTGAAGACAAGCAAGCACTCATTGATATCGGATATAAAACAGAAGCCATCTTACCGATCAGCGAAGTATCGAGTCTTCATCTCGATGATATTCGCGGCGTGCTGAACGTCGGAGATGAACTACAAGTGAAGGTCAAGAAAATCACGGATGAAGAGGTCGTCGTCTCGAAACGAGAAATCGACGCGCTCAAAGCGTGGGAGCAAGTAGAAGAGAAGTATAAATCAGGTGAGATCTTTGAAGTTGTCGTCAAGGACATCGTCAAAGGTGGACTCGTCGTTGATATCGGTGTCCGCGGATTCATTCCGGCGTCACTCGTCGAACGGCATTATGTCGAGGATTTCTCGGATTACATCGGTCGTTCGATCGAAGTCAAGGTCGTTGAACTCGATCAAGAGAAGAACCGTGTCATTCTCTCGCATAAAGCGGTCGTTGAGGGCGAATTGAACGCGAAGAAAAAAGAGACACTCGAAAATTTAAAAGTAGGTCAAATCCTCGAAGGTACAGTCCAACGTTTAACGGACTTTGGTGCTTTCGTTGATATCGGTGGCGTCGACGGTCTCGTTCATATCTCGGAGATGGCACACCACCGTGTCGAACGTCCTTCGGATATCGTCACGGAAGGTCAAAAAGTCGAAGTCAAAGTACTTGGTGTCGACCGTGATACGGAAAAGGTGAAGTTATCGATCAAGGAAACACAACCTGGTCCATGGCAACAAATGGAAGGGAAGATCGAAGCTGGCGATATCGTCAAAGGACGTGTGCGTCGTCTCGTTCAGTTCGGGGCTTTCATTGAACTTGCGCCACAAGTAGAAGGACTTTTACACATTTCGCAAATCGCGAACCGTCACATCGGTTCACCTTCGGAAGTACTCGAAGAAGGACAGGAAATTGAGGCGAAAGTACTCGAAGTGCGTCTTGATGAGCATAAGATTTCGCTATCAACACGTGTCCTTGAAGAGGAAGAATCATCCGCTGACGATTATTCGGATTATACGAATCAATCAGAAGGATTCTCAGTCGCTGACTTGACTGAAGACGATTCTGATCAGAAAGAATAAGTAATGACACAAAGCGGACACAAGCGTGTCCGCTTTTTATATGCGGTTTGTTATGGTATATGACAGTTTGATTTGATACAATAGAACGGCTATGAAGCGAGAGAAGAGAAAGAAGGTGTTGGGATGGCAATTCCAGTCGTGGCGATCGTAGGTCGCCCAAATATCGGAAAGTCGACGATTTTTAACCGGGTGATTGGAGATCGGGTTTCAATCGTAGAAGACAAGCCAGGCGTTACCCGCGACCGTATTTACGGAACTGGAGAATGGCTGAATCGTCATTTTCATTTGATTGATACAGGTGGAATCGAAGTCGGGGATGAGCCCCTACTTCAAATGATGCGTCATCAGGCGGAGCTCGCCATTGATGAAGCGGATGTCATCATTTTCATGGTGAACGGACGCGAAGGAATTACAGCAGCGGATGAGGAAGTCGCGAACATGTTATTCCGTTCGAACAAACCGGTCGTCGTCGCTGTCAACAAAGTCGATAACTTTGAAATGCGTGATTTAATGTATGAATTTTACTCCCTTGGATTCGGAGACTTGTTCCCGATTTCTGGTACACATGGTCTTGGTCTCGGTGATTTACTTGACCGTGTCCTTGAACTCGCACCAGATAAAGAAGAATTAGAATATGACGAAAGTACGATCAAGTTTGCCTTGATTGGTCGTCCGAACGTCGGGAAATCAAGTATGACGAACTCGATTCTCGGTGAAGAACGTGTCATCGTCTCAAACATCGCTGGTACGACACGCGATGCGATTGATACACCGTTTACACGGGATGATCAAGAATACGTCATCATCGATACGGCCGGGATGCGAAAACGCGGGAAAGTCTATGAATCAACAGAACGTTTTAGCGTCATGCGTGCTCAAAAAGCAATCGAACGGGCAGATGTCGTCTGTGTCGTTCTTGATGGTGAAGAAGGCATCATCGAGCAAGATAAAAAAGTGGCGGGATATGCGCACGAAGCAGGTCGCGCGGTCATCATTGTCGTCAATAAATGGGATGCTGTCGAAAAAGATGATAAGACGATGAAAAAGATGCAAGAAGAGATCCGGGAAGAATTCCGTTTCCTTGACTATGCACCGATCGTCTTCGTCTCAGCAAAAACAAAACGTCGTTTGCAGACGTTGTTACCGGTCATTCAACAAGCAGCACACAGTCATGCACAACGGATTCAGACAAGTGTCTTGAACGATGTCATCGTTGACGCGGTCGCGATGAACCCGGCGCCGACAGATAAAGGGGTTCGTCTTCGGATCAACTATGCGACTCAAGTCGCGTCACGTCCGCCAACGTTCGTCTTGTTCGTTAATGATCCAGAATTGCTGCATTTCTCTTATAAACGATATCTTGAGAACCGGATCCGGGAAGCATTTGACTTCACAGGTACACCAATCCGGATTTTAGCCCGTCAAAAACAATAATGAGGTGAGTCAGTATGACCAAAATCGCAGTCATCGGAGCAGGGAGCTGGGGAACAGCCCTCTCGCTCGTCTTAGCTGATAATGATCAAGAAGTCATTCTTTACGGTCGTGAGCAAATGAATGTCGACCGTATCAATGAGCATCATGAAAATACGCAGTTCTTGCCAGGTGTTGCGTTACCAAAAGCATTAAAAGCAACGACGGATCTTAAAGAAGCGGTCGAAGGGGCGACGCATATCTTGATCGTCACACCATCCTCTGCGATTCGAGCGGTTTCTCGTCAACTAAATGAGTTGCTGACGGAACCTGTCGTTTTGATCCATGCATCGAAAGGAATCGAGCCAAAGACACATCTTCGGTTGTCAGAATTAATCGAAGCAGAGGTCGATCCAGCGAAGCGTAAAGCGATTTGTGTCTTGACGGGTCCATCCCATGCTGAAGAGGTCGCATTACGTAAACCGACGACGGTAACGATTGCTTCAGAAGATTTAGAAGAAGCAGGTCGTGTTCAAGAGCTGTTCACGAATGAAAACTTCCGTGTCTATCTGAATGCGGATATCATTGGCGCAGAACTCGGTGGTGCTTTGAAGAACATCATCGCGCTTGCCGCCGGGATGACGGATGGTCTTGGTTATGGTGACAACGCGAAAGCTGCTTTGATAACGCGTGGAATGGTCGAAATGGCGCGTCTCGGTACGATGCTTGGAGCTAAACCGATGACGTTTACTGGATTGACGGGAATGGGTGACTTGATCGTTACTTGTACATCGGTCCATAGTCGCAATTGGCGTGCGGGGAATGCCATCGGTCGCGGTGAAAAGTTAGAAACGGTGCTAGAAAACATGGGAATGGTCGTCGAAGGTGTTCGTGCGACACAAGCCGCCTATGATTTAGCGGAGACGAAGCAGTGCGAACTGCCAATCACTTCTGCGTTATACCACGTTCTTTTCGATGGTCATACGCCGGAAGAAGAAGTCAAAAAGTTGATGCAACGACCACAAAAAAATGAAATCGAGCATCTCTTCACGACGAAAGATTAACGGAGTGGGGTGGAAACCTTGAGTCCAGGATTAATAAAAATGTGGATCTCGTTCGCTGGCATCGGACTCTTTGCGATCAGTGTCTTGCTGGTCACGGTCAGTCGGACGAAATTGAAAGGGATATGGCAGATTCTCGTATCGACTTTGGCATTCGTCTGTTTCATCGTCGCATCGATCATCATGGTGTTCATCGTCATGGCGGGACCAAGCGCATGAAGAAGTGGTTCGTGATCCTCATGCTCATTCCGGTGACGTTGTTATCAGGTTGTCTATTTCCAGACAGTCAGAAACCGTCGAACCGCGTACCGTATCCGCAACAGTTACGTACCGTACAGGATGCTGTCGATGCGTATCAAAAAGACACGGGTGTTTTGCCCATTAAGACGATGGAAGCGGACACTCCGCTCATGGAGCGTTATCAAATCGAATTAGGGCGGCTCATTCCGCGTTATATGAGTGACCCACCATCAAACAGTTTTGAAGGTGGCGGAACATTCATCTATCTGTTAGTTGATGTCGACACGAAACCAACTGTTAAGTTGATGGATTTACTTGTTGCAGAAGAGTTACAGAAGCTCCAAGTTCGGATTGATGCGTATCGGAAGAAGAACGAAAAGTATCCGTTTAAAGGATCGTTCGGAAAAAACCAGTTTACGCTTGACTATAAAAAACTATTCATCAAAAAAGAACCGACTGTCCCAAGTCCGTATTCAGATGAAAAGTTGTCAATCTATGTCGATGGTCAAGGACGCCTCTTCATCAACTATTTACCAGAGTTGAAGAAAGCTGTTCAAACTGCGAAGAAAAAGCCGAAAGTCGGTCAAGATATTCGGTATTTGCTCTATGAAGATCAACCTTTTGTTCCTGCCTATTCTCAAAGCTACACGATAAACGAAAAAGGCGAACCTGTGTTTTCAGAGAAATCGAGCGAAGAATCTGAAAATTGAACGTTATTTACACGAAAATGTTGTAATAGCAACGTTTATGGGGTATGATTACCCTCGAAGAAGTGATTGGGAGGGGGTGAAAGTAATGAACAAAACTGAACTCATTCAAGCAGTCGTCGAAAAATCAGGTCTTACAAAAAAAGACGTGACGAAAGTTGTTGAATCAACATTCGAATCGATCACTGAGACACTTCAGTCTGGAGAAAAAGTCCAATTGATTGGATTTGGTAACTTCGAAGTCCGTGAGCGTGCAGCCCGTAAAGGTCGCAACCCACGTACGAAAGAAGATATCGAGATTCCAGCAAGTAAAGTACCTGCCTTCAAACCAGGTAAAGCATTGAAAGATGCTGTGAAGTAATCCAGCTACATAGTCGCCCGAGATTTTCTCGGGCGGCTTTTTTGTGGACATTCAGAAGCGTGAAAGCCCGCCGATTATGGTATATTAAAAAAGAAGAACGTCCATCAACGAGATGGCACTGGAGATCGGGGGGTAAAAGCATGGAACAACATGAGCTGCGCGTGGATGAAATCATCACTGCACTCACCACTAAACAAACGACACGATTGGCTCGACATGTGGATTTCCCTTCCATCGATCGTGAACAGATCAGTTGGTTGATTGATGTCGCTCAACATGACACGCTGGATACGGAAGCACTCGTCAAAGCGATTCATTTCGCACAAGTAGCGCTACGTCTGCATGAGCGTGTCAATGAAACCCTACGCGGTTCGAAGGAGCGACAGTTGCTTGTATTAGCAGGAGATTTATTCTCGAGCTACTTTTTCGAACAGCTAGCTGGGTTACCAAAAGAGATTCTCGTTTCACTCGGACGGACGATTCAACGGGTCAACGAGGCAAAGTGTGCCCTTCACGAAATGAATTATGCATCGACGGAAGAACGAGTTCTCTTATGGTTAACAGCAGAGTTCGGATTAATGCAAGGACTCGCAGCAATCACGAAACGAGAATGGCTGACACGACAGGGGCGGCAGATCATTCAACAACAGGCAGAACAATTGGATCTGGTCGCACAGAAATTACTGTTATCGCATCTCGAGCAGATGGCGGTAGCATGAGATCTTGGAAAGGGTGAGCGGTGTGCAGGCAAAAGATAAAGAAAAAAAAGTATATGAAGTGTTTCAATCGATATCAACGAACTATGATCAAATGAATTCAGTCATCAGCTTCCGACTGCATAAACTATGGAGACGCGAGACGATGCGCCGGATGCAAGTCTTCCCGGGTGCTAAATGTCTCGATCTTTGTTGTGGAACAGCGGACTGGACGATTCAACTAGCGAAAGCAGCCGGTCCGACAGGTGTCATCAAAGGACTTGATTTTTCAGAGAACATGCTAAGAGTCGGCGTGGAGAAGGTAGAAGCACTCGATATGAAAAACATCGAATTGATTCACGGAAATGCGATGGATCTACCGTTCGGTGATAACTCGTTCGATTATGTGACGATCGGGTTTGGTCTACGAAACGTACCGGATTATCTACAGGTCATCAAAGAGATGCATCGTGTCTTAAAACCAGGTGGAACGGTCGTCTGTCTCGAGACGAGTCAACCGACGGCACCGATTTTCCGCGAGGCATATTCATTGTATTTCGGAAAAATCATGCCACAAGTCGGGCGATTGCTTGCGAAATCATACGATCAATACAACTGGCTACAAGAATCGACGGAAGTGTTCCTCGACCGCGTCGAACTGAAACAACTCTTCGAACAGGCAGGCTTCATGCAAGTGGAAGTCAAGGCATTCGCGGGTGGGGCTGCTGCGATGCACCTTGGGAAGAAGTGGTGAGATGTCACTGCATTCCATATACCGTGATGTCACGAAGGAAGTTAATTTAGTCGATCGTTTTCTGATCAGTCATATCGCTTCTGAGGAACCAACGATCGATGCGGCAGGAAAGCAACTGTTGAAGGCTGGTGGAAAACGGATTCGACCGGCATTCGTATTGTTAGCGTCTAAATTCGGTGAAGCAGATCGGGATGAGCTGATTCGTGTGGCGGCCAGTCTTGAGCTCGTCCATATGGCATCACTCGTTCATGACGATGTCATTGATGACGCGGAACTACGACGAGGGAAACCGACTGTCATGCAATACTTTGATGAAGAAGTCGCACTGTATTCCGGGAACTATCTGTTTGGAGAGGCGATTCGATTGATTGGTGAAGTCGGAAAGCCGGAACTTGTCCAAGTGATGGTCCATACGATGCGTGAAATTTGCGAAGGTGAGATTGAACAAATCTATGACCAATATGATTGGGAACAGTCGATTAAACGCTACATCAAACGGATCGAACGAAAAACAGCCATTCTCATCGAAGCGAGTTGTCACCTAGGTGCCATTGTTGCGAACTGTTCTGCAGCCGATACGAAAGCGTTACGGTTGTTTGGACGAGATATCGGACTTGCGTTTCAAATTGCTGACGATTTGCTTGATTTCACAGCGAATCGCACAGAACTTGGTAAGCCCGTAGCAGAGGATTTGCGTCATGGACACAAAACATTACCTGTCTTTTATGGTGCAGAAGATGCTGTCTTTTATGAACGTCTTTCAAAAATCGAGAGTATGCCAACACATGAAGAAGTCGCACCTTTATTGTCGTTTCTTCAAACTTCAGGAGCTCTTGAACGAACGCAACAAACAGTCGATCATTACATCCATCGTGCCATCAAACGTCTCGAACCATTACCTAAATCCTCTGCGAAGCGATCGCTTGAAGAAGTCGCGCGCTACGTTGGAAAACGAAAAGGTTGAAGATTGTCAAAAATTTCTTGCTGTTCTTCTTAAAAGCCAGTAAACTGACTATGTAAGCGCTTTTCTAAAAGCATTTCATAGGGGGAACTAGAGATGGAACAGACATTTTTGATGGTCAAACCGGATGGCGTAGAACGTGGATTGATTGGGGAAATCATTGGACGGATCGAACGCAAAGGATTCATCATTCGTGAAATGAAAATGATGAACGTCACAGAAGAGTTAGCAAAAGCACATTACGAAGAGCATGCGGAGAAACCGTTCTTTGGAGAGTTGGTCACTTTCCTCACATCAGGTCCTGTCGTTGCACTTCGTGTCGAGGGTGCAGACGTCGTTGCCGTCTCGCGTTTGATGATCGGGAAAACAAAACCACTTGAAGCAGCACCTGGAACGATCCGTGGTGATTTCGCGAACACGATGAGTGAGAACGTCATCCATGGTTCAGATAGTGTCGAGAGTGCGGAGCGTGAGCTTGCCCTCTGGTTTCAAGGACAGCCAGTCAACGCGTAATTCATGAATAGAAAGACAACGGGGAAGGGATTCGATTTGATCGAATCCCTTTTGTCGTGTTCTTGTAAAACGGAATGACCCAATTGTCGAATTGCTTTTTGGAATGCCTATAGCTTTATGCTACTATAGAAAATAAGTTGAACCGGTCATGGAGATGACCATTCGATATCGAGAGTGAGCGAGGTGTGCCAATTGGAAGATTATGAACTTTTTATTCAACGATTCAAGACCAAATCAGGGATTGATCTCGGTCAGTATAAAGAAGCACAGATGAAACGGCGATTGACGGCGTTACGTGACAAAAAAGGATATAGTACATTTGCTTCTTATATGCAGGCAATGGATAAGGACACATCGTTATACGACGAGTTTTTAGATCGAATGACGATCAATGTCAGTGAATTTTTCCGTAATCCGATTCGTTGGCAACAATTGGAACAAGATATCTTACCGATCCTAGAGTCGCGAGCACATGGACGAATCCGGACGTGGAGCGCAGCTTGTTCGACCGGAGAAGAACCATACTCCCTTGCGATGATTTTAAGTGAACGGCTCGATCCATCCGCCTTTACGATTCAAGCAACAGATTTGGATGAACTCGTCCTAGAAAAAGCCAAGCTTGGTCGATACGGAGCTTCTGCATTGAATGAAGTCGTCGAAGCGCGTAAAAAGAAATACTTCATTGAGCAAGAGCAAACGTTCGAAGTCGTTCCGGAAATCAAACGACTCGTTCGTTTCAGTAAACATAATCTGTTAGGAGACCGGTACGATACGGGGTTTGATTTAATCATCTGCCGCAACGTGCTGATTTATTTTACAGAAGAAGCGAAAGCGCACGTCTATCGTTCGTTCGTCGAGGCCTTAAAGCCAGGCGGAATCTTATTCGTTGGTGGAACGGAACAAATTTTCCAACCCGAACGGTTTGGGTTAAAGATGAAACAGAGCTTCTTTTACGAAAAAATCGGTTGATCAGGAAGGGATGAAGCGAATGCGTTACATGACAGCAGGAGAATCACATGGAAAAGGATTGACCGTCATCATCGATGGGATGCCAGCAGGACTCACGATTGATTTCGAAGCCATCCAGCGTGAAATGACACGTCGCCAAGGCGGATACGGACGCGGACGACGCATGCAAATCGAACAGGATCAAATCGATGCGCGTGGCGGGATCCGTCATGGATACACGACAGGATCACCGATCAGTTTGTTCATCGAGAATAAGGATCATACGCACTGGACACAAGTCATGCAAGCGGAACCGCTCGAAGAACAGTTGGAGCGCCCGCGGACGTTGACGCGTCCACGCCCCGGACATGCGGATCTCGTTGGTGGATTGAAGTACGGTCATCGCGATTTACGCGATGTACTAGAACGTTCTTCCGCTCGTGAGACGGCAGCACGTGTTGCCGTCGGCGCCTTCGCTAAACAATTACTGAATGAACTCGGGATTGAAGTGTTCTCGCACGTACGGTCGATTGGTGGCATCGATGCACCGTGGAAAGATCCCGTCGAACATCAGGAAACGATTGACGCTTCACCCGTTCGCTGTGCTGACGAACAAGCAGGGCAACGGATGATGGAGGAAATTGATGCGGCCAAAAAAGAAGGGGATACACTCGGCGGTGAAATCGAAGTCGTCGTGACGGGCATGATGCCAGGAGTCGGATCCTTCACTCAAAACGATTTAAAGCTCGACAGTCGAATTGCGCAAGCTGTCATCAGCGTCAATGCGATGAAATCAGTCGGTTTTGGTGACGGATATGAACTCGGTCGTCGCAAGGGGAGTACCGTCCAAGATGAAATCGTTCATGATGCATCCGGCTATCATCGGCGGACGAACCATCTAGGCGGAATCGAAGGTGGAATGTCGACAGGCATGCCGATTCGCGTCCAAATTGCGATGAAGCCGATTCCGACGCTCTATCGTCCACTACAATCAGTCGATATCGAGACGAAGGAAGCATTCACGGCACAAATCGAACGAAGTGATGCCTGTGCCGTTCCGGCCGCATCGGTTGTTCTAGAAGCCGTCGTCGCGTTTGAGATTGCGGTCGCTATCCTTGAAATGTTCGGGACATCGACACTCGATCGCCTTCAGGCTGCCGTCGCTGCTTACAAAGAGGAGGTCCGGACGTTTTGATCGAATTTGATATCCGGTTGAACACGTCATATCCAGTACTTATCGGAAATGGGGCATTAGCCCGGTTATCGCATCTTTCCGCGCTGAACGAGGCGGACCGCATCTGGGTCATCACGGATGAAACGGTACATCACTTGCAGATGGATCGATTGCAGAATGCGTTAGCGGATGTATCACCGTCGATCGACGTTCATATCAGCACTGTTGCGCCTGGGGAGCACAGTAAGTCGCTTGCCGTTTATGGCGCTATACTCGAAGAAGGGGTTCGGTATGGGATGACACGTCATAGCCTGATCCTTGCGTTTGGCGGTGGAATGATTGGTGATTTAGCGGGATTCGTCGCGGCAACCTTTTTGCGCGGCATCCCGTTCATTCAAATTCCGACGACACTGTTAGCGCACGATTCAAGTGTTGGTGGAAAGGTTGGTCTTAACCTCTCCTTCGGTAAAAACTTAGTCGGTGCATTTTATCAGCCAAGTGGTGTCGTGTATGATTTAATGCTCCTTCAGACATTACCAGACCGGGAATGGCGAAGTGGCTTCTTTGAGTTAGTCAAGCATGGGTTCCTTGCGCGACCATCATTTGCGGATTCGTTACTCGATATTTCGCTGGATGCTGTCAAAGGACTCGATTTGGAAGACTGGCTCGCACGGGGGATTAATGTGAAACGGGATATCGTCGAGCAAGATGAGACGGAGCAAGGGATGCGTGCCTTCTTGAATTATGGACATACATTCGGTCATGCCGTTGAATATGCGAGTCCTGGTCTTGCGCATGGCGAGGCCGTAGGGATCGGACTTGTCTTCGTCAAGTTCTTAGAAGGAAATGACGAACAGGCGAAGCAGCTCGGGCAATTGCTCCATCGTCTTGGAACGGAATTACCGGATCGACAATCGTTTAAGACCTATCTTGAACTGATGCGTCGCGACAAGAAGAACCACCAAGCAACGATTCGATTCGTCCTTGAAAAAGAAGGGCGCTTCATTTTAGAAGCGATCAGCGAAGAACGATTGCGCCAAGCATTCAATCAAACAGTGAGGTGTCTAGAATGGGCTTAAGAGGAACAGTACAAGTACCTGGCGATAAATCAATGACGCACCGTGCTTTCCTGTTCGGCGGAATCGCCGAGGGAACGACACGTGTCAGAAACGCACTTGAAGGGGCCGATTGTCTTGCTTCACTAGAAGCGATGCAGGCGCTCGGTGCACAAATCGATCGAACATCAGAGGAAATTCGGATTACCGGAACGGATACGTTCCAAGAAGCGACGATCGATTGCGGAAACTCGGGGACGACGATTCGTCTCTTGAGCGGTATCCTAGCAGGCGGTCAAGCGACATATGCGCTCGATGGCGACGCTTCCTTGCGCAGACGTCCGATGAAACGGATCACGGAACCGCTTGCCTTATTCGGAGCGAACATCACAGGTGAGACGGCGCCGCTTCACATCACAGGAACGCCGCTTGTCGGAACGACGTATACGTTGCCAGTCGCAAGTGCACAAGTGAAAAGTGCCGTGTTGCTCGCAGGTCTGCATGCGACGGGTGAGACGACAGTCATCGAGCCGATCCTGTCACGCGACCATACGGAACGGATGTTGCCGCAGTTCGGTGTTGACGTAACGATCGATGAACGCGAGGATGGTCGGCACATTCGTGTTCAAGGTCCTGTACGCTTACAAGCAACGTCACTCGACATTCCAGGCGATCCATCGTCAGCAGCGTTTTGGTGGACGGCAGCAGCAATCGGGCAGGATAGTCGCATCACGACGACCCACGTCTTGATGAATCCGACACGGATCGGTTTTTTACAGACGTTACGCCAGATGGGTGCAAGTGTCGAAATCAATCATCGCTCAGAAGACGGTGGAGAGGAGACGGCAGATGTGACCGTCGAGACGACATCATTACAAGCAATCACGGTCGAAGGTGATCAGATTCCATCCTTGATTGATGAGATTCCGTTACTCGCTTTGCTTGCGACGCAAGCGGAAGGACGAACAATCATTCGCGATGCACAAGAGCTTCGTGTCAAGGAAACGGATCGGATCGAGACCGTCGTGACGGCATTACAGCGTCTTGGAGCGAATATCGAGGCAACGGATGACGGCATGATCATCGAAGGACCGACACCTCTGCAAGCAGCGGAAGTCGACAGTGCAGGTGATCACCGGCTTGCGATGATGTTGACGATTGCGGCGACGATCAATCCAGAAATTATGGTTCATGGACGCGAAGTAGTTGAAGTCAGCTACCCAACGTTCTATGATGATTTAAAGAAACTTCAATCCGACCAATCTGAGTAAGCAAGAGGCGGATGACAGAAAGTGGGGCGTTTGCCTTGAATGAACAACTATTGAATGGCATCATCGAAGAATTGGAACACGGTCACACCTCAGAAGCGTTAGCAGCATTAGAAAAACTCGAAAAGACAGGAACGGATGAGGACCGCCTCGCCGTAGCCGATCTCTATATCGAACTCGGATTGTCTGACCGGGCGGTCGATCTCTTGGCGCCACTTTACGTCGAATATGCGGGTAATGCGGGAGTCGCCTTGTTACTAGCAGAGTGTTATATCGATTTGGATCGCGAAGAAGAAGCAATCTCCGTCCTCGAGCAGGTCGACACAACAGACTCGGAATATGGTCCGCGTTCTCTCGTATTACTCGCTGACCTCTATCAGTCGCAAGGTCTTGACGAAGTAGCGTTAGCGAAACTGAAGGAAGCGCGTAACCTTGCACCGGACGAACCGTTACTGGCATACGGTTTGGCTGAGCTCTACATGACGCTCGGTGCGTTTGATCAGGCGGTACCGTTATTCGCCGAAATCGCGGAGCGACCAGAGTTACGTGCTGAATTGCCGCTCGATGCCCTTTACGCGGAATCACTCGCGATGACAGGACAATTTGAAGATGCGATTCCACTGTACGAACGTGCTGTCGCAGAACGCTCCGACTTGCATACACTGTTTGGTCTTGCGATGACGGCTCACCGTGTCGGTCAACACCAAAAAGCGGTCGAGACATTCCAGCAATTGATTGCACAGGATCCGGACTATACGTCGGCGTACGTACCATACGCGGAAAGCCAAGCCGAACTTGGTTTGACAAAAGAAGCGCTGAACGTCATCAAACAGGGAATGGAGCGCGACGATTACAATGATGAGTTGCGGACGATGGAAGCCTTGTTCCTTCTAAAACTCGGCGATCGCGCTGGAAGCGTCCAAGCGCTGCGTGAGGCGCTTGCCTTGAATCCGGAATCAATCGTCGCAGCGGAACGCTTGCTGTCGTTGCTTGCTGAAGACGAGGACCACGAAGCGATGATCGAGACGATCTCTGCCATCGAAGAACACGTCACGGCTCCGATTCTAACATGGTACCGGGCACGCGCTTTGTATGCCTTAGAGGAATACACACAAGCGATGGAGAATTATGCGATAGTCGAAGGTGCATTCACGGAAGATGCGCTCTTCTTGAAAGAGTATGGATTCGCACTCGTCGAGGAAGGACGGCGTGAAGAGGGACAACGTCTTCTCCGCCGCGCTGCTAAGTTGACACCAGAAGATAACGAACTTGTCGACTATGTTGAACGAATGGATGGATGACTTCACGGGAGAAGGGAGTAGGATTGAGATGATAGAGAGAAAGCAGCGATTCTTACGCCGCATCTTGACCTATTACACGTTAAAGCGACGGGAAGCGAAATGGATCATCGATTATTGGCTGCGCAATGAGGCAAAACTCGAGCAAGTACACTTCGTTCAAAATGCGACATTCGCTCCGAAGGCAATCATCATGACGACATACGGATTCGACGCAGAACCGTTTCTCTTCAAAAAAGGGGATGTCACGACGTTAGATCCAGAAAAAGCGTATCATGACATCCGCCTGACATCGGAAGATATCTATATCGAGTTGAACTTCCAAGGTATGATGATGGATGACGAGTATTTGTCTTTACTAGAAGAAAATCCGTTTCGCCCAGAAGTTGCTGTTGAACCGCGCTTAGCGGATGAAGCGACACATTTCATCGCCGTCACGGTCAATCGGCAGGAAGAAGAACGTTTAGTCCGCTTGATTGATGAAGCGCTGGATGCACGCGATCAACATCGATTCCACTCTCTTTCCGAACAGTTACGGCTCGTTCGAAGTCAACTTCCTTAACAGAAGGACTCTATTGCCCAGCAGAGGTAGTAGGGTCCTTTCGTATGTGAAGATTTGTGCAAAATATGAAGAAAAATAGAGTGGAATTTCATAAAACGTTCACATTAAGAGAGTAGGAGGAAATGCGGATATGATACATTAAATGTGACGAATTGTAAGTACGAAGAAAGGGGGAAATGACTTGCGTTTCAAACCATCCGACGTACAGCGGACACGAAGCGAGCAAGCGTACATCGATACGCTGATCGTGCCTTTGCTTCCGGTCGGTTTCGATGAGGCGATGCATGCTTACGCGGAATGCGCAGACATGACATTGACGGTGGCGTCCGAAGTCGAACGCCAGCTATCCGGACGGGCGTTGCTCGTTCCTGCTCTGACCTATATCGATGCACCGTCGATCGAACAGTTGGAAGGATGGCGTCAAGCGGCTGCTTCCGGGCAATTCCGTTTCATCACCTTCATCACTGCTGATTTAAGGTGGAAGGAGACTGCCGCCGAAGAGATTATCTACGTGCCACGTCTAGCTCTTGAGACGATGAGTCGTGACCAACAAGGTCAGATGGTCGGGAATTTCGTAGGACAAGTTCTCGAACAGTTAGGAAACCGTTGGACCGCGCTATGAAGCGGTTGACGCAATGATTTTATTAAGATACTATTACCATGTGAGAAATTTGTGTGAAGTACTGTCGTCTTGGGGCACAGCGTACATCACAAGGGGGGATCGAGATGGCTCAAAACGGGTCTAACGTAACACGTCGTCAGTTCTTGACGTATACATTGACAGGCGTCGGCGGTTTCATGGCTGCGACAATGGTCATGCCGATGGTCAACTTCGCAGTTGATCCAGTCCTGAAGAAATCAGGAGCAGGCGATAAAGTAAAAGTAATGAAGTTGTCGGATATCACGACAGAACCAAAACGGGTCGACTTCAAGAAACAAACGCAAGATGCGTGGTATGAGTTCGAAGAAACATTGTCTGCTTGGGTGTTCAAAGATGATAAGGGAGAAATTTTAGCCCTCTCACCAATTTGTAAACACTTAGGTTGCCAAGTCAGCTTCGGCGCAGATCCGACGCACCCGGAGCAATTCTATTGCCCATGTCACTTCGGACGGTATACGAAGGATGGCACGAACGTACCTGGTACGCCTCCGACGAAACCACTCGATGAGTATGAAATGCAACAGAAAGATGGTTACCTCTACCTTGGTAAACCAGTCGAAAGAGGTGCGTAAGCGATGATGCAAAAAATCTATGATTGGATCGATGAGCGCGTTGACATTACGCCGCTTTGGCGAGATATCGCCGATCATGAAGTACCGGAGCACGTCAACCCGGCACATAACTTTTCAGCTTTCGTTTATTGTTTTGGCGGATTGACGTTCTTTACGATCGTCATCCAGATTCTTTCGGGGATGTTCTTGACGATGTATTACGTACCGGACATCATCAACGCACACGCGTCCGTCTACTATCTTCAAAATGAAGTCGCACACGGACAAATCGTTCGTGGTATGCACCACTGGGGTGCGTCGGTCGTTATCGTAATGTTGTTCCTACATACATTACGTGTCTTCTTCACTGGTTCATACAAGAAACCACGTGAATTGAACTGGGTTGTCGGAGTGCTCTTGTTCTTCGTCGTCTTAGCTCTCGGTCTGACAGGATACCTATTGCCTTGGGACATGAAAGCGTTGTTCGCGACAAAAGTTACGATTCAGATTGCTGAAAGTATTCCGGTCATCGGTGGTATCGCGAAGACCCTCCTTGCGGGTGGAGAAATCGTCGGCGCAAGTACAATCGCTCGATTCTTTGCGATTCACGTCTTCTTCCTTCCTGCAGCATTGTTCGTCTTGCTCGGGGCCCACTTCATGATGATCCGTAAACAAGGGATCTCTGGACCACTTTAAACCGACTATCATCTAGACAACAAAAAAGGGGGAGAACACGATGCATCGTGGTAAAGGAATGAAATTCGTCACCGATTCACGGGTGTCGATCAACAACCGGATGCCGAACAAGTCGAAAGACTACTCGGAATATCCAGGTCGAACGGAAGCGTTCTGGCCAAACTTCTTACTTCGCGAATGGATGGTTGGAGCGGTCTTCTTGATCGGCTTCATGACATTGACAATCGTAGAAGCAGCACCACTTCAAAACATTGCCGATCCGACGAATACGTCGTACATTCCACTTCCGGACTGGTACTTCCTATTCCTCTATCAGCTCTTGAAATACCAATTCGCTGCAGGTCCATACATCTTGATGGGAACGGTCATCCTCCCAGGTCTTGCGTTCACAGCACTTCTCGTCGCGCCATGGCTCGACCAAGGTCTTGAACGTCGTCCTGCGAAACGTCCGATCGCAGTCAGCATGATGCTCCTCGCAGTCGTCTCGATCGTCTTCTTGACTTGGGAATCTGTTCAAACGACTCACTGGGATACAATCCATAAACAAGGTGAATTGACGATGAACGAAGGACCAAAAATTGATACATCGGCTAAAGGATTTGAAATTTATTCGAATCAGTCATGTGTCAACTGTCACGGTAAGAACCTCGAGGGTGGAGCAGCAGCTCCGGCACTCGTTGGTACGAAAAAGACAGAAAAAGAAATTTATGATATCGCAGTCAAAGGTATCGGTTCGATGCCTGCTGGTCAGTTCAAAGGATCAGATGCCGATCATAAAGAACTCGCGAAATTCATCGCTTCATACGGTGAAGGCGGCGAAAACAATAAATAAGCCAAAAGCCGGGGGAGCAATCCTCCGGCTTTTGTCGATGATGAGGTGAAACGATTGCAAGGTATTTTGACATTACTCCGACATAAAGCCGTACTCTGGATTGTCGGGTTGATCAACTTAGCAGGCACATTATACGGTTACTACTGGTATGAACCACAACTTGCGACATCGAAGTGGTATTACTATCCGTTCATTCCGGATAGCCCGACTGCATCCCTGTTCTTTACGATCATCGTCTTTCTTTGGATTTTCGGACGACGTTCCCGCTTGTTTGAAGCGCTCGCGTTCGTGACATTGATCAAATACGGGGTCTGGGCAGTTGTCATGAATGCGTTGATGTTGAATCAACTCGGAACGGAGAATTCGTTCTTAACAGCAATGGCACTGATGTTGATGGTATCGCACGGAGCGATGGCGTTCCAGGCGTTGTTATACAGTCCGCTAATGACGTTTCGTGTCAAGGAACTCGTCCTCGTCGCCATCTGGGTCATCCACAACGATGTCGTCGATTATGTTCTTGGTCAGTGGCCGCGTTACCCGGCACTTGCGGAGCATATCCAGTGGATCGGATATGGTTCCTTCTGGTTGACCGGAATATGTCTTTTGATGGGATATCTGCTCGTCGCGCGCGATTCAATTGACAATAAGATCACTTGAACATAAAATAGACCTATAATCAAAAAAAAGAAAGGAACGATGTCTCGTGGCAAACTATTTGATCTATCTCGCGATCATCATCATCGTCCCGATCTGGGCTCAGATGCGGGTGCGGAGCACCTATAAAAAATATCAAGATGTTCCGATTCAGAGTGGGGTGACGGGAGCGCAGGTCGCAGACTTCATCATGAAGCAGAACGGCATCACGAACGTCCGTCTTGAGCCAATCGGTGGAACAATGTCCGACCATTATGACCCGACGAACAAAGTCGTTCGTTTGTCGGAAGACGTCTATTACGGTTCGACGGTCTCAGCCGTTTCGATCGCAGCGCACGAAATCGGTCACGTCATTCAAGATGCGACGGATTACAACATGATGCGTGTCCGTCACCGGATCGCACCTGTCGCGTCGATCACATCGAACTTATCGTTTCCACTGTTGTTGATCGGTCTGTTCGCTGGTTTCAGTGGTCTTGCGATGCTTGGTGTCGTCTTGATGCTTGGTGCCGTCATCTTCCAACTCGTCACGTTACCGGTCGAGTTTGATGCCTCAAATCGAGCGATGGCGCAGTTGACGGAGCATGGTATCATTGATGCCGAAGAAGAACGTGGTTCACGTCGTGTCTTGAACGCAGCGGCTTGGACGTACGTGGCAGCAACACTCGTTGCTGTTGCCGAGTTCCTTCGTCTCGCACTGCTCGTCTTCAACCCGTCAAGTGATGACTAAAACGAAAAACACGGATTGCTCGTTTGAGCGATCCGTGTTTTTTTACGTTTCTTTGATTGGGACCCGATTTTCGTCGAACGTGAAACCTTCTCCTGTTACTTCATAGACATCATGCAACGTGATGAAGGCGTGCTGGTCGACACTTTTAACGAG
Organism: Exiguobacterium sp. Leaf187; assembly: GCF_001423925.1. NCBI lineage: Bacteria > Bacillati > Bacillota > Bacilli > Caryophanales > Exiguobacterium > Exiguobacterium sp. Leaf187. Next base: position 892,783 of record NZ_LMPR01000009.1, on the reverse strand, counting down.
CGTCTTCAAGCGATTGATCTCATTGCGAGCGACGACGACGTACAGTACTTCGAGATCCCGTCCAGAGTAACCGCCTTTTGCGATCAGACGGGTCGTGCCACGATTCATCGTCGCATGAATACCGTCGGCGATTTCCGTCCGGTGATCACTGATGATCATCGCTGCTTTACCGGCATACGTGCCCTCTTGCATCCAATCGATGACGCGGGCACCGACGTAGACGGCAAGTAACGTATACATTGCCTGCTTATAATCGAGATACGTCAAGGATGCGACGATGACGAAGAAATCAAAGACTAAGAACGTTCGACCGATCGACCAACCGAAGTAGCGCTTCGTCAAACGCGCGATGATATCGACGCCACCTGTCGTACCACCGTTGTTGAAGATGATGCCAAGACCAACGCCGATGAAGACACCGGCAAAGAGCGCAGCAAGCACCATATCGTCGCGCAGGTCGATGACGAGTGGTGAATACTTGGCAATCAATCCATACCAGAAGGAAAAACTGAATGTACCGATCAACGTGTAGACGAAGGTCGTCCGACCAAGAATCTTATAACTGACGAAAAAAAGTGGGACATTCAACACTAAGTTTGTGATCGATGGAGACCATCCGAACAGTCCTTTTAAGATCAAGGTAATCCCAGTAAAACCGCCTTCTGCTAACTCATTTTGAACGTTAAAATGATAAATACCAAAAGCAAAGATGAATGATCCGATCAAAATCCAGAAAATGTTCTGGATCCGAATCGGAAATTGGAATGGAGGTGCCATTTCCGTATGCTCCTTTCAAATCAAGACTCTTTCTCTAGGGTAACGGCACGGTCGGAAAAAGACTAGCTTTTCCTATAAAAATCAGTCGAAAAGTGATCAGTATGGTCATTCCGATTGATATTGCTTAGAATAGAGACGAATAGAAGTCATAAAGAGAGTGTGGTTTTATCATGAAAAAAGCAATTGGGATTCTTTGTTATCCATCCGTCGGCGGGAGTGGGGTCGTCGCGACGGAGCTTGGTATGAAATTAGCGGATCGTGGACATGATGTCCACTTCATTACATCGAGCATGCCGTTTCGCTTGACGGAATATCGGCCAAACATCACGGTCCACTTGGTTGAAGTCAACCAGTATTCCGTTTTTAAATATCCACCATACGACATTACGTTAGCGTCAAAAGTCGCAGAAATCATTGATTTATTCGATCTCGATGTCATCCATGCCCATTACGCCGTTCCGCACGCGGTCTGTGCAGATCTCGGGCGAAACATGGCAAAGAAAAAAGGTGTCGCCGTCGTGACGACGTTACACGGAACGGACATCACCGTCATCGGGCAAGATTTAGAGATGCAACCGGCAATCCGGTACGGCATCGAACGATCAGACGCGGTCACGGCCGTCTCCGAGAGTCTAGCGATTGAGACGAATGCGACGCTCAACGCACACTACGACATCGATGTCATTGCGAACTCGATTGATGAGAGTGTCTATTATCCGATGCGGGATGAACGCTTGAAGCGGCATTACGGCATCGAAGCGGACGAAGTCGTCGTCATTCACATCTCGAACTTCCGACCGGTCAAACGAATCGATGATACGCTTGCGGCGTTCGCCATTGCAGCGAAAGACCGGAAGATGCGTCTGTTGCTCGTCGGGGATGGTCCAGAGATGGGACAAACGAGACGTCGCTCAAAGGAACTCGGCATTTATGACAAAGTGATCTTTGCCGGTAAACAGGAACACGTCGCGCAATTGCTCGCCATTAGTGATATTCATGTCCTGTTGTCTGAAAAAGAAGCGTTCGGGCTCGTCGTTCTTGAGGCGATGGCAATTGGCGTCCCGAGTGTCGTCTCGACAGCAGGTGGCTTACCGGAAGTCATACAAGACGGCGTAACCGGATATATCGTTCCGACCTACGATGTCAAAATGGCTGCGGCACGAATCGGTGAACTCGCGGATGATCCGATGTTACGGGAACGGATGGCAGAAGAGGGCATTCGCGATACGCGTCGTCGTTTTGATTCGAATGAGATTGTTCGTCGTTATGAACAAGTCTATGAACGGGTGTGTGCGCGTCATGAACTTGCTTGAAGGCGCACATCATATCATTCAGACGATCGAGGAGGCCGGTGGTGAAGCGTATATCGTCGGTGGTGCCGTTCGTGATATGTTGCTCGACCGGACACCAGGAGACTATGATTTAGCGAGCTCGATGTTACCGGAACAGATCATCGATTTATTCCCTGTTGTCATTCCGACAGGACTCGAGCATGGAACCGTGACGGTCGTTCTCAACCACGTGCCGTACGAGATCACGACGTTTCGCTCAGAAGCAACGTACAGCGATCGCCGGCGACCGGACGAGGTGACGCTTGGCGTTAGTTTGGAAGAGGATTTGACCCGGCGTGACTTTACGATCAACGCGATGGCACTCAGACCATCAGGTCGTGTCGATCTGTTTGGAGGAGCGCGTGACATCGAAGAGCGGATCATCCGGACGGTCGGCGAACCAGCCGAACGTTTTAATGAAGATGCACTTCGAATGATGCGGGCGTTCCGCTTCATGAGCCAACTGGATTTCTCGCTTGACGAAGCAACTGAACAAGCAATCGTTAAACTCGCTCCGCATCTAGCGGCCGTTGCGATTGAGCGGATCGCGATCGAGTTCGAGAAGCTCTTACTTGGTCCTGGAAAACAGCGGGCGTTACAGGCGATGCTCCGGACAGGAATCGAACGCTACCTTCCCGGCATGACTTCAGAAATCGTCAAAGGACTCGCGCAGCAGTCGTTTCAGGGTGTTTCAAAGGATGCCGTCTGGACACTCGTACTCGATGCCGGTCTCGCGAAAGATCAATTGACGCGCTGGAAACGATCGAAACATCAAGTGCAGCTCGCAACGCGTTTAATACCTCTGTTACACCGACCGTTACAAGACTGGGATCGTTATCGATTGTCGGACGAGGAACTGATGATCCTTCGGGAAATGACCGGAACGGATTATCCAGAGCGATCAGACTTACCGATTCGCAGTCGTAAAGAGCTCGCTGTCGACGGAAAAGACATGATCCGCCTCGGTCTTCAAAAACAACAGATCAAAGAAGCACTTTTGCATTTGGAATACAGTGTCGTCACGCGCGCTTGCCTAAACGACCGCGTGACATTATTGAAGGAGGTAGAGCGATGGCGCACTCAGTCCGAGAACAAATCTTGATCGCACTTCGTCAGCGAACGTGGTACTCCGGACAGGAATTAGCAGAGACACTAAATATTTCACGTACCGCTATTTGGAAACATATGCAAACCTTGAAGGAAGAAGGATACCAGATCATCTCGAATAAAAAACAAGGCTATCAATTAGTCGATGAAGGCGATTTGCTGACACCGATTGCGATTGAACAATGGTTAACGACAGCGCGCCTTGGTCGCCACATCCTTCATTTCGAAGAACTGGACACGACGCAGCGGATTGCACATGAGCAAGCGCAACAGCAAGCGCAGGAAGGAACACTCGTCGTATGCGATCACCAGACGAATGGACGCGGACAGCTAGGGAGAACGTGGCATGAGGCGAAAAATGAGGGCATCGCGATGAGTCTACTCGTCCGACCAGATGTACCGATGCACCAAGCAGGTCAATTAACGCTCGTAGCAGGTATTGCACTTGCACAGTCTCTCCGGACATTCGATGTTCCGGTTACGATTAAATGGCCGAACGACATCTTGATCAACGGTCGTAAGGTGGCAGGCATCTTGACGGAAATGCAGACCGAGGCGGACCGAATCAGTTCAGTCATCATTGGCATCGGCATCAATGTGCATCACGAGCAGTTTCCGGAAGGGATCAAAGACCGTGCTACCTCGCTCGTCCGAGAATCAGGAAGAACTTTCCGACGTGCGGAGGTCGTCGCGACGTTTTTGAATCGATTTGAACGACTATACACACAGTGGCTCGAGCTAGGATTCGGATCTTTCGTCTCCGAGTGGGAAACACTCGCAGATCGCTTACATGAACGAGTGACGCTACGGACACGTCAGATGACCGCTTCCGGAACATTGCTCGGTATTGACGAGACGGGCACGATTCGGATTGAGACGGAAACGGGGGAAACCCGTTTCCATTCGGCAGAGCTGATTTACTGGGAAAAAGAATAAAGGTTTGAATCAGACGGTTTGCAGAGAGCTTTTCCCGTCATGTATAATAAAGCCACGGATGGTATCCGCTTGCCGGAACCATACCGAATTGACAGGTGCCAGTTTTAGCTGTTTCAACTGCCTTGATCTTAACGGACAGGGACAGAAGGACGATATTCAATTATTCCGCCTTCTTTTCCGCATGCATTTATTTTGGAGAAGAAGGCGTTTTCCTTTTGTCCTCCCTACACACGTAAGGAGAGAACACGATGCACACAATGGGTCCAATACTCAAAAAACAACAAGCTGGAGAGAAGCTCGTCATGTTGACGGCGTATGATTATCCTTCAGCAAAACTATCGGAGGCAGCAGGAGTTGATATGTTGCTCGTTGGCGATTCCCTCGGAAACGTCATCCTCGGCTATGACTCAACGATTGCCGTCACGGTCGACGACATGGTTCATCATGCGCGTGCGGTACGCCGCGGCGCACCACAGACGTTCATGATCGTCGATATGCCGTTCGCAAGCTATCACGGTTCATTTGATCGCACGCTTGAATCAGCGGCGCGTATCTTTCAAGAGTCGCAGGCAGATGCCTTGAAGCTGGAAGGGGCAGGGGAGATCTTAAAGACGATTCGTCGTTTGACGGACGCTGGGATGCCTTGCGTCGCGCATCTCGGATTAACACCACAATCCGTTGGTGTCCTTGAAGGATTCAAAGTCCAAGGGAAATCATTAGAAGCAGCCGAACAACTGATTGCAGACAGTTTGGAAGCAGAGCGTGCCGGAGCGAAGATGCTCGTCCTCGAATGTGTGCCGCATCCGCTCGCGAAACGCATTCAAGAGCTCCTCTCGATTCCGGTCATCGGCATCGGTGCCGGTGCAGACGTCGCCGGTCAAGTACTTGTCTATCATGACATCTTGACGTATGGTGTCGGTCGTTTACCGAAGTTCGTCAAAGCGTACACGGACTGGAATACTTCAGGAACGGAAGCAATCGCTGCTTACGTCAAAGACGTCAAAGCCGGTGCTTTCCCTGAACTAGCACACTCGTTCCAGATGGACGAAGAACTGATTGGTGCGCTTTATGGAGGGACTAAGGAATGAAGATCATTCAGGACGTCCAGACGTTACGCGAATGTTTAGCGGGAGCCGGTTCAATCGGTTTTGTACCGACGATGGGATTCTTGCATGAAGGGCATGCCTCCTTGCTCAAACAAGCACGACAAGAGAATGATGTCGTCGTCTTGAGTATTTTCGTCAACCCGACACAATTCGGACCAAACGAAGATTTGGATCGTTATCCACGAGACGCGGAACGCGATCAGAAAATCGCGGAGGCAGAAGGGGTCGATTATCTGTTCTATCCGACGAACGAGACGATGTATCCGCTGGATATGGCCCGTGTTACGGTCCGCTCCGGTGATGATGTCTTATGCGGCGCATCACGACCAGGACATTTTGATGGTGTGTTGACGGTCGTCAGCAAACTATTGAACGTCGTCCGTCCAACCCGTGCTTATTTCGGCTTAAAGGACGCACAACAGCTCGCATTGATTGAAGCGTATGTCGCTGATTACTTCGTTCCGGTTGAGATCGTCCGTTGCCCGATCATTCGCGAAGCGGATGGTCTAGCAAAATCGTCACGCAATGTCTATCTTTCGGAAACGGAGCGGGCGCAAGCACCAGGAATTCAGCAGGCGTTGCAACAAGCGAAACAAGCACTCGATCAAGGGGTGCCTGTTGAAACGGTTCTCGAGCGGACGCGCGAAGCACTTCGATTCGAAGGGACGACAATCGATTACGTCGAAGCCGTCGACTACCCGTCACTAAGACCCGTCACTGAACAAACGACTACGATTCTCTTAGCAGTCGCCGTGCAGTTTGCATCGGCGCGCTTGATCGATAATTTACTATATACGAGAGGAGCATGACGATGTTACGCACATTCATGCACGCTAAACTACACAAGGCCCGGGTCACCGAGGCGAACTTACACTATGTTGGTTCGATTACGATCGATGAGGATTTACTCGATGCTGTCGGGATTCTTGAAAATGAAAAAGTCCAAGTGACGAACAATCAGAACGGTGCACGGATTGAAACGTATGCGATTAAAGGTGCTCGTGGTTCAGGTGTCATCTGTTTGAACGGTGCGGCAGCACGCCATTTCCAAGTCGGGGATGAGGTCATCATCATGGCGTACGCGCAACTATCGACGGAAGAAATCGCGACACATGTTCCAAAAGTGGCTGTTCTAAATGAACAGAACGACATCAAACAAATGTTGTCTCAAGAAATCGCCCACACGATCTTATGAAATTTTAGAGACCCGATCATGTCAGCGGGTCTCTTTTTTTGTTAAGATGAAGAATGAAATGCCATCCGGTCATGGAGAGGATGGATAAAAGGTGGAGGATCAGTGTTGAAGAAAAAGTACGTCGTAGTCGACCTGGAAACGACAGGTCATTCCATAAAGGCTGGCGATGAGATGATTGAGATCGGCATGGCGGTCATTGAAGATGGACAGTTGACAGAACAATTGTCTGCCTTCGTGCGTCCGACCCAACCGATTCCTCCATTCATTTCCCAGTTGACGGGCATCACGGATGAGGATGTCAAAGAGGCCGAGACATTCGATGTCATCGCACCGCGTGTCTTATCATTGCTCGACGGTGGTGTCTTCGTCGCACATAATGTGCAGTTCGATTTAAACTTCTTAAACGATGCGTTAGAAGAGGAAGGATACTTGCCGTACACAGGTCCTGTCATCGATACGGTCGAACTCGCACGAATCTTACTTCCGACAGCAGAAAGCCACGCGCTGTCGCATCTGTCAGAGTCATTACAACTTGCCCATCAAGAGGCGCACCGGGCAGGGAGTGACGCTTCGGCGACGGCTGAATTGTTGCTTGAACTACTCAAACGACTACATACGTTGCCGCTTGAGACATTGAAGCACTTAAGACGTTTATCACCACGCCTGTTCAGTGCCATCGAAGAGGAAATCGACCATGCGATTCGTTTAGTCGGCATCGAGGAGGATTCACAGTTTGATCGTTTCCGTAAAATCGCTTTGAAAAAGCGCCAGACGATAGAGCGGTTGGCACATCCGCCCGTTCTTGAACCGTTCGGACCATTTGTTGATGAATTGAACACCGTTACGTTCCCTCGTCTATTCGAAGGATATGAAGAGCGACGTGGGCAGCTCGAGATGATGCGTCATGTCTATCAATCGCTCGATCAAGAAACACCGTTACTCGTCGAAGCGGGAACAGGAACAGGAAAATCGCTCGGTTATCTTGTTCCGGCAGCGCATTACGCACTTGAACATGAAGTCCCGATTGTCGTCAGTACGCACACGATTCAATTGCAGGAGCAACTATTCGCGCGTGATTTACCGCTCTTGCGTCAACTGTTCGATGCGCCGGTCCAGATTGCATTGCTTAAGGGACGGAGTAACTATATTGATTTACGGAAATTCGAATTTTTCTTGAATGATCAAGAGGATGCTTATAACTTCACGCTCGCAAAAGCAATTCTACTCGTCTGGTTGACGGAGACGGAAACGGGAGATTTAGAAGAAGTCAGCTTACCAGGCGGTGCAGCGCAAGGCAATATCGGGATCAAACAGTTGATCCAGTCTGATAGCCAATCGCAACTCGGGCGGTTTGACCCGTGGTACAGCCGGGACTTCTTCCAACATGCGATTCGCCAAGCAAAGGATGCAACGATCATCGTCACGAACCATGCCTTGTTGTTTAGTGATCTGCAGTTCGAAGCCGGGGTCTTACCGAAAGGAAGTCCGTTGATTCTTGACGAGGCACATCAAATCGAAGAGGTCGCGAGCCATCATTTTGGTCTCGTCTTTGATGGACATACGTTTGATCGTCTGTTCCGACAACTCGGGTATTCGTCCGATAAAAAATTATTACACCGCTTGCTCGATCTGTCGGAAGAATGGGACATCGCAGAGATGGTCGAAGCCCATAGTGAGACGGTCGATGAGGCACTGACGACGTTGCTCGAAGAGGCAGACGGTCTATTGATGATTATTCAAGCATACGGGCTCGAACTGGCTTCCCGCAAAGCACGACGGGAAGGAATGGTCAGCATTCGCTTCAAGCGACTCGACCGTTCGATGCGTGCCGTCCAGGAAAGTGCCAAGCGGGTTGAATTGGTGTTGCGGCGTTTGCGTCAAGCAATCCGGGCGATTCATAAACTGTTCCATGAACACCGGGAGCAGATGAGTTATCGCGAACGTTCACTCGTCGCAGATTTAAAAGCGATCACGTCACAAATCGAAGAAGCGGAGCTCGCCATCTTCGAGACGATGCTTGCCCCGCACGATGAGACGGTATCTTGGATCGAGACGTCTGTTAAGAACCGGAAACTAACACGGGTCTACACACAACCAATCGACATTTCAGAGCGACTGCGACGCGATGTCTTTTCGAAACGGACGTGTATCCTGACGTCTGCGACGCTGACTGTCTCGAACAAGTTCCAGTTCATTGAGAACCGTTTAGGGCTCGATGCGTTCGAGACACGTCGTTTCGTCGTTCCGTCGCCGTTCGGATATGCCGATAACGTGCGATTAATGATTCCGACGGATCTCCCGCTCCTACAGGATGTACCATTGCCGGAATTCGCAGAGACGATTGCGGAAGCCATCTTACAAATCGCAGAGGTGACGGAAGGACGGATGCTCGTCTTGTTTACCTCAAATGACTTGCTAAGACTGACGCATGAAGCGACGAAACCGCTGTTACCTGAACGGTTTACGTTACTCTCGCAAGGGGTCACGCAAGGTTCACGGCAACGACTGATGAAACAGTTCAAGCAACTCGACGCCTGTATCTTGTTCGGGACGGCTAGCTTTTGGGAAGGGGTCGATATCCCAGGAGATGATCTCAGTTGTCTCGTCATCGTCCGACTACCGTTCGCGCCACCGGATCAACCGATCGTCCAGGCACGCTCGGAACGGATCGAAAAACTCGGGAAATCATCATTTTTCGAATACAGCTTACCGCAAGCGATCATTCGCTTTAAGCAAGGCTTTGGTCGCTTGATCCGGACGACGAACGACCGAGGTGTCGTCTTCGTACTTGATCGCCGGATTGAGACGACGCGTTATGGAAAACGGTTCGTCACGAGTCTGCCGAAAGTGCCTGTTTTATCAAAACCGCTTGATGAACTGACGGCAGAACTAGAATTGTTCTTGAATGATGGCGATTAAGTCTATTCAGATAAACCCTATCGCATTATAATAGATAGAGAAAAATGAGGGAGGACATACAGATGGATTCAAAAATTGAAACACTTGCGACCGTCAAAGTGAACCGCCATGACGATACGTATAAAATCGTCGACTTGTTGAATCGGACACTGAAAACGGAAGATTTAATGTTCGGTCTTGCTCTCGATGAAAAAGACAAGGAGCAGATGGTCTTTACCATCTACCGCACATGAAGTGGAAAATCACGCTTGGTCTGCTAAGTGCACTCATCCTTTTGACTGTACTTGGCACCGCCGTTTATCAGGTGACGATCGCTGAGGCAAAAGACCGGGAACAGAGCGTCGCCGAACAAGCAGAGGCGCGTCTGAAAAAAGAACTCAAACCAACGGACGTCCGGTTCGAATCAGTCTTTAACGGGAAACGTCAATATGTCGTTTTTACGATGAAGCAGAATGGACAGGCGGTACGGGCGTTCGTTCCGAAAAAAGGAACGATTGAGACACGACCAGTTGCTGATGGTATTGCCATCAAAACGGTCATCGCGGATCATCCGGAACTAGGAGACATCGTGTCTGCTAAGTACGGCTTTGAGGATCGTGCCGTCATCGAGATCGTTTCAAAGACGACGACAGGCTATGATTATTCGTATTACACGTATCAAGAAGGTTCTTTCATCAAACGATTACGAATCAAGTAAAGGGAGTGGGCGACATGTTATCGAAACGCGTACGACAATTGACACCATCTACGACGCTAGCCATCACAGCGAAAGCCAAGGCACTACGTGAAGAAGGTCAAGACATCATCGGTTTAGGTGCGGGAGAGCCCGACTTCAATACACCGGAATTCATCATCCAAGCAGCATTCGAGGCAGCAGAAGCGGGCGATACGAAGTATACGCCGTCTGGCGGAACGGTTGCCTTGAAAGATGCGATCATCGAAAAGACACGCCGTGACTTATGGATGCCATACGAACGCTCAGAAGTCATGGTCGCTTCAGGCGCAAAGCATGCACTATCAACGTTGTTCCAAGCGATTCTCGATCCAGGCGATGAAGTCATCGTCCCAGCACCATACTGGGTCAGTTATCCAGAGCAAATTAAACTCAGTGACGGCATACCGATCATTTTAGAAACGGACGAATCGTCTCGCTTCAAAGTGACACGGGAATTGCTCGAGCAACACATTACCCCAAGAACGAAAGCACTCGTCTTGAACTCACCATCGAATCCGACAGGAATGGTCTATTCGAAAGAAGAGCTCGAGATGGTAGCAGATGTTGCGATCAAGCACGATCTACTCGTCATCAGTGACGAGATTTATGAAAAGTTGCTCTATAACGGTGCGACACATATTTCGATCGCGTCCTTGCCAGAGATGCGCGAACGGACGGTCATCATCAATGGTGTCTCGAAGTCCCATGCGATGACAGGCTGGCGGATCGGGTATGCAATCGGACCGAAAGAGATCATCTCAGCGATGACGAACTTAGCGAGCCATTCGACGTCGAACCCGACATCGATTGCGCAAGCAGCATCGGTTGCTGCGTATGCAGAAGGCGATGCACCGGTCGAAGCGATGCGTGTCATCTTTGAAGAACGACTTGAAAAAATCTATGCACGACTCATCGAGATCGAAGGATTAACGTGTCTGAAGCCGGAAGGGGCATTCTACTTGTTCCCACATGCAAAGCAAGCTGCCGAGATGTGTGGATTCGATAATGTCGATGACTGGTGTACAGCTGTTTTATCTGAAGCGAAGGTCGCCTTGATTCCAGGTTCAGGATTTGGTGCACCGGACTATGTCCGCCTATCTTACGCGACGGATCCGGCACGTGTCCTAGAGGCACTCGACCGGATTGAAGGATTCATCACGGCACATACAGCCGTTTAATAGAGAGAGGATGTTGACTGTTGAAAGCAATGATTCGGGATGTAAACAAATATGTAGGAGAAGAAGTGACGATCGGGTGTTGGTTAGCAAACAAACGCTCAAGCGGTAAGATCGCCTTCCTCCAACTTCGGGATGGCTCTGGATTCATGCAGGGTGTCGTCGTCAAAGAAACAGTCGGCGAAGACTTATTCAAACAAGCAAAAGGCTTAACGCAGGAATCATCACTATGGGTGACAGGTGTCATCAAATCAGATGGCGGTCGGACAGCGATCGGTCATGAAATGGAAATTTCAAAAATCGAAGTCATCCATGAAGCAATCGATTATCCGATCACACCAAAAGCACACGGAACGGACTTCTTAATGGATAACCGTCACCTCTGGTTGCGTTCAAAGCGCCAGCATGCGGTCATGGTCGTTCGAAACGAATTGATTCGTGCGACGTACGAATTCTTTAACCAAGAAGGATTCATCAAAGTGGATCCGCCAATCTTGACAGGTAGCGCACCAGAAGGAACAACAGAATTGTTCCATACGAAATATTTCGATGAAGATGCGTATCTTTCACAATCGGGTCAGCTTTACATGGAAGCGGCAGCAATGGCACTTGGAAAGGTCTTCTCGTTCGGTCCAACGTTCCGTGCTGAAAAATCAAAAACACGTCGTCACTTGATCGAATTCTGGATGATGGAGCCTGAGATGGCATTTCACGATCACGAGATGAACCTCGAAGTCCAAGAAAACTATGTTTCGCACCTTGTGCAATCAGCACTGAAAAACTGTCGTGCAGAACTTGAGTTGCTTGGACGTGACTTGACGGTCCTTGAAAACATTAAAGCACCGTTCCCGCGCGTCAAGTACACGGAAGCAATCGATATGCTCAAGGAGCAAGGATTCGATGATATCGAATTCGGCGATGACTTTGGTGCACCACACGAGACAGCAATCGCAAACAGCTTCGCACGTCCTGTCTTCATCACGCATTGGCCAAAAGCAATCAAACCGTTCTACATGAAAGAAGATCCGGAAAACCCAGACTTCGTCTTGTGTGATGATTTGATTGCCCCTGAAGGATACGGGGAAATCGTCGGTGGTTCACAACGTGAAGAAGATCACGAAAAACTCCTCGCTGAGATGAAGAAACATGGTCTTGACGAGACAGGTGCTTATAAATGGTATCTCGAAACACGCCAATACGGTTCTGTTCCACACAGTGGCTTCGGTCTTGGTTTAGAGCGGACAGTCGCTTGGATCACAGGTGTCGAGCACGTTCGGGAAACAATTCCGTTCCCACGTTTGCTAAACCGCCTCTATCCATAAGCAGTAAGGAAAAACATCGACCCATCGTCTCGACGGGTCGATTTCTTGTTTAGACTAGAGAATCGAGGAAATACGATGAATCATAATTTAGTGCAATTATTCGAGGAAGGGACGGTCGTCTTACCGAAACGATTGTTCACCGAGGCAAAACGGTTAGGCATCAGTTTTGTCGAGTTCACATTGATTGGTCAACTGTTTGCTTGCCGGGCAGAAGGTATGGAGATGCCGTCACCGGAAGAGTTAAGTAATCGACTTGGACTATCCGAGACGGAAACAATCGAGACGACACTCGGTTTATTACAAAAAGGATTATTGGCAATGGAGAACGTCAATGGGTCTGAACGTTATTCGCTTGTTCCGCTTTACGAAAAGCTGATGGCACCACCGGAACAGGAAGCACCGAACTTTGATACGATCAACCCGTCCGTCTTCCAACAATTCGAACGGGAACTCGGGATGATGTCACCGTTTCAGATGGAGCAGATCATTCAGTGGTTGACGATCGAGAACATTTCGGAAGAGCTAGTGCTTGCCGCACTTCGAGAAGCAGTCTATCATAATGTCCGCAAAATGACCTATATCAATCAAATTCTGCGGACATGGGAACGTGAAGGGATCAAGACGCTTGAGGATCTCGCAGGGCGGGGAGGTTAAGGAGATGTTACGAAAGGCAGAAATCGATCGGATTGAAGCAACGTTAGAAGAGATGTTTCCGGATGCATTTTGTGAGTTGATTCATCGCAACCCGTTTGAGCTGGTCGTAGCGGTTGCACTCAGTGCACAAGCGACCGACGTACTTGTCAATCAGGTGACGCCTGGGTTGTTCGCAGCGTATCCGGATCCTGCTTCGCTTGCTGCGGCACCCGTTGAGGAAATCGAGGATAAAATCAAACGACTGGGATTGTACCGAAATAAAGCCAAAAACATCAAAGCGCTTGCGGCACAACTCCTTGCGCAACACGACGGAGAAGTCCCGACGGAACGCGCCGGGCTCGAAGCCTTACCTGGCGTTGGACGCAAGACGGCGAACGTCGTCTTGTCTGTCGCTTTCGATGTACCGGCATTTGCGGTTGATACGCATGTCGAACGTGTTTCGAAGCGCCTCGGGATCTGTCGCTGGAAGGATAATGTCACGCAGGTTGAAGCGACACTGATGCGTCGCTTCAAACGGGAGCGTTGGTCAAAGCTTCATCACCAATTCATCTTCTTTGGACGTTATCACTGCAAGGCACAACGTCCGAACTGTGAAGCGTGCCCGTTACTCGACATGTGTCGAGAGGGGAAAAAGCGGACAAAAGGACTAGCTACACCATAAAAAAAGTGGATCCGATACCGGATCCACTTTTTTTGCATATCATCCATTCCAAGGAGTATCGGACCATTCACGACGCTTTTTCGTGATCGGTACTTTTTTGAATCCCCAGTTTCGGAAATCTTGGTCCGGACTATCACGGCGAATGTAAATCTTATCTTTGATGGCTTTAAAAATCCGGTTTTCGTCCCCATAATGGACAAACCGGGGTTTTACCTCGATGACACCACGACGAACGCGAGATAAAGGTAAGCAGACCAAGTCGGCAATCTCAAGACCAGATTGGTAGAGGTCGCTGTCTTTTTCAGCAAAGATGAAGCCTTTGATTTTTTGACGACTTTTTTCGACGTCGAGATGGACCGTTCCCGAATTGAAGATATCGAAGAACGCCTTTTGAATGAGCAAGTTTTGATAATCATCACGGCTTTCAAGAACAACACGCGCACTCGTTGCTTCTGTCTCATCGAGGAAGGAATAAAACGACTTCATCAAATGAGCGAAGGCAACGACATACGGATCCTTCGGTGTCGAGAAGAAGTCTTGTAGCTTCTGTTTATCGACTTCGACGCTGACGATCGTACAATCAATATCAACTAAAAATTCCGGCAAGGCGATCCAGAAATGTCGTAACATATCGATCGTGATGCCATCTTCTTTACCGTACGGATGCTCCGCTTTTAAAATCTCCTTCAAATGAAGCGGAATATGTGGATCTTCAAAAACTTTTGCCTTAAAATCCATCAAACGTTGACGAAGCGGACTTGGTTCACCGGTCTCATCCGAATCGATGGCATATTTATATTCCATCAAGACACCCGTTAAGTTGAATTGTGTATTCCCTTTCGGTGTCCCAGTT
>NZ_LMPR01000009.1:284211-878021 GCF_001423925.1 Exiguobacterium sp. Leaf187 | reverse complement strand
TCATCGACGAACATGACATATTTTTTAGGGACGGTATTATTAACCTTCGGAAACCCTTTCGTATCAACGTATTTCACGTTTTTTGTTTCTCTCTTGTTCACTCAAATCTCCTCCGATTGCACACTTATTGCACACTTTTTTTGAAAACGAGCATTTCGGCAGCCTCATGATGCAACTTTACACTGACATGGCTGTATAAATCCATCGTTATGGCATAACTCGCATGACCGAGTCGTTCTTGTACAACTTTCGGGTGCACACCCTGCTCGAGGAGGAGGGTGGCGTGGGTATGGCGTAGGTCGTGGATGCGGATCCGCGGAACACCGGCGAGCTCCGTCAGCCAGTTGAACGCGCGATGGGCGATCGTCGAACTGAACGGTCTTCCGAGGGTGTTCAGGCAGACGTACTCCTCCTCGTTCCGATACCCTTGCTTTAATTGATGCGCCGCTTGGACCCGTTTCATGTTCTTCAGGTAGTCGACAGCAGCATCACTGAGTGCGACGAGTCGGGAATGACCATTCTTCGGCGCTTTCTCGTTTTGATAGGCGGAACGGTTGTGGTCCGCGATGGAGCGCTTGATGAGCAACGTACGTCCCTCGAAATCGATGTCCGACCAACGTAAGGTGACGGCTTCGCCGATACGCATCCCTGTATGCAGAATCAAAATGATCGGGAGGGCACGGAGTTCGTTCTCATGCGTCTCGATGAATCGCTCACATTCCTCTTGGCTCCATACCTGATGATTCTTGACGGCACGTCGCCGGTCCTGCGCAAGCCCGGCACCTGGGTCTTCCTTCAGGTATTCCATCTCGACGGCATAACGGAAGAAGGCACGGACTTGTTGCATCATCGTGTTGTAGCTGTTCGGGTTCCAGTTCCGGATCTCGGCATATTTCACTAAGACGTCCGCTAGATGATGCGTTCGGACATTCTCGATCTTCATTGCGCCCAGTTCCTTCTCGAGCAGAACAGAGATCTTCCGACGATTATAGAGCGTCGCTTTTGCGAGCTGAGGAGCGCGGCGTTCGAAGTAAATCGCGAGGAGATCCGCGACGGTCAACTTTGCCCGCTTTTTCTTGATTGCTCCACTTTCACGTTCCTTGAGTAACTCGGCCATCCAATACTCTAGCTCTCGCTTCGTGGTCGTGCTCTTAAAGCGCTGGATACGTCTTCCACGCTCGTCGAAGCCGAGGCTTATCCTGGTTTCCCATCTACCAGTCTTCGGATTCTTTTTAATATTCGCCATGGCTACACCCCTTCCTGCTTGACCAAGGACGTTCCTTCTTTCTCATCTTATCAAATTTATCCATATAATCTGTAGAAAATTCGAATATCAGTAATCGTTTAGTAGTAGAAGATGAAAAAAAACTTAAACACAGAAATAAATTATACAAAAATGTTGAATTTTTATTTGTTGTTGTGTAATATAAAGAATGTAATAACACCGAGGGGTTCGGATGAAGAGGTTGAATTGAGAGGGAGGGGTAACATTGATAACTCCGTTTGGTAAATTCTGCAGAAAAATTAGAATTGACCACAATGAAATTTTAAAAGACATGTCTACAAAATTGGGAGTTACGCTTTCTTATCTATCTGCAGTAGAGAATGGAAAACGTGCAATTCCAGAAGACTGGGTCGGTAGAATAACTGAATTATATAATCTTAATGAGGACGAGAGATTTTTACTTCAGGAAAGTATTTATGAAACAGAGGGTTTAATAAAGTTTAAAACCGAAGAAATAGGCGAAAATAATCAACAAGTACTAATGGCTTTGGCCAGAAAGCAAAATGATATTAGTTCTAAAGAATTAAAGGAGATTCTAAATATATTCGATAGAAAGTAAGGTGATGCCTAGTGAGTCAACCACATTTTGTAGCAAATCCTATGTCTAGGAGAGATATAAGATCTTATGTATTTTTGATTCGAAATCTTTTTCATGTTTCAGATGAGGAAAATATAGATATATTTAATCTGATTGAAGTTGGTCTTTCAGAGGCATTCGAAGATTTCTCGTATTTAATAGTTCCGGAACATAAAATGTACGAATATGCACTTTTTCTTCCTGAATTAAATGAGCTTCGAATTCGAGAAGATGTATATGAAGCCGCATTAAACGGCAATCCTAGACACAGATTTACTTTGGCTCACGAAATAGGGCATGTATGCTTACATCGAGGCATTAAACGATTGGCAAGAGGAGGGGCGCCGGTTTCCATACCAGCATTCAAAGATCCCGAATGGCAGGCGAACGAATTTGCTGGAGAGTTACTAGCGCCGACACATTTAATCGGAAATCTTTCACAAACGGAAATTATGCTTAAGTTTAATTTATCAAGAGAAGCAGCAAAACATCGATACAATAATTCAAAGAAATGAGGAGAAGATCAATGAAAACGAAAAAAAGCCCTTGTAGAGGGCCGACGAAGAAGTGATACATCATTTTGTTTGCTGCATCATTATCTTGTACATACTTTGCCGAGTCGTGTACGAGTTTATGATAACAAAATATTCGGCCCTTCTACAAGTACTAACTTGTTGAAGAAGGGAAATGATATATATGGCTAAATTGTATTATAGTGAAAAATACGGATGTTACGGGGTGTTCCGCCCTTGGCGTACTAATCCAAAAACCCAACAAAAAATGTGGGCGAAGAATTACGGTTTGAGAGCGTGGTTCATCCCAGTTGATGATCTGGAGAACGAAACAGAAGGTTAATCAAAAGCTTGATGGATGAGGTGCAGCTCCTCATTCATCAAGCTTTTTTGTTATACAAAAAAGTACACCCTATAAAAAATTAAAAAGCCCTTTTGAAAAGGGCTTTAACTTATGATACTTTCATTTGCGAATGAGCATTAAGTTGATTAATTAAATTATTGATTTCATTTAACCGATCAAAAAGTACTTTTTCATTTCTTGGTGTTTTAGCAATTCGTTTAATCAATTCCAAATGTTTATTAAATACATAAATATCTGTAATTGATAATAAACCTTCAATACTAGAGTTGACAGATACAGTAATTAGATCCTCAGAAGAATGAATATTATAGTTTAGTTTGTTGAACTGAGCATCTTCAATTATTTTATTCATACTTGGTCCTTTGTATAAAATTAATTCTGATATTGCATCAATAATTTGGTTATTCATTTAATTTTATCCCCTTAATTTTTTTATTGAGTGATTCTATTACGGTGGGCAAGATTTCAAAAGCTTGTTTAAAATCATGAGAGAGCCATTCATCAATTGAACGTTTTAATTTTTGCTTCATCGTGTAATTGATATAAATCGCTGCATAAGCACCGTTTGTGCTAAGGTTCTTATACATAGCATTAGAACTGTTTCGGGGCAACTCATTACCTTTAATATTCAAAGAACTTTCGCTAAATAAGGTTTGTATTGTTGTTTCCAATCGATCTTTGTATAGCAAATGAAGTTCTTCGCGAATCAATTCTTCTCTTTGCTCATTTTGACGAATATCAATTGATTCATCAAGTCTTTTTAATTCACTATCAATAAAATCATCGAGCTGTTGTTTTGTGAAACCCATTTCTGCTTTTAGTTTTTTAGCTGTAGTATAGATTTCTTGTTTTTTTGCTTCGATAGCTTCACTTATCGCCGTAGCATACTTTAGATCAATACCATCGTTTAAATAATCTGAAGTACTTTTTAATACATTACCACCAATTGCCACTTCTCCAACATCGAATGACTTGACTCTTTCCGAGTAATCAATACTATCTCTAATTATTCGTAGATCTTTAGCTTTTTGTTCCTCACCAGAGTAATAATTCCATAAATCATCTAATTCTAATTCTCTATGATAAATTACATGAGCGACATTATTTATTTCGTCCATTTCAGTCTCAGGTATTCTTCTTAATGCACGACCTATGAATTGGGCATAAGGTGGAAGTGATCGAAATGGTCTGAAAATCGCTGCTATACTAATATTAGGATGATCAAATCCCTCGCCAAGCATGTTTACATTTACTAAAACATCTAGCTCGCCTCGTTTGTATTTTATAATTGCCTTTGTAGCTTCTTCTGTATTGTCACTAGTAGCAATGTCAGCCTTTAAACCGGATTCATTGTACAAAGCAGCTACTTGTTTAGCATGTTCAATCCCGCATGCAACTGCTAAAATTTGATGAAAGACTCCTCCATTTTTTCTTTTTTCAATTAATGTAGATTTACTCATATCTACAATTGTTTGATTACATTCTGGTGAATAAGCTACTGATCGTGTAACCCATTCTTTATCCATTTCTTTAAGTGCCTCTTCTTTACTAACAATTCTATCTTCAATAACAAACTCTAACTTTTCATTAGTGTATTTATCATTGATGATGTTTTTAATATATTTCATTTCAATAGCTTTACTCATAGGGAACTCATAAACTGGTTTACCTTCGATTGTTTTTTCATCATTTCTAAAGGGAGTAGCAGTTAGTTTTATTACTTTTGCTGAATTAAAATGATTAATAGCGTTAACCCATGAGTCTGCTGCTGAATGATGTGCTTCATCAATGATAATTAAGTCAAAGAAGTCTGTTGATAGTAAGCTAGTGAGAGCTTGCGAAGATGTACTACTATGAACTTTGTGAATATTTGTAATTATGATATCTGCATTATTCATAAAGTCGATAGCGCGCGTTTTTGCAGCAGTTTTACCTCGTTCAAATCCATTATATCGATAGACATTAGGAAGATGATTTTTATTAAGGATTACATTTCGTTTTTCCCAAAAGTTAAAAGCGCTTCTTGTATCGAACTCATCCGAAATTCCTTCCCGAATTATTATTCCAGGTGTAATAATTAGAACTTTCCCCTCTGAAATACCAAATGGAAGAATTCCTATAAGTCCTGTTTTCCCAACTCCTGTAGGCAGAACAACCAATTTATGCTCTAATGGGTTCTCTTTAACAGACTTATACACGGCTTCGTATGCTCTTTTTTGAGGGAGCCTCAAACCTGTATTATTTTTAATGAAAGCATCAGTACTTTTGAAAAAAGACAAATAAATCTTCCTTTCTGATTAAAAAAATAATTACTTCAGTATACAATTTTTATCTACTTACGCTAATTGCTGCTTCACTCATCTGCAATGTACGGTAGTAATCTTCGGCTTGTGCAGCCAACGTGATTTCAAGTGTTTCATCGAACTCTTCCTTGATAACTTTCGCGATCTGTTCAATTTCAACCTTGAAGAATTCCTTACGTAGATTCACTTGGTTGACGCGTTTAGTTGCGAATCGATGATGAAGTTTGTTTTCAAGAGTCGGGGCATCTTCTGAGAAGACCATTGCATGGATGTCGAACGTGAACGGTACAGAGGCACTTCCAAGCTCACGGATGCGATCGAGTGGTTCAAGGCGTCTCGTCATTCCAATCTTGTAGACATGCTCACCGAATGAACCGATGTTCGAAATGACGTACACGTAACCAGCACGCGTATTTCTTTCACGGTTCTCAATGTCATTCTTAATTACTTCGACTTCGGCAAGCTTAGCTTCCAATTCAGCTAATTTTGAAATCAACGCTGTTTTTTCAATATCATTTGCTTGCTCAATTTTCATACGTATAGATGAAATTGCACTAAGGAAGTGGGTTTCTTCTTTTTCTACTTTTTTTCGTGCATTCTCAATTTCTTTTAAGACACGAGCTTCTTCACGCATCTGCTCTTTTATAACGCGTTGTTCTTCTTTCTCCTCTTGCTTCTTTACCTCGAATTCGTACTTAAGGTATAATTCGCGGAGTTTGGATTCTAGGTATTGTTTACGAATAAATATAGTCTGCATATCGGTTAGTGAATTAATCTGTTTAAATGCTTTTTCGATATTCGCACCAGATCTTTCAAGATTAGTTGATTTAACATTTGAAATTATTACATCGCATTCGTTGTTAAAGGCCCTAAGAGAAAGTTTGATAGTGTCATTAACAAACTCTTTACCTCGTTTTTTGTCTCCGTCAACAAAGTATTGATCTGGATGATTCGTGGCAACTTTTTTACGAATCATATCTTTTTGTTCTAATCTGATTGTGTTGAGCATGTTTTTATAACCTTCTGAGGTATCGAATTCAAAAGTGGGCTCATAAAGACCATGTTCATGCATTAAATACTTATCCTCATATTCACCTAATTCTTGTTTTAAAGATTTAAGTTTGTTACTACTTTCAAGAAGTTCTTGCTTTTCTGCCTCAAACTTTTTACTAAGTTTCTCACGTTGAATCATATGCTCATTCTCAAGCTTTACTCCGAGTTTCAAATGTTCTTCTTCCAGGTGCTTTCTTTCAGTAGCGAATTTTTCTTTGATTAATTCAAGTTCTCGCTTTACATCTAAGTATTCAAGTTCTTCCTTAGAAATTTGAATTAGTTCAAGTTCTTTGGTTAACCGTTCTACTTCTTTTCGGTTTTTAGTAGCATTTATCCAATCTTGAAACCACATAAGATTTCCTCCCTTAATACACATTTCCCTTCATTTTACCAATTATAGAATGATAAAAATTCGCTCCTTTTAAGAAAAAGGAAACGAATGACAATAATCGTATGACACGTTTCGACAATTTTTAATATTAGTGAAAAATAAAAAAGAAAATCGATGAGGCATCTTTTTCTTATAACACCCAAAAACACTGATGAAATGACCTTGAATAAAGGTTTTCTCATCAGTGTTTTTTTTGATCATCGATTAGTTTCGTTCACAAGCAAAGTTATCTTTATCACGATCCATATTCGCATCGTATGCAGGGTGAGAACTTGGTACACCATTTGGATATTCCGTTCGAAGATCGTCACAGTTATCAAAACTGACTTGAGTCGTGGCAGCGACTTCTTGCTCTGCTTTTTGAGCCGCTTCTTCTTCAGCTTTCTTCTCAGCTTCTTGTTGAGCAGCCAGTTTAGCGGCAGCTTCTCTCTTTGCCTTCTCCTGAGCGGCAATCCTCGCTTTCCTCTCAGCTTCTCGTTTAGCCTCAGCTTTTGCTTTTTCTCTAGCTAATTGCTTCTTCTTTTCTTGTTCAGCCTTTTTCTTTTCTAGAGCAGCTTTCTTCTTCTCCTCAGCAGCCTTCGCTTTTTTTGCAGCTGCCAGTTCTTCAGCTTTTTTCTTCTTTGCGGATTCAGAATCTGACTTCTTCGGTTCTTCTTCTGCTTCTGTTTGCACGACGGGTTGCTTCACAGCTTGTTTAGTGTCATCTTCAACATCCTCCAAAGCACTGGCAAAGATCATGCCGAGGAAAAAGAAATAGAACATGGAAGCCATGACCATCTTCCAAGCGACTTGACTACGGTATCCAGGAATCTTTCGATACCATGGGAACTTCACCCAAGGTAGGAGTTTCCGACGTCCCTCGATCAGTTCGGCTACCATCTTACCTTCTTTATCACCAACAAAAATCGTCAGTAATAATTCTTCTTTCGTACGATATGTTTTGTCTTTCTTATCCTTTCGGAGATATAGCGTATCCGGAACTTTTGCCCAAGGTAAGTGAAGATCCAAATCGAGCGATCCACGTCTGTTGACATAGAAGAAGAGACCCTCTTTAGCAGTCGCAACGATGTAATAGGGAAGACTGTAAGAATCACTTTGATACTGTCCGCTTGTGACATATCCTTCAGGATGATTTGATTTAAGGATACGGCGAATTTCTTTAGAATCCATAGTTCTCATTCCTTTCAATGTTTTACTTCAGTATACATTTAATAGAAAACATTCCCATAAATAAAAGATTATATTAGATAATTAAGTAAAATAATGAAACTATTGCAATACTAATCCGAATATAATAGGGAGAATGATAGATAAGGGAGGATGAATGAGTTGGAAGATAAACAAGTGAAAAAAGCTGAAAAAACATCGATTCAACGTCTTAAAGAACAGTACCCATCATGTTTAGTGGGAAAAGCGAAGTTAAATAAAAAAAGCGCTGGAACTGACCATTTCATTGTTCAAGAAGCGGATGGTCTACGTTTCCTCAAAGAGAAAGATCATCAATTCGATACGATTCTCGTAATGAAATGGTCTGAACTTCCAGAATTACTTTATCTAGATAAGCTTTTCATTGATGCTCGTTTCTATAAAGATAAGAACCATGATCAAATCGCTTTCACAATTGCTCGTGTGGAAGACGGAGACAAGATATGCAACGAGATCATGAAGCATACAACTGTTGAAGTTAAGAAAAGAAAAGCTATACAAAAAGTGCTCGGTTTCCGCAGCGGATCTATCTGGAAGTCTGCGATTGCAATTAGTGTATATGCGCTGATGCTTTTATTCGTAGTCGGACTATTCGTAGGGAATGAAGAAGAAGCAGTTGCGAAACCAGAAGAAGTCCAAAAGAAAAACACAGAAGTTAGTACTGATAAAGAGGTACCTAAACAACAAGAATCAAAAAAGGAAAAGGTAGGGGCAAAGACACAGAAAAAGAAATCAATTGAGACATTCTATAAGAAGCTTGGAAACGATTATATCTTCAAAACGCAAAAAGTAGAAAAGAACTTTTCTGCTTTAAATGAATCAAATCATACAATCATGTTGCGTGTTAAACCTGTTGGTGGATCGTTGGAACAAATTCATAGCCAGTCAAAACATTTGGCTGCTTCTGTTCTGAAAGAAGCATTGGATAAAGACAAGAAGCTAGATCAACTAGCGTTGTTTATCGATGATGATAATGGGATTTTCATAGTAAAGTATGTATTTGATAAAAATTCTTTAGACGCTTTAAATGAATCTCGAACTTCAGATGGCTATATATTAAAAGATAATATCGAAAAATTAGCTAGCTCGGTAACACTTACTGAAGAGTTAAGATGATTTGTTAAGGATGAGAAATCATCCTTTTTTCTTTCGACAAAAACTGTACTAATTTTTATAAACTATTATGAAAAACAGAAAAAGAAAAATAAGCAGTTGTCGTTATGTGTCGAATTGATAACGTTGTAAAATACAGGGTATTGCTTGAAAATGGGTTATGCGTCATGCATAATGATGGAAACGAATAGAACAAACGTTCTTATTTAAAGGAGAGTTGTGATGGATTACTCTGGTAATGAAAAAATGTTGTTGAAAACAAATGATGGTCTTATTCCGCTAAAAGGATGTTGGAGCGAAGAGTTAGGGGCATACGTTCTTTTTGTGAACAATGAGATTGAATCCGGAATCTCTGAAACAAATTTATGGCACAGTTCACTAAAAAAACTGATTGACGCAGCTGAATAGTTGGCGTCAATCAGTTTTATTTTTTGGCTTTATCATTCAGTCCGGTCGATATCGCTAAAGCAATTTGGTCCCTCATGTAACTTACAATTTTATCAATCTTTTCTTGATCGAGAGAATTAAGTTCCTCTTCTGAAAAATGCATTCCTATAAGTTTATTCGTTTTAGAAACATGCTCAATATAGTTATCCAAGGTATTCCTAGGATCTTCGACTCTGCCTAGTAAATAATCTACAGTAACGTCGAACGTGTCCGCTAATAAAACTAAAGTCGATGGATCCGGCTGACGCTTCCCAGTCTCGAATCTTGATAAAGTTGCAGGTGTTATACCTAGTTTCAATGCAGTATCATCTTGTGCCCATCCGCGATTTAAACGTAATTCTTTAAGTCTATCTCCTCGAAAAGCTTTCTCCATTAATATCAACTCCATATTAGTATCTCCTTTCAAATATATCATTTTTGCCAAAACGGAAAACTATTTTTACCGAATCGGAAATAAAGTATTGACGATTACCTAAATGGTAATGTATATTAAATTCATAAGTTACCGATATGGTAATAAACGAGGAGGTGATTCATTTGCCGGAACCAAAAGTTGATCTTGAGAAATTAAGAAACGCTCGCAAGGAACGAAATCTTTCTCTAAAGGAAGTTGCTGATTTCACAGGTTACGAGTCAGCCGCAACAATTAGTAGGATTGAAGCTGGAAAGCGAGGAATCAAATCAACATTCTTGATGAAGCTATCTAGATTGTATGGTAAGCCAATTGAATATTTTTTTGTTGATTGATTACCGAATTGGTAATTTGAAACTATACTAAGACATTTATTGTTTTTTACCCAATTTCTAAAAATGAAAATCATACGGAGGTTAACAATGAATCAGCTGACAAAAGTGTTCGAAGGAACTTCTATTCGCATGATCGGTGATAAAACGAATCCGTTGTTCGTCGCTTCGGATGTAGCAAAGGCTCTTGGATATAAAGAACCACACAAAGCTGTAAATCGGCATTGCAAGGGTGGGATGAAACATCCCGTCCTAACAAATGGAGGAACGCAAGATATGATCGTCATCCGCGAACCGGACGTCTACCGTCTTGTCACAAACTCAAAGTTACCTGCAGCACAAAAATTCGAGAACTGGGTGATGGAGGACGTCCTTCCGTCAATCCGCCAGACCGGATCTTATGAAATGCCTAAGGGAATCCCGTTTGCTGAGTTGTTCGCTGCGACATCGCAAATGCTCGTCAAACAAGAGCAGACGGAAGCGGCCATCACCGTGCTGACGGAGAAGATCGATGAGCGGATGACGCTCGACTATGGACAGCAACTCGCCATCGAACGCGCCAAGAAACAACGGGCGGAACACATCTGGAAGGAACTAGAGGAGCAACCTTCCGGCCTGTATGACACGAAAGGGAAATTATACGGTCGATTCGGTAGTGACATCAAGCGTGCGTTCGCCGTCGCTTCCTACCGCGATATCCGGCAGAACCAATTCGACGAAGCGTTGAACTACGTCAGCAACTGGCGACCGGCGCTTATCTGACAGGAAGGAGGGAGCACATGTTATTCGATGAGACAGCATTCAAACGGCTGATCGCGGAAGGCATCGCAGAATCCGTCGCGGAGATTGCGCGGAAACGTGAATACATGACCATCTCGGATGTATGCGAGGAATTGCGCTGCAGTCGTGCTTTGATCGATAAACAGGTACGCGAGAACGGACTGCCCATCACGCGCATCGACGGAAAAATCATCGTCCGTCGAGAGCATCTCTACAAATGGCTCGACGAACGTGTCGAGAGTACGAATTGGAATTACATCATGGAAGGGGAAAAACGACATGCCACTTTATAAGAATCTTGATGAACTAGCCAATACACTGGTGGATCGTTTCCACGAGAACCCGACACTCTTACCGCTCCTCAATGTCGAGGACGTCGTCTCGAGCATCTTCGTCGACGTGATGCGGGAGATGGTCGAAGAAGCAGAGCCCGATGCGATGGTCCAGTTCAAGCAGATGGTCAAAAATGACCCGATTATCGTGATCGACGCCGTCAACAAACAGCATGTCCTGCATCTGATGGAAGACACGTTCGACATGCATCTGCTTCAGATGGATCCTCCGAACAAACTGAAATGAACGCATACGTCATCTATGGATTCGGCTTGATTGCTTTCAGCATCGCCTTCGGTGGCGTCGGGTTCGACGTCCTGAAGAATCGTTCGGAAAGGAGGTGAACCAGTTGTCACCAGAGCTCATCTACATGGCAGGCGTCACTTGGCTCTTCGTCATGATCATCGCGCCACTTGCATTCGTCTTCCTCCGTTGGCTCGAACGTGAACCGGAAGACGCAAAAAATGCCATCACTCAAGAGAGCGATGACACACTTTAGCCTAGGAACTCTAGTGTATCACGCTCCGGACAGGAGGGAAACCATGAGAGTCATACAAGTTAGCCGCGCACGAGCGGAAGATCCGCATGAGGTGATTCGGCAGGAAGCAGAGACGATCCGTCATTTCATCGAACAACTGGACGTCCTCTTCCCGAACGCGGTACCGGAAGGGTCAGCCGCATGGAGCGCCTTGAACGCCATCCACACCGCGTCGACGCGGATCACGGAAGCAAATGAACGTACACGAAACGTGTCACAGAAAGCATTGGGGTGAATTACATGTCCATCATACGCATCAAGAAGGAAGACAACTATGTCGTTCTCGACAAGACGCTCCTGAACGACAAGACATTGAGCTGGAAGGCGAAGGGGCTGCACAGCTATCTGATGGGATTGCCGGACGACTGGAAAGTCCGTGAAGTGGATCTCATCAAACGTTCGAAGGATGGGAAGGAGAGTACACGATCCGCCATCAAGGAACTGACGGACGCCGGCTATATCAAGCGAATCGCCGTCCGGGAGAAAGGCAAGTTCAAGGCATGGGAGTTCGTCGTCCATGAACATCCTGTATTCGCCATCGAACCAGAGGATGAGCTAAACCCTGATGAACCACCGGAACAACCGAAACCGAATCCACCAGAATCGGGAAACCCGAATATGGTTCCACCAGATGCGGAAAAACCAGATCTGGAAAACCCGCCACTACTAAGTATTGAAGGTACTAAAGAACCAAAAGAACTAAAAGATTTAGTAGTAGTAGACGCGGGCGCGGAAGACGCATTGACGAAGCTGATCGACTTCTACCGAAAGAACATCGAACCCCTCGCGCCACCGTTCACGATCGAGAAGATTGAGGACGACGTCAAGAGTTACGGTGCCGAGCTGGTCCAGTTCGCCATCGAGACGGCGACGCTCTCGAACGTCCGCAAGTACACCTATATCACCGGCATCCTGAAGACCTGGGCACAAGCAGGCGTCCAGACGGTCGAGCAAGCGAAGGATCAAGCGAACCAGTTCCGCGAACGACAACGGACACATGGCGGGAATCGACGTCATGCATCGTCCGGCATGAAGGAACCGGAATGGCTCGCGAAAGAGAAGGCAAAGCAACAAGCGCACGAAGCGAAGCAGAAGGAGGCGTTCAATTCAGACGTCCCTGACGACGAAGAGGTCGCGGCACTCCTTCGATCGCTCGAGACACCGGAAAGGAGTTGAGCATCCCGCACATCATCGAACGGCTGACGACTGAGCACCTCCGGAAGCTTCGGTACGCGCTCGGTCTGAACAAACGGAAGAAGCCGTGGCGAAACTACTACGGATCGATCGGTGCGAACGCCGACTGGGAGCACCTGTGCACCCTCGGTATCGCTAAACGGTCCGCGAGCGTCACGAAACACGTCACCTATACCGTGACATTCGAAGCGGCAAAAGCACTCTATGGCAAGCCGATGTCGCGGAACTACTTCGACAATTGTTTAGACGAACAAGGGATGACCGGCAAAGAGCATATCCACCGCACAGGAAGGAGACGCCGTCGCCGACACCCGCTTGGTTGAAAAGGATAATCACCTCTCGAGGAGGCATCAGATGCGGATCAGACTGACAGACACGGATGAGGCACGACTGGATCGTCGCATCGCGGAGCATGAGAGCCGCGGTGCACGGTTCCTCGGTAAAGAGCAGTATCTCCACAACAAGAAGGAGTTCGCGACCGAATACTACACCGGTCGCAAGCGATACGTCAGCAGTCACGGCAATACCCGACACACGGCTTATATCGAGCTGCCGGATCGGGAGAAAAAAGGAGGGGTGACATGAAGACGCTCGTCTTCCGGAAGCACACACTCGAGCACGAGCAGATTTTGCTCATCTCGAACCAGATCCGTCGGCATACGCTGATCGACGGGAAACTCGTCAAGGTCGAGGAAGGACTACGACCGATCACGACGGCGGTGATGCTGTCGAATGAACGACGCGAGTGGACGCTCGAAGGGCGTGCCCTCGAGGAACACGAGGTAACGGCAAGATGGCCAAGCGTCGAGCACGCATAAAATACAGCGGATCAAGACCCCAGTTGTTCGAACGTCGCGAGAAGAGTCAGTACATAGTGCTGTACATCCCGGACGCACCACAACATGAGACGCAACGCTTGATCAAGGAAGGGTGGAGACCGCTGAGACTCTAACACGAAAGGGAAGACGGCACAGGATGGAATTCATCGCACATAAGTTGACCAAAGCACAACGGACGTTGGTCGAGAACAAGCTAAGAAGCCTGTTCACGCTCCCGTCCCGCATCGAGTCACTCAAGGCACGGAGCGCACCGTCCATCACGGCTGGGTATCAGGTAAGCGAGGTACAACGCAACACGAGACCGTCGAGCAACGTCGAGAAGGCGGTCATGCTACTCGAACAACTCCGGCAAGCAGAAGCAGAACACCGGCTCTTGCTCCGGATCCGGGAGGAACTCGAGGAGACCGATCCAGACTTGAACCAAATCTGGGATCTCCGATTCCGTCCGAAGTTCAAGTACACGGATAACGTCGTCATCGAGATGATGCGCTACGGCAACCGCAACACCTACTACGAGGCGAAGGACAAGCTACTCGGGACCGTCGCCGACCATTTCGGTATCTGGGAGGACTGACATGATCATCGACTTCAAACGTTATCGCTACGAACGACTGATCCAGCAACGACCACGCAGCGTTTCCTTGTTCCTTGCGGACGAGACAACGAATCCATTCCGGAAGGAGGAACCTAATGAGACACCACGCAAACCGTGGAAAGCGGTTCGAGACGATGCTCGAGATGTCGAACCGTCACTACAGACTTAAGAAAGTCGCGCACGTCCGGAAGACCTTTCCGGAAGCGAAGTTCCAGCTCGACAAGGAAGGCAATGTCCGTAAGTACTGGTTCGAAAAGTCAGGCGGACTGGACTTCGCCGGGATGCATCAAGGGCGGTACCTCTCGTTCGACGCGAAATCGACGAAGAACGCGACCTCCTTTCCGCTCAAGAACATCGAGACGCATCAATTCGATGAACTCCGACGCATCGAGGATTTCGGCGGCATGGCGTTCCTGCTGATCCACTTCGAGAAGCTAGGCAAGACGTTCTATCTCTCGAGCGGTGACGCACTGGACTGGGCAAACCAACGCGAACGCAAGTCGATCCCGCTGAGTTGGTTCGAGGAACAGACGAGCGAGGTCGTCTCGAGGGACGGCGTCCTACTCGACTATCTGAGCATCGCAACGGAACACTACTAATCATGAAATGGGGCGAATGACATGGAACAGACAACACAACTAGCGGGGCAAGAAGCGACGAAGGTGACGTTCAACACGCTCTACCGTCTCGTCGAGGACGAGTATCACATGCTCGGTACTGGCGGGAACGGACAACGCGTCATCCTGATCGACATGATGGGCAAAATGGATGCGCTTCGTCCAGAAGTCGAGACGGGCGAGGAAGCGGTCGTCGGGATGATCCTAGAGGACTGGGAACGACGCTATGAGGAAATGCGCATCCCGCGCTTCCGTAGTGAGCAAGGCATGCTGTTGCGTTTGATTGATACCGCGAAATCCACGTCATGAGACGTAGACCACCGAAGTCACGGACCGGCTATTGTCCGGTCTGCGGACGTCGGCTCACCACAGTGGAAAGTCAAAGGGAAGGCATCGGACCCGTCTGTAAGGAAAAATGGCTGCGGCGACAGACCGATGCCGGCAACCAACTCCATCTGGAACTCGAAGGGAGCGATACACATGAATCCTGATCCAATTCTCGAACGCATCCTAGCGGACAAACGCTCGATGACGACGACACAAGTCGCGAAAGGATACGGCATGTCAGCAAGGAAGCTGAACGCTCTCCTCGAGCAAGCTGGTATCCAGCGGAAGGTCAACGGGAGCTGGGAACTTTGTACAGCACACTTGAAGCGCGGTCTCGTCACGATCAACGAATATCCATTCATGCACCGTAATGGCAGCGTGGATTGCAAGACCACGATGCAATGGACGCCGATCGGTCGGCTCCAGATCCACGACATCATCCAATCACAATCAACCAATCGGAGGGAATCACATGCCACAACCTAAAATCAATCTCAATGAATTCGCGGAAGGCGCATTCGCAGAACGTGTCAACAATGCCTTGAAAGAAGTCTATGCGAACATCGCGGACCTCAACACGGATCCGACGAAGAAGCGGAAGGTGACGATCTCGATGAGCTTGTCAGCGGACGAACAGCGTGACCTTGCGATGGTCGACATCAGCGTCAAGACGACGTTGACGCCAGCACGTGCTATCGGTTCGAAGATTATCATCGACGTCGATGGCGAAGGGAACGCAGTTGGTCAAGAACTCAAGTCGAGCATGCCAGGTCAGATGATGATCACGGAGAGCGGCGATATCGCGAACGACGTCGGTGTCCCGATTGAAGAGAGTCCGGAATACTTGAACGAAGGCGTCATCGACTTACGAGACGCACGTTCTTCACGCGCTTAATCCCAACACAACCCACCACAATTAAAGGAGCTGTTCATATGTCATTACTCAAAGACGCATTCAACTGGATCAAGGATCACGGTCAATTCCAAACTACTCAGGTACACGGTCGTATTGTCTCAGACCGCGAACTTCACGCAATCAAGGCGCCGACACCGAACGTGCTACAGGTTCACACGCTGACGGCACTCGTCGAGTACATCCAAAGCGAGTTCGACACGAACGAACCGCTACTTATCCACATCAAAGACCCAGAAACGGTCACGGTCATGAGCAAACTCAACAATGATCAGAATCGGAATCACTACATCCAAGCTAGTGCCTACGTCCCGTCCTTCCGATTCGACTCGTACTACGATCCGGAAGACATCAACATCAAGCTGCAGTCGGTCTTCGTCCCGAACAAGGATCAAGCATTGATTCTGAAAATGGTCGGCAATCTCAAGGAGGACAATGTCCGAGGTGTTGGAGACGACGGCATCTCGCAAGCTGTGACGATGAAAACGGGCGTCGCGACTGTCGCGGACGTCAAGGTCGTCAATCCTGTGACACTCGCACCATACCGGACGTTCATCGAAGTCGATCAGCCGCAAAGCAAGTTCGTCCTTCGGATGCAGAACGGTCCACGTGTCGCCTTGTTCGAAGCAGACGGTGGTGCGTGGAAGAACGAAGCCATCCGGAACATCGAAGATTATCTGATGGAAGCCTTAGCTGAATACAACGAAGCGGATAAACTCACAATCATCGCCTAATCAGGTGAACGACGGAGGCGCCGGGCGGAATGCCCGGTGGTACTCCGGCAGTAGGAGGCAACCATGACACCACCCGAAACCTTATTCATCCTCACACCGATCCTAATCATCGGGATTCTCAGCATCGAGTTTATCGGCGGGAGACGTTCGAACCGTTCAAAACCGAAAGCGGAGCACGCTGATCAGCACGTGTTCGAAGAGACCTTCTCCCGATTGAGACGAGACACGGAAGCACGACGAGCGGACATCCAGCACTCGTTCGAGGATCAGCATAAACGAACACCCTATCTCATCAAGGCGCATCCTTCGCGGACGCGC
The DNA here is from genome assembly GCF_001423925.1 of Exiguobacterium sp. Leaf187. Classification (NCBI taxonomy): domain Bacteria; kingdom Bacillati; phylum Bacillota; class Bacilli; order Caryophanales; genus Exiguobacterium; species Exiguobacterium sp. Leaf187. The sequence goes on along the minus strand of NZ_LMPR01000009.1, from coordinate 860,838 downwards.
GTTATTCAACCCAAAACAGCAGCAGTCATTCAGAAGGAGGACGAGACAGATGGGACATACCCAGCTGAGAGAGAACATGACGCATAACACCTGCATCGAACGCGCAGAGAAACGCGTACACGTCACACGAGAGGAACCGATGAAACGCTACTTCCATCACCCGTTCGGCATGGCATACCGCATCAACAACGAATGGGTACCGTGCCCAGGCTACGGTGAAAAAGCTATCGTACCGGTCTCTCCGGAAGAACCGAAACGCGCAGCGATTGTGCTCGACGAGTGGCAACCGGCACCGAAAAGTGAGAAGCCACCCAAAGAACCGGTACCTATGCCGTCTAAGCAAGAACTGGACGATTTGATCAAGCGCGACGAACGAATCACGCTGGTGCAGATTGGTCGCCGTTATGGCGTCAGTGCACCGACCGTGAACAACTGGTGCAAACACCATCAAATCGACACACCGTTCGTACGACGCAAGAAACAAAAAGAGGTGCATTCATGATCCTGACACTTGAAGCATGGGAAGCCTTCTGTAAGGAACAAGCGAAGTTTGATCAACGTGTCCTCGATCGTCACGGCTTGACGCACATACCAATCTGGGAGCGGGTGACTGCGTTCCGGGTCGAGGCAGCGGAATGCATCAACGAACTTAAAGGCGTCTGGAAATGGTGGAGCGTCAAGGAAGCACAACGGCAACGATTCCTCGAGGAGTTCGTCGATGCACTCAAGTTCATCACCGGCATCGCAAGCGTTGACGCGGCTAGCGGTGGAGTCATCGGATACCATGCGATGATTGTTCGTTCGCATCGTTATCACGAATCAGTGAAGGAAGATCCGAAGCGGCTCTGCAACGCTGCAGTTAACGCGCTAACAATCAGCCAGTCGTTCGGAGCGATGGTCCTTCTAGCAGAAAATCTTTCCATCACACCAGAGGAAATCCGGGTCGCATTCGAAGAAAAAACAGCCGAGAACCTTGAACGACTCCTCGTGGAGTACTGACATGTGGGTGCGGATCTACTACGAGAAAGGTGGCGCAAGAGAGACATGCGTCACCTGGGCGGCTAGTAAAGCGGAATGTGAGAAGCTCGCTGAAGATCTCGGCGGCGTCTTGCTGAACGTGGAGAGACACTCATTAAAGTATAATTAATAATACACGCAAGAACATATGTTTGTGTTATACTGAATTTACCTCTAATCAGAGTAGACAACCATAAATAAGGTAAATATTACCTTGTTTATGCTATATTATTTCCGTCTACTTTATTATCGGTTAGGGGGAATGAAAGAATGGATATTAACGGCATTATTGAATTTATCGATCGAGCTGAAATGAGCTTTTATCTTGTTGAAAAAAAGGCGCGTAAAAACAAGCCACCTACTTATGCTGTTTATACGCCAAATATTAGTGAAATAAAACAAGATATCGTTAGTATGTTTAGAAGCCATATCATCGAGAATCAAATCTACCAGAATGAGCAGGTTCCGTTTGATACAGTTGTGGCAGAGGATGATAGACTTGAATTCTGCATAGCTGGTAGTACTCCACATGATGCTATTGAAGCATTAATCGAAAATTCAATTGAGAACAGAGGTAATCATATTGATTTCAGTGCACCAAATGTAGATATCAATAAATTATCTTTTTACTGTACTAAATTTGAAGTTGAAGAAGAAGAACCGCTCTATTTAATCAGGAGGGTAAATAAACTTTCCGCTCTAAATCGTGGTTTTAAAGCTCTTTTTTCAGATAACTCTTTTTCTAAATTAAATGATCAAGTATTCGCTATTGATCCTATGAATGATTTGATTATTCAAAACGAAGAAGCTCTGATTTTAAGCAGATTTGCACTCAATGTTCTTTGTACCATCGACGATTTTTACATTGATGCTACTAAACAGTTGCTAGAATCTGTTAAGTCACATTTTTCGAATTATGACGCTTTTTTAGAAGACTGTCTTCAAAATAGAAGAATTCTTCGAAAAATGGTTAAAATGTCTGAGAACCCTGAAAGAATTTCACTTGTACTCGATGAAGGAAGAGCGGCAATTGAATCTGTAATTGAAGACCACGCTTTGACAGTCACTCTTAACGAAGATGGATTAATAAATTATAGTGGTGACGCGACTGAAATGACTGAAATAGCAAATTTATTGTCAGATGCCTATTTTAGAAGCAGTATTTTAAATGAAAAGGGAATAAGTAGGTAATAATTGTTAGTTCAAAGAGATGGGGGGATAGTATGACACTATTTATGAAGTGGGGAATGTTTATTTTGTCATATATTCCTCTCTATTTTTTGCTAGCAATTCAACACTTGAAGTATAAAAAAATTCCACTGTCTGTTTCAGAGTTGTCATCTGCTTGGTCGGAGAATCGAGTTCAATTTTGCTTTTGGCTAGTGCTTATTATGCTCTTTCTTGTCTCTATTTTTATGTTAATAATGTTTATTAGAATATTTGCTAAAGGTGGAAATTCTTTTAAACCAGATTTTACTTTGAAAGATGTTACTAATTTACAAGATAATCAAATGAGTTATTTATTAACCTATGTTGTTCCTTTAGCTTCTATCAACGAAATATCTGATGGAAGATCATTATTAACAAATTTATTTTTATTTATTTTAATTGGTAAAATGTATACACAAAACAATTTAATATACGTAAATCCTGCATTTTCAATTGTTGGATTTTCAGTGTTTCAAGCAAATAACAAAGTCTACATTTCTCGAATCTCTAGAGAAAAATTAAAACTTATCCTAATTCATGAAGAACAAATTTATTTAAGAGAATTGGGATCGGATATGTATTATTTAAGTGTTAAAGATTAAAAGACGCTGCTTAGCGTCTTTTTTTTATGTCTTCATGAAAGTCGATTTAATTAGTCCATAAAAAATTATAAAGTGAGGGATGAGAGAAGTAATAATATGATCATTTTTTGTTTTAAATTACTGATACATTTTTAATACTCTTTTGATACAATCTTGATACAAAAACTTGCCAAATACGTGATATTCTTTCCATGTAGACGAAGCGGGTGCGACGACGGTTGCATTGTTCTACAGGACATAAGCATTACTCACATACCAAGCGCCTTGTAACGGACAAGGCGCTTTTTGTATGCAGAAATATCCGGATGAGTGAATTTGACCTCCCTTAGTCAGCCTATCGATCGGTTCCATGTCATTCCCCCAGATGCTTGCAATGATCGATCTCATCCGGATGTTTGTACATATAAGGAGTGATTGCATGAAACGTAAACCATACACGATACACTGGAAAGTGAGTTCAAGTCGTAAAGATCAGCGCACGGGATCCGTCACGAAGATTCCTCAAAGTAACTGGTTGAAGTATCTCTGGAAACAGGAAACCAAACGCATGAAGTGATTCGCTTCTTGCCAACAACGTATGACGCAGCCAGAAAAAACGTGAAGCAAGCCATGAAGCGTGAGGGCGGAGTAGTCGTGCGTTGTTGATAGGATTTTTTGGATGGCGAAACAAATATCCCTTATAATGTAATTTAAGTAATTATAAGGAGTGGTTAAATGTCTGATAAAGATCCGTATAAAATGATTGCCTCTTTATCGATTGACCTTGATTCGCGTTACGCGGTGATGAGAAAGAGAGTTGATCAAGAGATGTACGATGCATTGAAGAATCAAGAGCAGATGGCCAAGAATCTTATGGGTACGAGTACTAGAGCTGCGTTTGACTTTGAGTCGATCCAACACTCGTTGAATGCCGGTAAACGTGAAGAATTAAGACGACATAACGAGTTGGTGAGTGTAGGGAAAGAACAGGTCGAAACGTTAGAAGCATTGCTTCGAGATAGCCAAAATGCGATTGAACAAAGAAATGCATTGATTCGTTTTCTTGTTCAAGTGATGGTGGATATGGAAGCTTCTAATGGCGAGAAAAAAAGAACCTTAACAGAACTTTTAACGCGACTTTCCTCTATTGCGGCATTTGGCAACGACTTAAGTGATTTAGGCAAAATGATTACTGGAGCAATCGATGAATTAGCAAAAGAAAATTAATCACCAAGCATCCTTCGGGGTGCTTTTTTGTGCTTTGCAACGAGCGGACGGGAATCGACCTAGTCGGTTCGTTGGAAAGCATAAGAAAGGAGGGAAACCATGACAGAGATGAATGTAGAAACGATTCGAGAGGCGCTTAAAACAGTAGTGATAGATTTCGTCGAACGTGCATGGAACATGGTGAAAGAAATTCTACGAAGAGTCGGAGACAACCTCCGGAAGATGACACGGACGGCTCTAGTAGCGGATGCCCCTCAGCCTTGCTATAAGGCACGATATGAGCGGGACACGTCTTGGCATGTGAATCGTCTTATCGCATCAGGAACGAAGCGTCAGACGCATCGAATGATGAAAGAGCGGCATAAGCGAGATCGTCGGTCGTCCTGAAAAACAACACAATCCAGTAATTAGGAAGGCGGTGGGAGCGTGGCGAGACCAAGAGACCCCCGGCGGGATGAGGCTCGCGAGAAGTGGCGAATCGCCATCAAAAAGGATCCGACATATAAATTGGTCGACCTGGCGAAGGAGATGGATGTCTCCCCGAGCGCGATTCGCAAGTGGAAATCGACGGACCGCTGGGATGATGAAGAAACGGACGGCAAAGGGAACGCTCCTAAACTGAAAGAGAGCGCTCCTAAACGACGCAAGAGTGGCGCACCAAAGGGGAACAAGAACGCCGCGGGTAACTGGGGCGGTGCTCCGGAAGGGAATAAGAACGCGTTGCTCCATGGCTTGTTCCGTCAGTACATACCGGAATCCATCCTCGAAATCATGCATAGTACGCAGGAACGGAATCCCGCTGATCTACTCTGGGACCAAATCCAGCTGATGCATGCGAACATCATCAATTCTCTGAATATCATGCATGTCAGCAATGCAGACGACATGTCGAAAGAATTGAGCGCGAGCGGGGAATCGAAGGACGAATGGGAAATCCGCTTCGCCTACGAAAAACAAGCGACGTTCATGTCTTCCCTTGCTACGGCGATGGGACGGCTCGATGCGATGATCCGCTCCTACGAGAAGTTGACCAAGGGAGACGAGGAACGCGTCCTGAAGCTAGAGAAACTGAAACTCGAAGTCGAACAGCTAAAGAATGCGGATACGGATGACGAGACGACGATCGACTGGAAAGACGGTGTCCTTGCCGCTGCTGAACGACGTCGCAAGCAACAGGTGGAAACGCCATGAAGCAGACGAAACCGTATAACGTACTCGCCAGCGTCATTGACGTCTACTGGGACGATCCCGCGGCATTCGCGGAAGACATCCTCGGTTTTTATCCGGACGAATGGCAGCGCGGCGTACTCGACGATCTATCAAAGAAGAACAAGGTCAGCGTCCGCTCCGGACAGGGTGTCGGGAAGACGGGGCTTGAAGCCGTCGTGACCCTCTGGTACCTGACATGCCGACCGAATCCGAAAGTCATCGCGACCGCGCCGACCAAGGATCAACTGTTCACCGTCCTTTGGGCAGAGATTGCCAAGTGGATGGAGAAATCTGAACTGTTGAAGCGGCTGCTGAAGTGGACGAAGACGAAAATCTACATGATCGGGAGTGAAGAACGGTGGTTCGCTACCGCGCGTACCGCGACGAAGCCGGAGAACATGCAGGGCTTTCACGAAGACTACATGCTGTTCATCGTCGATGAGGCATCCGGTGTCGCTGATCCAATCATGGAAGCCATCCTCGGGACATTGACCGGGGACGAAAACAAAATCTTGATGTGCGGAAACCCGACTCGAACGAGTGGGGTCTTTTTTGATTCCCATAACCGCGACAAGCATCTGTGGAGTACGCACAAGGTCAGCTCCCTCGATAGTCCGCGCACGTCACGAGACACGATCGAGATGCTCAAGCAGAAGTACAACGAAGACTCGGACGTCTACCGTGTCCGCGTCCTGGGTGATTTCCCGAAAGCGGAGGCAGACGCCTATATCCCGCTCGAATTTACGGATCAAGCCATCAACGTCACTGTGACACCCGTTAAATACGCGGATATCCATATCGGAATCGACGTTGCCCGCTACGGGGATGATGAGACCGTCATGTATGCCCGTGTCGGGAACAAGGTTGTCGCACGACACACCCATAGCAAGAAAGGAACGACGGAGACGACGGGAGAAGCGATCCGCTTCGCTCGGAACACGCTCAATCGTTTCCCGCAAGCACCCCGCGTCGTCTTCAAGGTCGATGATACCGGTGTCGGCGGTGGTGTCACAGATGGGATCGACGAATGGATTGATACCCATAACATGCAGAAGTTCGAAGTCCACGGCATCAACAACGGATCGAGAGCGGATGACCCGGATGTCTATGACAAGCTCGGGGATCAGTTGTGGGGCAACCTACGAGACTTGCTCGAGACGAATTTCAGAGGCCGGATGCTAGGGGATGAACCGACCCTCGAACTGCTCGAGGACGACAAGCTCGTCTCCCAGCTGACGACGCGGAAGTATCGGGTCCTCAGCAAAGGCGTCATCAAGGTCGAACCGAAGGACAAGATGAAGAAGCGTGGACTGGCATCACCTGACCGCGCGGACGCCCTCGCCTTGTGCTTCTATGAGCCGGAGGGTGGCAAAGGCTTCAGCGCCTTCGAGCGGACATTCTAAGTGAGGTGAGAGACCATGTGGCGTTCATTCATCGAATGGCTACGTTCATTATTCAACAAGAAAGGAGGCGGTGGCGTGGAAGCGACGACGCTCACGCAAGAACTACAGAAGAACAAATGGGCAGGATTGAACCAATACATCGCACAACACGAAATCCTGCTGAAATCGATCGTCCTGCAGCAATCCTACTATGACGGAAAGCATGCCGTACTCGTCCGACAACCGAAACGAGCGGATGACCCGAACCATCGCCTCGTCATCAACTATGCGAAGCTGATCGTCAACCTCCCGACCGACTATATGGTCGGGAATCCGGTCAGCGTCGAGGTACCGGATAGTGCAGCCAGTAAATACGGCGCGGATCTCGAACGACTGAAGGGATTCCGGCAAAAGCTCGAGGACGTCCGCGAAGATAACAGTGATCATCACATCGACTTCACGACCGTACGCAACGGATTGACGGCAGGTGGAGCGGGTGTCCTGTTCTACTTCGACCATCGTCTGGACATCCGCTATCGTGCCTACCCGCTGAATCGTCTCTTCCCGGTGACGAACGAATACGGCGACATCATCGGTGCGATTCACCGGTATACGAAAGAAGAGGTACGGAACGGAACGACAGAGACCGCTGAATACGTCGAGTGGTACGACGACACCCATGTCTATTACCTGAAGCGAGACGGTACCGATCTCGTCGAGGATCCACGAAAAGAAGTAAAAGTCGCCTACCACCAGTTCCCGATGGTGCCGATTGCCTGGTTCCGCGGGGATGAAGCACAGACGCCACCGACGACGGATATTCCAATGGGCATGTCGGTCATCGACGAACCGAGCATCACGATCATTGATGAAATCAACCGGGCGATAAGTGATAACGCGAACAAGATGGATGTCTTCAACGATCCATTCCTCAAATTCATCGGTGAACTTCCGAAACCGGAAGAAACGATGAAGATGCGGACTTCGCGTGCGGTCGGCTCCAAGAATCCGGAAGCCGTCATCGAGTACCTTACACCACCAATCGATGAGAAACCGATCGTCGCGCACCTGAAGGAATTGACGGAGCGGCTCTTCGATGTCGCGCAACTCCCGAAAATCTACAAGGATACGGCGAACGGCAATCTGTCGGGTGTCGCCATTCAACAGATGTATGCACCGCTCGAGATCGCGACGAACGCGCGGGAGATTCATTTCAACGAGTACTACCGCCGTAAGAACATGCTCCTGACTTATGGCATCCAAGCAAAGGATTGGATGATCGAGGGGAAGGACACCGTCACTGAGTGGCAGAACGTCGCGGAGTCGCAAGACACGTCGATGTTACACAACTGGCGCTGGATCTACTGGACCGTTCACCGGAACCTACCAATCAACGTCAGCGAATACGTCACGATGCTGACAGGACTGAAGGACTTCATCTCGGATGAGACCATCCTGCAGCTGAACCCGCTCGTCGAGAATGCGACGGAAGAGAAGGAACGTCTCGAACGTCAGAAGGCAGACCGGAAACAAGTCGACCTCGACAACATTGATGGTTACATCGATGGAGCGGACAAGAAGATCGAGAAGCGTTCGACGGAAGACGACGAGGAATAAGCCATGTTCTTGACAGCTGAACAACTCGACCAGATGGTCATCGACCAACAAAAGCGATTGATCAAAATCAAGGACAAGGAAATCAAGGTCCTACTCCGCGGCTATGCGGAACTCTTGCGTCAAATCAAGGGAGACATCCTCTCGCTCGCTGTAGACGTCTCAGGGGAAGACCAACTCGTTTGGGACTGGGGAAAGCTCAACAGTCAGCAATCGCGTATTCAAGTCTTGCTTGCGCAGACGAACGTCCACATCGAAGAACTCGCTCGTACGACTGTCGCGATGACAGACAGTATCCTACACGCCGTGGTGATGCAGGAGTATGCTTTCGCGGGTTACTTGTTGACGATGCAAGGAGAGGGCAGGTTCCCCGTCTTGCCATTACTCGACAAGGAAAGCATCCAGTCTCTCGTCAATCGGGACTGGTCCGGAAAACGATTCTCGAATCGCATCTGGGACAATACGGCACGCCTAGGCAAGCAGCTCCAACAGGAATTGCTCTCGTCGATGATGCGCGGTGAATCGGTCGCGAAGACGACTCGTCGTCTGAAAGAGATGCTCGAGACGGATGCCTACAAAGCAGAACGTCTGGTACGGTCTGAAATCATTGCTGCCGGAAACTCCGCGAAGAAGAAATCCGTTCAGGACTTCATCCAGGATCATGGAGCGGACGGCATCGAAGGCATGCGTCGTCTCGAGACACTCGACCGGAAGACATGCGCGATTTGTCGTGCGGCTGATGGTCGCATCTACAAGATGGATTCCATCGGTTCAGCGCCAGACATCGAGCATCCGAATTGCCGCGTCACCTATACGCCGGTCGTCAAAGGATTCAATCAAGTCAGCCGTCGGAATGTCCGGATCTATCTGGATGATGGCAGAACCTCGACCGGCATTGCACAGGACATCGACACCTTTGCTCAGTATCAACAGAAATTCAACATCCCGACGTACCAGGAGTATCGACGGATGTATGAAGCGGAACGTCAGGCACGTGCCGCGAACTAGGAGGACATTGCACATGGAAACAGCAAAACCGTTGAAACCGACCTATCGTTTGAAACTCCCGATTCAGTTCTTCGCGGATGACCCGCCAGCGGATCCACCGAACGATCCACCAAATGATCCACCGGCTGACCCGCTAGTCGATCCGCCGAACGATCCACCAAATGATCCGCCACTCGATGAGAAGGATAAGTTGATTGAGAAACTTCGTCGGGAGAATGCACGACACCGTACCAATGCAAAGGAGAAGGGTGACGACAAGGATAAGCTGATCGCCGTTCTGAAGAAGGAACTCGGCATCGACGAGAACAGCGACGTCGCAGCGCAAATCAAGGCCGCGAACGACAAGGCGAACGAACGCATTATCAACGCGGAAGTCAAAGCCTTGGCGACACAGATGAACTTCATTGATCCAGCAGATGCGAAAGCGTTCCTCGACCGCTCCGCTATCGAAGTGGACGACGAAGGCAACGTGAACGGACTCCAAGAAGCGCTCGAAGCCGTGAAGACCGCGAAGCCCCACCTCATCAAGTACTCGACGACGCATCCACCGACGCCTCCAGGCGGTGGGAATTCGCCAGCACCGAAAGAGGGGTACGACCTCGGAAAGTCTCTAGCGGAGCGTTTGAACGGAAAGAATAAACAATAAGACTACGAAGCGAAAGGAAGATTCCTCATGAAACTAACACCCGTAACGAAGAATTACGCAGCCGGAAAAGAGATTCTAGCGGACACGGTCGGCTCAAAGACGATCAACGTGACGCTTGACTCAACGAAGTTCCCGGCAGGACGCCTAGAAGCAGGAGTGGCGCTACTCGTCGTCACAGCGACGAAGAAAGCGGAGCCGTGGGATGACGCGAAAGCCGCTACTGGTAAAGCGGCCGTTCTTGGTCGTGAACTCGTCCTTGATGGAACGGACGTCGTCGGGATCGGCTACATCGGCGGATACCTCAACGAATCGAAGTGTACCGGCATCACGGCAGGCTTCAAGACAGCCGCTAAGATGATTTCATTCCAGTAATCCATTTGAAAAATAGAAAGGGTTGAACTACATGCCAACATTCCTCACGTTAGACGAATTCAAACCACAAGCCTTGCTCGGACTAGTCGAGAACCGTGAAGTACCATTCACACCGATTCTCCGCTCGTTCTTGCCGCTCGAGGAATCCTTCTCGACGAACTTCATGTACGACATCATCGACCAGACGCGCGTCACTGCAGCGTCGCTCAGCGAGTTCGGTGCACCTGCGCCGTTCCGCGACAAAAAACAGGTGGCACGTGCCCTCGGTGAGGTCGCGAAGATCCAGCACCGCATCCGCTTCAGTGAGAAAGACCAGCTGGAGTACATGAACGGACGCAACGACCGCGAGAAGCAAGCGCTCCTCGACCGCGCCTTGACGAACGTCGCGGATCTCCGGATCGGCGTCGAGCACACGGAAGAGTTACTCCGAGCGGCAGCCGTCTATGAAGGGAAGCTTGTCTACGATCATGACGGCGTCAAACTCGACATCGACTTCGGTATCCCGCTCGCGAACAAATTGAATGTGACAGGTGCCGATAAATGGGATCAAGCCGATACAGCGAATCCGCTCGAAGACTTGATCGAAGCGTCGCTCGTCTTCAAGGATAAGAACGCAGGTCAGATGCCGCTTGAAATCCACATGCCTTTCGCACAACTCCGCGAGATCATGAAGGCGAAGAGCACGATCAGCGCCATCAAGGGTGTAGCGGGCGGAAACGTCTTGCCACGTGACATCGACGAATACCTGCAGGCGAACATGTTGCCAGCGATTAAGGTCAATGACCAAGTCATCACGTTACCTGATGGCGCGACGACGAAACGCTACCTACCAGAGCGTCGGATTGTATTGCTCGGAACGGCGATGGATCCACAACTCGGTTACACGGCACTCGGTCCGACGGTCGAACGCCAAGGGCAACCAGGTATCTTCGTCAATCCATGGGAAAAGCTGGAGACGAAAGACGAGATCGTCGAAGTCGGTGAAGCGGCATTCCCAGCGCTCCAACGTCCGAACGCGGTCTTCCACATGAACGTCTGATGCATTACAACTACCATTCATCGAAAGGAAGTGAATGATATGAAAGTCAAGGCTCTCACGCATATCAAGTACAAAGGAGCACTCCATAAGCCGGGTTCTCGCTTCGAAGTCACGAAGGCAGTCGCAGAAGAACTGCTGGAGGGCGGAGTGATCGAACAGCTAGACGGAGGTGTTGAAGATGATTCAAATGACGACGACGGAAGCGGCGGAAAAGCTCCCGACCCTAAGTAACCTACCTGAAACAGAATTAGCCGCTGCTCTGACCCGCTCGATCATCGAGGTCGAGCAGCGTTTTTTAGTGAAACAGATTCCGGTACCATTACCGGTTCCGGAAGCCATCAAGCTAGCGGTCTGCTATCTCGTCATGGACGAGGCGGTCCCGAAGGTGAAGAGTATCGAACGCTCGGATTACAAGGAGACGCTCGATACATCGGGTCAATACCTGAACAAGGCATTGCTCTTCCTCGAACCGTATCTCAATCCACCACCTGAACCGGAACCGGAATCGTCTGGCGTGGTATTCCTATGAACCCGTTCAGTCCCTATGAGTCTCTCTTGTTCCAACGAGCGGACGTCTTCCGGATGGTCCAGTCGTCCGCGAAGTACAATGCGACCTCGACGCGGACGGAAGTCCTGCATGATGTCGCGGTCGGCTTAGCGGAGCAAGAGAACCGGCTCAGCGTGTCCTATCAGCAGAATGAACTGAATCGTCGCTTCCTCGTCCATACGAAAGTACCGTTGTCAGCGGGTGACGAACTGCAGATCTACTCGAAAGACCGATCGCATGCATACGGGACGTTCACATGCGGGCGTCCTTATGCTGTCCATGATCGTCTAGGCATCCATCATTATGAGATTCCGGTCGAGGCAGTGGATAGCGCATGAGTGATTTCAAGTTCGAGTTGAATGATAATGGCATGTTCGACCGCTTCAATGCGCAACGTGAACAACTCGATGAGGAGCTGGAGCGAATCGGGACGCTGACCGCTTTCGCGTTCCTTCATCGCGTCACGGCTGTCGCACCGGTCATGGATGGACGGCTCAGAAACTCGTTAGCAGCGGCATCGAGCGGAACGGATGGCGAAGATTCCATCTTCAAGATGCAGAAAATAAGAGGAATCAAACTGGTGTTCGGTACGAACGTCGAATATGCGGACTGGGTCGAGAATGGTCACCGGCAATCCCGGCGATTCGTACCCGGTGAATGGAAGAATGACAAGTTTGAATATCGTCCGGACCATGACGGCGGCATGTGGTTGAGACCGATGACCGTCATGGGAAAGCATTTCTTCAAGAACGCATGGCATTCATTCGAGAGCGACGGTCAGGATTTCATCAATCGTGAATTGGAGGCATTTTTCAATGAGCTACTTTGATAGTGATCAGTTAGGTGTCCAAGACGTACGATCCGTGCTTAAGTTCGTGCAGGACACCACCAACGTCCGCGGCTATGACCGCCCAGTCGAGCAAGGGGCAGAACGTCCCTTCTTCGTCTTGGCGCCACCGCGAGGGACACCTGAGATTTTCAGCGCAGACTGGTACCGATACAAACCCATGATTCTCGGTACGCTTTTCGTAGATGAACCCGAGCAGATGCAAGAGTTCGTCTCGCGGATTGCGACCATGCTCATGGTGAACTGTCAAGAAATCCCGTTGATCAGCGTCACAGCTGAGGGAGATTGGGTTGAGACAGAAGGGAAACTGGATGAGTGCGAGTTTGCGAACAATCTCGTCTCGGACGATGCGCTGAACTTCCAAGTCATCGGCCAACGGTACGTATCAGAACGAGAAGTCGAACTCCCGTCTCTCGATACGGCAGTATTTAACAAGGAGTTGAACACATATGGCACGTAAGCAAGTCAACGAAGCGGTCACGATCGTTTCAGATGAACCGGTCTATCCAGCGGAAGAACTGATCGAGGCGCATGCCTCCCTCGGTTATCCGCGGCATATCGTCGTCGGTGCCTTGTTTGGGCAGGCGGAGATGTCACAAACGGATGCGATCGAACGCATCGAAGCATTCAAACAGAAAGAGGTGCAATGATCCATGGCAAAAGCAATGATTCCAGGTCGCCACGAGCGACAAGCGGACGTCTATGTCCGGTTCAACATCGCCACGACGTCCGGCGTCGAATCGTCAGCACGCGGCACGCTCCTGATGCCTGTCCGGGCAGACTGGGGGCCGATCAACCAGATCGTGACCGTCCGCTCGACGGATGAAGCGAAGACCGCGTTCGGAAGCGGACAATCCGCATTCCTCTTACAAGATGCGTTCCTCAACAGCGCCTTCATCCGAGAAGACGGCACGAGCGTCGTATCCTTGAAGGAAATCAAGGTCTACCGTCTAGCAGCAAGTGCCGCGAAAGAAGCCTCGCTCGATTTGACGTCGATCAAGGTCAAGGCGCGGTACAAGGGCGCACGCGGGAACCAGTTCGCGGTGACGATCCGTCCGGTCATCGGAGACAACAACAAGAAGGAACTACTCTTGACGGAGAATGCACTGCAGCTCGAGAAGCTGACATTCGCATCGAACGACGATCTTGTCGCGCTCGCGGCGAACTCGAAGTACATCCGCGTCGAGAAGGTGACGGATGTACTTCCTGCGAACGTCGTCGCGCAATTGTTGACGGCAGGACATTCAGGAGAAGCAGTGACAGCGCTCGATTACGGAGAGTTCCTCGAAGTCGCGAAGACGGAATATGCGAATGCCATCATCCATGACGGTGTATCAGATAACGCCATCCAAGCAATGTTCCTTGATTTCGTCCGGACGCAGCGACCGAACGGTCAATTCGTCAAAACGGCACTCGGTGGACTCGCATCAGCGGACGTTAACTACTACGGTGCCATCTCGACGATGCAGAAAGCGTATAAGGAGGGTGTCGAGTACTCCCCAGCACAACAAGCCGTCCTCGCCTTAGCAGCGGCCATCTCGATTCCGGTCAACCGTTCACTCGCGGGTCATCTGACGATCTTCGATGATCTCGAGAAGCTTTCAGACGTCGATGCGAACCAGAAGATTGAAGAGGGTTACTTGTTGCTGAAGGCGGAAGGCAAGAACGTCGTCTACAATGCACCGGTCAACTCGATGACGGACTTCTCTCGACTCGATCCGCTCATCGGTATCGACGCGGATGCGGATCCAGACGCTGCCTTACGTGACTTGCAACAAATCCAGACGATCAACGTCTTCGATTTGATCACGGAAGAGCAAGAGTTAGTCTTCAAGAAATACTTCCGCTCCCAGTCGAACAGTCCATCGAAGCGGGACGCTGTCGCGGAGAAGATCAAACAACTGGTCCTCGAACCCCTCGCGAGTTCGAACATCGAAGTCATCGAGCCAGTCTATGATTGTGTCCCAGATAGCCGCTATCATGGCGAGGGAGCGACGGAACAAGCGTACAAGACCGAAGCCTACTTCAAGACAGCGTTCACTGTCTACGGGACGGCTACGCAAATTTACGCAAACAATACGGCGTCCTAAGCTATAAAAAATGAACGCAAATAGGAGGGAATTACATGTCTCAAGCTTATGATGATAAGTTACCGGTACTTGATCCGCGGAAAGTTCTCCGCGGGAAGTACGGCCAAGTCTATGACGAAACTGGTCGGGCGATGGTCGAGGTCACGGAAGCTGAAGTGAAGGTCAAGTTCAACAAGAAGAAGGTCGAACGTGGAAATGCGAAAGCGGACGGCAACCGGACGATGGGTTCGGAGATTAGCGGGAAAATCAAGATGCACTGGACGGCAAAAATCGCGGAGTTGCGTCGTAGTATCTTGAATGATCCGGACGCTCCGCGGACGCTCATCTTCGAACATCGCGATCCGGATCTCCCAGGAGAAAAGGTAGCGGTCATGGGTGTCACGTTCGACGAGGTCGACTTGATTGGCTTCAAGGTCAAAGATACCGGTGACACGGATCTCGCCTTCACGGCGGACGATTACAAATTCCTATAAGACGGACACAATGGAGACTTCGGTCTCCTTTTTCATTTTAATTTCAGAGGAGGATACATATTCATGGAAACAGCAGACCGTTACGCACATGAAGTAGACGAAGCATCACAGGACGAGGTGGTACAGGAGAAGCAATACGTCTCCTTGTCCGACTTGATGGACATCGACATCGCGAATCGCCGTGCAGGCAGCGTCAAGATGATGTCGATTGACGGGAAATGGTTCGAGATTCCGATTACTGCCCTCAACGCGGATGAAGAAAGCAAAATCCGGAAAGAAGCCATTAAAAAGAAACACGGTCCACGTGGTCAAATCACGGAAGAACTCGATGAACTGAAGTACAACAGCTTGATCGTCGACAAGGCACTGGATTCACGTCGAACGACAATGTCATTCCGGAGTCCAGAACTCGCATCGAAGCTCGGACTACCGGTTCCGCTACCTGAATTGATCATCCCGAAACTGTTCGGAACGGTCAGTCTCGCGGATGCTTCACGGGAAGTCATTGCCTTGTCTGGACTCGATGAGCCAGATGGTGAGATGGGAAAGTAAAGGCGAGCATCCTCGAAGGTGAAGATGCAGAACTCCGTTGGGCGCACGTCCTTTGGCAACGGAAGCAAGTCAGACCGGAAGATTTCTGGAATGCGCCCTATAACGTGAAGCTGTTCTTGATGGCATCCGAACAGATCGTCATCGACGCGGAAGAGGAAGAACGGGAGGAATGATGAATGGCAATTAATCAGACGTTAACGGCATCCATCATCCTGCGTGACATGTTCACGGAGGTCTCTGGACGCGTCAGCCGCTCGATGCGCAACATGCAAGAGGATGCGAGACAAACACAAACGACATTCGAACGCTTGCAAGGAGCTTCCGGATCATTAAATGCGGTCGGCGGTGCTGCCACGCTCATGGGATTGGGCGTCGCCGCCGGATTAGGAGCGGCGGTCAAGACTGGAGTCGATTTTGACGCGCAGATGAGTCGTGTCGGTGCCATTGCGGGTGCATCGAGTGGTGAACTTGATCGTCTGAGACAATCCGCGCTTGATCTTGGTGCCGCTACTTCAAAGAGTGCGACGGAGGTAGCGGCTGGACAAGAATCGCTAGCCGCGCTTGGGATGACGACGAAAGAGATTCTTTCTGCGATGCCAGGAGTCATCAGTGCGTCAGAAGCATCGGGTGCAGACATGGCACAAACGGCTGAAGTCGTAGCTTCCGCGCTCAATGTTTGGAGTATGAGAGCATCCGAAGCAAGTCGCGTATCCGATATCTTAGCAGAGACAGCGAACCGTACGGCTGCTGACATCACAGATATGCAGTACGCTCTGAAGTATGCAGGACCACCTGCAGCGGCATTAGGTGTCAGCATAGAAGAGACGGCAGCGTCAATTGGTCTCTTGACCAATGCAGGAATGAAAGGTGAACAAGCCGGTACCACATTACGCGGCGGACTTCTTGCGTTGCTGAAACCATCGGAAGAGACTGGCAAAATGATGGCGACACTTGGCATCAACATTACGGATGCATCAGGAAAGTTTGTCGGTATCTCTGGATTGATCAAAAATCTGAAGAGTTCTTTTGAAGGCATGACTAATGCGCAGCAACTGGCAGCATTGGCTCAATTGGTTGGTACTGAAGCCGCTTCCGGATTTCTGACCTTGATGCGAGCTGGACCGAGCGAAATCGACAAGATGACGAAGTCGTTAGAGAATAGTGCCGGAGCATCGAAAGAAGCAGCGGACAAGATGAAAGATAACTTGAAAGGTGCGTTAGAAGAGATGACGGGTGCAGCGGAATCCGCTCAAATCGCTCTCGGGGATGGACTGAAAGGTCCTATTCGATCCGCGGCGACAGTCATCACGAGTCTTGTTAATGCATTCAATCAACTGCCACAACCGATGAAGACGATGATTGCTACGAGTGCTGCCATTCTAGCGGGAATCTTAATACTCGGTGGAGGGATTGCAATCCTTGTCGGGTTACTCCCGATGATGGTTGAAGGATTCGCGCTCATGGCACCGTTCATCGCACCAGTCGCCATTGCAATTGGAGCGGTCGTCGGTACTATCGCATTACTCGTCGGAGGATTCAAGGCGGCATGGACGTATTCTGACAAGTTCAGGGGCGGACTGCAAGGCTTGAAAGCCATGTTGTCAGGAGACTTCGTAAAAGCGCGGAAGATTATGATCAGCGCGCACTTCAATCATGAACAGATTGACGCCTTCCGGGATAAGATTTTGTTCTTGAAGGATGCAGCGAAGACCGTCGGTGAAAAATTCAAACAAGTCGGCACCTTGATCAAAGGTGTCTTTGCGTCGTTGGTCGGGAATGATGGAGCGGCAAAAAGTATCTTGAGCAGGCTAGGTCTTTCTAATGGCTCCATTGCACAAGTGCTCTCTATCACGGGCAAGATTCGTTCAGCACTCTCGAGCGCATTCACTGCCATCGTCAATCTAGCGAAGTCGATCTTCACGAAAATCCGCGCTTTCTGGCAAAGTGACGGAGCACAACTGATGCAAGCGGTGAAAAACGTCTTCCAAGGCATCTGGAGTGTCATTCAGTTCATCATGCCGGCTGTACTTTTCATCATCAAAGGCATCTGGAGCAACATCAAAGGCGTCTTCCAAGGTGCATTGAACGTCATCCTCGGGGTCGTGAAGATTTTCTCCGGTCTCTTTACGGGCGACTTCAAGAAGATGTGGGAAGGTGTCAAACAAGCGTTCTTCGGTGCAATCCAGTTCATCTGGAACTATGTCAACTTACTGCTCGTCGGACGGGTGCTTGGTGGCTTCCGCTTGTTAGCGGCGAGCGGAAGAGGAATCATCTCCGGATTCTGGGGAGCGATTAAAGCATTCTTCTCTGGTGGCATCGCCAGTATCAAAAGTACGGTTTCTGGCGGCTTTAATTTCGTGAAGACGAATATCTCTGGTGCTCTTTCGGCAGTTCGTGGCTTCATTTCGAATATGTGGAAAGGATATGTCTCCATCATCAAAGGTGCAATCAATTTAATCCTTGGTGCGGCACGTACTGGCTTTAATGCAATCGGCAGCATCATTCGAACGATCATGAACGCGGTAAGTTCGTTGATCAGTAAGACATGGAGTACCATCACGAATACTTTCCGTACAGTTACGCAGACGATTTCCGGGATTGTTAAAGAGGTTTTCGGAAGTTTCGGGAAGACCGTATCTTCCGCAATGAAAACTGTTAAAACGGCTATCGACGACGGCTGGAATGCAGCGGTCAAGTTTTTCAAAGACATTGACTTGAGTTCAATTGGGAAGGACATCATTCGTGGTCTCGTGGACGGACTCGCTAGCGGGTTCACATGGGTCTCGGACAAGGTATCTGAGTTAACGGACTTGATTCCATCATGGTTCAGCAAAGGGCTCAAAATCAATTCACCCGCTAGAACGATCATACCGATCGGTGCCTCTACCGTGGAAGGACATGAGGTAGGAATGCAACAACGCATTCCTCTCCTCAAGAAAATGTCCGAAACCGCCATAGCTCAAGGCATCATGACGCCTTTTAAGGCACAGTCTCGCCAGGCATTACCATCCGCGATGGGCAAACGCATCACGAATCAAGTCAACCAGTCGCAAAATACGCAAGCTCAGAACGTCTTCCACCTTAACATCGGATCGGATGAACTCGGTGCATTGGGTGACGATGCCGTGAAGCTCGAGCAGACTGGCATGCGCTTGATGGCGTTCATCGCAGACAAGATGGAAGAACTGGACCGAAACCTACCGACACATAACTTGGAGGCGATGTTGGATTGATTACGATCAAGCATAGTAAAGGAACGCTCACGTTCCCTGTCACGCCTCCGGGTCTTGGGTTATCCGGGGGAGACAAGAAGACAGAATCGCACGACGGGATCCGCGGAAAGACGTATTCCTTCATCACGGCGACCGGACTCCGGACGTTCTCTCTGACGAGTCATTTTCCGGGGACGAAGCGGACGTATCAGACGGGCGCTTTCGTACTGCCACGAACGCTGGATGCATCGTTGCGTCGCATTAAAGGCAAACAAGAGGTCGTGACCCTCGCCATCACGGACACGAAGCAGACGATGCGCTGTCGCATCCTTTCCTATCGTTCCTGGCAGGATAAACCGAAACTCGGGCGATCAGCCAAACAATCGGATCTCGAGTTCGAGATCAGCTTCGAGGAATACGCGTACCCGAAAGTCAGCAAGCTGAAGAAAAAAGGAAAAGGCTCGTCGAAGCGTGGGAAATCCACGAAGAAGAAAACGACGAAGAAGAGTTCGAAACCGAAGAAGTACGTCGTGAAGCGGAATGATTCACTGACGGTCATCGCTCAACGCCTGAAGATCAATTGGCGGACGCTCTACACCCGTAACAAGAAGACGATCGGCAAGAACCCGAACCGACTCTATCCGGGGATGGTGTTGTACTATGGCTGATCTCCGCGTCTACATCGATTCTAAGTATGACGTTAGTGAAGCCGTCATCATTCCGATCAAGCTCGAGGACAGCGTCTCGCAAGCGGCGGTCAAGCTGTCCCTCGACTTGATGCGCGTATCCGGGTTACCGGAACTGGATGGGGCACATATCTCCGTCCGGCAAGGAAAGCGACTCTGGTTCTTCGGTCACATCTTCGTCATCAAGCGGAAGGACCGCGTGATCAACATCACCGCGTACGACCCGCTGCTCTACCTCGTCAAAAACAAGGATGACTTCTATTTCAAGAAAGGCACGACGACACGGAAGGCGATTGACACAATCTGCAGACGAGCCGGCATCAAACCGAAACTGCTACCAGCAGGGAAGTATACGCATCGCCAGACGCTAGACTACCGGGCTGACAAATACGACAGCTATTACTCCGTCCTTGCGTCCCTTCTGACGGAAGACAAGAAGAAAACGAAGAAGTCGTACTGGATCCGCTACGATAACGGGTTGAAGGTCTACGAGCGAAGTCGACCGAAGAACGTGCCTGTCCTCAGCGAAGGCATCACGGATGCGCAAGTCGAGCGGTCGAACGAGGACCGGAAGAACTATGTCCGGGCACGGAACCGCGAACGACGAGCGGACGGCATCGCCAAGAGCACGACGAGCATCAAGAAATACGGACGGCTCTCGACTTACATCAAGAGCGATGCGACGAACGATGCCGATGCACGACGGGAAGCAAAGAAAGCTCTCGATCGACAGAACCGGTCGAAAGTGACCCGTTCGTTCCGTCATGTTGCGACGTCGGGGACGCAGCGGTTCTTCTCCGGTGATTATGCCTACATCAAGTCGAAAGATGACTTGATTGCACACGGGTATTACTTCGACAACGTGAAATATGAAATCTACCCGAATCATGTCGTCATGGACGCGGACGCCGTCGTGAGCACGTCGTTGCCGTCAATCAGCTATGAGAAGCCGGACGTCCAGAAGAAACAGGACGGACTCGGCAACACCACAGAATCCATCAAAGGCATCCGCTTGAAGTTCAGCAAGGGCTGGGTCGCGACAGCGTACAATCCCGCTCTAGGTGGTATCAACGGTACCGGCACGACCGCATCCGGCAACAAATTCAAGACGAAGCGAAGCATCGCCGTCGACCCGAAGCTGATACCGATGGGTTCCGTCGTCTACATCAAGTGTCGGGCGAAACCGGAATACAGCGGCATCTATCTCGCGGAAGACGTCGGGGGTGCCATCAAAGGTAAACGGATCGACATGGGACTCCCGGCAAAGGAATGCATCCCATTCGGACGTCGGGACGTCGAAATCAGCATCCTCGAAAAAGGACTAGGTCGAGCGGATGCCCGGCAAAAAGCAGGCGAGTGGGATAAGATCCGCTCACATTACAAGGTCCGGATTCAAAGCGGGAAAACATCGCCTTCGAAATCGAACAAGGCATTCGTCCGTCCGATGAGCGGTGGCTGGATGGGACGGAAGCAATTCAAGACACCAGCTGGTCATTTCGGGATCGATATCCTGATTGACCGCGCGAAGACCGGAAAAGTACG
Source organism: Exiguobacterium sp. Leaf187 (assembly GCF_001423925.1). Classification (NCBI taxonomy): domain Bacteria; kingdom Bacillati; phylum Bacillota; class Bacilli; order Caryophanales; genus Exiguobacterium; species Exiguobacterium sp. Leaf187. Next base: position 839,585 of record NZ_LMPR01000009.1, on the reverse strand, counting down.
TTTGCATCCAGTCGCGGATGGTACCGTGACACGATCAGGTTGGTCAACGTCATATGGTTGGGTCGTCTATATCGTCCATTCAATCAACGGTCAGACATGGGAGAGTGTCTATGCTCATATCCACGCGAAGCCAAAGGTGAAGGTCGGTCAGAAGGTGACGGTGAACACGACGATCGGCTATGTCGGGAACACGGGTTGGTCGGATTGGCCGCATCTTCATTTTGAACTCCACCGCGGTCGATGGACCTATAGCAAGAGCCATGCGGTCAATCCGCATACGTACATCAATTTCTAGGAGGGACGAGCATGAAAGATCCAGCTACCCGTTTCAGTCAACTGTTTTTGACACCAACGACATCACAAGAACATATCTTGATTGGGACGGTCGTCCAAGTCGAACCGCTCGTCGTCAACATTTCAGGTGTCGGCGAACGGGACGCGGATGCCTTCGTCATGGATGCGCACTTCTTCGTTAAAGGAGAACTCGTCATCCTGCAGGCAATCAGCGATACCGGCGCAAGTGGTTCCCAGTGGATATTGCAACCGGTGCGACAAGGTGGCTACGTCGGCATCTGCTCGTCGGCGGATTTCATGATCGATGAGAAACGGGTGGCACGTGCAGACGTCTTCGATCCGATGACGACAGCAACGGGAGACCATGTCTTGTTGATGCCGATCCGGAACCGGACAGAAAAATGGATGGTGGTGACCAAATGGCGGACGTAGAAGAACAAGAGGGACTATTACCGGAAGTCGTCGTGGATGACGTCTATGCCGAAGAAGAGACGGAACAAGCGGGTGGCATGTTGACACCGCTATTTGATTTCGAAACAGGCGAGTTCGTGAAAGGCTCGAATGACGAAATCTTTGTCGATGACGGGATCGATGGACTCAAGAACGTCATCTCGAAGATGATCCTGACACCGCGGGATGCCTATCCGATCTATTCGGAGGATTACGGGTGCGAGGCGAAGGATGACATGCGTCTTGACGTCTCAGACGATGTCAAGCGCCTGTTCATCGCGGATAGCTTGATGGATGCAATCGTTTATGACGACCGCATCGTCTCGGTCGACGAGGTCGATGTCATCAAAGTAGAACGGCGTTTCGAGGCGACGATTGATTTGAATACGATCGTCGGCGAAACGACGACGACAGAACAACTGAAGGAGGAAGGACCAGATGGCGAATCTATTGGATCTACCTGATCTCCCGGCACCACTGCAAGAAGACGAGGATGTCATCCTTGACCGAATGCTCAGCATGACCGACCCGAAATGGGACCGACGGGAAGGTTCATACATCTACGACGCCCAGGCACCGGTGGCGAACCAACTCGCGATGCAGCGTCTCTACATGCAGAACATCATGCGGGCGTCCTTCGCGAGTACGGCAGAAGATGAGAACTTGGATCGTGTCGTCCTGAACCGGGTACCGACACTTTCCCGTATCGAGGCACAACCCGCTCGAGCACTCGTCGATATCGAAGGAGCACCAGGGAACGTCATTCCAGCGGATACGACGTTCTCGACCGTCGTTCTTCGGGAGGACGAGGAGGCGATCGAGTTTGAAATCCTCGACCAGACCGAACGTGTCATTCCAGAGAGCGGTCGACTCTCCATCGAAGTCGTGGCAATCGAAGCGGGTGAAATCGGTCGGGTACCTGCTGGTGCGATTCAGCTTGCGTCAGACATCGGCATCAATACGGTGACGAATCCCGTCGCCGCGACGCTCGGTGCAGAAGAAGAGGACAACGACAGTTACCGTTCCCGTTACTTCGCATATGTCTCAGAAGAACGTGGTGGAGGGAATGACGGCGATTACGTGACGTGGGCACTTGGCGTCGACGGCGTCGGTAAAGTAAAAGTCATCCCGCTCTGGGCGGGACGCGGTACCGTGAAAGTCTTGATTACGAAAATCACCTATGAGAAACCGACTGCTGACATCATTGCTGCAGTCAAAGAAAAGATTGACCCAGTAGCAGGAGAAGGACGCGGAAAAGGTGATGCGCCGATCGGTGCGACGGTCACGGTCGTCGGTTCAGAAGAATTGCCGCTGCAGGTGACAGCGACGTTGCAACTACAAGGCGTCTCGCTCGATTCCGTCCGTTCGCAGTTCGCAGAGAAGATGGCCGTGTACTTAGAAGAGTTGAACCAACGGGCGTGGGAAACGAATGACGTGGTCGACTTCCGCGTCAACTATGCGAAGGTCGGTGCACTGTTGATCGATATCGACGGCGTGGTTGATTACACCGGATTGACGCTGAACGGTTCAGCGACGAACGTCGTCGTTCCAGGTGACCGCGTCGTGACACAAGGCGTGGTAAATCTCCATGAATGAAGAAGAATTAAAGGAACGACTGTTTGAGCATGTCTATCCAATCTATCGTCAATCAGCTGTCTGGCAATCCATCTATGGAGCGCAAGCGAAGGAATTGATAATCATCGAGACGTTGCAAGAAGAACTCGAGGCACAACTCGATCTCGAACGTGCAACCTGGGCGTTGTCTTTATGGGAACGTGATTACCGGGTCGCATCATCAGACGGGACGGAAGAAGAGCGGCGAAAACGTATCAAGTCCAAGATTGGGCAGGGCGCGACGCCGAATGAACGATTGATTGAGACGATCGTCGACAGCTACTTGGAAGCGTTCATCTCGAGAGTCGAGAACATGCCGAACGAGTACGCCTTCTGGATTAACTTCCCGGTCGAAGCGATGAAGAACTTTTCTGACATGCGAACAGCCATTCAGAAAGTAAAACCGTCACATCTCGAGATGGTCTTGCGACTATCTTCAGCGGAAAGTCTACACATCGTGGATCGAGTCCGGATCACGGCGCGGACGTATCGGAAAGTAAACGAGTGGCGTGTCGGTCAGGCAGTACTCAAATCAGAGAACGAGGTGATCGTATGACCCTACAGACGACCTATCTATCACGAATCGCGGCAGATTTAGCAGGACGCATCCAGACCATCAAGCTCAATGACACCATCGTCGTACAGAAGGATAGCATCGTAGCGGAAGGACCACTCGTCACGGTCAAAGCATGTAGCTTGAGCGGTATTTCACGGATAACGTCCATTAAGGCGTATGACGAGAATCAGAACTTGATCAATGCGAAGTCGATTGATGTCGCGATTGCCGCGGATCAGTTGATTGATTTCGTATTCACTTGGGAGGTGAAGGCTTGAGTTACACAGCAAAAACGAACTGGCAAGGGAATGATCCCGTTACTGAGAGTGATATCAATCGCTGGGAAGTTGGGATTGAGGAAGCCCATAACGATGCCTCGGTTACAACTAAAGGACGAGTTCAATTATCAAATGCAACAGACAGTAACAGTGAGGTACTTGCTGCCACTCCAAAGGCTGTTAAAACAGTAGCAGATCAAATTGGCGTTTTATTGGATAAGACGGACGATTTGAAGACTATCAAAACGAATAAAGACGCCAACGGCATCTATACGATAGTGACGTATCGTCGCAAGTCTGATAATTCTTTATATGCGACATCCGTCCTCTCGGGCGGTTCCAGTCCAAGTTATACGACGAGAACCATCACATATTACGAGCAGAATGGAACGATAGTTCGAAAGACTGTCACCTTCACTCTTTCATATGATACCGATGGTGTACTCATTTCGGAGGTGTGATCATGCCAGATATTCGAGATCATGGTGGGAACTATGGAGGTAGAAGTCCGAACTTGAAACCAGAGAACATCAAACGAGATGTAAACATCTCCGGTGTGATTGGAACATTGGATCCGGCAACAGCAATTGCTGGTACTGGGTTCATGACGTCTGGTGCGTCTTCCAGTTTAGTGACCGCAAGAGACACTACTTTTACGAAGTACAAAGAAATAAAAGTTCCGGTCAGCGGACAAATTTTAGTTACTTTTAGTTTGTCGATGCCGGGTTCGCAGGGTTTCTCATCCGGTAAAATCTACAAAAATGGAATCCCGGTCGGTGCAGAGCGTCTTTCGGGAAGTGGTTCTTATACAGTTTATTCCGAACTAATCACCGTTTCAAAAAACGATTTAATCCAACTATATTTGAAACACACTGATGGTATTGGTTACGCAGCCGCACGTGACTACAAAGTAGAATACGGGTACACAGCACCGCCAGCACCGACCGTAATTCAATAAAGGAGCGTGATTTCATGTATTACTTGGAGTATGAAAATGATACGAAAATTGTGACGCATATCCATGAAAAACTCCCCTCGCCAATTAAAGAAGGTCATAGTGTTGCAAAGAGTGACCAATTTGAGATTGGTATGGAACTGGAGTTCATGATTACAGTGGACACAGTGAATAAAGAGGGGATTGTATCTGCTTCTAGTACAACTAAACAAACTGTACCAGCATATCAGCTTTTACAAAAAATAAAAGAATTGCAAGACGACAACAGTTCACTTCGTAATCAAAATGAAGCACTCACATTGACGTTAGACAACATTTTGACAGACGTAATTCCAACTCTACTAGGATAAAAGGAGAATACGAAAATGATTACATTTATCGCAGGTCGTATTGAAGCAGAAGCAGACAAGTCACTCGAATTGGGGCAAGCAAAATATCGGGCGTATTTCGTCAACACATTGATTTATGCAAAATACAAACCGGATGTCGATGCGATTCTTAATCAAGATGGATATGCAGATTGCATCGTCGGAGCAGTTCAACAACTCGAAGTACCGACCGAATAAAATCCATCGTACCCGCCAATCGCATCATCTTACATTAAGATAGTACATCTCCACAGCGTCCTTCAGGGCGCTTTTATTTTAACTAAGAAAGAGGTTATTTATGAGAACACATCATTTAATCGAGGGTGCATTTGCTGTAATAGGTACCGTAGTGACGGCATTGTTCGGAGGATGGGACGCTGCATTGAAAATTCTAGTGTGTTTGATGATCGTGGATTATTTAACCGGATTTTTAGCGGCTTATAAACATAAGCGTGTCAACAGTGATGTGATGTTCTGGGGTGGCATTCGAAAAGGAATCGTCTTCATCGTCATCATCATCGCCGTATTGGCAGATGAATTGATCAACGGTGGATTACCGATCATCCGGACATTAGCCCTGTATTACTATATCGCGCGCGAAGCCTTGTCGGTCGCAGAGAATCTAGCATTGTTGAATGTACCGATGCCGCAACAGCTGGTCGATGCTTTAACACAATTGCAAGGTGAGAAGGAACCGCGTGCTGTCGACTCGATCATCGAGACAGCAGCCACACAAGAAGAACAAGTGAAGCCGATTTCAAGTGAGCTGAGTATCGCTGAGGTCAAGGACGACAAAGAACAAGACAAGGCATTATAAGGAGGACGTATCCATGACCGTATCACTTCAATTCGTACAGGAAAAAGCGAACCGCAAACTTGACGACCCGGGACTCAACCCGGTCGTCCGCGAGATGGGGAAACAACTCGTCAAACTCGCGCATGCCCAGGGCGTTCCCGTCTGTATCACGCAAGCGTACCGTTCGAAAGCAGAACAGGACGCCTTGTATGCACAAGGACGTACGAAAGCCGGGAAAATCGTCACGAACGCACCGGGAGGGTATTCGAACCACAATTATGGACTCGCGATCGACTTCGCGCTTTATACGCCGAGCGGACAAGAAGTCACGTGGTCTGAATCCGCGGACTATGATCGGGACGGGGAAGCGGACTGGAAAGAAGTCGTCCGGATCGCAAAGAAACTTGGATTCGAGTGGGGTGGGGATTGGCGGGGATTCCGCGATGCACCACACCTCGAGTACACGTTCGGGTTGACAATTGCACAACTTCGAGCGGGTAAAAAACCACCAACTACCAAAAATGGTACCATAAAACCAGTAACAAGTGTTCCTGTTACCGGAAAATCGTCCACTCATAGAATCGTCGCAGGAGACACCTTAATCGGTATCGCGAAGAAATTCGACGTCTCGGTCGATGAACTGCAGAAATGGAACAAGCTGAATGGCACGACAATCATCAAAGGGAAAGAACTGATCGTCAAAAAACCGGCAGCTAAACCGGCAACTGCATCCGGTGCGAAAGAAGCAATCGTCGACTACCCAGGTGTCGCACTCTACCAAGGGGCAAAAGGGATGAAGACGGAAGACATCACACGGATTCAGAATGCGGTCAAGGTACCGGCCACTGGTCAATTCGATGCGGCTACGACGAAGGGCGTCCGTAATTATCAAAAGCGGAAAGGATTAGAAGTTGATGGAGTAGTTGGACGTGTTACTTGGAATACTTTATTTTAAGATAAACAATCAATTAAATATGAATAAACTCTACCTTCTTCACGGGTAGAGTTTATTTTTTTTGAAGATGAGGTTTCCGACAATGTTTCGATTAAAGCCTTGTATATTTGAATCATCTTCAAATTCCACTATGTATTGCTCTTTAGAAATCTCAAAGTTTTCATTTTTATAATTTATACTCATCAATAATTTTGGCTTATTTAATGGTTTCTCACTATTTTTAGTGACAGCATATACATTAGACAAGACAATGAAGTAGCGAGGTATGTAGATGCTGATGGAATCTCCAGCTTGAATAATAGGCTCGAAATGTTGCAGTGTGTGAACACGAAGTGGGTCAAATTCTCTGCCATCGGCATAATTAGGAACGTTCATTACATTTACATAAAAGTCATCTAAGTTTGCTAATGCGACTTCTTCAAAGTTTTCTACTAAGAGAAATATTTGATAATCAGTTATTTTATTGTGGTAGTGGTAATTAAAAGAGTCTATTCCACCAACTAACTCAAAAGCGATATTGACATCAAGAGCAAAATTTTTACCTACGTTTAGTAGATTTACTTTAAATTCGCTACTATCCAAATGATAATTTGTAGAGCTGATACGATTTTTGACCCAATCAAAATGAATTCCGTAAAAAGGAAAATTAATTGTTTCTGTTAGCGGTATTACTTTTGGATTTTCAAGAACTTTTTGACGTTCTGTTTGATTATTGAACTGATCAGAACTGACTTTAGCTGATTTTAAAGCAGCATATGCTGCAATGGCAGAAAATAAGATACCTCCAGAAGATATAGATAGTGTAATTAATTCCATCGTTTCTTTCTCCATAGTGTTCACCTCATGTATTTCAATGAATTAAACATAATGTTATATCCATAAAAATACAATGCTTATTAAAATGGGTAAATAAGGTAATTTAATGATATACTTAAGTCTCCCACAAGGGAATCCAGGGGAAGGTCGGGCGAAGTCGGTTCAAGTCGACTGGAATTCGCGAAAGGGGACCTCCCCTTTCCCGCTTAATCAAACACAAAGGTAACTTGCTCATTCGTGATTGCTTCCTTTTTACTTGGGAGAATCACGTTTATTTTTTTCATGCATGATGTCTTGAGCAATAGGTCGACCTGACTCCCTACAGTCAACGTCTCGATGACACGATTAATCTCTGTGGCGTCTCCTGTGATCGCTAACTGGTTCTCTCCGAGCAATAGTATCTTCATCCTCAGATGACCTCCCGTTCCCATGACGAGCTGATGCGCACTAATCAGATTAATGAGTATTTACCACGTATTCCCCGCTTAAAAACGAATAAGGTGTGCAATTTTTCATTGCACACCTTATTGCACACTCATTAAATTTCCCTTCTATTGCACACCTTATTGCACACTAGCTACATATCGGAAAACAACCGGAAAAGCGATTCTGAACAGAGCGGANNNNTTCATGTGACTTCCTATTATATAGAGTAGCTATTTCGAACCCCCGTCTCATCGACGAACATGATGTATTTCTTCGGGGCAGGGGTTGAATTCTTAGGAAATCCTTTGACGTCAACGCCTTTGACGTTCGATTGTACCCGTTTGTTCAAATGAATCTCCTCCAATTGCACAATAATTACACAGTCTTTTCGAAAGAAATGCTCTTGATGCCACTTTACACGCTAGGCGGCTGAAAAGCTATAGCCTGATAAGTGAAACCGTAGAAACATTCTCTCGTATGATTAGGTGTTCGACTTAAGGAAGATAATTCCTGTTTTTTAATCGTTATTCTTCACCATTCATCAAGCGATCGATATAACGAACGGATTTAATCGTTTCATTGAAGCGTTTCAGACTCGTTTTTGGCTGAAATGCTTGAACGGAAATTTGCTTTAGTTGATCCACGGCGCTTTCGACCATGCTAGGTCGTAAGTAAGGACTATCCTGGGCATTCGTTTGCCACTGTGCAATCAGTTGATCCGCTCGTTCAACGAACGGTACGACGTCACGATTGAAGTCATATTCGGTTCCGGCACGTCCTTCTTGATAAATACGTTCAATCTCTTGTAATAACGGTTCAATTGTCATTGGTTTTTAACTACTCCTCTCGGCCGATACGGTACAATCACATATCATGGTACAATAAACGCGATAGGAGGGGAATCGTTTTGAATTACCCGAACGGGAAAAAATTTCAAAAGCCACTCGAGTCGCATGGAACCCGAATCAAGAAGGCGCGATCAACCGATTCGACCTTTTCGAATCGAGGGATGACGCTCGAAAAATTATTGAATGAAAGTAATACGTTTTACCTGACCCATAATCGGGCAATCATTCACAAGAAACCCACTCCGTTACAAATCGTCCAAGTCGATTATCCAAAACGGTCGGCAGCGGTCGTCAAGGAAGCCTATTTCAAGCAACCGTCGACGACGGACTATAACGGTGTTTATCGCGGAAAATATATTGATTTCGAAGCGAAGGAGACGACGAATAAAACATCCTTCCCGATAAAAAATTTTCACCCCCATCAAATCGCACACATGCGCCAATGTGTCGAACATGGAGGAATTTGTTTTGTCATCATTCGTTTCAGTCTGTATAATGTGCAATATGTGCTTTCAGTCGAGCACGTGTTCCCCTGGTGGGATCAGCTAGAAAGCGGACGAAAATCTATTCCGCTGACGGTCATTGAACGAGACGGTATCAAAGTCGAGACTGGCGCGTACCCTGCCATCGATTATTTAAAGGCAGTGGACGAACTATATTTCAATTCAGACACTTTTTGATTGAAGGAGAAGGATAGCATATGGAAAGAAGTCGTGTCGCACGTCGTGAAGAGACGAAGTCATCTGAGAAAAAGATGAAACGGACGAAACGTCCCCAAAAGAAAAAGTCAGGTGGAGGTTCCGGTGGGAAAGGTCCACTTTGGAAAAAGTTATTACTGATTGCTACCGGTCTATTCATCTTAATGATGCTGATTGGTGGCGGTTTTGCAGCATATGCCGTAGCTACTGCTCCTGAGCTGGATGAAGCAGAATTACGTGATGCTTTGCCGCTAAAAATTTACGCAAGTAATAAGAAGGAAATTACGAAAGGTGGAACGAGTCGGGAATACGTCTCGATTGATGAAGTCCCTGAAGTCGTCAAGGACGCATTCATTTCGATTGAGGACCGTCGTTTCTATCAGCACAATGGAATCGATTTCCGTCGTCTTGGCGGAGCCATCATCGCGAACGTGACGGACGGATTTGGTTCTGAAGGGGCTTCGACAATCACGCAACAGGTCGTCAAACAGTCGTTCCTGACTTTTGATAAGACGATTACACGGAAAGTCCAAGAGCAATGGCTCGCGATTCGTTTAGAACAGGACTATACAAAAGATCAAATTTTAGAGATGTACTTGAACAAAAACTACTATGGTCAAAATTCATTTGGCATCCAAACCGCTTCAAAAGCATACTTCAATAAGCCTGTAAATAAATTGAATTATGCGGAAGCCGCGATGCTCGCAGGACTCCCACAGCGTCCGACGGCATACGATCCAATTAAAGGAGATCCGAAGTTAACGAAATGGCGTCAGACGCAAGTACTCAATGCGATGCAGACGACAGGCGTCATTACAGAAGCACAACGGGATAAAGCAGTGAAGCAGCCAATCTCAAAATTGATCAATCCGGCACCGAAGTCAACAAAGGATGAATCTTACGATAGTGTCATCTTCGATATGGTATCAAAAGAGTTAGAAGATGATTTTGGCTTGGAAGGAAAAGACATCTATGGTCAAGGTTTAAAAATCTATACATCGATCGATAAACCGATGCACGATTATATGAACGAAGCCATCAAAAAAGACCAAATCGTTAAAATGCCTGAATATGCAGAGACAGCTGCTTCGGCAGTGAATACACAAACGGGTGAGATTTTAGCTGTCGTAGACGGAAAAAATCCGGGTAAGGGAACAGCGAGACGAAACTACGCAAATGAACCGCACCAACCGGGATCGTCCGCAAAACCATTCTTCGCGTATGGTCCAGCGATCGAGAACGATAAATGGTCGACTGCGAAGCAATTGACGGATAAACCAACAGAAGTCAATGGAAAAGAGATTGGTAACTATTATGATGGATACCGTGGCACGAATACGATACGCCACTGGTTAAAAATTTCAGCGAACACACCGGCCATCCAAACGTATCAAGAAATCGGTGGTGACCCAGTTCAAGCATTCGCTGAAAAATCAGGTTTGAAATTAGAAGACGATGAGTCGATTTCACCAGCTTATGCGATTGGTGGGATGAAGCATGGTTTCAATACGACTCAAATGGCTGGGGCTTATGCGACACTCGGAAACGGTGGCGATTATATCAAACCGCACCTGATCAAATCGATTGAATACAGTGATGGATCAAAAATCAAATCACCAGTCAAATCGAAAAAAGCAATGGAAGACTACACGGCGTATATGTTGACGGACATGTTGCGTGATGTCTTGAAACCAGGCGGTACGTTCCCAAGCGCTGGATTATCGTTTGACGCAGCTGGAAAAACTGGGACGACGAATGCTTACAAAGATGTCTGGTTTGCTGGATACACATCAGACGTTTCAATCAGTGTATGGACAGGAACTACGAAGTCCGGCAATAACAATGGTGCAGGGCTCAGTGGTCCGTATAACAGTACGATGGCGCAACAAATCTGGAAAGATTTCATCACGAAGACACGTGATCGTACGCCGGCACCATTTGAACAACCTAGTTCTGTCCTCAGTATCGGAAACGAATTGTACGTGAAAGGGACGAAGGAACCTGTCGTTGAAAAAAAGACGGTACCCGCTCCGACTGGATTACAAGCATCTTACGATGAAGACACAAAGAGCGGTGAACTGACTTGGAACTATAATGATGCTGCGCTTCGTGCCAATGGGTATGACGATGTCTCGTTTGAAGTGACAATGACGGATGCTGATGGTCAATCATCGACAGTCGGAACGAGCTCGACGAATCGAATTGCGATCAGTGGATTGAAGCCAGGTCGCTCGACATTCCAAGTCGTCGCGAAGGCTTCTGGAGAAAAATCAGGTCCGGTTTCGACGACAGTAACGGTCACGGATCCTGAAGCAGAAGAACCGACAACGGACGAACCGACAACGGACGAACCGACAACGGACGAACCGACGACGGACGAACCGACGACGGATGAACCGACGACGGATGAACCGACGACGGATGAGCCGACGACGGATGAACCATCAACGGACGAGCCGACGACGGACGAACCGACGACGGATGAACCGACGACAGATGAACCATCAACGGACGAGCCGACGACGGATGAACCGTCATCGAATGATGGGGCGAATGCTCAAAATAACTCAAATGTACCAGCGGAACGAAACAACAATCCGAACAATCCGAATAACAGTGGAGACGACTCTGAAGATTAATAAAGGAGCGTCACTTGTAAAGTAGACAAGACCAAAGACGAGTAGTTCGTTCTTTGGTCTTGCCTCTTTTTTTGTATAATGAGAAGTGGAAGGAAGTGAAGGCATGCAAGCGAAACAAACGCTCGTTGCATTTCTCGAAGAATTGAAACAGGACCGCTCGTTCATGGAGCGGATTACGTATATGAAAACGATGGAAGCGACAGCTGGGCGTTATGTCGATTTTCCAGAACGACTCCCGGAGCGTTTACGACAAGCCCTTCGCACACGTGGGATCACACAATTGTATCGTCACCAAGGGTTAGCGTTTGAACGTGTACAAGCGGGAGAATCGACGGTCATCGTCACACCGACTGCCTCCGGAAAGACCTATTGTTTTAACTTACCGGTCCTATCGCACCTGCTCGAGCATCCGAACGCGCGGGCATTATATCTCTATCCGACAAAGGCCCTCGCACAGGATCAAAATAGTGAATTACTTGAACTGATCGATCAATTAGAGGCGCCGATCCGATGTTTTACCTATGACGGAGATACGTCACCGACGATTCGAACAAAAGTACGAAAAGCTGGTAATATCGTCATCACGAATCCGGATATGCTACATTCCGGCATCCTACCACACCATACGAAATGGATCGAACTGTTCGAGAACTTGAAGTATATCGTCATCGATGAGCTTCACACCTATCGTGGCGTGTTTGGTAGTCATGTCGCCAATGTCATTCGTCGCTTACGACGGATTTGTCGGTATTATGGTAGTGATCCCGTCTTCATCATGACGAGTGCGACGATTGCCAATCCCAAGGAACTGGCAGAACGTCTGACGGAAAAAACAGTCGGTTTGATTGATGACAACGGTGCGCCAACAGGACGTAAACATTTTCTTGTCTATCAACCACCGATCGTCAACGCACAACTCGGCATTCGACGTTCTGCGACGCTTGAGACGAAACAACTGGCGATGCGTTTCATCAAGAAAAAGTTCCAAACGATCGTCTTTGCACGGTCACGCGTTCGCGTTGAAGTCTTACTGACGTATCTAAGAAGCATCTATCCGCATGAGCTCGGTCCGCGATCGATCGAAGGGTACCGGGGCGGTTATTTGCCGAGTGAGCGTCGCGATATCGAACGACGGTTACGTCAAGGAGAGATCACCGGTATCGTCTCGACGAACGCTCTCGAACTTGGTGTCGACATCGGTCAACTGCAAGTCTGTATCATGAATGGTTATCCGGGAACAATTGCTTCGCTTTGGCAACAAGCAGGACGCGCGGGACGTCGTCAAGATGATGCGTTAATCATTCTTGTCGCTTCTTCCGGTATGCTCGATCAATATGTCGCAGAACGACCAGAGTTATTCTTGAATCAATCCCCGGAAGCAGCCCGACTTGATCCGGATAATCTGATCATTGCCGTTGATCACGTTAAATGTGCAGCGTTTGAATTGCCTTTTACGAAAGGCGAATCATTTGGAACGCTTGAGACGGAAGATATCCTCGAATACTTAGTCGAAGAGCGTGTCCTGCACGAACGGGGCGATCGATTTTATTGGATGAACGATGCGTTTCCGGCTCATGGAATATCGCTTCGGTCGAGTGATCAAGAGAACGTCATCATCGTTGATCAGACCGAGGTACCGAATCGAGTCATCGGTGAAATGGATACGTTTAGTGCGATGACGTTGTTACATGACGAGGCCATCTATCTTCACGGAGCCGATCAATACCAAGTGGAACATTTGGATTTCGAAGAGAAAAAAGCGTTCGTCCGTGCCGTGGACGTCGATTATTATACGGATGCTAATTTTTCAGTCGACCTTTCCGTGCTCGAAGAAGATGAACAGTATGCAGAGGGAGAATATAGTGTTGCACGCGGTGATGTCAGCGTCCGCGGAATGGCGACGATGTTCAAGAAGATTAAGTTCGGTACGCATGAGAACATTGGGTCAGGTCCGATTCACTTACCGGAACGAGAAATTCATACGACAGGTGTCTGGTTCACGTTACCCGATCACGCACGCTCTTCGACAGAGCTCGAACAAGTGTTAGAAGGAGTCGCGAATAGTCTCAGACGTGTCGCGCCGCTTTATTTGATGTGTGATGCCAGTGATGTCTTCGTCGTGCCACAAGTCAAGGCGACACACACGCAACAGCCAACTGTTTATCTATATGATCGTTACCCTGGAGGTGTCGGTCTCGCGGAGTCGATTTATAAGCAACGTGGTGTCATGTTGCGTGCCGCCCGTGATTCGATCGTCACATGTCCTTGTCAGGACGGTTGTCCAGCTTGTATCGGTATGGTTGGCGTAGCAGACGAGAAAGAACGAACGATTCAGTTGTTGGCAGAAATGGAGAAGGAACTATCATGAAAAATCGTCTTAGACGTATGCTGAAATCTACATCAGACGCCGCACCGGAGGATCAAGTGTCTTCCGCTCCTGAAGTGGAGACGCTGAAAACACCAATCGGGTGGACTGACGAACAGCAAGCCTGGATTGATCGTGGGGCCGATATCTTGACGTTCGAAGAAGAGTGGATTGTCAGGATCGACAAGCGATATGCATTAACAGATCGGCATGGAGACCGAAGCTTTGCTGAAGTGTATGAGTCCTTACAACTTCCTCATCCACCGCTTGCACTAGATGTTCCACTTGAGCAAGTCATTTTCTTTGATACGGAGACGACAGGATTACGAGGAACTGGAACGACGATCTTTTTACTCGGGTTCGCGCGCTTTGAGCAGGGCGGATTGCTGATGCGACAATATTTCTTACCGCATCCGCACTTTGAAGCTGCCTTTTACCATCACTTCCTGCACGATATCGGAGATGATGTCCGCTTTGTGACCTATAACGGGAAAAGTTTTGATTGGCCGCAAATCAAGACACGTCATGTCTTCGTTCGGGAACGTGTTCCGCGTTTGCCGAAAGTCGGTCATCTCGATTTACTTCATGTCGCGCGACGAATCTTTAAAGGAATGTATGATTCCTATCGATTGACAGCGATGGAAGAGCGAATCGGATTTGAACGGGAAGGGGATTTACCTGGATTTTTGGCGCCGATGCATTACTTTCAGTACGTCGAACACCAGCATCCGGATATCATGACAGGGGTCTTGCAACATCATCTGGATGATTGTCTGACGCTTGTCGGACTCTATGATGCGTGCAACCGACTCGTCACACATCGAGCGGAGGCGCCTTCCCCAATTCAAGAAAACATCGCGATTTGGCTGGCAGATCTCGGAATTCATGAAGGATCACACGCTCATTTTCAGCAAGTCAAAGAACTATCAGCAGAAGGATGGTTGCGTCAAGGATATTTGCATAAAAAAATGAAGAACCATGAACAAGCTCGAGAGTGTTTCTTGAAGAGCGACAGTTATTTAGGGTATGTCGAGCTTGCGAAGTGGGCAGAGCACATTGCAAAAGATCCGGTGCTTGCTTATGATTATACGGAACGAGCACGACAACACGTCGAGCGCCATCATTGGTTGATTACGAAAAAAGAACGAATCTTAGCAGAGCTGGATCATCGAGGACGTCGGTTGAAAAGGAAGTGTGACGTGTGAAAGTTGTCGCCATCACAGGATATAAACCCAATGAACTAGGTATCTTTGATCAAAAACACCCTGGGATCCGGGTCTTAAAGGCAGCATATCGAGAGCGGATGATTCGCTTAATTGAGGATCGAGGCACAGAGTGGTTTATCACGAATGCCTCACCGGGTTGCGAAATCTGGGCATGCGAGGTCGTACTTGAATTAAAGGAAGAGTATCCCCATATTCGTCTCGGTATTCTGTTGCCGTTCTTGGAACAGGAAGCACGCTGGAAAGAGCCAGTTCAAGCGCAGTACCTTTCCATTCTTGAACAAGCTGACTTCGTCGAAGCAATCAGCCAGAAACCGTATACGGATCCATCGCAGTTACGTAATAAAACCGAGTTCATGATTCAAAAAAGCCAAGGATTATTGTCGGTTTTTGATGAAGAACATGGAGGATCAGCGAAATTTTTAGTAGAGCGTGCTAGAATAGAAATGGAACAATCCGATTATCAGTTGTTTTTAATTACACAAGATGATTTATCTTGGCTCGAACAAGAATTACAATACAATGATCAGTGGGAGTGAAGAGGATGTATAAGCCATTGTTGACAGCGGACGATATTTACAAAAAGGAATTCAAAACCGGCCTCCGTGGCTATGTCATCGAAGATGTCGATGGATATTTGGATCAAATCATTAAAGATTATGAAGGATTCGAACGTGAGATCGAACGTCTGAAGAAAGAGAACGAGGCGTTAAAACAAGCACCAGCACAACCGATAAAACGTGAAGAGCGCCGCGTCGAGCAAGCGGAGCCACAAGTATCAAGTTCATCGAACTATGACATGTTACGTCGTATTTCAAATTTAGAGAAGGCCGTTTTCGGACGTCCGCACCAAGATTGACGCATCAAAAAAGACATTTCTGTCAGATCAGAAGTGTCTTTTTTTATTTCCTTCTTTTTTGAAAGAATCGTCATCTGAGTGAAAACGGTGTTAAGATAACTAATAATACATACTACAAAGGATGATGAACCATGTTACAAGTCATGACTGCTTCTGTTCCTCAACCACCGCGCCGTCGTTTTTTTGCAAGTAAACAAGTGAGTACGACGACGAGTGAAACGGATGCACTCTGTAATGAAATCCGTCATGTTTGTCGTTTTGATTGGATGTTGTTTGATCGGATTCGTCTTTCTGACACGATAGTCATTCCTTTTGCGCTGATCGGACCAAAAGGATTATTCCTCGTGTTACAAAACGATGCGGTCGTAGAATGGATGACGGAGGAATCTTGCCATGTCATGGATGATGAGCATGGAAGAAAAGTGTTTGCACCTCATCCCATCCATCAGTCGAAACAAATCGTTCAAGCGGTTCGAAAAACGCTAAAAGAACAAGGGATCATCATTCCGATTCATGGCATTACACTTTTTCCGAATGCACCACAGATGCGGACGGAACGAATTAAATTCCCGACGGGGAACAGCTTTAAAGATGTGCGGGCGTTCATCGTCTCAAAGAAATCCTCCCCTGTTCAAGAGCAAGAACGAAAACAAGTTGCGTTTTATCTCGCGCAGCAACAGGAATGAACAAAGGCAGTGAAGCGCTCGCTTCACTGCCTTTTCGTTTGAATTCATCGTCTTGGTCGAGACGCAAGAATGTCTTCAGCTTGATCCAAGTCTTCTTTCAAGACATACACCGCTACGCGATCATCCAAGTCTTTACTGAAACGTCGGAATAAAAACGAAGTCTTGACGCCGCGTTCGACTCGAATCTCTAAGTCAGCTGCTTCGAGTCGCGCAGCGTCCTTTAATAAATCTTCTCCTTTTTCACCAAATGCTTCCCCGATCAGTGACCATCGAAGGTTTTCCTTCGTTCGTCTGCTGACGATGACGAGAAATGCAATGACTAAAAGAATGATTAAAACCGTTCGAACTAGCTGTATATCCATCTTTGCCTTCACCTCACCTACTATCATACCGAGTTAACGCGCATAAAGTAAACGTTCAACATAGCGGGCGAACGATTTACTTTTCAAACCTTGTTGGCGATACGCGATATAACCGTCAGGGCGAATCAAATATAATCCGGATTGCTTGATGCCAAAGCGTCGTGCCAGTTCACCACCTTGATCGACGACACCATCCTCTTTAAGGGATTGATGGATCGGTACCGTCTCAAATAGATCGGGATAGGTATAGGCGAGTTCCTTGAATGGCTCAAGAAGATCATCGGTTGCGTTTTTTGGTAAGAACAGCAGTAATAAGAAATTCCGATCGGCACGACGTAATAATAGTTCGTTCTTTTTTGTCCGCGGATGGACGACTTCACTGTAAGGCATCGGTTCACCTGGTTTTGGTGTCAACGGACTAAAGTGTCCTTGTGTGACGAAGGTCGAACTCGCTGGGTAGTGGCTGTTGAGCTGAGCAATCCGGTTCGTCACGAAATGATGTAAGGGTGCGATCTTGAGACTATTTCGAATGACTTTTTCCTGCAAGGGCAATAAAAAAGGGATATTGATTTGCAAGAGTTCCGTCGCAAGATTGGTTGATCGTAAAATACCTTGTGCTGCTTCTCGGCGTTCGACGCTGTAAGAATCAAGTAACGGAAAACTCGCCTTGAACTGATGGACACACCATAGTTTCCAAGCGAGGTTCATCGCATCAGCAATTCCGGTATTCATTCCTTGACCACCGACGGGTGAATTGATGTGTGCTGCATCCCCGATCAAATAAATCCGGTGGTGTCCGAATTTCTCGATAATCCGGTTATGGACGCGAAACATCGAATACCAATGGACTTTTTTGAGCTCAAACGGTACTTTGGCTCGATTTTGTAAAAAATCGTCAATCGCTTTATGGTCGGTCGGAACAGGTCCGCTCGTTAGATTGCCGGTAATCCGGAACAAGTTCGACTGGAGAGGGAACGACTCGATAACGCCATGATCAGAGAAAAAGATATGAACCTCCTCAGAAGAGAGCGGCCAGTCGACCTCGATGTCAGCCAGTGCCCACGATTCTTTAAACGACTTCCCGCTGAACGGAAGCCCGAGCTCACGACGGACGAAACTGTTTGCACCATCTGCTCCGATGATGAAGGAAGCGTCGACCGTCTCTGTTTCTCCTTTATGTTGTAAGGATGCTGTAACGAATGTTGGAAATTGAGCAAACCCTGTTAATTCTGTTTCGCGCTCGACTACGTGTCCATATTTGGCGAGTTGCGCTTCGAGAATCCGTTCCGTCTCACTTTGAGGCAACAGCGTGACGAACGGAAAAGGTGTATTCAAATCCGTAAAATCAAGTTTTGCCTGCCATGCACCATTGACATAGAGGTTTCCTTGATTGATTTTGATTGCATTCTCCATCAAGTCTTCTGCAACACCAAGCCTTGCGAACAACTCCAGAGAACGCGCTTGAATCCCGATCGCTTTTGAGACGACAGATGGTCCGCTTGCACGTTCGACGATGCGAAAGGATAATCCATAGCGTGAGAGTGCGAGTGCGAGTGTTAAACCGGTTGGTCCGGCACCGATAATGAGGACATCTAATTTTTTATTCACGGATAACCCCCCTTAATTTACATCTTAGCCAAAACTCGTTACCATTAAACTATTGATGACACGCTTGACGTGTGAAAGGATGAAACTTGTGAACGAACAACTTTTTACGACAGAACGATTGATTGCGAATTTTAAAGAATATATCCGTCAGAATGAGGCACATCTGACGAAACGACATGCGTTAAACGCCTATTACAAGACGGTAGCAGGATCGATTTTATCGGACCGGATTGCTAAGAATGCGGATCTCATCGTCCGTATGCGCCATCTGGAAGAGGCGTACCAACACGTTGCACAAGAAGGGCGATGAAACAGGTGAACTTAGCCGATATCCGAAAGCATTACGTAGATTCTGAAGAACGTTTACCTCGTCATGCGGCAGCTGTACTCGTTCCATTAGTCGAGCAAGATGGCGAAGTCTATTTGTTATTTCAAGTGAGAGCTAAGACACTACGTTCGCAACCAGGTGAAATCGCTTTTCCAGGTGGTCGGATCGATGGTGGTGAATTACCGAAAGCAGCAGCTGTCCGTGAAACGGTCGAAGAATTAAATGTCAGTGCTTCTGAGATTGAAGTGATTGGAACGCTTGAACCACTCGTGACACCGAACCGGTCGATCATTTACCCGTATCTTGGTATTCTTCATGCGACGGACTTTAATCCTTCGCCGGCCGAAGTCGATCATGTGTTTCTCGTGTCATTAACGGAATTGATGACTTCGAAGCCGATTAAAGGAGATATGGAGTGGCGGATCCGCCCCGGTAAGGAAGTGCCAACCGAACGCATGGCGAATCGAGAAGCCTATCTGGATCGTACGTATACAGTCACGGAGCACTTTTATGAGCACGGGGATTATCTGATTTGGGGATTAACCGCTAAAATCTTGCGCCAGTTCTTAGCTCAATTGACGCGTGACTAGCTTTTTCGGTCGTTATTTTATATGATTAACTGTAATTGAACGTGTCAGGAGATGAGTCAAATGGAAGAAACAGAAGAGTTATTCGATTATATCGTTGGCGATATGGTAAAAACGAAAGAAGGCTGGGTAGCGGAAGTAACGGCAGTATTGACAAATACGGTCGTTGGTGATGTATCCCACACGAAAAACTTTGAGGCACTCGGATTAGAGTTTGAAAAACAAGTCTTATTAAAGTCAGAGATTGAATTGTTAGAACGTAAAACAAAGTAACACATGAAAGCACACCACATGTTGGTGTGTTTTTTTATGTTCATCCAGCGAACTGAATAATAATGAAATCCTACATTCTTTTGATTTTTGAAGAATTGGACAAAATGACTGAAAACATCGAAAAGATACATTTATTACAAAAGAGTAACAAAGATTAATTCGTAACAGAACGGTTACAAAATATAAAAACGTTGATATACAACGATTGAGAGCGTTTTTTGTAAGCGTGTAACCATTTCGTTACTTTTTAACAGATATATTTCAATTCATGGTGTTCGCTTTTCAAACTATTTGTCACCGTGATACGTTGTGCGGGTCGTAAAACGGCGAGAAAGGTTGGCATCAACATGAAACGAACATCATTCCTTTTATCCCTTTGTTTAGCGGGATTCATATTTATTCTTTTGCCGCATCATGAAGCGTCGGCAGCACAAATCGGGATCGGTACGGAGAAAACGATTGTACAAAATCCATTAGAGATGAAGCGTCAAGCTGCTCAAGAGAAGCGTGAACAAGCAGAGGCGAAAAAACAAGCGCGTCTAAAAGCCTTGGCTAAGCAAAAAGCAGACGCAGAGCAAAAAGCAAAAGCAGCACAAGAAGCCAAAAAGGAAACACGACAGGTAAAGAAACAAAGTCGAACACAAGCAAACGCTAACCGTTCCACAAAGCGTACGGAAACGTTTGAGACGACAGCATATACGACGAATCCAGAAAACAATGGAAGCCGTTTGTATAATGGTCGTGCCTTAACAGCATCGGGTTATGACGTCACGAATACGATTACATACGAAGGACGTCGCATCGTTGCTGTCGATCCATCGGTCGTACCGCTTGGAACTAAGGTACATGTAGAAGGTTTCGGCGACGCAATTGCGCTCGATACAGGTGGTGCGATTCGCGGGAAAATCATGGATCTTCTTGTCGGTTCAAAACAAGAAGCTTTAGAATGGGGTCGCCGTCAAGTCACGGTGACGTTCGAATAAGAGCAGTATACGGTTAGGCGATGGATAGTTTCCATCGTCTTTTTTGTTTTGAGGAAGGATAAAAAAACGATCTGTTCGATGTTGGATTTAGAAAACAGGGGAAAGAGTGGACGGAATAGGTTTTAGAATGTCCAAGAAAGGGGAATTTTACAAAGATAATAAACCGGGAAACGAGGGATGGTTCGTGATTGAATTCAAGGATGTCGGCAAAACGTATGCAGACGGAACAAAGGCAGTGCAACACGTGAATTTTACGGTTGAACAAGGCGAGATTTTTTGTTTGATCGGTCCTTCAGGATGCGGTAAAACAACGACGATGAAAATGGTTAATCGATTGATTGATCATACGGAAGGACAAATTTGGATCGATGGTGAACCGATCATGTCGATCAATGAACATGAACTCCGTCGGCGAATTGGCTACGTCTTACAACAGATTGCCCTCTTTCCACATATGACGATTGAGGAGAACGTCAGCGTCGTACCTGAGTTATTGAAGTGGAATAAGGAGAAAGTAGTACAACGGGTCGATGAATTATTTCGGTTGACTGGGTTAAACACCTCACTTAAGAAAAAATATCCAAGTGAACTCTCTGGTGGACAGCAACAACGTGTTGGGGTTATGCGGGCACTCGCAGCAGAACAAGACGTCATCTTGATGGACGAACCATTTTCTGCTCTTGATCCCATTTCACGGGAACAATTACAAAATGATTTGTTGCATCTAAACGAAGAGCTTGGTAAAACAATTTTGTTCGTCACGCATGACATGAATGAAGCGTTGAAACTAGGGAGTCGCATCTGTCTGATGAACGCTGGAGAGATTGCTTTCATCGGTACGAAGGACGAGGTACTAGCCAGTAACGATCCGTTCGTTCAAGAATTCATGCGTCAAGTCAGGGGGAGTGTCGAATGAATGGATTGATCGAAACGTATCAAGACCGGAAGACTGAATTGCTTCAAGCGCTAATCGAGCATATTCAATTATCGGTCATTTCCTTGCTGATCGCATGTGTGATCGCTATTCCACTGGGGATTTACTTATCACGCAATAAACGTCTGAGTGAGTGGTCGATTGGTGTAACCTCTGTCATCCAGACGATTCCATCACTCGCGTTACTCGGTCTGATGATACCACTTGTCGGAATCGGTACAGTCCCGTCGATTATTGCACTTGTCTTGTATTCTTTATTACCGATCGTTCGAAACACTTATACAGGGCTTGCCGAAGTTGATCCTTCGATTAAGGAAGCGGCACGCGCATGTGGGATGACTCCGATGCAGAGCCTTTGGAAAGTCGAGCTCCCACTAGCTTTACCTGTTATGATGGCCGGGATTCGGACCGCGATGGTACTGATCATTGGTACGGCGACGATTGCCGCCCTGATCGGTGCTGGAGGATTAGGCTCGATCATTCTTCTCGGGATTGACCGTAATGATAACTATCTATTATTGCTCGGTGCGATTCCAGCAGCACTGCTCGCGCTTTTATTTGACGGCTTATTACGTCAAACGGAAGTAGCGACTCGTAAACGACAAACAGCACGTCTCGTAACGGCAGTCGTCTTGATGGTTGCGATCGTCGTCGCACCTTTTGCTGTCGGTCGCAGTGAACGACCAGATCTCGTCGTCGCTGGAAAACTAGGTGTAGAACCGGAAATTTTAATGAACATGTATAAGATTGTCATTGAAGATGAAACGGATTTGACGGTACAAGTCAAACCGAACTTCGGGAAGACGACCTTCGTCTATAAGGCGCTCGAATCAGGTGATATCGATGCGTATCCAGAGTTTACAGGAACGGTGCTCGCTAGTTTGACGAATGAAAAACCGAAGTCGAATGATGCAAAAGAAGTGTATGAACAGGCAAAAGCCGGTCTTGAAAAACAAGATTTAGCCTTGCTACCACCGATGAACTATAACAATACCTATGCTGTAGCTGTTCCAAAGAAATTAGCAGACCGTTACGATTTGAAGACGATCTCTGATTTAAAACAGGTTGCGAATCAGTTGACGGCTGGATTCACGTTAGAATTTAAGGATCGACAGGATGGGTATAAAGGGATTCAAGATAAATATGATGTCAATTTCCAGAAAGTCGTCACGATGGAACCAAAATTGCGCTATAAAGCAATCGAGTCAGGTGAGATCGATGTCATTGATGCTTACTCGACAGATCCGGAGATTGCGAAATACGACATGGTCGTCTTAAAAGACGATCAGCAACTATTTCCTCCATATGAAGGAGCTCCTCTTCTGCGACAAGAGACGATCGAGGAGTATCCAGAAGTAAAACAAGCACTTGAGCAATTATCAGGTAAAATTTCAGATGAAGAGATGTCAAAAATGAATGAAGCTGTCGCATACGGCGGAAAGACGGCGAATGAGGTCGCTCGTGATTACCTGAAGAAGGAAGGCGTCATTCAATGAAACTTTTACTGATCAGTAACCCGACAGCTGGGACGAACGGCACCGGATTACTTGGAGAAGTCATCGAACCATTAAGTACATTATTCGATGAAATCGTCATCAAGAATACGAAGCAAGCTGGAGATGCGATGCAATTTGCGGAAGATTCATCCGCATTTGATGCGGTCGTCGTCATCGGTGGAGATGGAACGGTGTTTGAGACAATCAACGGGGTCGCAAAATTGGATGATCGCCCGATACTCGGTATCATTCCTGGAGGGACCTGTAACGACTTCGCTCGAACGCTTGGCTTACCGATGGCTCCTCGGCTTGCTGCAGAAGCGATCGCGATGCAACACGTTGTTCAGGTCGATCTCGGACAAGTCGAAAATAGCTATTTCTTGAATTTCCTTGGTGTCGGTCTTGTCGCAGAGGCATCGATTGGCATCGATACAGAAGAAAAAGCACGCCTCGGGAAGATGGGATATTATCTATCGACGATTCGCTCAAGTCTAGAAGCACAACCCTTCGAATATGAACTGATTTTAGATGAAGGTCGTCACATGACCGGCGAAGCGGTTCTCATTCTTGCGGCAAACGGAGAATCGCTCGGTGGAATCGAGACGAACTTATCAGATGGAGCCTATAATGACGGGAAACTTGATTTAGTGATCGTCGATGAAGTAAATTTAACAACCATTCGAGATGTGATCCTTCAAAAAATTGGTCTTGCCAATGATCCTTCCTTTACACATATCTTGACGAGTGGGTTTCAGTTGAAAACAAAAGACGCAAAAGTGATCGATACAGATGGTGAAAAAGCCATCCATACACCGGTTACAGTTAAAGTATTGCCGGAGTATCTGCGCATGTATGGAGGCACACAATAATATAAAGTAATGAATGAAAAGAAGGTCGTCATAAAAAACGGCCTTCTTTTTTATCTTTCAGTACATATATGCGGTTATGCTTTGACGCTTTAAAGAAAATATTTGATAAAGGATGACTTTCAATGATTCTTTCTGTACAATGAAAAAGTATTTTGAAAAGGAGGTGGAGCACCATGAAAGGAAACGCATGGGCTTCAAAAGTTGGATTTATTTTAGCAGCAGCGGGATCCGCCATTGGTCTGGGGGCCATCTGGAAATTCCCGTACACGACTGGAACGAACGGAGGAGGCGCGTTTTTACTCTTGTTCCTCGTGTTTACCTTATTACTTGGACTGCCCGTTTTAATTGCCGAGTTTTTAATCGGTCGTACGAGTGGAAAAACAGCACTTCAAGCGTTCTCGGCACTTGGTCATAAGAAGTTCACATTCATTGGTGTACTGGGTGTCATCGCCTGTTTCTTGTTGCTCTCTTTCTACAGCGTCATCGGAGGATGGGTTTTGATTTATACCATTCTTGGTTTCACAGGTCGCCTGACGACGATGGACAGTGGTGCGCTTGGTGAATTGTTCGGAACGATTTCCGCCTCACCGTTATATGTCATTTCAGGGCAATTGATTTTCCTCGCTTTGACATGTTGGATCGTCTTACGTGGTGTTCAATCCGGTATTGAAAAAATGAGTAAAATCATGATGCCATTATTATTCGTGTGCTTCATCATCCTTGTCGTTCGATCATTGACACTTGATGGTGCAATGGAAGGTGTTAAATTCTTCATACAGCCTGATTTTTCGGTCCTCAACCGAACTTCTGTCCTGAGTGCGCTTGGCCAAGCGTTCTTCTCCTTATCGCTCGGTGTATCAGCGATGCTGACGTATGCTTCCTACATGAAGGAACGTGGCGAGATTAATCGTTCCGCCGCATGGATCGTCGCGATGAATGTCGCGGTTTCATTATTAGCTGGATTCGCGATTTTCCCAGCTGTTTTTGCTTCGGGTCTTGACCCTGCAGAAGGACCGGCATTGCTTTTCATCGTATTGCCGACTGTTTTCAGTCAGATCCAGTTTGGCTCGTTGTTCTTAACACTTTTCTTCCTTCTGTTTGCTTTCGCATCGATCACTTCATCGATTGCTATGCTTGAGGTCGTTGTTGCTTCATTAACGGATCGTAAGGAGAATGCGACATCGCGTGATAAAAAGCGGACGACATGGCTTGCGACACTTGCGATTGCGATCGTCGGAATTCCGTCCGCACTCTCGTTCGGTATGTTGAGTGATGCTCAATTCATGGGGAAAACGTTCTTTGACAGCGTTGATTTTCTTGTCTCGAATATTTTAATGCCGATTGGTGCTTTACTGATTTCGATTTTTGCTGGGTACAAGCTCGATCGAGCTCTTGTCGAACAGGAACTCGTGACGAGTCCATTCATGAAAAAAATCGTGCCTGTGTGGCGTGTGAGTGTTTGTTACTTGAGTCCGATTGCAATTTTGATCATCCTTGTATGGCCAATGTTCGGATAATAGATCACTTTTTTTGGGTAGTCGACAATTTTGTCGACTACCTTATTTGTTGTCAAAAGAATCATGCGAAAGAAAGAACGAATAGTTCATTCTTCGGTCTGATGCGATATTTTTAAAAGTATGTTGAAATATAAATACACGAGGCGTAACATTTCGGAAAAACGGGAAACTTTTTGTTAGACGTTACGTAATGTTAAAATAAAGACACGTAAACCTGATAGAAGAATCAGTACGAAGGAAGAGGGGATGACATGAAGTCTTCATGGTGGATATTTGGTTCCATCGGTATGATGTTCGTATTTCTACAATTGGCCGATACGTTCAACTTCTCGGGAATCTTCATCGCTCTTGGTTTGTGGTTCATTTGGAGCGGTTATCGAACAAAACCAGGTCGACGATATCGGACAGAACGGAAATCGACCGAAATCAAGCGGAAAAATGTGAAAAAGAAATTACTACTTGATGACGAAGATGAGTTCGTCGGAAGTGTCATTTTAAAACCGGAACGGGCGACACGCCGATTTGAAGAGACGGATGATTTAGAACTTCAAGTATTGCAACGGACGATCGAAGAAGGATTTACAAAAATCCAGACGTACGATCAAATCGTTCCCTCTATTCGAGATAGTGAAATCAGAAGTGAGATGCGCATCGTCTCACGGGAAGCACATGTCTTGTTCGAGGAGTTATATGAAAGTCCACGCGACGTCAAAAAAGTTCGGGACTTCTTTACGTTCTATCTGGATTCCTTACTGTCGATTTCAGAAAAATATGCCGATTTGGAACGCCGTGGCGCTCAAGTTCAATTGGATACGAAAAATCAATTGATTTCGAACTTGAAAATGATCGGACAAAAATTAAAGCAACAACAAACCTTGTTGCTTGAAGGGGATACCGTTGATTTAGAACGGGAACTCTTAACGATTGAAAAGGTATTGACGCAAGAGACTGAACAACGAAAACAGGAGGAGAGTTACCGACATGACCCATTCTGATAAAGATACATGGCAACAATGGCCTGATGAGCAAGATCAACCGACGATTTCTGATCCGTCGGTCGACTTAAACGTAGCGGAGACACCGCCCAAAATGCCGGCTCGCCCTGTCGAAGAAATGATTCCTTCGGATGTTCCGGCAGAACAACGACAAAAGATTGAACGTCTACTGCAGGTGATCGATCTACAAAAAACGGATGCCGTCATGCAATTCGGGGCGCCCGTTCAGCGTGAACTATCCCAATTCTCTGATCAAGTCTTAAGTGAAGTGAAGATGAAGGACGGCGGGGAAGCAGGGAAATTACTGAGTGACTTAATGCAGCGTGTCCGCCAAATGGATCCAGATACGCTTCAAGAAAAAAAGAGCTTCTGGTCGAACGTGCCGGTCATCGGTCGGGCGAAGAAAAAAGCGGAAACGTATTTCTTGCAATACGAGAAAATGAGCGCTTATCTCGAAGAAGTCGTACACAATCTTGATCGATCAAAATTTGGATTGATGAAAGACATCACGTTACTCGATCAAATGTATCAAAAGAACAAGCGTTATTTTGAGGAATTAAACGTCTATATTGCAGCTGGCGAGACGAAAATCGCTCACGTTCGTCAACATGAAATCGAACCGTTACGAACGGAAGTCGAGGTATCGCGGGATCAAACGAAGTTACAGGAATTGAATGACTTGATTCAATTGACGGATCGTTTTGAAAAGAAAATCCATGATTTAAAATTATCCCGAACAATTAGCTTGCAGATGGCACCGCAAATTCGTGTCATTCAACAAAATAACCAAATTCTAGCGGAAAAAATTGAATCAGCAGTCGTCAATACGATTCCACTTTGGAAGAACCAAGTTGTCCTATCTTTGAGTCTGTCGCGTCAAAAAGCAGCACTTGAAATGCAGAAGGATGTCACCAATACGACGAACCAGTTACTTGAGCAAAATTCGAAGTTGCTGAAGGAATCGTCGATTGAAATTGCGGAAGAAAACGAAAAAGGCATCGTATCCGTCGAATCGTTAAAAGTGGCGCACCAAAACTTGATCGAGACACTGGATGAGACATTACGTATCCAACAAGAAGGAAAACAAAAGCGACGCGACGCAGAGCATGAACTAGAGCGAATGGAGAATGAATTGAAACAAAAAGTCATCGAAGTCGCCTCAAAAAGTAGAGAATTACCGAATCGACCATACTAAGGAACACGACATTTCGTGTTCCTTTCCTTCATGAAAGGAGAGTTTGAATGAATAATGAAGAGAAGCAGTTGAAATGGGATACGACATGGTTATTATTCGCACGGATGATGGCAGACCGTCATTCAAAATGTGCCTCAAAATCCGTTGCCTGTGTCATCGTTAAAGATGAAAAGCCAATTTCGATCGGAATAAACGGAACACCTAGTCAGCATGTGAATTGCAACGAAATTTACTTAAAGCAAGATGGTATTCTCTATACATCACGTCCTGACCACCCGATTGTTGAAGAATCGGTTGAACGAAACGGAACTCTCTTTTATCGGTGCGAAAATCAGGAAGAACACCATGAATGGTCGAAGCAACATGAGATTCATGCTGAAATCAACGCGCTCGGTAAGCTAGCAGCTGATTCGACGAGCGCGCGTCATGCAACAGCTTATGTCACACATAGTCCGTGTCATGCGTGTAGTTTAGCGCTCATCGCTTCTAAAATCGATCGTGTCGTTTATTCGACAGGGTATGAGTATGGGGACGGACTGAACCTGATGCGACAAAGTGGAATCGAAGTCATCCACTTGCCACTCGCAAACGAATATTTTCTTGAAAAAATTTAACGAAAAAGGGTTGTAAACGCTTCCATAGCATTGTATGATGAAATCAAGCATTGCCATGGTAATTATTCACTCTTCCATTCGGACTGATTTTCAATCGAAAATCGGTCCACTTTTTTTTTTAGAAAAGAATTGACAGGACTTGAATAGTTTGGCATGATGACTATAGAATATGACGAAGCGGAACGCCGCATTTTCATACAAAACCAATCAAGGAGCTGGAATGCCAGGTCGTTGAATGAAAAATCCTGACTCACATGAGTCAGGATTTTTTTATGGATGAACAAGTGTCGCTTCCTTGAGGCGTTTAGCACGGATTGCGCATTTTGTGGCGACCGCACCTGAGAGGATCGTCATGAATCGCTGACAGAGGATGTCTGGTTGCGATTGATGTAAAAACAGTTGATGTAATAGTCGGTTGAAGGCGGCGTCTAGCGAAGACAAGTGCCGTTTGATTGCAGTGGGAGACATATCTTGAATTTCCTCTGCTTGGTAGCCAGCATCACTTTGGAAAGCAGAGAGGATGAGAAGCTCTGTTTGCGCATCAGCCAACGTTAGCCCTTGTTCTTGGACATGATGACAAGCCTCACGCAATTCATGAATCAACAAATGTTCCAAAGCATACGACGTATGCATTTGATATGGATCGTACACCTGGACAGCTTGCCGAATTTGATCGCGTGTCACAATTTCGGATACCGTCCATTGATCGAGTGTGCCAACAGCTTCACTGTATAGTTGAGTAAGTGGTCGAATCATCGTTTCTCCTCCTTAAGCATAAATGGACTTCCAGTTTCATCATAATTCATTTAGAAAACGCTTACAATATCTGTTTATTAGTAGTCGTGATGAAATCGTGTCTGCTATGATATGAGTGAAGAAAAAGGAGTGAGATGACGTGATTCAATTATTCAAAGCACTTCCGGAAGTGACAATGCCTTCTTATGGAAATGATGCTTTTTCCATCCATCAATCGAATCAACCGATTGGACTTTCGATAGAGACGCTTGTTCCGGGTGAGCGAATCGAAGAAGTGTTACTCGTTGCCTCTGGTGAAATCCGTACTGGTCAAACCGGGAGAGAATGGTTACAGTTCACGTTCAATTCGCCCGCTGGATCTTGTAAGGGAAAACAGTGGATCAATCAAGGAACGGCAGAAGAAGCACTTCGTCCATATCTCGAAACACGAATCGTTCGGGTCGAGGCGAAGGTAGAGGAATATCCGCCGCAATCCGGAAACAAGTCATTGACCGTTCAGCGCGTCACTCCGATTCATGATGCCTCACCGACGCAGTTCTTGCCGCAATTACCGGCAGATGAATCCCTTGAAACGTATCGTGATCAGTTGTTTGGACTAATCGATCAACTTGATTCTCCTTACCAAGAAATCGCACTATCGATTCTGCGACAGTACTGGGCGGATTTTTCAACACGACCGGCTGCTCTGTTTCATCACCATGCCTATATCGGTGGGTTGCTGAAACATACTGCTTGTATGATGACGATTGGTCGAGGAATCTGTGATAGTGAACAACCATACTTGACGCTACTCAAATGTATTCAAGAAGCAGAAGCCGATCATAAAAATGAACTCTTCCAAGCAGCTGAACGAGAGATACGTCAATTTTCTTGGGATGACAGTTTTGATGCCCTCTATCAAGCGGCAAAAGGGATTGCTCTGTTAGATCAACGACCGAATCCGAATGAGTTGTTGCTCGGTATTTTATTGCACGACATCGGAAAGCTATGGGAGTATACGCATGCGGGTGCATCGACAGATCGTTTTTCAAGACTGTTGCACGTAACAGAGGAAGAGGAAGAACTGGCAGGTATTGCGCTTGATCCGGACGGTGTATTGATGGGTCATATGCCATATGGTTGTTTTGTTCTTGAACAAACACTTCGAGAAGAAGATATCCGATTACCGCGTGCTGTTTATCACCGTCTCATGCATATGGTATTATCACACCATGGTAAACGCGAGTGGGGATCAAGTGTTACGCCGCAAACGACAGATGCTTGGTATCTTCATACGATTGATCTACTCGATGCACGAAAAGAAAAATGGCGTCAGCAACAAGGACGCTAAGGAGTGAAATCATGCAAGACAAAATACGTACGACTGTCATCACTGGTTTTTTAGGTGCCGGTAAAACTACGCTACTCAATCATCTCGTTTCTCAACCGACAGAAAAATTTGCCTTGCTCGTCAATGAAGTAGGTTCTGTTCATATTGATGAAGCATTGATTGAACGAAGTGACGAAGAGATGATCGAATTGACGAATGGCTGCATTTGTTGTTCGATTCGCGGCGATTTACGGGATGCGTTGCTACGGATCGCAAAACGCCGTCGAGATGGGGAGTTATCGTTTGATCGATTATTGATTGAGACGACAGGCGTTGCGGATCCAGGACCGATTCTACAGACATTCTACTTTGAGCCGGCTGTTGAACAGTCCTATCAGATTTCAAGTGTTGTCACAGTCATCGATGCGTACCACTTGGAACGTCAACTGACGTTCCAAGAAAATGTGAAACAAATCGGCTTTGCTGACGTCCTGATCTTGAATAAAATGGATTTGATTGACGTGTCAAAGCGCGAAACGTTGTCCGCTTTACTGCGCGAACGAAATCCTTCTGCAGCTATCATTGAAACGGAACAGGCTCAACTTGAATCGGACCGACTGTTTGAAACGTTCCATTTTCCAAAAGAAGAGCAAGTACGACTCAGTCAACAAACGGATCAGATTCATCAGTCG
Organism: Exiguobacterium sp. Leaf187; assembly: GCF_001423925.1. Taxonomy (NCBI): domain Bacteria; kingdom Bacillati; phylum Bacillota; class Bacilli; order Caryophanales; genus Exiguobacterium; species Exiguobacterium sp. Leaf187. The sequence continues at coordinate 808,241 of NZ_LMPR01000009.1, read as the reverse complement.
GTTGAGGATTTCACGGCATTGACGATTGTCGAGGAACGACCCTTGAACCGAAATCGATTCGGAATGGTCCTACGTGAGGTGTTAGAAGCGTATGCGGAAGATCTCTATCGCTATAAAGGAATCATTCATTTTGCAGATACGGATCGAAAGGTCATTTTACAAGGTACTGGCATGATTTACGGCACAGCAATCAGAGAACCATTTAGCGAACAACCAAAGACGACGCTCGTCTTCATTGGGAAAGGGCTAGATGAACAAGCGATACGAAAAGGAATCGAGGCGGCAATTGAACATGGTTGAACTTTATTTTGACGGTACGGTCCGTCCTTCAAATGATGAAGCGGCGGTTGGGCTTTTCAGTAAAAATTCCGAGGGAGAAGTCACGGAAAAAATGTATCAAATTCAAGCGATCAATAATCATGAAGCAGAATTTATTGCTTTTGCGAAAGCCGTCGATTGGGCGCACGAACTGATTGCACAAGGCGAGAGCGTCATTTCGTTTCGGACGGATTCAGAAGCGGTTGCACTCGCAGTCGAACGCGAATTCGTCAAGAACAAACGAACGCAGACGATTTTTGATCCTGCCTTTGCGCGTTATCAACTCTTACCACTCGCTTTCGTGAAGTGGATTCCACGGTCGGAGAACAAAGCAGATCGTGTCGCACGAGAAGCGTTACGATTATACGAAGCATGATTGACGACAAACACCCCTATCCTCACGGTAGGGGTGTTTGTTCATGTTCGATGCGCTCGATCAGAATTTGGTCGACGCGTCGTCCGTCTAAATCAACGACTTCAAACCGGTACGGTCCAATTTCGACAGTACTTCCACGGGAGGGTACATCACCTAACGTATATAGAATCAAACCAGCAACCGTATGATAGGCGTTCAACTGTTCACCGGGTAAGTCTTCTGTATAACCGAGCGTCCGCTTTAAATCATCGATGTGCAATAGACCATCCGCGAGGAAGGAGCCATCCTTTCGCATGACGAGTTCCGGTTCTTCCTCGACGCTTGAAATTTCGCCAACGAATGCTTCGAGGATGTCGAATAAGGTGATCATGCCGAGGAAACCACCGTATTCATCAAGAACAAAGGCGATGGATACCGTCTCTTTGCGCATCCGTTCAAGCAAGACGGTTGCTTTTAATTGACGGGGAACGATCAGTGGTGATTGAATCAGTCGTTCAAGTTCTTGAACAGGTCGTTCAGTTGATAGCACCTCTTTCGCATCGATGAAACCGACAAAGTGATCCAAGTCACCATGACCAACCGGTAAGTTTCGATGTCGCGCTTGCCGGAGCTCTTGTAAGATCGTATCGGAGTCATCCGCTAAGTCAATCCATTCGGTAACGGTACGCGGCTCCATCAGTTCGTACGCGTACAAATCATGAAAATCAAACACACGAGAGACTTGCTCCGCTTCAGACCGGTTGAAGGTTCCCTCTTGCGTACCACGAATCAGTAATTGCCGGACTTCGTCTTCCGTCTCGTCTTCTGTTTGCAGGCGATCCAGACCAATCAAACGGAAGATGGAACTCGTCGACTTACTTAGAACCCAAATGAATGGTCGAAGTACAATCGAGAAAAAACGCATCGGTGGGGCAAGCCACATCGTGACCCGTTCTGGGCTGACAAGGGCGACACGTTTAGGAACGAGTTCACCGATGACGAGTGAAATATAGGTGATGATCGTTACGACTAGAATATAGCCGATCGTACTGGCATAAGGGGCGAGCCACGCGAATTGAGCAAGCCACTTGATGACCGGTCCTGAGAGAGCGGCACCACCAAAGGCACCATTGACGATGCCGATTAACGTGATGCCGACTTGAACAGTCGATAACAGATCGGTTGGTCGATCAAGTAACTCTAACGCAACATGGGCTGACTTTTTGCCATCATTCGCTGCTTTCTCTAATTTGGACCGTTTTGAGGAAAGCAAAGCGAGTTCAGTCATCGCAAAAATACCGTTTGCTAGAATCAAAAGCAGTACAATCGTTAAGTTAATCAACCACATGAAATCTTCACTCCTTTTTTCGATAATAAACTATTCCCGAAAACTGTCTCTCTCATTCCCATTCTGTCTACTTTTGCGTTAAACTAAAAGAGAAATAATCAAAAGGGGGAATTTGTTTATGGAATACCGTGTAGAACGTGACACGATGGGGGAAATTCGTGTACCAGAAGCGCAGGAATGGGGCGCACAAACACAACGTAGTCTAGAAAACTTTAAGATCGGAACGGAAAAAATGCCGATTGAAGTTATTCGTGCCTTTGCAGTCCTGAAAAAAGGAGCGGCGCTTGCGAACCGCGACTTAGGCGTGCTTGAGGCAGAAAAAGCGGGTGTCATCGCTGAAGTATGTGACGAGATCATCGCGGGGAAATTCGATGATGAGTTTCCGCTTGTCGTTTGGCAAACGGGTTCAGGTACACAGTCGAATATGAACGTCAATGAAGTGATCGCTCGGGTCGCGACACGCAAGTTAAAAGAACAAGGCAGTGAGACGACGATTCATCCGAATGATGACGTCAACAAATCACAAAGTTCAAATGATACATATCCGACAGCGATGCATTTAGCGGCGAAGACAGTCTTGCTGGAATCACTATTCCCAGCAATCGATGCGTTGCATGCGACACTTGACGAAAAAGCGAACGCGTTTGCGGATATCGTCAAGATTGGACGGACACACTTGCAAGATGCTACACCGATCACACTCGGTCAAGAAATCAGCGGTTGGGTCCGGATGCTTGCACTTTCGAAGCAGATGATCGAACGGACGCTTGATCCGTTAACAGAATTAGCAATCGGAGGTACGGCTGTTGGAACGGGCATCAACGCACATCCTGAGTTCGGTGATTTGGCTGCGCAAAAGATGAGCGAGGAGACGGGATATGAATTCACGAGCGCAGAAAACAAATTCCACGCCCTAACGAGCCACGATCAACTCGTCTTTACACATGGAGCGGTCAAAGCGTTAGCGATGGACGCGATGAAGATCGCAAACGACGTTCGCTGGCTCGCGTCAGGTCCACGAGCAGGAATCGGCGAAATCACGATTCCAGAAAATGAGCCGGGAAGCTCAATCATGCCGGGGAAAGTCAATCCGACTCAAAGTGAAGCGTTGACGATGGTCGCAGCGCAAGTCCTTGGAAACGATGCGACGATTGGTTTTGCTGCAAGTCAAGGAAACTTCGAACTAAACGTCTTCAAGCCGGTCATCATGTATAACTTCATACAATCGGTTCGTTTACTGACAGATGCCTTGCATTCGTTCAATGACCACTGCGCAATCGGAATCGAACCAGAACAGTCCGTTATCGCTGAGAACGTCGAACGTTCGTTGATGCTTGTCACTGCACTCAACCCGCATATCGGATATGAGAATGCGGCGAAAATTGCAAAGGCAGCGCATCAGTCAGGTTCGACATTAAAAGAAGCAGCACTTGCGACTGGTTTATTAACAGAAGAACAATATGATCAATGGATCGTACCAGCAGATATGGTCCGTCCGAACTTAAAAGCGTGAGTTGAAAAAGCGGGGGATTTCCCTCGCTTTCTCTTTATCCGAGGATTGTTCTTCGGATGTATAGAAAGAGAGGGGATTGGATGGAACGAAGTCGAAAACGAATAGAAAAACAACTGCAACAGACGATCATCATGGTCGAGACGTTACTTCGGATGCCGGCCGTGCCACGAACAGAACTACTCGCATTGGCAAGCTGGCTTGAAGGACTCGGGAGAGAGGAACTGTTCAGAGGACTTGCCGATCAAGTGAGTCGGGAAAAAGCGATGTGGGAACAAATGAATGCGGTCATCACGCAGCCAATCGTTAAAGAATTACTGCAGCCAATCGTCGATCAGTTGTCGGACCGTTCACGCGCCAACCGGATTCGAAAAGAATTGGTCGTCACTGTGACAAGACGTTTTCTTGAGAATATCAAATGGAAAAAATCGCTCGAACAGGAGCGCTATATGTCACGATTCTTCAGTTCGGTGGAAGACACGTTGTCGATATCACATGATATTGCTATGGATGCCGTCATTATCGACCATTCATCTATCGTGGAATCATTGGAGTTGTTCCAAAAACTGATCAAACAAATGGAGTCAGCATTCGTTCCCGTCATCATCGTAGGTCCAAACCGGTCTGATATTCGTCAAGTCAGCTATGAGATGGGAGCCGATGACTACTGGGATGAGACAGTGACGAATGAAGAACGACATGTTCGTCTAGCGAGACTATTACGAAAATTAAGGGTCGTATCTTCGACGATCTTGGTCGATGAACTGACGGGAGCTTATAACCGGAAATACCTCCAAAATGCCTTTGATCGTCGCGTAGCACGTCTCGAACGTGAACAGCGGACATTTGGGTTAGCGATTTTTGATATCGATCATTTTAAGAGGATCAATGATTTACATGGACATCCAACGGGGGATTTGGTCCTCTCCGAACTAGCTACCATCGTTCAACAAGCCGCTCGTCTCGATGATGAATTCATTCGTTTCGGTGGTGAGGAATTCATCTTATTGTTTTCAGCAGAAACAGTACCGCAAGCCGTTGCGAGTATGAATAAAATTCGCGAGCGTGTCGAGCGCCATATTTTTGCGAACGGATTAAAAGTAACGGTTTCGATTGGTCTCTCCTTTGCTTTTGATCTCCTCACATCCCTGGCGCAAGCAACAGCAGAGGCAGATGAAGCTCTGTATCAAGCGAAACGTAATGGTCGTAATCAAGTGGTGTCCTATTCGACAGCGATATCGATCGAAAAAATACCAGTCTATATCCGTGTCGAGGAAGGATTCCTTAAACAGGTACATACGCTTGATATGCCGGGTCATCCGAAATACCATATTGAGGTGATTCCGCTAGATGATCAACGGACGTCGCCAATACAATTGGCGATTCTTTCACTCGATCAGTTAGCAAGCGAGAACTTTGTACGATTAGAGGAGTGGAGACAACAACGGGAATCGATCATTGATGCTTTGGTCGTGACGGATCAAGAAGACGATCGTTTAGCCAATGCGCTATCATGCGGTGCGACAGACTATATCATGACCTCACAGATCGATTCTGATATGGAGGAATGGATTGCTGAATGGATCATGCAAATTCCTTAAAAAAACAGCCACATTCGTCCATCATACGGAGCAATGTGGCTGTTTTTTAGTTACTGATCATATCGACGAATGATGAACGGATAATCGTTTCCCTCGACCGCATCATAATGTGTTTCGGAAGTAATCTGAAATGAAGATGGGATTTCGGGATAATGTACATCTCCAGAAAGAACCGTATCAATTTCAGTGACATACAGGCGGCGAGCAAGAGGAAGCGTTTGAGCAAACAACTCTCCACCACCAATCAAAAAGACTTCTTCTTCTGAATCGACGTATGGTTGCAAAGCAGATAGATCATGCCATACCGTTACACCTTCGGCTGCAAACGTCTGATCGCGCGTAATGACGATGTTCTCTCGACCGGGCAACGGTCGTCCGATGGATTCGAACGTCTTTCGTCCCATGATGATAGGTTTGCCAATCGTCGTACGCTTGAAGTGAGCTAAATCAGCTGGAAGGTGCCAAGGCATCGCATTGTCACGACCGATGACATGATTTTTTGTAAACGCTACGATATGTGTGATCATACGGCTACCACACCTTTAATGTGCGGATCAGGATCATAGCCTTCAATGATGATGTCTTCGAAGCGGAAGTCTTCAATACGATCGACTGTTCGAGCGAAGCGCAGCGTCGGTAATTTTTTCGGGGTACGCGTCAACTGAAGATTAACTTGTTCAATATGATTTGAATAGATATGAGCGTCACCGAGCGTATGAACGAAGTCACCAACCTCAAGTCCACACACATGAGCAATCATATGTGTCAGTAACGCATAAGATGCAATATTAAATGGTACGCCTAGGAAAACATCAGCTGAACGTTGATACAATTGGCATGATAGTTTTCCGTCAGCGACATAAAATTGGAACAAGAGATGACAAGGTGGTAAAGCCATCTCATCGACTTGTCCAGGATTCCAAGCACTGACGATCAAACGACGAGAATCCGGATTCGTCTTAATCTGTTCAATGACTTGTGCTAGCTGATCGACCGTCGTGCCATCTGGACGTGGAAAAGAGCGCCATTGTGCCCCGTAAACAGGACCTAGATCTCCGTTCTCATCGGCCCATTCGTTCCAAATCCGCACACCATTTTCCTGTAGATAACGAATATTCGTATCACCCGAGATGAACCAAATCAACTCATGGATGATCGACTTCATATGTAACTTTTTCGTCGTAATGAGAGGAAAACCATCTTGAAGGGAGAAGCGCATTTGGTGACCAAACACGCTGAGTGTTCCCGTTCCCGTCCGGTCTTCCTTTTTTGTTCCGTGTTCCAAAATGTGTTCGCAAAGTGCATGATATTGTTCCATCGGATGACATCTCCTTTTCGAAAAATCCAAATTTCATTGTACCATAAATTAAGATTTTGAGGATGTCGGTAAATGTCTTGCGAATAGATAACGGAATAAGCCAAAGAGCGGAATCACGTCTTGCCACTCTAGTGATTGTGCATTCCGAACACGAATGCGCCGGAGCAGATAGACTTGCAGAATGTAGAATAATAACAAATCGACGGTCATCGTTCGAACGAATTGATTGGTCTCAAAGTAGATGCGGAATATACTCCAATCAGACCGAGCAAGAGCAATCCAAAGCAATAATGTCGTCACGACGCTAAGTAAGGCGACGACGGTAGGAATCCACCCGCGACGACGAAAAGGAAGAAACGTTTTCCTTGGAATAGCGAGGGCGACATAAGGCATCAACACGAAGGCACCTAAGAAGAACGATCCAATACTTGCGACGAGCGGTCCGGGGCGCATGAATCGTTTCTCATCTAGAAATAGTAAAAAGAAAGCGAACGGATAAATGCCGAGTAAGGCAAATAAACTTAACGCGGATGTATCAAATTGACTTTGGTCGAAACGTAAAAACGACATCAAGAAACCTTCTGGAAAGACACGATTATTTCCAAATAATAAGATGAAGACAATAGCAATCGCCCAGACAAGGAAGAGCAAATATCGACGATACATTTGTCCACACTCCTTTCTCATACCTTTCTTTCCCATCATCTTGGATGTAGTAAACACTTGTATTTCATATTTCATGATATCAAATATGTTAAGGTTCTTGCTTGAGCACCTCTCATGGACATGTTAAGATGACGTTGTGATAATTGAAAGCGCTTTTACAAATTGATGCAATCGTTTGCTCAATATGTAGCACGTTACGTACATAAAAGAGGAGAGTGTTGAGGATGGAACGTAAATGGTGGCATGATAGTGTCGTTTATCAAATTTACCCACGTAGTTATAATGATTCGAATGGGGATGGAATCGGTGACTTGAACGGAATCATCGAAAAGTTGGATTATTTGAAGACACTTGGTATCGACGTCATTTGGCTAAGTCCTGTCTATGATTCACCGAATGACGATAATGGCTATGATATCCGTGATTATGAAGCCATCATGAAGGAATTCGGGACGATGGATGATTTTGATCGTCTTCTAGATGAGGCACATGCACGAGATATCAAAATCGTCATGGACCTCGTCATCAATCATTCGTCAGATGAACATCAGTGGTTCGCGGAGTCGCGTCAAAGCAAGGACAATCCATATCGGGATTATTATATGTGGCGCCCGGCAAATTCAGACGGTTCGCTACCAAACAACTGGGGATCGATTTTCTCTGGACCTGCCTGGGAATATGATGAAACAACGAATGAGTATTACTTACACTTATTCTCGAAGAAGCAGCCTGACTTGAACTGGGAAAATGAGCAGATGCGTCATGATGTGTACGGGATGATTCGTCGGTGGTTGGATCGAGGGATTGATGGTTTCCGAATGGATGTCATCAACTTGATTTCGAAGACACCTGACTTACCAGATGCGACGGTCCATCCAGGAGCACTGTATGGAGATGGTGGAGAACATTATATCAACGGACCGCGTGTCCATGAGTTTTTACACGAGATGAACGAAGCCTCCTTCGGTAAATACGATGTCCTGACAGTCGGTGAGATGCCAGGAGCGACGACGGATGATGCCATTCTTTACACGGATCCGGCACGTAAAGAGGTCAACATGGTCTTTACGTTCGAACATATGGATCTCGATTCAGGTCCGAATGGGAAATGGGACGTCATTCCGTTTGATTTACTTAAACTCAAGCAAAACTTCACCAAATGGCAGACGGCCTTACATGAGACGGGCTGGAACTCGCTCTATTGGAACAACCACGATCAACCCCGTGTCGTTAGTCGATTCGGAAATGACACGACGTACCGCGTCGAGTCAGCTAAAATGCTTGCTACATTATTGCATTTGTTAAAAGGGACGCCATATATCTATCAAGGCGAGGAAATCGGTATGACGAACGTCGCTTTTGAAGACATTGCAGACTATGAAGATATCGAAATTCGGAACATGTGGAAAGAACGTACGGAACAAGGAGCATCACCGGCTGAACTACTACGTTCCATCCATGTCAAAGGACGTGACAATGCGCGGACACCGATGCAGTGGGATGCGTCGGAGAACGCTGGTTTCTCAACGGGAACACCATGGTTGAAGGTCAATCCGAACTATCCGGAAATCAACGTCGAACAGGCGCTTGCAGATGAGCAATCCATCTTTTATTACTATCAACAGTTGATTCGTCTACGACATGACCATGAGCTCGTCGTCTATGGTCGCTATCAACTCTTACTCGAAGATCATCCAGAAGTTTACGCCTACTCACGAACGCTTGAAGGGGAGACATGGTATGTCTACTGTTCGTTTGCGGATCATGATGTGAATATTCCGTCTACGCATGATACGTCAGATCGGGTCATCGGAAACTATGAAGAGTCCGTCATTACCGACGAACTCACACTTCGACCTTATGAGGCAGTCGTCTTCCGTACGTTTGAAGGTTGATTCATCTAGCCATAAAACAGAGGGCTGACTCAAAAAAAGAATGACGCGTCTTTTCACGCCCCTTTCTCAGGCGAGACACTAAGCCCGCTTTCCTACTTCATTCAAGCAGGAAAGCGGGTCTTGTTTGTCTCTGAAGCGCATAAATGCGCTGTTTCCTATAGAAGTTGCGTGTGACGCGTCATTTTTTACGAGAAAAGGGTGGCAGATCATCATTCTGCCACCCTTTCTTTATAAATTATCGCTCCAATTGAGCGACTTGTTTAACCTGAGCGATGATTGTATCACGATCAGTCGTTGATGGATTGAGGCGGATGCCATACAGTCTTTCGGGACCCACTGGCTTCTCGTGCAATAACTGACCTTCGATGCACAAAGGTTCTTGACCCTCGATCAATGAGAACTCAACCACGATTTTCATTGATTTGAGGAGTGGAAGTTTTAGTTCTGTGCTGATTGCTAGTCCGTTCGGTGAGATATTATGAATTTTCATCAGCCCTTTAGGAGTACGCTGGTCATTTTTCAATAAATGAAATTCACCTGTTATTGGTTTTTTCAGCGTATATCGAAAGGGTTCATTCCGTTTAATTTTCATGTAGGCACCTCCACTCCCATTATCCGACAATTTCGTCAAGTCTTCTAGTTTTTTTTAGGTCATGCAGCAGCGTCTGTCGATTGTTTCGTTGGGTGGATACGTTTTGCTAAATACATGAATGGTGTCGCGAACCAAGCGACGACGAATTTCGCAAGATACGTCGTAATGAAGATTTGCCACCAGATGGAGAAGGGCATATCGTGAAAGGCAATCGCACAAAACGTCAACGTATCAAGCAATTGACTTAATACGGTTGACCCTGTCGTCCGTAACCAAAGCTTACGTTCGCCTGTCTTCTGACGGATCTTTGAATAGATAAAGACATCGAATAGTTGCGAGACGAGATAAGCGGCAAGACTACCAACAGCAATCCATGGTAAGAGTCCAAACAATAAATGCAAGGAATCGGATGTTTCGAGTGCAGCCTTATCAGCAAGTGGTGTATACAAGAGACTGAACTGCATGAGGACGGTCGTCGTGATCAGGGAGAAGAACCCCATATAGACGCCTTTACGAGCGACCTGTTTTCCGTATTTTTCATTGAGGATATCTGTCGCTAGATAACAACTGCCATACACGACGTTCCCTAACGTGAAGACGAAACCAAAAATATCGACGGTTTGTGTGACTTGGATGTTTGCAATGATTGTTGCGATGGCAATCCACATCAACAATCCTGTCTTACCAAATAAATAATAACTGAAAATCAATAATCCCATCGTTAAAAAAATGGAAGGGATCCATAACCATTCGTTCATGAGATGTACTCCTTTCTGTTCATACAGATGAAAATTGTACGCTGAAATTCATCAACTGTCAAAGGTGACGAAGCGATGAGGGGCATTAAAAAAAGACCATGAGTTTCATGGTCTTTCGGATGGTCTTTAGCCCATTCGTTGCAGAGAGTACCGACGACGTCTTCCTTTGACGTAATAGTTCTCTGTCGACGTAAAATCATTCGCTTCCAAAATGCGTTTTGCAAACGAAGCGTGTGGTGATTGTTCAAGGACACGCGCGCGTACTTCGTGACGATCTAGTACCCCAGAATACGTCAATGCTTCAGCAACTGCTTGAGTAGCTAGACCCCGACGCGTATAGGGATCAAACACCATGAAGTCGAGTTGGAAGTAGTGACCCATTTTTAAGAGCAGAACCCGCCCCATGATCGTATCCGCTTCAACGATATCAAAGTAATAATCTTCAGGATAGCTGTGCTCGACGGAATCAAAAGCCCGCTCTTCTCCAAGCTCATGGTCATACCCTTTGATTTCTTGCGGAGTCAGTCCATATGCTTGCTCGCCATACTTCAAGAAATGATCGTACTCAGCTTGATCGACATGACGTAATGTTCGACGTCTCAATTCCATCACAAAATCCTCCCTCATCCCAATTGATGCTTCGTTTACATTATAGCGATACCCTCCGTGCAATTGCAAAAATTAACTAAAGCCGATGCGTAGTGACAAATATAAAAAAAGTCATTCTGTAATCATCTTGTGATTGTTTTAATTCCCGTGGAATATGGTAAAGTAATGATGTAGACAACTGCATACTGGAAGGGGCTGGAAAACGTGTTCACAGAACGTGACGGAATCAAATTGCGTCTAGAGCAAATCGAACGATTGTATTCGGACTTGAATCGTGAAGCGAAACAATTGACGGAACGCTTACGCCAATTAGATGAACAAGGGGATGAAGTTCAACATGATCTTTCCCTTAATAAAGAAGACCGCGATCATTTGAAGTCAAGCATCGATGAAACGCTTCAGGCACTCATGAAGCGGACGACGGTCGATGCAAAAGTCGAACAGGAAAAGCAAGAAGACCTAATTTCGAAAAAAGCATTGATTGAAGATATCGAAGGATTATTGAAGAAAAAGAAATAAGCTAGCTCCGGCTAGCTTATTTTTTTATGGAGGAACGCATTATGAAACCAACCATTGGACTGACGACATGTCTTCGTCCGACTGACGACGTGCATCATCGTGTGAAGCAGTTGTTAGCGGATGAGACGATACATTTTATCTATGTCGTGCGTCAGAAAAAAAGCATAGAACACTTGCAACAGGAGACAGGATTACCGGTGCTTGTCGTCGATAAACAACGGCTTGATTTATATCCACTAGGTGAGACCACATCGTTCTTTTTCCATCCTTCAAGTGCGGTGTTTCGCATCAAACAAATTGATGCAGGAGGAGGCGATCCTCTCGTTACAATCGGACGCTTATCGGAAGGGATGCGTGTGCTTGACTGCACACTTGGTCTTGGAGCAGATGCCATTGTCATGAGTCATTCCATCGGAGAGCGGGGGCGGATCATCGGGTTAGAAAGCCGGGTTGAGACAGCATTTGTCGTCAAGAATGGATTAAAACGGTGGGAAGAATCTTACGAACCGATCAATCAAGCGATGCGACGAATCGAAGTGAAAGTCAAACACCATTTAGCCTTTTTGAAAGAATGTCCGGATAACTCCTTTGATGTCATCTACTTTGATCCTATGTTCGAACAGACCGTCGAAGAATCGACGCATCTCGACGCTTTACGAACGCTTGCGAACTATGAAGCTTTATCTGTGGAAGCGATGGTGGAGGCGAAGCGTGTGGCACGTCAGCGTATCGTTTTAAAAGCACATTATGAGAGCCCCTTGTTTGAACGGTTTGGGTTCGAACGAACAAAGCGTAAAACGTCGAAGTTGCATTATGGCGTGATTGAACTGTAGATCAAAAAAAGACCTCTGCCAATCATACGGCAGAGGTCTTACTCGTTATTCGCTGATTATTGAACAGCGTCTTTTAATTCGTCTTCCATCTCTTCAAACGTTTCCTGAACGGCATTGACTGGTTGTTTCGTCATCAAGCTGACAACGACCGTAAAGATCAAGCTTGTGAAGAATCCAGGTACCATTTCGTAAAGCGTCGTACTAAGTCCGAGTTGAACCCAGATGATGACAGTCAAGGCACCTGAGATGATACCAGCCAGTGCACCTTGTTTCGTCATCCGTTTCCAGTAGAGAGAAAGCAAGATGATCGGACCAAAGGCAGAACCGAATCCAGCCCATGCATAACCGACAAGTGCAAGAATCGTCGCTGACGGATTCCAAGCGAGTACACTTGCAACGATTGCTACGAGAAGCACAGAGATTCGACCAGTAAAGACGAGTTGTTTATCCGTTGCATCCTTTTTCAAGAACGTTTTATAAAAATCTTCTGTCAACGCACTCGAAGTAACGAGCAACTGTGATGAAATCGTCGACATGATTGCTGCAAGAATCGCAGCCATCAAGAACCCAGTGATATAAGGGTGGAACAGTACGTCAGAGAAGCGGATAAAGACCGTTTCCGGGTCGCCAAGTCCGTTTCCTTGACCTTCGAAATAGGCGATTCCGACGAGTCCTGTCATCATCGCACCAAGAATCGAGATGAACATCCATCCGATCCCGATACGACGGGCGCTTTTTAAATCCTTGACTGAGCGAATCGCCATGAAACGGACGATGATGTGTGGTTGACCGAAGTAACCAAGTCCCCAGGCAAGGAATCCGATGATTCCAAGAACTGTTGTTCCTTTAAGTGGATCAAACAACGAAGGGTCTAATTTTTCAGCGTAGTTGTATGCACCATCGACTCCGCCGACGTCTGTCAATGCGACGACAGGAACAAGCACGAGTGCGATGAACATGATACAGCCCTGGACGAAGTCGGTCCAACTAACTGCGAGAAAACCGCCAAATAACGTGTAGGCGATTACGACCGCAATCGTCAAGAGCATACCATAGTGGTAATCAAATCCGAATGAGCTGACAAATAATTTTCCACCTGAGACGATTCCAGCTGATGTGTAGAACGTGAAGAAGATGATGATGACGAGTGCTGATACAGTACGAAGCACACGTGATTTGTCTTCAAAACGATTCTCTAAGAAATCAGGGATCGTAATCGAGTCGTTCGCCATTTCCGTATAAAGTCGAAAACGTGGTGCGAGTACTAAATAGTTTACGTAACATCCAATCAATAATCCGAGTGCGAGCCAGAGTGCTGAAACACCTGTCGCGTACATGGCGCCGGGAAGTCCCATGAGCATCCATCCACTCATATCCGATGCACCAGCAGAGAGTGCTGTGACACCTGGACCGAGATCGCGTCCGCCTAACATGTAATCTTCTGTATTCGTCGTTCGCTTGTAGGCAAAATAACCGATTGCCAACATGAGAACAAGATACAGGATGATTGAAATCCATTCTTGCGTCATAAAGTTAAATCCTCCAAATGCAATAGTTTTTTTCAGCGATCAAGCATGTATTGACTCATTCGCCAAATGATATGTTCCCCACCTTACAGGGGATAAAACGACTTTGCAAGTCACGTCAAATTCATGAAAAGTACCGCTACGCCTAGTGCCTTAAGGGATTGGGACGGTTTTAGTCCCTGTTGAAGTTCTACTAGTTCGAATGTTCAGAATAATTAAATGAAAAATAAATGACCCTAATAAATTAGGATCATTCGTGTCATGTTAATGGGTCCAAAACTGTTGGTATGCGGAGCTTAAACGGTCTAATGCCTGATCTAATTGTGCACGAGGACACCCGATATTTAACCGTTCAAATGTTTCTCCGCCAGATCCGAACGAAGAACCATGTGTTAGAGCGATTTTTGCCTCCTTGACGAGCCAATCTGCTCGTGTTTTACTATCCAGTTTGAGTGCTTTGAAGTCGATCCACAACAAGAAAGTTGCTTCTGGAATGACAACGTCTAATTTTGGCATCTCTTGGCGAATCCGACGGATGGCATGGTCACGATTTCCTTCTAAATACACAAGTAATTGTGACAGCCATTGTTCACTCATAGCATCACCATACGCTGCTGAAATCGCAGTCGAAGCCAATGCATTCGGGTGAACGAAATGACGTTGTTGGACACGTTCGATTTGTTGACGAATCGAGATGTCAGGTACGATTAGATAAGACGCATAGAGACCCGGAATATTGAACGTTTTGGATGGGGCACTCACTAAAATGAGTTTTTCATAATCCAAACCGAGAATGGGCGTGTGCACGGAACCTGTATAGACGAGGTCCGCATGAATCTCATCGGATACAAGATAAACATCATGTTGCTTCGCGAGTTCGACGATTTGTTGTAATTCTTCTCTCGGATAGACTTTACCGCTTGGATTATGCGGGCTACAAAGAATCATCATACGTGCTGTTCGCATTTGCCGTTCGAGAAGTGAAAAGTCAGTCTGGTACGTCTCACCGTCTAAAAGAAGCGGATTTTCAATGAGTTGTCGTTGATTAGACTGAATGATTTGATGAAATGGAGGATAGACCGGTGTCTGGATGATGATTTCATCACTCGGTTCCGTCAGTGCGAGGACAGTATGTGCAAGTCCTGGAACAACACCACTTGAGTAGAGAATGGAATCAGTAGTGATTGTGACGTCATATCGCTTTTGAAACCATTGTTGAATTGCTCGTTTGGCTTCGTCTTCAAACATCGAGTAACCGAAATGACCTGTAGCAGCACGTCTAGTCAATCGTTCTGTCAAATTGTGGGGTGGACGGACGTCCATGTCGGCGACCCACATTGGAATCAGCTCATCTGATCCATATAGCGAAGGGAGCCCGTCCCACTTGACGGATCCTGTATTTCGTTTCTCGATCGTTTCATCAAAATTGATTTGTTCCATCAGACTTCACTCCTGTTCTTCAATAGTTGAATGACTCCATTTCACCATAGCGGATAGAGAGAGAGTGGGGCAAGTCGAAAAAATAAAGGTTTAACATTTATACGATCAGGCAATTACTAAACTCGAACCTACCATAATGAAACGGAGTGATGATCATGTTGCATTCTAAAGTAGTCGTCGGGCGATCGCCTGAGGAATTAGAGGAAAGACTTAATGAATTTTTTGAAAATAATGGGGTCGGATCAAACGCCATCATTACATTAAAATTTTCAACATTCGTTGCGTCTAAAGCGGATGAACATTATTCAGTTTTAGTCGTCTATGATAACTCGCTAACGAAAACTACACTGTAAATGAGTGACAAGAAGTTGAGCTGAAAAGCATCGACTTCTTGTTTTGTCTTTTTCTATAAGTTATACTAGAATTAGGTTTTACAAGCTTCCGTAGGTTAATGGCAGACCTCAGCAATGGTAATGCTGCAGTGCGAGTTCGATTCTCGCCGGAAGCATAGACACGTCTTCCGTCTCAAGTGATATATACTTGAAACGGAAGACTTTTTTCATGAGTTCGATATTTTTGATTTGAGGAGTGACCTCTATGCATCCAGTCATTCAATTCTGTTGGTGATAAAATCAAACAAGAACGAAAAAAACAAGGAATGACACAAAAAGCACTTTGTGAAGGAATTTGTAGTCAGGCTGAAATCAGTAAAATCGAAAATGGTCGAAATTCCCCAACGATTGATTTGTTACAGCAGATTTGTCGAAGACTACGCATCCCGATTTCATTGTTTTTTGAAGATGAAATCGTCTCACAAAAATTAAATGAAATAGACCAACGAATGATTCGGCATTTGCGTGAAAAAACGTACTCAGATATGGCAAAAGACTTAGCAAAATATGAGAACGTCAATAATGCGGTTGAAACTCAAATTTTAATTCGCTACCATCAAGAATTACTAGACTATGAAAGAGGAAATATTGATTTTCGGACATGTATCGCCTCTTTATTACAAGTTGTCAGACAGGAACAGATCAAAGACAAATCATTTCTTCTTTATACACGAATTCAGATGGTAATTGCTGTTCTGTATACGAACCACGAAGAATATAGTCGTGCCCATCAAATCTATAAAGAACTATTAGACTTACCTTATCAAACAAGAGAATATAAAAAAATTCGAATGAAGATCATGTATAATTTCATACGTAATTTAGTAGAGTTTGAACGATTCGAAGAAGGGTTGCAGGAAGTTGAGAAGGTCATCGAAGAGACAAAACAATTGCAGGATTTAACGTATCTCGGACAGTTTTATTTTCAAAAAGGAATCTTATTAGAGGCGTTAAAAGCATCTGAATCAGAAACAAAAGAAGCGTATACGACCGCTTATTCTTTTTTCATTGCTACTCAGAATCACTCTTATCTAAAAATCCTTGAAACCTATTTTTCTGATCACCTCTTATTTCCGATTAATGAAAGTGAGTGAACAAAAAATGATAGATTTACCAACTTCATCGATTGGTAAAAAAATTAAGATGTTACGATTAGAAAAACGGATGACTCAAAAGGAACTGTGTGAGGATATTTGTAGTCAAGCTGAGATTAGTAAAATCGAGAATGGAAGAAACATTCCAACAATTGATTTATTACAACAAATTTCTAGAAAACTACGAATACCCATTTCTTTATTTTTTGCGGATGAACAGGTCTCGCAAAAGTTGAACGAAATTGACCAAAAAATGTTACGGCATTTTAGAGAAAAAACGTATGGGGAAATGTCAGCAGAGTTAGTTCAATATTCTAACTCTACAACCATATTTGAAATTAGAATTTTTATTCATTATTATCAAGTCCTGCTTGAATATGAAAGAGGAAATATTGATTTTCGTTCATGCATTACATCCTTACTTCAATTAGTTGCGCAAAAGAAAATCATGGAACAGTCGTCTCTTCTTTATATTCGAATTCAAATGGCAATTGCTGTTCTCTATACGAATAATAAGGAATATGCGCATTCTCACCAAATTTATGAAGATTTATTAAAAATGCCATATCAGACCTGTGAATATAAAAAAATTAAAATGAAAATCATGTACAATTATTTAAGAAATTTGTATAGACTAAAGCGATTTGAAGAAGGATTGCAAGAAGTTGAACAAGTAATTGAAGAGACAAAAAGACTACAAGATTTAACATATCTTGGTCACTTTTATTATCAAAAAGGTTTCTTTTTAGAATCATTACATGCTGCAAATAATGATATTAGAGAGGCATATACCATTGCCTATTCCTTTTTTATTGCAACAAATAATCATGCTTATCAAAAAATTCTTGAAGTGCATTTAGCAGAACTATTGCTATTCCCAATAGATGAAAGTGAGTGAAAAATGATGAAGATGAATTCACTAACTTCATCGATTGGTACAAAAATAAAACAGTTGCGTATTGAAAAGCAGATGACACAAAACGAACTGTGTAATGGTATTTGTAGCCAAGCTGAGATTAGTAAAATTGAAAATGGTTTGAATTCACCCACTGTAGATTTAATGAAGCAAATTGCCACTCGATTAAAAGTTCCAATTGCACTTTTATTCGAAGAACTTCAAGAAAACGAAGAAATGGAACGCTTTGATCAGACTGTTTCAGCGCTACTTCGAGATGAAAAGTATGAGCAGATCAAGAGATACATTTCTAAGCACAATAATAATGAAAATATTGAGTTAGTCATATTAAATGCATATTTTCGAATCATCGTCGACTTGAAACAAGATCAGTATGATTTTAGGACCGCGACTTTCCTATTAAATAACCTTCTAATTGAACGGGATGTTCAAAACGAATCAATCACTTTGTTCATTCGAATCAAAACCGCGATTGCCAATTTATATGCTGAACATAAGCTATTCCATTTAACGACGAATTCTTATTTGGATATCGAAATTTTATTAGAGAGTCTTAATAGCTCATTATATGTCACCTCTTTAATCAAAATTTATTTTAATCATGCCCAAATCCTTTTGTATCAAGATCTGTTTGAAGAATCAAAAATATATATTCAAAAAGGAATTGAATTATGTTTACTTCATCAGCAAACTTTTCTTTTAGGGCATTTGTATTTTCAATTAGGTAACTATCAAGAAGCGGTAGGAATAGATTCATTTCAAAAAACATATACAGTTGCGTATACATTGTTGCATGCATTAGAGCTTAAATCGACTAAACAAAAAGTTGTTGATCTAAAAGAGGAACACTTATTATTTACTTTTGAGTAGACTTAAAAGTAATCCTATATAGGCGCTTGTCCCAATGAGAAATCTTATACTATATCTTGTTTTTTAGAGTGCATAAAATTCGCTATCTTCTTTATCTGTTAAGAAAAATTTTTCGGAATCATAAACTGATTTCTCCGTATACTTAATCAAATAATAAACACGCTGTTAAGTGGAAATGAAACTACAAGAAAGGAGCAGAAATTTTGGAAATCGAAGCATTTGGTCAACATATTAAACAACTACGTGTCGAAAGAAATTTAACGCAAACAGAATTAGCAAGAGATGTATGTAGCCAAGCGGAATTGAGTAAAATCGAAAATGGAAAAATCATGCCGACGATAGATATTGTTCAACGGTTATCCCAAAAGCTCCATACTTCAACGGCTCATCTCTTCATTGATGCGAATGAGACCAGTCTATTTCATCAATTTGATAGACAATTGTCTGACTTTTCTAGACGACATCGTTATGATGACATGCTTGATTTCATTAAACAAACACCAAATGATTTACCTTCTTCTGTTCAATTATTAATTCGTTATTTTGAGTGGGTAGCTCGTGAGGGTAAAAAAGATATTGACTACCGTACTTGTATTTCTCAATTACTTTACTTATCAGATCAAGAACAAATGGAAATCGAATACCCATCTATTTTCTTAAGAATTAAAATGTCTGTCGCAAACTATTATTATTTAAATCACCAATATCAATATGCGCGAAAAATATATGAAGAATTATTAGAGTATGATTATATGACATATGATTTGATAAAACTAAAATCTAAAATTATGTATAACTATGCGCAGCAACTGTACTTTCAATCAGATTTTGAAATGGGACTGAAGATAACGGAAAAAGGCATTCAATCATCTCTAGAAAGAAAAGATACGTCATTGTTAGGTCATTTTTTTTATCAACGAGGTTGTTTTTATGAAAAGTTAGATTATCCTCGTAAGGACATTCAAGAAGCATTTACTCACGCGTATACCATATTTCACGCGTTAGACAATAGAAATCACGCTGAACTAGTATTAAATGGTAAACGTGATTTTTTATACTTTGAACTTTAAAATAGATGAAGGAGGAGATCGTATGAGTCATTTATCTTCATCAATAGGATATGAAATTAAACGGATTCGAAAAGAGAAAAATATGACTCAAGCTGAATTATGTAAGGGAATATGTAGTCAAGCCGAAATTAGTAAAGTAGAAAATGGTAAAAATTCACCAACAATTGATTGGTTACAACAAGTTGCAAAACGTCTTAAGGTACCGCTCTCCATGTTGTTTGAAGATCATCTTCGGAGTGATATGTTTACATCTTATGATCAACAATTATTGAGGTTGTTACAAAGTCATCAATTTGAAGAAGCCTGCATGATTATTGATGATATAAAAAACAAAATAGACTACGATGAGATAAAATTTTTAGCAATGTATTATGAAATTATCATTCATGAAAAACGAAATTTTAGAACTTATCTTGAAACCATTGGTGAATTTAAACAATTATTGATGCATACGTCATTACAATTCAAATCTCCAACGCTTTATTTAAGAATTCATATGGCAATCGCGATTTCTTTTATTGAGCATGAGGATTTTGATTCAGCAGAAAATAGCTTTCAAGAATTGCTTCGGTTTAACTATGACACAACTGAACTGAAAAAAGTTCGTATTAAGATTCTTTATAACTATGCAAAACAACTATCTGAACAAAATCGAAATCAACTTGGATTAGAGATTACTGAACAAGGCATTCAAGAGAGCTTGCAAATTGAAGATGGTCAACTTTTAGGTCAACTATATTATCAAAGAGGTTACTTCAAAAAAATTTTGAATCGTAACCCCTCTGACATCCAAAAAGACTTTACAATGGCGTACTCATTATTCCGTACCTTTAATCTACCTGTTCATGAAAAAATCTTACTTGAAAAAAATAGTTCATTTGTTTTATTTCGTATTTAGAATCGTTCACCTGTCTTTTTACATGCAAGAAGTGCCTGTTCAATCAATTCAGATGCACGATCGGGGTATTGTTGATGCCCTTCTAAAATGACTGTCGATACATCATCAATTCCGAAAAATGCTAATAAGTCTAACATGTAGCGAACAGCGTGTTCACTTGGTGCTTTCTCTTTTGTCGAGTAATCGCCACCGCGTGAATGAATCAACAACACTTGTTTGTTTTCAACCAGTCCGATCGAACCTTCAGCTGTGTAACGAAACGTTTGACCAGCCTGTGCGAGATAATCCATATAGTTGTGAAGCGGTGCAGGAACTGTTAAGTTCCACATCGGAAATGAAAAGACGACCTTATCGGCATCTAAGAATCCGTTTAAATATTCTTGAAGCCGTTGTGCGTGGATCGCATCATCTCCCGTTAATTCCTCTCCTTTAAATAGTCGACCTGCCGCATTCGCAAGCTTTAAATCAAAGAAGGGGAGACGTTCCTCGAATAAATTCAAAACCGTGATTGTATCGCCAGGATGATGCTCACGATACGCATTTAGGAAAGCATCGTTCAATTCAGAACTAATGCCTTTTTTTTGATGTGTGCTATCGTTGGCTTCAATAAAAAGTAGATGAGACATAGTTAATCGCTCCTTTCTATACCTATCTATTCCCATTCTAATCAAAATCATGACTTCCCATTATTTTATTATTTTTAGAAAATTCAGGTTTTGTTTTGGTTCTGATAAGGAAAATAACCGACAGGAACTAGAAAGAGGGGATGGCGGTGAACACACAGCGACGTTCTTCCAATAGTTTGCAATATCATCGAGAAATCCGGGCAAATTATCAGTTGTTCGGGATGATCATTTTTGTATTGACGAGTTGTGGTGCCATTTTATATATCGTTGCTAACCTGTTTAGTCGTTCTGGTTTAAATGGGGAGGATTGGATTCGCGCTCTCGTCATTGCGAGTGCTGGAATAGCACAATACTTCATTGGTAAAAGTACACTGTCAGATCGACTAAAGCCACATATAATGTCGAGTGTTTTTTTGTTGATTCCGTACATTTATTATCCGTTCATCGATCGTGGTGTCCAAACGGTTTGGGCATGTGCACTTCTTTTCATTTTAGCGTCATTAGTCGTCAT
The DNA here is from genome assembly GCF_001423925.1 of Exiguobacterium sp. Leaf187. NCBI lineage: Bacteria > Bacillati > Bacillota > Bacilli > Caryophanales > Exiguobacterium > Exiguobacterium sp. Leaf187. The sequence continues at coordinate 786,576 of NZ_LMPR01000009.1, read as the reverse complement.
TAATCGGACAATGTTGCTGTATGCAACGAGCATTACGACGATTTCTCTTCTCTATATTTGGTATCATACTCCATCTTTTGAAAATGCCACGATGTTTGCATCCGATCACATCGCGCGCATTGGACTTATCTTGATTGCGACGATCATTAGTTTATTGATTCATAATCAATACGTCACCCGTCTTGAACGTAATATTGACTACCTAGCCCGTTTACAAGAACAAGCATTCACGGATCCTGTGACAGGTTTATCAAACCGATCTTCATTTGTGATTGAAGTAGATAAGAAGAAACGAGAAGGTGATATGATTTGTCTCGTTGATCTGGACGATTTCAAAACAGTCAACGATGCATTCGGATACCGAACTGGAGACCGCTCGTTACACATCATTGGCCGGCGATTGATGAATCACTTTCCGGACTGTACAATTGCGAAAGCAAGTGGAAGTGCTTTTTTATTGCATGCACCACACCATTACGATGCACGCGTGCTCTGTGATGATATTTTGTCGAGTGTAGCAGAACGTGTACAAATCGATTTTAAGCAGATTAATGTAACTGCAAGTATCGGTGTTTCATACATGAACGATGAAACAACAGACCATGTCATTAACGATGCAGAGATTGCATTATTTACAGCAAAGGCAAATCGAAAAAATACGTATGCGATTACAGATTTAGCGACTCAAAATGAACGAAAGCGAGCGCTTCAATTAACACGCGATTTGTACGATGCAGAGTTGGATCGTGATTTCTTCGTTTTATTTCAACCTCAAGTCAATGCACGAACGCGTCAAATCACAGGAGTGGAAGCATTAATTCGTTGGAATCACCCGGAGTATGGTCTCGTTCCGCCAAATGAGTTCATTCCACTTGCGGAACGGACACGTTTCATTGAAACGCTTGGAAGCTGGGTCATGCGACAAGCTTGCTTACAAGGAAAAGTATGGTTGGAAGAAGGGAAGGAACCTATAACGATTTCAGTGAATGTTTCGCCTTGGGAATTGCGACAACCTGATTTTACAGATCGAGTACTGACGACCTTAAAACAAACAGGTTTTCCACCATCACTCCTTGAAATCGAGATGACAGAACACATCTTCATCGAGGGAACGGAACAAATCATTGAGACATTGAATGCGCTCCATTTATACGGAATTCGAATTGCACTCGATGATTTCGGAACCGGTTTTTCCTCTATGCAGCCTCTCGTTGAACTTCCATTCGATCAATTGAAGATTCCGAAAGAAATCGTTCAAGAAGCGATTCATTCTGAAAAAAAACGAGCGATGATCGAGACAATCATTCAATTAGGGAAACGATTAGATATGACGATCGTCGCAGAAGGAATCGAACTAGAAGAAGAGGCAGCGTTGCTCGAGCGGTTAGGATGTCATACGTTGCAAGGGTACCTCTTCCATCGACCGCTACAACCGCGGCAACTCGAACATTTTTTAGCGATGTATCGGGAAGGGTAACCAATCAGTAAAAATTTAAAAAGCAAACAGGCGATGGACATGGTCCATCGCCTGTTTGTATAACAGTTTGCGAAATAATGAATCAGAGATACCGTGCAAAACGACGCTCGAGAATCTCTTGGATGACTGCGATACAGGAACAAATTCCCCAGTAAATGAACGCAACGACAAAGTAAACGGTCATATAATCAAATTCACGCCCACCAACGATTTTTGCCTTTTGAAATATTTCAGGGACAGTAATCATGGCAGCAAGCGACGAGGCTTTGACGAGATCAAGCAAGACGTTTGAAAGCGGTGGGATGGCGATTCGGATCGCTTGTGGCAAAATAATACCAACGAACGTTCGATATCGCGATAAACCAAGCGAAGCTGCCGCTTCTTCCTGACCACGATCAATCGATAGTAAGGAAGAACGAATGATCTCTGCCATGTACGCAGCACTATTCAAACTAAAACCGGTAATTGCTGCTGTTAACGCGTCCAGTTGAATATTGATGACCGGCAGTCCGAAATACAACATGAACAGCAACACGAGAATCGGAACACCTCGCATGAACGAGATGTAGGCGCTCGCTCCGATACGTAAAAGTCGAAGCCTAGACAGACGACAAAGGGCAAGGAGCAAACCAATTCCAAGACCAATGGCCATGCTGAGCAAGGAAATCCATAGCGTCTGTCCCAGTCCACTCAAAATATAAGGAAACGATTCAACCGCCAATTCCGGATTGAAGACGGACCGCCAATCAATCGAAGACATCGTTAATTCACATCGACGATCGTCGTTTTGACGTCAGGCATTTGAGAGACATCTTTTCCAGCATAGAATTGCTTCGAAATTTCCTTTAATGTGCCATCTTCCTTCATTTTATCGAGTTGTTCGTTAATGTTGGATTGAAGTTCCTTGTTATCTAAATCCATGATTAAACCAACCTGACTTGGATTATAAGCGATATCAGGGTGAATCGTAATATCGAAGTCCTTGAAGAAATCGACAGCGAGTGTTTGCAAGTAGTAATCATTCAAGATGACGTCTGTTCGACCATTTGAGACATCTCGTAGATACTGATCGTTCGTCGCGTTATCGTACGTGACTTCTTTTGCACCGTATTTTTTAGCAATCTGCATATATGTCGTTGTAGCTTCTCCGGCAGCTTTTTTCCCTTTCAAGTCTTCAAGAGACTTGATGCCTGATAAATCACTTTTACGGACGATTGCCGTACCATACGTATATTTATATGGTTTTGAGAACGCGAATTTTTCTTTACGATCATCGGTAATCGTAATGTCGTTAGCAGCAAGATCGACTTGACCTGTATTGACGCTTGTCAACATACCGTCGAATGACATCTCTTTGAATTTCACTTTCAAATCAAGACGCTTTGCTACTTCTTTGACGACTTCGACATCAAATCCAGTCAACTTATTGTTTTTCTCTTCATGGTAAGATGTCGGGAAAAGTGTACCAGCCGTCGCGACAACAATTGTGCCATCTTTTTGAATCTTGTCATATGCGGTTGCCTTCTCCTCTTGCTGACCACATGCGCTTAATAAGATCGAGCTTCCTGCGATCAAGAGACCCGTAAATTGCATTGTTTTTTTCATCGTATTATTCCTCTCTCTACTTCCATGATCAATAACTCTTTTCATAGTTAAAAATACCACGGAATCTTATGTTCGGGCAAAGTAATACGCGCACAAAGTGTAGAATTCAACTAAAAAAAATATTGAATGAATATCCATATTTATGTAAGCGTTATCAATGTTGATATATGGTATTTCTATCTTCAAAGGTTAAATAAAATGGTGATTATGCATAGTAGCGAATAAACATAAAAGAGTGTAAAGTATAATTTAACTGAATATACAGAAAATTAAGAAGGCAAGGAGAGTGCTACCATGACATTTCATCAGTACCCTGAACAGCAGGGATTATACGACCCTCGTATGGAACATGATGCGTGCGGGATCGGGGTTTACGCACATCAAACAGGACGAGCGAGTCATGAAATTGTTGAACATGCATTGGCCATGCTTTGTCAAATGGAACATCGTGGTGGACAAGGAAGCGATGCGAAGACGGGAGACGGGGCGGGTATTTTAACGCAATTACCAGATCGTTTGTTTCGTGAAACGGTTCGCCACATTTCCTTCCCTAAAAAAGGGGATTATGGCGTTTTCATGATGTTCTTACCACGTGAGGAACGGGAACGGATGCGACTCGAACGAACATTAGAATCCATCATCTTGACAGAAGGACAAGACGTCTTAGGATGGCGTACTGTACCTGTTCAGTCAGAAGTGCTTGGGTCGGGTGCCCGCCGCACGGAGCCAGTCATTCGTCAATGTTTCATTGGTGCAAAGGCGATGGAAGGATTGACATTTGAACGAACACTCTTTTTGATTCGTCGCGCATTTGAACGTGAATCAGAACAACTCGGTCTTGAACAATACGTCTTGAGTAGCTCGAGTGAAACGATCGTTTACAAAGGACTCGTGACGACGGATCAATTGCGCGCGTACTTCGATGACTTACGAGATGAGCGCTATCAATCAGGATTTGGTATCGTGCATTCGCGTTTTAGTACGAATACGTTCCCAAGTTGGAAACGTGCTCACCCGAACCGTTATTTGATTCACAACGGTGAAATCAACACGTTGCAAGGAAATATTCGGGCGATGCGCGGTCGAGAACGTCGACTGGCCGAGACGACGTATGGTAATCGGGCAGAGGAAGTGTTACCGATTCTAGATGAGACAGGTAGTGACTCGTCGATGCTTGATAATGCGTTTGAGTTTCTTCATCTGTCCGGACTCTCGCTCGCTGAGACAGCACTGATGCTCGTACCAGAACCATTCGAACATGCTGAGATCAGACCGGCTAAGCGCGCATATTATGAGTACCACAGTAGCATGATGGAGCCATGGGATGGTCCGTCTGCGATTGTCTTTACGAACGGAAAACAGATTGGTGCGACGCTTGACCGAAACGGTTTACGCCCAGCGCGATATGTATTGTTACGCGATGGTCACTTCATGTTGTCGTCAGAAGCAGGGGTACTTCCTCTTCGTGAACAAGACATTCTGTACAAAAAACGATTAACACCGGGTGAACTGCTTTTACTCGACTTTGCGTCCGGTCAGTTGATTGCAGACGAAGAGATCAAACGGGAGCTAGCGACACGGCACCCTTACGCGGAGTGGCTCGCGCAAGAAGTCGTGTCCCTTTCAAGTAACGACTTCAAGGAAACGCTCGTTGAACTTGGAACGAAACAACGGCATTTTGGATATACGCGTGAAGATATCGATCAATACTTGATCCCGCTCGTCGAAGAACAAAAGGATCCGTTAGGCGCGATGGGAACGGATATACCGCTAGCGGTCTTAAGTGAACGTCCTCAATCCTTGTTCCGATATTTCAAGCAACTGTTCGCACAAGTCACGAATCCACCGATTGACGCGTTACGCGAAGAGATCGTCACCTCGACGCTGACATGGCTTGGTCGACAAGGGGAACTGCTGACGCCGAACCGCGCGAACTGTCGTCGTGTTCGCTTGGATACGCCGATTCTGCGACCAGACGAAGCCCATGCGCTTAAACAAAGTGGACTTAAGCAAAAAACGATTTCGACGACGTTCACCGACTCGCTTGCAGAAGCACTCGACATGATCGTTGATGAGGCTGTGACCGCTGCACGAAACGGGTATGAATTATTGACGTTATCGGATCGTCTCGTACGCCCCGGCACCTTGCCGATGCCCATCCTCTTAGTGACGAGTGCGATTCATCATGCGCTGATTCGCAAGGGATTACGTACAAATCTCAGCTTGATCGTTGAAGGGGGAGAGATTCGTGAAGTCCACCATGTCGCAACGTTGCTCGGATATGGTGCGGATGCGATTTATCCGTACCTGGCATATGCGACGCTTGAAGAAGCGGTAGGGGATCGTTTTACGGATGTCGACAAACGTTACCAAAAAGCAGTCACGGAAGGCGTCGTCAAAGTCATGTCGAAGATGGGCATTTCGACGGTCTTCAGCTACCGTGGTGCGCAAATCTTTGAAGCGGTCGGAATCGATCGTTCCGTCATCGATGAGCACTTCACGGGTACGGTCTCTCAATTGAGCGGGATGACGCTTGAACTGATGGAAGAAGAAGTCCGACGAGCACAACAGATTGCAGATGAACGGATTCATTTAGAGTCCGGCAGTGTCTTCCGGTACCGTCAAGCGGGAGAACATCATGCCTTTAACCCAGCAACGATTCATTTGTTGCAACACGCATGCCGGACGAATGATTACCGGCTCTATCAAAAGTACGCTCAACGCATTCAGGAGGAACCGGCAACGGTGCTACGACATCTGTTAACGTTCAAGGAAACGACGGCGATCCCAATTGAAGAAGTTGAGCCTGTCAGCGAAATCGTCAAATACTTTAAGACGGGTGCGATGTCCTACGGATCGTTATCCAAAGAAGCGCACGAGACGCTTGCGATCGCGATGAACCGATTAGGTGGTAAGAGTAATAGTGGTGAAGGCGGTGAAGAAGAGGAACGGTACGAACGGGATGAAAATGGTGACTTCCGGATGAGTCGGATCAAACAGATCGCCTCTGGTCGTTTTGGGGTGACGAGTCATTACCTCGTTCACGCGGACGAATTACAAATCAAGGTGGCACAAGGTGCGAAACCCGGTGAAGGCGGTCAATTACCTGGTGAAAAAGTCTATCCGTGGATTGCGCGGGTGCGTGCATCGACACCTGGTGTTGGATTGATTTCTCCACCACCCCATCACGATATCTATTCGATTGAAGATTTGGCGCAGTTGATTCATGACTTGAAACGTGCCAACGATCAAGCCCGGATTAGCGTCAAACTTGTCGCCAAAGGTGGCGTTGGGACGATCGCGGCTGGGGTTGCGAAGGGGCTTGCGGACGTCATCGTCATCAGTGGTCATGACGGCGGCACGGGTGCCTCGCCGAAGACGAGTATTCAACATGCCGGACTGCCATGGGAACTTGGTCTTGCTGAGACCCACCAAACGTTGACATTAAACGGATTACGCGAGCGTGTCGTCCTTGAAACCGACGGAAAACTCTTGACTGGTCGCGACGTCATCCTCGCCGCGATGCTCGGAGCGAATGAGTATGGGTTTGCGACAGCGCCGCTCATCGCCGTCGGATGCATCATGATGCGAGCGTGTCATCTAGACACGTGTCCTGTTGGTGTCGCGACGCAAGATCCAGAGCTCCGTAAGAAATTCACAGGATCTGCCGATGATGTCGTCCATTTCATGACGTTCATCGCAGAGGAAGTACGAGAACATTTAGCGAAGCTCGGTGTAAGACGGCTGCAAGATCTCGTAGGGCGGACGGATTTACTCGAACCGTCAGAACGACAACGGACGCATTGGAAGGCGAAGAGTCTTGATTTTTCGCGTCTCCTCGTTCACGTGACACACGGTCCGGCCGAACAACAACAGCATCATGTCGAGCGTTCTTTTGACGCGCGTGAAATCTCGCCGTATTTAGAGGCGGCAGATTTCAGTCAGCCTCAGACACTACGTTTAACGATTCAAAATACAGACCGTGCGATCGGAACACAGACCGGTGCCATGCTGACAAGACGGTTTGGGGCCCTTGGTCTGCCGACAGATCGATTGAAACTCGAACTGAATGGATCTGCCGGACAAAGTTTAGGCGCTTATTTACCACGTGGTATAACACTTGATGTCACGGGAGAAGCGAATGATTACGTCGGGAAAGGATTGTCCGGGGGTATCATCGCCGTCCATCCTCCACGTTCGATTTCGTTCGTCTCGTCCGATCAATCGATCATTGGTAATGTCGCACTTTACGGGGCGACAAGTGGAGAACTTTATGTCAACGGTCAGGCAGGTGAGCGATTTGCGGTTCGAAACAGTGGAGCCGTCGCCGTCGTCGAAGGAATCGGCAACCATGGACTCGAGTATATGACCGGTGGATCCGTCGTCGTCCTTGGCGATGTCGGAAAAAACTTTGCTGCCGGTATGTCAGGTGGTGTCGCCTATGTCTTGCCGCGTCATCCTGAACAATTTTTACAACGTGTCAACCGCGAACTCGTTTCGACGGGACCTGTCACGCATGTCGAAGAGATTGCGCGACTGAAGACGTTCATCGAACGTCACGTCGCACGGACCGGAAGTGAGCAGGGCGATGCGATTCTAGCGAACTGGGATCATGTCATTCATTCGTTCATCCGCGTCATTCCCTCGACGTATGAGAAAGTGACAACGTTGATGGCTGATTTCGCTAAACAAGGACACAACACCGAAGAAGCGATGTTGCTCGCATTTGAGACACATCTAGGGCGCAGAACAGGAGGGGTACGATGAAACGACGCGATCAATTCATGACAGTTGCTCGTTCGGGTGGAACGGAACGACATCCAAGCGAACGGGTGGGTGATTTTAAGGAATATAAGACGGCTTTGACGGAAGCGGAAGCGAGTCAACAAGCAAGTCGATGTATGGATTGTGGCACCCCGTTTTGCCATGTAGGGGAAGTATTTGATCAAGTGAAGATTGGTTGTCCAGTCTATAACTTGATTCCAGAATGGAACTTGCTCGTAGAAGAAGGACGTTTTCAAGAGGCACTCGATCGCCTTCTTGAGACGAACAATTTCCCGGAATTCACGGGTCGTGTCTGCCCAGCACCATGTGAAGGATCGTGTACGTTGTCGATTCATGAACCTGCGGTCGCGATCAAAGATATCGAACGGACAATCATCGACATTGGCTTCGAAAAAGGATGGGTCGTGCCCCGAATTCCAGCAATACGATCGACACGTTCGATTGCCATCGTTGGATCTGGTCCTGCCGGTCTTGCGGCTGCCGATCAGCTGAATCAAGCCGGTCACCAAGTGACGGTCTACGAGCGGGAAGATCGGATTGGCGGATTACTCACGTACGGTATACCAGCCATGAAACTTGATAAAGAGGTCGTACAGCGCCGTGTTGATTTGCTTGAAGCAGAAGGGATTCACTTCCGGACGAACGTCACGATCGGTGCAGATATCACTCTCGAGACACTTGAAGCGGAGTATGACGCCGTTATCTTATGTGTCGGCGCGACGGAACCACGCAAATTAACGGATGCGCCAACGCGTGGAGTTGGTTATGCGATGGATTATTTGACAGGGGTGACACGTCACGTGCTCTCGCAAGAACCGTTGTCTGCTGATCACGATGCGAAAGATAAAGATATTCTCGTCATCGGTGGAGGCGATACAGGAGCGGACTGTGTGGCAACAGCACTCCGTCAACGCTGTCGCTCCGTCGTCCAATTCGGTAAACATGAACAACCGGGTACGACGCGTGCAACAGGAAACATGTGGCCGGATACACCGTCACTCTACTCCATCGATTATGGGTACGCAGAAGCGTTGCAACAATTCGGTCGGGATCCTCGTGAATACTTGATCGCGATCAAGCGATTCACAACAAGTGAATCGGGTCAAGTCACCGGTGTCTGGACGATTCAAACGACGAAAACAAAAAATGAATCGGGTACAGTGATCTTTGAGGAGATCGAAGGGAGCGATCGTTACTTCCCAGTCGATCAAGTCTGGATTGCCATTGGATTCAGTGGTGTCGAAGAGAACGTACTCGAACATTTAGCAGTCGCCTCGGAACGTGGGAAAATCAAGACGACACGTTACGCGACGAACCGTCCAGGCGTATTTGCCGCAGGTGACGCAAGACGTGGTCAATCACTGATCGTCTGGGCGATTCGCGAAGGTCGTGAAGTAGCAGAAGCCGTTGGACAATATTTAAAAGCAATGCAACAAACAGGCTAAATCACATCGTCTGGATTTTCTGGCAACATCGGAAATCCAGGCTTTTTTGTGTTTGGCAAAGAAATCTGCCAGTTCAAAAATAACTATTGATTTTGTTTCAAGGTGAAACACCGAAAATATTTCTGCTATTCTTATAAAATGAAGAGGAGGTATGACAGATGAATTCAGAAATCATCTATTTCGTATGCGAGAGTGGAATGGCGAGTAGTATCATGGGGGCTACGATTTTAAGAAAGCGCTTACTTGAATGCGGTATTACGACAGACGTCAAGACATGTCGGATCGCAGAACTACCTGATCAAGCAGCTTTTATCGTCGGAGAAACGCAACTCGTCCATCGACACGTATGGAAAACACATTGTTCGGTTCATCCAGTCGATCGGATTCTTGATCCGACTGCATATGACGTCATCCTCGAATCTTGGCAGAAAAGAGTGAGGCTGCATGACTGAATTTACACCACGGGAACATGATATCTTATTTTTCCTCTTATCACGCGAGGAACCTGTTCAAATACAAGAGATTGCGCAAACGCTCGAGACATCGGAACGAACGATTCAACGTGAACGCGATCGTCTTGCCCAGTCTTTAGAAGATCATGATTTGCGTTTGACATATGTTCGCGGCAGAGGTCTCTTAATTGAGGGAACGGACGAAGCCAAACATGCATTACGGGACCAACTCTTGTTGTCACATAAACAATTACCGAACGCTGAAGATCGCCAAGTCGAGTTAGCGTATCGGCTACTACAAGAAGAAGGGATGGTCAAATTACAGGCAATCGCCCATGCGATGTATGTGGCTCCGAGCACGGTTAGCCAGGATTTAGAACGGATTGATGAATGGTTTCTACAATATGACCTTGAAATCAAGCGCAAAAAAGGTATTGGTGCCGAAGTCATCGGCGAAGAAATCAACAAACGCCGTTTACTGATTTCATTGATCTTTACGCAATGGGATGTTCTCGCTTTCTATCGGTTGTTACAAGGCGACGCCGGGCAATTACCTCATCTGTTACGCATGAATCGAACAACCTGGCTTGAGATGATCAATCAAGCGTACGCGGTCATAGCGCCATTGACGAAAGAAGGGCGTCTCAATGACCGACAAATCATGCGTGCGACACTCAGCTTAGCTTTACAAGCGTTACGCAAAGATCAGTTTCCGATGCGTTACGAGTTAAAAGCGTATCCGGTCGAAATCCTCAAGTGGGTGGAACGCGTCGAAGAGCGATTACCTGACACGTTGTCGATTGCCGAACGCCAATGGTTATCAGAAGAATTGCGTGCTTTCTTTCAATCGGACGCAGGAGATACGGAGGAACTCGTCACGCGCCTTCGTGTAAAACGATTGATTGAGCATGTCTCCTTACTATATGGAACGAACTTTACGAAGGATCATGCGCTAGAACGCGGACTCGTCTCGCATATTCAATCGTACACCCGTCAAAATAGCGTCAATCCGTCCTATGTCATCAAACAAATCGAACGGGAATATCCGCGCTTGTTTGATGCGGTCAAACAAGCAGCATTGTCGATCTTCACCGATGCGACATTTGAAGACGTAGATTTAGCATTTTGGGTCATGCATTTCGGTGCCGTTCTCAGCAAACCGACATCAAAACTCCCATATCGTGTTCTAGTCGTCTGCTCTGCTGGACTCGGTTCCTCGAAGTTATTGATGAATCGGTTACGGCAAGAATTCGCTGAACTCGAGCACATCGATAACTCGTCCTTGTTTGGCATCGAACGGTTACCAATCGATTCGTACGACTTTGTATTGTCGACTGTACCGTTGCCTGACATTCGTCCACCACATCTTCTCGTCAACCCGTTGCTTCCTCAGGATGAGGTCGAACGGATTCGGAAATTAATTCTCGCCTTGCCTAAATCCTTTCAACCGGCACCGCGAAAGACAAAAACGGAATGGCTCGATCTTGAGCAATTGCATCGGCTCGTTGCATCGTCCATTCAAGTATCGGACGGATTCCGAATGGAACGGTTAGAGCGGGTGGGCGATGGGATTGAATCGCTCTTGTTTGAGATCAGTACACGCATGGTCGAGCAAGGATTGGCGAAGTCAGCTGTTTCGCTCTCTGGACAATTGCTACGTCGTCATGAGATGTCAGGTCTTGGTATTCCGGGAACGCGGCTTGCGCTGTTTCACGGACGCGATGCGACGATTCAACGAGGGGGATTCCTCATCTTTGAATTGCCTGAACCGATCGACTTGCTCGGAATGGATCAACAGTTACAATCCGTCGAACGGCTCCTCGTCTTGGTCGCACCGGAAGAGACCTCGAACGAACTGCTTGAATTACTCAGTTCGATCAGTGCTGCCATCATCGAGAGTCCCGAACAAATGGATCAATTCGAGTTCGGGGAGGAACAGACGATTCGTCTGCTTTTGAATCGAACGTTTCGAACGGTCATTGATCAATTCCTAGGTCACACGTGAAAAAATCCCTGTCACTCCATTCCTGAAGTGACAGGGATTTTTTCACGTCAAGCAGGCTTCTTTTCAGTCTGTCCAACTTCTTGGACAAAGACTGAACTAGGAAAGATTGAGTAAGCGCTTGCAATGATCTTACAATAAGGTCATAGCAACGCAATCATCTTATCAACTCATACACGAAATGGAGGCTAACGCAATGGCGACAGCTCAAAATGGAGCACGGGGCATCCGTGTACAAGTTCAACGGTTCGGAAGCTTTTTAAGCGGTATGGTCATGCCGAACATCGGTGCATTCATCGCCTGGGGGATCATCACGGCACTGTTCATCCCAACTGGATGGGCACCAAATAAGGAACTCGGTGAACTCGTCGGTCCGACGATCACCTATCTCTTACCGTTGCTGATCGGATACACAGGCGGGAAATTAATGCATGACGTCAGAGGGGGCGTCGTCGGAACGCTCGCGACGATGGGGGTCATCGTCGGAACAGAGATTCCGATGTTCCTCGGTGCCATGATCATGGGACCACTTGGCGGATACGTCATCAAAAAGTTCGATCAGTTGATCGAAGGAAAAGTCAAACCGGGTCTCGAGATGCTCGTCAACAATTTCTCGGTCGGAATCATTGGTGGTTTGTTGATGCTCGGTGGGTTCAAGTTATTCGGACCACTCATGACAGGTCTTGACGACATCATGGCTGCAGCAGTTGGTGCAATCGTCAGTGCGCACTTATTACCGCTTGCTAGTTTATTCATCGAACCAGCGAAAATTTTGTTCTTAAATAACGCCATCAACCACGGTATCTTAAGCCCACTTGGTCTCGATCAAGTGAATGAAGCAGGAAAATCGGTACTGTTCCTACTCGAAGCTAACCCGGGTCCGGGTCTCGGATTGTTACTCGCGTACTCGTTCTTCGGTTCTGGTGCAGCAAAGAAAACAGCACCGGGTGCCGCGTTCATTCAGTTCATCGGTGGGATTCACGAAATTTACTTCCCGTATGTCTTGATGAAGCCGGTCTTATTGCTTGCGATGATCGCAGGTGGTATGAGTGGAATTCTCACATTCGTCCTATTTGATGTCGGTTTAGTCGCACCTGCTTCGCCAGGTAGTATCATTGCGGTTCTTGCGATGGCATCCCGCGGCTCTTACATCGGATTGATCGCCGGTGTCCTTGTTTCAGCGTCTGTGACATTCGTTGTCTCGACTGTCTTATTGAAAACAAGCAAAGCAAAAGAGACATCGCTTGAAGAAGCAAGCGCGAACGTCAGTGCGATGAAAGGCAAACAATCGATTGCCTCGACACTCGTTTCAGCTGATGCTAAACCACTTGCGGAAGTCGAACATATCATTTTCGCTTGTGACGCTGGTATGGGATCAAGTGCGATGGGAGCATCCGTCCTTCGCAATAAAATCAACAAAGCGGGCTTACCGATCAAGGTAACGAATACGTCAATCAGTCAATTGCCGCAAAACGCCGAACTGATCATCACGCATCGTGATTTGACGGAGCGAGCGAAGGAACAGGTTCCAACGGCAGAACACCGATCAGTCGATAATTTCTTGAATGCCGGTTATTATGACCAACTCGTTCATGAGATTGAAACAGCACGAAATAAGATTTCTTAAAAATAAATATAGAGATATTCAAGGAGGAATAAACATGACAACGACAATGAACCTTTCACCGGAACTCGTATTACTGGATCAACAATTCGCAGACGAGACGGCAGCCATTACGGCTGCCGGTCAACTCCTCGTCGACCATGGATATGTCGAAGCGGGTTATATCGATTCAATGCAGGAGCGTCACGCTTTATCAACGGTTTATATCGGCAACCATGTCGCAATTCCCCACGGAACAGAGTCGGCTAAATCACAAGTCAAGAAAACGGGGCTATCGATTCTACAAGTACCGCAAGGCGTAGCGTTCGGAACGGAACAAGCACGACTCGTCATCGGTATCGCTGGTGTTGGGGACGAACACCTCGAGTTGTTATCGAATATCGCAGTCATTTGCTCCGATGAGGAGAACGTCGAGCGTATCGTGGCAGCGAAATCAAAAGAAGAAATCATTGCCTTATTGACAGCGGAGGTGTAAGCATGAAAGCCATTCATTTTGGTGCCGGTAACATTGGACGTGGTTTCATCGGCTTACAACTCGTCAAGACGGGTTACGAAGTCTGTTTCGTAGATGTCAATACGACAGTCGTCGATGCATTAAAAGCACGACATACCTATGAGGTCGGTTATGCCTCTGAACAAGGAGGACGTGAACGGGTCGACGGCGTGACGGCGCTCAACAGTTTGTCTGAACCGGATCAGGTCATTGCAGCGATTCGCGATGCAGATGTGATTACGACAGCTGTCGGTCCGAGCTTGTTGTCGAAAGTAGCTCCTTTGATCGCGGAAGGGTTACGTCAACGTGATCAACAGACACCTGTCTACGTCATTGCGTGTGAGAATATGATCGGTGGGTCAAAACACTTGCAAGCGGAGGTAGCGAAACATCAGACGGTAGCGGAGAACTGGTATTTCCCGAATGCAGCGGTTGACCGGATCGTGCCGCTTCAGCATCATGAAGACCCGTTGTACGTCGAAGTGGAAGAATTCTTCGAATGGGTGATTGAGACGACTGGACTACCGGAAGCCTATCCACGGATTAAAGGTGTTACCTATGTCGAGAACATCGAACCGTTCATCGAGCGGAAACTGTTCACCGTTAATACGGGACATGCGATCGCTTCGTACCTCGGAGCACTCTTTCATAAAGAGACAATCGCTGAAAGTCTAACGGATCCACGCATCCGTCGTGGTGTCCAGACAGCACTTTACGAAACAGGGTGGTTGTTACTTGAAAAGTACGGCTTTAACCCCGTCGACCATAGTGCGTATATCCAAAAGAATATGAAACGCTTTGAAAACCCGCAAATTCATGATGAAATCATTCGTGTCGCTCGTTCACCGATTCGTAAACTGAGTCCAAGTGACCGACTCGTCAAACCAGCGAAGGAATTGATGGAGCGCGGGATTGAAGCAGATGGATTAGCGCGCGGGATCGCAGCAGCACTGACCTATTTCGATCCAAATGATTCAGAATCTTCTGAATTAAATGCATATATCACGAAACATGGAATTGAAGATGCGTTAAACGCATATCTAAAACTGTCAGCAACGGATCCACTTGGATCTCGAATCATCGAACATTATGAAGCGATGCAACAACAAGTCAATTCGATTGCTTGAGAATAAGTGTGCGCACCACCCTTCACGTCACGTGAAGGGTGGTTTTGTATTTCAAATAACATGTAGCGCATCGTCATCGAAATAATCAGTTTTTGCAAATCTTCTATCACAATTTGATTACAATTTGTATATTCAATTTGGAATATTCGAAAACGAATATTTAGCGATTAAAATACATTGTACGCTATATGAACGGAACATCTCTATTCCGATTTTTCAGGTAAGAGAAGGTGATTATATGTTGAATTATAAAGTGAACGTATATAGATTAAACGGAGCACGACCAAAAGCAACAAAAGGAACCGGACCAAAACATTTGATTTATTCGAGTCAGTTTTCTTCACGTACACCAGTCCATTTATTGCATCAACTCATCTTGAATCGTTTGTTGGTTGAACAAGAAAAAAATCTTGATTTGACGTATACGATCGAAGTAAATGCGGTACTTGATCAATTTGTGATCGACGTCCGTGTCTTTTCAACAGATACGGTCAGTGTCAAAGTAGAGCGTGACTTGATTGAAATCATTGAACGAGAAGAAGTCCGTCATATCCCAGCGCTTGAGATCGGAAAACCGGATTTTGCGGAATTCGCCCACATCGTCTTAAAGGTCAAGGAAGGTGGCCCACGCCTGTCACAAGAGGATACGCAACGAATATTCAATGAGTCTGGTGTTCGAGGACGAATCATCCTGCATAAGGAACGAATCGACAGTCATGAACCGTCACATTCGATTCAACTACTGATTGGTGGGACGGAAAAGTCTTTATATAGTCTTTCGCAATACCAGCTTGATCCACTCTTCCGTAAAAATGGGTTAACGATTCAATCCTTGAATCTGTTACCGTTTGATTTATTCATGATTCGTGACAAAATCGCGATGCTGTCTTCGGCAGATGCTTCGCAACTGTGGATCGATGACATCACGACATCCAAGAACGGACGATCACATCAGATTTGTTTTAACGATGGGAATGAATGCATGACGGTTATCTGTGATCTTCATGGATCAATTCGTTCTTATAAGTGTTCGTGATGGTTTAACTCTTCTTCGAATAGGCTACATTCTTAACAGAGGTTCTAACGAAGGGGAGTCGAACAATCATGTTATCTAAACAACAGACGGAAGAATTCAAGCAACGATTATTAAAGGAAAAAGAAAAGACGACATCAAACATCGAACAACGCGATACGGATTACGATGAAGGTGAATTGTCGAGTTACGATAATCATCCTGCCGATTCCGGCGATGAATTGTTCTTGCGGGAACGCGATCAAGCGATCACAGACATGCAAGAGGATATGCTCTCTGATGTGGATCGTGCCCTAAAAGCGATCGAGGACGGAACGTATGGCATTTGTAAGGTCTGTGGAAAAGAGATTGAGATTGAACGTCTTGATATCATTCCGGAAACGCTATTATGTATCGAGCATGCAAAAGAAGAAGCAGAACAAAACGAGAACGATCCGAATTCGCGACCAAGTGAAGAAGATGTACTGGATCCATCTGTTACAGCCCGCGGGAAAGACATCGACGGTGATACGGATGGATTCTCGAAAGTAAGTGATTTCGGTAGTTCCGACACACCGTCTGACCAAGAAGACGGAATTGACCCGACACGGTCTTGACCGGCAAAACATCTCCCGAAAATGGAGATGTTTTTTTCTCGAAAAAAAATCACAGATATTTACCGGAATTTTTTGACTTTTCATATAATTTTGGTACGATGGTATCGAGGGGGCTGTTTTAGCCTATATTAAAATGTAAGCGCATACAAGCATCCGTCTCACTGCTTGACCATTTTAGTTGAGGGAGGAAATAACGCATGATTTATGACATTCCGAACAAGCAAGGGTCAAAAGTACAGTACAAGGAACGGTATGAAAATTATATCAATGGAAAGTGGACGGCACCTGTCGGGGGAGAATATTTTGATAATGTCACACCTGTCACTGGTAAAGTATTGTGCCAAGTCGCTCGTTCCGGTAAGGAAGACATCGAACTGGCTCTTGATGCAGCACACGCGGCAAAAGAAGCATGGGGGAAAACGTCTGTAACGGAACGCTCAAACATTTTAAATAAAATCGCGAATCGGATGGAAGAAAACCTTGAGATGCTCGCTTATGCAGAGACGCTTGAGAACGGGAAAGCGGTTCGTGAGACACTCAACGCCGATCTACCGCTCGCAATCGATCACTTCCGTTATTTCGCCGGCGTCATCCGTGCCCAAGAAGGTTCGGTCGGCGAACTCGATCAAGACACGGTAGCGTATCACTTCCATGAGCCACTTGGCGTCGTTGGTCAAATCATTCCGTGGAACTTCCCGCTCCTGATGGCTGTCTGGAAGCTGGCACCGGCTCTTGCAGCAGGAAACTGTGTCGTCTTAAAACCAGCAGAACAAACACCAGCGAGCATCATGGTGCTCATGGAACTTGTCGAGGATCTATTGCCACCTGGTGTCGTGAATATCGTCAATGGATTTGGTCTCGAGGCAGGAAAACCGCTCGCTTCAAGCAAACGAATCGCAAAAATCGCCTTTACGGGAGAGACGACGACAGGACGTTTGATCATGCAGTACGCATCACAAAACTTGATTCCGGTCACACTCGAACTCGGTGGGAAATCACCGAACATCTTCTTTGAGGATATCATGCAGGCAGACGATGCTTTCTTTGATAAAGCAATCGAAGGATTACTGATGTTCGCGTTGAACCAAGGAGAAGTCTGTACGTGTCCGTCGCGTGCCTTGATTCAAGAATCAATTTACGAGCCGTTCATGGAACGTGTTCTTGAGCGTGTCAAAGCCATCAAGATCGGAAATCCTCTTGATTCGGACGTCATGATGGGGGCTCAAGCTTCGAACGAACAGATGGAGAAAATCCTTTCATATCTTGAAATCGGTAAGTCGGAAGGCGCAGAGTGTCTCATCGGTGGAGAGCGTAACATGCTTGAAGGGGATCTTGCAGAAGGATATTACATCCAACCAACGATCTTCAAAGGGCATAACAAGATGCGAATCTTCCAAGAAGAAATTTTCGGACCGGTCTTGTCGGTTACGACATTCAAGACGGAAGAAGAAGCGCTCGAAATTGCGAATGATACGTTATATGGTCTTGGTGCCGGAGTCTGGACACGTGATATGAACCGTGCTTATCGGTTTGGGCGTGCGATCGAAGCAGGACGCGTCTGGACGAACTGTTATCACCAATATCCAGCTCACGCGGCGTTTGGTGGTTACAAAATGTCAGGGATCGGACGTGAAAACCATAAGATGATGCTCAACCATTACCAACGGACGAAAAACCTACTCGTTAGCTACAACCCGAATAAACTCGGTTTCTTCTAAGTCGGAAAGGACGTGGATGCAAATGGTGGAACGTGTTCAGGCGACAGCAGCTTGTCTAGAGTTAATCGACCAGTTGAGAGAAAAACACGGTCCGTTGATGTTTCATCAATCTGGTGGTTGTTGCGATGGCAGTTCCCCGATGTGTTTTGCGCAGGGTGATCTATTCCTGGGAGATCAGGATAAAAAACTGGGAGAGATCGGTGGTTGTCCGTTTTATATTCATGAAGATCAATATGAGTACTGGAAACATACGCAACTCATCATTGATGTCGTGGATGGTCGAGGCGGAATGTTCTCTCTTGAAGGTGTCGAAGGGAAACGTTTTTTGACACGCTCCCGTGCGTTCACGCAAGAGGAATACGCTGAACTATCAGCATCAAGCTAAGGAATCAAACACGGTTTCGTCGAGGTGACTTGTTCATTCAGGTCGCTCGTACGGAATCGTGTTTTTTGTTCGTATCACGACGTTCGAACAGGATAAAAGTTGGTAATGCGGCATAAGAACGGTATAATGAACTCATATTTTGACGAGAAGATAGTTTCACACTATGACATTATAGGGGGTCACCATGAAATATCCATTTTTAGGTTGGACAGGTCAAACGATCGGAGTGACGGCGCCCTCCTCCGGATTAAGTGAACAGCAACAGGAATGGGTCGAACGAGCAGTTGAACAGGTACAAGCACGACAAATGAACGTCCGTTTAGGCGAAACGATTTGGTCGCATCAACATGCTGAGAGTGCACCGGCTAAACAACGGGCCGAAGAATTGAACCGCATGATGACGGATGAGACGATTGATGCCGTCATCCCGCCATTTGGCGGGGAACGCGCCATTGATCTTTTACCTGAGTTGACGCTAGCTACTTACCAAACAAAATGGTTGCTTGGCTATTCCGATATCAGTACGCTATTGCTCAGTCTGACGCTTCAGACGGGAATTGCAACAGCACATGGTCCGAATTTCGTTGAGCTTCGAAGTGAAGAATGGGACGAGACGACAAGTGCCTGGCGACGAGTACTTGCGACGCCAACTGGAGGAACCGTTACACAGTGGGCTTCCGATCGTTATCAATCCGAGTGGACTGATGAAGAACGTCCAGCAGGTTCGTTATTTCAGCTAACGGAAGCGACGGAATGGAAAGCACTTGATGAGCGAACAGAAGTGACCGGACGTATACTTGGTGGGTGCCTAGAGACGATTCGCCATCTGATTGGGACACCGTATGGAGATGTGCAGCGTTTCCAGCGTGAAGAGATCAACGGAGAACCGATACTCTGGTACTTTGAGGTGTCTGAAGCGAATTCGGCAGAGGTGCACCGGACGCTGCGACAAATGGCGTATGCTGGCTGGTTCAACCATGCGGCTGGCTTTTTATTCGGGCGCACGTCTGCAAGGATTACAGAAGACCTGACATGGCTAAACGTGTATCAATATCTAGCGGATGAGACAGGCTTACCAATCTTATACGATCTTGACATCGGTCATCAGCCGCCGCAGGTGACGTTAATCAATGGAGCGACGGGTACGGTTCGTATTCAAGGAAAAGATTCACGAATCGATCTGACGTTCAACTAAAAAGGAGAGCACGCAATGGCACGTCGTAAGTTTCAAGCATTAGGCGTTTATAAACGCGTCCATATCAATCCGGAGACACGTCGGATGACGTTACCGGAACCATTTTACGATGCACTTCGTCTAGAAGATGAATTGCTGATTGCACAAGTCGGAGATGTTCTCGTCATGCGACGTCCGGGGGAGGTCGTCGAGACAGAAACAGATTTATTGAGCGAACTCGTAGAAGATGGATTCACGGGTACAGAGCTCGTCCAAGAATTTGCCTACCGGCGTCAGCAACAAGAACAGCGATTACGTCAACAAGTCTTGCAGGATGAAGAGGATGACCATGCTGCTCAACTGAAGATCGAGTTATAACGGAAAGAAGGAGTGGGGCAGATGCGTCGCAGAACAAAAATTGGAATCGGAGTCATCGGATCCGGATTAGTAGCAGCGAGTTATTATTTTTACGAGATGGCAATCGCTACGAATCCAAAGCCATTCTTATCGAATAATCGAGATCTAAGTGACGAGATGGTCCGATTGATGCAACCTGGTCAGACATGGATCAAGGAGCAACCGCTTGAGCGGATCGAGATTGAAGCGAAAGACGGTTTAACGTTACGCGGGCATTTTCTTCCGTCACCTGTTCCGTCAGATCGGATCGTCATTCTCGTGCACGGGTACGGAGGCGTCGGAACGGATTTAGCCGGATTCGCCTATCTGTACCATCAGGCCGGTTTCCATGTCATGATGCCCGATAATCGTGGACACGGAATGAGTGACGGTCACTACATCGGATTCGGATGGCATGATCGGGAAGATTGTCTCAGTTGGTCGAACTATCTGATTGAACGGATCGGACAGGAGGCGAAACTATTCCTGCATGGCGTATCGATGGGAGGGGCGACCGTATTGATGACGAGTGGCGAACAACTCCCACCACAAATCAAAGGAATCATTTCTGATTGTGCCTATACGTCCGTTAATGCAGTCCTTGCGTATCAGATGAAGCGGATGTACCGTCTACCACACTTTCCGTTCTTAGGCATGACGAGCGTATTGACGAAGCTAAAGGCTGGTTATACGTTCCGTGAAGCATCTGCGCTGAAACAGGTCAAAAAGGCACAAGTACCGATTTTGTTCATCCATGGTGGGGCGGATACATTCGTACCGACAGACATGGTGTATGAGCTGTATGAAGCTTGTCCAACGGAAAAAGAGCTCGTCGTCATTCCAAATGCCGCTCATGCGATGGCCTATTTTGAGGATCCAGCATTGTATGATGATGTCGTCGAGAAGTTCGTTCGCAACATCTTGCGAAATGATTGACAACTCCGTTCTTTACCCGCTATATTAATATCATAAATCAACGTCGTCGTGGCGGAACTGGTAG
Organism: Exiguobacterium sp. Leaf187; assembly: GCF_001423925.1. Taxonomy (NCBI): domain Bacteria; kingdom Bacillati; phylum Bacillota; class Bacilli; order Caryophanales; genus Exiguobacterium; species Exiguobacterium sp. Leaf187. The sequence continues at coordinate 765,264 of NZ_LMPR01000009.1, read as the reverse complement.
ACGCGCTAGACTCAGAATCTAGTGGTGGCAACACCGTGGAGGTTCAAGTCCTCTCGGCGGCATAAATGATTGAAGGAGGCAATCCCAGCAGGGGGTTGCCCTTTTTTTATTGCTGAATAGAAAACGATTACAACGAATAAAAATTCAGAAATATTTATCTTTTTAGAATTTTTCTGGTAAAATACGTTTTAAAGAGGGTACTCTTCAGGGAAAGTACTAAGTGAAGTAGACAATCTTTAACACATAGGAGAGGGGAAACAAACATGAAAAAAGGGAGTATCTTGCTAGCGCTCTTGATGAGCTGTGTTCTCGTACTTGGTGCATGTAGCATCGGTTCGAAAGAAGAAGAGTCGTCTGAAGGAAAGACGTATAAGGTCGGCATTGACGTCACGTATCCACCATTCGAATATAAAGACGGGGATACGTACAAAGGAATCGACATCGATCTCATGAAAGCAATCGCGAAGGATCAGAACTTCAAGATTCAATTTGAAGCGATGGACTTTAGCGGCATCATTCCGGCACTTCAAGCAAATCAATTGGACGTTGCCATTGCCGGTATGAGTATTACGCCAGAACGGAAGAAAGTCGTCACATTCTCGGATCCATACTTCAAAGCTGGTCTTATTCTAGTCGTCAAAGAAGATGAGAATGGTATTAAATCTGTCAACGATTTAAAAGGGAAAAAAGTAGCCGTCAAAAAGGGAACGACGGGTGCGAAATATGCAACGGATAACGCAGATAAACTGGGCTTTACAGTCACACAGTTCAATGACAGTCCAGCGATGTTCCAAGAAGTGAAGAATGGTAACGCTGCTGCTTTGATTGAAGATTATCCTGTCATCTCATATGCAAACAAACAACAAAACCTTGGATTAAAACTTGTCGGAGACCGTCTCAACGGGGACAACTACGGAATCGCTGTCTTAAAAGGTGAGAACGAGGATCTGATGAAGAAAATCAACAAAGGGCTTGCGAATCTGAAAGAAAACGGTGAATACGATAAAATCGTTGACACGTATCTGAAATAAGTCGCAAGGCGATAAGGGAGTGGGATAGCCAATGGAAGTGGTCAAAACCGCATTTCCATTTTTCTTGGAAGGGCTTCAAGTCACATTGTATATTTTCATCATCGCGGTCATCGTCGGCTTTCTGATTGGCTTAGTCGTCGCATTGATGCGGTTATCACCATCAAAAATCTTAAACGGGATCGCAATTGTCTATATTGATGTCATTCGCGGAACGCCGTTCATCGTTCAGTTATTCTTCATCTATTTTGGACTCAATTCGCTCGAATGGTTATCGATGGACCGGATGTATGCAGGGATACTGACGGTCGCAATCAATGCCGGTGCTTATTTTGCGGAGATCATTCGAGCTGGTATCCAGTCGATTGATAAAGGACAAACAGAAGCTGCGCGTTCACTCGGGATGACAGGGCGTCAAACGATGGTACAGATCATCTTACCGCAAGCATTCCGACGGATGTTACCAACGATTACGAACCAATCGATCATCAGCTTAAAAGATACATCGTTGCTGTCGATCATCGGAATCGCTGACTTGACGCAACAAGGTCAGGTTCAGCAATCGACGACGTTCGAACCATTTATCGTCTGGTCTGTCGTCGGATTGATGTACTTCGTCATCATTTATCTCTTGTCCTTAGTGGCGAAGTTCTTGGAACGGAGGTTTACATTACGATGAGTATCATTGAAGTGAAGAACTTAAAAAAATCCTTCGGTTCGAATGAAGTCTTAAAAGACATCAACGTCTCGATTGCAGAAAAAGAAGTCGTTTGTGTCATCGGTCCGTCGGGATCTGGGAAAAGTACGTTTTTACGCTGTTTGAATCGATTGGAAGAGATCACGGGTGGTACGGTCATCGTCGATGATTTCGACATTACGAGTCCAAAGGTCGATATCAACAAGGTCCGGGAAGAAGTCGGGATGGTCTTTCAACATTTTAATCTCTTCCCACATAAGACCGTGCTAGAAAACGTCACGCTCGCACCGATTAAAGTGCGTAAATCGGATAAAGAACAGGCGAAACAGCGGGCACTTGAACTACTCGATAAAGTCGGATTACGTGAAAAAGCGGATAATTATCCAGGTGAATTATCTGGAGGTCAAAAACAGCGGGTCGCTATTGCCCGCGCGCTTGCGATGAATCCGAAAATCATGTTGTTTGATGAGCCAACGTCAGCGCTTGACCCGGAAATGGTCGGTGACGTGCTTGCCGTCATGAAACAGCTTGCCCTTGAAGGCATGACGATGGTCGTCGTGACCCATGAGATGGGATTTGCTCGAGAGGTTGGAGATCGCGTCTTATTCATGGATGGTGGCTATATCGTCGAAGAGAACGTGCCACAAGCATTGTTTGATTCTCCACAACACGAACGGACGCAATCGTTCCTTAGTAAAGTCTTATGATGGAACCGGCGTATCTAAATGCGGATACGCCGGTTTTTTGACGAATCATAAATAACTGGCTAAGCGCTCATAAGAAAAACTTATACATTTAAGCGCAAGAATTTGGGAATTCGAAATGCACACACAGGAAAAGAGTAGTAATATAGTAACGAAGGCACTTTCATGGAAGAATGACACGATCATTCCTTCTCATGACGTTCAGCGTTTTATTCATGCAATTCCTTTTGAAAGCGCTAACAGGTAGAGGGCTGGAAACACATCGAGTATCCACTGGATGTGTGGGGAGAAATATAGAAACGGGGGGAACCGTACATGGCAGGCCACGAGCAAGATCAACAAGCATTCTATGGACCAAACCTTGGCTACATCATTGAATTGTACGAGCGTTTTTTAGAAGACAAAACATCCGTTGATGAGGAGACACGTGCTTATTTCGAAGAGCATGGTGCACCCGTGACGGAACCAGTTGTACCGATGCAAGTCGAGACAGGAGATTTCGAAAAATATCTTGCGGCGAATCGTTTAGCGGAACAAATTCGTGCAAAAGGACATCTTGCGGCGGATATCTATCCGCTGAAGGACCATCCGCGAGAAACAGGATTATTCGAATTGAGTCAGTACGGATTGACAGAAGCAGATCTTCGAAAAATGCCAGTCTCACTCGTCTGTCCTGAACCACCAACTGGTGTACAGGACGCATTTGAAGGCATCGAACATTTAAAAGCGCAGTACACGGGAGCAGCCGCAGTTGAGTTCCAGCATGTCGACGATCTCGATGAAAAGAAATGGCTCCGTCAGAAAATCGAGCAAGGTGCTTTGACAGCGACGCTAGATGCTGAACAAAAGAAACAGTTGTTCAAACGCTTAGCTGAAACGGACCTCTTCGAAAAATACTTGCACAAAACATACGTCGGTCAAAAACGCTTCTCGATTGAAGGACTTGACGCGATGGTGCCATTGCTCGACACAATCGTCGGACACCTCATCTCGAACGGGTCGGAGACGATCAATATCGGAATGGCACACCGTGGACGGTTGAACGTTTTGGCGCACGTACTCGGGAAGCCGTATGAAATGATCTTTGCTGAGTTCCAGCATGCACCAAACCACGACCTCGTACCATCTGAAGGCTCGATTGGGATCACGTACGGTTGGACGGGCGACGTGAAGTATCACCTCGGTTTAAACCGAAAACTTGAGCAAGAGACACGTAACGTGCGGATGACGCTTGCGAACAATCCGTCGCACCTTGAGTTCGTCGACCCAGTCGTCGAAGGCTTCACACGTGCGGCACAAGATGATCGCTCACAAAAAGGAGCACCACGCCAAGAGCAAGCGGCTGCTGCTGCGATCCTGATCCACGGTGATGCAGCGTTCCCAGGTCAAGGAATCGTGGCTGAAACATTGAACTTAGCGAATCTCAAAGGATATAACACCGGCGGAACGATTCATATCATCGCGAACAACACGATCGGCTTCACGACGGAGCCGACGGACTCCCGTTCGACGCGTTACTCGAGTGATCTTGCCAAAGGATATGAGATTCCAGTCTTCCACGTCAATGCGGATGAGCCGGAAAGCTGTCTCGCTGTCGCGTTGCTCGCGAGCGAGTATCGGGCAACGTTTAAGAAGGATGTCATGATTGATTTGATCGGATATCGTCGTTTTGGTCATAACGAAATGGATGAACCGATGAATACGAACCCGGTCTTATACGATTTGATTCATAAACATGATCCAATTCGTGTCTTGTACGGGAAAACACTTGTCGCGAACGGGGATGCGACAGCTGACGAAATTCAATCGATTGAAACATCGATCAATGACCAGATGAAAGCAGCTCGTGAAAAAGTACCAAACGTCGAGAAAGAGTATGGTGGGGTCATGCCGGACGTCGTCTTTAAAGGCGTTCCGACCATCGAGACAGGGGTCTCGATTGAAACATTGACGGCGTACAATGAAGAATTATTACAGTGGCCGGACGGCTTCCAAGTGTTCCATAAACTTGAGAAGGTCCTGAAGCGCCGGACGGATGCGTTCTCAACGAAGAACGGAATTGACTGGGGACATGCCGAAACATTGGCGTTCGCTTCGATTCTCTCAGATGGAACACCCATCCGCTTGAGCGGTCAAGATTCTGAACGGGGAACGTTCGCACAACGGAACATTAATCTTCATGATGTGAAAACAGGAGAAGGCTTCTCGCCACTCCATGCCTTGTCAACGGCAACTGCATCATTCTCGGTCTACAACAGTCCGTTGTCTGAAGCAGGTGTACTTGGTTTTGAATACGGTTATAACGTCTTCGCTCCGGAAACACTTGTATTATGGGAAGCGCAATATGGGGACTTTGCGAACTCAGGTCAAGTCATCTTCGACCAGTTCATCTCAGCTAGCCGAGCAAAATGGGGACAAACGTCAGGTCTCGTCATGTTGCTTCCGCATGGTTATGAGGGGCAAGGACCAGAACACTCGAGTGGTCGTTTAGAACGTTTCTTGACGTTATCGGGTGAGAAAAACTGGACGGTCGCGAACGTGTCAAGTGCTGCCCAGTACTTCCACCTGTTGCGCCGACAAGCAGCGATTCTCGGGAAAGAGGAAGTCCGACCGCTCGTCGTCATGACGCCGAAGAGTCTCTTGCGTCATCCGCTTGCGACATCCGATGTCTCTGAGTTGACGGAAGGTAGTTTCCAACGTGTCATCGAACAAGCTGGACTTGGCGAAGCACCAGATCGTGTTAAACGTCTTGTGTTCTGTTCTGGTAAGATGGCAATCGATCTAGCAGAAGCCGTTTCAAAATCAGATGAGAATCTCGATTGGCTACAAATCGTCCGGGTCGAGGAGTTGTATCCGTTCCCGGCGAAAGCCTTACAAGAAGTCATCGCGCGCTATGAAGCCGTCGAAGAGATGGTTTGGGTACAAGAAGAACCGAAAAACATGGGGGCTTGGTCCTTCATGGAACCTCGACTTGAGACAGTCGCACCGAACGGCATCCAAACCGTCCGTTACATCGGTCGTCGTCGTCGTTCTAGTACAGCAGAAGGTGACCCGTCAGGTCATAAAGTAGAGCAGGCACGTATCATCAATGATGCACTCACAGCGACTGTTTCTACTCCAACAGCACCATCACACGTATCAAATCACACATCATAACTTAAGATAGAATCGAGTCATAGGGGGAGAATACGATGGAAATCAAAGTACCAGAACTTGCCGAATCAATTACTGAAGGAACGGTGGCGTCTTGGTTAAAACAACCAGGTGATCACGTGGAAAAAGGGGAAGCCATCGTTGAGCTCGAGACAGATAAAGTCAACATCGAAGTACCGTCAGATGAAGCAGGTACGTTGACGGAAGTGATGGCTGCTGAAGGAGATACAGTTCGCGTCGGGGAAACGATTGCTGTCATCTCTGCTGGTGGCGAGGCTCCAAAACCGGCTGCGGCAGAACCAGTACAAGAAACGCCAAAAGAGACACCAAAAGCAGAAGAAAAAGCGGAACAACCGGTGGCTGCAGCAGCGACTGAAAGTACATCTGTTGCGGATCGTCCGATTGCTTCACCTGCTGCCCGTAAACTGGCTCGTGAAAAAGGAATCGATTTAGCGCAAGTGGCGACGCAAGATCCACTTGGTCGCATCCGCGTCCAAGACGTCGCGACGTTTGAAGTAGCACCACGTGAGCAAGCAAAACCGGCTCCTACGAAACCCGCTACACCGGCACCAGCACCTGCAGCCGCTCCTGGGAAACCGGAAGAGCGAATCAAGATGTCACGCCGTCGTAAGACGATTGCGAACCGACTCGTTGAAGTTCAACAAACGGCAGCGATGTTGACGACATTCAATGAGATCGATATGTCAGCGGTCATGGCACTACGTAAACGTCGCCAAGAGAAATTTGTGAAGGAAAACGAAGTCAAGCTCGGCTTCATGTCATTCTTTACAAAAGCAGCAGTCGCAGCACTGAAGAAGATGCCATACTTGAATGCTGAGATTCAAGGGGATGAAATCGTCCTGAAGAAATTCTACGATATCGGGATTGCGGTCTCAGCACCGGACGGTCTCGTCGTTCCTGTCGTACGTGATGCGGACAAGAAGAACTTCGCTGAGATTGAAAAAGATATCATTCAACTCGCTGTCAAAGCGCGTGACAACAAACTCGGTCTATCTGATTTGACGGGTGGTACGTTCACGATCACGAATGGTGGTACGTTCGGTTCACTCATGTCGACACCGATCTTAAACGGTCCACAAGTCGCGATTCTAGGGATGCATGCAATCAACTTGCGTCCTGTCGCGATTGATGCTGAACGGATGGAAAACCGTCCGATGATGTATGTCGCACTCTCCTACGACCACCGAATCGTTGATGGAAAAGAAGCCGTTACGTTCCTGAAGCACATCAAAGATTTGCTTGAAGATCCAGAGTCATTGATTTTCGAAGCGTAAGTTTCAAAAAGACCCGTTTGATCGAACGGGTCTTTTTCTATGTCGTAATAACACTTTGTCATCAAATCACGAAATGACATTTACATTTTCTCTATATCAGCTTCATACATACGACTTAGGATAGGTATTGTAAGAATATTTCAAGGGGGAATCAATTATGTTGAAACAATTTGGGTTAACGATGGCTGCAGGCGCGATATTAAGTACAGGTTTTCCGACAGAAGATGTCGGTGCACAATCAAAAGGAAAATCATTGCTCGATCCAAATCGAATCATCAACGTCGCTCACCGCGGAGCTTCAGGGTATGCACCAGAGCATACGATGCCAGCTTATGAAATGGGACATAAGAAATTTAAAGCAGATTACATCGAGATTGACTTACAGATGACAAAAGATGGTCAATTGATTGCGATGCACGATGAAACGGTTGATCGGACGACAGATGGGACGGGTGCTGTCAAAGACAAGACACTTGAAGAAATCAAGAAGCTTGATGCAGGAAGCTGGTTCAATGAAGTAAACCCTTCACTTGCTCGAAAAGAGTACGCTGGATTAAAAGTGCCGACACTTGAAGAAATTTTCTCGACATATGGAAAGCATGCGAACTATTATATTGAAACAAAATCGCCAGAGGTTTATCCAGGTATGGAAGAGAAGTTATTGAATACCTTAAAAGCTTATGGTTTATCGAGTGATCGTGTAAAACCGGGTCAAGTCTTAATTCAATCGTTCAGTGAAGCAAGCCTTCAAAAAGTCAAAGCCATGGATCCGAATGTACCGCTTATTCAGTTGATGGAAGCGAACGAAGTCAAGGCATTGACGGATGATCGATTGACTGCAATCCGTCAGTATGCAGTCGGTGTCGGTCCTTCCTTCAAAGCGTTGACACGTGAGAACGTCTCAGCGATTCGCGCGCATGATTTATTACTTCACCCGTATACTGTCAATGAAAAAGCGGATATGGTACGTATGCTTGATTATGGTGTTACAGGTGTTTTTACGAACTATGCCGACCGTTTCAATGATGTCGTGAAAGGGCTGTACAAAAAATAAAGTAAAAACGAAACAGTACTATTTCTTCTTTCGAACAGGAAAGGAGGAATAGTTTTTTGTTTTTAAAACTCGTATTTTAAATCCAATATTTCATTCCATACGTAAACCCTATAGAGGTTTATCAGAATTTCGAATCATGAGACAAAACAATGTAGTCAGTTTCGTATTTCATGGTACGATAACAGTGCAGTTTTGGGAAGGAATGGAGTGAGGATCGTGAGAATTACACAGTATACGGATTATGGACTACGTGTGTTGATGTATCTCGGGGTGCACCGGGATGTTATCACACCAATGCCGCAGATTGCCAAGCATTATGGCATCTCATCCAACCATTTAATGAAGGTAACACAACAATTAGCGAAACTTGGCTATGTCGAATCAACAAGAGGTCGGTCAGGCGGACTCCGTTTGATTCGTGAGCCAAAAGACATCAACATCGGGAAAGTCGTTCGGGAGATGGAACCGATGGATATCGTCGAGTGTTTTGGAAGCAACGGTCATTGTGTCATCGAACCAGGATGCCGTCTAAAAGGTGTGCTCGGACGAGCGCTTCGAGCTTTTATCCGGGAACTGGAACAGCATACATTAGAAGAATTGCTAGATAATCGTGATGAGTTGGCACTCTTGTTTGCTGCCTCATCTTTACAGCGTTCCTAATCAAAAAACCCTCGCTTCCGTGAATGGAAGCGAGGGTTTTGTCAGATCGATACTTATACATCATCTTGACGTTTCTTTGGTTCCACATGTTCTTTGTTCTGGGACAAGTCGTCTCGAACAGACGATTTCCACAACGGAACATTGCTGTAATATGCAGCACGAGCGATCAGATGTCCTCCAATCGGTGCTGTGATGAGCACGAACAGGATGCCGAGAACGACACGAGAGGAGAAGAATCCATCTTCAGTGACGAAATAGATGATGACGCCGATTAAAATCGACATGACACCTAATGTCGCGCTTTTAGATGCAGCGTGAGCACGCGTATAGACATCCGGTAAGCGGATCAGACCAAGCGCGGTGACGAGACTAAATCCCATACCGAGCAAGGCGAAGACCGCGACGATCAATTCATTGGTTGCGATCACGTTCGATGATCTCTCCTTTCTCGATATATTTTGAAAAGGCAACTGTACCGATGAAGGCGAGTATACCAATCAACAGGATGACTTCGAGGTAGTCGCTCGTCCGTAAGATGATCGAGACAAGTCCAACGATTGAAATCAAGCTGATACCAATTGAATCAAGCGCGATGACACGATCCGCAACACTTGGTCCTTTGATGACCCGGTAAAACAGACCAAGCATCGAGAGAAAGACACCCCCGAGTGCGATATAGATTAAAATATCGAACATCACCGACTCACCTCCAGAATGGCTTTCTCAAAACTATCACGAATCGAAGCGACCGCTTCATCGACCTCTGGCATGTGGAGTGCATGAATGTAGAGTGTCTTATTATCATCCGAGATATCAACGACAAGCGTTCCCGGTGTCAGCGTGATCAGCATTGACAGCAACGTGATTTGCCACGGTTGATCGAGTTCGGTCTCATAGGCGAAAATACCAGGTTGAATATCTAACTTCGGCTTTAAAATGATTTTCAAGACATCGATGTTCGCGACGACAAGCTCGTAGAGAAAGCGGAAAAACAATAGGACGAGTGCGACGACAGGTCCGAGATAAAAGCGACCTTTGAAGCCGCGACGGAAAGCGAACATCGCAATCAGCCCTAGCGCGTAACCGATGACGAAACCGGAGGCCGAGAAATTGTTTGAGAGAAACATCCACAAGAATGCAAGAAATAAGTTGAGCAAGACTTGAAATGCCATGAATTAACGACCTCCTTTTAGTACGGCATCGATATAGAGCGTTGGATTCGTCAACGGTTCGACGGCTTGTTGAATCAGTGGACGCATCGCCTCAGCACCTACTCCATAGAGAACGCTGAGCGCAACTAAGACAATCGTAGGAACTAGCAGCTTGGGAACAAGCGCTTGTTTATCACCCGAGTAGGTCTTCGGTGTTCCCCAAAAGGCACGCATGAACAATTGAACGACGGAATACAAGACGAGCAGACTTGATAGTAAGACGATGATCGGTCCAATCAACTCACCAGCTTCAATACCACCACGAACAATCAGGAATTTCCCAATGAACCCGCTGAGCGGTGGAATCCCGGCAAGTGATAACGCCGCGATGAAGAACGTCCAACCTAGTACAGGATAGGTTTTGATCATCCCTCCCATATCTTTCAGTTTACTCGAGCCGGCAATTCCGACCATAATCCCTACGAGAAGGAATAAAGCGGCTTTGATCAACATATCATGAAGAAGGTAGAAAATCGCACCTTCTAGTGCTTGCGGTGTCATGAGGGAAACCCCGTACAAGATGACCCCGACTGCGACGATGATGTTGTAGATGATGATTTGCTTCGCATCCCGTGTCGCAAGCGCACCGATCACCCCGATGATGATCGTACTGAGAGCAAGGATACTTAAGATTTGATGAATCGTTCCAATCTCATTTGAGAAGAACAAACTATACGTCCGTAAAATCCCGTAGACCCCGACCTTCGTCAGCAAGGCACCGAACAGAGCAAGAACAGGCGTCGGCGGTACTTGATAAGAACCAGGTAACCAGAAGTAGAGCGGGAAGATCGCACCTTTTAATCCGAAGACGATCAGGAATAACAAGGCGATGACGTTTAGGATTGCCGGCTGTCCGACCTCTGAAATCTTTTGACTGATATCCGCCATGCTGAGTGATCCGATGATTCCGTACAAGAAGGCCACCGTCATGACGAATAATGCGGACGAGATGACGTTGATCAAAAGATACTTCAGCGATTCTCGTAATTGTGCCGGTTTCCCGCCGAGAACGATCAAGACATAAGACGAAATCAGGAAGACTTCGAAGAAGACGAACATGTTAAAGATATCACCTGTCGTAAAGGCACCATTGACACCAACGAGCAGGAATTGAACGGCGATGAAATAGTAGTACCGTTGATAGGAAACGCTCAAGTAGACAATGGCATACCAGATGATACAAAGAACAAGAATGCTCGTCGTCGTGACGAGTAAAGCGGATAGCATGTCTGAGACGAGCGTAATACCAAAAGGTGCTGGCCAGCTACCGAGTGTGACTGTTAAGATGCCGTTCGACCGGACAGTCAGCACGAGATAGATGGAGGCACAGACAGTCAAAATCGTCGAAAAGAGGGAAACGATTCGTTGTCCTTTGAGGTGTCTCGGGAAAAACATCAAGAGGACACCCGTCAACAAAGGGATGATGATTGGTAGTAGCGGTAAGTTAATCATTCGAATCGGTTCCTTTCATCTCTTCGATATTATCGGTTCCGAGTTCTTGATAGGCACGATAAGCGAGTACCAAGAAAAAGGCAGTGACACCAAAGCTGATGACGATGGCGGTCAAGACGAGTGCTTGCGGTAGTGGATCCGTATAGGAAGTCACGCCGTCCTTTAAGACCGGAGCCGCGCCTCGTTTTAATCCACCCATCGTCATGACGAGTAGATGGGCAGCGTGGCTGAGCAACCCTGTTCCGATGATAATGCGAAGAATACTTTTCGAAAGAATGAGATAAATGGCACACATCGTCAGGATGCCTGCGGCGATCGCCATGATGATTTCCATATTAATCACTCTCCCCAATCGTTTGAATAATCGTCATCGTCACACCGACTACAACAAGATAAACACCAAGATCAAACAACATCGCCGTATGAAGTGATGTCTTACCGAATAACGGTAGGTTGAAATAGTCATGTGCATGTGTGAAGAACGGGACGTTAAAGACAAGCGCTCCTGAAGCCGTCATTACGGCAATCAACATGCCAAGAGCCGTGATCCATTTGTAGTCGAATGGCAAAATCCGGCGTAACGTCTTGATGTCGTAAGCAAGTAAGATCAAGACAAGAGCAGACGCCGTCACAAGACCACCAATGAAACCGCCACCTGGCGTATAGTGTCCAGCAAAGAACAAGTAGACAGCAAACAGGAAGATGATGAACGTGATAAAGGAAGTCGCGGACTCTAAGATGACGTCATTCGTATGTTTTTTTGTCTGCTTTTTCATTTATCCATCCCTCCTGTTCGTCTGAATTTAATCATCGTGTAAATTCCGATTCCGGCAAGTGCGAGAACGGCAATCTCAAACAACGTATCGAAGCCACGGAAGTCGACGAGAATGACGTTGACCATATTACCGCCAGCGGCAAGATCAGCGACATTATCGATGTAATATTTGGCGATTGAAGTAAACGATCGTTGGCTGAGAGAAGCAAGTGCGACGAGTGTCACCGTCAGTCCGACGAGTGCCGAAATCAAGGCGTTGCCGAGCTTGAACGGAATGCGCTCTTCTTTCCGGCTGATTTCCGGTAAACGATAGAAAACGAGCAGGAACAGAGCGACCGATACTGTCTCGATGACGAGTTGCGTCAAGGCAAGGTCTGGCGCTCGGAACAAGACGAAGAACAGAGCGACCGTATAACCTGTCACACCGAGCAAGATGACCGATGTCAGTCGTGAACGCGCAAAGGTGATCGAGAGGGCACTCGAAACGAGAACGAGTGCAAGGATGATCTCATACGCGTCAATCGAGCTGATTGGATCAACCGCGAAGCGGAAGGCATTAAACCCGTATAATGCCGTCAAGATCAAGATGACGATGAATCCGAAGATGTAGACGAGATACGACCGCATGTATCCGGTCATGACCGTATCATGGATCTTTGTCGATGTCTGTTCACCACGACGTAACAAGGCGTCATATTGATGATTCAAGGAGACGGCACGTGGCATCCGGTTGTAAAGCGATTGCCAACGTGGGAGTGTTTTATACAAGATTACGCCAGCACTGATGATCACGAGTGTCAGGAATAATTCAGTATTGAATCCATGCCACATTGAAATATGCACATCAATCTTGCCACCCGCATCAACGACTTGCGGTAAGATCGCTTCGACTGCCGGTCGAATCAACGTATCCGATAATATATTCGGGAAGAGTCCGATGATGACGACGAGCGAGACGAGGACGAGAGGTGGAATCAACATGCCAATCGGTGCCTCGTGTGGTGTTTTCGGTAACTTGTCGTCTTGACGCTTACCGAAGAACGTTCTGCGGACGATCAAGATGCTATAGACGAATGTAAAGATACTTCCGACGACGGCGAGTACAGGAATAATCCAACCGTAAGACGGTAAGTGGAACAAGTCAGATCCTGAAACTTCAAGTACACCTGTCAAGAACATCTCTTTACTTAAGAAACCATTGAATGGTGGAATCCCCGCCATCGAAAGGGTCCCGATCATCGCAATCGTCATCGAAATCGGCATGAGTTGCGCAAGACCACCGAGCTTCCGAATGTCGCGAGTACCAGTCTCGTGATCGACGATTCCCGCCATCATGAAGAGACTGCCTTTAAACGTCGCGTGGTTGATCAGGTGGAAGATCGCAGCGACTGTCGCAATCGTATATAATCCGTCATCTAACGCGTCGACGTGCAAGGCGGCTGCTCCGAGTCCGAGCAAGGACATGATCAATCCAAGCTGAGAAATCGTCGAGTAAGCAAGGATTCCTTTCAAATCATGTTGTTTCACCGCATTGAGTGAACCCCAGAATAAGGTGAATATTCCGACAGATGAGACGAGATAGAACCAGAGCGACTCATCCGCAAAAATCGGACTGAAACGAGCGACAAGATACAACCCTGCCTTGACCATCGTTGCCGAGTGCAAGTAGGCGCTGACAGGGGTCGGTGCTTCCATCGCATCCGGTAACCAGATGTGGAACGGAAATTGAGCCGATTTCGTGAAGGCAGCTAGCAAGAATAAAACGAGGGCGACCGAAAAGAAGGGTTCACCTTGAATCGATTCAAGCGACGCATAGGTCTCACGAATACTTAACGATCCACTGAGTGTTGAGAGAATCGCGATTCCCCCAAGCATCGCTAGTCCACCGAAGACGGTGATCAGCATCGATTTTTGAGCGCCGTAACGAGAACGTTCCCGCTCGTACCAATAGGCGATCAATAAGAACGACGAAATCGACGTTAATTCCCAGAACAGATAGAGGACGATCATGTTATCTGACAGCACGACGCCAAGCATGGCGGTCATGAACATCAACAGATAAACATAAAATGTTCCGAGTGATTCTTTTTTCGCATCTAAATAAAAAATCGAATAAAGAACGACGAGTGAGCCGATTCCTGTGATCAATAGTGCGAACAATAAGCCGAGTCCGTCGAGATACGTGACGAAATCGATACCGAGCGATGGTATCCACGGCATGCGTGCCGTAAAGGTCTCACCTGACATCGTACCAGCGAGAAAGCGGCTGAAATACGAAACGAGCAGTACAGGTACGACAAGTACAAACCAACCGGTATGAATGTTCGGAAGGCGTTTCGCTAGAAGCGGAATGAAAAGACTGATCAATATGGGCAGTAAAATAGCCCCGTGCATCACGGACACGAAATTCCCTCCTTTGTGACATCGACGACCAAAAATGAAAAAGGGACGCGAACGCAAGCTGTTGAAGCTCGGAACTGTCCAGTAGAAGACACGATTCATTTTGTTCGTCGAAGATGTTTCTGAATCAAGTATAGCGTACTTTTTTCCTTCTTGCATGACGTGAAGCGTTGAAGCATAAGGGATAGAGCCATTTTCTCTCTTGATTATTAAATATGTAGGAACACGGCAGAAATAGGCTGAAATTTTTTTTGATTTTTTTCAAATAACACGTTGATCCATGAGAAGAATGATTCAAATTCAAGTAACTCGGGTACATCTACCTAGAGCACAACTAATGACCTTAGAGGGGGAACTTTCATGCGAGCAACATTCAAGACAGGTGTCATTTTAGGTGGTTTAGCGGCGATTGCGACAATCGCCTATCAACAATACCAACAACGAAAAACGACTTCAGACGATATTGACCATCGTCCAAGTGTCGACGCGAAACGCGATCCGGCTGAAGTCGGACTGACACAACTTGATTCTATTCATCGGGCAGATTGGCAAGCGAATGGATTCCCACAAACGCACGCAGAACTCGAACGCCTCGAGCGAGAAGAAAATTAAAAAAACACGTCTCTCGAATGAGAGGCGTGTTTTATAGTCATTAAGCACTTGTTGTGACTAGGGCACGTGTCCGTTCACTGTGTGCAGTATAAGAAGAAAGATGTTCGAATTGATAAAGCGTTAAGGTCGCTGTGCGACGTTGACCGGTACTCGATTCTAGCATTAAATAAGCTTCATTGAAGTCTGTTCCACCACCATCATAGCGGATGTGTGCCGTAATCGTTCGTCCATCTGTTGTCTGCATATAAATATCGTATCCTCCGAAATCAACGCGCTTAAAGCTAGTTGCCTCGCTTACGATGTGTTTGAATGTTTCAATTAAAGAATATGTCATCGTTCGTTCCTCCTTTTATTTCTTCAAAGCAAAATAAGTTATAATCGACTCCGAATATTACTATTCCCATTAAATTCAAGAAATAAACATCATAAATGAATCTTTTTTAGTTCTTGTTATGAAACGCGTTTCATACTTTATGATGAATACAGACGGTGCGTGACCGATTCTGGGCGTTAACCGATACAGAAACTATAATCAAAAAGACAAGGGGATGGTCGTGACCATCCCCTTGTCTTTTTGATTATAGTTCTACGTTGTGGTAGACCTGTTGCACATCCTCAAGATCTTCCAGTGCATCGATCATTTTTTCGAATTGGGCGACGTCGTCTTCAGACAACGCGACTTCGTTTTGGGCGAGCATGACGAGTTCGGCAAGTGAGAACTCAGTAATGCCTGCAGCTTTCAACGCTTCTTGTACAGCATGGAATTGTTCCGGCTCAGCGTAGATGATGACAGATTCGTCTTCTTCGAGGATATCGCGCACATCAATATCCGCTTCCATCATCAATTCGAGAACGTCATCTGCAGTTTTACCTTCAAAGGCAAAGATTGCCGTCGCATCGAACATATAAGCGACGGATCCGCTCACGCCCATGTTTCCGCCATTTTTTCCGAACGCAGCACGAACGTCAGAAGCCGTCCGGTTAACGTTGTTCGTCAACGTTTCGACGATGACCATTGAACCGCTTGGACCGAACCCTTCATAACGCAAGACATCGTAGTTTTCTTCCGCTCCACCTTTTGCTTTTTCAATCGCCCGATCGACGATGGCACGTGGCACGTTGTATGTCTTCGCTCGTTCGAGAACGACCTTTAATGCTTGGTTTGATTCTGGATCGGGTTCACCTTGTTTAGCCGCTACATAAATCTCACGACCGAACTTTGCGTAAATCCGACTCGTATTTTTGTCTTTTGATGCTTTTTTTTCCTTGATGTTATTCCATTTACGACCCATTTCGTATCCACTCTCTTTCCGTAATGTCAGAAATCCGTGATTTCCTATGCGTTATCAGTATACCTTAAACTACCTGACAGACTGAACTAAAATGTCGGTGGAACAGTTGAATTTCTACTAAATACGTTTAAGCGATGCGGAAGAAAGGAACTTTACCGATAGAGAAATATCAATTTAAGGGAGAGTGGCAGAATTTGAATCAGGCTGGAGTAGTTCATCGCGCATTATCACCGTTCGTTTATGCCTATGATCAAGAAACCGTCCATGTCCGACTTATGACGGCTAAAGGAGATATTGAAAAAGTTGAATTGATATATGGTGATCCGTATGAATGGGAAGCGGAAAAAGAAGAAGACCGAGATTGGAATTTTGATCCGGAGAAAGAAAAATCATGGAAAGTGAAACGGACGCCGATGCAACACAATGGAAGTGATGCGACGTATGACTATTGGTTCATTGCAATCCGTCCAGAACGGAAGCGGGTACGGTATGGGTTTGAGGTTCATGGCGATAAGATAGCCGTTTTAACCGAGCGCGGCTGGTATGACGAAGCACCACTCGATCATCCAGGCTATTATTTTTCTGTGCCATATGTTCATGCGACGGATGTCTTTGATACACCGGATTGGGTGAAGGATACGGTCTGGTATCAAATTTTCCCGGAACGATTTGCGAATGGCGACACGACGAATGATCCAGCGGGAACGAAGGAGTGGGGAAGTGAAGCACCGGCTTTTCAGAATTTCTTCGGTGGAGATTTTCAAGGGGTCATTGATCACGTCGATCATTTACAACGTCTCGGCGTCACGGGTGTCTACTTCTGCCCAGTCTTTGAAGCACCATCCAATCATAAATACGATACGCTTGATTACTTGAAGCTTGATCCTGCGTTCGGTGACGAGAAAACGTTCCGCAAGATGATCGATGTGCTACATGAGAACGGTATCCGCGTATTACTCGATGCCGTCTTTAATCATATTAGTGAAGAGCACCCAGCATTTCAAGATGTCTTAGAAAAGGGACAAGACTCAAAATACGCCAACTGGTTTACGATTGATTCCTTCCCGGTCGATCCATCGATTCCAAACTATGAAGTGTTTGCATTTGAACGAAACATGCCGAAGTTGAATACTGCCCATCCGGACGTCAAAGACTATTTGCTTCACGTCGGACGTTACTGGGTCGAGGAATTCGGAATTGACGGCTGGCGTCTGGATGTCGCTAGTGAAGTCGATCATGCGTTTTGGCGTGAGTTTCGAAAGGAAGTCCGGGCTGCGAACGGAACATGTTATATCGTCGGCGAATGCTGGACGGATTCGCAACCATGGCTCCTCGGCGATCAATTTGATGCCGTCATGAATTACGGTTTGACAGAGAGCTTTTTGACTTGTTTTGCGACGGGCGAGACGAGCGTTCGTGATTTCTCACATGCAGTCAGCCGGAATTTAAACTGGCATTCTCAAAATGTCAACGAGGTCATGTTCAATTTGATTGACTCGCATGATACGCCGCGTGCTCTAACGCGTGCGAAAGGGAATATCGATCGAATGAAGTTACTCTTCACTACACTGTTGACATTTCCGGGTTCACCCGTCATCTACTATGGCGATGAGATTGGAATGACTGGGGGGCAAGACCCGGCAAACCGTGCGTGTATGGAATGGGATGAGACGAAGCAGAACCGTGAGTTGTTCGATCACGTTGCACAGTTGATCGCTCTTCGAAAACAGCATCCGGTTTTAGCAAATGCCGGAACGTATCATTTCCAAAGGATCGATGATACAAAACAGACATTTGTCGTCGAGCGACGTCAGGGTGAACAGATTTACTTGCTCGTGGTCAACGTAAGTGAAGAGGCACAATCTCTTTCGCTTGAGGGAACGTATGAAAGTCTGTTAAATGCAACGACGTTGTCGGGAACTATTCAAGTAGAAGCTGTGTCGGCTCTTCTTTTGCGACACGTATAAGAAAAAGCAAGTCGTGGATATCGAATCCGCGACTTGCTTTTTTAGTGCGTGTGCATTATGAATCAAACGGATGGATCAGTAAACCGCTCCGAAGCTTCGGTTCGAACCAAGTCGACTTCGGCGGCATCACTTCTCCCGCATCAGCCACAGCCATTAAATCTTCGATCGAAGTCGGATGCAAGTGGAAGGCGACAGCGGCATGTCCAGAGTCCACGATCTGCTCAAGACCGGCATACCCCTTATGACCACCGACGAACTGAATCCGTGCGTCCGTCCGTGGATCTTCGATACCGAGTAACGGTGTCAACAACTCTTCTTGTAAAATCGAGACGTCGAGATTCGCTTTCGTCCCGATTCGTTCAGAATCGTACGAAAGGATATACCATTGCCGGTTGAGATACATCTCGATTTGGTGAGGCTTCGTTTGTTCGGCACGTCCTTTTGTGATCGTAAAGCGATGGGCTAATCGCTCGAGGAAGTCAACGACCGATTGACCGTATAAATCTTCGACGACACGGTGGTAGCCAAGGATTCGTAATTGATCCTGCGGGAAGGAGACGCCAAGAAAACGTTGGGCTTCCTCCTGGTCCGTCCGACTGGCAGCGATGGCTGCTGCTGCAGCACGATGGTGACCATCAGCGATATAGAGAGCATCGTGACGGGCGAACTGGCTCCCGATCGTCAATAGATGATTGCGATCGGTGATTTTATAAATTCGATGCGTCACTCCATCGACGGTGAAATCATATAGGGGATCGCCAGCAGTAATCGTCGTGACGATTGCTTCGAGTTGTGCATCGGTTTGATGCGCAAGTAAAATCGGACCCGTATGTGCTTGTAACTGTTCGACGTGTCGGACACGGTCGCGCTCTTTATCAGGACGTGTGAACTCATGTTTACGAATTTGATTCGTCTCATAATCACTGACGGCAACACATCCGACGAAACCGGATTGCGTATGTGTTCCATCTGACAATTGATAAATGTAATACGTCTCGTCTGCATCGAGCTGTAAGATGCCGTTTGTTTGACTCTCTTCGAAGGCAAGCGCTGCTTGCTGATAAACGCGTGGGTCATCTTCAGCGATTAATGACGGAAGAGTAGCTTCTGCTTTATCGATCCGTAAAAAAGACAGCGGATGACGTCGGATCTCGGAACGTGCTTCTTCGCGCGAATAAACATCATACGGTAAGGCGGCAAATTCTGCCGCATATTTTGAGTCCGGTCGTAACGCCGCAAAAGGTTCGAAAGTTGGCATGGGGTTCACTCCTTTAGAGTAGGCGTGTTTTCAAGACGCCAGGAATCTGATTCAGTCGGTCGAGCGAAATCATCTCGTCCGCATGGTTATCGATATCGATGATCGTATAGGCAATCGCATCTTTACTACCATTGATCATATTCGCGATATTGATCGACTCTTGCGCTAACACGGAGGCGATTTGACCGACCATGTTCGGAATGTTGTGGTGAGCAATCGTAATTCGTCGTTTTCCAGTGAACGGTAACTCGACGGCTGGGAAATTGACCGCATTGCGGATGTTTCCTGTCTCAAGGAACAGACGCAGTTGATCGACCGCCATAATGGCACAGTTTTCCTCCGCTTCACTTGTTGATGCCCCGATATGTGGTAAGGCAATGACCCGGGGGAGGGACAAGATGAAGGCGTTCGGGAAATCCGTCACATAATTCGCCAGGCGACCGGACCTGAGCACTTCGGCTAGCGCTTGTTCATCGACGAGTTCACCACGCGAGAAGTTGAGTAGGGTCGCGCCGTGTTTCATTTTTGAAAAGAGTGACGCATCGAGTAAACCCGTCGTTGCATCAACGAGCGGGAGATGCAACGTGATGTAGTCGCTTGTCGCGAGGAGATCCTCGAGCTGTGTTGCCCGCTGAATCTGATTCGAGACGCGCCAAGCGGACTCAACGGACATATGTGGATCATAGCCTGTGACGGTCATGCCGAGCTCGTGAAGGGTGTTGGCTAAGTTTGCCCCGATCGCCCCAAGTCCAACGATCCCGATTCGTTTCCCGAGTAACTCCGTTCCGACGAATTGTTTTTTGTTCGCTTCGATCCGCTCCGGAATATCCGGTCCGCGCAAGTTGTTCGTCCAAAGCAGACTCGGGACGAGTTTTCGCGCCGTCAGGAACAAACTACCGATGACAAGTTCCTTGACGGCATTCGCATTGGCACCTGGTGTCGAAAAGACGGGAATCCCGCGGTTCGCGAGTTGATCGAGTGGAATCGTATTGACACCGACGCCAGCTCGGGCGACGGCTTTGAGACTATCTGGAAAGCGCATGTCATGTAAATCCTTGCTGCGGACGAGAAAGGCGTCTGGTTGCTCCGTTTCCCGCTGGACGTGATAGTCGTCTGTAAATCGTTTTAATCCTTTGTCTGATAGATCATTCCATAGTTGGATGTGATACATTTAACGTTCCCCCTGTTCAAAACGGTGCATGATGTGAATCAGTGCCGTAACTCCTTCGGTCGGCATCGCATTGTAAAGACTCGCGCGCATTCCACCAATCGAGCGGTGACCGGCAAGGTTGATTAAATCGTGACGCGCAGCAAAGTTCAAGAAAGCAGCGTCTTTCGATTCGCTTCCGGTCGAGAATGGAATGTTCATCCGGCTTCGATCCTTGACAGCTACATGGTTATGAAATAGATCGGATTGATCAATTGCTTCATATAACATGCGCGCTTGTGAGACGTTTCGTGCCGCGATCGTCTCGAGTCCCGTCTCTTCAATCCAATCGAGCACTAATTTCGTCATATAAAGACTAAACGTCGGTGGCGTGTTATAAAGAGACCGCTGTTTTGCATGGATGTCATACCGTAAGTAGGCACCAATCGTGTCAGGAACACGATCAAGCAACTCGTTCTTCACGATGACGACCGTTAAACCAGCGACACCAAGGTTTTTTTGAGCACCAGCATACAACACATCGAATGACTCGATTGGCAATGGTTCAGACAAAATCGAAGACGAGACATCAGCGACGAGTGGCACATCGACATGTGGCGGTGTCTGATACGTCGTCCCTTCGAGGGTATTGTTCCAAGTGATGTGCAAATAGTCGGCCGTTGACGTGAACGGACCTTCTGGGATGAAGCGATACCCGTGATCAGCGGAAGAGGCGAGCACGTTGACCGTGGCGTACCGTTTGGCATCTGCAATCGCCTTCGTCGACCAGCCGCCGGTATCGATGAAATCAATCCGTCCGGTCTTCGTCGCCAGATTTTGCGGTAACATCGCGAACTGAAGTGTAGCTCCTCCTTGAAGAAACAATACGGAGTACGAATCGGGAATCGACATCAGTCTCCGTAAGGATTGTTCAGCTGCCTCCCGAATCGATTCGAAGATTGGCGAACGATGACTCATTTCAAGAACGGATTGTCCTGAATTTTCATAATCGAGTAGCTCGGATTGAGCCTTCAATAGGACCGGGGCAGGAAGGACTGCTGGACCGGCAGAGAAGTTATAAACCGTCATGAGGAACACTCCTTCTTGAATTTTCAGAAAATATGTACCCCTCAAGTGTAACGGAATGAAAAATGAGAAGCAATTCCAACTGACGATGAATGGAACATGAAAACAAAAACATCCCTTGAATCCGTTACGACGGATCAAGAGATGTCAGTTGACCAAAGTGCCATTTCCAACCATCTGACGTAGCACGATAGATGGATACGATCCGGAAACGACCAACATATTGAGTTGTCCCGTATTCAAATCGGTCTTCTGTCAAACTATACTGGATTGCCGTATCTTCGAAATGATCAATGTATGAAAAATCATCGGTCCGGGATAACCAGCGGATGTTTGCAGGATCCACGTAATGATCGAGGTAGGTCTCGGCATCAAATGACCGCCCTAACGCATCGATGAACGTAAATTCGGGAGATAATAGATGCGAGACTTGTGATAAATCTCCTTTTAGCATAGCCGCTTGAAGGTGTTGCATCGTTTGTTCGAGTGTCATGTTACATCTCCTTTCTTCCTGAATCGCTAGTGTAGCATATATAAACACAAAAAAGACCCTGCGTGAGCAGGGTCTAAAGGAAATTAAAGTTTTACAACGTTAGTTGCTTGTGGTCCGCGTTGACCTTCTTCAACTTCGAAAGAAACCTCTTGACCTTCGTCAAGTGATTTGAAACCTTCAGATTGGATTGCTGAGAAGTGTACGAATACGTCGTCTCCGCTTTCGCGCTCGATGAAGCCGAATCCTTTTTCTGCGTTAAACCATTTTACTTTACCTTGTTCCATGTGTATTGCCTCCTGCGTGTGACTGGCACACTGATTATTACTACCGTGATCAATTTCATCGAATATAAAGTGAAACACTTCGTATCTCCACCGAACAACAATAATTACTTAATAATATAGCATGCCTGTATCGAAAAAGAAAGGACAAAACAAAAAAAGAACAAACGAAGCTGTTCTTCTCTGAATAAAGCATACAATTAAAGGGTTCATTCTGCTCATGTCGAAAGAGTATAACTGATTCTTTCAACGAGTCGGAATATGTTCTCTTTTACTACTGAGTTGTCGTAATGTATGCAAAATGAATCCTTGAAAGTTCGGATAACGTGTCGGTTGTTCCCAAACAGTTCGGAATAGTTGCGTCATCGCGGAATGAATGAGTGCATCTTCCACTTGTGTGCGACGGAACAGAAGAAAGAGTGTTTTTTCGTAACGATCGTATAATCGTTCTAACGCGACAGGGTCGCGTTGTTTGATTTGATTGAGCAAATCAGTGTCTGAATACATAAGTCACTCCTTCTTCGACAGTTTTCTCTATAGTATGCTGTCACTGTAATGTAATGAAACTATTATGTAGATTCCCGCTACATGAATTATGAAACACGCAAACTTCTTGAACTAAAGATAATAATGGAAATGGAGGAGCGTTATATGTTTCCTGTATACATTCGTCCGTACATCTTGGAAGATGCAGCGGCGGTCCTTGAGGTGAACTTACGAAATCGTGATCACTTTGAATACTGGATGCCAATCAAGCCGTCACCAGAACAATACACGATCGAAGGGCAACGAGAACGGATTCATCGTCACCAAGAGTTGATGCGTCAAGATGCTTATTATGCGTATGGTGTCTTTTTATCTGAGACCGACCAGTTGATTGGGGATGTTTCGGCGATGTTCGTTCAACGTGGACCAGCCGAGACGTGCATGATCGGCTATCAACTGGATGCGGCCTTTTCAGGACGAGGATATATGGCGCAAGCAGTCGGATTGTTCGTCGATCATTTATTTGATGTCCACCAGTTCCACCGGATCCGTGCTGAAGTCATGCCGGAGAATATCGGCTCGATCCGTGTCCTTGAGAAAGTTGGATTTCGTAAAGAAGGAATCGCGAAACAAAATCTTTTCATCAACGATGCCTGGGAAGACTTTATTTTGTTTGCCCTATTAAAAGAAGACCGAGAGGAGTCAAAACATGCCAATCTCTGATTACTATGCTAATTTACGCCAACTTGTCGGAACGCAACGTCTTTTTACACCATGCGTCGCAGCAATCATTCGAAACGAAGCAGGTCACATCCTCTTTCAGGATCCAGGAGGTCCGTTTTGGAGTTTGCCTGCTGGAGCGATCGAACTGGGAGAATCACCGGCGCAAGCAGTCATTCGCGAAGTCTATGAAGAAACGGGTCTATTCGTCCGACCGGTTCGTCTGATTGCGACCTTCGGTGGAGAGTCGTTCCGTTTGACGTACCCAGATGGAAACGAAGTTGAATACGTAGCGACGGTATTCGAGTGTGAGGTTGTCGGGGGAACGCTCGAAGCGATCGATGGAGAATCGAAACAACTGGCATATTTTCCAAAAAAGGAGCGTCCTCCTCTAGCACTGACTTATCCTGATCACGTGTTTGAAGCATCCGAAGCAACAAGCTATTTTGACTGGGAAGAACATTGGTTGACAGATTTACAACAACAAAACCAGTAAAATCCGAACATTTAACTGATGATATCTGAATAAAGTTCTTGAAAAACCTTAAAAATGCGAAAATTTCTTTGACACTATGAGGACAGTTCGTTATAGTAGTCAAGGGGCGAATGATTATCGCCAATATATTAAAAAATATTCGTAATTAGAGGTGTTATTCATGGATGTAGTATTCGATTATGAAGATATTCAATTAATTCCAGCAAAATCAATCGTTGGTAGTCGTTCGGAATGTGATACGTCAGTCGAGTTCGGTGGTCGTCGTTTCAAGCTTCCGGTCGTACCGGCAAACATGCAAACGATCATTGATGAATCGATTGCTTTGTTCTTAGCGGAAGGCGATTATTTCTATATCATGCATCGATTCGAGCCGTCTCGTCGTTTGGCATTCGTTCGCATGATGCAAGAACGTCAACTGTTCGCTTCAATCAGCGTCGGTGTCAAGGAAGAGGAATATCAGCTGATCGAACAGCTCGCATCAGAAGGGCTGACTCCGGAATACATCACGATTGATATCGCACACGGTCATTCGGAGGCCGTCATTCAGATGATTCGCCACATCAAGTCGCTTCTACCAGCAAGTTTCGTCATCGCTGGTAACGTCGGTACGCCAGAAGCGGTGCGTGAACTTGAGAATGCGGGAGCCGATGCAACAAAAGTCGGGATCGGACCAGGTAAAGTGTGTATTACGAAGATTAAGACAGGATTCGGTACAGGTGGTTGGCAACTC
Organism: Exiguobacterium sp. Leaf187; assembly: GCF_001423925.1. NCBI lineage: Bacteria > Bacillati > Bacillota > Bacilli > Caryophanales > Exiguobacterium > Exiguobacterium sp. Leaf187. The sequence goes on along the minus strand of NZ_LMPR01000009.1, from coordinate 740,267 downwards.
GCGGCACTTCGTTGGTGTGCAAAAGCAGCAAGTAAACCGATTATTGCTGATGGCGGGATTCGGACGCATGGCGATATCGCGAAGTCAGTCCGGTTCGGTGCGTCGATGGTCATGATCGGTTCACTCTTCGCAGGGCATGAGGAATCGCCTGGTGAGACACATGAGGTGGACGGAGTGCTCGTCAAGGAATATTTCGGTTCTGCTTCTGAGTTCCAAAAAGGGGAACGCAAGAACGTTGAAGGAAAGAAGATGTTCGTCGAGCATAAAGGGAGTCTTGTGGATACGTTGATTGAGATGGAGCAAGATTTACAATCGGCAATTTCGTATGCTGGCGGGAACAAATTGCAGGCGATTCGGACGGTCGACTACGTCGTCGTCAAGAACTCGATCTTCAACGGCGATAAAGTATATTAAAATGATCAGTTCGCTCTTAACGGGGCGGACTTTTTTTGTTTCTTTAGCATAACTCTTCCATAGGAGGGGTATACATCAAATGGACCAAAAGATTCGGAATATTTTGGATAGGGAGTGATTGACATGCTATTTGAAACGACATCGTACTTAATCGAAAAATTTGCCACTGTTCGTAACCAAACAATTGCCTTGATTGAACCGCTCGAAGCAGAAGACTTCATCATTCAAGCGAGTTCAGACGTGAGTCCACCGAAATGGCACATCGCCCATACGACTTGGTTTTTTGAACGGATGATACTACAGGAATATAATGAAGACTATCGCGTTTTCCATCCGAAGTACAATTATCTGTTCAATTCATATTACAACTCGATTGGTGCTTACCAGCCTCGTCAACAACGGGGAATGCTGTCGCGTCCGACCGTCGAGGACATCATTGCTTACCGGGCATATGTCGATGGACAAATGGTCGAGTTCTTGAAGGAAGAACGGACTCCAGAAGACCAACGGAAAATCGAAGCGTTAGTCGAGATGGGATTACAACACGAACAACAACACCAGGAATTGATCTTGATGGACGTGAAGTATAACTTTTTCACGAATCCACTGTTACCTGCTTATCAATCAAAGTCGTTGGCATCAGATGTGCCTGAAAATGCAGTCAAGGAAATATCGTTTATCCAATTCGAGGAAGGACTCGTCGAGATTGGTCATACAGGAGACGGATTTGCGTTCGACAACGAAAGTCCACGTCATAAAACGTGGCTGCATCCATTTGAACTCGCGACGCGTCCTGTCACGAACGGTGAGTATTTGGCGTTCATTCAAGCAGGGGGCTATGAAAAATCAGAGTATTGGCTATCTGACGGCTTTGCGACGGTGCAAAAAGAAGACTGGAAAGCCCCGTTATATTGGATGAAGGATGACGCGGGAGAGTGGACGATCTTTACGATGAACGGTGTCGAACCACTTCGTCTCGATGAACCGGTCTGTCATGTCAGTTTTTATGAGGCGGACGCTTATAGTCGCTTTATAGGGAAACGCTTGCCGACAGAAGCGGAATGGGAATGGGCTTCTCGCCAAGTCGATTCTGTCACGAAGCGTAATATGATGGGAAGCGGAACCTTCCATCCGGTAGCCGTCGAAGAGTCAGAGACAACGCTTGCGAGCATGTTCGGAAACGTATGGGAGTGGACGTCGAGCGCTTATAGTTCATATCCAGGCAGTAAACCGCTCGAAGGAGCGCTCGGGGAATACAATGCGAAGTTCATGTGTAATCAAATGGTACTGCGTGGAGGAGCGTGCGTGACGCCTGACGATCATATTCGCGAGACGTACCGCAACTTCTTCCCGCCTGATAAACGCTGGTTATTTGGCGGCTTCCGATTGGCGGGTGACATGTGATGCGGGAAACGGTCATTGGCTACGATTTATATACTCCGCAACAAAACATGCGTTTAGAAGTCATCGAAGGTCTGATGCGAGAGCAAAAGGTCTTACCGGCAAAATATTTTTATGATCATATCGGATCCCAGTTGTTCGAACAGATTACGCAACAACCGGAATATTATCCGACACGGACAGAACTCGCCATCTTGGAGCAGCATCGAGCGGAGATCGCACGAAGTATCGGCGATGTGCATACACTGATTGAATATGGAAGTGGCAGCAGTCGTAAAATCCAGATGTTACTGGAGACATTTACACATCTCGACACGTACATGCCCATTGATATCTCAAAAGACTTCCTGATGGAATCTGCACGCCAATTGTCGGAACGGTATCCTGCGCTGCATATTAAAGCGGTCTGTGGGGATTACTCACAATCGATTTCTTTACCGGTCGAGGAGTCTCAAAAACGAGTCATCTTTTTCCCGGGATCGACGATTGGTAACTTTGAACCGGAGGAAGCGATGCGCTTCTTACGTCATTCCTCACGAATTCTTGAAACGGGTGATGGATTCTTGATCGGCGTCGACCTGAAAAAGTCTGTTGATGTGCTTGAACGGGCTTATAATGATGCAGCCGGTGTCACAGCAGCATTCAATTTGAACATGTTGACGCATTTGAATCAGATGCTCGAGGGAACGTTTGATGTGACACGATTCGAACATCATGCTTTTTATAATGAAGAAAAAGGACGAATCGAAATGCATCTTCGGAGTCAACTCGATCAACTCGTGCAAGTTGGAGATGTGACGGTTCCATTCAAACAAGGGGAAACGATTCATACGGAAAACTCCTATAAATACAGTAAAGAAGAGTTTGAGACACTTGCCCGTCAAAGTGGTTTTCATTCAGTCAATTGTTGGATCGATGACGATGAACGATTCAGCGTGCATTATTTAGAAAAAATGTAACGGCGAAAAAACTAAAAATACTCCCGCTTGTAAGCTTCTGTGTAGAAGCGATGAAGGGGAGTATTTTTGTGGGTGAAAGCGTTTATTCGATCCGAGCGCCTTCTGGAATCGGATGTTCCGGTACGACGAGGATTGGCATCCATTGTTCCGAACGTCCGATCTCAAGCAACCGCCCCGACTCTTCAGGCGTACGACCAGGTACATTCAACACGGCAATCGCTTGTTTTCCAAGCAACTCATGGACATCCGGGCGAAGCGATTCCCAAGCGAGTGAAAAAGAACGCGTAAAGCCGTCGAATTGTAGTTCAAGCTGAATTGAGCCATCGGTAAGATCCGAAAGCGACTGGATTGTACCAACACGTATATCTAAAGCATCGAATAATTCAAGAGGAACGATTGGTTTCATGGACAATGGTGTACTTCCTTTCAAAGTGAAGTATAGAGTGGGTCAGGAGTCGAGAGAGACGTAGGTCGGCTCATAAGTCGTCCATTCGATATCAGGAGTTTGATGACGTGCAAGCTTCGCTAATTGGCTACCGAGATACGGTCCGATCGTCAAACCGGATGCACCGAGTCCGTTCGCTAGGAACACGTTCGGATGATTTTGAAGCGGTCCGATCACCGGCAGGGAGTTTTTCGTATACGGGCGTAAGCCGATACGCAGTTCATCAATCGTCGTTTCTTCGAGACGCGGTAAGACAGGTAAAGCGCGATTCAATAAGGCATGCATCCCTTTGACGGTCGGTTTCAAATCATAATCGGTCTGTTTTTCGTGTGTTGAACCGACGATCAGTTTCCCTTCGTGGATAGAGACGAGATATAATCCGCGTTGTCCCATGACGACGGGCCATGTCGTTGATGTAGAGTCCGTCAAATCGAGTTGCAGAATCTGTCCCTTCTCCGGATGCAAATCGATTTTAAGCTCAAGTGGGCGGAGTAAGTCATTTAACCAGACACCCGCCGTTAAAATGAACTGTTCTGCCGAGTACTGTTCATTTTCCATGGTTATACCAGTGACGACTCCCTTGTCTACGACAAGAGAAGCATCTCCTTCTAGGACGGTCGCTCCATGTTCGATAGCGCCACGAATCAGTGCAGCACACAAGGCACGTCCGTCAACGCGGGCACCACCGGAAACGAATAAGGCATCCTCGATCTGTTCGACGAGTGGAAAGAGCATTTTGACACGATCTTGGTCCAGTCGTTCGATACGTTCGATGGCAGGAGCTTCCGGAAAACGGTTTTGCGCAATCGTCTCCATCTTTTCGATTTTTGATGTTTCATGTAAGGCGATCGTGCCAACTTGCTGATAACCCGTACTCGTCTCACCGAGTGCTTCCAGTTCAGGAATCAATGTCTTGTAAAAATGAGCCCCGTTATTCGCTAATTGGTACCATGCCTTATTTCGTCGTTGTGTCATCCATGGACAGATGATGCCGGCTGCCGCATGAGAGGCTCGACCGGGTTCCTTCCGATCGACGAGTAAAACGCGTTCACCAGCCTTCGATAAATGATAGGCCGTCGAGGCACCGAGAATTCCGGCGCCGATGATGATATGGGTGTACATGAAAGATTCAACTCGATTCTGTTCAATTGGAATATCTTATATTGTAGCAGTAGAAGATCCGGACGACTAGCAAGAGCGGGTTTCCAATCTGTAGCACATCGAATGATGGGAAATGATGGGGAAAGTGAACCATTTGGCGCGTCATGACGTATACTAAATATACAGTTTCTAAAAACTGTGAATTAGACGATTAGAAACAGCTGAATTCGGAAACATACCCTTATAGGCATCATGTCCTGTCATCATCGACTTTGAAACGGTCCATCATGAAGGAGGGGAAGGCAATGAATATGAGTCAAGCCATCGTACGCAGACGCTACACGGATCATACTTTATTTTATTCCGCCATCCTAATCTGGAAATTGCTATTCTTCCTGCCACTGCTCATGTTCGTCAACAGCGGCACGGACCATGTGTTTCAAATGTACTTCGTACCGTACCTCACGGTCATCTTCCTATTTCGTGTGATGACCTACTTCGCGACCTATAAAGCATCTTTCATGGAGATGACGGAAATGGGTCTTTCGTTATCCTTGCTGATTGCAGATGTATATTTGATTGCGTTGTTCGACATTCCACTTCCGTTTGCTTTAATTATCCTTGCGCTCGCTTTACTCCACTTCAGTGCGGCATTCAGTCGTTTTCGTTGGTTCCGCCGTCGTCTTTGGTTGAATCGGCATCTTGAGATCCTCAATTATTTGACGGATCACGGTGAAGTACCCATTAAAATTGCCGTCATGGCAGAAGATGAAATGCTTGTGACGACGAAGAGTGGAAAAGAGTTTACGTATCGTCAGGTTTATTGGAGCGGATTTTATATTGAACATGGTTGATTGCTATTTGAAACGGATTTCTCTTTGGGGAAATCTTTTGAGACTGAAGACAAGTGCAATTGTTCTCTAACGAGAAGGATTGCGCTTTTTTTGTTCGACTCGCATCGTTTTCCTGGGACAAGCTTCGCTTCGCTGCAGGGTTGCTCTGGCTTGTGTCTCGCCTGAGGAAAGGGCGTGAAAAGGTGTGTCATTTTTTGAGTCAGTTCATTTGTCTACAATCTGAAAGGATTTCTCTTCGAGGAAATCCTTTTTTTGTTGCATACTAAAAAATATAGTACGCTTACATAGGAAAAGGGGGAGAAAAAGTTGATTCGTTGTATACTGATCGATGCGAATGACACAATCATTTTGACCGATGATGTAAGTCGGACACAGGAGTCGGGCATGAAACGTTATTTCGTTGATTTCGATCAACCGACAGACGTAGAGAAGCAAAAATTGATTGAGGTTTTTGATTTTCATCCACTGGCGATTGAAGATTGTTTTCATTACTTGCAACGCCCAAAGCTTGAATATTATACAGAACATAGCTTTTTTGTCCTTCATGCGCTCGATGAAGGAACATTGACGAGTCGTGAAATCAATTTGTTCGCAAGTGATCGGCATCTCGTTAGCTACCATGAGCAATCTTCACCAGAAATTGATATCGTGTTTGAACAGTGTAGCCAACGCCTCGACAAACAAGAAACAGTCGACCTCGTACATAAAATCATGGATAAGATCGTCGACGGGTATTTTCCGATCGTTCATGCAACGGAAGATGAATTATTTGCGCTTGAGGAACGCTACCGAACGCGTGGCAATGATCGTCGGTTGATGGAGGAGATTTTCGAACTACGCGCGCGGTTACTTCGAATCTCGCGGACGGTCATGCCGATGCGGGACTTACTGTATCGTGTCGTCGAATCAAAGCGTTTATCGATTCATCCAAAGAAACAGGCATTCTTTCGCGATTTGTACGATCACTTACTGAAGTTATCGGAAATGATCGAATACAATCGATTGATGACATCTGAGTTTCGGGATAATTTCATCTCTCTCAACTCGTACCGGATGAATAGTATCATGAAGACATTGACGATCTTCACGACGATTTTCATGCCGTTGACGTTCATCGCAGGTATATATGGTATGAACTTCGAACACATGCCAGAACTGACGACCCAGTATGGTTATTTCGTAACGTTAGGGGCAATGGGACTCCTCGCTTTAGGAATGATTCTGTTCTTCAAAAAAAATCGCTGGTTTGATGAATAAGGGGGGATGTAAGTGGATATTCGACAATTGCTCTTTTTTACGACGATCGTCGAGCAAGGCTATAATTTAACGCGTGCTTCGAAGCACTTGTCAATCTCGCAACCGGCGCTTAGTCAGATGATCCGCGACTTCGAACAGCTGGAGCAAGTAGAACTGTTCATTCGAAAGCACGGACGGTTGACAGGGTTATCGGAAACGGGACGTCAATTGTATGAGGATGCGAAGATCGTTCTGACACGTCATCAAGCATTGATGGGTCATCTGCGTGAACGTTCGAACGTCGTCCGAGGAAAGGTCCGTCTCGGCATCCCACCCGTCATCCTCCCTGTTTTATTTTCGCAGTTGATTCCGAAGTTCATGGCGGAACATCCAGGCATCGAACTCGAAATCATCGAAGAGGGGGCGTTTGAACTCAAGCGTCGACTGTTACTTGAAGAACTCGACTTGGCCATTTTGATTGAACCGGGCGAATCCTATGGTATCGAACGTTTTCGATTGATCGAAGATGAGGTCGTCGTCGCCGTGCGTCCGAATCACCCGTTTCAAGCCAAAGAAGCGTTGTCGTATCGTGATATCGGAAATGAACCACTTGTCATCTTGAACGATCGATTCATGTTACATCATCAAATACTATCGGAGTTTCGTAAAGTGCAGCAAGAGCCGAATATCTTCTTCATGTCAGGGGCATGGGACTTGTTGATCGGGATGGTCCAAGAACTTGACGTCATCTCAATCCTACCGGAACCGATACTACGGTTTCATCATGCGGATGACATTAAAATCATCCCGTTCGACCCACCGATGTTATGGGATGTCTCGTTGAACCGACTCGTCGGGACGGAATTACGTCCTGTTGTCCGGCACGTCCACCAATACATCGTTCACTATTTTCAGTCGTATTGGCCAACGCCTGCGCGATGAAGAAAAAAGACCGGAACGCATCGCGCTCCGGTCTTTTGTGTTGAACGATTGTATTTTACGAAGTGACGTGTTGCGTCAGACTGCGAATCTGCTTTGCTGCTTGTTTATAAGGAGTCAGCGTCTCTTGTGCCTGTAACGTCGCTCGTTCACTCTCAAGTTGCTCGAGTGTTTGGCGTAATAGGTGCTCTGAAACGGCTGTCAAAGAAGTGTCCAGATGTGCCGACGCGACTGCAAGCAAGCGTTCTTCTTGAGTGGCAGTATACGCGAGTGCTTCTTGTTTAGTTAATGTCGCAAGCTCCTCCTTCAACTGCTCCTTCTCATTTTTCTCAAAGAAGGCTTTCGCATTCCGGAAGTGGCGTTTGACGCCGACATAAGGCGTTGCATCTTCGAATGGACCATCGAACGTCATTTCGTTTAATCGAGAGACCGTGACAGGTGCGAGTTGGAAGGATTCGTTCCATTGCTCTAGCAACTGTTGCTCCTCTTGTTGACGCCGGATCAAGGACGCTTCGAGCCATTGATCGACACGGAAATGCGTGACACGGAGCTCTTGTTCAAAATCGAACCGAAGGAACGTCAACAGTTCCGTCAATGCATCCTGTAATGCCGCTCCTTTGCCAGTTTGAGCAAAACGAACAGGATTATAGGCTTCCTTGAAAAAGTCGGAGAAACGGTAATAAATGCGTTGTACGACATGGTGCATCAGCTCATGGATCTCTGCTTTGAGTGCAGGTTCGATCAAAGCGGCGCGATTGTCTTCGAAACGATCCGTGACCTGCTGTTCTAAAGCAGACAGCTCAGCCAACCGTTCTTCTTTTCGCAACAGATTCGCTTCAGTCGCAGCGATAAATCGTTCGAGTCGCTGGACGGTCTTTTCCGTCTGCTCAGACAACGATACTTTGGCGAGACCGGTCAGATCCTCCGCTAGGAAGTGATGGAATGCCTCCTCGAATTCAGGTAGACCGGAAGTTGAATCCGATCGCTCTTGTTGCTTTTCCGTGAGTCCTTGTAAGCTCGAGACTCCATACAGTCGAGGCGATCGAATCCCGAAGCGTTGCAATTCCGTCGCGACATAGTTCAAGACATCTTGACGTTCGCTATCTGATGCAGCGAGATCAATCGCGTTGACGAGGAAGAACATCTTATCGAGTTCGAATGCGTCTTTGACACGACCGAGTTGAATCAAGAATTCACGGTCAGCGCGGGCGAAGGCATGATTGAAGTACGTGACGAATAAGATCGCATCCGCGTTCTTGATGTAATCAAAAGCGACATCAGTATGACGGGCATTGATTGAATCTGCTCCAGGCGTATCGACGAGCGTCACGCCGAGACGTGTTAACGGACTATCGTAATAGAAATCGATGACATCTACGAAACAGCTTCGTTCTTCCTGCGCGACATACTGTTTAAAAGCGTCTTGATCGACCGTCTGAGCGGTACCGATGAAGGATTGGACGGTAGGGAATCCTTTCAAGAAAGCACGCAAGAACGGGTCCATCAGTGACGCGGCACGTGATAAGAGCATATCGTATGCCTGTTTCGTTGACTCGAACGTCATCGTTCCGACCATCGCTTCATTTAAGTCCTCAAGCATCGCTGCTTCCGACTTGAACGTGACTTCTGCCACGCCGTGCGGGTGTGCAGCGTCAACAGGGTGAATCCGGTTGATCGATGCGGTCGTCGGATTCGGAGAGACCGGGAGTACCTTGTCTCCGAGCAAGGCATTGCAAAACGACGATTTTCCAGCACTGAAGGCACCGAATAAGGCAATCGTGAACGATTGGTGTGTCAGTCGGTTCAATTTGTCATTCAAATAAGCGACGGCATCTTCAAAACCTTGAAGACCATTTAGATGCTGACGGATTTGAGCGACGTCTTCCGGTGCATAACGGACGGCTTGTTGCTCACTGATCGTCGTCGCAACTTCAAACGAAGTAGTTTCTGTCACCGATTCATATCCGGTAAAGGAAACGATCGCCGCTTCTTGCTGAATCAATTGCTCCTCCCAGATTGAAACTTGCGTCCGAGCCTGTTCGAGTTGTTGGTCAGATGGATTGGCAACGCCATGCTCATATCGCTCGAGTGCTACGGTAGCCTGTTGCCATGCTTGAACGCTATTCCATTTATGCTGTAGTGACGTCTGTTGTTGCAATAGTTCAGCTTGTTCTTTCGGGAAAGTTGCCGTCAACTCTTGACGAACAAGCTCACGCCACGAGTTCGTTTCCTTGACGAACCACGCTTGTGTCTGTTCGGCGACACGATTCGTGAACTGGAGCACTGATTCACCTGTGATCGTAATACCGGTTGGCAAGGCACTTTCGAGTACGGAAAGCGGTGGGTCGAGTGAGAGCTGATCGATTGCGACGATATGCGTATCCTGCAGGAGACCAAGGTCACGTAACGATTGTTTCATCAAGTTACGTAAATGAAGCGAAATTTCGGAAGCGGTCACTGTCTGATAGGCACGGAGCACGTCTTGTGCGATCTCCGCTTGAGCCGCTTCCGTTTTTTTCGCGCTACGGAATAATCCAACCTTGAAATCATGCTGACGTGACTCGAGGAAACGGCGCATCTTCTCGCGTAATTCAAATGGCATCAATGTCGCATTTTTCAAGAGTTGATCCCGATGAAGCGAAAACGTCTGTACCCAGCGGTCCGGTTGACGTGCTTCTAACTGTTGCGAGACACGCGTTAATTCGGTTTCGATTTTCGCCGGATCCCGTCGTTCAGCGTCATTCAATTGCTCAGCCATCGTCTCATAGGTTTCTGAGACGAGACGTGTGAGATAACGTGTATGCTCCTGGTGAAGACTTTCAAGTGTCAGAGCGGCAGAAGTCAGTAACTTCGGTTGAGCGTCGCGAATGCTTTGTTTGACGAGTTGTTCGACTTCCGTGAAATCGTTATGCGGATGGGCTGGGTCCCGTAGGCTCGTAAAGAAAATCCCTTTCGGTACGACACCGTGTTCGGCGAAGGACGCATGAACCGAACGACGGAAGGCGTCGAATGATAGTTCATCGTCACGATGTTTATCGATTTGATTGACGATTAAATACAATTCCGGTACGGCAGCTTGTAATTCATCCGTCACCATGAAGTTCAATTCGGATTGAACATGATTGTAGTCCATGACGTAAAACAAGATGTCAGCCAAGTGAAGGGCAGACTCCGTTGATACACGGTGGGCATCATCGACCGAGTCGACGCCTGGCGTATCCATTAAGACGAGACCAGGAGGCAGCGCGGACGCGGCATGCGTCAAATCGATTTGTCGGACATCACCACTTTTCCCAAGCGATTGAAGATGCTCCTCTTGCTCTGTTGCTGTCAGACGAACAGACGGCTGTTCATGAAAGTGAACGATTGCTGAATCCATCTCACCTTGCTGAAGTGTCACGATGTTCGCACTCGTCGGAATCGGACTCGTCGGTAAGACCGATTCACCCGTCAAGGCGTTGATCATGCTCGATTTTCCAGCTGAAAAGTGACCGGCAAACGCAATCGTGAACTCTCGTTTTAATAGTTTGCTAGCGAATTTATCTAGTTTATCTAAACGGAGTTGATCCGTTGAAGGTTGAATCAATGTGGCGAGTGAAGCCGTCGCCTCGAGTTGGTTCGATAATCGTTCCTCAAATGAGCGCATGCAGTGAAACCCCTTTCTTTCAGTCATCGTCCAGTGTATCACGATTTTTTCCATTTCGTCATCCTTCTGTAAACGTCAAAAAACGATTCGCCAAGGAAGAGGCGAATCGTTTTGATTGGCATTAAGAGGACGGAACGATTTCGTCCGCACGTGTCGATTCTTGTTCCGTCGAATGAATCCGGCGCAACAAGTGTAATTTGAAGAGATACATCACGAGCAGGTGAACGTTCGCCTGTGTTGCCTTGTAGAGTATCCACGGTAGCGCAGGGACGAATTCATGGATGGCGATGATACATTCCTGCGTACCGGGAATTTGCCGGAATTCAATCCGACCACGGCTGTCTTGCTCGACTTTTGCGAACAATCCGCCGGTAATCCGGTACGTCGCCATGTGTCGATCGTGAACCGGTTCCTTCGTCAATTCCAGCAGCGGTTGTTCGTAAAACGGAATGTGGATCCGAACGACTTGATCTTGCACGGTTGACGATAGGAAAGGGCGAGCAAATGATGACAACCAGTTCATATAATCTTCAGCTGCCCAGTCGGCATCGCGATCCTTTGGCAAAAGAACACGTTGTACCGATCGGACGTCAAGGACGTCTGGTGTCGAAGACGACGAGGAAGAAGATCCTTTTTGTTCCTCCTCCTCTTTTAACGCATCTTGGACTGATTGTTCGAATGTGATTTTGCCGTCACTGATTCCGGGAACCATTTTTTCTGGATCCGCAACCATCTCATGGACCATGCTTTCAACGAGTGGATAGACGGTTTCTTTTGGTTCTCCGGACACGAGTGTCACCCAAAGGCGGGATAATTTAACGGTCAATAAAGGAATATCGATCGTCGGTTGTCGTTTACCCATGATGTCGGCTGTTTTAAGGATCATCTCTTTATAGGTCATCGCTTCCGGACCACCGATATCGATGGCCCGGTCTTTGACATCATCGCGATCGACACTTTCACCAAGAGCATGAATGACGTCTGGTAAGGCGACAGGATGTGTCTTGTTACGTGTCCATCGTGGGAGTGCCATGACGGGTAAGCGTTTGACGAGTTTCGATAAGATTGGGAACGATGAACCTTTAGGACCAACGATTAACGCAGCACGGATCGTCGTCACCGGTGTTCCGTACGCACCGAGAACGCGTTCGACTTCAAGTCGACTCTTTAAGTGACGCGATAGATTTTCTGTTTCCTCGGGGATGATACCACTTAAGTAGATGATTTGCCGGATGCCGTTTTCTTTTGCGGCACGGGCGAAGTTATCGGCTAACAATAAGTCCATATTCTCAAACGATCCTTGTGTCAATTTAGCAGATGGCATCATCGAATGGACGAGGTAGACAGCGATGTCTGCTCCTTTCATACCAGCGATCGTATCGTCTAGAGAAAAGAGGTCGCACGATCGCCATTCGACGCGTTCCTCATTGTCCTTGTCGTCACCATTTCGTGAAAGGGCGATGACGTCATATTTTTTCTTTAGTTCGTTCAGTAAATTGTGACCAATGTATCCGGTGGCTCCGGCTAAAGCTAGGCGCGTTGGCATGGATGTAAACTCCTCTCTTATATCTGTTGTAATGTACCCCCAATCGAGTCGGTTCAATCGCAAGAGGATATGCTGAGACGATTCAGTTGAATGGAATAGGGAATAGTAACATATGGAAAAGAACCAACAGGAAGTATGAAAACAAAGGGGGCTTCAACCATGCAGACGATACAATTCATGCAAGAGGGACATGAACGACGATTCGATCTGTTGTGGAGACGATTAAAGCCGAAACAACGAGAAGATGCAGCGATGGTCTCGATGCTGTACCTTGCGACAGGACAGCCACAAGTGCTCGAACGGTTCTCGGATTACTTCTTTCCGGATAGTGGTGAGTTTTTTGATCGTGAATTTCTGGCTGAACCCTATCCGAGTCCAGCGTTAGAAGCAATCATCCACTTGATCGTCCAATTGTATAATGGACGAACGACGATCACGATCATCGAGCTGATTGAACGATTGGATGAGCAACAGATGTCGCTCGTACTCGAAGCGATTAAATTGCGGGCATACGGATGTCAGATGCTACAAAAAGGTGCGAAATCGTAATACCACTCGTATGAATCCGATTGATGAAGAAACTCCTCTTCATCAATCGGATTTTTTGTGAGGGAAGAAAAGTTGTAAGTTCAAGAATCGATAAGAATATGTTCGTGAATCAGAGTTCATTAAAATAAATCGCCATGAAAATAAAAGCTAAGTTTATTCACGAAGAACTAATTGAGATGGGCGGCGACTGGAAATAAGATGAAAGTATCAGTAAAAGGTGGTCTAACTATGGAAGGAGTGACATCATGCAGCTCAAAGAATCGATCTACTTTCACTCACCGATTTTCATCCAAAACTTGTTGACGACTTTACAAGGACGTCGCCTGTTCCATGAACGATACGGTCCCGCCTATCAGCAACGCTTACAAGAACTGAAACAGAAGTTAGGACGACCGATTGACGTTCGAGCAGAACAATTGCATCGATTAAACGACTTCCTTTCTTTTTGCCAAACACATAGTCCATACTATCAGGAATTGTTTTCTACCATCGCACTAGAGCTCCCGCTAAAATCGATTGACGAACTAAAACAGATTCCCCCTTTGACGAAAGAAATCTTACGCCAACAAAATGAGGACGTCCATGCGCACGTCCATGCCCCGATTCTCGGAAAAACGGGCGGTACGACCGGTAAATCGATTCAAGTGCATTATACAAAGGAAGACATGCAAATCCGGATGGCACATCTTGACTTCTTCAAGTGGACCCATGGAGTCGATCAAGGGATGCGCCGTGCAAGTTTTACCGGTCAAACGCTTGCTTCCCCGCAACAAAAGGCACCGGTTTATTGGCGGACGAATAAAGTCATCAATCAGATGTTGTTCTCGATCAAAAACATCAATCCGAAAACCGCCGCTGCATACATCGAACAACTGAATCGGTTTCAGCCGGAATCGATTGATGGTTTGCCTTCAGGAATGATCGAAGTCGCACGATATGCTAAAAAATATGGGATGACCTGTACGTTTCGTCCCAAAGCAATCTTCCCGACGGCTGAGATGATGACGGCAGAAGAACGAACGCTCGTCGAAGAAGTCTTCCATGCGCCAATCTATGATCAGTATGCGTCGTCAGAAGGGGCGCCGATCGTCGCCGAATGTCCGTATGGGAAAAAACATTTACATTATGAGATGGGAATCATTGAACGTGATGAGGACGGTGAAATCCTTGTGACGAGCTTCGATACGCATGGTACACCACTTGTCCGTTACCGCGTTGGCGATCGCATGACGCTTAGTCAGGAAACGTGTCCTTGTGGTCATCAAGGTCCGATCATCGCTTCGATCGACGGACGGGGGAGAAGCTTCATTCAACTCAGAAACGGGCACCGTGTCTTTGAAGGCGAACTTGCGGGAATCGTTCGAGCGTTCCCGAACTGTATCGAACGCGTGCAATACATTCAAGAGTCGCGGGATGAGATTGTTTTATTATATGTTCCGGATGAACGATGCTTCGAGAAAGAACATGAGAAGAAACTCTTTTTCGTTCTTGACCGACTGTTTGACGGACAATTGAATGTCGTCATGCGCGCGGTACCCGAAATTCCGAAAGAAATCAGTGGAAAAACGTTACTGATTAAACAACAGTATGCATGACACACGAAAAGGCGAGATCACCGATGATCTCGCTTTTTCATATGTCCTGAAACCGTCAGTCGCGTGGCCGCACCGGAATCCAGATGGCAGATTGATAATCGGCGGCAGACGGATCGCCTGCCGAATAAACTTCGAGTTCAGCGTGAGGTAGAGGATCATATCCATGCGATGGGATCCACTCTTGATAGATACGCTGCCACATCTCTTGAATGGCATGCGGCATCGGACCAACGACCGGAAACGTCGCCCAAAGACTCGCCGGAATCGTCATCGTTTCCTGACCGGGCAGAACTTCCGTTGTCGTCGTCGCGATCCAATAATCCATCGATGCTTCGGTGAAATTGGAGCAGACACCAATCACACCTTCAATCTGACCGTCATTTTGTTTAAACAAGGTAGCATCTTGACCGGAATGATTCACATCATTCCAAAACAACGGAATCAGTTGTTGTTGGGCACCATCTTGCGTCGGGAAATGTTTTCGCCATCCTGAAATTTGTAAAGCCGGTCGTTCGATGAGTTGGTAATCCATTTGCTCCAGTCCCTTCAAGGTCACCTGAATGCTCAGGCGGTTATAGGCGTGAATCGGACGTCGCTCGCTTCGCATCAACGTTGGCGAACAACCATGCTGACGTTTGAAAGCTTTTGTGAAAGCTTCCGGCGTCTCATAACCAAAACGTAAGGCGAGATCGATGATTTTTTCGTCCGTCTGTGTCAATTGTTGGGCAGCGAGCGTCAGACGTCGCCCCCGAATGTATTCCGGTAAGGTCATCATCGCAAGTAACGAAAACGTCCGTTGTAAAGGATACGTTTGCATCTGCGCCACCCTTGTCAAAACGTTGAGATCGAGCGAATCTTCTAAATGATCTTCGATATAGTCAATGACGCGTTGAATCGATTCGAGCCACATCTTGTCACCTCCTTGTTTTTAGTATAATAGAGCGATGATCGTCGGACCTGTCCAAGGCGATAGTAATTTGTCAGGATGCATGTCCCCTTATTTTTGTCATATTCTTGTCAGGTACATAGGCTATCGTAGAGACATCGAAACCGTTACTTCCCTTGCGAAAGGACGTGATGACATGGGTATCAAAGAGCAGATCTACAATCGCTCTCCTCTATTTCTCCAGCACCTCTTCACAACCCTCTATGGGTATCAATTGCATCGCGAACGTTATGGACCGGTCTATCAAGAACGGTTCCGGATGCTCCTCGAACGAGAACATACGACGATCGACGTCAAAGCGGAACAACTTGATCGTTTAAATGACTTCCTTCACTTCTGTACGGAACACAGTCCCTATTACCGTCAACTCTTCGCTTCACATGGCATTCGCCTACCTTTAACGGACTTATCCGAACTAAAACATATTCCTGTACTATCAAAAGAAATATTACGAACGCACATGGAGAACATTCAAACAGATATCGCTGCGCCAATCATAGGGAAAACGGGCGGAACGACAGGCACGTCACTACAAGTACGATATACGATACCGGATATGCAAATTCGCATGGCCCATCTGGATTATTTCAAGGCGACCCACGGTGTCTACCGTGGCATGCGACGAATCAGCTTTACGGCACAGGATCTCGTACCCGAGCGTCAACAGGTGGACGTCTATTGGCGAATGAATCGAGCGGCGAATCAGCTCTTGTTCACGGTAAAACGATTATCCCCACGGACGATGGCAGCGTATCTTGAAGCCATCGAACGTTTTCAACCAGAAACGATCGATGGTCTTCCGTCAGCGATGATTGAGCTCGCCCGGTTCGCGAAGCGAGAAGGGATCCGCTTGACGTGTCAACCGATTGCGATTTTTCCGACGGCTGAACGGATCGATGCGGAAGAGCGCCAAGTCATCGAAGAAGTGTTTCGCGGACCAGTCTTTGATCAATATGCATCGTCTGAGGGGGCACCAATCGTTTCGGAATGTCGGTTTGGTCAAAAACATCTGCATCATGAGATGGGGATCATCGAACTCGATACAGACGGGGAGATTCTCGTGACGAGTTTTGATACACACGGGACCCCCCTCATTCGCTACCGGGTCGGAGATCGGATGACGCTCAGTCAGCGCATCTGTTCCTGTGGTCATCCGGGACCAATCATCGAATCGATTGACGGCAGGGGGCGGGCATTCATCCAAAAACCGGATGGACAAAAGATTTTTGAAGCGCAACTGGCGAGTCTCGTCAAACATTTACCAAACAGTATCGAACGTATTCAATATGTCCAAATGACGACAGATAGCGTATCGATCTACTACGTTCCGGACGCAGAGCGGTTCAGTCAATCAGACGAACGACTTCTGATGGAACGGCTGTACCGTTTGTTCGGTCGTGATATCCATCTCGATGTGCAAGCCGTTTCTTATATCGATGCTGAGGAAAGTGGTAAGATCTTGCTCGTCAAATCAAGCTTAACAGGATAAAAGAAAGGAGACAGATGGCGCCATCTGTCTCCTTTCTAAATTCTTCTCACCATACCTCGTGTAAAAGTACAAAACATCTCCGTTGTTAGTACTTCTAAAGAGGTACCACGTTAAAAGTGTTAAGTACCTCATTAATTCAAATGGTTTTTGATATCTCTTACCTTTTGTAAAAGCCATTTTTTATTTTCTTTGTCTTTTACGATGATAAAATCTTCTGTTCCTTTAACAGAATAGATGGTGGACCCGACTGAAAAAAGATTCGATTGACTGTTCGCTTGGGGCATTTCATATGCTTTTGTTTTCTTTAGTATCGTGCTAATTTTTTCTCCTTGTTGCTTAGATGCATCCAATTCTGCTTCTGTTCCGTTATACTCTTTGTTATTCACAATGACGATCATGGCATAACTAGCTTCGTCCTCTGTACCGGTTTGACTGCATCCGAATAAAAATCCAATGAACACAATGACGAATATCTTTTTCATCGGAACCTCCTTATATGAGTATTTGTTGAAGAGGAACGTAAATTCATGATAGGTAAAAGTCGCTTCCTTTACCAAATATAAGGTAAAATCAGGAAAAGGAGGGGGGTAGATGAAACCTCAGATTTTACTGTTAGGCATGTTCCATCTCGATCGCCCGACCAATGGTGATTTGATTCGTCCAGCAATTTTTGATG
Source organism: Exiguobacterium sp. Leaf187 (assembly GCF_001423925.1). Taxonomy (NCBI): domain Bacteria; kingdom Bacillati; phylum Bacillota; class Bacilli; order Caryophanales; genus Exiguobacterium; species Exiguobacterium sp. Leaf187. Next base: position 722,471 of record NZ_LMPR01000009.1, on the reverse strand, counting down.
TCGCGTCAGAAAAAAGGCAACGAGAAATCCAAGAAGTTGTTAATCGATTGAATGCATTTCGACCGACAGGCGTTGCCCTTGAGACGTCACCTGAACGCATAAGTGACCTGCAACATACATATGACACCTATCAACATGAGAGCGATTTAACCGAAAATGAACGGCAACAAATTGGCTTTCGATTAGCCCGGATGGCGGGAGTAGCAGATCTCCATGGGGTCGATTGGAACGAAATCGTACCTGGCGTACCGGATTTAGGAATCGTCCGTTCACATCATCCGGAAGCCTTTGAGACGATCGTCGCGGCTGAGATGAAGCGGACAGAACAGTTAGAGCACGCGATGGAGCAGTCATCATTCTCCGAATGGCTCGATCGATTGCACGCTGAAGAAACGATTGCAGCGTCGGCTAGAATCTATGATCAAATCGAACGACTGGAGAGTGGTCGGATTTGGGTTGAACGCTACTGGCGAGTCCGCAATCAAAAGATTGCAAATCGTTTACTGCACCTCGCTCAGGCGAACGAACGAATCGTCTGTTTGTACGGTGCTGCGCACCTCCCGTTATTACGACAATATTTGAATGAATCGAACCAAGTCGAAGTGATGACGTGGAACGATTGGAACAACAAAAAGGAGTGTATGTAAATGCTATTTCACTACCATATTTGGACACCACATTTGGAAGAAACAGAAGCTTGGTACACGGTACGCGGATTTCACGTTTCCCAGCGCATCGGGAAGAAAGACGGAGAATTTTCGTCGTTCAATCCACCTCTATCATGGGATGATTTTCGAGCCGATCAAATTTTATTCCGAATCATTGAAATGAAAAGGGGAGCGGTCAATGTGACGATCGGATTCGGAAAAACGGTTCGTTTCGATCACATCGGATTTTTGATTCAGCCCGGTGACGTGCAAACGATTCTCGATCGCGCAGAAACGTTATCGTTCACCGTCCAAGCGAACGAACGGCGGACATTCTTGCAGACACCATACGGATTACGGATTGAACTGCAAGTCCATGAAGATGCGATTGCGGATACTGATGGAGCGACGCTTGAGCGTCTGATCCTAGCGACGCCGCGCGAAGGATTAGAGGCGGATTTAGCGAAACTGTTCGATCGACCGATCTCACAAATCCAAACTGTCCGCGGGGAGAAGACCGTCTTACAAGAAGCAGTCTTTTCCGACGTATCGCTCGTAGGTACGGATCCGAACGGTGTTCAGCTCGTCTGCTCATAATCAACGAATACTTTGATCGGGAGATCTGGTGTTTCCATTAAGCTAGCGAAGCAACTGGCAAGCTCCGAAAACGAAGTCTCGTGTTCGAACAAAGCGGGCAATGTCGCGTGACGATCGTCTGAAAAGAGCCAGTCTGCATGCTTGCGGTAGTCCCAGCCGTCACTCGATGCAATGATCTGAAGTTCTTTTGCGTGAAACGCGGGCGTCAACGTCAAGGCTTCCCGGTTGCCGTCCGATAAGACGCAGATTGCACCATGAGGACGGGCAGCAGACTGAAGCTCGGCAAAGGCCGCTTGGCGTCCGGAACATTCGATGGCGGCGTCATACATACTTGAATCCGGTGTGACGACACGTGCACCTAATTGACGTGCTAACTCCGCTCGGGACGTAAGCGGCTCGATGATATCAATCTGACGAACGTTGATATAATGCCGTAAGTAATGTACCGTCAGCAAACCGATCGTACCCATTCCAGAAACTAAGACGTTTGTGTCGGGTTTCAATGTCAGCTTACGGACGCCTTTTGCCGCGTCACAGGACAGAATCAGTAGTAAGGCTTCACGTGGTGAGACATAAGCAGGAACCGGGATGACTTTCGATTCAGGAACGATCGCTTGATCTTGATGACCGTAGAAGCTGACAACCCGATCTCCGGGCTTGACGATTTGGACGGCGTCACCAACTGCAAGCACTTCGCCATAACTTTCATATCCTGTCTCGAGCGGATAGTCATAGCTGGTTTCGGTCATGTCTTGTTCCAGCCATTGGGGAAGTTCGGCACCGATACTAATGGCACCGGCTAGAGTGCGGACGTAGACGTCATGGATGCCAAGCGGCGGCAGTTCCCGAACAAGATAACCAGGTGTCTTCGACTCAACAAGACAGCAAATCGTTGTAGTGTTCAACATGTAAACCTCATTTCATTGTTGGATTGATGACATATGGATCAAGCATATACCACTTTACTTGTAAAATATAACAATTCGAAACCAGAAATGATGTAGAATAAGAAAGAAAAGGGGGGAATCGAATGGAACCATTATTGATTTTGGCATTGCTCGTGTTCGCATTCTTGACGTATCGGTATAGTAAGATCCTCGTCCGAAAGGATATTTCTGCTGCAAACAAACGACTCGCAATCGTCTTTTATTTGATTGCCGTCAGTGGACTTGGCGCTGTCGTCTATTTCAACGTATAAGGAGGACCACCCATGCATTCAACGACTAAACGACGAATCGGTGCGTATATCATCAACCAAGCTGTTTATTTCGGACTTTCCTTCGTCATCGAAAAAACGGTGTTACGACGTGTGAAGTCAGAAGTCGTTCACGCTGTCGTGACACAACCGACAATCAGTTTTCTAGGAGAAGTCGCGCAATTAAAACTGTTGAACGGAAAAACGATTGGTGGTCGGATTTGCGGCATCCAGGTTGAAAGCGAGAACGGATTGCCGTTGACGACAGAACAAATTGTCCGCCGAACAGTCTATCGTGATACGGTCTCGCTATTTAAGATTCGACCGTATTGGAAACCGTTTCTTGAGAACGGACAACGATTACCGGAAGATGACTTCGCGAGAACGATCGTCCGCTTGAATCAGGAGAAGCTAAATAATGAAGCTTGATTTTCATGTTCATTGTGTCCGTGCCTCTCAACCTACAGGAGCCATTCTGCTTTATCATGGTTGGGGCGGAACGGCTGTTTCTTATCTAGAGTTTGCGCGACAATTATCTGACGAAGGATACGATGTCTTCATCCCGGAACTTCTTCGACACGACCAGCGTGAACCGCTTGATCATCCATTTGATCCAGAAATAACGACGACCTATTTTTGGTCCGTCGTCGAACAATCGATTACGGAAGCGACAGCTATCATCGAACAATCAGGCTGGCATGTTTCAGACGTGATAGCGATCGGCGTCTCGATGGGTGGGTTCATTGCCCACGGGATCATGTCGCGTCAGCCGATTAAAGCACTCGTTGCGATCAATGGGGGCGGTGCCTATCTTGAAGCGGAACGTCAATTCCGCGTTCGCGACGGGCGACCTGCCATCAAAAAGGTGGATGTACCATGGAAGCTCGATCCAATCAGTGTGATGGATGAGCGTCCGCGGTTGCTCCTGCACGGCGATGCCGATGACATCATTCCACTATCAATCCAGCAGTTTTATCACGGGACAGCTGTTCAAGCAGGTAGGGCGCAAACGACTATTTTAGATGTTTTTCCAGATATCAATCATACCGTGACTGATGCTATGATCAAGCAACTGATCACATGGCTGAAGCACGTCAAACTTCAAGGGGCGACAGATGGACTACATACGCTTTCTTCGCAGTAAGGTTGGTCAAGAAAAAGCGATGTTGAACTTTGCGGATGGCATCGTCATCGACGAGGAGGGGCGCATTCTTCTTCAAAAACGGTGGGAGCAACAAGCATGGGGCTTTCCCGGCGGCGCACTGGAACTGGGAGAGTCGCTCGTTGAAGCCGCACAGCGTGAGATTTTTGAAGAGACCGGTTTTCATGTCACGATCGAACGCTTGAGTGGTGTCTATTCGAAATACGAAGAGATGTATCCAAACGGGGATGTCGTCCAGCCGATCGTCCATTTTTTCGTTTGCCGAATCAATGGGGGGCAATTGACGATTGATTCCGATGAATCACTCGACGTTGCTTTTTTTGAAAGAGACCAAATGCCAGAACTCTATAGCGAACTGCATCAAACAGCCTGGAACGATTTTTTGACGGAAGCGGGTCCGGTCTTTCGATAATGCAAAACATCCTTCTGATTTTAACGTCAGAGGGATGTTTTTACATGCGACATATTCAGCGTTCAAAGCCACCTTCGGAATGGATGACTTGCCCGGTCACCCAGCCACCGTCAGGACTGACGAGGAATTGGATCAATCGTGCGACGTCTTCCGGCGCACCGATTCGCCCGAACGGAAAACTAGGTTTAAGCGCCGTCCGGGTTGCTTCATCCATCCAAGTCGAGTCTGTCGGACCCGGATTGACAGCATTGACGGTGATGCCAAGCGGTGCCACGGCTGCCGCGTAAGTCTTCGTAAACGTCGACAAGGCACCTTTTGTCGTAGCGTAAGCAATCTCGTCAGGCATCGGACCGAGATCTTGTCCGGACGTCAGTTGAATGATACGACCGGACGTTAGATGTGCTTCAGCGAATCGTTTCGTGAAACGTGTCGCGAGCAACAACGGTGCCCGGAGATTGACGGCATAGTGTTGATCAAGACTGGCTGCATCAAGTGTTTTCCAATCCGTCATCGTCGAATGGGCAGCGTTGTTGATCAGGATGCTTGGTGTTCCAAAGTCTTCTACCTGATTGAATAAATCGTCAGCAGCATCTGCTTGACCTAAATCTAGCTCGATCGCAAGGACGCGGGCACCTTGATTTTCGAGTTCGGTCGTAAAACTAGCCGCCCAATCCGCTGTTGCTTTAAAATAAGTAAAGACCAGGTCATGTCCGGACGAGGCAAGCTGGCGGCAAATCGCAGCTCCGATGTCGCGTGTCTGACTGGCACCGGTCACGATGGCAATCGGTCGTTTCGTCATATGTACGCTCCTTTACATAGATACATTCAAATAAATGAATGGTTCCAAATGTTTACAAAAACAGTATAGCGTAAGAAAGACAATGAACGGAAGCGTTATCATGATTTAACATACTGATTAAATGCATGTTTTGACTTGAAATGTGGTAAAGAAAAAGTGTACGAAATTATTCGTTAAACAGGTGGGGAAGGATGAATCGATCATGAAAGCAATCGTCTTATTCGACGGAGAATGTAATCTCTGTGACGCGAGTGTCCAGTTCATTTTGAAACGAGACAAAGGATATCATGATTTTGCTTCGTTGCAAGGGGAAACAGGACAAGAAATCGTCCGTCGTCATCATCTTCCGGAAACGATCGACAGTGTCGTTGTGATTGACCGGGGTGTACCCTATATCAAATCAGATGCAGCGTTACGGATTGCCCGTCATTTAAAAGGTGGATGGCGTCTGTTGAGTGTGTTTCAGATTGTTCCACGTTCACTTCGAGATCGCGTCTATGATTTCGTTGCAAACAACCGTCATCGCTGGTTTGGACAAAAGCAGCAGTGCGCGTTACCGTCTCCGGAGACGCGAGCTCGATTTCACGACTAAAGATGAAAAACCGCGACGAATCGGTCGCGGTTTTCTTTCTGTTCATTGGTTGGTCACATGCAACCAGTGACAACTTGGCAATGGATCGCCGAGGAAACTTAATCCTAAATCATGGGCTTGGTGGATTGTTTCAAAACAATCGTCTCCCTCATCCAGATACACTTCATGATGCGGTGATTGGAGGTGTGTTCCTGCGATACGCCAAAGATTTGAACGGTGTGTCACCGTTATTTCGTAGTCGATGTTTGGTGAGACGACGAGCGGATTACCAACAGAATGATGAAGCGTATATCGAGTTGGTGATTGATGTGATAAATAGACTTGCTGTGTCGAAGCGACATCTTCTCGATATAACTGATGACGAGCATCAAAAGAGCGAGTAGGATTTGCTTGTTTTGATAGTTGATGAGTGGTTTCACCATTACATGTCAGGACCTCTGTAAAGGTACGATACTCTTTAGAAAAAGGCGAATATTGTCGCGCATCGCCTTCGAAATAACGATGCGGAGAAAACGGATTCGGGTTCATGAGAATCGGAGGAGCAATGAACGTTAGTACACGCAATCGGTATGAAGAAACCTTTGTATGTGAAGCGGATAGCGGGTACAAAGAAAAATAGAGCACGAATTGTTCAAATTCCCGTTCTCGGTCTTGTTCTTGTTTTATCTGATTCGTAACGCGGGCGAACGTCTCGATAATACGTGCGAACGGCATCGATTTTCTAGAAATGGGACGTAACATCCGGATTTCGAAACGTGTAAACTGTTCAGGGTCAATCGTTCCTTTCCATTCGGGTGTTGTAGTTTGACCTAATCGATGCTTATCTTGAAATATCGAATAATGCGATACCTCTGGAATTTCACCCCATAATAGTCGGACAGCATGATTTTGTTGAATCAGGACAGTCACTTTTCGGTTCCAGAACAAATCATCCGTACTTGAAACAAGAGCCGTGACGATACGTGTCTTCGAATCTGAATCAATCAGTTCGAACGACAAAGGCTCATATAAAGGGAGTACATCCGTTTGATAGGTATTCGAGTTCTGAATGAAACAAGGTATACCGTTTAAGAAGAGTCGGACGTTACTTGTTCCTTTCCAGGTGAGACAAACGGTTTCTCCGCTTTGTTTGATTTGAATGTGATTGATGTCAATCATGGGACTGATCGCTCCTTACACGAATTATGAAAGAAAACCCCTTCCGCTTCAGGATCAGAAGGGAAGGGGAAACGTCATAGTAATCCTTTTGCGACCTCTAGCTTTTCTTGATCGTGTTTTAATTGTTTTTTCAAGTCATGCGCGTGATACATATCGTGATCAATCATGTATCCGGCGATCGCAGCGTGAGTCTGAATGGCTTTATTCAGTTGTTCGGTCAAGACTTTCCGCACATCAGGAGAAGCCGTTTCCGTAATTGCGACAGCATAAGCACGGACAAGTGATTTGCTGCTGATCAAGAAGTCTGTCGCAATCAACTCGTCGCGTTTTTTACTAGGACGGTTGATGGATTGGAGAGCTTCATTCATGAGAACCGCCTCCTTCATGATCTGCCAATAGCTTTTGTAAATCGTTTAATGCTTGTTCGCTATCTTTGATGTCTTGAGCAATCAATTTTTCAAGCGTCTCATCTTTAACAAAAGAACGAACAGCAACAGCTTTAACGAGACAGGCTTGTTTCATCGTCATGATTTCATGGATTTCGAGTGTTTCATGGATTGCAAGTGGTGATTTAGCCATCGGTCTCACTCCTTATCATGTAACATACGTTTGACAGTATCTTTAACGTTTTGCATTCCTGTTTTTTCTGCTAGGTCGTGGTGAAGTTTGTGTGCTGGTACCTTCATATTCGGAATATTTCCTTGTGGTGCAGGGTTTTCTAGATGAACGAATTCACCGGTGCCATCTTGTGCTTCCCCTTGAGCCCAGCGACCTTCTTTTGAAGCTGTTCCTTGCGATAGGTCCCAGAACTCATAAGCATGCGGTTGCGCTTCCATCTCATCTTCCGGTGCGAAAGTAGCAGGCACGACGACGCCGTTTTTCGTTTCCAGCTCTTCGATCGCAGCCATCCATTGATACTGGTGATAGCGGTCACGGGCGAGCATCTTACGGAATGTAGCACGCACGCCTTCATCCGTCGTCATATGATAGAGACGGGCGACTTGAAGTCGACCTTGTGATTCAGCATGTAGGTTCGAGCGCATATCTGCCAATAAGTTACCGCTCGCGACGATATAGGATCCGTTCCACGGAATGCCGTTTGCGTTTGATGGCAGTCCACCGAGACCGCTAACTAAAAGATGCTGTGGATTCATACCCCCGAGAATTGCTGCCGTCGCTGGATCTTTGGCAGCTTCTGCCTGATCATCCGGTGACGCCCCGTCGAGCAATTGAGAAATGAGGGAACATAGCATTTCAACGTGCCCGATTTCTTCCGTCCCGATATCCATCAGCATATCCTTGTACTTTTCTTCACCTCGACAATTGAAGCCTTGGAAAAGATATTGCATCATGACCGTCATCTCACCGAATTGTCCACCGAGTACCTCTTGCACGGCCCGAGCGAGTTTTGGATCGGGTCGATCAACCTTGACTTCGAATTGTAATTCTTTTTGATGGCGAAACATGAAAAGACCCCCTTTAAGTTTTAAACATATGCGAGTTACACATGTTATATACCTTAATCAGTTTCTTTCAAACCTGTTTACCTTATTTTTCGATATGCTGAAGTGAACGTTCAATCAAAGAATGATTTATGAACAAGTTTGGGATAGTGCCAAGGCAGTATTTCCTATGCAGTTTTAAACGTTTCAAAAAAATGATGCAATATCGTCATTCCCCCTCCATCAAGCTTAAACTTGAGGAGCAATCAAGAGATAATGTCGAACTGAGAATTTCTAAAGCATGATCTTTTGCAACGGCGGTTTCTGCTGCCGTACAGTCTGCAGGAACATGAATGGCATATTCTCGCATGTAGGCGTCGTTTGCAGTAAATAAGATACACATATCCGTCGTTAGACCGGTGATGATAAGACGTGAGACATCCAAATGCTTCAATAAAATATCAAGTTGGGTCCCGAAAAAACCTGAATGTTTTGGCTTGATGATAAAGTAATCGTTCTCTTCTGGGTGCATTGCTTCAATGAGGACATCGCCAAGACCACTGCGACACTCATCAATGATCTGATTAACATTCTCTTGCCACAGACCAAAATTGTCATTGACGTAAATCACCGGGATGTTTTGACGTTTACAATGTTGTTTTAATTTTGAGAGTGGTTCAAGGACAGGGAGCGTTTGTTGCAATAACTGCTCGGCTCCTTCAAAATCCATCTTATTGATAACATCAATAATCAACAATACTGTATTTTCTTGAACAGTCATGGCGGACTCCTCTCATAAAAAAGTGATTAAATAATGATAAGGCGAATAGAGCTGGGCTTTAGAGATAAAAATCTCAGAAGGGGAGGCTGATTCACGGGCTCCGCGGACATCAATTAAACAACGATAAATGAGGGATTCCAACTCTGCGATGAAATCAGGATATTGATATAAAGCGTCATACAGCCGTCTTTTGCGGTGATCTTCCATCAAGACGATGCAGGGGTTGGTCTCTTTCAGTGCCATTGCACTGAAGACAGTTTTTTGCTGTTTAAAATCTTGATTTAAACAGCGAACGATTTGATTTAAATCAGTTTCCACGTTCTTCACTTCCTAGTTGTAGATTATTCATACTGTTCTTATACATGTTATTGGTTGTGTTCCACTCTTCATCACGAGGTAAACGGATAAAAAAGTCGGATCCCTTTCCGATTTCTGAATGAACGGTGATACGTCCGCCATGCGCCTCAATGATCTCCTTACAAATCGGTAAACCGAGACCTGTGCCTTGAACTTGGAGGTGGTCTGCCTGTTCGACGCGGTAATATGGATCAAACAGATAGGGAAGATCTTGAGTTGGGATACCATATCCGTCATCGCTAATGGTGATGACGATTTCAGATTCACAGCACGCTAGCGAGACTTGGATATTTGAATCAACGGGAGAATATTTTATCGCATTATTCAAGATGTTTAATAAGACTCTCCGGATTTTTTCTTGGTCAGCCGTGATCAGACAAGGACCGTCGCTTTGGATTTGTAAATGATGTGTCGATGTCGAAACGTTCAACCACTCGGTTAACTCAATGAGCAGATGTTCGATGCAAAATCTTTCTAACTGATAGGACTCTTTTTGATGACTAAGTCGCTGATAATCTAGGAATTCGGTTAATAGTTGACTGAGTCGCTGCGTTTCACTTCGCATCGTCTCTAAGTATTTGCGCTGTTTTGAAGGAGACAACGTCCGGTGTAACATTAGTTCGCTAAATCCTTCAATGGAGGCAAGCGGCGTTCGTAGCTCATGAGATAAAACCGAAATGAAGTTCTGCTCTTTTTTAGCATGGTTGACTTCAATTGTGCGTTCACGAAAAACAAATAAAATACCTTGACGATCGGGCAAAAATTCTGTGTAAAGTCGTACGTGACGATCATCTGGCATTGAGAAATCCTGAGCAGGAACGACTGATGCATGCTCGAAGCCTGCTTTGATTTGTTCGACATATGCCTGCAACGCATCTGTTTCGAGAATCAACGGTTCGAAGGCTTCGATAACGAATGCTAAGTTTTCAGATTGTTTTTCAGATGGTGACCAGTTCGGGAACAATTGATGGAACATGTGATTCGTAAAAATATTTGTGTTCGTCACATCGACGAACAATATAGCTTCTCGAAGACCATTTAAAATGCGTTGAATTAATTGATGGTGATCTTTTATAAGGATGTCATCTAACAACCGCATCAACCCGATATTCAATAAATGTGTCGTTTTCTGAAGTGCGATAGTCTCGGTGAAACGATGATGAAATTGTAACGTCAATGTACCAATGAATTTTGACGGACTGTGTAATGGGAGAGCACACAACGTCAATTGTTCTTCCTCAATTAGATGGATCGATGTATCTAGCTCGGTCTTGGCTTCTAACTCTAGCCGTTTTTGGACATAAGTCGGTTCGTCTGATAGTGCGATATGGACAGCTTCAAAACTTTCCGACTGTGGTGAAAAAAAGATATGCGTCGCCCGAAAATGACTACCGATTGCTTGTAGCCACGTGTGAAGACCTGACATTGATTGATGACGTAAAATTTGAGTAGCTAACTGGTTTTGAAATTGAAGTTGTCGCTCAATTATTTTTTGTTGATAGAAAGACTCTTGGAGTTGTGAATTGACAGCTTGTGTTTGCTGGTGTTCAAAGGCGAGCAACGTCGTCATTTGTTGCATCGATCGCCCAAGTGTACCAATCTCGTCGTGACGGTTCTGAAAATCGTTCTGCTCCAATTGGTCAGGGTGTCTCGTTTGATCGACGAGGTCAAGTAAGTCCGTTCGAAAAGACCGCACAAGTCTTAAAATCAAGTAACTGAGAAGGCAAAAAGCAATGATCATCACACCAAAGGCGTAGCGTAAAACTTCAACGGTTCTTTGTTGTAGTGATTGTTGTGCTTTTCGCTCTTCATTATGAATCAATCGAAAATAGTCATTGATAGCGGAGTCAGATTGTTGAACCAGCTTTTGATTATCCGTGAGTACTTGTAACGTCAGTTCCAGTTCTAACAATCTTGCAAATTGAACGAGTTGATATGTAAAGCGTTCATCCGCTGGATCTGAATAACGTTGACTAAATGATTGAACGTGTTGTTGTAAGCGTTCCAACCGCTGATTGACCTGCTTAAGATCGATTTGATCATTAAAGTCGATTTGTTGGACTTGAAGATTGACTTGTTGTGCTTCATTCCATAGTGTGCGAGCTTGCGTTTTTTGTGATGTGATCTTCTGTGATGAAGTTCGGTGTTGCTCCAGCTCTTGTTGAGCAAAGTAAAATGTTAAGACGCCGATGCTTGCAAAAATCAAGAAATTCGAAAACAATAGGATATAAAATCGATGAAACATACTTGATGAAAGCCACTTCATGACTAGACCTCTTTCTAAAAAGATATATAAACAAACGATAAAAATACATGTTTAAAGAAATCTTATCATAGACATTAAACATTCTGCTTGAATTGCTTCATCGACTAAAATATCATTTTGCCTCTTTCCGAAAAAATCCCTAGATTTTGACACTTCATTTCCTTTAAGATAAACGATATACATATGTGCAAAATCACTCAAAATGACACTTCAAGCCATACTATTGATTGTGAAAATGAGTAAGCTTCTGTACTATGTTTATATAAAGGAAAGAAAAAGAAGGTGAAATGGATGAAGATGACTCGCTCTACGGACTATGCCATTCGTGTGCTTATTTTCGCAGCGTCGCATCCGAATCGGCTCGTACAAATTCAAGAAGTGGCAACCCATTATGATATTTCTAAAAATCATTTGATGAAGATTGTCCATTCATTGAGCAAGTTTGGTCTCATCATTTCCGTACAAGGTCGTAATGGTGGATTCAAATTAGCGAAATCGCCAGAGACGATTACGTTAGGAGAAATCGTTCATTTATTTGAAGAAGTATCCTATCTTGAAAATGTGACCGTTCCCAATAAAAATGGTAGTTTGCAAAACACACGTCAAGCGTTCGATCAAGCATTCATGTCCTTTACGGACGCGTTGCAGGCATACACGTTACAAGATTTAATCGCGCCGACGATGAACGACTGAAGAAAGAGTCAGAGAGGGATAGATGATCTCTGACTCTTTATCCGTGTACATATTCCAGTCATGCAGATTTTTATCAGATCATCATGTTAATTATGATTAAAACTAGTATCTTTTATGTTACTATAAACAAGATTCGGACGCTATTCGAATCTTAATTTTGAAACAAAAACATGTACACTTTGTACTTGTTTTTGTGGTATAACTTTACAGGAAGGAGGGGATATTTCCAATTTACCTGCTTGATTTCATATAGGACTCTTACTGTCCATTCAGATAAAGGATTAAAGGCATTCGTCCATTGATCCACGTAAAAGGGAGGGTTTCGGTATGTCCGAAATGACCATCGAAATGTTCGTTCACTTCATTCAACACTTAGTGCATTCTCCACGATTTATCGTCCAGCGTCATCATGAATATGAGGACACCTACATTTTTGAAATTCGTGAGTTGAATTTATCTCGTGTCTCAAAAGCCGTTTTGCTTCATAAAACAGTTGATCTTCTTCATGAAAAAACGTCAGAAGATACACGCGAAACGTTGACGAATGAACTGGTCACTCTATCACAAAAGACATTATTGAAGTCAGATACGATTGCTACACTTAAAGTGGAGTCTACAATAGAAGGCTCATTACATCTTATATTTTCGGAAGACAAAAAGATCTGGTTTTCTGGCATTCTTGATACTGAAGAGGCGATCAATCGGTTCACAGAACGTTTTCAAAGCGTCATAAATGATGATCGAACGTCTTATTAAACAAAGCAGGGCGAGCCACATCAGTGGTTCGGCCTGCTTTTGTCTTACCCTGTACAGAGCATCAAGACGTTGCCGTCGGGATCTGCAAACGTAAAGTAAGCAAAATCATCGAAACGCTCGATGTCACGAATGATGGGAGCCTGTAACGACAACACAAACTGATAAGATGCATCAATATCTGTTGTATAAAAATTAAATAAAGCATGTGGTGAAGGGTGATGTTGGTACGTTGCGTCATTCGAATGATCATCGAGTGTCAAACTCGTTGGACCTTCGAGTGGGAGATTGTAAACAGGTGACGAGACACGCGACACATCCAACGGCAACTGCAGTAACTGGTGATACCAAGCGGCGGCACGTTTCACATCCTGAACATGCAAAAAGACAGCGTTCAAGCGGGGCGCAATAAGGTGGGTCGAAATTGACATGAGCATCTCCTCCTTTTTTCATACATGTTTCTTTCGGTAAACGCCTCTTAATTCCTTCAATCCCTATAAATGGAATATGGTATGATATATCAGGAAAATCATTTACGAATGGGAAAGGAATGATGAGATGGAAACGATCATCTGTACGACGTGTGGCGTCGAACAAATCAATCCAGAGCGCGAAACGTGTCCGATTTGCTTAGAGGAACGACAGTATGTCAATCCAACTGGTCAAACGTGGACGACGCTCGCTGCCATGCAAACGTCAGGAACGTATCAAAACGTCATTAGTGACGACGGAGCAGGCGTCTATGCGATTCAGACGACACCGGCGTTCGGTATCGGTCAGACGGCATATCTTGTCCAAGGAAAATCGTTCAACCTGTTATGGGACTGCATTACATATCTTGATTCAACAACGAAAGAGCAACTTGAGAAATTAGGCGGAATTCACGCGATTGCTTTATCACATCCGCATTATTACGCGACACAAGTCGAATGGGCTGAGACTTTTGACGTGCCGATCTATATTCATGAAGATGATGCATCGTTCGTGACGCGACCAAGCGAACGCATCGTCTTCTGGAGTGGTGAACGCTTGGAATTGGCAGAAGATGTGATGTTACATCGCGTCGGTGGTCACTTCAAAGGAGCAGTCATCTGTGAACGAAAAGACGCATCAGCGGGGCTATTGTTGACAGGGGACATCATTCGGATCGTTGCCGATCGGGCATGGGTCAGTTTCATGTACAGCTATCCGAATGTGATTCCGCTTCCGGCAAAGACGGTCGCGCGAATGGCAGAAACGTTACGTCCGCTTCACTTTGAAAAATTATATGACGCCTTTCATCGGAAAATCGAAACCGGCGCGTCTGAAGCTGTAGCACGCTCTGCAGAGCGGTACATTGCTGCCTTGAACGGGAACTGGTTCACGACATGAAGTCGCGCTTGATCGTCATTCGCGGGAATTCTGGTAGTGGAAAAACGACGCTTGCTAAAGCGTTACGATCGGTTTTACCGGATAGCATCTTGTTTTCACAAGATGTTATCCGCAGGGAGATGTTGAACGTAAAAGATGGACCAGGAAATCCGGCGATTCGCTGGATCGAGGAGTTGGTCGGACTTGCTGACGGACGCCACGCGACGATTCTGCTGGAAGGCATTCTTGCACAGGATTGGTACGGTGAGATGATTGACCGGTTGGAACGTCGCTTTACGTCACGGTACGCGGCGTATTATTTTGACGTCTCCTTCGAAGAAACCATTCGTCGCCATGCGATGCGCCAGCCGACGGAGTTTTCTGAGACGGATATGAAACGCTGGTGGATTGATCGGGATCACCGCCCAACGGATCGTTTGATTGCTGAGGATACATCGATAGAAGCCATGATTCAGAAAATAAAACAACAGCAAAAAGGGGAGAGCGAATGACACACTACATTTTTGACATGGATGGAACGTTGTTTCAAACGAATGCCGTGCTTGCGCATGCGCTAGAAGATGTCTTTCATGAGTTGCGTCAGACGGGGCGCTGGGAGGGAGAGACACCAGTCGCCCTCTATCAGCAGATCATGGGCGTCTCGTTACTGGAAGTCTGGCAGACGTTACTACCGGACTTTTCAGCCACAGACCAACAGGCTGCGGATCAAAAGTTTCGACGTAGCATAGAGCAGGCAGTCAAGGCGGGGCATGGTTGCCTATATCCAGGAACGGTCGAGTTGCTAAGTCGTTTGAAACAAGCGGATCACTCCGTCTATATCGCCAGTAATGGGTGGCCATCCTACTTGTCAGCGATCTTGACGACGTATGGACTCGAAGCCTATATCGATCATGTCTATAGTATCGAAGACATCCGTTCCGGTGATAAATCAGCACTCGTACGGGAGATTTGTAAGACGCACGACATCTCGTCAGGCTACGTTGTCGGTGACCGCTTATCTGACTTCAAAGCGGCGCATGTGAACGGACTCGTTGCGATCGGTTGTCAGTTCGATTTTGCACAAGAGCAGGAACTCGCAGTCGCGGACCGCGTCGTAAAAGAGTTGAGTGCTGTTTATTAAAAAGAGCCGTCTTCTGTGGAAGACGGCTCTTACTTATAGCGATTATTCTGCCCACCAGAGAGCATCGTCTGGTTTCTTCGCGATCGACGCGACTTCTTTTTCACTCGATACAGTCGGATGCGACCCTTTCAGTGCCTTACCAGCTGTATTCTTAAAGAAGAAGAAGAACGTGACGAAGCCGATGACGCTGACTGCTGTTAGATAGAAAGCAGGAGCGAGCGGGTTTTGTGTCGTATGAACGAGCCATGTCGAAACGAGTGGCGTCGTTCCACCGAAGATCGAGACAGAGACGTTAAACGTCACGGATAGCGTCCGGTAACGGACATCCGTATAGAAGATACTCGGTAGAAGACTTGGCATCGTTCCTTCAAAGATCGCCAAGAAGAAGCCAAGGATGAAGATTCCGATCCCGACGAACAAGAGTGGTTTAAGACCAATCAAGAAGAACGACAGGATTGAAAGCAACGATAGTCCGGCTAACGCGAAAAGAACAATATTGCGATTGCCTTTTTTGTCACTAAGCTTCCCGAAGAAGTAAGCGAGCGGAATCATGATCACCATGACACCAGTAATTAGAATCGTACTTGTCGAACTTGACATACCGATGACTTCATCGAGGTACGATGGCATGTAGGACAAGAGCATATAGTTCGTAATGTTGAAGAAGGCGACAGCGATGAAACAAACGATGATATCACGTTTGTGGTCACGCAGGATTTCGCGGAATGTCGCGGGTTCTTCTGTATTTTCATTGATCTCATTTTCGAAGATCGGTGATTCATCCAAGTGACGACGTAAATAGAGACCAAATAAACCGAGTGGTGCCCCAAGAATGAAGGGAATCCGCCATCCCCAAGATGCCATTTGATCATCCGATAAGGTGACGAAAAGTGTTGTAGCCAGTAATGATGCGAGAATATATCCACCGAGTGTACCGATTTCAAGTCCACTTCCGAGGGCACTCCGTTTGTTATCTGGTGATGACTCAGCGATGTAGACCATTGCGCCGGCATATTCACCGCCAGTCGAGAATCCTTGTAAGATCCGGGCTAACAATAACAGGATCGGTGCCCAAATTCCGATTTGATCGTAGGTCGGTAATAGACCAATGATGAGCGTGGAACCAGCCATCATGACGATCGTCGTTGTTAAGACGACCTTCCGCCCGAGTCGATCTCCGATGCGTCCAAAGACGATTCCGCCGATTGGTCGCATTAAAAAAGCGATCGCAAACGTCGCAAAAGTAAAGACGAGCTTCAGTTCATCATTTTCAACAGCGCTAAAGAAGTTTTGACTGATGATGATTGCGAGATAGGAATAAAGACCAAAATCGAACCATTCCATCGCATTCCCAATTCCGGTCGCGTAGACACTCTTTTTGGTTTGCTGCATGTCAACGACATTGACTTTTTCTTTTCTGAATTTCATAAGTTCTGTTCACTCCCTTTGATAAGTTCGTATCGTACCATAGCAGGAAATGAAGTCAAGTTGCTAATGCGCTTAACCACTTGAAAACGACTGAAAATGGCTCTGTGCCGGGAGTTGTCAAACCGTTGCTACTCTAAGGACGAACAGGGGTGTGCATTTTTTATGAAAAAAATTGAAAATTTTTTGGATGTTTTCATAAATTCGAAACAATTTTCATATGTTCTCACAACTAAAAAATCAGTAATCCGCCTTTAGGATGAGGGGAGTTAAACTATTTTTTGGTAATTTTAAAATGAAGATGGAAAGTAAAAGGAGAATACTTATGAAGAAGAAATGGATCGCCATTGTATGTCTTGGGCTCATTGTAGTCATCGGTAGTTGGTATGCTGGATTTCAAGAATCAAAAGTATCCGGTTTTCCGTTGCCGCGATTTGCTACGGCAGTTGAAAAACAAGGCGAGTGGAAAATCAAAACCCGTCTAGTCTCGGAAACTGACGGACCGGGTTTACTCTATGGGACTCGGATTCGCCAAGCCGGTTGGAAAGAACTCGATCGTGAAGGCGCAACGGCGTGGTATGAAAAAGACGGGAAAGTGATTGCCTTGACGACGTTTGATGGGGAACTGTATCTCGAAAATTCGAGTAAAGAAAAGATTCGGTTATAACACAATGAAATGAGACAACGATTGGCTTGTCTCATTACTGTAAGCACTTCAAAAGGATTGCATGGGCATAAGCTCATGCAATCCTTTTTGTTTTAATCATCTTCGGAAGAGGAGAGTTGTTTATGTGTCTTAGAATCGTAAATTTTATAGGAAATCGGAAATCGATGGTTCTTTGTTGAAATGACGCGACAGAAATAGGGCACGTCTTCTCCGTACGCTCCTAATTCCGGATAATCTTGAAAGGTAAAATCCTCATAATCTTCGGTTGAGTCGAAAATAATAGACATGGATTGTGTCTTTCCTGAGTTTTCCTCTACATAACAGTCACCTTTGATGACAGCGTAGTCCTTGAAGACGATTTGCGATAGGCTAGGGACCGTCCAGTAAAGTAGTCCAAATCCAAGTAACGTGATGAAGATGAACTGAAGTTTGTCTTTAAATGTTTCTGTCGAGTCTTTCCATGTATCAATCGTAAAGAAGATGCCACCAAAAAGTGTAATGATTCCGAGTATAAGCATTCCGTAATACAGAATGAGTTCACGATTCATTTGATTTAGCTCCGTTCTTCATAAATATAGTCCATTCGCCTGAACGACGAAATGCGAATGTTCATAATGGTATGTGATGACGGAATAGTCGAACGGACGACCGTTCGTCAAATGAAATACTGTCTCGATCGTTAATCCAGGATCGCCCTCGGTGAGATCCAGATGATGAGCCGACTCAGCGCTTAACTTCCCGACGTGCATGTACATATCCGAGAACCCAATATTCAATTGGAGTGCCGTCTCTAAGTATTCGAAGATCGACTGCTCGACGATTTCACGATTTAAGTACGGAACGATTGATTGGCGATAGTAAGACTCTTCGAGACAGAGGATCTTGCCGTCGATGTAGCGGATTCGCTTAACGTAATAAACCGTCTCACCTGCCTCGATCCCGAGATTCTTCGCGATGTTATTCGTTGCAGACATTGGTTC
This sequence comes from Exiguobacterium sp. Leaf187, assembly GCF_001423925.1. Lineage (NCBI taxonomy): Bacteria > Bacillati > Bacillota > Bacilli > Caryophanales > Exiguobacterium > Exiguobacterium sp. Leaf187. The sequence goes on along the minus strand of NZ_LMPR01000009.1, from coordinate 704,054 downwards.
GAGTGCAAGAACGGTCGACTCAATCGTATGACCGACGAGATTCTGCTTGAATCCTTGGGTCGAGAACAGACGAATGTAGCCGGTGCGATTCGTCTTCCGGACAAAAATCCCGCTTCCGCGGACTTGAAAAATGATTCCTTTTCGTTCGAGTAACTCAAGTGATTTTGTCATCGTCGTCTTACTGACGGCGAACTGCCGGATCAACTCTTCAAGAATCGGTAGTTTGTCCCCTTGTTTCAACTCATGTTGTTCTATGTACCGTTCGATTTCATCAGCCGTCTGTTGGTATTTCAGCATAGGACACCTTCTTTTCTTGCGAACTTTTTCTTTCTTTAGTATAGCATAAGCCTTCTGTTGATTAATAACATGTTAAATTTAATTATTTATGTATTGATTAATTGTGCATGTACAATTAAAATGAAAGGGTATTCAAGCGTCATATTCAGGGGAGGGACACGATATGGGCAAGGTTCGCGATTATCAACAATTGGCGCATTCGATATTAGAAGCTGTCGGTGGTGAAGACAACGTCATCAGCGCCGTCCGATGTGCAACTCGACTTCGTCTTGTCTTGAAACGATCGGATTCGTCAGCTAAGGAAACAGTCAGTGCACTACCTGGCGTCATTACGGTCGTTGAGTCTGGCGGGCAGTTTCAGGTCGTCATTGGTCAACACGTCGGAGAAGTCCATCAAGAATTTTTGAAGCTCGTCGATTTGGAACAATCGGAAACGGAAGAGGCGCCGAAAGGGACGGTCCTCAACCGAATCATTGCGACGATGTCAGCCGTCTTTGCACCGTTCGTCTACATCTTAGCTGCAGCGGGGATTCTGCAGGGAACTTTGATTTTGACGACGCTCGCTTTTCCGGCATTTGCGAAGACAGGTACTTATGAAGTCTTCAGCTTCATCTCATGGGCACCGTTTACGTTCTTGCCGATTTTCATTGCCATCACGGCAGCGAATCATTTTAAGGTCAACGCCTTCATCGCGGTCGCCTGTAGTGCGGCACTGGTCAGTCCAACATGGGCAGATATCGCAGCACGCATCACTGCCGGTGAATCCATCACGTTCCTAGGAATCGCTTTATCCGGTACGACGTATACGTCATCGGTCTTACCGCCATTATTCCTCGTCTGGATGTTGTCCTATGTTGAGCGATTCCTGAACAAGACGATTCATGAAGTCATTCGTCCGTTGTTCGTTCCATTCTTCAGCATGGTGTTGATGGTGCCGCTTACGATTCTCTTGATCGGACCGATCACGACACTTGGTGCAGAAGGAATCGCAAACGGGTATAACTACTTAGCGGAGAATGCTCCTGCGGTAGCTGGTCTCATCATCGGTGGCTTCTGGCAAGTCATCGTTATCTTCGGTGTCCACTGGGGTGTCACGCCGATGGTGCTCGCAAACTTTGAGCAATATGGTCGCGACTCGTTCCAAGCCTACCAAACGATTGCTGTCATCGCCCAAATCGGTGCTGTCATCGGGGTCATCTTGAAAGCACGTAACAAAGAAACGAAAAAAGTCGGGGTTTCAGCCGGACTGACAGGTATCTTCGGTATCACGGAACCGGCTATCTATGGGGTGACGCTCCGTTTTAAAAAACCGTTCATCTATGGCTGTATCTCGGGAGCAATCGGCGCTGTCACGGCAAGTTTCTTTAAACCGTATTACTTTGCCTACGCCGGATTACCGGGACCATTGACGCTCGTCAACGGCATCGATTCCGACTATCCATCGTCGATCATCGGCTTATTGATCGGAACAGCGATTGCCTTGATTCTACCGATCGTCTTGATTCAAGTGTTCGGTTTCGGGGAGCAGGCTGCTCCGGTCGTAGCACCTGAAAGTACAGCGACACCAGTTGCAAAACAGGAAGTCAGTGCAACTCTGACAAACGAAGAGACGCTTCGCGCACCACTTGAAGGAACGATTGTTGCTTTATCAGATGTACCGGATCCTGTATTTGCTTCCGGTGCGATGGGACAAGGGGTAGCGATTCGTCCGACGAACAACCGGGTCACGGCTCCGTTTGACAGTACCGTCGTCATGGTCGCTCCGTCAGGTCACGCGATCGGATTACGCTCGACGAGTGGTGTCGAAGTTTTGATCCATGTCGGTCTTGAGACCGTGACGCTCGACGGTAAACCGTTTACGCTTCACGTCAAAGAAGGCGAATCCGTGACGACAGGCGATCTACTCGTAACGTTTGATGCGACAGCGATTGAAGCGCATGGACTCGAGACGATCACGCCAATCATTATCACGAACACTCAGAGTTATGCACAAATCCTACCGACGGACGAGACGGTCACGACGGCAAATACACAGATTTTGACGATCATCAAGTAAGAGAAAAAGAAGGAGGACATGAAGATGAAGACATTACCAAACGATTTCTTATGGGGCGGTGCGTTAGCAGCGCATCAATTCGAAGGTGGCTGGAATGCTGGTGGAAAAGGACCGAGCGTCGTTGATGTATTGACGGCAGGAGCACACGGCGTTGCACGACGTATCACGGATCAGGTAGAGGAGAATGAATTTTATCCGAATCACGAGGCGATTGATTTTTATCACCGTTATAAAGAGGACATCGCCCTGTTCGCTGAGATGGGACTGAAGTGTCTCCGGACGTCAATCGGTTGGAGTCGGATTTTCCCAAACGGAGACGAAGCGGAACCGAACGAAGAAGGACTGAAGTTTTATGATGACGTCTTCGACGAATTACTGAAATACGACATCGAGCCGATCATCACGTTGTCGCATTTTGAGATGCCACTCCATCTTGCGCGTGAATATGGCGGTTTCCGCAACCGGAAAGTAGCGCTGTTCTTCGAAAAATTCGCGGAAGTCTGTTTCACGCGTTACAAAGACAAGGTCAAGTACTGGATGACATTCAATGAAATCAACAACAAGATGGATGTCAGCAATCCATTATTCCTCTGGACGAATTCCGGTGTCCTCCTTGATCCGGAAGAGAACGCGATGGAAGTCATGTATCAAACGGGTCACCACGAGTTGCTCGCGAGTGCACTTGCCGTCGCGAAAGGGAAAGCGATCAACCCGGACTTCGAAATCGGAGCAATGGTCTCACACGTACCGATCTATCCGTACTCATCGCATCCGGAAGATATTCTGCTCGCTGAGACATCGATGCGTCAGCGCTACTTCTTCCCAGACGTCCAAGTCCGCGGCTACTATCCGTCTTATGCGTTGAATGAGTTCAAACGGGAAGGGTATGATATTCCGATTCTAGACGGTGACGCAGAAATCTTGCGAAACGGAACGGTCGACTATCTTGGATTCAGTTACTACATGTCGACGACCGTCAAACATGATGCTGTCGTCAATAACACGGGAAATATCGTCAACGGTGGTCTCGCGAAAGGCGTTGAGAACCCATACATCCAGTCGAGTGATTGGGGTTGGGCGATTGATCCGGTTGGTCTGCGCTATGCGATGAATCGTCTATACGATCGTTACCAGATTCCGTTGTTCATCGTCGAAAACGGCTTTGGTGCAATCGATACGATCGAGGATGGTCAGATTCATGACACTGCGCGAATTAATTACTTGCGTGCGCATATCGAAGCATTCAAAGCAGCTGTACTCGAAGATGGAATCGAATTGATTGGTTACACGCCGTGGGGCGTCATCGACATCGTCTCCTTTACGACAGGGGAGATGAAAAAACGCTACGGCATGATCTACGTCGATCGGGATAACGAGGGTAACGGATCGATGGAACGGATGAAAAAGGATTCGTTCGATTGGTATCGTCACGTCATCGAGACGAATGGTGCTGCGTTACACGGTTCAGAGACGGCCAAATGATGAAGTAAGGGGTAACGGAAAAAATCCGTTGCCTCTTTTTTTAAAGAATTAGAATGAAAAAGAAGTGGGGTATGGCACACTAAGGAAAAAACGGAGGACCGGTAAATGATTAAAAAACGCTATGCCGATCGACGTGACTGGCGTCGCATCACACAACGACACTATGTTCATGAACAAGTAGAAAACAAAGTGTTCAAAGGACATGTGACACTCCTTCAACTGATTGAAGTCACTTCACCGTTAGACGTCCGATATGGTGACGAAACGATTCGAATCGCTGACGCTGGTTACGTCTGGGTACAACAATTCCCAAGCGATGCCCATCATGCCGTGACCTCGATGTTTGACGCCACAGGTCAGTTGGTACAAAACTATATCGATATCTGTCTTCGTACTGGAGTGGAAGACGGACGTATCTACTGGGAGGATCTGTTTCTCGATCTGATCGTTTTGCCATCGGGAGAAGTCTTGTTAGTCGATGTGGACGAACTGGAAGCAGCACGGGAGCAAGGGGACGTCTCAGAAGCGGAATACGCGCTCGCTTTAGCGGAAGCAAAACAACTGCAAAAACAACTACAAGACGGAACTTTTCCGCTCGTCGCACACGTTGAAGTAATGAAAGAACGGTTAGAATTGCAACTCAAACAGGGAACACCGCGTTGACGGGGTTCCCTGTTTTTTTAGGCATGTCGTTCTTCGTTGATCTCGTTCGTTGCGAAATACTGTTGCTTGCGCGGGAGGAGAACCAATCCAAGGAAACAGATTGTCACGATCACGAGGAGACCGGCAAATAGAATCGTACTGAAACGAATCGACCAGATGTCACCGAGCAGACCGATCGCGACGATCGCTAGAATCTGTAGCAGACTGACGCCGACACCGTATAGACTCGTAAAGCGTCCCATTAAGTGGAGTGGAATATTCGTCTGTTGGAACGTCAAGAAACCGGTTCCCGCAAATGCGTGAAAACTACCGAGCAACAAGAAACCAGTACAGACGATCGAAAACGAATTCGCATTCGCATACAGCATGTAACCGACAGCGACAAATACATAGCCGATCGTCAGCATCGTCCGAATGGAGAGGGTTTTAGCGTAGCGGGCGACGACCCAGCTGCCGGAGACGGAACCAATCCCAGTCAGACTCATCAGTAAACCATAGTCGGTTTCCGATAACCCGATGCTTCGCTGTAAAAAGATGACTTCTTGTGTATCAAGCGCAAGTGTCGCGATCATCATCAGCATCGCGAGGATATACAATCCGGTCACGTAGCGTGCACTTTTGCTGAACTGATAGACAAGCCGCCAATCGGATATAATGTCTTGCAGCCGCATCCCTCGTTCGACCGCAGCAGTAAAACGCGGCAAGCGCATCAGCAGGACAGCTGATCCGAAAAACGAGACAGCGTTGAGCCAAATGGCAACGTCAGCAGAAGCAACATAGAGCAGTCCTCCAGCGAGAGCAGGCCCGATCAAAAAGGCACCAGACGTGATCAGACTACGATAGGCATTGAACGACGCCCGATCGTTTTGAGGAACAAGCGTCGTGATGTAGGTCAACGTTGCCGGTTCAACGACCGCTTTGATGATGGCTAAGGCGATCAAGTCGATGTAAAGCAACGATAGTGGTAGAAATGGCATGATACCGATTAAGAAAGCACGCAACAAATCAGTCTGAATCAATAGTCGACGTAAGTCGGATCGGTCGACCCAACTTCCCGCGAACGACTTGATGACGAGAGAGACGACCGGACTGATGATCCAAAGCGCAGCAACGGCTGACGCAGAGCCGGTCAAGCGATAGATGTATACGTTGATCGCAACGAGATAAATGAAGTCACCAAACTGTGAAATACCGAGCGCACTTAAGAGGATTCGTTCCCGAGAAGACATGACAGCATCCTTTCTTACATCATTTTCCAATAGTATACCAGAAAATTCAGATAACGTTTTCGTATATCTCTATACTTTTTATGGAAGAGTGGGTATACTTGGAAAAAATCAAAGGAAGAAGGGTTCAATCATGTTAACGACCATCGATTTATATCAAGCTTTGCCTGTACTTGAAACGGAACGACTTCGTTTGCGACCGGTTCGCACAGAAGATGCAGCAGATATCTATGCCTACACGAAAGATGAAGAGACGGCGCGTTATGTCAGCTGGCATGCGCATAAAAGCCTCACGGATTCTGAACAATTCGTCGATCACATCCTTCGTCAATACGAACAAGGGAATCCGGCACCTTGGGCGATTGAAGACAAAACGAACGGACGAGTCATCGGAACGATTGATTTCATCAAAGTCTCGTTTGAGCAACAGCAAGCAGAACTTGGTTATGCGCTGTCGCGCGAGTACTGGGGGAAAGGTTTGATGCCGGAAGCGGCAGCGCGTCTCGTGCAGTACGGCTTTGAGACACTCGGACTCGAGCGCATGCAAGCCCGTTGTTTTGTTGGGAATGATGGATCTGCTCGTGTCATGGAAAAGATCGGTATGACGTTCGAAGGGATCTCGCGGAGTGCTTTATTCGTTAAAGAGCGTTTCTGGGACTTAAAAATTTACGCGATCACGCGTAGCGATTACGAAGGGAAGTAAGCGATGGGTTCACGACTAATGCATGCCTACATCGGACAACGATTGATTACGTTACTTCCGGAACTAGACCCTGCTCGATTCCTTATAGGTACGATCGCTCCTGATGCACGCCACGACGAGAAGGAGCAAGCCCACTATTATACGGGTGAATTAGCGAGCGGAACACGAGCGATTGACTACGAAGCGTTTTGGAGAGACTCGACGTCTTGGAATCCATCTTTTCGAAGTGGCTATTACGTCCATCTGATAGCGGATGATATTTGGTTACGCGGTTTTTATATGGGGTGGTTACGGCAAGCGATCATAGCTGACGCCTCGATTGGTTCAAGGTATCATGATGACTTCAGGCGGTACAATACACGCATTGCTCCGTTCGTGAACTGGAATGAACAAGCGATCAACGGAGCGCTTCATGAAGTGAGTGTGCAGTCGAGATGGAAAGCACTTCCGCATTTCATTAGAGAGGTAGAGGAGGATCGACGAACCGTTCTGCCACAAGAATATGATATCTTGTTGCCGTGTCAATTGGATGGATATATCGAAACAGCGATTGAACGTTCCTTCCATCACTTAGGTGAAAAAGGGCTAAAGATTGTTCCGACCAAAGAATCATCTCCGAATCATTGAAATGACCCATTTGACGATCCCGAATAAGATGTAGCAGCATCCGTTCAGCAGACCAATCCACATCAGGTTAATCAGACTTTCTAAACCTTCAAACCAATCCATGACTGGTGTAACGAATAAAGCGAATACAAAAAGTACCATGACGGTCCAACTGACGGTTGGAATCAGGAAGAGAATTGTTAAGCCGGCGACTACAGCTGGTACGATTCGTTTATAGATAAGATAGATTGCTGCCACGTTCAACGATAAAATATAGATTACAAACGCAATTAAAAATAATTGCGACATAAAATCACCTCCGAATAACAATAAGACGAAGAACGCATCCCTTTAGATTAGGATGCGTTTTTCTATGTTTATTGTAAGATGTCTTGAAAATAATCGTATGCATACGGTTGAACAAAAAGAAAATCGATTTTTAAATTTTAATTCAAAGCAAAACACTCGGAATAAGTTTAGAACTATGTTATATTGGAAATAAGAAAAGTAAGGAAGTAAGGAATACAAGAAAAACACAGAAAGAAGGAAGTTCGTGATGGAGCTATCAAAGTTAACGTCAAAAGGACAGATCACCATCCCCAAAAAAATTCGGCAGGCCTTGCAAGTGGAGGAAGGAGATCGCGTGGCATTCATTGAGGAGGACGGGTTTGTCATCATGGCGAAAGCGGATTTGAAACAGCTGCATGACCTTCAAGATATATTGAGCGATGAGACGTTCAAGACGCTCATCCACAAAGCGAATCATCATTTGTAAAAAATAAAAAGGAGGAAATAACAGATGGATATGCGCGAAGTAGATTTACCAGGAATCGGACGGAAGTTCGAAGGCATCACGACACGAGGAGATAAGGTGGTCGTCATCGTCCATGACGACGGACGACGCGAAATGCATCATTATGATGACGATGATTTTGATGAGAGCATCTCGAGCGTGACGTTCAATGATGCAGAAGCTCGTCAGATGGCAGGGATTCTCGGAGGATTATCTTATAAGCCAAAGGATCTTGAAAAAATTGAACTCGCGTTTGATGATCTCGTCATCGAGTGGTTCAAAGTCGGTCAGGATTCAAAGGTCAACAATCGAACGATTGGGGAACTCGATGTCCGTAACCAATATGACATCTCGATCATTGCAGTGCTTAAACATGACCGTTCGAAATCGTTAAATCCTGGACCAGAAACGCGCCTTGAAGCGGGAGATACGATTGTCCTGTCAGGAGAACGTCAAAACGTCCGTCACATCACGAAAGCATTATTCTCAATCGAAGGAGGCGGATAATATATGGATCATCTCATATTTGAAGTCGGTACCGCGCTTATCTTAGTGGCGATCGCGGCAGTGCTCGCGAACAGACTCAATTTCTCAATCATCCCGTTTCTGATTATTCTCGGGATGATTGTTGGACCGCACGCTCCGACAATCGGGATACTAGACTTCAAGTTCATTGAAAGTGCTGAGTTCATCAGTTTCCTCGGACGAATTGGCGTCCTATTCCTCTTGTTCTATCTCGGACTCGAGTTCTCGATCGGTAAGTTGATCCGGTCTGGAAAATCGATTGTCACGAGCGGAACGATCTATTTATCGATTAACTTTACCGGTGGTCTCTTATACGGGTTCATCGCCGGATTCCCACTCTATGAAGTACTCGTCATCGCCGGAATCATTACGATCTCCTCGAGTGCGATCGTGGCGAAAGTCCTCGTTGATCTCCGCCGGACTGGTAACACGGAGACGGAATTGATTCTTGGAATCATCATGTTCGAGGACATTTTCCTCGCTGTCTACTTGTCGGTCTTATCGGGACTGCTTCTCGGTGGTGGGACGACATTACTCGCATCCCTCACATCGATCTTGATCGCCCTCGGGTACATGTTGCTGTTCTTCATCGTCGCTCGGAAGGCAACACCGCTTTTGAATAAGATGCTGAAGATCGCCTCGGATGAAGTCTTCATCATCGTCGTCTTTGCTGCCTTGTTCTTCATCGCCGGATTCTCGGAAACGATTCATGTTGCAGAAGCAATCGGGGCGTTGTTACTCGGTCTCGTCTTCTCGGAAACCGATCAAGGAGAGCGGATCGAACATCTCGTCGTACCATTCCGTGATTTCTTCGGTGCGATCTTCTTCTTCAGTTTCGGATTGAGCATCGATCCGACGATGTTACTTGACGCCGTCTGGCTCGCACTCGGTGCCGTCGTCATCACGATTATCGGGAACTACGTGGCTGGTATGATTGCGGGGCGTAAAGCAGGTTTGTCACACAAAGCATCCTCGAACATCGGCTTGACGATCGTCTCGCGCGGAGAGTTCTCGATCATCGTCGCGAATCTCGGAATCGCCGGTGGATTGATGGATATCTTGTCACCATTCTCTGCCTTATATGTCTTGATTCTCGCCATTCTTGGACCGTTGATGACGAAGGAATCGAAACGGATTTACAACGTCATGAATAAAATCTTTAAGTGGACGGAACCAAAAGCGAAAAAGACGAAGAAAAATGCCTAATCTGATGTAAACGAACAACCGGTTCGCTTTCCCGAACCGGTTGTTGTTGTTTAAGTCAAGACTTCATACGTTGCCATCAGGAATTGTCCCGAATGGCGACTTGCTGTCAAACGAAGATTGGTCTCATTCGTCCCTTCCGGAAACAGCGGGATACCTGTTCCGAGGATGACAGGGGCGATTGCCAGTTCAATCGAGCGGATGCGTTTTAAGCGCAACGCTTCTTGAATCAATTCGCCACCACCGATCAGCCAAACGTCACCTTCGATCGTTGGCGTGATCCGGTCAAGCAGTTGATCGAGCGGTTCATCCGTATAAGTGACCGTCTCAGACGTTCGTTTCGTCCGGCTATAGATATAACTCGGAATATCTGCGTAAGGGTACGTCTCGCTGAGTTGCAGGACTTCATCATATGTTTTTCGTCCCATGATGACGGCACCGACTTGATCATAGAACGCTTGATAACCATTATCCCCGTCTCCGGCAACGGCAAGTAACCAATCAAGTGAACCGTCGAGTCTAGCAATTTTCCCGTCAAGACTACAAGCGATATAAAGAACGGTCGTAGGTTGTGACATCCATAATTCCTCCTTTTGCATCGTGTGACTTCATCTTAGCGTATAATGACGACAAAAGATGTCGTTATTTGAGGAGGAAATGTATGAATACGAGACAATGGCGTTTAGTCCGCTTGTTAAACCGGGGGGAACACTTCTCTGCACGGATGCTTGCGGAAGAATGTCAGGTGTCGATCCGGACGATTCAACGGGACATGACGGTACTTGAAGCAAATGGTTATCCGATCTACAGCGAACCAGGCGTAGCGGGGGGGTACCGGATGCTGCCGCACCGGAACATGCCGCCACTCGTCTTGACGGATGAAGAGACGATTGTCTTATTCATCCTTCTGGAATGGGTCGGACAGATTCCCGATTTTCCATTCGGTACGATTCGACAGGAAGTCGCTGAACGCTATGCGAACGAGTTACCGAAAATGACGGAGCAACAGATTGTAAAATGGAAAGACCGCTTTCGCTTTCAAACGGTCGACACACCACCGTCGCCGCAAAATCCAGCGTTACTCGACTTGTTAGAGAGCGGACGGATGGGGAATATTCTGTATGAGACGACAAAAGGACAACGCATGATCGTCGTAGATCCGATTGGTTTATCGTTCGAACAGAATCGCTGGTACTTCTATGGACAGACGAATCGAGGGTATCGCCAGTTCCGTGTTGATCGGATCAAAGACGTGACGCTTCATGAGTTGCCAGCAACCGAGTTAACCTTTTCAGATTTGGAACAAGACATGACACGTGTACCGATGACGACGGTGAAACTGGAAGTATCACCATTAGGCGAACGGTTGCTAGAGGGGATTTTACCGATTCAGTCGGAACGAACATGGTTGGTTCCGGAAACCGAACTGCCGTATCTCGGACGCCAATTGATGCGGCTCGGTCCGGAAGTGCGAGTCCTTGAACCACTCGAACTCCGGGAGCAGTTGATTCGTCAAGCAGCAGAAATGATTGCTGTGCAACGGTCCGATAAGGCGCTCGGACAGGATTGATTAAAAAACTATGTTAGGATATAGGTAGAAAGAAACAATAGAGGAAGGGGTCTTCCATGGAAACACTATCATTGATTTTATTGATGCTTGCGCTTATTTTATTGACGCAAGTCATCGGACATTACATCCGTTTCATCCCAACGGCTTTGATTCAAATCATTGCCGGAACCGTCGCCGCTCTCCTGATGAGTGGTTTGACGATCGAGGTCGAATCCGAGTGGTTCCTCCTCTTATTCATCGCACCGTTACTTTACAACGATAGTTCTCACTTCCCACGAGAAGATTTATGGCGGATGCGGACAGCGATCTTCGGGAACGCGATCATTCTCGTCTTGTTGACGACGATCGTCGGAGGATACTTCATCAACTGGTTGATTCCAGTTATTCCAGTCGCTGCTGCCTTTGCTTTAGCTGCGATTTTATCGCCGACCGATCCGATTGCCGTCAACGGGATTGCGAAACGTGTCCAGATTCCAGAACAGATTCTGACGCTCGTCCGTGGAGAATCGCTGATCAATGACGCATCGGGACTCGTTGCGTTCAGTTATGCGGTCGCTGCTGTCGTCACAGGGTATTTCTCGCTTCAAAGCGCAACGACTGAGTTCTTCTACATGTTCATCGTCGGAGCATTGATCGGATTGACGATTTCACTCGCGATGAACTTTCTCAAGGTTCGCTTGCGTCGCGCCGGCATTGAAGATGTTGTTTTTTATGCCTTATTGCAAATTTTAACGCCATTCATCATCTTCTTCATCGCCGAAGAAGGGTTTCACGCGTCAGGCGTCATCGCCGTCGTGACAGGTGGTATCTTGCATGCCTTGATCAAAGAACGGACGGAAACGTTCTTTGCACAAGAGCAGACGTTGACGGATAACATCTGGACGATGATTGCGTATACGTTAAACGGGATTATCTTCTTATTGCTCGGTTTGACGTTGCCGGAAGCGACACGCGAGATTTTTGCAGATGATGCGATCAACAACTGGCGTCTCATGCTATATGTCATCGAAATCGGTTCATTCATTCTCGCGATCCGTCTCGTCTGGACGATGTTCTTCAATTGGTTCGATCATCGGTTCTTTAAAAAAGAGGACCGCGATCATCGTCGACCGTCCTTCAAACAAGATTTAATCACGACACTGGTCGGGGTTCGCGGAACGATCACGATGGTCGGGGTCTTGTCATTACCGTTCTTGACGGAGTCCGGCGAAGCCTTCCCGGAACGCTCATTGATCATCTTCCTTGCAGCGGGAGTCATCATCTATACACTCGTTCTCGCAACGATTCTCTTACCGGTCTTGAACCGGGGAGAAGCGGCTACACCGATCGCACTCGACCTGAATGCCCAAAAACAACGGATGATTCGCCGTGCAATCTCAGAAATCAAACAAGTGACGGACGAAGACAATGCGGTCGTTGCGTTTGATCTCCTTAATGAGTATCATGTCATGCTTCGGTTGCTTCGGGCACAGGAAAAAAGTCAGGAAGAGCTCGATCAATTCAATGATCAATTGAAAGCACTGCGACTGGAAGCCGTCCAGTGGGAAAAGGAAGAATCAAAACGTTTCGTCGCTGAGCACAAGGTGCCGGATCTGTTGAAGAAGGATGTCTTCCGCTCGATCGAAAACCGTCGTAAGGCGATCGGCAAGGATTCGCGTTTCCAAATCGTCCAACCGATTCGAAAATTGTGGTGGAAGCGGAAACGATCGAACATGTCATCTGACGCGTTGATTCAAATGACACAAGTCGAGCATGAACTGTATGAAAAGGTAATGGGCACAGTGATCGAACGTCTCGAGAATTGCCGCTCATCGTACCCACCAGACGTCGTTCAAAGTGTGCTGGAATTCTATAAACGACTTCGCTTCAAACATACGCGTTGGTCGTCACCAATCGGTGGCAAGGACGTCGATCAGCAAAAAGAAGAACTTTGCTTGAAAGCGATCGAAGTTCAGCGTCTTGAAATCGCGAATATGTCGAAAGAAGGGGATCTCTCGAACGAAGAGGAGAAGGAATTACGTCGCTTCATTCACTACATCGAGAGTGTCGTTCTCTACGAATACGTCGAATAACAACGAGACTGTTCGTTTGTCACATATTTAAAAGGAGCACGTTTTCTCTGAAAAAGAGAATCGTGCTCCTTTTGTGCGTCTTGATTTAAATCATGTATAGCGTCTTTTGGACTGCGTAGCGTTGATGGTCGTGAAATAGATGTTCGATTGCTTCAACCGGGTCGATCCATCGTAAGGCATGATCATCCTCAATCGGATCTTGTACTTTCTGCCCAGCATCACAACGATAGAACTGCCCTTCGTTCAAATAATATGCCGTTTCGTTTTGTGAATAGAAATGTTGATTGGCTCGTCCGATGAAATCACCGATTTCGATGTCCATCCCCGTTTCTTCTAGTACCTCTCTTTTAAGACAGTCTTCATACGTCTCATAGGTCTCGATACCGCCACCTGGAAGAAACAACTTACCGTCCTTTTTTTGAATGACGGCAATTTTACCTGTTTGAGAGTCGCGCATGACCGCATAAACAGCAGGTCTTGTTATGTAGTGTTGGTTCTGTTCTTGTTGCCCGAAGGTGATGACATCCATTCTTAAATCACTCCTTTTCGTATAATCATTTGAATTCAATCATACCTTACAAAATAGTATGTAAGCATGCCAAACAAAAACCCCTCATTTCACTCAAGAAATGAGGGGTGACCTATGGGTAAAGATCGTTTGTTTCAAACGAAATGTTTAATTGATTAACCGAGCGACAAGTATTTGACTTCGAGATAATCTTCGATGCCGTAGACGCCACCTTCACGGCCAAGACCACTCTCTTTATAGCCACCAAATGGAGCTTGTGCAGCAGATGGTGCGCCATCGTTCAGACCGACAATCCCGTATTCGAGTCGTTTTCCGAGCATCAATGCTTCATCGATGCGTTCAGAGAACGCGTAAGCTGCAAGTCCGTATGGTGTGTTGTTCGCCCGTTCGATGACTTCATCGAGTGTCTCAAAGACAGAGATCGGTGCGAGCGGACCAAACGTTTCTTCCTGCATGCAGAGCATGTCTTCTGTGACATTTGCAAGCACGGTTGGAGTGACGAAGTAGCCGACAGATTCGTCAATCGTACCACCAGTCAGGATCGTTGCCCCTTTTGCGACAGCGTCATCGATGTGTGCTTTGACTTTTGCGACGGCTTTCGCATTGATTAATGGACCAACTGTCGAGTCGGCGTCCATCCCGTTACCGACTTGCAGTTGTTTGACGGCAGCTGTGAATTTTTCCGTAAACTCATTAAGGACAGATGCTTGCACGTAGAAGCGGTTCGTCGCGACACACGCTTGACCACCGTTTCGGAATTTCGAGCGCATCGCGCCTTCGACAGCTTTGTCGAGATCCGCATTTTCCGTGACGATGAAGGGTGCATGTCCACCGAGTTCAAGTGACAATTTTTTCATCGTATCAGCTGCTTGACGCATGATCAATTTCCCGACGGCTGTTGAACCTGTGAACGTGATTTTCCGGACGCGAGAATCCGCTTGCCAGACGCCACTGATTGTTGCTGCGTCACCTGTTAGGACGTTGATGACCCCTTTAGGGATACCTGCTTCTTCTGCTAGTTCAACGAGGCGAAGTGCCGTAAACGGTGTCTCTTCTGATGGTTTAAGGACGATTGTACAACCTGCTGCAAGAGCCGGTGCGAGTTTGCGTGTGATCATTGCTGCTGGGAAGTTCCATGGTGTGATCGCTGCGACGACACCGACCGGTTCTTTTTCGACGAAGAGTCGTTTCCCTGGAACAGAAGCCGGAATCGTTTCACCGTAAATCCGACGTGCTTCTTCAGCGTACCAACGGACGTATTGATTGCCGTAATCGACTTCGCCAAGTGCTTCGACGTACGGTTTCCCTTGTTCCGTCGTCATGATGCGGGCGAGTTCCTCGCGGTTTTCGTTGATCAAGCGATACCAGGCGTCGACTAAATTCGCGCGTGTGTCTGCTGTTTCATTTGACCACTTAACGAATGCTTCGCTCGCTGCGTCAACGGAACGTTGTGCGTCTTCCGCTGAACTTGCTGGAACATGTCCGAGCAATGCTTTCGTTGCTGGGTCGTAGACCGGAATCGTTTCTGTCGTATCGTACCATTCACCATTAATTAAGTTCTTTTCAATCATCTTGTTGCACCTCCGTGAATTTCATTACGTCCTTTATTAAACACCTCAAGACGAGTGAGCGGAAGTTCCGCTTTGGATGGACAGTCATAACGAAACGGAATGACTCAAAAAAGTAGTTAATCGACTGAACAATCGGGAACAGTTAGAATAGAGGGGAATGAAAACGTCAAAATTGATGAAGGAGTCTAAAAACATGAGACGGAACTGGATCATTGGCGGTGTGGCGCTGAGTCTGCTACTAAGTGGATGTGGGGAAAGCGAAGTCAGCGAGAAAAAGTCGGAAAAAACACGAGAGACACAGCAAAAAAGACAAGCTTCGCAACAGGCATACATAGAAAAGACGATACAGCGTGCTGATCGTTACGCTGCCCAGTACGATTATGACCGGGCGATCAAAGTGTTGAAACCCGTCCGCGCAAAAGAGACGAAACAGAGGGAAGAGGAATACGAACAGAAAAAGCAGGCGCTCCTGCCTGTGACGAAACCTGTACCGCATCTCTTCTTCCATTCATTGATTGCTGATCCAAACCAAGCATTTGATGGCGACCGGAAGGAAGCAGGGTACGATGATTACATGGTGACGCAACAGGAATTCGAACGGATCTTGGATGCGTTGTATAAAAACGATTACGTGCTCGTCCGACCAACAGACCTAGCAAAAGAGGTGAACGGGAAGATCGTCGAGACACCCGTCCGTTTACCAAAAGGAAAGCAACCGCTCGTGTTGTCGCAGGACGACGTCAATTATTACGAATACATGGAAGGCGACGGATTTGCGAAGAATTTAAAAGTGAAGGATGGCAAAATTGTCAACGCGATGATTGGAAAGCCGGATGGTGCTTATGATCTCGTACCGATTGTCGATGCGTTCGTCCAGTCTCATCCTGACTTTTCCTATAAAGGAGCAAAAGGGTTGCTCGGTATCACAGGCTATAACGGAGTGCTCGGGTATCGTTCCTCCTACAATCAATACGGTCATAATGAAAAGGTCGAAACGGCACGAAAACAAGCGAAGCAGACCGCCGTCGCGTTAAACAAGGACGGCTGGCAGTTCGCGAGTCATACGTATGGACATATTTGGGTCGGAAAAGAGTCAGTTCCTACGATCCGCGCGGATCTTAAACGTTACAAACAGGACGTAGAACCATTGATCGGAAAAACAACGCAACTGATTTATCCATATGGCAGTGACGTCGGGGATTGGCATGAGTATTCGGGTGAGAAATATCGTTTGCTCATCGATAGCGGTTTCCGTTATTTCTTCAATGTCGATGCGAGTCAACATGCGTGGAAGCAAGTTGGACCCGACTACTTCCGCCAAGCTCGAATCAACGTTGATGGGATTCGTTTACGTCAAGCCGTTGCCGGAAATACGAGCATACTCGATCCATTCTTTGATGCGAAAGAAGTCTTTGATCCAGCACGACCGGAACGGAAGTGAGTGATTGAAAACTAGTTAATTCATCGATTAAAGCAATTAAAAAGGTAGTGGCTGCATTCCGTCCTGATCCGTAAAGTGATAGGTCTTCGCGAGATCGGCAACGAAGACGGCTTGTCCAGAATAACGGCTAACATCGTCATCCGCTATCAGCGCTGTAACGGCTCGTCCGATATAGGTCGTCGATTCAGTCGCAGCACTCGCGAATCCAGCATCGACGACCCGTTCCGTCCGCATGAAACCGGGGCAGAGCGCGATGACAGAAATGGTCGTCTGAGCTAACTCCTGCGCCATGACGTGTGTCATTCGATTAATCGTTTGCATCGCCAAATCATAATAAAGATTTCCAGCCATCTGATCTGGAGTGAATGACGTCAAATTGATGACGAGCGCAGCTGGACTCTGTTGCAACAAGGGCATCGCAGCCCGAATCGTCCACAAATACGCTTTTGGTCCGGCAGACATCATCGCGTCCCAATGTTCCGGTGGTCGCTCCCAAAACCGTCGTCCAGTTCCAGACGGTAAGTGGCTTTCCGAACCACCGAACACACAATTGACGAGGAGATCGATTCGACCATGTTGGTGCTGAATCTGCTGAATCAGAAGATCAATGTCCGTTTGATTCGTATGGTCACAAACGACCGGTATGCCGAGTCCGCCGCGTGCCGTGACACCAGTAGCCGTCTCTTCGATCGTTTCGCTTCGATGATCCGTCGTCTGTTCATTCGTACTTCGTCCCGTGACGTAAACGATCATTCCGGCGTCACCTAAGGCATAAGCGATGCCACGTCCGGAGCCACGGGAGCCACCAGCGACGAGTGCAATCCGTTTTGACATGATGAAGCTCCTTTCAGATACGAGAAGACGGATGGGCAGATGCGCATCCGTCTTCTTCTGTCTTAAAAACCTTTAATCGTCATCCCACCATCGACATAAAGCGTTTGCCCGGTCACGTAACGGGCAGCAGCAGACGATAAGAAGACGGCTGGTCCAACCAGTTCTTCTAATTCACCGACCCGCCCGAGTGGTGTCACGTCAACGATCTCTTGCAGGTATGTAGAATCTTTCAGCAATGGTTCCGTTAATGGTGTCTTAAAATACCACGGTCCGATCGCATTGACGCGAATGTTTCGTGGTCCCCATTCAAGCGCCAATACTTTCGTCATCTGAATCATTGCCGCTTTCGTCGTCGCATATACGACGCCGGTCCGTAAGGCGACGTGACCAGCAACCGAGGCGATATTCAGAATGCTTCCACCTGTCTCCTGCATCCGTTTACCAATTTCTTGAGCAAAGAAGAAAGCGGATTTCAGATTGGTCTGTTGGATCGTTTCCCACTCGTCTTCCGTCACATCGAGTGCCTTCGAACGAATGTTCATTCCGGCATTGTTGACGAGCCCATCAATCTGCAGTACTTGTTCGTAAGCACGAGCTACCGTCTCGACGACTTGTTTCCGGTCAGTGATGTCGCACGGGAATATGTAAGCCGTTCGACCGAGTCGTTCGATTTCTTGTGCCGTCTCCTTCAAATCCCGTTCCGTCCGGGCGACGAGAATGATGTTAGCACCGGCTTCAGCCATCCCGATGGCGAGCGCGCGTCCGATGCCTCGACCAGCTCCTGTGATGAGAAATGTCTGATCGGTTAACGAAAAACTTGGAAGATACATGATGTCACGTCCTTTTATTGAGAGTCATCACTTACTCTAATGAAAAATTGACTGAAAAGAAAGAAAAATCACTCCAAGGTAGAGTAGGGATGGTAAAATATTGAAAAGGAGGGATGAGATGAAGCGTGGTTTAGTTGTGACATTATGTATAACACTCGTGAGCCTTGCTGCTATTCAACTAGTCGGTACAGAAGTTTATCGTTATTTCTTTTATGATCCGGCAACCTATCAAGCCCGATTTATGGTTGATGGAGGCGGGAAAGAAGAAGGAAAACCGACCAAGCAAAAAATGGACATCCAAAGCGGGGGATTTGCGGATAAGGATGCCTTAGGTGTTGCTACCTTTTACGGCGTCATCGGTCTTGTCATACTACTGATTGTCATCTTTAGTGTGCGTTATTTCTTGAAGCGTTTGCGAAAACGACGCAAACGAGAGAATGTAATCGACGATTTAATGCAGCCGCCGCCGGTGTTTTCCCCAAATCGTTCGACACGACAAACACTTGTTGGTGAAGAATCAGAGTCAGAGATTCGCCGTCTGTTACAAACGTTCGATCGGCAACTGACACGACAAAAACGCCGCCGCTCCGAAGAGACGGTCGGCGAATGGTTACAACGGATTGATGTCACGCTTGATCCATCGATCTACCATCTCGTCCGGTACGGTGACACACCGGATTCGGCGATTTCACAAGATCAAGTCGATGGGCTGAGGCATGAACTACAAGTGCACCTTCAGCGCGACTGACCAAGTAAATCAAGCAGAATCGCATGATGAGAGGCGTCCCGTGAGACGAGTGACAATTCACGGACGACATCAAACCCGTCGACCGGTAACGTCTTGATTTCTGGGGATAGTCCGTCTTGGAAAATCTCCGGCAACAGGGCAATACCGAGCCCTGCACGGATGAAACCGAGGACGCTTGAACCGAATTCCATCTCGTTTTCTGCTTGGTAGACGGCACCTCGCTCGATGAACGCGTCCTTTAGGATGTTCGTCGAATCGCAATCGATCGGAAGCGACAAGAAAGAGGCGTCACGAATTTGCTCAAACGCCACAGACGTACAGCCTGTGAATCGTTCATCGTCTTGATGGACATAAAGTAAAAAGTTCTCCGTATACAAATGGGTCGTATGATACGGATGGACATGGTGACGATCGTCGAGTAAGACAGCATCGTATCGGCGTTCTTCAAGACCTTGCATCAAATCGATCGTCGTATGCGCCGTCTTCAACTTAAGATCCGGGGCCGTCGCTTGACGCGAGACGTGACGGGGGAGATACGTCATCGCGACGCTTGGCCATGATCCGAGCGTCAGTGTCGTCCGTTCGTCGATCGTACCGATTCGTCGTTTCATCTGATCGATCCGGTCAAGCAGTTCACGACTCTCTTCAAAGACGATTTCGCCAGCAGTCGTCAACGTGACACCATGTGCCGAACGGTGTAACAACGAGACGTCGAGTGCACTCTCAAGACTTTTGATTTGTTTACTTAACGCCGGTTGCGTCATATGCAGTACTTCGCTTGCTTTCGTCAGGCTGCCGGTCTCCGCGGTGACGAGGAATGCTTCCATCCATTCGGTCTTCATTGGTTCACGCTCTTTTCATACAGGTTGTTTAGAACTTACGCCATTTGAACGCATCTGACAATCATTTTGCATTTTTTATATTCTTAGTTTGGAATATTCTAAATTGGGAATATATAAAATAAAGAGGTGAACGGATATGAATGATCGGATACCAATACGATTCTCAGCTCTCGGAGACGCGACACGGATTCAACTCATCGAAGCGTTACGAAATGGTCCTCGCTCCGTCAATGAGTTAGCTGAACAACTACACTTACGCCAACCGCAAACCTCGAAGCATTTAAAGCTGTTGCTTGACGCGGAACTAATCACTGTCGAACGGCAGGCGAATCGTCGCTTGTATAGCCTTCGCCCAGAAACGTTTCGAGAGCTCGTCATGTGGAGCAACTCGCTTGCACAAATGGAAGCCCGCATGCATCGTCTAGACGCACATTTGAAGCAGATTCAGTCGAACGTGAAGGGAGACGGGACGAATGAAAAAGGAATTGAAGACCTCGATTGAGGGGAAGACTTTACGAATGGAATGGACATGTGAGGCTCCTCGAGATAATGTCTTTGCTGCATTCACAGAAAAAGAGCAACTCGAAGCGTGGTGGGGACCGGAAGGCTGGGAGACGATGATCAAGACGTTTGAGTTTCAACCAGGTGGTGTATGGCATTATTGCATGCGCTGTGTTGATCCGGCGCAAGGTGACTTTTACGGCATGGAGTCGTGGGGGAAAGCGATTTTCAGACACATCGATTCTCCGAACACGTATAGTCATGCCGATTATTTCTCGGACGCGTCAGGGGCGATCTCTGAACATTTACCGGGTAGCGAAAATGTCACGACATTCCTCGACCTCGGGGAGACGACGTTGATTGTCTTCGAGTCGACCTATGAGACAGAAGCAGCCGTGCAAGAAGTGCTCGGTATGGGGATGAAGGAGGGCTTTACGTCGCAACTGTATCGCCTTGATCGCTTATTAACGAAACGTTGAGAAGGAGTCGGTGAAGGATGCGGAAGCTCGGTCTTATAGTATGTCTGCTTTGTTTAGCCGGTTGTGGAAAATATACGTTGGAAGAGGCGAAAGAGAATGGCGACATCATCGTCCAGAATGATGTTACGAACAGCGACCGATTCGAGTCCTTTTTAAAGAAGTCAACGCAAGGCAAATCAGATCAGATCCGCATCACGGCATTTACGACTGAAGGAGACCCAGTATTGTATGACGTCAAGTATGATGGAAAGTCGTATCAATACACGTCTGATTCATCGCGTGATCAATTCGGTACAACAGACGATGATCGTAAAAACGAAGTCTGTAAGAGACTCGTCAAGACAAGCGAGAAGGAACAGTCGGTCTATACGTTACGCCAATGCGCTGAAGGGGCGGATCATGAGCTCTTACGATTGCCAACACAATAATCAAAAAGGATCGTGTCCCGTCGAATCAATCAGCGGGCACGATCCTTTTTATTCGATTTCGAGACGACGTAAAGCTTCGCGCCAACTGGAGAAGCGTTCAATCAACAACGTCAGTGAAGGTGCTTGATGCGCACGCGCCCACTTAGCATATTGTTGACTCGTCAGAAGTGGTCCATGTGTGGCTGCAGCTTGTTGAAGAGCGTCTAAGCAGTCTTGATCGGTGAAGAAGCCGTTCGAGGTGAGGTCGAAGTGCGCTAAGGCATTTTTCCACGTGCCGAAACGACGAATGATCGTATTTGCGCTTAGCATCTCTGGGTGTAAATCTCGTAATTCTGTGTAGGAGCGAATCGTCATGTTCGTTCCTTTTTGTGCGACATAAAAGGCGACGCTCTCTTCGATCGACCACCGTTTCGTTCGCTTAACCGCGGCGGGACGGTTTAACGTCATGCGTTCTTTCGTCGATAAATGGGAAGTCTTGACGATTCCAGCTCGTTCTAACAGGTGTGCCCACGAACCGAATCGGGCATTGATCTCTTCAAGAGAAGGATAAGGAAGTTGAGCTGCTAACTTTTGATAATGGGTAGCTTTCATAGGTGAATGGTGCATTTGATGAAGACCTTGAATCAAGCGGATGATCTTCTCATCCGTTGCTAAGGTGGAAGTGGAAGTCGGATGTTGACGCATGCAAGATATCTCCCTTTTGAATGGTTGTTTCAATTACAGGCTAGTGTAGCATGAGCGATTGCGAGAACATACTAACAATATCGTAAGGTAAGAAAAATAGCGCATTTTTATCCAGGAAATACAGGAAAATCAGAGAAGAAACACGAATACAATATTATAGAAGAAAAGAGGGGGAACTGATCAATGACAGAAACACAGACGATTGATACGATGGAGGATATTTTAAAGATGCTCGACGCACGATTGCGTGAACCAGAACCGTTTTGGGACAAGTTCTATGAAGATCGGTCGAAACCGGTCCCGTTTTTTAAGAACATTCCGGACGAGAACTTAGTTCGCTACATCGAAGAGGGCTGGCTCTCGCCTGGTGACGCATTAGATCTCGGAACAGGACCGGGTCGAAATGCGATTTATCTCGCAACACACGGTTTCTCGGTGACGGGACTGGATCTCTCAGCAACCGCGTTAGACTGGGCAACAGAACAAGCGCAACAGACTGGAGCGCAGGTTGCGTTTCGAAAGCAAGATTTTCTAGAGACGACCGAACAGAATACATATGATTTCATTTACGATTCCGGCTGTTTTCATCATATGGCGCCACATCGACGTGTGACTTATGTGACGCGACTGAAGGAGATGTTGCGCCCAGGAGGATATTTCGGATTGACGTGTTTTGTTGCGGGCGGTCCGCTTGGCGGGGCGACGTTGACGGACTGGGAGGTCTATCAAGAAAATAGTCTCCAAGGTGGACTCGGATACACGAAAGAGCGATTACTCTCCATATTCGATGCATTCGACGTCATCGAACTAACGGAAATGAAACCCGTTGACAATCCGGAGGCATTATTTGGTCATGCTGGACTGTGGACCGGTCTGTTTCGATTAAAGGATTGATTCGTCCGGCATTCGAGACGCGAACCAGTCTACAAAGTAGTGGACATCCTCTAGCGAAACGATTTGGTGTGTATCGTAAGCGGCGAACAGTGACAAAAAGCGCGGTTCGTCAGGAAAATAATGAAGCAAGATCGGGCGGAGTGTCTCTAGGTCATGCATGAAGCTTTGATCTTCCTCTAAGATGAGGTGATAGGCGCTCCGAACAATCCGTTTCACGATCGAATCCGAATCAAGCAAGGTGACTTGCCCTTTCTCTAGACGTGATAGATCAGACCTCAACTGCTCGGATAGCCCACTGTTTAATGCGAAGCCAAGAGCGCGTGTCGGACGAAGGGACGGAAATCGACTTTGGAGATTTTCGCCTGCCAGAAACAAGTTGACGGATTTCAACCAGACGCCCCAACGAAGTGCTTCGTCATCCCGTATGACGTCGCCAAGCAGACCGATGTCATAATCGATTTTGGTGACGAATGGATAGTCCTTCAACCAGTCTTCTGTCCGTTCATCTAACTGCATGTGTTCTTCTTCCGTCAACGGTTCTGTCAAAATCAGTGTAAAATCGAGATCGGATTCAAAGGGACGCGCCGTTCCTTTGGCGACGCTGCCATACAAGTACACGCCATGAAACGCGGATAAGGTTTGTACATAGGCGACGACGTCCTGAATCACGGCACGATAACGGACAGGAATCGCTTCAGCGGAAGTTGGATTATGGATGTAGCCATTTTTCGTGCCCAATGTCGTTGGATATTGCATCTGTTTTCCTCCTCATCCTTCAGGGATGGATTGATAGCGATACCACTTCTTGTTTCACTCTACATATAAAAACATCGTATCATCTTTTTCTTGATAGATGACCGTACCGCTCTTACGACGAGTGGCCATGCCGTCCTTGAGCGTCTTTTCGGATGCTATTTTTTGAACACGTGGACCAGGAGTCAAAGAAAGACTCGAGACGGTTACTACCTGATCTAGTCGATACACGCGATCGTTCAAGCGGATGACGTCTTGAGCTTGCTTAATGGCTTCCGCCGCGATGAGGTCCGTCGTTGTCATCGTCGTCTCCGCTAAGCATCCACTGAGAAAAAGAATGACCAATACAATAGTAGCTAACACTTTTTTCATGAAAATACCTCTTTCTCTGGTTATATGTCGTAATTTACGATATATTCGGATTATACGATGTAAGGGGGAGCATTATGATTTCAGCTGATTTTGCAAAAATTTATTATCAATTACATCCACGGTTCGAAGAAAACCTGTCTCACCAAAGTGTGCGTATTTTGCAATACATTCAATTTGCGATGAATCCGACGATCAAGCAGATTGCCGAGGCATTTCGCCTCTCACATAATACGACGTCTGAGCACGTCAAAAAGTTGGAGAGATTAGGCTATATCGAAAAAAAGCGAAATCCAGAAGACCAGCGCCAAGTGACGATTGGTTTGACAGTCTTAGGAGATACAATCGTTCGTCGTCATACCGAGCTCGATCCTGAACGGTTAAATCAAGTCCTTGCTACGATGTCAAAAACAGAACAACAGACGATTGAACAGGCGTTTCGATTGTTGCGGGAGGCGGCAGATGACTGCTTTTCTCGTTAAGGTGCTGTCGAGCGCACTGGTCATCGGTCTCGTCACGGAAGTCGCCCGGCGTTCACCGT
The DNA here is from genome assembly GCF_001423925.1 of Exiguobacterium sp. Leaf187. Lineage (NCBI taxonomy): Bacteria > Bacillati > Bacillota > Bacilli > Caryophanales > Exiguobacterium > Exiguobacterium sp. Leaf187. The sequence goes on along the minus strand of NZ_LMPR01000009.1, from coordinate 679,414 downwards.
CACTGGGTGGTGTGTTGTCTGCATTGCCCGTCGTCAGTCTGATCAGCTTTGCCTGGCTCGTTAAACAGGGAAGTGAACGGGCAGAACTGAGTACATTCTTAAAGAGTGTGTTACTCGGATTACCAGCGACGTTCTTATTGCTTGCCGTCTTATATGGGTTAATTCGCTTAGGGATTCCTGTTTTTTACAGTATACTTGGTGCAACAAGTTTTTTTTATCGTTTGTTGGTATGTTCAACGTCAACTACAACATTGGTGGCAAACGTAATCAAAAAGGAGCGAAAGCGATGGTAATCCTTCAAACGGAGCGCTTGACGATTCATCCATGTTCAGCGAATGACGTGACACGTTTACAACAACAGCACTACGATAACGGACCGGAAGTTCAGCAGCATTTGATGTCAATAGCGTCAGATCCCTCGCTACTATACTGGGGCAGCTGGCTCGTCATGACAAAGGATGGTCAAGTAATCGGGGATATCGGATTCAAGGGGAAGCTGGACATACGACAAGCGGTCGAAATCGGTTATGGTCTGTTACCAGCGTATCTCAATCAAGGGTTTGCGACGGAAGCAGTTCTAGCATTGATTGAATGGGCGTTTGAACAAACGGAAGTGACAGGGGTACTTGCGAAGACGGAGTCGACGAATCAAGCATCAATCCGAGTACTCGAAAAAGCGGGATTGATTCAGGTCGGGAGCGACAATCAATATATCATGTGGGAGCGTATGAAGAGGGTGTAAAGGAAACTTGACAGGTGGTGTGTTATTTACATATAGTGGGACTACGAGGTGAAATCATGAAAAATAAGGTCAAGGAGATGCGCGAAGAACGAGGTTGGTCGCAAGGCGAACTGGCAAAACGATTGAACGTGTCGCGTCAGACGGTCATTTCCATCGAAAAAGAACGGTATAATCCGTCACTCGACCTCGCGTTTTCACTAGCTGATCTGTTTGAACGGCGAATCGAAGACATCTTTACACCGAATCGAACGAACGAGGAGGGAATAGAATGAAGCGAGTCAATATGTTACTAGACATCATTTTAATTGGAGTAGGTCTGTACTTAACAATGACAGATCCGGCGGCTAAAACTCTCGGGATCATCCTCGTTTTAGCTGGCGTCACGTCACGTATCACAGGAACGGTATTCTCGCCAACGGAACCGTATGATGAGCGCCAAGGAATTGTTAAAATTCGTAGTGGACATATCGCTTATCTCGTAAGCATCGGATATCTTTTCTTGATCTTGATTCTCGTCAATCTGTCGATCATAAAAGACATTCAATTTGCTCTGTTGCTGGCATTAGGAGGACAAATCTTACTCTTCCCGATTACGTTGCTGTATGTGAATCGAAAGATGTGAATTAGGGGCTAAAGATTCCTCGATGATTGGATAAAACAAAGAGAGGAAAAAGCTACATTCCTCTCTTGGTCCTTAAAAATTAGTGCCGCGGAGCAAACAGCATGACACTGACACCGATTAAACAGATCAAAGCACCAATCATGTCATACGAATCTGGTGACTTACGATCTACGATCCAACCCCAAAATACGGACATGACGATGAATACACCACCATACGCTGCATAGACACGACCGAATGTCGGAAACTGCTGAAATGTTGCGATGATACCGTACAAAACGAGAGTTAATCCACCAATCAGACCAAAGTACGATGGGCGTCCCTCTCTTAGCCACAGCCAAATCAAATAACCTCCACCTATCTCACTTATACCGGCTGCAATAAATATTAAAGCGGACATCATCACGGTTCAGCCCTCGATCGCAAACGTATCCCGTAATTCGATGATTGTTCCTTCGGGTGCTTTTAATTTGCTGAGATGACCATCGACGACGAAATAGATGTTTCCGCCGTGTTTCGGTAGGAAAGGCATCCCAAGTCGTTCCAAGCGTGCTACTTCTTCTTGCAAGTCGTCAACGTAAAGTGCGAAATGGACGGGACCCGCTGCTTGTTTCGTATAATCGGTGAAAGGCTGACCCGATTTGGGTGTTTGCAATTCGATATAAAAGTCACCGAGACGTAACCAGCTGTTAAAGGCGCGGTCGTGAAAACCAGGTGACTCTTGAATGAGTGAGAATCCAAGTTGTTCATAAAATTGTTTAGACGCAGCATAGTCTGTCGTCTGAATGCAGATGTGATGAATTTGTTTCATACTAAAACCTTCCTTCGTGTTCAATGAAATCATGCAGAACTAGTGTAGCATTTCACGGATCAGTTGGAACGATTGAAATGGAGAATCTGATGCAACAAACGATGAATTTAATTTGTGAACGTTTTTTGTTAGGGCAAATGATCGGCGAACCTGTCAAATTGACAGGGGGATTCCTGCACGAGACGTGGCGACTACAGACGACGACTGGATCTTACGTCTTAAAGCGATTGAATCCGGACATCATGCGACGTCCTGAAGCACGAAATAATTTTAAGATGTCAGAAGATGTCGCCATGCAAGCGTCACTTCACTTAGCAGCATTACCAGCACGTCGCATCAAAGACCAAGCGGTACAGACGATTGACGGCTCGGATTACCTTTTGTTTGATTGGATTGATGGCAAGACGCTATCAGCCGACCAGCTTCGATCGGCACATGCACGACAAATCGGAGTTCAATTAGGACGGTTGCATGGACTTACGATAGTGACAACTGGCTTTTCAAAGCCGGATACCTCTACTACTTCAATCAATTGGAACGGTCATGTAGAAGAAGGAAAACGGCAGCAAGCAAAGTGGCTGCAACTATTCATGGAAGAGCAGGAACAGCTGCAACGAATAGAAAGACTAGCACAGGAAGCACAGAAACAACTGCCAGTAGACTGGATCGTCAGTCATCGAGATCTCGATCCAAAGAACGTCCTCTGGACACCAACGGGTCCAGTCTTGATTGATTGGGAGTCTGCGGGTCTGATTCATCGAGCGGTCGACGTGTTCGAGACAGCCTGTTATTGGTCGAAGCAGGAAAACGATACGTTTGACCGCGTTCGATTTAACGCATTTCTTGATGGTTACGCGATAAACCAAAGTTTGCCTGATGTCGACTGGACGCACGTCATCGATAGCAGTGTTCAAGGAAAGCTCGACTGGCTGAATTTTAATCTCAATCGCTCACTTGGGAAAAGTGGAATCCCTGAGGCGGAACGAGTACTTGGAACAGAACAAGTCGTTTTAACAATAAAAGAATTACGAGCGCACGACCGGAATCTCTGGATCAAGTGGATGTCGGTAAGATAAGCATAAAAAGAGGCATCAAATCACTCGATTCGATGCTTCTTCGTTATTAAAACGATTTGACCAACTGTTCAATAGTTGATTCAGGAGTACGAATCGGAGCATATCCGAGTCGTTTGATTCGTTCGTTTGAGAAAGTAGCGCGTTCCGCCGAACGATTCGGTGTTTGGTACGGCTTGTCACTTGCTGTGATCAACTTCATCCGGAAATCCGTCTCAGGTAGATTCGCATCGATCGCATTGAAGATATCCCCATTATGCGCATTTTTTGCGGCGATGACGATCATCTCGACTAGATTATCCGTATGGACCCACGGGACGACATCGTCCGGATGCACCCAGGTAATCACATCCGCCTCCTTCATCCGCTCGACTTGACGATCCCCCCAATAGGACTGCTCCTCGGCACAAATTGATCCTGGGCGTAAGATGATTAAATCGGAATCGGGTGTGTTTTCCTGTAACAGGCGTTCGGATTCCTGCTTTGTATGGATGTAAACGTGCTCGGACGGTAGGAGCGGTGACGTTTCCGTAAAATGTCCACTCACGACTTCGCCGTACACGGAAGTCGTCGAGATGTGAACGATGCACTTGACACGAGCTTTTGTCGCAGCATCCGCGAGATGTTGTACACCTGTAACATTTGCTTCCTGTGCTAAATCGGGATCATCTCCGAGATAGGCAGCACAGTGAATCAACAGATCGACGCCTTGAAGTGCTGTAAGAAGCGAATCCGGATCACCGAGCTCACCGATGACTGCGTGGACATCTTTGAAAGCGTATTGATCCGCTTGTTCCTGAGAGCGATACAAACCGCGCACTTCACGCGCTTCTTCTAGAAAACGTCGCGCAACACGAGAGCCAAGCGTTCCGGTCATTCCTGTAACTAAAATCGTACTCTCTTTCAGGTTCATAAGTGCTTACCCCTTTGACTCTGTCTTTTCTGCGAAACATTGCTCACAAATGAAACGTCCTTCGCTTTTTAGGTATGCTTTGACTTCCGTCATCCCGCGATGTTTCGGATAACGCATCTGGATGTAGACTTTTTCGTTTCCTTCAATCGTTTTGCCGCAATGCATGCATGTCGGTTCTTTGCCGAACATCCTAACGCCCCCTTATTATTTTTATCTTCTACCTTATCGTAAAGGAAAAACCAGGGTGTTGGAAGAATAAAGTAAAAAAGGAATCTAAAGGAGGGTGTCCATGATCTTCATTGCGATCTTTCTCGCCGTTGGTGGAGTCGTCTGGTTCATTTCAGCGCGGAGTCAATCGAAACATCGCTCGCTCGACGATCAGGAATATACACTGAACCAGCATGATGTCCATCAACAACAAAATCATCGTGATTTTTGAAGGCATGTAAAGGAGCATCCAGTCGATTGACTGGATGCTCCTTTTTAGCGATTGCGTACATGGAGAAAATATTTTGCGTTGCTCCAGATCAAGGCGATAATCAATAAGCTGATTGCAAAGATCTGAGATTGACCGGTCTCATACGAATACACGACTAATACGACAATGATACCCATCAATAAAAATTGTAACAGGAACTGTGACCGGATCAGACCTTCGAACATGACGTGACGTTCGCCGTCATCTGAGGCAGCGAATAGCTTTTCAGCATAGTTCTTTTCTGAATACTTTGGGAAATAGCGGTTGGGATAGATCTGGTGCATAAGATTGAGAAAATAAATCGAGGCAATACAACTGATGACGAAAAAGAATCCACTCAGTATCAAATGAAGACCGAACTGGTTTTCAATGATGCTAAAAGAAGCGAGCCCGATACTGAGGAGATTGGAGAACTGCACGATCATCATGCCGTCCGCATAGTAGCGATTCACTTGATCGTCAATCGCGTCCTCTTCGTCGGAAGAAACAGAGCGTTTAGTCAATTGACGAATTTGCAAATAGCGTACGATGTAACTGAGAGTCAAGATCGTCAAGATAACGAAAAGACTAGTGAATATGTAATCAAGATAGAGCGATCGTTCAAACTGTGACAAATGTGTATTTTTTAGAACAAACATGACGAAATAACTGCTGATGCCACCGAGTAATGCTGCGATGATGACTTTGACTGCTTCTTTGTTCATGTTAATTCCTCCTCATCGAAATAAAAGATGTCTTCTAACGGCGTATCAAACACACGAGAAATTTTGACAGCGATCAATAGCGACGGCATGAATTCTTCGCGTTCGATTAAGCTGATCGTCTGGCGCGAAATGTTCGCACGCCGTGCCAGTTCAGACTGATTCCATCCGTGACGGGCACGTAATTCTTTTAATCTGGATTTCATATAGGGATTCACCTCCTATATAATGTAACTTATCACGGTCTTTTTGACAACGATAATAGTCAAAAAAGACAATATAATAGTCATTTATTCGTAAAATGATCATATCGTTGGCATAAACTGTATACTGGAATAAGTTGAAAGGAGATGTGAAATCCGTCGATGAAATCTCAGTCACGTGTAAATAACGTTATTTATCATGATGAGAATGTTACGCACCAGATTGCTTCGATTCTAAAAATGGAAGAGACATTGCTCAAACAAAAAATTGCGTATCTCCAGGACGTCACAGACCCCGGTACCACTTCTGAATACGAACAAGGGCGTCAGCAGCTATCGGATAAGCTCGATACGTTGAGACGTTCCGTAAAAATGGATCTCGTCTCGCGTGATGACATCACACTTCGAACGAGAGCACGTTTTGAACAATCACTCAGAGCAACAAGTGTGACAGAAGAGGAAGCTTGTCTTATTCAAGACTATCTCCGAATTGAGGCGACGATGCTGACAAAATCGGGAGAGGCGGTTTCCGATCTGCATGCTGCTTTATTTGACGCGGATGAATCCACTCGAAAACAAGCGCTCTTATCGATTGAGGAAGCATTCCGCATGAAAGAATCCGTCATTCAACCGTTGTTTTCACGACTCGTTGAGTTACGACAAGCGCGTGCCACTGCAAGTGGTAAGATCGGATACGAGGAACTAGCTTTTGCAGAACTCGGACGCGTCGATTATACGAGTCAAGATGTCAATCACTACGCCGCCATCATTCAATCCGAATTTCTACCGGTCAAACGGCAATTTCAGCGCGAACAACAAACGTTTCTCGGCAAACATGCGCTCCATCCGTGGGACGTCCGGCAATCGGCCTATACACAGATTGATCATCACGTGACCGATTCCGATACTTCATTCTTAGATCAGACTCAAGCCATCCTCAAGAGCGTTCACCCCTATTTTGCTGAAGTATTAAAAGACATGCGACAGATAAATCATCTCGATATCGATGCCCGGTCGAACAAAGCAGGCGGAGGGTTTTGTGAGTATTTACCGGTCGAACAACAATCGTTCTTATTCATGAATCGCATCCATACCTTCGATGATCTCGTCATCTTTATGCATGAGATCGGCCATGCCGTCCATCATGATGCGATGAAAGAAACGTACGACGGACTACAACCGATTCCGCTCGAAGTAGGGGAGTTCGCTGCCATGTCGCTCGAGTTGTTGACGATGAACGAATGGCATCAGGTGATTTCGGATAAAAAAGACGTTGCCCGGGCGAAACTGGAACAGATTCGTTCCATTGTCGAGTTCTTACCCGAGACGATCATCGTCGATCGTTTTCAATCATGGCTCTATGCTTACCCCGATCATGATCCGACAGAACGACATGCCTATTATGCCGATCTCCGAGAATCATACGATACGGACGTCATTGATTGGTCGGAAACACCCGATTGGAAAGGTCACGCATGGATGAGTGTCATCCATCTCTTTGAGACACCTTTTTATTACATCGAGTACGCGATTGCTCAAATCGCCGCTCTCCAGGTTTATCACCGTTTCACGAAAGACCCTGACCAAACGCTGAAAGATTTCATCGCAGCTCTAGCGCTTAGTCAAACCCATTTGATCCAAGATGTCTATGCGAGAGCGGGTGTATCCTTCTTACCAAGTGATACGGAAATGAATGAGTTGATGGCGTTCCTAGAAGGTCAAATCGAAATTTGGACAAATGAGTTAGAAAAGGCATATTAAAAACAACACGCTTTGATCAGAAATAGCAGATGTACATAACGATAGGAGGACGAACATGAATATCCGTAAAAACATTGTCTATGCGACATTATTTAATGAAACAGGCGGTCAATTATTGATGGTCGAGAATCGTGGCGATCACGGTGACTACTATACATTGCCTGGTGGAACAGTCGAGCGCGACGAAACGTTACATACGGCAATCACGCGTGAAGTACTAGAAGAGACAGGATTTACAATCATACCCGGTGACATCGTCCATGTGGCAGAAGCATTCTTCCCCCAAGCGGGAGAACATTGTCTCTTTTTCTTCTTCGCGGGAGAAATCACTTCCGGTCAATTAAAGACGAATGTTCCAGAAGAAATTTCCGGACTCGTCTGGATGGATCGTGAAGAAGCGTTCAAACACCTCAATTTACCGGAAGCATCAAAAGAATCGCTCTTTGCTGGTCGAACGGTACCGTATGATTTTGCCGGAGAGATCATCCACTCGTAAGGAAGTGTCGCTTGACGTACTAACGTGACGGATTTTCGGGTACAACACTACAGGAGCATTACCCGAAACTTGTAGAAAGTCAGGTGAACACACGGTATGTCGATTCTTACGTTTCACGAAGTCAGCTATCAACACATCTTACACGAAATAACAGGTGAGTTCCGCGAAGGCGTCATTACGACGCTCGTCGGACCGAGTGGTGCCGGGAAATCGACGACATTGAAACACATCAATGGACTGATTTCTCCCGATCGCGGCGAAATTCGTTTTCGAGACGAACCACTTGAGCAGATGAATCTGCTCGATGTCCGCAAAAGGATCGGAATGGCGTTCCAAAGTGCGCCGATGATTCCAGGTACCGTCTACGATAATATCAATTTACCGAAATCGATCTTCGGTGAATCGTTACCGCGCGAAGAGGCGGAACGCTTGCTACAACAAGTTGACCTATCCGTCGAACTTGAGCGACCGGTCAAAGATTTGTCGGGTGGTGAACGAAGCCGACTTGGAATCGCGCGGACACTTGTCAATCGACCGGACGTCCTGTTGCTTGACGAAATTACGGCAAGTCTCGATTACCGGATGGTACAGGAGATTGAGAAGCTGATTCTTGATTTACAGCAGAAGTTACAGACGACGATCATTTGGATTACGCATGACTTAGAGCAAGCCAAGCGGGTCAGCGACGACGTCTGGTTTTTAAAGGAAGGACGATTGATCGAGTCTGGTGCATTCAAGGAACTCGTTTCAAGTGGTCAAGCAGAGACGCAAGCGTTCTTGAAGGGGGAATCGGTATGAGTTATCTCCAACTGGCGACTTCGCTCATCTTCATTTTGATCCCCCTCGTCTTAGCGCGGACGTTACGGCTTGGTCTAGAGAAGGACATCCTCATCGCAACCGTTCGATCGATCGTCCAACTCTTGATCATCGGTTATATTTTGACGTTCGTCTTTGAAAGCGGCAGTCCAATTTTCATGTTACTGATGATTCTGTTGATGATCGGTGCAGCGACACTGAACGTCATCCGTAAAGGGGACGGGATTCCCGGGATCCAGTGGATAATCTTGTTCACACTGATTGCGGTCGAAGCATTGACAATGGGCATTTTGCTCGGGTTACGAATCATTCCGTTCGAAGCCCAGCAAGTCATTCCAATCAGCGGGATGGTCATCGGAAACTGTATGATTTTGTCCTTATTGTTTCTCAATAAGTTCAAGGACGAGGTCGAACGAAGCGACGAGATCATCGAACTGATTCTTTCACTCGGTGGAGATGCGAAGACAGCGATTGATACGAGCTTAAAAGGCGCGATCCGGACAAGTATGATTCCAACGATCGAAGCGCAAAAAACGATGGGGCTCGTCCAACTGCCAGGGATGATGAGTGGGTTGATCATCGGTGGCGCCGATCCAATGGAAGCGGTCCTCTATCAACTATTGATTCTATTCCTGATCTTGACGACGGCAGCGATGGCATCGGTCCTCGTTGGTTTTCTATCCTACCGTCGACTGTTCAATGAAAAAGCACAATTCATCGGTTTGACCTATAAGAAAAAAGACATGTGAGGAGCACATTATGCAGACTTATCCGATTACAGAAGCTGACCTGCAACTGGTCGAACTAGCAACTGAAACGATTCAAAGCCGTTACGCTGACGATAAACATCACGTCGCAGCTGCGTTGCGGACAAAAGATGGCGCGACGAAAACGGGTGTTCATGTCGAAGCCTATATCGGACGGGTGACGGTGTGCGCGGAAGCCATCACGATCGGTTCCGCCATCACGGATGGATTGACGGATTTTGAGACGATCGTCGCCGTCCGACATCCCTATTCGGATGAGGCGGACCGAACGATTCGTGTCGTCAGTCCGTGCGGCATGTGTCGCGAATTGATTTCCGACTATGCACCGGACGCATTTGTCATCTTGACGATCGACGATCAGTTGACGAAAGTCCGGATTGAAGATTTGATACCATTAAAATATGTCCGACAATAACCAGTAACTCCTCGTCGTTTAGATGAGGAGTTTTTTGCATTTACTTCTAAATAATCCTTATTATGGTTATGATAAAGACGGAATAACTAAGGAGGGATATGCGTGTCAGCTTTATTAGAAGTCGAACGGTTATCAAAAACCTACATACGTGGAACGGAGACGATCCATGCATTGAAACAAGTCAGCTTTACGTTAGAGGAAGGAGGATTCATCGCCATCATGGGAACGAGTGGCTCCGGGAAAAGTACACTGTTGAATATCCTGGGAGCGCTTGACGCACCAACCGGCGGAACGTTGACCTTAAAGGAAAAACGGCAACGCGACATCTTCACTGAGCCTGCTGCGACGTTATACCGTCAGCAACACATCGGGTTCATCTTTCAATCGTTTCACCTGCTCGATGACTTGACGGTTCAGGAGAACATCGCTTTACCGTTGATGCTGAAGGGGATGGATGATAAAACGATCAATCAAGAAGTAGACACTTGGCTCAAACGAGTCGGACTGACGAAGTGGAACAATCATCGACCGCAAGAGCTGTCGGGAGGACAACAACAACGTGTCGCAATCGCACGTGCCTTGATCAGTCGACCACCGATCATCTTAGCGGATGAGCCGACGGGGAACCTCGATTTCAAGACATCTGCTGAAATCATGCAGTTGCTTCAAGAACTCAATCGCGAACAACAAACGAGCATCCTGCTCGTGACCCATGATGCGACCGTAGCTGCTCATGCGAAACGTGTGTTGTATTTCCATGACGGACAGATTGTTGCCGATCAGCTGTCGACCGGAGACGTGGCGCCGATCTTAGAGACATACGAGCAGTTCGTGGGGGCTGTATGAAACGACAACATCTCTTCCGTCTTTCCCACCGACTGTACCGTAAAAGTCCGATGATTTTAGTGACCTCAATCGGAAGCGTCATGATTTCGATTGGTCTTGTCTTGACGATGGTCATTTTTTTATTACATAATCAAGCCGCTATCGAGACAGATCGTGTACAAAGATATGGTCAAGTCGATCTGACGGTCAAATATACACCTGAAGACGAGCGGACGGATCAGTCCGTGTTTGAGCAACTTAAAAAGGATCACGATGTCTTGGGCGCAGAGTCGATCATACAGACGACAGCGCGCGTAGCTGGTCAAACGATGGTCGACGTGGAGACGATAGGAGTTCATTCGGATGCCCTGACGAAAAGTCGGTATCATTTCACGAACGATTTGAAACAGGGAGAAGCGATCGTGTCAGCTAGACTCGCGAAGTCGCTTGATCGTAGTGTCGGGCAAACGCTTCGCGTCGGAGAAGCGACGTATCGAATCCGTGAGATTTTACCAAGTGCGACAACATCTGAAGCTATGCAAGATCAAGTCTTTCTTTCGTATGCTGATCTGAAGAAGTATCATCCGATCGAAACGAAAGCCGTCTTGCTCAATCTAAAAAAAGAGGCGGATCTCGTCCACTATGCTGATACACTCGTCAAAGCGAATCCGAAGCTCCGGATTGAACTTTCGGAAGGGCAAACGCTCTCACCGGCGCTGAACGGTTACATCGGAATCTTGTCAGTACTGATCCTTGTCGTGTCCGCCTTCATCTTGATGGCGAATTTCGACTTGTATTTACGTAAACATGCTGTCCAATTTGCCATCATGCGGACGCTTGGGGCGACGACACGGCAACTGTTTCAGCTGTTCTTCGTTCAATCTGGATTGATTGTCTTAGCGGGCACGGTGCTTACGATTCTAGGCAGTATTTGCTTCCCGTTACTCGGTCAACTCGTATGGCCGACAGAGGGTAAAATGATCGTCTCCCTCATGATCGAACAGGGAGCGTTCTTGGTGCTCGTAACGTTCGGTAGTGCCTTGTTGATTTTGCTGTTGCTCGCGAGTACGGCTTATCGAAAACGGGATGTGTTACCACTCCACGTCTTGCGAGAAAATCTGAAAACGGCGTCACGACCGACCCGGCGAAAACGTCTCGTCCTGTTCAGTAGTGGATTGACCGTCAGTTTGGTGTTGTTCGCTGAAGTGATTGCCAGTACGGAGGGGGCACGGGCAATCGCCTGGCTCGGTGCAACCGTCGCCTTTTTACTGACGATGTATCTTGCGACGCCACTCCTCTTGAAGGGAGTGCTGCATCGAGCGGAACCGATCGTTCGTCGGTTAGCGGGACCGACAAGTTTCGTCGCCCTCCGGGGCGTGTTACCGCAACTTCGGAAAAATGCCTGGTTGATGCTGATTGTTCAAGTCTTGATGATCATCGTCGTCATCGGCTCGACGTTCCTTGAGACGGTGCAACAAAACGAACGGAAGTACATCATCAGCCAATATCCGACGGAGGTCGTCTTAAAGAGTCGTTTAGATGAAGGATCGCAAGGAGACCCGCTACAATTGATTCGACAAATTGAAACGGACCTACCTGGCGCAAAAGCGACCTTCCTTTCGTCTCGAAATTCACTCGAATATCAATCGTCTCAAGAAGATGTCTCGATCGAATACGAAGTAACGGACTATCGTCGTCTTGACGTCTTAGAGGGAGAGCAGACGAGTGACACAGAAGGAATCATCGTCTCACGGACCTTCGCTAAAAAACATAGTCTCGAAAAAGGTGATACGTTGCCGCTCGGGCGATGGGACGGGGAACAAGAACGAAGCGTTTCGGTCGGTCAATTCCGAATCGTTGGAATCGAAAAGAAGATAGCACCAGACGTCCTCGTCGATTGGCGGAACGAGCAGCTACGGCAACCAAGCGATCAAATCTTGAATGTCTTTATCGACGTTCCGTCCGAGTTGAAGAAGGCGCAAGTGACCAAAACACTATCAGAGATCACGCAAAGTTATCCGACGTTGCAAGTAAATCGACTATCTGACGCGCTTCGCGATGCGGAGCAACAAACGACGGAACGCTGGTTCGTCTTCTTGATTGCGCTCGTCGTCATGAGTGGATCCGTCTGGTTCGGACTTGCGAACGCCTTACTCAGTTTCGTGAGTGGCAAACGAGGCGAATATGCCTTGCTACGAACGATTGCGTTGACACGGAACAAGCTCCGTCAGCTGACACTCATTCAAATGCTCTTGTTCATTGGGAGCGGCATCATCTTTGGACTGATCAGTGGACTTGGTGCGACCTTCTTCGTGACACGGATTGATGACGCGGGATCATTCTACTTCAACGTACCAACGATTGCCGGAACCATTGCTGGGTTGGTAGTGCTGGTCATAGGCATCGCCTGGTTCGTCACCCGACGAAAGCAGGAAAACCTCGTTCACGAATTGAAACAGTAAGTAAGGACAAGTGAACCGGGGGGATCGAAATGCGAAAAACGATCGGGGCGATTCTATTACTCGTAGTAATTAGCGGTGTCGGTTGGTGGATGATTGCGGATGAACGGGATGCGACCTATGAACAGATTGTTGAAGTACAAGTCGTTCGACACGTGACGAAGCAGTTCGGACGCGATGATATTGCATCGGTCAAACCGTACTTCGTAGCGTCGGAATCATCGAAATCACGACGTCATCAGATTGCCGTTCAGCTGAAGTCGGCACCGACGGGAGAATACCGGATGTATCGTGTACTTCAAAATAAAGTAGAGTACATCGGTCGATCTCGGACGGTTCGATCGAATTAATAGTAGATGTTACATCCGTTTGGGGGAATATAGATGAAAACGAAAGCCGAACGCATCGCGTTCATTCAAGAAGAAAAGCGTCAACTCGTCAAACCACGTTTGTACAGCTCGTTGCTGTACGGCGTCAGTATCTTATTAGTCGTCGCCAATCGCGACGTGTACTGGCCATTGTTCTTTTTACTTGTAGCATTGGTCTGGATTGCGCGGATTCACTCGCAAGAAGTCGAACGTGATATGGCATTAACGGTAAAACCACAGATGAAAAAAATCATTCAATGGCAGTATGTGACTGATTTTTTGTTCGTGATCTTAATGGGATTATTTTTCCCACTGATCATCGTATTCGACTTGCCATTCTTCCTCAGTTTTGCCGTCTATGTCGTCCTTGCGATTGTTTTGCTCGTATCCGATATGTTGCTTGAACGAAACGGAAAACGTCTTGATGCTGAGCATCCGACGAAGAAGGAGTTAAGGACGTATCCGAAGTCGTGGAAAAAGATCTAATTCGTGGAGCCGGTCGATGAACCGGCTCCTTTTTTGAGCATTCCGGTCGCTTCAGCGTGTTCGACTGCCGTATGATGAAGGGGCACATGAAGAAGGAGGTCCTCGTATGCTTGCTATCATCATTGGATTTATGATCGGTCTGCTCGTACCGGTTCAAACGAGTGTCAATACACGACTGCGGGGCGTCGTGGGGTCGCCGTTCCTTGCTTCGCTGATTTCCTTTTCGATCGGCTCACTCTTCTTACTGATTCTCGTGTTGGTCGTCGATGGGAATCTCACAGGTCTCACGGCTACTGCCGATGAACCGTTCTGGATTTGGGGTGGGGGACTGCTCGGCGTCATCTATTTGACCGGGAACATCTTGTTGTTTCCGCGACTCGGAGGCGTCCAAACGGTCATCATGCCGATTTTCGGTCAGGTCATCATGGGACTGTTGATCGATCATTTCGGATTGTTTGAGTCAACGGTCACCTCACTCTCACTGACACGAGTCATCGGTGCAGTGCTTGTGTTACTCGGTGTCGTCGGGACGGTCGCGCTTGGTGACTATTTCGCCCGACGGCGGAAACAACAGGTGGCATCATCAGAAAACTCGGTGCTTGTCTGGCGTCTGCTCGGAATTCTAACCGGTATGATGAGTGCTGCCCAGACGGCGATCAATGGTCATCTCGGAAGTGTTCTCGGGTCAGCCGTCAAAGGCGCCTTGATCTCGTTCGTCATCGGTACGATCACCTTGTTATTGCTGAATCTGATCCTCCGAACGAAATGGCACATCGATCGGTCTCAACCCTTACCTGCCTGGATTTGGATCGGTGGGTTGATCGGTGCATTGTTCGTTGCCGGTAATGCCTTCATCGTTCCGCTCGTTGGTACAGGACTCGCTGTCGTCATTGTCACGATCGGTCTTCTGACCGGCAGCCTATTGATTGACCGTTTCGGCTGGTTCGGTGCAAAGAAACAACCGGTCACAGGTGTGCAAATCGTCAGTCTACTTGTCATGCTTAGCGGTATTGTGTTGATACGCATTTAAAAACAGCTCGTTCGAACGTATGGTGGCATACGTTGAGAACGAGCTGTCTTCGGTCATTTCTTTAAATCAATTTTAACGGTAATCGTCTTTGCGAAAATATCCCCTGAGACGAACATGACGAATTCTGTCTCATCTGCAGGTACTTGATAGACAAGGTTCACATGTGACCGACCCGGTGCAACATACTTCATACCCTGTTTCCATGTTTTTTCATTTTTGTTTTCATAATCGATCGGTTCATAGACACCACTGACTCCCGTCACTTGGAAACGATTCGGGAAATAGTAACTTTCTTCCCCAGCATCTCGATAGTAGAGATCTTGATAAAACGTCGGAACAGTGATGTACTGATACCCCTCTTTCTCTTTTAGTTTCAGGGAAGCAGGCGGTTGCTTCAACAATTTTCCGATCCAGAAACTTGTATCTTTAACAGCCGGATCTCCTGGGAACGTCTTAATCGTTCCTTTTGCCATCGTCTCTTCGATGACACCGGATGATTCTTTTTTCGTCGTCTCGAGCTGTCGCTTTGCACCCGTAAGACCATCGGAAATTTTGCTTCCCGTCGTGATGACTTTTGGAGCTTTCGCAACAGACTTCTGTTTGGCAGGTTGTTCATTCGTTGCAAACAGGAAGAGGGAAAGGACACCGACGAATAACACGGCTCCGATAGATGAGAGAGCAAGTTTAAAGCGTCGTTCGGTTTCTTTTGAGTTAGCATTGACGCTGCTGATTGCAGCATTCGGAACGATACGGACAGCGCGCTGTGCTGGTAAAATTGCACCGATGATCCCTGTCAACAGTGGAATTAGAATCGTTGCAGACAAGAAACCGAGTTCCGTCGTCGGGAATTGGCGGTATACTTGCCAAATCATCACTAGCGCAAAGAGAAGTCCGACGATTCCAGCTAGTAACCCTGTCAGCAAACCTTCTAATAAGACGAGGCGTCGAATCAACCCGTCTTGCCACCCTGTCGCTTTTAAGACAGCGAGTTGACTGCGACGTTCATTGACGTTTTGCCAAAGAATTTCCGTCGTCGTCAAGATGGCGATCAATAGGGCAACACCCATCGCGACATAATGCATCGTGCCGACTTCTAAGGCGACATATTCACCAAGCCACGTCGCATAGAGCACCCCTTTTAAGCGGAATGTCACGAAGAGGAAGAAGATGAACAGACTCGTCGGCAAGGCGATGGCGATAATCGAAAGGATTGTTCGTTGCCAGTACGTAAAGAGTTGGTTCATGCTCATACCAAGAATCGATTGTGACCGAACGAATCGTCGCGAACGTGAGACTTCACCGGATCGCATGCTCTCATATGGTTTGATTCTACGAATCAATGCCATCGGAACGAGCGTCCCACCCCAGTAAATGAGTAGACCAGCAAGACCGATTAACAGAATTCGTCCTAAAGCGATCGGATGATCAGTCGTTAACCAAAACGTACCGAGAATCGACCAAGCGATTAACGCTACGAGAGATCCGAGTAGCGTCGCTTCAAGGAACAGCAACTTCGAGAGTTGACGCGGACGCCAGCCGAGAGACAATAGAATCGCGAATTCCTTTTTGCGTGCATAGAGTAGAATGATATTTGAACTAAAGACATAGACGAGCGCAACCGCGATGACGCTAGCGATGACGCCAGACATACCGACCTTCGCCTCTTGGAAAATCGTCATTGAAGAACCGAGTTTGATCCACGGTTGTTGGACCCAACCGAGGGCCGATTGTTTTTCAAGTCCTGGTAAGTACGTCAAAGCGAGCTGCGGAGAGGAACCAAGTGTGATGTCCGTGATCAGACCAGTCTTCTCCTCAATTTCGTTCGCGACGTCTTGGAGCTTTTGCTCACTCGCTGCATTCATCTGATCGACGCCTTTGACATTGACGCGAATGACAGAGATTGCTTTTTCGCCGCGAATCTTGAAGGCGGCATCAAGCGTCGTCAACATCGAAGGGGGTTTCGTCAGGAAGTCATACGGATCATTCGTCGGTTTGACATCCTTGACGGGGTTAACCGGACGATCATTTTTATCCATGACCCATTGCGCCTTTGCAGGGAAATACGTTTCCATCGGTAGTTCCGTCAAGGGATCCTTCGATATATTCAATTTCTTCGGATTGAAGACTCCGATGTAGTTTAAGCGAACTCTTGGCCAATCATCACTCGTCTTCCCAAACATGCGTGCTTCCCGGTACATCGTCCGTTTCGCAAGTAACGAATCCGGATCGACTTTCTTCGGTTCAACTTGGTAACTGAACGGCCAGCGCGACGCAAAGGGGCTAGAGATAGACTGATAACTAATCGGTGACGGCTTTAGGATCAGCCATTCGGAATTTCCTGACGGCAGCTCAGGAAACGAGTCCGTCATGATCTGTTTTAGCAGTGTTTTTTGAACGTCCTGCGTTGTGACTGAATACGTCTTTGCAGGATCGTCAGTCGTCTGTAGCGTATTTAGAAACTTTGCACCACCACGCTTCGTAACATCTTGAATCGTCTCTTGTATCGAGTCATTAATAAGCGGGAGGTCTATTTTCTCATACGTATACGTCCGTGACGCATCGACATATTCCCGTTCGCTCATCAAAATAGGCATCTCAACCGTTCCGAGTTCAGGATCGACGACGTTTGCTTTGTCTTGTTTGTCAAAGTAGCGACTATGTTTTCCGCTGATCGTCGCGTTATCTAGTCCGATCAAGCGGGCTTCTGCTTCGGGATCAATTCCGGCAACCATCGTCGCACTTCCGAATTCTAATAACGGATCTTCACCCAGAACAGCAGGTGAGACGCCGGAACGTGTTGCATTTTCATCTGGTGTCCATCCGGCAGCGAGATAATTAACGGTAGAGTACTTTTCGACGTTCAAGCCGGTATTCTGTTTATCGGTGATCGTCAACTTATAGACACCGTAATCGTCAAACCGATGCGTACCAACAGGTGCATTTGTAGAGTGGTTTCCAATCATCGCAATCGGAGCTGCGACTTCGACGTCCGAGATATCTTGGATCGTCTTATATTGCTTCATCGTGATTCCACCATCTAGACTACTCATATAGTTCGGTTCGAGTAGTTTGAGGTCTTCCGTCACGCTTCGGCTATTTGGGGGACGCACGACGATATCGTAGGAAGACTTCCAACGTTTTTGCAGTTCGTCGACGACTGTTCCGTTATTTGCTTGTGTCGTCCCGATCAAATAACTCAAACCGGTACTGACGACGAGCACGCCGACGAGTAATAAAATGAATCGTTCCTTGTTGCGCCACCACGAATTCCAGATGAAACGTAGCATGATACCATACATCCTTTCTCATCGTATTCTTATGTAAAAAACGCTTGCACATTCATGCAAGCGCAATGGATCACAGTTCGATTTTAATCGTATGCGTTTTCGGGAATGCATCGGAAGCAGCGAATAAGACGAACGTCTTCGCTTCTTCTGGTACTTGATAGACTAAATCGATTTGAGCGCGATGTGGAGAATAATATTGATGACTGTTCTTCCACGCCTTCGGATTATGATTGACGTAATCGACGACGTCGTACTCGTGTCCTTTGCCATCATTGAGAACGAATAAGTTTGGTTTATAGACACTGTAAGCTCCGAAATTATCGGACGTGTCATGCATGACGAGCGGAATCGTGACATAACGATAACCTGGTTTATCTTTCAGGTTTAATTCTTTTGGCGGAGAGGAAAGAAGTGCCTCGGCACGGAATGTCTTCGCTTTTAGTTTAGGATCACCCGGATATGTCTTGACGAGTCCCTGTTTCATCAACTCGTCAATGTTTAAGATGCGATTCTCCTGCGTCTCGTTTACACCAGCTAATTTTGTTTGTGATGAGACATTGATAGGTTTCTCCTGATGGGATGACCAATACCAACCGCCACCACCGATCAGGGCAAGAGAAGTAATTACTAGGGGAATCGCTTTACGAGCTTGTGGCATAAAAACACTCCTTTTTGATAGAATAGTCAGAATATTTATATAAAATATACTATTTACAAGGAATGGAAACAAGCTAAATGGAGAAAATAGTGTAAAAATAAGGAAACGGTTACCCGATTGATAAAATAAGGTAAAATAACCTTAGTGAAGTGAAAGGGGAAGAATTATGAGAGCAGTCATTCAAAAACAATACGGTGATGTAAACGTGCTACAGATGGATGATGTCGTGATGCCGATTCGACAATCTGGAGAAGTCTTAATTCGTGCGGTATGGACCGGAGTCAATTTCACGGATATCAAACAACGACGTGGTGGCAAGGCGACTGGAACCTTTCCATTTGTTCTCGGAGTGGATGTGTCAGGTATCGTCGTCGATGCGGATCCATCTTCCGCGATCAAAGTAGGGGATCGAGTCATGGCATTTGTATTAGATGGATCATATAAGGAAGTAGTCCGTGCCGACGAACGGTTAGTTTACAGTTTACCTGAAACGATTTCATTACGTGATGCTGCTGCAGGAATGTTGACTTCGATTTTAAGCGAGATATTGTTGACGCAGATCGCACAAGTGAAACTGAAGGATACAATCGTCATCCACAGTGCCGCTGGAGGTGTCGGATCGATGTTAATTCAATTGGCGCGATTAAAAGGAATGACACGATTGATTGCTACTGTTGGACATGCTGATAAAATACCTTATGTTCGTGCACTTGGTATTCAGAATGTCTTTACATATAATGATTTTTCTGAGAAAGTGAAGGAATTGACGGTCGATAAGGGAGCGGATGTTATCTTTGACTCTGTCGCGGGTTACGTGACACGAAAAAGTCTTGACTGTCTCGCGTATTACGGAACACTCGTACAATTCGGTAATAGTAGTGGAGAAGCGGGTGAACTCTCGACGACAGACGTTCATGCGAGTTGCCGGACGATTCGTGGATTTAGTCTTGGCACGACACGTCAACTGGATCCAGAACGTATTCGAACTGCTGCATCCTATGTCTTGACGTTGTTTGAAGAAAATAAATTGAAGATGCCAATGATTCATGAGTTCCCATTAGAGGAAGTGCAAAAAGCGCATCGGTTGATGGAATCTCGACAGTATCAAGGAAAAATCGTCCTACGAATCGGAGGAGACGAGATTGAGTGAAGAAGAGATTAATCAACGACTACTAGACGATCTTGAGTTACAAGAGATGTTAACGCTAGTGGCAACATTAGAATTACCTGATTGGTGGATGTGCGCGGGATATGTCCGCTCTATCGTATGGGAGGAGAATCGATATGAACGACCGGATATCGATATCGTTTATTTCGATCCTATCGATCTTTCGGAGGTAACGGAAAAGCGTCATGAAGGGCAGCTAAGACGCTTGTCGGATATACCGTGGTCCGTTAAAAATCAAGCGCGCATGCATCTGATCAATGGATTACCACCATATAAGTCCGCGAAGGATGCGATTTTACAGTTCCCCGAGACCGTCACGTCGATCGGAGTGACGAAACGACCAGACTTCGAATTGTATCTTCCTTATGGTGCGAACGATTTCGCTGATCGCATCATTCGACCGACGCCACTTTTTCAAATCGGTACCGCGCGTCATTCGATTTTTCAGCGACGTGTGATCGAAAAAGGATGGCAAGACGACCCAGGTCTACATATATGTACATGAAATAAGAGGGAGCTTAAACGATGAAACGAATCAAACCTAAAAAACAGATCACTCTTTTCATGTTAGGACTCCTTTTTCTCAGCGGGTGCGCACCGGAAAATAATGTCGAGGTGAAAGAAAAGATTCACGTTGATGGTACGAGTTTGTTCGACAGTGGCTCTTATCCGACTGCTGTAGAGACGGCCGAACATCAGTTTAAATATGACTTGAGTGACAAGTCCACCTATACGTTAAAGCAAGACGATTTCCGAGTGGACGCGCGATTCGGTGACTATAATTTACTGCTAGCAAGCGTAATCGATGGACGATACGATTCGCTGATGATTTATGAAAAGAAGTCGAACTGGATGTTAAGCAGTTCGATGGATCTCATTCGAGATCAATCCACGAAAGGCGAGTCGATCGAAGGGAGTCTAGCGTGGGATGGAAACAAGAAAAAATGACGACGCAACTTGTAACGAATCGTCATTATACGGTAATGGAGACACGACTGAAAAGTGAGCAGATTCCGGCACGATTTGGAAAACGGGTACGTACCATCAACGGATTGAAGGTACACGTTCAAAAGCAAGGGAAACAGCTCAATCTTGCCTACCAAAATAGAACAGACGTGATGTGGATCGTCAGTGATCGACCGGAAGAGACAACCATGCGGTTGATTCAGCGATCACCAGAAAGTCCGATTGACTCGCTTCTCACTGAGTAAACAATTAAGCAGACTGAATAGACAAAGAGGCTGACTCCAAAAAAGAACGACGCGTCTGTTCACGCCCTTCCCTCAGGCGAGACACAAGGAGCTTTTCTGCCTTATTCAAGCAAGAAAGCAGATCTTATTTGTCTCTGACAGCGCAAAGAGGCGTATTTTCCTGTAGGAGTTGCGTGAAACGCGTCATTCTTTTTGTTACGAGGTAAGGGTGGCAGATCATCATTCTGCCACCCTTACCTTTATGGAAACGAATTTTTGAGTCAGCCTCTTATACTTACGAACGATAGACGGACTTGAGGTAATCCGCGATACGGTGCCAAGCCTGAAACGCCACGTCTAAGTCACCGTGGTGTGTAAAGGCATGAGCTTGACCAGCGAATTCCTGGTGCTCAACAACGACACCTGCCGCCTGAAGGCGATTCGCATACTGCCGTGCCTCCTGCGCCAGCGAGTCGTGCTCCGCTGTCAGGACGAGAGTCTGTGGTAACGCATCGAGTTGAGCCGCATAGAGTGGCGAAGCGAGGTGATGATACGCGTCTTCCGCACGAGCGATGTACATCGCATTGAACTGCCGTGCCTGTTCAGCTGGGATCGCTTCCTCAAAGAATGGTTTATCCGCGGGATCCGTCGCGAGATCAAGCGGAGGGTAGTCTAGAATTTGAGCGATGAGCGGCACAGGATCTGTCTGATCAGCGTTCCATAACGATACGGCAGTCGCGAGATTGCCACCGGCACTATGCCCTCCGATTGCGATGCGTGAAGCATCGAGGCGTAGCGTATC
Organism: Exiguobacterium sp. Leaf187; assembly: GCF_001423925.1. NCBI lineage: Bacteria > Bacillati > Bacillota > Bacilli > Caryophanales > Exiguobacterium > Exiguobacterium sp. Leaf187. The sequence continues at coordinate 657,343 of NZ_LMPR01000009.1, read as the reverse complement.
AGCATGTTGGAAAATCCACTGAACGACTTCATAGGCGACGTGGACCGGAACAGGAAATGGATGTTCCGGCGCTAACGGATACTCAATATTGAGAACATGACAGTTGGCGGTCTCAGCGAGAAACAGATTCCATGGTTCATCCATCTCTGGCGTTCCGGTGATGAAACCACCACCATGGAAACTGATGAATCCAGGTAATGGTTCTACTGCATCAATCGGTGAGTGACGCAACACTCGAACATCTCCGACTGAAGTCGGCACGTGTAGCGTAGTCGTGGTCGCTTGCGGTGGATGCGGAGGTGTGACTTGAGGACGTTCCTCATCTGAGCGGATTTGTTTGGCAAGGTCAATCATCTCTTGGCGATTCATCGAATTCCTCCTTTAGGTCTATCTTCATCATACCGAACGGATTGGTGAATTGCTCTTCTGGATTCGTTTTCTCTAGTCGTAGGAAAAAGCAGCCAGAGTTTGATACACTTTTGAAAGAAATTAGAAATCGAAAGGATGGAACAGATGCCAACACTTTACATTACGCGTCATGGCGAGACGGAATGGAACTTAGAAAAACGAATGCAAGGCTGGGAAGACTCTCCTCTGACAGCAAAGGGCAGACAAAATGCGCGGGACCTTGGTCACCGCTTACGTGAAATTCATCTGGATCACCTCTATATCAGCCCGATTGGTCGCGTCCGAGAAACAGTTCGAATGATGGATCTCGATCCAGCGATTCCGGTCACCATCGACGATCGATTGCGTGAAATGCACATGGGGGCCTGGGAAGGGCGGACGGCGGCGGAAATTGAAGTCGCGCACCCGCTTGCTCATGCTGCATTTTGGCAAACGCCGCATACGTACATACCGGAGAGTGGAGAATCCTTTGACGCGGTCCGGGAGCGCATTCTATCGTTTTTGGAACGACTGGCAGACCATGAAGAAGACGAAAACATCTTAATCGTCACCCACGGCATCTTCCTTAACATCTTGCTGACATATCTTCAACGTAAGCCGTTCGCGACCTTATGGGATCCGCCGTTCATTCATGGAACGAGTTTGACGATCGTCGAATACAGGGATGGGGAAGCCGTGATTCGATTAGAAGCAGACATGTCGCATGTCATAGCGGACTAAAAAAACGGCGGACTTTTTCTCGGTCCGCCGTTCTCCTTATCGTGATTTCGCCAAATAGATCAAAATCGCGCCTTCTTGTTTTCTGACCTTTAGGTGAGGAGAGGATATCGTGTCGATTGAGCGACCGATGATCGATTCTCCTGTCGTATAGCGTTTGAGGAGTAAGGGATAGAACGAAGCATTCGTCTGTTTTTGATCATTGAATTGACCGCTGTCAGTCTGGACGTTTTGAGGTAAGGTATAGGCCGTTTTCGTCTCAGGGATACCATTCTTCGCATCAAGCGAATAGGTGAAGGCATGCGAATCGTTGAGTAGGTTCAAATCATACGTCAACTGGAACGGCGTGCGATCATATGTACCGGCAGGAATCGATTTGTCGATCAGCACCTCTGGTGGTTCTGTATCGTCAAATTGAATCGCTTTGAGCTGGAGGGGGCGATCGAGTGTACCAGTTAAGAAAAATGTCTGCTGTTGCTGCGACTCGTCCTTCGCGGTAGAAGGTGTGATCGAAAAGGAAGACTTCTTGATCTTGACGGTTTCTTTTGGAAGGACGGTTGCTTCCGTTGTGCAACCAGCAAGCAAGAAGGGAAGGGTGAATAAGAGCGCATATTTCATGACGTGTTCCTCTTTTCCATAGTCATAGTGAATCGGGATAAAATTAAAATATTCAAAAAATTAGAAATGATACCTAGATTATACCAACAATGTTCTCGCTAAATAAAGGAGGAAATCATGAAAGGCAAATGGTTATTAGCAACCGTCCTGCTCGTCGGTTGTGCCTCGACGGGTGAAGAGGCCGAATCGACGGCAAAATCGTTATACGTCGCACCGAACGGCAGTGATAAAAATACCGGTACGTTGAAACAGCCGTTTAAAACAATCCGGCAAGCGACACAAAAAGCGACTGCCGGTACGACGGTTTACTTGCGAAAGGGAACGTATCACGAGACGCTGAACGTCAGACAAAGTGGAACGAAACAACATCCAATCGTCTTTCGGAATTATAAACAAGAACGAGTCGTCTTAAATGGGAAAAACATTAAAGATCGGGATGCAACTTTACCGATCGTTCAGGTAAAAAATCGAAAATATGTGACAATCCAAGGACTGACGATCGAAGCCGTTCAGTCGAAACGAACGGACGCGACACCGATCGGCATTTTGGTCACAGGATCAGGATCCCACATCACGTTGAAGGATAATACGGTTCGCGACATCAAGACGCTCGCGAGGGACGGGAATGCACACGGCATCGCTGTCTACGGAACGGGAGCGATTCGTCACCTGTCGATCACCGGTAACCGAGTCGAGCAAAATCGTCTTGGTTTCAGCGAAGCCCTCGTCTTAAACGGAAACGTCAAACATTTCCACGTGACGAAGAACGTCGTACGGGATAACGACAACATCGGCATTGATTTGATTGGACATGAAGGGATTGCTCGATCGAAGAAAGACGACTACGTCCGTGAGGGCGTCGTGTCAGAAAATCGTGTTTACCGGACGTCAAGCTACGGCAATCCTGCTTACGGGAAGGAATACAGCGCAGCCGGTATCTATGTCGATGGTGGAAAAAATTTGACGATCGAGAAGAATCTCGTCGAAGCGAGTGATATCGGAATTGAGGTGACGAGTGAACATGCCGGACGGTACGCAGAAGATGTCATCGTCCGCCAGAATGATGTACGGCAAAATGTTTACACCGGGATTTCAATCGGTGGGTATGATACGAAGCGAGGTGGTACAAAACGCGTCCGGATCGAGCAAAATCAGCTGATCGGGAATGATACGAAAAGGCTCGAGGGTGGTCAATTGCTCGTCCAGCATGATGTCCATGACAACAAAATCATCGGGAACACATTCGACGGTTCGTTAAGTGTCGCCCACTACTTCAAAACGAGTTCTGGCAACCAGTTTGAAAAAAATACGTTCAAGCATACGAAACGTTTCATGTGGCGCGACGCCTCCTATAAAACGGAACAAAGCTTCTTGAAAGCGGTCCGAAAGGTGGAATGAGAATGAAGTTATCGGAACGACTCCTCGCTTACTGGATCCGGATTCCGAGACGCTGGCGGCTTGCAGCGTTGACCGCCTGTATGCTAACGATCTGGACAGTGGAAGGCGTTCGGTTTTTAACCAGTCCGGCGTTACGCCTGCCGACCGTTACCGATGCGATCATCTGTCTCGTTCCGGCGATTCTATTGTTCATGGTATGGAAAACAAAGCGTTCAAATTAACACTTGAATTAATCGAAAATAACAAGGAATTCATTTAGTCGTCCTCGAAATAGGGAGGGAACTTCAATTAGTAAGGAGGAAGAAAGATGACGAAACTAACGATTTAAGCCGTGATTGACCGTCCGGTCGAGACCGTGTGGGAGATTTGGAACGCACCGGAAGACATCAAACGCTGGAACGCAGCGTCTGACGATTGGCATACGACAGCGTCAACGAATGATTTGACGGTCGGTGGTCAATTCACGAATCGAATGGAAGCAAAAGACGGTAGCATGGGTTTTGATTTCACGGGTACATATGAGGCGATCGTTCCTTATGAGCGCATTGCGTATGTCCTTGAGGATGGTCGTCAGGTGACGATCGACTTTTCTCGGAACGGGGAACAAACCGAAGTCGTTGAATCATTTGATGCCGAAACGATGAACCCGCCTGAGATGCAACAAGCGGGTTGGCAGGCAATCCTTGATCGGTTCAAGGCGTATGCGGAGTCGAAAAAATAAACATGCAATAAAAACCGTTCAGGATACTTGTGTTCCACTTAGGAAATACGAGTATCCCGAACGGTTTTTTTAGAATCCATTAACCTGCTAATTCCAACATTTGAACGAACGCGACGTCCGGATCCGTCGTCTCGAATCGGTTCAACCAATCCTTGAAGTCACCTTCGTACAAAATACGACCTTGATGGAGAAAGATGACATGGGCATCGGTATGCAATAGATCGTGTAATTGATGGGTCGAGAAGAGGCACGTTTGACCGTTTGCTGTCATCTGCTCGAAGCGTCGCATGATATGAAGCCGTGTTGCCGGGTCGACCCCGCTCGTTGGCTCATCAAAGATGTAGAGTGAACGTGGTACTGTCGTCAACAAGGTGACGAACAACCATTTCTTTTCGCCAGCGGACATCTTACCGATTTTCATCTCCCACAGATGAGCGAATAAATCGAGCTCTCGTGGCTGTTTCAGATGACGCGTATACGTCTCTTGCTTGCGATATGCTTTCAAACGAGCGAGCCGACCGACGAAGACGGCGACATCCTTACCCTTTAGTTCGTCCGAGTAATAGATGAATTGCGTCAAATAGAGTATGTCCGAGATATCAGGTAAGTTCAGTTCTCCGGACGTGATCGGTAAGGCACCAGTCATGCAATCAAACAGTGTCGTTTTCCCGGCACCGTTCATCCCGATCAAGACGTTCAGTTTCCCGGGAACAAGCGAAAAAGATATATCGTGTAACAGATCAGGTGATTTCGGATAGTTGAAGCGTACGTGTTGAACGTGCATCTGAATCCTCCTATCGGGTCAGTAATGACATGAGATTAAAGCGTTTGACAGAGAATAGACCAAGTAACAGATAAACGACGAGTACGACGGTCAAGATAAGTAACGATGCTCCCGTAACGTGCTCAGAGACGGCGAGACCGAGTGTTTTCATGACATAAAAAGGATTCAAGTAACTGTACCAACGATCCGGTTGGCTATTCGCAAACAAGAACAGGGGATACATGACGATGTTGATTAATGTCGACATACTCGAAATCTTTGCTGGAAGCATCGTCAAGGCGATACTTGCAAAAGCAAGCGGGATGCTGAGCAACAAGACGAGATAAGCGAGTAACAACGTCAAAGGTGAGAAGAAGCCGAATACAAGCATCAGGATCGTCGTAAAGACCGACAAACTAACGGCTGCAAACACGAGCTGAACGAGTACGAGTGCGAGAATACAACCAATCTTACTACCGGAAATCATGATATACGTCTTCATCAAACCATGCTCCCGCATCCGGGCAAGTTGGAGACCGATGCCATTCACGTAAATCGAGAGCAAGATATAGCCCCAAAAGAGCGCGAGGAATGAGAGGAAACTGTTCTCGGTGAAGTCGAGGCGTGACCCGAAGACAAAGGCGAGAATCAACGGGAAAATCAACGACCAAAAGACCGGAATCTTATCCGTCATCATGATTCTTAAGTAGAGTGTAAAGTAGCTAGGAATCGAATACATATGTGCCTCCCGTTCACAAAAATTGGTCAAAATATGAGCCTGTATGTTTTGATACGAAAGAAAATGGAGAAAAGTTCCTGATGAAGTAAGTTGTTAATAAAAGTAAGAATACCAGAAACGCACAAATATTGTAAATTGAAGCAAAGGACAGGAGGTACGATGATGGACTATTTATTAACGTCCGGTGGGATACAAAATCCATCGATTCATAAAGCGTTACGTGAGATGCTTGGAAAACCGATTGAAGAATGCCATGCCATCGCGATCACGACAGCTTCCTACGCATTAGGCAGAGGAACGGACCTCGCTGTCAACTTCATTCAAGGAAAAGATGAGGCACCGATGGTCGATTTAGGATGGAAGTCAGTCGGTCTGTTGGAATTATCAGCGGTCTCGGTAATTGGTCCAACTATTTGGCAACCAGCGGTCGAACAAGCGGATGTCATTCTCGTTAATGGTGGTGATCCACTCTTTCTACATCACTGGTTCGTCGAATCGGGCTTCGATCGACTATTACCGCAACTGACCGGTGTTTATGTCGGGATGAGCGCCGGTAGCATGGTGCTTACGCCACGAATCGGAACAGATTTCGTTGGGTGGAAAAAGACGCCGGAACAATCGGACGCAACATTAGGTCTCGTTGATTTTTCAATCTTCCCGCATCTCGATCATCCGCAGTTACCAGACAATCGTTTACAAGCTGCCAAGTCTTGGGCTGAGACATTAACGAATCCGGCGTACGCAATCGATGACGCGACAGCGATCCGTGTCATCGGTTCGAACGTAGACGTGATTTCTGAAGGAACGTGGGTCCAGTTGCGATGAGGACGATCTATTTCATTCGCCATTGCGAATCAATCAAAACAGGTAGTGATCGAGGACGAGGATTAAGGGATGCAGGTCAAGAACAAGCACAGGAACTAGTGGCGTTCTTTGAAGTGATACCGATTGACGCCATCTATTCGAGTCCGATGCAACGAGCGATGGACTCCGTTCGCCCACTTGCTGAGCAACGAGGTTTGCCGATCTACGAGGCAGCGTTTCAGGAACGGCGTTTTCAGGAAACAGACGAACGTTTATCGCCTGAACGGCTAGAAGAACTGTTGAAGCGATCATTCCAAAATGACGATTACGCGCAAAAAGGTGGAGAGTCGAATCAAATAGCACGTAATCGTGCTCTAACAGTCATCGATCAGCTACGTAAAACCCACCCGCACCACCGAGTGGTCGTCGCGACGCATGGTCTCGTGTTGGCGTTAGTGCTCGAACACTACACTGGACGACCGGCAAATGAATGGCTGGGCGCGATGGGGAGTCCAGCAATCCATCAGCTGACATTCGATGCAGGCGGGAAAACGTCTCATGAACAACTATTGTAAAATGATTAAATCTGTCCGCTGAAGATGAAACCGAGAAAGAGCAGTAATAACACACCAAGCGGAACGGCACAGGCGAGACTGACGTATTTGAGGATTCCCAATTCGCGTCGTTTGATGGCGACGATCCCAAGTCCGATTCCAAACAGATAAATGACAAGTCCGATTGGTATCGTAAGCATCGAGTTCGGTCCGAACGACCAGTTGAGCGGTGGGAAAATCATAGAGGCGATGAGCAGACCGAGCAAACTAAAGAAGAGAGAAGCTTTAGCGTATGTCATATGTGAACTCCTTTTTAATTAAGTATGTAAACAAGAATTCGAATTTAAAACGAGAATTCCTGCTTCATCCAGTAAATTTCCTGTTTGGCATTTGAATGAACGGGAACTATATCTAAAAGATAGTATCTTTTAGATATAGGAGGGACCGATGCCAAAAGAAAACATGACCCGTTATGCGATTCTCGGACTTCTTGCAAGCGGATGTACGTCTGGTTATGAGATGAAACACACGATCGATACGAGCTTGAATCACTTTTGGAAAATCAGCTTCGGACAAGTCTATCCAACGCTGAAACGGTTAGAAGCGGAAGGGTTGATCGTTGAAGAGGTCACGGATGGGGAACGGAAACAATTCGCCCTGACGGAAAACGGGCATGCGGAGCTCGCACGGTGGGTCGCTGAACCGTCCGTCGAATTGCCCGTGCAACGGAACGACCTGTTGTTGAAGCTGTACTTCGCTCGACATGCTTCAAAAGAGGTCACCTTGCAGAAAATTCAGGAGCACGCGCGATTGCTCGAAGAACGGCTTGAGACGTATCAAGCGATCGATGCGATGATTCGTTCTTATCCTGACTCGAATGATGCCGTCTATTGGTTATTGACGCTTGATTATGGCATTCGGAAGACACGGGCGTTACTCGACTGGTGCGACGCTTCCCTTGAGACCCTTGAAGGAGGAAATTGATATGAAACGGATCATTGCGACTCCGAACAAAGACGTCGTCGTGTTCATCATCGGTTTACGGATCAATCGTCTGCGTTCCGTCCGGCAATGGTTGCCGACGGTCCAGGCGATGGGACCGATGCTACAAGAGTGTTATGCAAACGATGTCGGTCTGATTTCGCATGAATCACTTGTCGGTTGGCGTTCCGTGACGTTGATTCAGTATTGGCGTTCGACGGAAGAATTGATGGCATATGCCCATGGTTCCCGTCATTTGACGGCGTGGAAACGATTCAATCAGAAGGCACGGACAACAGAAGCGGTCGGGATCTTTCATGAGACGTTCGAAGTCAGCAATTATGAGTCGATGTATGTCAATCTTCCAACACGAGGTCTAGCGAAAGCACTCGGGGAGTCGGCGATCAAGCCGCATCAAGAACAAGCAAAAGGGCGCTTAGCCGAGCGGCAATCACAAGAGACGATCTAAATAGACAAAAGACGGGTGCCGAGGCATCCGTCTTTTTATGTCGCGACTGGCGTGACGGGTTCGAGCATCTTCCCACAGTTTTGGCAAATATGATCGAGCGTTTTCGTACATGGTTCGCAAAACGTACAAGCGTGCGAGCACTGATAGACCGTCGTTTCAATCGTTTCTTGGCACCGGACACAGGTTGATTCCATATGTATCACCTCCTGTTACTAGTATAAGAAAAGCATTTTGATGAGCACAGTAGGAGAACATAGAAAAAGGCTATATTTCCCTTTGATTCCATGTTAATTTGAAGAAAGTGGTTTTAATTCGAAGGGAAGATGAAAAATGGACCAAATTGATCAACAGATTGTCCGGATTCTGCAAGACGATGCCCGGATTCCATGGTCGGAACTCGGACGTCAGATCGGATTATCGGCACCTGCCGTCATCGAAAGGGTCCGAAAAATGGAGGACGCGGGAATCATCGAAGGGTTCCGCGCTGTCATTAATCCAGAAGCACTCGCGCAAGGGTTACTCGCGATCGTCATGTTCGAAGAGACACGCTGCGCAGGCTTGATTGAATTTTGTAAAGGACATCCAGAAGTCGTCGAGTGTCACCGCCTGACCGGTAGCTATAACTTCATGGTCAAGTTGCAAACCGCGTCCGTTGCAACACTGGAACGTTTTCTCGATGATGCATCGGTCTACGGCAAACCGTCGACCTGGATTCGGCTGTCGACGCCAGTGCCGTTCACGGGATATACGGTATGACGGAAGCGACACGCGTACGGATTGAACAACTGACGGGGGATATCGAGTACATCGAACAACTCGGTGAGCAAGGGGGAACATCGACGGTCTACCGGGTTGAAACGAAAACAGGAAAATATTTACTCAAGACTGCTACGGAAGCGAGATACCAAGAATGGCTCGCAGAAGAAGCAATCGTCTTAGAAGAATGGATGCAACGAGAACCGAGGTTCCTACCTGAGTACGTCGGCTTTTTAAAGACGGAACAGCAAAGCCATCTCTTGATGCAGTGGCGAGACGGGATGACGTTGACGACAGCTTTAAGACAGGCGACAAGCGAGCGACGGATCCAGCTGTGGCAAGCATTCGGGACATATCTTTTTCATTTTCATCAACGAGCGACAGGGGGAACGTCACAGGAATGGTTAACGGAACGACTTGTGACAGCGGAACGTTATGTCACATCTGTTTGGACGTCCGGCACGATGGATTTACTGAAACAACTAAAGTCCTCCTGTCCAGAGCCGATAACTGCCAGTTGGATTCATGGCGACTGTACGACAGACAATCTGTTGGTCGCGACGGACGGAAAGCTCTCGTTCATAGATGTCGGAGCGATGAGACCGGGCGATCGGCGGTATGATATCGCTCTCGCCATCAGTCCAATCATCGATGATCCGGTAGCACTCGATGCCTTTTATGAAGGCTATCGCTTTGAGCGACTAACTACACGAGAATTTGATTATTACGAACACGGACTGTATTCCTTTTTCTAAAAAGTCGCTGCAAAGGAGAAAAAAGATGAACCTCATGCTAATCGGAGGCGGTCAACTGGTTGCTCCGTCTCATCAATTCATCAATTGGCATGTCGTTCAACTGACGAAACACGCACCACATATCGTCTTCCTGCCGACGGCAAGTCGAGATGAATTGCTATACCAACAACAATTTCGAGATACATATGAAGCAATTGGAGCGATTGTCTCGATCGTCACGCTGTTTGACGACGAACAATCCATGGCGACGCAACGACGACTAATAGAAAATGCCGACATTCTTTATGTCGGTGGTGGCAATTATCCGTTACTCGTCAAGACTTTTGCTGTAAAAGGCATGGATGTATTGCTTGAACAAGCCATCAAGCGTGGAACGTGGTACGTCGGTGTCAGTGCTGGAGCGATCTATGCGATGGAATACGGGATCCGTACGAGTGAGGACGGAACGGACTATTGTCTGGATATGGGGCAAGGATGGCTGAGCGGTTGTCTCTGTCCGCATTTAAACCAGGAAAAACGGGCAACCCGTTTTCAGGAACACCTGCCTCAAATGGATCACGCCATTGGATTACCTGCCATTGGATTACCTGATGATACGGCATATATTCTTTCTGGGACAGATCACTATCGAGTAGGAGAAGGGCATGCGTTGTATGGACGTTACATTAAGTGAACGTTAGCGTCTCAAATTCTTGGAGTGTCATCTTCTTCGATAGTCGTTTCGGATTCGGTAAGTGACAGATGAATTCTAGATTATTGCCATCCGGATCATTGAAATGCAGTTTGGCATGGCGTAATCCGTATGTGTCATCACGAAGGGCTCATCTGGTCCAAATCCAAATGCAGCGCGTGGTTCGATTTGACGCTCGCGCAGCCAACCCGGAGCATTTCGTAAAAAGTCGATATCAACAGTTAAAGCGATGTTTCGGATGGAAGGATGATACGGTGTGTTCGTATGCTCGCTAATCCAAACTCCATTCCAACTTTTTCCGGGTTCAATCCATAAAAATGCGATTCGATCGTCAACGGTATGATCAAAGGTTAATCCGAGTGATTCGTAAAACTCAATCGATCGATGTAAATCAGATACCGGTAGATGCGCTTCATATAGTGAGAACGTCATCGAACGAGTTCTCCTGCAGCACGATGTTCGAGCACGCTTGACATATGATCGGTCGCCCATTGTTTCATCATCAGGACGAGCGGACGAAGTGTCTCACCGAGCGGGGTAAGCGAATACTCGACACGAGGAGGCACTTCTGCGTATGTCACGCGATGGATCAGCCCATCGTGCTCGAGTTCTCGCAGTTGTAAGGTCAAGATACGCGGACTGATGGATTCAGAGGTCTTCAACAGTTCTGAAAAGCGAAGCGGACCGTCAAGTAGTTGATAGAGTAAGATGGCTTTCCATTTTCCACCGATCACTTCGACCGTCGCTGCCGTCGCGCAAGAATAGGTATTTAGAAACACACAACTGTCTTCGATTGGCATGTGGATTGTCTCCTTTAGTTACATGATTGATAGTATGTCACTTCAAAGTGCGTACTTGTTGCTTGCTAGGAAGCGGCATACACTTCAGATGTCACTATCATACGAAATGGGGCTATAACATGTTAACTAAAACGACTACCGATTTACGAAAACAACAGATTCTCGAGGCATTCGCCTTCCGTCACGCGACAAAACGATTTGCGGACAAACAGATTCCGGAAGATGATTTTGCTTTCATCCTCGAAACGGGACGTCTTTCCCCGTCATCGTTTGGCTACGAACCGTGGCGTTTTCTCGTCATTCAGGATGAGTCGCTTCGTGCGCGGCTTGCACCGTTTGCGTGGGGCGCTGCCGGACAACTTGAGACAGCGAGCCACTTCGTCATCCTCTTGGCTCGAAATGAACAGGACATGCATTTTGACGCGCCTTACATCAACCATATGATGCAGGACGTGATCGGATTAACGCCTGAAGCACAGAAAGGTCGTCATTCATTTTATCGTCAGTTCCAAGAATCCGACTTCGATCTTGTGTCATCAAAGCGTGCCATGCGGGATTGGTCGGCAAAACAAACATACATTGCGCTCGGTAACATGATGACCAGTGCGGCACAAATCGGGATTGATTCGTGTCCAATCGAAGGGTTCGACCAACAAGCTATCGAACAGCTGTTACGTGATGAAGGACACTTGACGGATAATCTGAATGTCGCCGTCATGGTCGCGTTCGGTTATCGAAATGCAGCACCTGCGCATCCGCAAACACGCCAATCCCTCGTTGATCTCGTTGAATGGGTCTAACATTCAAGCTATTTTAAAAACCATGTGATTCATCGCATCTGAGTCGATTTTTTCTTCGACTCAGTTTTTTTAGTTTGTTACACATCAAGTTCATATAAATAGTAGTCAAAACAGTTGACGAACAAAAATCGGGATGGTATATTTATCTCGAATTAAAGATATATGAATTAAAGATACAAAAGAGGTGAACGAAATGACTCCACCGAATCCGAACTTGAAAGCATTGACGGTCATGGTGCGCGCAGTCGATGCGTTACATGAAGTCATCAAGAAGGATGTTGCGCAATGGGGATTGAACCCGACGGATTTTTCGGTTCTTGAGTTGCTGTTTCACAGAGGCAGGCAACCGATTCAATTGATTGGGAAAAAAGTCTTGATCACGAGCAGTAGCATCACCTATGTCATCGATAAGCTCGAAAAGAAGAATTACGTTGTCCGAAAAGCATGTCCAGAGGATCGGCGTGTGACATTTGCGGAACTGACCTCTGAAGGACACCAACTGATGGAAGCTATTTTTCCAAAGCACGAGCAAGCGATTAATCAAGTATTTCAAGGAATAGCCCCGTCAGACCTCGAATCATTCATCGAGACAGCCAAAACGATCGGCTATCAAGCAAAAAAACAATAAAATTTTTTAGACTGATATCTCGAATTCGAGATAATAACCATTAAAGGAGCGATTTTTCATGAATGAACTAAAAGGAATCCACCACGTGACGGCGATTACGAGCAGTGCCGAGAAAAACTATGACTTCTTTACGAACGTCCTAGGGATGCGATTGGTCAAGAAGACCGTTAATCAGGATGACATCCAGACGTATCACTTATTCTTCGCCGATGATAAAGGATCTGCAGGCACGGATATGACATTCTTTGATTTCCCTGGTATCCAAAAGGGATCACACGGAACGAATGAAATCTTCAAGACGGCGTTCCGTGTCCCAACGGATGCGGCACTCGAATACTGGATCAAACGCTTTGACAAATACGACGTCAAGCACCGTGGTATCAAAGAACAATTCGGCAAGAAGACGCTCTCGTTCGTCGATTTCGATGAGCAACAATACATGTTGATTTCTGACGAGCATAATCAAGGTGTCGCTTCCGGCACACCGTGGCAAAATGGTCCGGTACCTCTCGAGTTCGCGATCACGGGACTCGGTCCAATTCACATCCGGATCGCGGAATTCGACAATTTAAAAGCGGTACTCGAACAAGCGATGTTGATGCGAGAAGTCGATCAAGCTGGTTCCCTGCACTTGTTCGAGATGGGCGAAGGAGGAAACGGCGCACAAGTCATCGTTGAGCACAACGTCGTTCTACCAAGCGGACGTCAAGGATTCGGAACGGTGCACCACGTCGCTTTCCGCGTTGAAGATACGGCTGCCTTACAGGAATGGATCGAGTGGATGCAACAACTACGCTTCAACACGTCCGGTTACGTCGATCGCTTCTTCTTCGAGTCCCTCTATGCCCGTGTCGCGCGCGGTGTCTTGTTCGAATGGGCAACGGATGGTCCTGGTTTCATGGGTGACGAGCCGTACGAAACGGTCGGGGAGAAATTGTCGTTACCACCATTCCTCGAGCCGCAACGAGAACAGATCGAACAAATGGTCCGTCCGATCGATACGGTCCGGAGCACTCGGAAAATCGAAAAAGAATACCTTTAAGAGAACGCTACGATAACGTAACTAATCGCATCTAAATAAGAGGAGGAAATGAAGATGGAGAAATTAAACATTGGCATCATCTTAGGGTCAACACGTGAAGGACGTCTCAGCCCACAAGTCGGGAACTGGGTCAAACAACTGGCTGATCAACGAGGTGACGCGAACTATACGATTCTTGATATCGCGGACTACAAATTACCGCTCCTAGGTGAAAAGGATGGGGATGCGTCGGGTGCTGCTGCTTGGTCGAAGGATGTCGCAGCACAAGACGGATTCGTCTTCATCGTTCAGGAATACAACCACTCAATCGCAGCGTCACTCAAGAACGCGCTCGATTATCTACGGGTCGAATGGAACAATAAAGCAGCAGGGATCGTCTCTTACGGTTCTGTCGGTGGAGCTCGGGCGGCAGAACACTTGCGTGGCATCCTCGGTGAGTTATTGATTGCCGATGTCCGGGTGCATCCAGCGTTATCCTTGTTCACTGATTTCGAGAATGGATCGGTCTTAAAAGCGGCAGCCGTTCAAGAAACATCGGTCAACCAGATGCTCGATCAAGTCATTCCGTGGGCAACGGCATTAAAAACGATTCGCTAATTCGTGATTGATCAGAAAACCCCCTCATTTCGCTGAAATGAGGGGGTTTTCTATCGTTGTCATGTACAACACGACGTGACGCGGCGCAGATCCTTTTCTTGAATGTAAAGCGTGTGTTGGCGGACTTTATAAGGAATGTCAGCCGCTTGAAGACGTTCGAGATAGTGACCCGTCGGAGCGACCGTCCATTTCACATATGTTGTTGCGGCATTCGGTGAAGCAAGACAGATGAGTAGCAAAAGCGGAAGGATCCATTTTCGAATCTTCAATCGTATACCTCCTTCATTATTTCAAATACTGTATTAATGATTTTATTGTTTAAATCAAAAACTAAAAATCACGACTCACGTCAACAAAAAATAACTGACCATCAAGCCGACCAACAGACCACTAAAAGCAAGTCGATAGACGGGTGAACGATGGGTTCCTTTATTTCGTTTGACTTGAAAGACGATGAAATAGGTCACACTGGTCACCATGACGAGGATCGCCAGTGTACTGAGTAAAGTAGACATCAGCATTCCTCCTTATCGTAAGATTTTAGCTAACGCTTTTCCTTTCGCCAACTCATCGACGAGTTTGTCGAGAATCCGGATGTTACGAATGTGCGGATCCGTTAGATTTTCCACACGAATCCCGCAGATGACGCCAGTGACTAAAAATCGGCGTTCGTTCAGGTCGGGTGCGTGCTCGAAAAAGGCTGCGACAGTTTGGGTTTGTATGGCTTGTTCAAGAGTTGATTGCGTGTGTCCGGTCAACCAGAACAGCACGTCATCAAGCTCGTCTTGCGTCCGTTGCTTGCGCTCGACTTTTTGACGGTATACCTGATACAGCTGCTGCATCGGCATTTGAAATACTTTTTCGTAACTCATCTGAATCGCCTCCTTTCATGGTAACATATGGGAAAAGGTCTTGTGTCAAGGATTTTAAGTCGGTTTGGAGGTGCAGGATGAAATGAGACGTCGAATCATTGGAATGACTTTCATGACGTGCCTAGTACTATTTTTAGGCGTCGTAGGTGTAAAACTATCGTATCAGGCATTGATCGATCCGCCGATTGATCAATCGACAGGAAACTGGGTATATATTCCGGACAAGATTTTACCGACTAAAAAAGTCATCTATGTGAAAGAAGAACACATCATCAAACAACCGGATTCTTCCAAAAGCGGGCACGAAGGATATCGGAAGGAACCTAAAAAGAAAAAAACGATTGAGCTTGGGAAAGGTTTCTTGACAGATACGATTAATCAAATTGCACGTATAGCTCCTTGGATGGTCGCTTTAGTCATCATCTACCTGAATCGTCGACAACGATTCAACCGCATGCAGTGGTCATTTCCACCAAGGCATCAACCAAAACGAACCGCTCTATCGCTAACGCTAACGCCTGAAGTCCAGTCCTCATCAGAAGAACGCATTCTTGATTCAAAAATTCGTGAAGCGGTGCGCGCTTTCAATCGGTCACTTACTCCAGCGCAACAACGGCGGACATATGAGACGCTGACGGAGTGGTTTATACGTTTAGAGGTCTCGGTTCCGCAAGAGATGTATCAGCTCGTTCGGTATGCTGATATTCCGGAGCAGACACTCGATTCCTCTCGACGGACTGTTTTCCTTGAACAGCTTGAGCAAACTCAGACACGGCTTGTGTAATCAGCCGTGTCTTTTTTGGTGTCCGCGATACTTGTTAAGGGCGAGCATATTTAAGAGGAACAGTGCTGCACCATAAAGGAATAGTCCGAGCCAGTACGGCCAGATGCTCGACCACCCGTTGCCGTAGACGAGTACTTCCTTGATCGCGCTCGCTCCGTAGAAAATCGGGGTGATATATCCGATATTACCGAGTCCGTACGGGATTAAGTCGAGTGGAATCAAACCCGAGAAGAAGATTTGCGGAATGATCGTAAAGGGAATCAACTGGACGACCTGAAGCTCAGACTGGGCAAAAATCGAAATCGTTGCCCCGAACAAGACCGCGACGACGGCAAGTCCAAGCATCGTCAGGAAGACCCAGATGATTGAACCTTCAGACGGTAAGTCGAGAACGGTCGTCGCGTACAGGACGACAAGAATCGCCTGGATGGAGGCGAAGACGCTATAACCGAGCGTATAGCCGAAGATGACGTCGGTTTGGCGAATCGGTGTCATCATCAACCGCTCGAGCGTGCCACCACTGCGTTCCTTGACGAGTGCCATTGCCGACAAGATGAAGACGAAGAAGAACGAGAACAAGGATAAAAAGACGAAACCGAGCGCATCAAACGTCGATTGATCGACATTTCCGTACAGATAGTTCGTCTCGAGTTGCATTGTCGGCTGAAAGGTCGCCAGTCCAGCTTGAATCTCGCGTAACGCTTTGGAACTTTTCGTTGAAGGTTCGCGAAGGTTCAACGCTAGTTGATTGTCTTTCAAATCTAAGACGACGTCGACTGTTTCATGATCCTTGAGATAGGCGTCCGCATCGCTGCCGTTATATGTTTTAAGCGACAGATCCTGTTTTTCGATCGCTTGAGAGACTGGAGCCGGTACATCTTGACTGATGGCGACGACAGGCGTGTAATCATCGTTTCCAAGTAGGAAATAGATCAAGGTGAAGATTAATAATGGAGCAAGTAAAATGAGTCCGACACTTCGTTTATCGTTCAACGTTTGACGGATGACCCGTCGTGCGAGTTGCCACATCACGTCACGTCCTTTCCAGCGAGCAGGAATAGTTCCTCGACCTGACCGTTTTCAGTCTGTGCGAGCAAACGGTCGAGCGGATCGTAGGCGATGATTCGACCGTTATAGATCAGTGCCGCCCGGTCACATTCATTGATTTCATCCATGACGTGGGTCGAGACGACAATCGTCGTACCTTGCGCACGAATCGCTTGGAATTGATTCCAAATCTGGCGGCGTAACACGGGATCAATCCCGACGGTCGGCTCATCCAGGAATAAGACCGTCGGACGATGCAAGATTGAGGTGGCGAGGGACAATCGTTTCTTCATCCCACCGGAATAATGGCGAACGAGCTTTTTTTGATCATTCGTTAAATCGACGAGTGTCAAGACCTCCTCGATGCGTTTTGCTAAATCCTGACGGGACATGTTGTATAAGGAACCGAAAAATTGCAGGTTCGCAAGCCCCGATAAATCCTCGTATAAGGCATCATTTTGTGGCATGAAACCGATCTGCGATAACATCTTGAAGCTTGGCATCGAAGTGTCACCGATCTGAATCGAACCTGCGTCTGCCTGGATCGCACCAATCATCAAACGAATCAACGTCGTCTTACCAGAACCTGACGGACCGAGCAAGCCACAAATCTCACCGGACGGAATCAAAAGATCAATCTGTTGGAGGACGGTCTGCTGATGAAACGATTTCGATACACCGTGTAGTCGTAAATCCATCCTATTTCCCTCCTTTTATAAAATAATTATTGAACAACGTGTTGATTAATTTCATTATAAAAGGGAGAGAAATTGGGAGCAATGACCAGTTGACGTCCATCTGTCGCTTAAGCGACACATTCCGACAAACTGTTGAAGAAAGAGGCGATTTCGATGAAAAAACAGGATTTACGCGTTATTCGGACCGACCGGAGGATTCGTGAGACGTTCCTTCAGCTGATCGACGAAGTTGGATTTGACGCCGTGACAATTAAGTTGTTGACGAATCGGGCGGAAGTCAACCGCGGGACGTTCTACCATCATTACGCGGATAAATACGAACTGTTCGAGCGGATGACGAATGAGATTTTTGAAAAGATTGAAGCGACGTTTGAACGGGAGATTCCGTTCGTCCTGATCAACAAAACAGAGGACTCACCGTACCGACGCATCATTCCGTTTCTGACGTTTCTTTATGAACACCGAACGCTGATGCGAATCTTACTCAGTCCGACGAGTGACGGGATGTTTCGGAAGCGGGTCCGTGATTACATGCAACAGATTCTGTTCTCGGGACTACCGGAACAAGGAGAACGGCTCGTTCCAGAAAATTATCTCATTGCCTATCTCTCAGCCGCTCATCTCGGTGTCATCGAATCCTGGTTGAGCCATCCAAACGAGACATCACCGGAAGAGATTGCCCGGATCATATTTACGATTTCGATGGAAGGTCCGTTTCGAGCGGCAGGGTTTCGGCGATGAGTATTGAGCAAGTCTTAGAAAAAGTCGTCGCGTGTTTGCAGCAAGAACGGATTCAGTTTGGGATCGGTGGTTCATTATTGTTACACCACCATGGACTGCCTGTCACTCCTCTCGACATTGATCTCGTCGTCGCATTAGCGGACGCCGAACGAGCAGTCCAACTGTTGGCGGACATGGGGACTGTCGTCGAACAAGACAAGACGTCACTTTATGCGACGGAAGTGTTCCAGGAATTTATCATCGAAGGAATCGATCTCGATTTGATGAGCGGACTGCAGGTACACCATGACGAGGGTGTGTTCGTCTATCCGTTTGATGAACAATCGATCGATTCAGCGAAACTTCCGTTCATGGCACTCGTCGATTGGTACGTCATCTATCAACTGATTCCGGGGCGGGAACAAAAGGTCGCGATGATTGAACAGTATCTCACGAAACAGGAAGTGGACCATGAGCGACTGGAACAGCTGAGACGACTCGTTCTTCCAAAAGCAATAAGGAATCGGATAGATCAATGGCTGAACTAACTCATAAGTCGCGCAATAAAACGACTTCGTTCGTTGCCGGTAAGTAAGCATGAACGGAGTCGAGTAGTCCGCAGAGGACGTACTGATCGAGCGCCTGGTCGAAGACATAATATGGCTTTAATGTCAGATAAGGCATGAGTGCGTCACGTATGGCTTCTTTGGGCACGCTATTAGGCAACGGTTGTGACGAGTCATGGTAGAGCGCGATAATCGACTCGTTATCAACGATTAGGCTGACTTCATAAGTTTCTTCAATCAGGAGAATCGTCAAACGACGTTTATGAGCGAGATTTGGGTCGTCACGAGTCCGGCGTACTTTCACGTTAATGAATGGAAAATCCCGATAGATTTCCTGAATCGTCCACGCTCCTGACTCCTCAGGATACTCCGCAGCGATGAGGTCTACAGCAATTGACTTACAAGTCATCAATGTCCCATCGGTCAACGGTCGGTAATCCGGGTGTGGCGTTTGAGCTTCGGCATCGCGTGCCGTGACGGCGTCTCTCAGCTTAATCAATTTGCGCGTGTAGGAGAACGTAGATGGTTTGTCCCATGTCACGATCTCGTTCATGGCAACGGACGAAGTGTCTGGATCACTAAAGGGATACGTGAGCGAGTCGTTTTGAGAAACAAAGATTTCCTCGATTGTATGCGCCTGTATTCGTTGTTGATCACCAGGAGCTGAAAAGAACCGTATCTGTTCTGTAATGATCGGTGTGATTTGAACAGGTGACAGTGAAAACGATTCAGTCGGATACTTGTTGCTCAGGGCGGGGGTTCCATACACACTGAAAAAATCAAGCGCTCCGTCGTCCGTCAATTCAAGCGAAATGAAAAAACCAGGGAAGAGGCGAATTCCGTTTTGGCAGCTGACATACTGATACAGCGAATCTTGGTGCTTCAGTAACATGAACTCCTGGTCGAACGTCATTCCTAACTCTTGCTCTAGCCAGGAAGTCTGTGTGTCTGAATCACGCAAGTCCTCTGGAAGAGAATAAATTGTGACATCACCATGTTTGTTGATTGATGTCGTTCGTCGTGTAACTGTATCGACTTGGATCTCAATCGTACCGTCTGGATAACTCTCGTCTTCAGACCATGGACCGTGATTGATGGGGAACCAACATGTCTCAAACGAATACTGCGTTTCACCATGAAATTTTTCGCGGTGATAGAAGGATTCATGTAAAACATAATCGTTCAGTTGATATTTATCTTGAATATGGGAGATTAAATCTTTCGTTAATGGATGCAACTCGTTCACTCCTTCGTATCTATCTTCACTTTATAGATTGCGCAATAAAACGACTTCATTTGTTGCCGGTAAGTAAGCATGATTTGAATCAAGCAAGCCACAAAGAACGTATTGACCTTTTGAAGCGGCAAACACATAACGCGGCGTGAGTAAAAGGTACGGACGTAATGCGTTGAAGATGATGTCTTGCTGCTCATCCTCGAGCTCCGGTGCGCTAACGGAATCGAACACGGTATGGAGTTCCTGATCGTCGGTCAAGCTAATCCAGTGAAGCGTCTTTTCGTCAAGGAAAATCGTGACGCGCCGATGCTGATCAACATAGGACGTCGGATGCGCGCGTGACAATGTGACAGCAAGGTAGGGATGTTGCCGGTAGATGTGACGAATCATCCATTGTCCTGAATCGGCAGGGTACTCGCTTTGAATGATGTCTTTAATCACGATGCGACAAGCGTTCACCGTCTCTTGCTGGATTGGACGAAAATCAGGATGTTCGGTCTGCGTGATCACGTCATTTGCCGTCACGGTTTCTCCAGACTGATACGGATACCGTTCATGCATCTTTGACGGTAAACCTGTCCAAGATAACACATCATTCACTTCGATAGACGACGTGAAATCCAGTTTACTAGGCACAAGGCTTGATCCTTCTTGCGTCACGATCGTCTCGACGACAGTATGCGCGTATTGATGTCCTGGTTTTGTATAGGAGAACCACTTTATTTGTTGTTTAGCTAGCGAGTCGATGTCCTCGAGCGTTAAAGTGAAAGGTTCCTGATTCACACGATGATCAAGCGGATGAGGACCATATAGGAACAACTCATCGAGCTGACCGTTTTCCGTTAACGTCAGATGAATGAAACAACCGGGAGACAGCCGAATCCCTTCGTGACAACTCACATAACTGAAAAAAGTGTCGTTTTCTTCTTCGAGCATAAAATGCGTACCATGGATCATGTCGGTCTCTGATTCGAGCCAAGCGATCCGAGTGGTTGGATCACGTAAATCGTCAGGCACGGAATGGAGATAGGTCGGACCGTGTAAGGATAACGTCGTCGTTCGTTTCGTGACAGGTTCAATTGTAATCTGCACGGTTCCTTTAGGAAGCATCACGCCATCCTCTTCCTCGATGATCGATGTACCAGAGGGAATCCAAAACGTTTCAAAAGAGTAAACGGTTTGGTCGTTCAGTTTGTGTCGATCGTAGTACGATTCATGGAGTATATAATTGGTTAACCGATATTTCTCGAGCATGTATTCAGTTAGCTGTTTTGTTAGGGCATGCAAGCCGTTCACTCCTTTTTTTTGTATGTCCTCCGTGTCGTCAACTAAGGTTGGAATGACGAAGTCAGGTAAGGTTTGGAATAAGCGATCGGCTGTCTCGAAAAACGGTTGATTTGAAACAACATTCACGACATCTGCATCGTAGCTGAACGCAAAGATAGACATGTTTTCCTGCATGGAGACGATGACCGTTTTTTCTGGTCTCCCGGAGTAGTAGTGCGTTCGGTATTCAATCCGGAAGACATTTGGTTTGGTCGACCAGATGACAAGATCATTCCAACTCACGTGGGAATGTAAGTAAGAATACAGGTGTTGAAAATCGGTAACATGCTGCAGCTCAACGACGATGAAATGTTTGTCCGCAAGTGGTGTTAAATCATTATATGTAATCGAACAAAAGCGACATAACGCTTCAAACTCTTCTTCGTCATAACGATTCACCTCTACACAGACGAATAGTGGGAAAGCTTGTAATCGATGAAACCACTGCTCAAGAAATGAACTTTCAAACGAGGAGGATTCATCGTCTGGATTCGTAAAGATGCTAAAAGCTGACATGTAGTCTTGTTCGATGACGAAGCGCAGATTATCAGGGTCTGAAAAATCATTTAGAATCAATTGAAGATCATCATCGTAATGATAAGGCATGTACTCAAATGTTAATTGCAACATGTTCACCTCTGTTTCGTACGTTCAGTGTAACGTGAATCCCTTCATAAGGAAGGGTAATTGAAAATTATTACATAATTGTAAGAGTTCAAAATATAGTGAATGCATTATTATAGTAGAATAAATACAGAGAACTATTGAAATATAGGAGGAAACAAAATTGTCAGATTTTAATCTAGCTATGAACGTGTTATTCGGAAGTGTCCATATCATCTTCATAGCGATGGCTGTTCCATAGATCATCTACGCGCTTTATCTATTACGAAAAATTGCTAATAAATGATTGCAGGGATTTATTGGTAATAAAAAGAAGATAGTTAAAGTACCTACGCATTATTTAAAGGAGGCGATAACATGTCATTTTGGACATGGTTTGCAATCTTATTTGTGTTATCGGTTAGTGTCTACGCATCTTCTCAACCAAAACGTTCGAAGAAATAACAAAGGCGCTACTTCCGATTGTGGAAGCGCGCCTTTTTGTTTGTTTAGTTTTGCGTATCGAGCCAAGCGATCGCGTCCGTCAAGTCGTCGGCAATATAGTCGACGTTTGCTTGTTCCACCCGGTCAGCGTAATCACGAATGGAGCTCTCCCCGGCACCGGTTCGGACTAAGATTTTGATACACCCGGCGTGCGCAGCTGCCACCATATCACTCCATCGGTCCCCGATGACGACACATTGATCGAGTCGGAGATTGTGTTTTACTTGTGCTTGCCATAATAAATTTGGTGATGGTTTGCGACAGGTGCAGTGATCTTCCGCTGCATGCGGACAAATCAGCGTATCATCAAAGCCGAAGCCCTGTAATTCTGTTTGAAAATCTTCTTCACGCGCGAATCCTTTTGAGATACCAGGTTGATTCGTAAACGCAATCAGTAAAATCCCATGATAACGTAAGCGTTCGATTAGCGAAGGAACGTAAGGAAATAACGCAAACGTTCCAGGGTAGTGGACGGTGGCATCTCCGCCAATCGTTCCGTCTCGGTCAAGAAATATTGCTTGAATAGAATCCATGTGTACAACTCCTTAGTTTAGGAAGCATCTTTTAGTTCTTGGTATGGTTGCACACGTGCTGCTAGTTGTGCTGGCATGAAAGCTGCGATGACACCGAACAGAATCGGTAGGGCAAGCGATACGGCTATCAATAACGGTTCATTCCACGGAACAAGATCGTATAGTGTATAAATTGTCGTGTAAGCGATTAAAAGTCCGCCGATACCGGAAAAGAAACCGATAAAGAAACCTTCAAGGACGATCAATTGACGGATCGCGCCGTTCGTCCAGCCGAGTGCTTTTAAGACGGCGAGTGAGGCGCGGCGATCGGTGACGTTTTGCCACATAATCTCTCCGGTCGTCAAAATAGCGATCGTGATCGCAACACCCATCGTCACGTAATGCATCGGACCGACTTGCAAGGCAACGAATTGACCGAGCCACGATGTGTAAAGAACACCCTGTAAATGGAACGTCACGAATAAGAAGAACGTCAGCAGTGCCGTCGGTAGAGCAATCGAGAGGACCGACAAACTGTTTCGTTTCCATTTCCCAATCAATTCCTTCAGTGCGAGTGTCACCGTCGAACGAAGTTTCAGCCCGACACGAGCTGCTTTCGCGTATTCACCGGTCTTGATTGCTTCATACGGCGAGATCCGGCGAATCGTCCACGCTGACCAGATTGCACCAGCCAGGTAGATGAAGAGGCTGAACAGCGCGATCCAAAGAAGACTCCAGCCGTTCATCGCTTCATTACGGACATATGAGAAGATGCTTTCGACGATCAATGCAATCGTTGAGACGAATCCGGCGAGGATCACCGCTTCGATCAAGACGATTTTGTAGAGGTCCTTCGTCCGCCAGCCAAGTGCCAGTAAAACAGCGAACTCTTTCCGGCGGGCGAGCATCGAGACATAACTCGTCGCGAGGACATAGACGACGGCGACGGCGAGCATCGCAAAGATGACACCTGAGAACCCGACGCTCGTCTCACGGAAGATCGTGATCGCAGCACCGATGTGGATCCATGGTTGTTCGATCCAACCGAGCGTCTTCCCGTCATCGACAACCTTCGTAACGACGGGTTGAGGAGAGGAACCTTTGGTGATCGTAGCGATAAGACCAGTCTCTCGTTCGATTTCCGACTTGATACGTTGTAAGGTTTTATCTGATTGTTCACCGACAGAAGAAGCACCCTTTACTTTTAACCGGATCGATGAAATCGATTGATCGCCCATCACCTTTTGGACACTATCGACTGTCGTAAGAACGTTTGGAGAGTTCGTCAACAGACCAATTGGATTCCCGGTCGTGTTGATCGGTTGGGCAGGATTGACTGGTTCATTTTTTGAGTCAAGTACGATACTCGCAGCCGATGGTCGATAGGTCTCCATTGGTAATTCGTTCAATGGATCTTTGGAGACATTGATCTTGTTCGGATCATACAAACCGACGACATTAAACGTCAGATAAGGATTCATTGACTTAAAAGTAGATCCATCCGATTTTTTCATTTTTATTTCATAAGAATCTACCGTCCGGAAGCCACGCTTCGGAAGATAAGAGGATGGTAATATAGCATTTTTGAATGCAGTAGGTGCTGTGTGTACTTCATAAGCATTCTCCCATCGTGTAGGGAACGGACTCTTCACCGTTTGATAAGTCAATGAGCCTGTCTGGGCGACGAGTTGAGCGTTAGTATTTGCTTCCGAATGCGGAAGTACCTTAGTTTTTTGACCGAGTAGGGAATCAAAAAAAGCGCTCTCGACTTTAGAAGCATCGACTTTAATGTCTTGGATGATCTTTCGTTTTTCTTGATCGAGAGGTTGAGGAGCGTTCGATTGAGCTAGTCGTTGATATAATGTGTCGCGTGCTTGTTTCGTTTTCAGATCGACGTTAACTTGTTCTAACTTAAATTGACTATATCCCGTATTGAAGGATTTTGGATTAATCAATACCGGGATATTGAATTCATTGGAACTCTTCTTGCTGGCTGAGGGGACATCCTCCTGGTTGAAGTAACGAAACTTCTTTTGATTCAGGATGCTCTTATCCAAACCGACGAGTTGCGCTTCCGCCTCCGGATCGATTCCGACGATAAGACTATAGGTAAAGGGTTGTATGGATGAAAAACCTTTCGGATCTTGAAGATGGATCAATCGCGTATTCGGAGGAACGAGCGGCTCTTCCATAGTTGAAAAGTAGGCACCATCCTGTGCGATGAGTTCTTTCGAAAATCCACCAGCACCATAATGTGAATTACTCAGTCGATAAATACCAGGCTTGTCTGGAAAGTGAATTTGATTTGGAATCGAGATGCCGATATTGGCGTACCCCATGACAGCAACCGGGGCTGCGATATCAATCGCATTCATTTGTTTGATTTGTTGATACTGTTTGAATGAAATCCCTCCGTTAATCCCATTCAGATAATTCGGTTCGAGTAACTTACTCGACTCGGTCGACATCTGACTGCCTTTCGGTCGCACGACGATATCATACGCAGACGACCATTTCTTTTGTAACGTCTGTTCGACCGTTCCTTGACTGGAATCGGTCAAGTTGAACATCAAACTGAGCCCGGCACTGATGATCAGCGCGCCGACAAGCGTCAGGATGAATTTCCCACGCTGCCGGCGCCATTGATTTAAGACAAAACGGAACATCGTCATTCCTCCTTTTATGGGGTAAAGGCCACGAAAAATGGATGAGACTGTTCATCTAAGATATGTAAGATTCGTTCGCTGAAGTTCGACCACGTTACGCGTCGTAACACTTCTTCGAGCGGGAAAAAACCGACTGCTAAACTTTCACTGCTCGTCTGCGGTTGACCACCAATCGCTTTTGCAAGCCAACAGGTCGCACAGACATTCGCCTCGAGGTTTTGATAGATGCCGCAAAATTTCACGATTTCAATCTCAATTCCAGACTCTTCTTTGACTTCGCGAATGATACCGTCAGCTGCACTTTCCCCAGGCTCGACGATGCCACCCGGAAACTCCCAGCCGCGATCCGGTCCTTGGATCAAAAGAATCTCGTTTTGGTCATTCAAGACGACCGCTCCTGCTGATAACGAATAAATCGATGTCGGTAACATAGACTTCCTCCTGTGAAGAGAGGGACAACGTCTGTTGCCCCTCCGCCAAATATTAAGATGCATCTTTCAGTTCTTGATACGGTTGAACACGTGCTGCCAGTTGTGCTGGGATGAAGGCTGCAATGACACCGAACAGAATCGGTAGGGCGAGCGATACGCCAATCAACAACGGCTCATTCCAGGGAACAAGATCGTATAGAACGTAAATCGTCGAGTAGGCGACAATCAGTCCAATGACTCCGGAGATGAGACCGACGAGGAAGCCTTCAAGGACGATCAACTGTCGGATTGCGCCGTTCGTCCAGCCGAGTGCTTTTAGGACGGCGAGCGATGCCCTACGATCGGTGACGTTTTGCCACATAATCTCTCCTGTCGTCAAAATAGCGATCGTGATCGCAACACCCATCGTCACGTAATGCATTGGTCCGACTTGCAGGGCAACGAACTGACCGAGCCACGAAGTGTAAAGAACACCCTGTAAATGGAACGTCACGAACAGGAAGAACGTCAAGAGCGCCGTCGGTAAAGCAATCGAGAGGACCGACAAACTGTTCCGCTTCCATTTCCCAATCAGTTCCTTTAGTGCGAGTGTCGCGGTCGAACGAAGCTTCAGTCCGACACGAGCTGCTTTCGCGTATTCGCCGGTCTTGATCGCTTCGTATGGTGAGATGCGACGGATCGTCCACGCCGACCAAGTTGCGCCAGCGAGATAAATGACGAGACTGAACAGCGCGATCCAAAGGAGGCTCCAGCCGTTCATCGCTTCATTACGGACATATGAGAAGATCCCTTCGACAATTAAGGCAACCGTCGAGACGAATCCAGCGAGGATCGCTGCCTCAATCAAGACGATTTTATAAAGATCCTTCGTCCGCCAGCCGAGTGCGAGTAAAACAGCGAATTCTTTTCTGCGCGCGAGCATCGAGACATAACTCGTCGCGAGGACATAGACGATCGCGACGGCGAGCATTGCGAAGATGACACCGGAGAACCCGACGCTCGTCTCGCGGAAAATCGTCATCGCAGCACCGATATGAACCCATGGTTGTTCGATCCAACCGAGTGTCTTGCCTTGTTCGACGACTTTTGTGACGACGGGTTGTGGGGAAGAACCCTTAGTGATTGTAGCGATGAGGCTGGTATCTTTCTCAATGTTTGCTTTGATTTGTTGTAAGAGTTGATCGGACTCTTCGCTGAGTGTTTCGCCACCTTTAATTTTTAGGCGAATTGACGAGATCGATTTGTTGCCTCGATATTGCTGTGCGCTGTCTAAAGTCGTCAGCATATTCGGTGAGTTAGTCAGTAATCCGACCGGATCACCTGAAGTATTAATAGATCTAGCTGGATTGATTGGTTGTCCGTTTGTATCTAAAACTAGATCAGCAGAAGAAGGACGATATGTCTCCATCGGTAACTCATTAAGTGGATCTTTTGAAACACGAATTTTGTTAGGGTCATAAAGTCCGATGACATTCATCGAAAAGCCGGGAGAATAATAAACATCATTCCCGCTACCCATAGTATCCTTAATTTTTTTTTCTAACGAATGTGTCGAACGATATCCGATTTTAGGTAAAGCGTTTATATCCTTCAAATAAGGATTCGTGACTTTAATTTTTTGGCTTTCAACTTGATACGCATTTGACCAACGCGCGGCAAAAGGACTTTTTTCAGATTGGTATGATAGTGGTCCAGTCGTGATTTCGAGTTGTAAGTAATCAGCAATCGTTGCATCATCTAATCGTGATGATTGAATATTTTTTGTTGGAGTATTTGTTAATGAACTAAAAAATTTTTGTTCGACATCTTTTGAAGAAATCATAAATTTTTTGATTGTTTTACCTGGAATCTCATTCAGCATCTCAAACGCAGGTGTGAAATCCTTTGGAATCTTTGAATAAAATATATTTTGTTGTTTTTGTGTATCGAATGGAACATCTAGTCGTTCGATTGAATACTGAAAAGTCCCTTGATTGAATGAATTTGGATTTAATAGAATGGGAATCGTATTTGGATCTGCTTTTTCGATAGCTTTATCATTTTCAGTAAAATAGCGACTATTTCCTTTTGAAGGAATGATGCTACGATCAAGACCCACTAACTCGGCTTCAGCTTCAGGATCAATTGCCACCAGCAAGCTGAATGTTCGAGGATGGATGATTCGCGACGTAGACTTAGTTGGAAAGACTCCTGGCAAATTAGCAATACGTGCGTTTTTATTGCCATTGAAACTATAAATGGCTTCATCGCTAAGAATTTTTTCCCCAAAACCGTTCGGAGATGTCAGCGTCTCTCTTAAACGGTAAAAGCCAGGTTTATTGGGGAGGTCCCATTGTCCTGTGACACGTAATCCGAGTTTGACATAGCCCATCACGGCGACCGGAGCTGCAATTGCAATGTCGTTCATTTTTTTGATGGTTTCGTATTGTTTGAAGGAAATTCCTCCGTCGATCCCATTTAAATAGTTCGGTTCCAGTAAATCATTCGACTCACTTGCAAGCTGACTGCCTTTCGGTCGGACGACGATGTCGTACGCAGACGACCATTTCTTTTGTAATGTTTGTTCGACCGTTCCTTGACTGGAGTCGGTAAGATTGAACATCAAACTGAGTCCGGCACTGATGATGAGCGCACCGACGAGCGTCAGAATGAATTTCCCGCGCTGCCGACGCCATTGATTGATGACGAAGCGTAACATATGTAGTCTCCTTTGCTTGTTATTGGGAGAGCTGCGTCTTTAAATAACGCGCAAGATCTTGTTCGAAATGGTGAATCGCTTGTGCATCGAGTGCTTCTACTTCTGCTTGTGCAGCGTAGCGAGTGACGAAATAAGGTGAGAGTGGCGTCACCAGATGAATGCGCTCCGTCCAGTCTGTCAACGATTCGTGACTTCGTCGCTGAAGGGCACGTGGTAATCGTTGGTTAAAATCAAATAGCATCAGGCGTAATGATTCTTCAGGCGGAGTAAGCATCGATTGAAGGTTTGTTTGTTGGACATAACTTTCAGACGATGGTTGGACCCAATGTTTTGCTTCACTTTCAACTTCTCGTGACTGTGATGAACGTCGACGCCGACGACGAATCCGGTATGCTACGAAAGCAACGAGTACAAGTACAGCGGTGACGAAGAGAAGTTTATTGGAAGAAGACGAACTTTCTACAACATTCAAAATAGAAAATGAAGGAAGATCCTTTACTTTTCGATCGCGTGGTGTGCCTCCCGTATTTTTACTTTGTTCATCGGACTCACCAAAATCGATGCCGTCTTCTCTCTCATCAATTTTTTCATCGAAATTACAACTGTTTTTTGTGAAGAATAAATTGGATAAGTCGTTATGATTACATCCCCGCACGATCGTCGTCTCCTGTTCCGAGAAGTCCGCATTCTGAAACGCTTCATACGCGGACTGCGTCGATACCGATAGCAACAGAAAAACGACAAGTGAGCCGATGAAGCTCGTGATTAATTTGGCACGAAACGTGTGCAACGCGAGACACCTCCCTATAAACAGTACTTAGACACTTTGCACCGTGCGCTTCCGGCGATCTTCAACGATTCGTCCGTCCTGCATGAAGAGAATCCGGTCAGCACGTTCGGCGAGTTCTAGGTCGTGTGTGACAAATAAAACGCCACATTTAGCTTCACGATGCAGCTCTAGTAACAACTCGAAGATTGCGTCACCGGTCACGGAATCGAGATTACCGGTCGGCTCGTCCGCGAGAATCCATTGCGGATGATGAAGCAGGGCACGGGCGATCGCGACCCGTTGTTGTTGTCCACCGGATAATTGAGCCGGTAGAGCATTCCGTTTATCGTCGAGTCCAACCCGTTCGAGCAACTCGAGAATCCGCTCCTCTTGATTGAAGGAGGTCTTTTGCTTTAACAAGGCGACCTTTAAGTTCTCGGACACCGTCAGTGCCGGTAATAAGTGAAACTGCTGGAAGATGAAGCCGATCTCTTGCGAGCGGAATTGCGATAACCGTTTGTTCTTCCAAGACGTGATGTCCTGCCCGTCATAGAGGATCTGTCCGGACGTCGGGCGATCAAGCGAACCAAGGAGACTCAGGAACGTTGATTTTCCAGACCCGGATGGACCGACGAGTGCCGTCACCTCACTTTGCGAAAACTGACCGTTTAGTTGATGCAAGACGTCGGTCCGGACACCGCTTCGTTCGAATGTATGCGAAATATCTTGAAAGGTAATATCCATATGACCACTCCTTTTACATAATTTGGTTATATTCAGTGTATTATTTTTAGAAAATTTTGTCTATTGCGTTTTTATTTTTGACCCAACCACTTTTTTTACATTTGTTCATAGTTGGTTCATAACTTCTCCCTATGATCGGATTAACACCAATCAAGGGAGGCATTTAACATGAAACGAACACGCAAGAAATGGTTATGGATCAGTGGAGGGGTTATCCTTGTACTCCTGTTAATCGGTTCCACGCTCTTTTTAGGACGAGGAGAGGCACAAGGAACGAAGGAGGTCGTCGAGTCAAAGACATTAAAAACATTCTTCTACTTCTCGGGCACGCTTGAAGCAAAAGATCGACAGACGGTCATCAGTGATCGTGATGTCCGTGTCACCGATGTTCGATTTGAAGAAGGAGATACCGTTAAGTCGGGTCAAACGATCGTTAGCGTCGAAGGAGGAGAAGATTTCAAGGCACCTCGCTCCGGACAAATCGTTCGTCTTGACGTCACGGAAGGCGAAGTTTATGCCCCGAATACTGTCCTCTTCGTTGTTGCAGACAACAAAGCGTTGATCGCTCGTCTGAAAATTGATGAACAAGATATCGAACGGATTGAAGTTGAAGATACGATTGAACTACAGACGGATGCATCTAATAAAACCATCAACGGGAAGGTCGAATCGATTAGTCCGGAAGCTGTGACGGAAAATGGAAGTACGTATTTCAATGCAAAGGTATCGGTACCGAGCTCGTCAAACTGGTTACCCGGCATGACGGTCGAGGGACGTTTACCATATCAACTCGCACAAGATGTACCTGTTTTATCGCTCGATGTCATTTCGTATTCAAAGTCGGATCGTCCGTATGTATATGTGAAAAAAGACGGGGAAACGACTCGTCACTACATCGAGACGGGCGTGACGGACGGACAGGATATTGAAATCAAGGACGGATTGTCCGCCGGAGACGAAGTCTTCCTGCCGAGTGAGGACGGTGGTTCCGGTCTTCTTCCGACTCCACCAGGAGGTGCATCCTGATGACGGTCGTTGACTTGCATGAAATCCAAAAAGCTTATGGCGAAGGAACCAATCGTCACATCGTCCTCGATCGAGTATCGCTGACGATCGAGGCTGGTGAATATGTGACGATCCTCGGACCTTCGGGTTCAGGAAAATCAACACTGATGAATATCATCGGATGCCTCGATGTCGCTTCAAACGGCGTCTATCGTTTGCAGGAGCAGCTCGTCCACGATCTATCCGAGGATCAGCTAGCGACGATTCGCAACGAAGAAATTGGCTTCATCTTTCAACAATTCCAGTTGCTACCGCGCATGAGTGTCTTACAAAACGTCGAATTACCGCTCATCTATGCCGGCGTCTCGCGCAAAGAGCGCCGCGCGCGATCGCTTGAGCTCCTGGAACGTGTCGGATTGACAGATAAAGCCGATGCCTTACCAAGTCAATTGTCCGGTGGTCAACAACAACGGGTTGCGATTGCCCGGGCGCTCGTGACGCGACCGACGATTTTACTCGCTGATGAGCCGACCGGAGCGCTCGATCAAAAGACAGGGAAACAAATCATGGAGTTGTTCGAGAGCCTCTCAGAGGAAGGGAAGACGATCATCATGATCACACACGATGTCAATATTGCTAAGCAAGCCCGCCGGATCATCCGGATCGAAGATGGTCAGGTGACGGAGGTGACGACATGATTCGCGAAACGTTACGGATGGCATGGTCGAATATCTGGCATCATAAGATGCGGTCGTTTTTGACGACGCTTGGTGTCATCATCGGTGTCGCATCGATCATCGCCTTGATTTCAATCGTCAACGGCGCAACGGCCTCAATCAATGAAGAGGTCGCCTCGTTCGGTGCCAATAAATTAACGGTCCAAACGACAGAGACGCCGTTGAAAGAAGGATTATCACCTGCACAACTGGAAGAGTTAAACACGATTAAAGGAACACGCGGTGTCTCACCGACCGTCTCGACGGTTCGGAACATCCGTGTCGAAAATCATTCACTCGACCAAGTGACGATCGAAGGGCGAAATCACATCTATTACCGGGAATCTGAAGATGTCCCGCAAGGACGCGGCATCGTCATCAGTGATGTAAAACAACAGACGCATGTCGCCGTCGTCAGTCCATCCGTCGCCCGAACACTCTATCCGGGTCAGGTCGCGATCGGTAAGACGATCAAGCTTGATGGACTCGATTACCGGATCGTCGGTATCAGCGACGCGGATAGCGACCAAATCGTCATTCCCTATACGACGGCCTTGCGGACGCTTGGAGTGACAGCCGTTAAGCAAGTGGATATCTTCAAGACGGACGCAGCTGACGTCGCGACCGTCAAACGGGATGTCACGGCAAAGCTGTACCAGTTCTATAACGGACGCGACGATACGTATGACATCGTCAGCTTGGATGAAGCCCTCGATTCGATTGACCAAATCAATACGATGCTCTCGCTCTTGTTGACAGGTATTGCGTCGATTTCCTTGATCGTCGGCGGGATCGGCATCATGAACATGATGCTCGTCTCGGTCACGGAACGAACGACGGAGATTGGCTTACGAAAAGCACTCGGTGCGAAACCACGTACGATCCGCCTTCAGTTCCTCTTGGAATCGATTCTACTGTCCTTGATGGGTGGAGTGATGGGGATTCTTGTCGGAGCGATGCTCGCATTTGGCGTCAGTCTGATGATCAGTACACCGTTCACACTCTCCGTGAGCACGATTCTGCTTGCCGCCGGATTCTCGATCGGTGTCGGCGTCTTGTTCGGTTACATGCCAGCGCGAAAGGCATCTCGTTTGAATCCGATCGAAGCCTTACGAAATGTTTAAGTGAAGGAGGAGGACGATGGTAACGATTTTGATTGCCGAAGATGACCGGAATGTCCGTCTACTATTAGGCGAGACACTCCGGTCCGCCGGCTTTACGGTGATTGAATCGAGAGACGGGAAAGACGCACTCGACCAACTCGATCAACAACACGTCGATCTCGTCGTGACGGATGTGATGATGCCACACGTTTCAGGGATCGAACTAGTTGAATTGCTGCGTGAATCCGGGTACGAACAACCTGTCTTGATGTTGACGGTGCTGGATTCCTTTCAGGATAAGGAAGCCGGGTTCACGACCGGTGCCGATGATTATATGGTCAAGCCGGTTGATTTGGACGAACTGTTACTGCGGATCCGAGCGCTGTTACGCCGGTCAAAGATCGTAGCAGCGCAAGAATTAATCGTCGGCGCCCTGCAACTACGAATGACGGACGCAACGGTCGTAACGCCTCATGGTGAGATACCGTTACCACAAAAGGAGTTTCAACTGCTCTATCGCTTGCTCGCACATCCGAAGCAGATTTTTACGCGTCAGCAATTGATGGACGAGATTTGGGGATATGATGCCGAGAGCGACATTCGGACGGTCGATGTCCACATCAAGCGGTTGCGTGACAAGTTCAGCGCCTATGATGATTTTACGATCGAGACGGTCTGGGGACTCGGTTATAAGGGAGTGATCCAGTGAAACGCTTCGTCCGCTCGATCTCTGGTCGCTTTTTCGTCATCCTCTTCGGTTTATTGTTACTACCACTGCTATTACCGTTCATCATGACGGTCTGGTTCCAGTTCCAAGAAGTCGATCAAGACCTAAATAATCAATTGCAACAACGAACGGATCAGATTGAACGATTGATGCAAGACCAAAGCCTGTCGTTCGCTGAGGCGAGTCAGTATATGGATCAGTCTTTAATTCAAACGACACAATACACGTCGCTCAATCAAGTACAATCATTATCGTCGTCAGAACGTGACCAGTTACAGCAAAAGGGTGAAATCACGATCGATGGAACGTGGCTCGAACCGTCGCAATACATTCGCCAAACGGAGACAGGATATCTCGTCTCGACACCGATTGCCGGACAACGCATCCTTGACGGATTACGAACGTCAGCTGGAATCGGTATCGTCATCACGATCGGCGTCGCCTTCATCCTGACCTGGCTTGCCGTCACGCTCGTGACACGACGGATTCGTAGCATCAGTGAAGCGGCGATTGAAGTGACGAACGGGAACTATGATGTCTCGATCAAGGAAGGTGGAAATGATGAGGTCGCGCTCCTCGTTGAAAACTTCAACCACATGACTGAAGCACTGCGACGAAACGACCATCTCGCAA
The DNA here is from genome assembly GCF_001423925.1 of Exiguobacterium sp. Leaf187. Taxonomy (NCBI): domain Bacteria; kingdom Bacillati; phylum Bacillota; class Bacilli; order Caryophanales; genus Exiguobacterium; species Exiguobacterium sp. Leaf187. The sequence continues at coordinate 622,741 of NZ_LMPR01000009.1, read as the reverse complement.
AGGATCTCGTCGCTTCGATCTCGCATGAGCTGAAGACACCGATTGCTTCGATTCAAGGATTTTCTAGGTTGTTACTGACAGAAGAAAACTCGGATAAACGGCAGCAGTACTTGACGATCATGGAGCAAGAGAGCACCCGTCTATCACGCTTGACGTCGAATCTCGTCCGCTTGTCGCGACTTGATCATCAGACGATCATCGAGCGGAAACGGTATCGCCTTGATGAACAACTTCGGACATGTCTTTTACTACTGGAACAGCAGTGGACGGAGAAATCACTTCGACTGAAGCTTGATTTACCAGAAATGTCCGTCGAGTGGGAAGAGGAACTGATGCAGCACGTCTGGCTGAATCTGCTTGAGAACGCGATTCGGTTTTCGCCAGGGTCGGGAGTGTTAGAAGTGACCTTAAGTGAAGGAGAGAACATTCGTGTCACGATCCGCGATGAAGGACCGGGAATCGCAGAACAGGATTTACCGTACGTGTTTGATCGCTTTTATCAGGGCGAACAATCACGAGCGAATGAAGGACATGGTCTTGGATTATCGATCGTTAAACGAATCATTGATTTACATGACGGTGAGTTGACGATTAGGAATCAGTCGGAGCAAGGCGCAATCGTGACCGTTACGTTAACGGCGCACGAGACGCGTTAATGATGACAGACGAAAAGGAGCGCGGACTTACACGAGACTCTCGTGAAATTCCGCGCTTTATTGCTTTTTTTGATTGTAGTCGTGAAGGTCTTTGATTTCATGTTATGGACTACTTTTTTTTGATGGACTGCTTCTTATAGAAGTGAATAATGACTATCACGAATGCTAAAAGTGTTAAAAAGCCAAATGAATTAAAAAACGCTTCTGCAATCGATTGTTGTGTCGTTAAAATACGTGCAACGAAAATAATGATAGAACTTGCGAATAAAATGACAATGATTCTTTTCAATGGATGGTTTGTAAAAATTAAACCAAGTATAAAGATGATTGAAAAGATACCTATTATTTGAATCATCATCACATATCCCTCTTAGCTACCATAATTTTTGTGTTTGATTCTTTCGTTATGACTTTTAGATTTTGTAATTGACTTTCCAGTACTGTTCGCGCTAAAGGTTCACCTTGTGCTTGAGCACGCTCAAAGGCATAATCACTAAAGATTTTAGCACCGTCCTTGAGCCAGTTCGCACGATACAAGTCGTGTGCTTCACTTATTGATAAGAAGATACCATCCTTGATTTCGACATCATCGTCTACTCCGAACTGAAAGCCGCAACAAAAACAAATTTCGAACGAGGCGTCACCATTTTCATAATAAGCAACGTCGTCCATTCGGTTATATCCACAGACGGGACATGTGTATTTCATGAAAACACCTCATTGCTCAAGAATCTTTTGATACTTGTATCCTTTTAAGATATCTGTTTGATTCGTGTAGGTCCAGTCAGCAATGGACTGATCTGGATGCAACTCAAAATAATGATTGAGGATATCACGCCCTAACATGTAGTTACTCCAGCGAGGAATCTCTTTTTGTTCGTTACCTACAACGAAGTCGAGTTGTGATACTTCATGGCTGTTGACGAGATGCACGACATGTTTCTTTGTTGCTTCATCCATATCAACATTCCAAGGAATGGAAACGTCTTTGACGATTCGCTCGGCAAAGGCATCAGCCTTTCCTTCGACAATGACGGAATTAAGAGTCGTATTTAAAGTAAAATCGGGTGTATCCATGAGGACTAAGTGATGATATTCATGTGCCGTCGTATATGCTAAGACGTCTTGATCGTAGTTTGGATCCAGGTAGAGAACGAATGCGTCTTTATAGGCGGCTCCTGTAACACCTTTCATCGGCTGGATATCGAAAGAGGATTCAGGATTAATGGGAGCGATAAAAATGGTACTTTTCTTTTTGGGAAGGATCTTATGTGAAGCGATGTAATTTTTTTGGATAATTTTTTTAATGTTGTCCTGCTGTTTCATCAAGTTCTCGACTTTATCGAGTAGCTCTTGTTCGTATACGGTTGATTGCAACATCTGGAAACCTTTCAAGTCGCCTGTCGCGAACTCCTCCTTTTCCCCGACTTTGTCGATATAGTTCAAGACATACTTCGCATAATTCTTTTTATCTATTTCAGGATCATTGTTTTTTAAAGACGCTTGTAGATATTTTTTGTACGGTTCATAGAGAAAAACAATGTTCAATTTACTTTCGTCATCAATTTTTATAGATTCGGATTGTATTTTTTCACTCTTTGACATCAGTTGAGTAGTAGGCTGTGATGTCTTTTGCTCTTCTGTACAAGCGGATAAAAGCAGAAAGGGAGCAGTTAAAAAAAATATCAGTAATTTTTTCAAGATACGTTCATCCCCCTCTTTTTTAGGGTGTAACAACATCTGCTGTTCAATTAATCCTCTTTCGCCATATGATCAATGATGATTGGATCACTGTAGGATAAAATGTAAAAATCCTGTTCATGTGTCCTGATGGCAAATAAGTGCAAGTCTCCCCGTTCCGTATAAATTTCCTTCGTTTTCATATACTTCGCAGCGAACTCTCCCAAGATCGATTCTTTTGACTTCACGACTGGATAAGGATTCTGGAGTCTGTCGTCGATGATGCCATGCTCTTGCAACGTTCCTAGGAAAACGGCGTACTTTTCGAAACGCATCAAAAAGTAATCGCGCGAAGGATCGTCAATCAAAAGCTTGAATGTTTCGTCAGCGCCATAAAAATAGAAATCAATCGCGTAATGGTCGTTCGCCTTTAACGACATCGTATCCAGTTCGAGATCATATTCTTCAGTCGTCAGTAAAAAATCGAGATCAATAATCTTCAAAAAAATCACTCCTTTGTGATGATCGATGTCGTCGAACATTATGTTATCGAAGATTTATCGATGAACCACTTCTCCCCATGTTCCGCGATGAAACGGTATTCCGCGCGGTAATGTGTATCGTGACCCTCTTCTTTCATCTTGATGAAGGCAGCATCACCGTTCGCAGCTCTTTGATCAATCAACAGATAGAGGGCTTCGACGCGTAACAATAACATGGATAGGAGTTCAGAACGCGGTCCTTCATAGCCATACGCATCAAGGAACCGACTCACTCGCTTGGCGAAACGTGTGTCATCTTGCTCTGGTGAATAAGCAAGAACGGATCCGTCAGGTGCTTGTCGTCTGCTGCTAAGCGGAACGAACGTATAGAGAGCATAGACGATATCCCAAGCACGTGGACCGGGTGCTGCGAGGTCAAAGTCAATCACGCCACTCAGTTTTTGATCCTGAAAAATCGTATTGTAGACGGCAAAATCGTTGTGGCAGATGACTTCGTGTGGAGTCGGGGTATTGAGCAACGGTGCCCAGTCCGGTGAGACGTCGAAGTCGACTGTCGCGTCATGATACTGGCACATCAGACGTGCGACATCGTCCAATACGTCGTCATGCCACATGTATGCTTTTAGCGGATAATCGGCCGTTTCACCAGGGAGGAAGGTCAGGATTTCTCGATTTTGTTCGTCGATGCCGACGAAACGCGGAACACCGGATAGGCGTTTCGCTTCTAAGTGGCATAATAACCGTTGGACGTTGTTGCTGTTCTCTTTTTGTGAGCGATAGACATGCTCACCTTTTTGATAGACAGCGGAGACATTTCCGCCTGTCAATCGTTGTTCTTCAGACATGAGTGTTCCTTCTTTCTTTATGTAATCGGTTACATATCGGTTGGTCTTTTTGCATTCGTTGATGAAGAAGCGGGTGCTTTATGCACGATTGTCATGTTCTTCAATCAGTCGACACCGCATCGAAGAGAGCGTCAAGCGTCGGATTCGTGACATGATCGAGGAATGTGTCAACGTCTTCCGTCGAACGAAGACGAACGATTTTGTCCGCTTCACCTGTAACTGGCGACTCGATTCGTTGCCGCTGATAGATGTCGTAGTACGACGAGTCGCCACGAATCTCTCGTCCATCGCGTTTGGAGTGAGTCAGTCGATTTAAAAAAGTGGCTTCGGGTAAATCGAACCAGACGAGGATCGAGCGGAACGTCGATCGGGAGAATGGATCTAATAATTGTTTCCGACCAATCCGCGTGGTGTTGGCGTTACATAAGATGATCGTCTCGACGGAAGACGTGATTGCCTGTTCGATCAACCATCCCGTCAAGTCATGTTTGATCTGATTCGGTCCTTCTGTTGGAACGAGGTCCGGATAATGTTCGAGCAAAAAGCGTGCTTGAAGATCCTGATCGATGACAAGGCTTGCCGGTAGACGTTGAGCAAGCTGTCGTGCGAACGTCGTTTTCCCGGCATGGGTCGGTCCGATCGTCAACAGGACGGTCCTCATGACGTCAGTTGTTCTTCCGGTAAGCGATCAGCGAGAATCTGCGCGAGCCAATCTTCTTTCGTTCCGAAGCAAGAGGTCGTCTGTCCGATATGATAAAACGTACTGGCCAATGGTCCGGTGAAGTAGGTCGCATCCGGCATACATAAGTAAATCGGGCGATTTGTCGCGAGCGCAATCCCGAGTTCGACGTGACTACTTTTTCCTGCTGGTAACACGAGGACGAAGGCGTCCGCTTGTTGTACGGCTTCGAATTCAGCAAGACCAATCTTTCGTAATGCTTCAGGATCCTCTGCCCGATCATTCATCGTCCAGTCGTATGTTACATCGTGTCCACGCAAGCGGAGTTCATCGCGGAGCCAGCGGACGGTCAACGTGTGATCAAAGCGAGAAGCGATATAAAGGTTCATGTATGGATTCCTTTCTCAAGTAAAAGTAGTTCGATGGCCTGAACGAGCGCGTAGGCTCCGTCAGACGTATTCGATAAGACGGTGACGATCGTTTCCGATTGTGGATAATAGGCGGAATGAAAGCTGACACCCGGGTCGTAGCCCATGATGTGCCACTTCTCGTGCGAGGCATCGAGTCGTTTCAGCCAGACGCCGTAACCATAAGACGCAACATCGTTGACTTTGACGTGGGGATGAAACAGTTGCGTGGTCATCGATTCGGACAGCAACTGATGCGTCAGAAGGCTTCGCCAGAAACGTTCCATGTCTGATGCTGTGAGGAAGGCGCCGCCATCAGGTCCGCCAATGATTGGTAACGCATAGTGATTCGTTCGCCACGTTCCGTCTTCATTCTCGATGTGACCGATGGCTGTATCTGCCGGTAGCGAATCGAGTCGGAAGTAACCAGACTGTGTCATTTGCGCCCGAGCGAATAATTCGTTCGTCACGTAATCCGCGAAGGGTTGTTTCGTCAATTGTTCGATCACGAGACCGAGCAGGATGTATCCCGCATTGTTGTAATGAAAACGTTCGCCTGCAATGAACAGTCTTTTTTGACCTTTAAACAACGGTAAAAAATCGATGGGACGACGCAAACAGTACATCGGGAAATCTTGAAAGACCTCCTCGAAGTCGGTCATCGTCGCTTCATCAAAATAATCACCGATGCCTGACGTATGGGTTAACAGATGATGTATGGTCACACCGTCTAGATCGATTCCTATGTCCGGTAGAATCGGCGCGACGCGTTCGTCGAGTGTAACCTTTCCTTCCTCGACTAACCGTAAGATAGCGACCGCCGTGAAGAGTTTCGCACCTGAGGCAATTCCGAATCGTGTCGTTTCTGTATTCGATGCGCGGTAGCCTCGATGTGCGAATCCGTTAGCATGGCTAAAGATTTGTTCACCTTGCTGGTGGATGGAGACTGCCCCTTCGAGATGCGTAAGCTCCGGTAAAGCAATGAGTTTCTTGTACACGTTCATCACCCTCTCTGCTTCCCATCCTATCGAATTCATTCATGCAAGAAAAGGGAATTATAATAAAAATTTGAAAAAAATGAAACTTTTTAAACGTGTTGCGTATCTAATAGGGGAGTGATTGCCAAAAAGGAGGATGCCGATGTGTTTCGAAAGTCAGGTACAGCATTATCCGACGCTGCTTTTGAAGCAGCTTTATTCGCAGAAGAAGACTATTTGTACCGTATTTCCTTCATTTATCTGAAAGAGGAGGCGGCAGCGCTTGAGAACGTCCAAGAGGTCGCGTACCGGGCATGGCGTGGGCGAAAGAGTTTACGGGATGCTTCGTATTTTAAGACGTGGTTGACGCGCATCACGATGAATTGCGCTTTCCAGCAACATCGAGCGTCGTTTCAGCCGCTCGCGATCGAACCGAGTCAAACGACTTCGTTTGAAGAGCGTCTCGTCGATCGCTTGTACTTGGACGATTTACTGGATGTCCTCGAGCCGACCGAGCGATCAATCGTCTACTTCCGGTATGAAGAAGATTTGTCATTGCAAGAGATTGCGCAAGCATTCAATGTGCCACTGAGTACGATCAAAAGCACGTTGTACCGCGCACTCGAGAAAGTACGACGACAGAAGGGGATGAGTCTATGAATCACGAGCCAAAAATCTTGATCGATGTACCGTCATCTGTCAGGCAACGGACAATCCAAGGTATCCGCAAAGCGAAACGGCGCCGGCGCTCGGTACAAGCTGTTTGCCTTGCTGCAGGTCTGACGATCATCGGCTTTAGTTCCTTGCATGAGACCGTTCCCGAACAATCATCGCAATCGATGAGGGTCGGCATGTATTATGATGAACAGTTTTACAAAGTATCAAAAGAGATGACGAATTTAGACTGGCAACAGCTGAAAGGGAAGCGACTCGGCGTCACGGATGATGTCTTGACCGATACGCAACTGGAACAGGACACATCTGATTTTGCGTCGAACCTCGATGCGTTTACCGTCTATCAAATCAAGGATGATCCGGTATCTGAGCACGTGCTGGTCGTTGGTCAGGAAGAGGGAAGAGAACGGGTGATGATTCTGTCACCAGAACAGTAGAAGGGGGAAAGGGAGATGAACATCCGGTCTTGGACAACAGACGATCTACCGCAATTGGTCGGTTTGATGACGCAGCTCGGGTATCCGGCAAGCGAGAATGTGTTACGCGAACGGTTTACACGGGTCACCCGTCATCCGGATTATGAATTGCTTGTGTTAGAAGACGACGATATGCTTCTCGGCTGCGTCGGTCTGTTTCAGGCGCAAGCGTTTGAGCACGATACGACCTATGTCCGAATCGTCGCGTTCGTCGTCAACGCGAAATATCGTCGGCAGGGAATCGGACGCCGCTTGATCCGAGCAGCGGAAGACTGGGCGCACGCAAGAGGAGCAACTGCCGTCTTGCTGAACAGTGGTAATCGACCGGAACGCGAAGCAGCCCATCACTTTTATCAATCGATGGGCTACAGCGTGACGAGCACGAGTTATTCGAAATCACTCGCTTCATCGTGATTTACGGAAACCATGGAAAGCACGAAATCCTTGTTGTTCATAAAAAGAAGCAGCTTGACGGGTTGCCAGGAGATCGATCCGCGTCGGATAGGTAAGTTGCAAGTGATCGAGTAACTGTTGTCCGTACCCACGCTTGCGTGCGTTTCGGCTGACGAGGAGCTCACAGACGAACGTCGTCACTGAACCGTCCGTTAAAGCGCGGACATAGGCAAGGATTTCTCCGTCAGACTCAAGGACGAAAGCGGCATTTGCATTCATCCACGCGTTGCGAGTCCGCTCTTGATCAGCGACGAGATCCTGCCATCCTTCTAATGCGTTCAATCGATGAATCTGCTCAAAATCGTCAGGCTGGAAACGGCGAATCTGTTCCGTCATGGCTGGTTCTCCTTTCGTATCAGGTCTTGGAGTGGAGCAGGTAACTGGCACCAGTCCGAAAATTGCGTGTCGGTCAATGGAACATCGCCTGTGCGCTTCCAAATCGCCTGCATGCCGAGGGCGCGCGCCGGTAAGATGTCGTGGTCGTAATTGTCGCCGACATAAAGGACTTCGTCCGGGCGAACACCTAAACGGTCCGTTAAGCGCAAGAAAAATGCCGGATCCGGTTTACGGACGCCTTCTTGTTCCGAAATCCCGATCTGCGTAAAAGAGGGAGACAGTCCGATTGCGTCACAGACAGCACGTTGAAACGTCGTCCGACCGTTCGACAGTAAGCCGATGGGTAGCTCAGGCGGTAATTGCGCAAAAAAGGCGTCGACTCCCGGAAAGCTCCGTGCGAAGATCGGATAACGCGTCACGTAGTCGTGTAGCAGTACTTCAACAGAAAGCGACAACTGGAAGCGACGAATCATTTCCGTATAGACGACGTCCTTCCAGACGCGTCCTTCTTGATCAAGCGCCAAGAACGTCGTGATGTAGTCGTCGATCGGAACATGCGCAACTTCACGAAAACGTTGATGCTGATCCCGAAGGAAATAGGGAAGAGAACCGGACCGGTCATGTAACGTCTCGTCTAAATCAAACAATAGGGCACGAATCAAGGTAAACACCATCTTTCAAAGTTTAGAGGAGTGATTATAATGGAACGAATTATGCAACATCAGGGAAAACAAGTGACGTATTATGACGACGGTTCGACAGGTCGACCGTTGTTACTCCTCCCCTCGCTCGGTGGGACGTATCAGGACTGGGCGGACATTCTGACGAAACTGACACCGGACTACCGGGTCGTCAGCTTTCATCCGCACGAATGGTCGGAGGATTACATCGACGGGACGACCGGCATCTTACGGCAAATCAATCAGTTTCTTAACGCGACGAATATTGCGACTCCGGTCACACTCGTCGGTCATTCCTACGGTGGTCTTGTTGCGCAAGCTTTTGCTCTACATCATCCAGAACGTGTCGCCGGTCTCGTTCTCGTGGATGCGACGTCCGTTGATTTAGCAGAACTCGATCAGCTGGATACACCGATGCTCGACCGGGAAGGGGATGACGCCGTCTGGATCGATCGGTTCGAAGAACTATCAAAAGCAACTGATTTACGTGACCGTTTCCCGGACGGGGATGACCGCACGGATTGGAACCCGGCGTATTACCGGTCGATGCATGCGATCATCTCGCAGTGGAAAGCTGATGCGAAAGATCTTCAACCACGCATGCGCGATCTCGGTGTTCCGTTGACCGTTCTTGGACGGGACAAAGCGCAGTCGATCGAAACGATGAGCGCTGCTGGTTTTCCAAAAGACGAACTGGAGCGGATGGAAGGAAAATGGCAGGAATTGATTCAGCGACAGGCGAATCTATCCGATCAGGCGAACGTGACGTTCGTTCCGGGAACATCACACCTGATGCATCGCGATCGTCCGGACGTCATCGTAGACGCGATATTGACACTACATCAATTTAAGGAGTTTACCGTATGACACGTATGTATGTACTACATGGTTTAATGGGAACGGCAGCAACACACTTTGCACCACAGCTATCCGCTTTAGCGGATGATTTTACGTTCATTCCGATTGATCTGCCTGGTCACGGAATGACGACGGGACCGGCAACGGAAGATTACTTATCACAAGCAACACGTGCCATCCGCGAACGGATGGCACAGGAAGGTCCAGGATGGATTCTCGGGTTGTCGCTTGGCGCAACGCTTGCGATGCAACTGGCACTCGATCCACCGGACGAACTCGAAGGGGTATGTATCACGGGTTTTTCACCATTCATTCCTAAAGCGATGGAGCCGCTGATGCGCAAGCAACGAGAGTTCTTCCTCGACCTCGAACAACAAGCACCGGAAATTGCCGACCAGTTCGAACAGTTGCATGGTCCTGCCTGGAAAACGACGGCGCGGGCAGTCCTTGATTTGATGACATTCCGTTTCCCGGCACTGACGGAAACGATGCTGCGGTCGATCACCTTACCGGTCGTCATCCTAAACGGAACGAATGAAACATACGAAGTCGACGCAACCGCGTTCGTTGCGGAACATGTGCCAAACGTCATCGTTTTACCAGTCGAGGGAGCCGGGCATACGGCGAATCTCGATCAACCGGAACGCTTCAACGCCTTATTGCTTCAAGCGCATCAATCCATGCTGACGACTTAAGCGATCATTCATCTTTTCTTGATACATCTGCTCATCTGCCTCATGCAGGACGTCGTCGACACGGCGTCCTGTTGTCGTATGAACGGCGCCGATTGCGAGTCCGATTTCGTGTGTCGCGAACGTCGAGCGAACGTGTTCGACGAATCCCTCGAACAGCTCAATCGACGGACTCTCGTCGATCAAGACGAATTCATCACCACCGATCCGGTAGCCATGGTCTGTCAAGCGGCGGATGCAAAGTCCTGTTTGTTCAAGCAAGGCATCACCGACCGCGTGACCGAACCGGTCGTTGAGCTCTTTTAGTTCATTCAAGTCAAGCAGAATCACCCCATACGCCGTCTTCTCTTGATCGAGTGTGTGGACAGCCTCGTTGAAGGCATGGCGATTCCCTAGACCAGTCAAGGCATCGATCCGGTATTGATCGAGCAATGCCTGTTGTGATTTCAACTGTTCGTCAATGTTACGGATCACCCCTTGGATGGCAACGATCTGCCCATTTTCGCAAATGGGTGTCGCATATTCTTCGAACCAGACGTACGTTCCGTCATTCGTCCGCCAGCGTTGCCGAAACGGCTGATCGTAGTCACAGTCGCCCGAAATCTTCGACATCAAGACTTCGATGTCTTCCGGATGAATCCGCGCGAAACACTCGTCCGGATCCATGTAGCTGGCTGCTGCCACGCCTTTCCCCATATGGTCATCGAGGGAAGGACTGATATAACGAAACCGATATTCCGGCTGCACTTCGAACACGTAGAAGATATCTTTACACAATGCGATTGTATCCGGCTGTTGCTGGCGGAATAACCGGAAACTGATCAACATGATAAGACCACCTACAATCAATCCCAATACAAATATGACGTCCACCTCCTCTATTCATCGACCATCATATCATAATTGGGTTTTATTACCTATAATTTACAAAAAACACTCTACTTCAATCGTAGAGTGTTTTTTGATTAGTCTAGCTCAATGCAGACACGAAATCCTCGGCTCGCATAATAGGAATCCGCTCCGTTGTGATAGATGAATGTCGTCTCATAACGACGATCTCCGAATAAGGCGCCACCTTTTTGACGGATCACGTCCGGCGTCTTAAGCCAGCTGGACGTTTTTTCGTCAAACGAAAACTGCGTCTGTAGTTCTTGATACTGTTCTGGTGTTAAGAGGTGCACCTCTAGCGTCTCAATCATCGACTCGACACTTGCTGCGGACGCATTTTTCTTTCGACCAAGTCGAGCGGATTCGTCCAAACAGACACTTCGACGACCAGCTGGACTCTCTTTGGCAGTGTCGACGATGACGAGTCGTCCAGCAAGGGTTACGACATTCGGCTCGCCGCCTGTTTGTTCCATCCAAGCGAGGGCTGTTCGTTTGGATGACGTCAGGCGAGACTCGACCTCGTCATACGAAAGACCATCGTGGTAATTAGTAGTAGATTCAAAGCGATCACGAAATGTCGTGAGTTGTTCCTCCATCGGTAAAACCTCACTTTCCTAGTTCCTTTTTTCCATTATTCAATGAATATGTTTCCAGTGCAATCGTTTAGTGACTGAATAAGTCAATCTGAAGACAATTGACAAATGAAATCGGACTGCCTACACTAATTGTACATATCCGGTTTCTGTTGCGATCGCGCGTACAGGAACGACATTTAGGAGAGGAGCCCAACCGTATGCGCTGGATCAGTTATGCGGCTGTTGTGACGATTCTTTCGTTCTTAGCGTTCACAGCATATTCGTTCTTGACGACGATCGACTTTGAGATCGTCTATCAGTTCGGAACGTTTGCGATGACGTTATCCTATTTTATCTTTGGTTTACCGATGTTATGGATCGTCCGCCATTATCCATTGACCCTTCGTTTACTCATCTACGTGACGACGAGTAGTGTCGTCCTGTTTCTTTTCATTGGTTTGTATGAAGCATGGCATGATGCATCGCTGTCTCCGCTACCACCAACCGGAAGCATGATTCAGTTCACGGCTCTTGCTTGTCTATTATTCGTTTTACCGTATGAGATCGTCTATCGTAAAAATTTCGTTTCCATTCAACCACGTGTTTCTTGACAGTATTCTTGTTCCTCAAGAGTGCTGTTTTTTATTTCCTTTCTTTTAGAAGGAATTCCCAATAAATTCTTGAATAGTACGTTATCACGAATATATGGAGGGCTTACATATGGAAGGAACATTTCAATGCAAACAGATGGGAAAATCATTTTCGGGAGACGGAGTCGAGACACATGCGTTACAAGACATCGAAGTGACGCTTGAAGCAGGTGACTTCATCTCAATCATCGGTCCATCAGGTTCTGGAAAGTCGACGTTACTCAGTCTAATCGGAACGCTCGATCGTCCGACGAGTGGGGAGTTGCATTACGACGGAAAACCAATCAACAAATTAAACAGTAAAGAACTATCCGACTTCCGTTTCGAGAACATCGGCTTCATCTTCCAGCAGTTTCATTTGATTCCGACGCTGACGGCGCTTGAGAATGTCATGGCGCCTTTGTTCGGTCGAAAAGTACCATACGATAAAAAAGAACGCGCCGAGCAGTTACTCGCACAAGTCGGTCTCGCTGATAAAGCAGGCAGTTTGCCGTCGCAACTTTCCGGTGGACAACAACAACGGGTCGCCGTTGCCCGAGCACTTGTTCATGAACCGAAATGGTTGCTTGCCGATGAGCCGACAGGGAACCTCGATACGGATACGGGAGAAATCATCTTTAATCTCTTACGGTCATTAAACGAAGAGAAGGGATGCGGCGTCTTGTTCGTCACCCACGATCCGGCACTCGCCGAACGGGCGAACCGAACGATCGAGATGCGAGATGGCGTCATCATCGAAGATCGTCTCGTCCGTGTCTGAGCCTCGTTTTTGAACTCCGTTCCTCCACGCTTTACACTGAAAGGGTAGAGGAGGAATGCGTGATGCGACTAGGAATACTGGATCAAGTGCCGTTACACGAGGGCGATACGGTCGAAGCGACGATGGAAGCGACGGAACGACTCGTCTTAGAAGCCGAGCGACTCGGTTACGAACGGTACTGGTTCGCTGAACATCATAATACGAACGGGTTGCTCAGTGCGGCACCGGAACTGTTCATCGCCCGAATGGGTGCGAAGACGTCAAAAATCAAGCTTGGTTCAGGTGGCGTGTTGTTGCCGCAGTATCATCCGCTGAAAGTCGCCGAGAGCTTTGCGACGCTCGATGCGTTTTATCCGGGACGAATCGAACTCGGGATCGGTAATTCGCCGGGCGGGAGCGAACGGACACGACTTGCGTTGACGGATGGAGAAGAAAACCGGGCGGCGGAGTTTAGTCGACTCGTCGATGAGACGGCGGGCTTTTTAACAGACAGTCTATCGAATCGACACCCGTACCGGATCGTCAAGACGACACCACGTGACCGGAAACTGTCACCGATTTCGATCCTAGGTCTGTCACCACGTAGCGCGTGGATTGCAGCTGAACAAGACCGTGGTCTCGTGTTTGGTCACTTCATCAATCCGGATCGTTGGGAAGAGACGCTCTCGACATATCGCGAGGCGGGCGGGAAGAACGTCATCGTCTGTGTTTTCGTTATCTGTGCTCCGACACAAGAAGAAGCAGAACGTCTCGCTCGAACACAGGATGCCTGGATTCAAGGCGTCCGACTCGGGAATTCGATCGTTCCGTCATTTAAGACGACAGAATCAAAGGTCTGGAATGACGTGCAAGTAGAACGGATTCGCAAAGATCGCCGGCGAGCGATTGTTGGGACACCGGATGTCGTTGAGCGTGAGCTAGAGGTATTAGCAACGCGTTATCAAACGGATCAATTTTTACTGATCAACAATGCCTTTGATCAAGAAAAACGATTACAGTCGTACCAGCTCATCGCGGAACGACTACTCTAAACAGAACAGGACCCCTCGTTAGCTGTTTGGCTAATGAGGGGTCCTGTTAATAAATTCTACATTCAATTAACGTTGAGCCGTTGGACGAATCAGGATCTCGTTAATCGCGACATCTTCTGGTTCGTTAACGGCGTAAGCGATGGCACGCGCAATCGCGCTCGCATCGATCGCTTTCAAGTCACCAATCCCTTGTTTGATCTCGTCATCCGAGATATGGTCCTTCAGTTCTGTATCGACCGCTCCCGGTGAGATGATCGTTGCACGGATGTGATTGTCGACCGATTCTTCCTTGCGGAGACCTTCCGTGATCGCGCGAACGGCGAATTTCGTACCGCTATAGACGGCGCTCGACGGCATGACTTCGTGACCTGCGACAGACGAGATGTTGATGACATGTCCGCTTTTTTGTTCGCGCATGTACGGCAAGACGGCTCCGATTCCGTGGAGAACACCTTTAATGTTGACGTCGACCATCGTATTCCATTCATCCTGTTGATTCTTGTGGAGGTGTGATAGTGGCATCAATCCAGCGTTATTGACGATGACATCAACTGAGCCAAACTTGTCTTTCGCAAGCTTAGCGAGTGCATCGACTTGTTCGCGATCCGTGACGTCCGTCACTTGGTAGACGGCTTGACCACCTTCTGCTTCAACGGCTTTGACGAGTTCTTGCAAACGATCTTCCCGGCGTGCAGCAAGAACGAGTTTTGCTCCTTGTTTTGCAAGTTCTTTAGCGGTTGCTTCCCCAATCCCGCTTGATGCTCCTGTAATGATGACGACTTTATCCTGAATCATCTGAACTCCTCCTTTTGAATAACGTACTCCTTGAAAGGTATTGCCGCTTTTATTGATTTGAAAACATTGTGTAGGAGGTTGCCTCGTGAAACAACAAACGTTTATTGGTATAGTGCTGATTAGTTTAGGGTTACTCTTCTCGCTGGATCCTTTCCGCCATCAACCACCAGCACCCGACGTGACGATTGAAAATCGTGAAGCAAAGGTGTACTTAGGAACCTATACGTGGTCGGGTCTCTTTTTAGGAGAGACGGCTGATGCAAAGATCGGACCAGTTGAACAAGTAAAAAAGAAACAAGGTGAACGCGTTGCACCGGAAGAACAGATGTCGATTCTTTTTCGAGATGGTCCGCATCCAAAAAATGTTGCCGTTGAGTTATGGTCCGTTACAAATGGAAAAAAGCTTAGAACGTTTCAGGACGTAGAAAATATCACTTTGCCAACGACCCGTGGAAAATATGTCTATCAGATTAGAGCAGGGTGGGAAGAAGGAAACGGTTATTTTGCCATTCCGATCGAAGTGGAATGATCATTTTCAAAAAACGTGTTGACGAAGTATGCGGGAAATGATAAACGGATTAGATTGTTGACCTCTTTTTAGTTGAAAGAGGTCTTTTTTCGTTAAATATAGTAAAAAATCCACTTGTTTTACTAATTATAGTCTGAAAAATCAGAATATATGAACATTTTAACGAAAGTGTATGTAAATGTTTCGGGTTCGAATGAACGGGAATAAACACACCATGCACATAATAATTCATGTGTTGAATCACCTAGGTGAAAGAAGTTAACAATCGTAAAGGAGAGGTGCAGATGAATGGGTTTAATCGATTCTTACTCGTCATCATAGGCATACTCGGACTCGTCAGTGTCGGGCTGCTTGTGCTCGGTGTGTATGATGTTCCACGGCTCAGTTCGTTAATCGAGCAGTGGCAGGATCAGCAATGGTATAGCTATACCGTTCTATCCATCGGAGGTTTTTTAGCATTCGTATTCGTCATTCTATTATTCACAGGATTGTTCAGCCGCTCGAAAGGTCAACGTCTGTTGATTCAAACGGGTGACGGAACGATTACGATTTCGAAGGAAACAATCGAACGGACGGCACTGGAGTCGATTCGTGGGATTGGTGGCGTACGGACACCGCGTGTCCATGCCGATATCCATTCGAAAAAAGAGACGATTGCTTTAAAAGTCGACTGCTCTGTCTTCGGACAAGAAGGACTGCCGACGATCGCGAAGGATATTCAAGAACGCGCTAAACAAGCCGTCGAATCCTTACTCGAGTTGCCGGTAACGAGTACGAAGGTCACAATCAGTGACACGAAAACAAAAACATCGGAACGTGTCGTCTAAGAGAGGAGAGGGAACATGAAGACAAGGGAAGCACTTTACCCGTATCGGTTCCGACTGATCGGAGGACTTGTCGGTCTAATCCTCGCCATCTTATTCTTGACGATTGGCTTTGGTCCGACAATTCTCATCGTTGCCTTCGCAGCGATCGGATTCTTGCTTGGGAAGTGGCGCGATGGTGCGCTCGATATCGAAGGGTGGATTCAGTTCTTTCAACGGGACTGATTCATATATATTTAACTACACATTCAAAAGGAGAGATTTCAAATGGCAAACGAAGTAAACACAACAACTGAAAACGAAGTGGTACGCGAGAATAAATTGACGTTCGAAGATCAAGTCATCAAAAAAATCGCAGGGATCGCGTCGAATGAAGTGACAGGCATCTTGTCAATGAGTGGTGGATTCATGAGTGGACTGACGGATCGTCTCCGGAGTTCGGAAGACATCACGAAAGGAATCGGTGCGGAAGTCGGCGAACGCCAAGTCGCACTCGATTTGAAAGTCATCGTCGAATACGGTAAAAACATTCCGTCAATCTTCCAAGAGACGGTCGCTAAAATTAAAAAATCGATCAGCGACATGACAGGACTTGAAGTCGTCGAAGTCAACATGCACGTCGAGGACGTTATGACACGCGCTGAATTTGAAGCAAAAAATAAATCGAACAACGAACAAGAAGAAAAGAGCCGCGAACTGCAATAAGCAAGTCCAAAGATCCGACGAACTCGTCGGGTCTTTTTTATGTGGTCATAACATGACTCCATCTCAAAAGTAACGATTAGATAGGGTACGATAGATATAAGAATGATCATTAGCTAAGGAGGCATCGTATCTTTGAAACCAAACGATCCGTATTATATCTGTCCTGTGTGTGGGTGCGATAAACTTGAAGATCTACCATATTATGAACACTTTGCGGGGAGTAACGAAATTTGTCCATGCTGTGGTTTTGAGTTCGGTGTAGATGATTTCGACTGCGTGGAAATAGACATGAAACAGTTGTCAGACGAAGAAATCATAAAACAAGCACACGAAATCTATCGACAAAACTGGATCAATCATCAATTTAAATTATTTGATCCGAGCAAGTTCCGAGAATCGGAGAAATCCGGAAAACGGCTCAACGTTGATGTCGCATTGAAACAATTGCAACGCATTAACTGCAGGACCTGACGAAAATCGTCGGGTCTTTTTTTCATGGAATTGACACGACGTTTGACTAAACTAGAGCCTTTTTCGGGAATAGATTAGTATCACGATAAACGAAAGGATGATTCATGATGCGACTAACAGGTAAAACGATCATCGTCACGGGAGCTGGCTCAGGAATGGGTGAAGCCATGGCCAAATTGTTTGCACAAGAAGGCGCACGGATCGTCGCAGCGGACATTCGGTTGGAAACCGTGGAACGGGTCGTCTCTGACATCAAGGAAGCAGGGGGAGAAGCGATCGCTGTTGCGAGTGATATCGCCAAACCAAAGGCAGCAACAGAACTCGTCCAACAAGCGCTTGAGGCTTACGGCAAACTGGACGTTCTCGTCAACAATGCGGGAATCATGGACGGAATGGAGGGAGTGGAAGACATCTCCGATGAAAGCTGGGATCATGTTCTCGCCGTCAATACGACGGGAACGATGCGTCTGATGCGCGAAGCGGTCAAGCATTTCAAGGAAGTAAAAGGTGGTGTCATTTTGAATAACATCTCGATTGGCGGTCTGAACGGTGCCCGAGCAGGAGCAGCCTATACCGCTTCCAAACATGCCGTCATTGGTTTGACGAAGAATACCGCCTTCTTTTACGCCGGAGAGGGGATCCGCTGTAACGGCATCGCTCCTGGAGCCGTCGAGACGAACATCGGGCAATCGATGACGAACCTGAATGAATTCGGAATGGGACGGGCGATGCTCGGCATGGGACTCAATCCACGTGCCGGTCAGCCGGATGAGGTCGCAAAATTGGCAATGTTCCTCGTGTCTGACGAGGCGAGTTTTGTTAACGGGGCAATCGTCGTCGCCGATGGTGGATGGAGTGCGTATTAAAAATCGTATATTATTTACTAGATTACAGTTTAAAATGGCAGGAACCTGTCGATATAAGGGATAATATGACAATAGGAGCATTATGACCTTGAGTTTGAATCCAGGGAGGAATCGGCATGTCGATGCAGGAACAAGCAGCACACGTCACCGACACACAAGTCATTCGAGCAATCGAGCAAAATCTGGCAATCATTCGCTTCGACGATCGACGGAAAGTCGCATATGTCAACGAGTTGTTTGCCCGGACGATGGGGTATGAAGTGGAAGAGCTAATCGGTAAATACCACCGTGATCTTTGCTTTCCAGCGTACGTCAACAGTCCGGATTATGAGTTGTTTTGGCGCAAATTGATGCAAGGCATCACCTATCAGGACAAGATTGAACGCCGGGCTGCTGATGGGCAACAGAAATGGCTCGAAGCGACCTATATGCCGATCTATTCGGATGACGGGCGCCGGGTCGTCGGTGTCTCAAAAATTGCATCGGACATTACGATTCGCCAACAGGACGTCTTACGGATGGCGGCTGAACTCAACGAGACATCCGCGTTCTTGACGGTCAAATCGGAGAGTGGTCGTCAGGATGGTCTGAACGTGCTGGCGACCGTCCAACAAGTCGAGGCGGAATCCGTCGAGAATCTGTCGAGCCTTGTTGCCTTACGAAAGGATGCGAACTCCATCACCGACATCGTCAAGACGATCCGTGATATTGCAGCGCAGACGAATCTGCTCGCCTTGAATGCGGCGATCGAGGCGGCACGTGCTGGTGAACATGGACGTGGGTTCGATGTCGTCGCGACCGAAGTCCGAAACCTGTCGAACAAAGTGTCGCACTCAATCGGAGAAATCAAGAACAACATTGAAGGGATCGTTGAGCGGATTGAAGATGTTTCACACAGCATCGAGCGGATTTCGTCTAAGGTCAAGGACAGTACGGGGCAACTCGAACATACGGTCAGTGAGTTCGATCAATTGGCTGATTCAGCGAAACAACTCGAGCGTCAGGCAAAACAATTCGTCGACGTCTTATAAGAAATACACCGCTACCGAATCACACGAGCTGTTCGCTTGTAGTTGATTCGGTATTTTTTTTGATGGCAAATTCAATATAGAGAAATAGAAAAGACGCTTGTTAAATCGGAATCGTTACGATATGATGTAAAACGTAATTATTCCGAATTAAAGGTGGAGAACAATGTCTACATATAAAACTGCTAGCCTTATCGGTAGTGTCTTCCTCGGTTTGACACTTGCCGGTTGTGCTGCTTCTGATAAGCCACAAGAGCAAAACCATTTGACGTTCGTCTATAACTTCGCGACACAATCGCTCGATCCGCATCGCGACAGCAGTTATGTTCCGCTTCGCGCAGGGGTGACGGAGACGCTCGTCCGTCTTGATGACGAACGATTGACGGTCGAGCCGTGGCTTGCGAAAAAATGGTCCTACGAAGGAAAGCGAACATGGCGGATCGTCTTACAGGAAGACGTGACGTTCCATAATGGGAAACAACTTGATGCGGCAGCCGTCAAATCGTCTCTCGAACGCTCAATCGACGAAAATCCAGGTGTCAAGAATGCCTTGAATATCGAGACGATCAAAACGGACGGACCCGATTTGCTCATTCAAACGAAGACGACATATCCAGAGTTCATCTCGGAACTCGTCAATCCGAACACAGCAATCATCGACACGAAAGCGAGCGGGGTAAAGAAGGAACCGATGGGAACCGGTCCGTTCCAAGTCGAGCGGTTCGCTCCGGGAACAAAAGTCGAGTTAAAACGTTTCAAGTCCTATTGGCAAGAACAAGCGAAACTTGATTCCGTTGATTTTGTCTTCAACGAAGATGCTGGCGCACGGACGAACGCTTTGCGTGCCGGACAGGCGGATATCGTCTATCGACCGGAAATCGAGAGTGTCAAGCAGTTGAAGTCTGAAGGATTAACAGTCCAAGCGACGGATACGTTCCGTGTCCATCAGTTGACAATGAATGTCGCGAACGGTCCGATGCAATCGCTTGAAGTCCGACAGGCAATGGATGCTTTAATCAATCGAAAGCAACTCGTCGATCACGTCCTCCAAGGATATGCGGTGCCAGCACGTGGTCCGTTCCTATCGTCATTCCCATTTGCTCCGAACTATCCGCAACAAGTGCAGAAGACGCCTGAGGAATGGCTCAAACAAGCCGGTTATACAAAACAAAACGGACGGATGCAAAAGGACGGTCGTCCTTTAAAGCTGACGTTATTGACGTATGCGGCTCGACCAGACCTGCCGTTGATCGCTCAAGTCATTCAAGATGACGCGAAAAAGATTGGTGTCGCGATCACGATTAAACAAATCGATGTCCCAGAAGAATACATGGCAAGTAACCGGGACTGGGATATCGCGACGTACAGCAATCTGACCGCTCCGCGTGGGGATGCTGGATATTATTTGAACGCGACCTATCATCCGAACGGGGGACTGAACTTCAGTCGTGTCGCGGATCCGAAGTTGACGAAACAGATCGAGACGTTAAATGAAACGATTCAGATCGAGGAGCGATCACGGCTTGCGGAGCAGATCGCGCGATATGTCGACGAGAAACGCTACAATAGCTTCTTGCTCCATCCTTCAACACTCGTCGCCTATGACAGCAAACGCGTCAAAGGATGGAAAACGGAAAAGAGTGAATACTACATGATCACGAACACGTTGCAGGTGACCGATTGATGCATTCGATCGTCAAACGACTGCTATCGCTGAGTCTATTCACTCTACTCATCACGTTCAGTTGTTTTGTCTTGTTACGGTTACTGCCGGGTGATCCGGTCTTGACGTTATTGAATATCGATGAATTATCAGCAACGCCCGAACAAATCGAGGCCGCGCGCCGTGAATTAGGATACGATCAGCCGTTGCTCGTCCAGTACGTCCGTTGGCTGCAAGACATACTCACCTTACGTCTCGGAAACTCGTTACAGACGGGGCGACCGGTCATCGAGATGTTGTTAGAGAGTTATCTCGTGACAGCGGAGCTGGCACTTGGCGGTATTTTGATTGCCTTATTGATCGCCTTACCCCTAGGAATCGGTAGCGCCTTGATGACGCGCCGAAGCGTCGTCCGTCTTGCGCACCTTGTCAGCATGAGCGGAGCGACCGTGCCTGGTTTTTGGATCGGTCTGTTTCTCGTCGACCTGTTTGCCGTCCGTCTCGGATGGTTACCTGTGATGGGGCGGGAGGGGATGACGTCACTTGTCCTCCCGGCTCTATCGCTCGGCTTTCCACTTGCGAGCGTTTATATTCCATTGATTCGGCTGAATCTACGCCGTGAATTGAACCAACCGTACATTGAGTTGGCACGGATGCGTGGTATATCCGAGCGGACGATTCTTTGGCGTTATGCGTTACGCGGCAGTTTGCCACCGGTCCTGTCCGTGTTCGGTCTGACGCTCGGCAGTCTTGCCGGGGGTGTCGTCGTCCTCGAAGTCCTGTTCGCGTATCCAGGTGTCGGAAAGTTAATGGTCGATGCGATTTTGCAACGCGATTATCCACTGATTCAAGGCTACATCTTGCTGACGACAGGCATCATTCTTGTCTTGCATCAAGGTATCCGGTCGCTAAACCGGGCGTTACGACCAGATTGGCAGAAGGGAACACACACATGAAAAAAAGATGGCTCATTTTCGGAGGATGTCTCCTATTTTTTATTTCATATACCGCATTTACAAATTCTTTTAATACAAACATAGCGAAAAGACTTGAGCCCGCTTCATTTGAACATTGGCTCGGAACAGACGGTCTAGGACGAGATTTCGCAGCTCGTCTTTTTTTAGCTGGTTTGATATCCTTAGGTTTCAGCCTGCTTACGGTGTTGCTCACAGCGTGCATCGGTACCTGTCTTGGTTGTCTAGCCGGTTTTTATGATGGACGACTCAAGCACTTGATTCATCGATTAGAAGATGGTCTCGTGATTTTCCCTGACACCGTTCTAGCACTTGTCATCGCCGGATTATTTGGTGCCAGTCCTCAAAGTTTGATCTTTGCGATTTTACTCATCAAATGGATTTCCTACGCGCGATTAAGCGAGACACTCGTGACCGAGACGATGCAAAAGCCATACATCAGCATGGCACGCATCAACGGGTTAACAGACAGTATGATCTTACGACGCCATATCTTGCCGCCCATCATCCGACAAGTCGTCGTGTTAATGAGTTTGGATGTCGGCAAAGTCATCTTATTCTTATCGGCATTCTCTTATATCGGGCTTGGTGTCCAAGCACCACTGCCAGAGTGGGGAGCAATGTTGAACGAAGGACGTCCTTATTTCAGTTCCGCACCCCGGCTCATGCTTTTGCCAGGTGCGTGCATCGTCTTGACCGTCGTCGCGACGATGGGATGGACGCGATGGATGAAGAAAAAAGGAGGACACGTAAATGATTCAGATTCGGAACATACACGTTCGGGCGAAACACGTCCTTCTGCATGACATGAATCTATCGTTACCAGCTCATCGATTCATCTGTCTCGTCGGAGCGAGCGGGAGCGGTAAGACGCTCTTGCTTAAACGATTACTGGATCGATTGCCGGACGGGATGTCGTCGAGCGGAGAAGTCATCTCGGACGAACCTCTTCGACGTGGTCTCGATATTGGTTACATACCACAGCAGTATACCGATGCGTTTCTTCCGTTTTTGACGATGCGTCAGATGTTACGGGATACATATCGCGCACATGGACGAAAGATGGATCATCCTTACATCGATGACGTCTTGCGAACGCTTGAGTTGGACCCGACCTGGTTGGACCGATATCCAGGAGAGTTGAGCGGTGGGCAATTGCAACGGTTCGCGATCCTGTTTGCCGTCACCTTAAAACCACGATTGATTTTAGCGGATGAACTAACGACGGCGCTCGATCCTGTGTTGACACGTCGTTTACTCGACTGGTTGACCGAATACCAACACCAGTACGGGGCAACGATTTTGTTCGTCACCCACGAATTAGGACCTGCCTTACATTATGGGGAGCAACTCGTCTTAATGCAGGATGGACGAATCGTCGAGACGGGAACACCACAGATGATCGAGCAAAGTCGTCATCCGTTCACGATGAGCTTGATGCAAGCGCATCGTACATCACCGGAAGAAAGGAAGAGTTCATGTACCCAGTCTTATCCGTAACAGATCTTACTTATCAAATAAAGGATCAGCCCATTTTGTCGAATATCTCCTTTCACGTGACGAAAAAGGCGTCAATTGGCATCATCGGGGAGAGTGGGAGTGGCAAGACGACACTCGGACGATTGATCCTCGGTCTGCTTAAACCCACGCATGGTCTGATTTCCTTACATGGAAAGGTATTTCCGAGTGGGCACCGAAACGAGCGACGAGCTATTCAAGCCGTCTTTCAACATCCTCTCGCTTCCTTTAATCCAGAATGGACGGTGCGGGAATCGATTCTTGAACCGTTTCGTCGGCATCGTCCGATCTTGCGGCATTTCCCAGCGACGTCAGAAGAGGAACTCACGACTGCCCTCTCGCTTGCTGTCGGGGTCGAGGAACGGTTATTCGATCAATTGCCCCATCAATTGAGTGGGGGACAAATACAGCGTGCCGCGATTGCCCGCGCGATTTCGATTGAACCCGACATCATCGTGATGGATGAGCCGACGACGGGACTTGATGTCGTCTCTCGCGCACAGATCATCGAGCTACTAGAACGCTTGCAACAGACACTCGGTGTCAGTCTTGTATTGATTTCGCACGATATCGACTTCATCCGGCGTCTCTGTTCGGAAACACTTGTCTTACGTGACGGTCGCGCTGTTGATTTGATTGATCGATTGGAATCAGGTAGCGCGTATACCCAACGATTCGTCGAGGCCGGAACATGGTGAACGCACAACCGACCCACAAAACGTACTGGTTACTCGCTTATCCGCTGATTCTCTCAAGTATTGCGACACCCTTACTTGGTGTAACCGATACCGTCGTCATCGGTCAATCCGGTGATCCGCGGGCGATCGGCGGCATCGCCGTCGGAGCCGTCTTCTTCAATACGATTTACTGGTTGTTTGGTTTCTTAAAAGTGAGTACGACAGGATTCAGCGCCCAAGCAAGTGGGGCGAATGACGTGCACGCCTTACGGACGTCACTTTACCGACCGCTGTTTCTAGCAGCTTGTATCGGTCTGCTTATCCTGTTGTTTCGACAGCCGCTCGAGCAAATCGGACTGTACTTACTTGCACCACCCGCTGACTTGCTCGGTGCGGTCAAAACGTATATTTCATACCGGATGATTGGCGCACCGTTCGTGTTGATGGGGTATGCGTTACTCGGCTGGTTGATTGGTACCGGTCAGGTCAAGCACGCCTTGTTCGTCCAATTGTTTAGTACAGGAGTCAATGTCGTTCTCGATATCGGATTCGTCTACGGATTGGATGCCGGTGTTGCTGGAATTGCGGTTGCGACCGTCATCGCGGAGATCAGCATCGTCGTCTGTAGTCTGTACCTGATTCGTGGTCATTTATCGATGACGCGTGATGAATGGCGCGCCTTGACGGCATGGCAAGCGTACCGTCAATTCTTTCAAGTCAATCGTGACTTGTTCATTCGCACGATTTTCCTTCTACTGGTCACCGGCTGGTTCACACGTGCTGGTGGACAATTCGGACCGGATGTCCTCGCAGCCAACGCGATCCTGCTACAAATCCAGTATCTGATTTCGTACTGGTTCGGTGGACTCGGTCATGCGTCAACGGTTCTCGTCGGTCGGGCGAGAGGGCATCAAGATCAGGCAGAATACCGGACGAGTGTCCGTTTGGCACGGACGTTTGGATTCTACTCGGTCGTCTTCTGGTCACTGGTGCTCCTCTTCCTTGAGACACCGCTCCTTCAGTTGTTCACTTCAGAAGAGGCAATCCTAGACGCAGCGCGCGATTATTACTTCTGGATCATCATCCTACCGCTCCTCGCCGGTTGGGCGATGATCTATGAAGGCATCTTTGCCGGGCGGGTTGAAGCAACACCCGTTCGGAATTCGATGATTCAAGCAGGAATTGGTTTTGCGGTCGTCCTCCTGCTGACACCGACTTTTGGAAATCAGGGCGTCTGGGCAGCGTTTTTGACGTTCTTCTTGATTCGCTCCTTATCGTTGATTCTCGTAGAAGCAAGACGATGAAAAACCCGCTGTTTCCCTCGCGCGCAAAGGGAACAGCGGGTTATTTGTCGTCGATCGCTAAAGGACGGACGAAGAGGGCGTTCAAGTGATGGACGAGCACATGACGCAGGCGTTCTTTTGGTAATCGTTCTGGTCGAAACAGAGCATGAAAGGCTAACCCGTCAACGAGTGCTGCGAGCCGTTCACTCTCAAGCTCAATGTCTAAGCCCGCGCGGAGTGTACCGTCCGGAATCTGTGTCAACAGTACTTGAACCATATGGTAGATATCGTCCGGATTTTCCGTCGCTTGCGATGAATACGCGGACATCATGAATTGAAACCAGACCTGCATCTCGAGCTGATGCTCGGGTGCATAAGGTAAGACCTCAAGTAAGACGTCACATAACGTTTCTTCCGGGGTTCCTCCTTTCTCGAAAATGGTTGTGATGCGTGCTTGGACCCGTTCTTGGACGAGGTCCATCGAGAAGCGGAGCAACTCGTCATGGGTCGTGAAGTAATACCGCAAGGCACCCAGCGAGAGTCCCGCTTCCTTGGCGATCGTCCGGACACTGGCTTGTTCAATACCGACTTGAGAAATCGTGCGCCACGTCGCTTCCGCGATGAGGCGTTTGCGTTCTTCGTGATTGACTTGTTTTGGCATGTCTCAAGTATATCATCTTTTTAGCACGAATGTATTAAAAAGACTAGTCAAGCTACAAAAGAGGTGTTATCTTTATGATACAGTCGTATTAAAAAGGAGAGGATTGATATGCAACTCGTCGCGTGGGCAATCGTCTGTTGTGAGATTCTATTTTGGGTATTCATCGTCGCTGGACTGATCGTGCGTTATGGATTCAGGCGCGAAAGACTCGGTTTTCGATTGATGG
The DNA here is from genome assembly GCF_001423925.1 of Exiguobacterium sp. Leaf187. Classification (NCBI taxonomy): domain Bacteria; kingdom Bacillati; phylum Bacillota; class Bacilli; order Caryophanales; genus Exiguobacterium; species Exiguobacterium sp. Leaf187. The sequence continues at coordinate 596,700 of NZ_LMPR01000009.1, read as the reverse complement.
CGATGTCACCGGTCATTGATATTGTCTTACTGGTCTTAACGGTGTTTGACTTAAGTCGCGGCAGTACGGCGACGATCGCGCACGGACTTGCTGCGATCTATATCGGCGTCTCACTCGCCTTCGGGAAACAGATGATTGCCTGGGCGGACGGGATGTATCGCCGGTTCATCCTGAGAGAACAAGTATCACGGGAGCGCATTTCAAAGGCACGTAAAGAGCGAAACGGGTTCTATCGGCACGTGCTGGCATTTTTGATTGGTGGGACGTTACTCGGTGCGATGATTTTGTGGCTGGGAGATGCTGAGCAGACGGAGAGTCTCTTACGGACGTTACAATTGTGGGGACTCGTCCTCGTGATCGATGGGGTCATCTCGATGAGTTATACGGTCTTTCCGGCTCGATCCAAATAAAAAAACGAACCTTGTCTGTCAGCGGTCGACAGTGAAGGTTCGTTCCCGAATCGTATTCGTATGGACTTGTTTGCGGGCGTCGATCGAATCCCGAATGTGGATGATGTAGCGACGTCCTTTTTTATATCCCGTACGTGGCGGTTTAATTCGGATCTCTTTGCCGTCAAGGACTTCAATCTCCGTTTGCATCCGCTCACCGTTCGAATCCGTCACGGTGACTGTTCGGTTTGAGACTTGCTCCTTCCGTAATCCTTTCGCATATTCGATGTCGAAGGTATGGTACGAGGAGATAGAGCGGGCACGCGATTTGAAGTGTGGCTCGTCCGTCCGTTCGTCGAGGGTGCAGTAGCAACCCGTGAACAAAAGACTCGCCGAGAGGAGTATCGAAAATAGATGTTTCACGAAAACGCTCCTTTATGTATTTGGTAATTTTAGTATAAGACAAATTTTGGGTTACGACAATCCTTCTTAAGACCGAGTCGTTGACATCTATTAAATTCAAGCAGCTCCATGCTATAATCGACCGAGAGAAAGGAAGCGATACACCATGCCAGTACAACCAGACCAACGCGAGATCATCGTCTCGATCCGGACGAGTTATGATTTTAAAGCGGATACCGGTCGCGCGATCCGCGTCATCGAGTTTCACGGACGCCGGACAACGCTGTTCGATACGTTCGAAGCGTCATCACCGAAACGGATGATCTTGATCGAGATGATTCGCGCCGTCCAATCGTTCAAGGAACCGTTCCACATCATCTTCAACGTCGAATGTAACTTCGGTTTCAAGTATTTGACGGATCAGCGGAAATGGGAAAACCGGGACGTCGGGAATACGTTCCTCGACTTGATCGAACAAGGCGGTCATACGTATGAATTACGAGACAGCTCGTTCTATGAAGGCGGAAAAGCCCTCCAAAAATGGCTCGGCAACACCTTAAAGCAAAATAGCTAAAAAAAGGCTGATTCCATGATGGAGTCAGCCTTTATCTGTATCGATTGTCTCGCTTTCGAGATATCGGTACAACGTACTTTTACTAATACCGGTCTGTTCGCGGATATCAGCGAGCGAATAGTTTTTACTTTGATACATCGCGATCGCGCGGCGGACATTTTCATCCGGCTTCCGCGGTCGACCGGTCTGCTTTCCTTGTTCTTTTGCTTTTGAGAGTCCGGCACGCGTCGACATGCTAATGACGTCACTTTGCAGCTGGACCAGGTGGCGTGCCGTTTCAAGAAACGACAAGGAAGCACGCTCGCTCGTCCGAATCTGTTCGCGGAGTGACCACAGCGTCGCACCGCGTGTCTCCATGTGCTCGAGCATCTCGATCAAGTGCCTCGTCGAGTCTGCTAAGATGTAGAGATGCGTGACGATGACTTCGTCTCCCGTCTGAAGGGTCTCGAGCATCTGTTCTAATTCCGTCCGTCGTTTCGCTGAATCATGCGTCTCGATGACACGTGTCGTCACATTCATCTTGTCGGCTTCCGCTTGTTGCGTAGAACAGTCTGGATCATCCGGATAGGGTCTCATGTAGAAATATTGCATGGATGGAGCTCCTCTCTGTCGATCACGATCGACTTCAGTTCCTCATCAGTATACCGTATTCTCACCTCCGTGCCGCAGAAAACCGAAAACAAGCCTTTCTTCTCATGTTCGTATCGACTAATTTGTGGTAAATTGAGTGGAAGTAAGTTTCTCGGACTCATCCCGATACCATTCATTCTTTTTAAATGAGGTGCTCATCATGAACAAAGAAGATCATCAACTCGCCCGTCAGCTTTTGACGACCTATTTCATCGGCACACAGTTAGCGACGGTCCATGTCGCAGGCTACGTCACGCTCGAATTCATCAATTTGTTCGATACGACTGCGCCTGAACTACGACTTCGGATCGAGACGGATCGTCTGTTTTATGGCGATGTCGAGACGACACAGGACTGGGTCGTCCGCCATGCGACGAAGGAAGAGATGTTACACTTGATCGTCTCGCTTCACGCGGAACGCATCACCGGTGTCCGGATCGGAAAGACGGCACCCCACTTATTCCTAACGTTTAGCAACGGACAAACGCTCGTCCTGAACGGATCGGATACATATTATGAATCGTGGGCGATCGATATCGGTCTCGCGCCACACCGAGCCGACGCGACGATCGTTGCCGTACCGGGTGACGAACTGGCCGTCTTCTCCGGAATCGGTGAACAAGTTGAAGACTAAGACACGCATGGAGTGGTGCGACTGGATCATGCCGCTCGTTGCGTCACGGTACCCGAATCACTGTGCTGTTTTACTTGCCGGCAGCCATACGCGAGGGCAAGCGACCGCACAATCAGATGTCGATGTGATCATTTTTGAAGCAAGTCGAGGTCAGGCGTACCGGGAGTCGTTCATCCATGACGGTGTCCCGGTCGAAGCATTCGTCCATTCCTTTGAGACGATTCAGTCGTTTTTCGAGAGTGATCGGGAACGTGGTCGCCCGTCCCTGCAACGAATGATTGCTGACAGTTGGACGATCGAGGATCATCCAAACCTTGCATCTATCCGTCAAGAAGCCGTTCAACAATTGGCGGACGGACCTGTTGTGTGGACGACTTCGGAACAAGAGCGCGCACGGTATTTTTTAAGTGATGTGCTCGACGATTTCGAGAGTGTAACGAACCGCGCGGAAGGTTTAGCGATTGCGTCACGTTTATATGAACAGAGCATCGAGTTCGTTCTTCGTGCCAATCGTCGCTTCATCGGACAAGGAAAGTGGGCGATTCGTGCTCTTGCGGAGTTTGACGAAGACTATGCTAGTCGACATACGCTGGCATTCGAGTTGTATTATCAATCGGATGACCGACGAGGGGTCGTCGCGTTAGTCGATGATTATCTCGCACTATTCGGCGGGCGTTATTTTGACGGCTTTACGCTCGGTAAACGATAACAAGCAAAAGGAGGTACGCTTTCGGATCAATCGACCGAAAACGTGCCTCCTTATCGTTCACTTCCGTTTAACGCCAATGGGACGGACGGAGTAAGCGACGCGGTAACTGCGTCGCCGCATTACCGATTGCCGCATTGATTTGTGCTTGTGTCAAAAAGAGCGCGTCCGTCAGATCGGCGTCTTTGACGTTACAGTCTCGCAAATCAGCCCCAAGAAAGTTGACTCCGCGCAGGTCACTGTGCGACAAGTTCGTCGCGAGCAACCACTGGTTCTGAACACTGGCACCTGAGAAATTACGTCCTTGTAGCTGTTTTCCGACCCAGTCGCGTGGTGTCTGGTCGCGTCTTCCGCTATACTGAGCTTGAACACGCGATGCAATCATTTCAAGGAGTGGTCGGACGGTTTGACGAACCGGTATCAAGTCAAGTCGTTCAAATTGATCGGCTGGTAATGCCGCGTACCGAGTCAGTGCAGCAAGCGTCTCATCGAGTTGATTGTGGATGTCACGCGTGACATCACGTTTCCCGTCGGTTATGTACCACATCATTTCAAACAAATGAACCATCTTCGGGAAGGTAGCATAGATCGCTTGGCGTCGCTTAGGTGCATCATCGCCTTCGAATGTCCGCTGTGATAGATGCTGTCCAGCACCGAGACAATCATAGACGGTACAGCCTTTGTAGCCGCTGTCGCGTAACCGGTCATGGATGCGACAGCTGTAGTCCGCGTCAAGATTATGACACGGTGTTGCTTCCGGTTTGTCATGACCAAAATCACTGGATTTCGAAAAAGCGAGTGCGGTACAACATAAACCAAAACACTTCGTACAATCAATCTGGAACGTAGGTTCCATCGGATTCACCTCCACTACTACTATAACAAGAAAGGAGTTTGAACATGCTGCAATTTCAACTCAAGGAAAATGAGGACGGACAGGACTGGCTTAGGCAACAAGTGCGTCAATACAATGTCGAGCGTTCACCGCTTCATGCGACGAAACGCTCCGAGGGAACACAAGCCGTCACATTACTTGCGACGCGTGATGATCAACCGATCGGCGGCATCTCAGGGGAAATGTACTGGGGCTGGTTACATATTGAATGGTTCTTCGTTGCCGAAGAGGAACGGGGAAGTGGGCTCGGTACTCAGTTATTCCGTCAACTGGAGGAATGGGCACGAGCAGCGGGTGTTCAGCGAATCCGCGTCGAGACATTCTCGTTTCAAGCGCTCCCGTTTTATGAGCGACAAGGATTCGTCGAAGTCGGACGAATCGATGACTATCCACCAGGGATGAGCTATCATCTGCTCGTCAAACAGGTCGACTGATGAAACGGCGTCTTTTCCTCATCTTATTGTTCGGTCTCGTGCTCGGAACGCTGACGGGGATGCAGCCACGTCAAGAGACCGCTTCTTTTACGGCGAAGCAAGTCGCCCAGTTATATACACAGATGACGAACACGCCGATTGAAGCGCGCGACGTCTACTTCGTCGAACGACTGTCTGACCATTACGCCGTCGCGTATCTTGAAGCGAAACACGACCGCTTGTTTTTGCTCCTGCAACAAACCGATGAGGCACAACGAATCGACCGAATCATTCGTTCGAAACAGACGAGGGAGTCGGATTGGTTTGAAGGTCGTTTGTTGACGACGGACGAAGGTCGATACCTTGTCGCCTACGGCATGAACGGTTCGAAACAAATGAAATCGATCCGGTTCGAGCCGTATAAGACGACGGCTGATGGCGAAGCGCCGCTTCGTCCGATGCAACGCTCATTGTCGGTAGCAGATCAGGAACGTTTCCATACAGTCCAACCGTTACCGGATGCCTTCCCGCATTCGCTCTATTTCGAGATGATCGCGACGAGCGTAGACGGAAAAGAGACGATCCAACGATTGACGTTACCAAGCGATAACGCATCCGCGTTTTCAACCCGGAATGACTTTTAGTATACTGAAGACGAAAAAAGGGGGGGAAGAACATGTGGATCGTCATGAACCAGTTACACGTCGTCAAAGGTGCAGCAGATCAGGTCGCAGCGCGTTTTAAGACGACGAAAGGAATTGAACGAATGGAAGGGTTCCACCGGATGCAAGTCCTCGTCGATATCAGTCAGGCAGAAGAAGACATCGTCACGATCATGACGACATGGTCGAATCAAGCAGCATTTCATGCATGGCAAGAGAGTCAAGCGTACAAAGGCGTGCATCATAAGCGGGATAGCGGAACATCCGAAGTCAAACCGCTCGTGACGTCGAATACCGTCACGGAATATGCGATCGTCGCTGATCACAGTGCCGTCGTGGAATAAACAACAACACCCCTTGGGAGGATGCCTCTCAAGGGGTGTTGTCTAGTACATTAAAATAGATTGTTTTTCCGTAATCTGGGTATATTCTAACAAACTAGATGAAACGAGGTGACACCGCATGGTCTATCGTAAACCTGTCGTCTCTAGCCTGTCCGTCCTCGGTGGTATGATCCTGCTCTTTGGTTTCTTAACGAGCGGTGGCTTCATTTATCTCTACTTCTTCGTCTTGCTGTTTGCTTGCGTGTCCTTTTTACGTGAACCGTTGACGCGTAAAGAGTGGTTACGCGAGGGGATTGCTTTCATCTTCTGGTGTTCCTTGATTTATTTGCTCCAACATCTCATCTTTATGGTGTGAGTCATTTTTCGTATAGCTCAAATAAGGAGAGAATGATGTCACGACCTGTCGCCGAAAGATGAACCGACACGTCACGTTTCGGATCCTTCAAGTAAATATCGGTCTTTTTGACACGCTTATCGAGATAAACTTCGTATTGTTGTCCTTTCACTCCTTTTCGGAACGTCAAGTATTTCCACTTCGCCCGTTTTCCTCGTACGTCAGCCTGTTCACTTGACTTGATTGCTTTTTGCAATTTCCCGGACTCATCACTTGTCATCATGATCGTATCCTCGACTTTAAGACGATCTTTAGAAGAATCGCTTTGATCATAAAGATAATGCTTGAACTGCTTCTGATGGAAGAGTGTTATGTCATTGATAGTGGATAGAACATCTTCTTCCGATAAGTCCTGTCGAGCAAGCTCAGACGGACGTTCCATCGTGTGCTGAATCGACAATTCGTAGCGGAATTGGTGTCCGTTTTTTTCTGTTGCGATAAGCGTGCCGTAATGTTCCGGTGTGCCGTCACCAGGAATGAAGCGGACTTTTCCGGGCTGTTTCATCGCATGGATCGACGTCTCCATCTGCTGTCCACTGATCAATTGCGGTATGCGTACAAAGGAGTTATACGATATATCGTCATTCTCATTATATTTCTCATTGTACGTCAGATAAAGCTTCGTATCTTCAGTAAAGGGAGTAAGGGCTTCTGCATAGACGACGAATGTCTTTCGTTCGTCTTTTTTCGTTACATCAGTCGCTTTCATCACCAGGTAACCTGATCCAGGTAGCGCTAATTTTCGAACAGAACCGTTTATGATGTTATCATCACGTGAGAACCAGTCCTCTTTTTTAATGGTGTCTGGCTGTACTTCTAACTCGGTCGGATGTTCAACCAGCTTCGTTTTCGCAAAGACATCTTGTTTGGTTGATAAGAGGTGATACTCGCTGTCAGCCATATTCTGACAATACAGATATGTTTGTTCTCCGGACTGGACATAACGAGCCATTTGTCCTAAGTAATCTTCAAATGGTGCCGTCATCACGACGGAGAACGTGTCACCGTAAGAATAATTTTTTGGAGCTTTTACGGGTTTTGATCGACACTCCTCCATGATGACACTCATTTCCTTTTCCGATAACCTCTTCGGAGGTTCTTTGCCTTTAAACCGCGCTCCATCATACAATTTCGATAAGTAATCCCATTTGAAATTCGGAGCGTCACTTTGACAACCGCTTAACGCGAGCGTTGCTGCAAGTGTGAGTCCGATCCAGTAACGTTTGTTCATTTGTTAAGCACCTCACTGAGTGCTTCACTTGTCGTACCCGACAGCTTAGCACCGTTCTTTGTTCCCTTTTTGACGACATAGATTTCAAGCTTTTTGGCGCGTTTGCGTTCAAATAGCTCGAACGTTTGGCTTTTTCCTTGGCGCATCAATGTTAATTTTTTCTGATTTAGTTTCGTGCCCTGTGGCTCCATGACATCGGTCTCTTTTAATTCCTGAGCGATTTTTTTCGCTAATTTATCCGGTATTGCCGAGACAAACTTATAATCGCTCTCGACGAGCTGTTTCGGTGATTGATGGATAAAACCGACATAGCTGGTTGGCGATGTATCAAAGAATACGTATTTGTAATTCGCGGGTTTTTCGTAAGTCGGATTGAGACGCATATAAATCGATGTTTCCTGAATGATTTTGCCTTCTTCTTTCTTCCGAACAGTCGCAAAAGGAACCGTCTGTCCCACTGAAAGTGTATCAGGAAGTTGTTTTCGTTCGATTTGATACGATTGCCCCATCACATGATCTTGAATGACGGATGGAATTCCGATACGATCACCACTGGTCATTAGTTCGATTGATGTATGTTGCAAACCACTATTCGGAATGACACGAAAAGCTAAATTCAATTCGGAACCGGATAGGGATTCGGTCGTCTCAAAGAGTGTTTGTTCGTCGTCCTTACTTTTGTCTTTCATGAAAAGAACGAATTGACCTTCCGGTGGTAAGGACAGCTGGTAGGACGGGAAGAGGTAATGTCCCATCTCTTTCGATTGCTTACTTTCTTCATTTTCCTGTTTTTGCTGATCCATTACTTTTTTTGGTACAGGTTTAAAGCGGACAATCGTCGATTTAGCTTTAACCGGTTGTTTTGACCAATCGACGAATGGATAATCACTTCGCTTGATCTGATGGACCGCATAATCCGCATGGCGAATCGGCTGACACGCCAGATAGTCTTTTTTTTCGTCTGACAGGAAACGGACGTGTTGGAACTCACGCCCTTGGATACTCGGAGGCAGGAAGTATAAGTCAAATCCTTCGTGTTGCACATATCGATCAGGTAAGTGCTTCATGTCTGGTTTTTGCTGGCAAACCTTCAACAAAGCAGCGGTTTGTTTTTTCGGGAGATCCGGTATCTCTTGCCCATCAAAGGTAGTCGAAATACCGCCCCAGTAATTAACATCGTATGTAAGGTCTAAGTATTGTTCTTTACCACATCCGGCAAGTAAGACTACGCCTGCGAGAATACCCGTATGTATATAGCGTCTCATGAAAAACCTCCTTTATCCTAGTGACTATATTTTACCATAATTTCTATAATAGACAGAATTTTCTATAATGCTTTAATATTAAGATGTTTGATATCTCTTGACTCGGGAATAATAGATGCATGCACAGTCAATCTATTTTTATGGGGGTTTTATGATGGGTACATTCATTCAAGCAGTTGATGGCACGAAAATTTATGTCGAGGATGTCGGATCGGGTCAACCGGTCGTCTTTTTACACGGCTGGCCGGCAAACAACAATATGTTCGAGTATCAAAAGAATCTGCTCGTCGAAGAAGGGTACCGTTACGTCGGGATCGATTATCGCGGTTATGGCAAATCAGATGCGCCGGCAACGGGATACGATTATAAGACGATGGCGTCTGACGTCAATGAAGTCATCGAACAGCTGAAATTAACGAATGTCACGTTGCTTGGCTTCTCGATGGGAGGAGGAATCGCCTTGTCCTATCTCTTGCAATACGGAGATTCAAAAGTTAGTAAACTTGTCCTCGCAGGAGCTGCGGCACCTGTCTTTACACAGCGAGATGGCTATCCATACGGGATGACGAAAGAAGAAGTCGATGCGTTGATTGCCGACACGAAACAAGATCGTCCGTCGATGCTCAAAGGATTCGGGGAAATCTTCTTTGCGAAGGAACATCCAGAACCACTTCAACAATGGTTCCATGGTCTTAGCATCGCCGCTTCGTCCCACGGTACGATTCAGTCAGCAATCGCATTACGTGATGAAGACTTACGTGGAAAACTCGAGAACATCAAAGTCGATACGTTGATCATCCACGGTAAAAAAGACCAAGTTTGTCCGTTCGAGTTCGCGGAAGAAATGCAAAAGGGAATCCCACATGCACGACTTGAAGTCTTCGAAGAGAGTGGGCACGGTATGTTGCTTGATGAACAAGAGAAGTTCAACGAAACGTTACTCTCGTACGTTAAAGGAAATCAAACCGTCTAATCCAACAAGCCATGGACACCCGTCCATGGCTTGTTTTTGCGAACAGAAAAAAGCGTGCGCCGGCGCACGCTTTTAAGGGCGATACTTCCGCATGAACCGTTGATCGATCCAGCGCTTCAAGTACCAACCGAACGGGTGAGTCGAATACTGATTGCCATACATTGAAACTGCATGACGTGGTCCCATCGATAAAATCGTCAAATAGTTCGTTTGCGGACGATAGGTTTTCAGTGCCTCTTCCTGGACGTACCGTAAGAGATTTGCTAGTAAGATCGGTGCTTGTCGGACAGCTGTGACGCCATTCTTTGGAATATCGGGATAAGCGACGAGGGTCGCTGCGTCACCCGCAGCAAACAGACTTGGATGATTGAGCGCTTGCAACTGCTCATTGACGAGTAGGAACCCGGCTTCCGTGAAGAGCTTACTGTCTGCAAACAATACCGGTGCTTTCGCACCCGTTAAGCGGATGATGGCATCTGACTCGATTGGTGGATGATGTGAAAAGCGGAGAGGAGACGCCTCGTTCAGTGGCCGTTCTCGAATCCAATGAACATCGAGTTCTTGTAAGCGTCTCGCAATCGCTTCCGCTGCGGGGTGTCCTGAAAGTAACTCTGGATCCGTGATCAGTGTAATCGGCACATCCGCCACTTTCAAGGACGCCGCCATCTCGACGGCCGCTGCGCCGCTTCCGATCACGACCGGACGCTTTGCTTGTTGCAAACGCTTTAATGTATCCGGTAACCGGTAGTTCGGTTTGATCGATAATCGTGTCGTGTCTTCCGACCAATCGAACGAGCCGATATTCGTCGAGACGACGTCATAAGTATAGTGTCTGCCGGATGCACCGAAGACGACCTTTTCATCGGGGTCGATTTTGATGACGGTCTCTTCGATGAACTGTTTATCATTGGCGCGACACAGTGCGGCGACGTCGATACGGATCTCATCGATATCGTACGTTCCGTCAGCAAGTCCGGAGTACATGCCCGAGTAATATTGGTACGTCGAGGCATTTAAAATCAGCCACTCGACGTCTTCTGTTGGTCCATTGGTAATGCAATGCAGGTGAGCGTGTCCTGCACCAATCAAGAGGATTCGTTTCATGTCGTTCTCCTTCAATTTGTCTTGCTAGAGTGTACCCGGATACGGGTGGCGGTAATCATAACCAAAAGACAAGACTGATAAACAGGAGGATGACCCCGAGGTAGATAATATCCTGGCGCTGAACGACTGGCACTTCATAATATGTCCGTTCCGCTGAAAAATGACGGGCTTCGAAAGCGATTGCCATCCGTTCTGCCCGCTGGATTGATCGCGAGAAGAGCGGTAAGCCGATTGATAGGAACGCATCACCAGGAAAGCGACTGTGCACGTTCCGAATCATTCGGACTCGCCGTAAGACGCGGACTTCTTCGACCAGTTGTGGCAGAAAGCGGATCCCGGCAAGGAATCCATACGCGAAGCGAGGGGACACCTTTGCCTGGTGAATCAAGCTCATCACGAACCGGGTCGCATCGGTCGTCGTGACGAAAGCGAAACTTAAGCAGACGAACGTCGCCATCCGTAAGGCAAGTAACCAGCCATGTACGACACTTTCCGACGTGACATGAAACCAACCGAACGACCAGAGCGTGTTCGTACCTTTGCCAAACGCCGCCATCATCCAGAACGTCAATAAGAATAATAGACTGTAAGGTGCGAGCCGTTTCAAGAAATCGACAGGACCCCATCCGGAGAGGAGTAGCAGCGCGATAGCAAAACTCAGAAACACCAACGTCTTGACCCAGTCGTTCGTTGCAATCAAGGCAAACATGATGAAAACCAATCCGCTACCTTTGATGACAGGATTGAGTTTAGCGAACGGTGACGCGTTCGTCTGCATTGCGCTTCACCTCCTGGAATTGGTACGAAAGTGGACGTTGTAGCTGACAGCGTTCGAGTAACGGAACGTCAGCGAATAACTCGCTCGGACGCCCGTCAAAAGCAATCCGCCCTTGCTCCATGACGAGGACACGATCCGCGTATCGGGCGACGAGTTCCATGTCGTGCGTTGCCATGACGAGTGTCGTTCCGTTCTGTTGTTCCGTCAACAACTGTTTCATGAGCCGCCGCGTCGTCAATCCATCCTGTCCGAACGTTGGTTCATCGAGCAACAACAAATCCTTTGCCTGCCCGAGCATCGTCGCGACGCTGAGTCGTCGTTGTTGCCCCGTACTAAGCGCAAGCGGTGACTGCTGTTTGACGGATGCGAGTTCCAGTTGTTCGAGTAATGTTGTGCGCTCGTCACTCGTCGCTGCTCGGTGACTCCAGTCGATTTCCGCTTCGACCGTTAGCTTGAGAAACTGCAGATCCTGTTGTTGAAAGACATAGCCGACGTGCTCATAAAAGCGTCGCCGGGAGTAACGCTGAGCCGGACGTTCCTGGAACCGATATGTTCCACGATGGGGAAGCAACCGACCGAGTGTTGCAAGCAACGTACTTTTCCCGGAGCCGTTTGCCCCGAGCAGCATCACCCATTCTCCCGTCTGCAGGGAAAATGTCGCATCGGTCAGCGGATAAGGTGCTTTCGTCGATAATGCAGCGACGTGTAACAAGGCAGTGCCTGCTGTAGCGACTGAGGGAAGCACGTGAAGTCGCGCCGCTTGTGGTCCATCTATAGGTAACGTCTCTAACGTATACGGATACAAAGAGGGAACAGCGATTCCTTTCGCTTGAAGCTCCGTATACGCCTGCGGGAACAAATCCTGCGGATGTGCCGTTGCAGTCACCGATCCGTCCTCAAGTAAGACGATTTTGTCGATGTAAGGTAAACAGACATCGAGTTGGTGTTCGATCAAGACGATCGTTAAATCATGTTCTTTCTGAATCCGAAAGATCAACGCCATCAGCTCGTGTTGCCCGATCGGGTCAATCTGAGCCGTTGGTTCATCGAGTAATAAGATCGTCGGCTCGAGCGCCAGGACCGCGGCGAGCGCGAGGCGCTGTTTCATCCCCCCGGATAGACTCGCGATTGGTGTCGAGAAGGGGAGAGGGAGACCAACAAGTGTGAGTAAGCGTTCAATTCGTTCCTCCATCTCTTCGCGTGGAATCGACCGGTTTTCTAAACTAAAAGCGATTTCGCGTCCAATCGTTTCCATGCAGAACTGTTCTTCTGGGTTTTGGAATAGCACTCCGACCGAACCGGACCGGGTAACGGTACCAGTCTGTTCGACTTCAATCGTCTCCGGTGTCAGTCCGGCTAGGGCATGAAGCAGTGTCGTCTTGCCACTCCCACTGCGTCCAAGCAAAAGGGTCGTTCCTTGTTCGATCGTCAGCGATACATGATCGAGCACCGATTTCATCTGACCCGGATAGCGGATGCTGAGATCGTCGACAGTAATCATGCGACTTCCCGTTTCGCACGTCCTGCCGCAAACCCGTTCAAGACACCGGTCGCAACAAGGCGACGGACAAGAATCGCTGCAAGCAAGCCGCCGAGTAATGCACCACTAATCAATTGTAAACCTGTTGTCGCAAGCAACGTCGTCGTCGTGTAGTAACCGAATCCGTTCGCGATCAGACTATAGACGATGCTACCAATCGCGGCTCCAACACCCGATAACATCAATGTCCAGGTGTCATAACGGCGATAACGCGTCATCGCAAAGACGAGTTCCGCGCCAAGTCCTTGACAGACCCCGATGAGAAGAGCCGATAAACCAAAGTGACTACCCGTGAACAGCTCGACGGCTGCCGCGACGATTTCCGCGATGAGGGCGGCACCTGGTCTTTGAATGATTGCTGCGACGAGCGGGCTCGCGATGATCCAGATCCCAAACATCCAGTTGGCACCGACAGGTCCGAAGATCGCAGACATCGGTAACCAGAGTGTTGACCAACCAAGATAGATGACCCCGCAAGCGACGGCGAGCATCATCATGACCATGATTTCTTTCATTTTCCAGTTTTGCATTAGGTACGTCCTCCTTAGAATGGGGGAGACGCCAAAAAAGACCGCCCTCCGTAAAAAAGAGAGCGGTCCTCAGAAAAACTGCGCGCAGCAGGAGTCATTGGATGTGATCGCTCCACTTTCCTACGCTAGTATGAACTAGATCAGGTTCGAAGGGTCCGAAGTGAATCGTCTCAGCCAAATGGGCTCCCCTAGTGGATATGGTAATAGATGATACGCTGTTCACTTTAGGCAATCTTCTGTCTATTGTCAAGACACAAAAAAACGATACGCCACGAAGGGCGTATCGATAAACGACTTATTTGTTATCTTCATTCTCTTCTTTTGCTTCTTCTGAAGACTCTTCCGTAGCTTCCGCTTCGTTGTCTTCACCAGCTTCCGCTTGCGCTTCAGCTTCTGCTTCTTCGATTTCCTCAAGATCCTGCTCGAGTGTAGATTCGACGACAGCTGCGACTTGAATGTCGCCTTCTGTGACGATACGGAAATCTTTTTGTTCCGGAAGATCAGCTACAGAAATCGAATCGCCGATTTCGAGGTTCGTGACGTCGACTTCGACGTTCTCTGGTAATTTATCTGGTGTTGCTGCGACTGTTACTTTAAAGAGTGTCTGTGACAGGAATCCGCCGACTTTAGCGCCAGCTGCTTCACCGACGAGTACGACGTCTGCTTCGACTTCTGTCTCTTCATCCATTTTAACGGCGATGAATTCAACGTGATCGACAGTTGGTGTGAAGACATCCATATCACGACGGTTGATCAAGACGTTAATATTTTTACCGTCGAGTTTCAGTGAAATCAAGACGTTCTCACCGTTTTCTCGAACGATTTTAAGCAATTCTTTTTCTTCAAATGCGATTGGTGTACTTTCCACTTTGTAACCATACACGACACCAAGAGCTTTTCCTTCATGACGTAATTGTTTACGGAGTGAGCGTGGACGTACCTCGCGTTTTTCGGCTGTTAATTTAACTGACATGTTCATTTCCCCCTTGAATTTGGTATAGCCCTCAAAAGGTAATGAATGTAGGAGCAGGACAAGTCCTGAACAATATGAAACATGCTAAGACAATCGGTTTCAGACTCGCTTTGAATCTGACGCTTTCGTGACTTTGCATTTCTCTCCCAGGTCATTACGCTGATATTGAGAAACATGTGTGAGTAAGTCACCGGTTTGATGCGGTGCTAGTGAGTTTATACCCCTATGTTTTAAATCCTTAAACCTTTATTTTTTATTTTTTAAAGTCGAAAGACCTCCAAACCGCTTGAAATCAAGGGTTAAGAGGTCTTTCATTTTGTTCATTTTTTATGGTGATGCGTTGGTTTTCACGGACTAATACACGGATGAGACGTTCGATGTGCCGCATCGTCGTCTGTCCCATCGTTGAGATTTGGAGCCATTGATTGCGGACGAGATAGTCGCTTTCATATTGAACATGATAGCCCTGGATCCGGAGAGCGTCTCCTAAAGCCGTTGCCGACGGATGGACGATCGTCAGAATTCCCGGCGCTTGTGCTTCTTGAGTCGCAAGCAGGTTGAAACCAGTCGCCCGAACGGCCTGTTCGAGATAAGTCATCTTGATGGCGGCTTGATCGAGATCAAGGGCATCGAGCGCTGCCTGACAAGCCAGCAACAGATTTGAGGAACCGGAAAAAGCAACCCCTTCCGCATAGAGTCCGAGATCCAGATAACGTGGAATCCGGGAGGAAGGCAATACGCTGGACGTATGCCCGATGAACGCAAGACCCGGTAACCCCCCAATAGCCTTGCCGGAGACGGTCGTGACGAATCTGCAGCCAGCGTATGAGAAACGTCCGGTCCCGACGGCGCTGATCGCATCGACGATGAGTGCGGTTCGTTGATCTAATAGCGCTTTTACCGCATCGAGATCGTAGAGAACGCCCGTAGACGTCTCACAATGCGTCAACCAAATCCAGTCGTACTCCGTTTGATGCAGTTGGCTTGCGAGTTGTTCTAAGTCGATCGGGTGACCGGACGGAAGCAGGTGGATATCAAATGACTTTCCTGCTCGTGCCGCGTGATCGATTAAGCGTTGACCGAACTCGCCACCGTTTAGGATCAATCCATGTCCACTGAGTTGTTGTGCGACGATATCGTTCGCGAGCGTACCACTACCAACAGCCATCGAGACATGTGGCAAATCCAGCAACTGACACATTCGGTCCCGTAAATCTTGATCGAGCTGACGCATCGAGGCCGTCCGATGCGGACGCGGTGCTTGTTGCGCCGCTTGGCGGACTGTTGGTGCAACCTCGACTGGACCGGCTAGAAAATGCAGAGGACGTAAAACGTCCGCGATGACGGATCGTTCATATGTTGCGCGCGACAACAACATCGGTACGAACTGGGCATCGCCACTACCGAGCGTTGCTGCGATTGGTGTGAAGCCGAACCGCGCATATAGTTTAGCTTCCCGTGTCGTACCACTGATATAGACATGATCAATCGTTTCCCGCTCCAAGTAGACCATCAAAAAACGCATCAATTGCATGAACGTACGACTATTGCGGTATTCGGGACGAACGCTGAGTAAGCGGATTTCCGCTGGGTCCGTCAGTGTCTCATCTAGCGTCACGCCCTTTTCTTCAAGCGAAAAAGGACGATGCTTCCGAATAGCAATCATCGCGACGAGTCGATTGTCTTCCTTGCCAATCAGATAGGTGTTTTGATCATGAAACCGGTCAATCCGTTTCCTTTCGATATTCGGTTGATGTTGCGGAATCTCTTCCGTGAAGGTGAGGTAGTTCAGTTCATGGATTGCTTCCGCGTCCGAAGCGGTGGCAATGGAAAAATCGATCATGAGACGTCCTCCTTATGTAATGACTGGCTTGTGAAGTGCATCATGAGCCCACAGGACAAGTAGACTTACGGCAACGGTACACAAGATATTGATGGGTCCCGCGTCAAAGTAGACAGGTAGTAACGGGAGTAAAACGACCGGAATAAGCCCCGCTTTGACGCTATCTTTCGTTACGAGATATGACAAACCGAGTATGCCTAGTCCGGCAAGGTATGCCCACGGCGTGATGGCGAAGACGATTCCGGAAAACACAGCGTACCCTTTGCCGCCGCGTCGCGGATGAAACAACGGAAACAAGTGACCAATAAGCACGGCGAGAGCGACTGGATAAAATGCGTCTGTGATCTGTAGTGCAAGGACCGTCTTCGCGGCATCAAACAGATAAACGAATAAAAAGGCCGGGAGCCCACCGGCGCGATGGGCATTGCGAGCACCGATGTTTCCGGAGCCGACCTGTGCCAAATCGGTACGGCTGATGTACTTCCAGAGCGTACCGCCAAGAATGCTACCGATAAGGTAACCAAGCAGGAGATCAAGGATCACCGATGTTCCTCCTTTGTCGTTACGAGATGAACGAGTTCCTTGACGGTCAAGGCATCACTGTCTGGAGCCGTCAGGACGGCATCGACCATCTGGGCTTTTCGATCTTGTAATTCCGTCATCTTTTCTTCGATTGTCCCGCGTGTCAGCAGTTTGATGACCGTCACGTCAGATTGTTGTCCAAGCCGGTGGGCGCGATCCGCTGCCTGTTGTTCGACAGCCGGATTCCACCAGCTGTCAAACAGGATGACGGTATCAGCAGACGCGAGATTCAGTCCCGTTCCACCGGCTTTAAGGGAAATCAAGAAGAGATCGACTTCACCGTCATTGAACCGGTCGCATAACGCTACCCGGTCTTCAAGCGGTGTCTCACCCGTCAACAGGAAGTGGGGGAGGTGACGTTGCGCGAGATCCGAGCGAATACGCTCGAGCATTTGTGTATACTGCGAGAAAATCAAGATCCGCTTTCCGGCTGCCCGTTTTTCGGCAATCAATGAGAGCAGACGCGTTCGTTTTGTTGCTTCTCCTCTGTATCCCTCGACGAATAATCCCGGATCGTTGCAAATTTGCCGCAACCGCGTTAACCCAGCCAGTAATTTCAGACGATCTTCGCGTTTCGTCTCGTCTAAGTGTTGCAGCGTCTCGAGTTGCAGTTTGGCGAGATACGACGCATATAAGCGTTTTTGGTTTGGACCGAGCTCGACATAATGATGCTCGATCTGTTTCTTCGGTAAGTCCTGTAAGACATCTTGTTTCTCGCGCCGTAATAAGAACGGTTGGATGAACTGTTGCATGTCATCAAACGACCATTTCTCAAATGTCGCTAAATCCGGCAGTAATTCCGGAAACAGGACATGGAAGATCGACCAGATATCACGCGGACGATTCTCAAGTGGTGTTCCCGTTAAGGCGAAACGGCGTTTTGCTTGCAGATGCCGCAGCTGACTGACCGTTTGTGACTGCGGATTTTTCAAATGCTGTGCTTCATCAAAGAAGATGACGTCATATACGGGGTGGCGACGGACGTCGGTCCGAAGCGTCGTATAGGAGACGATCGTCACCGTATCGTCAGGTAAGTGCTCCAGTTCGCGGAGTCGGCTGGATTGAGAACCAGTGACGACATGAACCGGTCGACCGGGTAAAAAGCGCTTCAGTTCTGCCTCCCAGTTGCGGAGCAGTGATGCCGGTGCGACGATGAGCGCGCGGCAATCAGGGATCGTTGCCACATAACCAATTGCTTGAATCGTCTTCCCGAGCCCCATCTCATCGGCTAAAATCCCGTGACATCCTAGCGCGTCTAAATTCTTCAGAAATTGAATGCCCGTTCGTTGATATGGATAGAGTCGTGATTCTAACGAATTCGGCAAGTCGAGCTGGAATCCTTGTCCCGATTTCAATTCAAGCCATTTCTCGAGCAAATCGGCGTGCAGATGGAGGACGGAAGCGCCAATCAGATGCTTCATGTTCCGAACGGCAGGTAAGACGATCCGTCCGTCGCGTAAGTCCCGTTCACTTGCTTCCATCTGGGCGAGAACCCGTTGTAACTGCTGGAAGGCCCGTGTTTCTAGAGAAACGAACTGTCCGGATTTCAAGCGGTGATAGCGTTTTTGTAAGACGAGCGACTTGAGAACACGTTTCAGCTCGTCTTCTGGAATCCCGTCCATTGAAAAGTTGAACACGAGCCAGTCGAGGCGGTCCGTTACGTCGACTTCGATTCGCGGATGGAACGGACCTTTTGGTAACGTCGTCCGGATCGCTTGTGTTGCAAATAACTCCAGTTGACCGAGCGCAACCCGTTCGTCAAGCAGACTCCGCAGAAAGGCATACTGTGCGGCGTCACTCGTGATGATGTAGCGCGTGTCACGTGGCGTTGCTTGGAATTCACGTAAGAAGCGTAAGGTACTTTGCTCCGTTACCTGATCCCGTCCAGCGTAAATCGTCTCATCGAGCGGATTCAGCTGAATCCCTTGATAATCAAACGACACGCGGACTTCGACTTCCTGAGCCGTTCGGTCAAGATGTAACTTGACGATTGGTGTCCCGGAAACGATTCGTTCTTGTAAATCAGGACTGAACGAAACATCGGCGAGTCGCTGCAAATACTCCGTCTGTCCAAGGAGACGATCGAAGTAGGGCAGGGACAGTTGATGCTGCTGATTGTCCGTCAATCGTTTTAGCGTCACGACGGGTCCTGTCAGTTCGAAATGAATCGCCACCCGACGATCCGGTGTGAGACTGCGTAAATAATGGCGCGCGCCAGCGTCATCGACTTGAAACGCCGTGAAGGGACGGATTTGTGGTGACAGCGGCGTCGGTGTGCCGTGCGCCTGTACATGATGCATCGCGAGTAAAACGGCGACGATATGTCCACAAAACGATGTATCCATCGCAAGTGATGGACAATTACAGCCGGCGTCGACACCGTGCGCCTTGACGCGGACGGTCACCGTGAATCGTTCCTCACCGTCGACACTCGCTTCGATCAGCTCGTCGCCCATTCGATAATTATGCAACGTGACCTTTCGAGCGGCGACATACTTCTTTCCCCGTCGAAAAGCATAGGCATCAGACATCTGTTTGATTTTGCGTTCACTGAGCCCGTAATTCATGACAACTCTCCTTTAGTTAACATAATACGATTATCGTTCACCATCAAATAAATCGACGGCGCGTTTTTTCTCCGAATCGCCGATATGGGCATAGACTTGTGTCGTCGCGACGGATTCATGACCAAGTAACTGCTGGATCGTCAGGACATCGACCCCACCGGTCGCAAGACGTGTCGCAAACGTATGCCGCAATTTATGCGGTGTAATTTTTTTGCGCTCTAAAAAGGGCAGGACTGGTTTCAATCGTTCCGTGTGCCGCTGCAAAATATGCTGGACTGCCCGTGGACTGAGTGGTTTTCCGTGTTTTTGAAAGACAGGCACGGCGCCGCTCGTTGGCATCTGATAATGAATCGCGTATTTGCGCAAGGCAATCCGAGCTGGTTTCGCGAGTGGAATCAGTCGTTCTTTGTTACCTTTCCCGATGACGCGAAGCGTGTTTTCGTGAAAATCAACATCGTTCCAGACGAGTTGGGTCATCTCACTGAGGCGCATCCCGCTATAACCGAGCAGTTGGAACAACGTCACGTCGCGGACGCGGTCTCGTTCATAATGTGATGCTTCCCGGGCATTCATCTCAACGTTTGACGGTAACAACTGAATCAATTCGTCCCACTCGCGTTTCGTCAGGTAAACCGGTTCCCGTTTTGCTTGTTTCGGACGATTGACTTTGGCGACCGGATTTTCCGACAACTGCCCTGTATCGACCAAATAACGGAACAACGACTGTAATGCTGATAACTTCCGATTGATGACACTTGATGCATTTTGTTTCGTTAAGGCAAGGTACTCAGCGTAAGCTTCGATTCCTGCTGCATCGATCTCGACAAATGCTTCGAGCGGAATATCCCGCGCTGTTACTTCTTCACCTGACGCTACAGCGACAAATTGAAAGAACGCTTCGTAGTCGTAGACGTAGCGGCGCATCGTTGCTAATGAGAAGTGTTTTGCTGCCAACTGATCCAAATAGGACTGAATGAAGCGTGGCATCCGCTCATAACCCGGAATCGCTGGTGCTGTAGCCGAAACGGTCGTTTTATGTATCGTTTTTCCTAGGTTTTTAAATAAACTCATCCGACAATCACCCCTCTAGTGGTAGTATACCAAACGTTGGTACAGCAGACACTTGTTTGCGTGAAATAGTTATTTCACGCAACGTTAAATTGTCAGACAGGGAGCTCTCAGTTGCATCGACAATGCGCCAGGCGGGTCGTTGATCAACTCGATGCACGTGAGAATTTAACCTATTTTTATCGTTTTTGAGCTACAACATTCTCTTTAATGACAATAATAGTATTATGTAACCTCAGTCATTGAAAAAGAATGAATATTCAATTTCGCTCTCAGTTGCATCGAGAAGTCGTTCGACGGGTCATCGGTCGACTCATTTGATTTCAAGACGATTTCTGAAAAACGTCGAAAACGTGCTCGATTTCGCATACTTCATCTCGGTTCGGGTATAGAGTGTTAGGTAAGAGTTATTTTCATAAGGGGGAGTTCTAGATGATTACCGATCAACAAGCACGTCAATATTTGAAGGATGCGAAACGCATTGCCGTCGTCGGCGTCTCAAGTGATTCCGGAAAGACCGCGAACTGGATTGCTGACTACTTAGTCCAACACGGATACGAAGTCATTCCAGTCAATCCGACATTAAACGAGTGGAACGGTCAAAAAGTCTATCCGAGTGTCGCGAGCATTCCAGGACACATCGATATCGTCGATGTTTTCCGTCGATCTGAATTTTTAGCGGATGTCGCGAAAGATGCTGTTGCTCACGGTGATGTCGGGATGATTTGGAATCAGCTTGGTCTCTCGAGTGTCGAAGCAGAAAGTCTCGCACTCGGTGCTGGAATTCCATATATTGAGAATCGTTGCATCAAAATCGAGCATCAATATCTGTGAGTCATCGCACGATTTCAGGCATCTTCACCCGTTCGTGAAGGTGTCTTTTTTCATGCGCTTTACAGGTTATGCTTGTCAGGAAGCAAGAAGATGCCTACAATTAGAGACAGACTACTCGAAATAACGAACGAACGTTTGTAAAAACGACGTCGTACTTTCGAATTTTGAGGTGAAATGAATGGCGACAGACTTAAATAACTACAATGATGATGCCATACAGGTGCTCGAAGGACTCGAAGCAGTCCGGAAGCGCCCAGGTATGTATATCGGTTCAACCGATCACCGTGGACTTCACCATCTCGTCTACGAGATCGTCGATAACGCGATCGATGAGGCACTCGCAGGGTTCGGGGAACAAATTGACGTTACGATCCATAAAGATAATGCAATCACGGTCCGTGACCATGGACGTGGGATGCCAACGGGGATGCATGCATCGGGAAAGCCGACTGCTGAAGTCATCTTCACGGTCCTTCACGCTGGTGGTAAGTTCGGTCAAGGTGGATATAAGACGTCCGGTGGCTTACACGGCGTCGGGGCGTCGGTCGTTAACGCCTTATCAACGGATTTGAAAGTAACGATCTTCCGTGACGGGAAACAATATGAGCAAACGTTTGAAAACGGTGGGATGCCGAAGACGACGTTGCTGGAAACGGGTACGACGCGTCAAAAAGGAACGAGCGTTTACTTTAAACCAGATGGCTCGATCTTCAGTACGTTGACATACAACTACGATACGCTCGCGGAACGCTTACGCGAATCCGCTTTCTTGCTGAAAGGTCTGAAGATTACGCTGACGGACGAACGGTCTGATAAACAAGATATCTTCCAGTACCAAGACGGTGTCAGCGAATTCGTCCAGTACTTGAATGATGATAAAGATACACTGCATCCGACGGTTGCGTTCGAAGGTACGGAAAACGAGATCGAAGTCGATATCGCCTTCCAGTTCACGGATGCGTACTCGGAAAACGTCCTGTCGTTCGTCAACAACGTCCGGACACGCGACGGTGGAACACACGAAGTCGGTGCGAAGACGGCGATGACACGGGTTATGAATGAATATGCCCGAAAGAACACGCTCTTGAAGGAAAAGGATAAGAACCTTGACGGAAATGATATCCGCGAAGGGTTGACGATGATCGTCTCGATCCGGATTCCGGAAGAGTTCCTCCAGTTCGAAGGACAAACGAAGTCGAAACTCGGTTCGCCGGAAGCGCGGACGAGCTGTGACGCTGTCATCAGCCGTCGTCTCTCGACGTACTTGGAAGAGAACCCGCAAACGGCGACGCTGTTGATCAAAAAAGCGATCCGCGCAGCACAAGCGCGTGAAGCAGCACGGAAAGCCCGCGAAGAAGCACGAAACGGGAAAAAAAAGAAACGCTCGAGCATCTTGAACGGAAAACTGACGCCTGCTGCTTCGAAAAACGCAGACAAGAATGAATTGTTCCTCGTCGAGGGTGATTCTGCCGGTGGTTCTGCGAAACAAGGACGAAACCGGACGTTCCAAGCGATTCTTCCACTCCGTGGTAAGGTCTTGAACACGGAAAAAGCGAAACTCGCTGACATCATGAAAAATGAAGAGATCAACACGATCATTCACGCGATTGGTGGCGGTGTCGGAGCCGATTTCGACCTGTCGGATTGTAATTTCGACAAAGTCATTATCATGACCGATGCCGATACCGATGGCGCGCACATCCAAGTCTTGCTGTTAACGTTCTTCTTCCGCTACATGCGTCCGTTGATCGACGCTGGGAAGGTCTTTGTTGCTTTACCACCGCTTTACCGCGTCTCAAAAGGGAAAGGCAAATCGGAGAAGTTCGAATATGTCTGGGACGAAGAGACGCTCAAGAAAACGACGAAGAAGTTCGGTAAAGGTTATATGATCCAGCGTTACAAAGGACTTGGAGAGATGAATGCACCACAGCTCTGGGAAACAACGATGGATCCTGAGACACGGACGTTGATTCGGGTCACGATCGACGATGCTGCTGTTGCCGAAAAACGCGTCTCTGTCCTGATGGGCGATAACGTCGGGCACCGCCGGACGTGGATCGAGGACAATGTCGCCTTCGGTCTCGCGGAAGACCTCTCGATCATCGAGAATGAGCACGTGACGAAAGAGAGTGTGAACGAACATGTCTAATCTACAAAACATCCTGAACCTGTCGCTCGAGCAAGTCGTCGGCGACCGGTTTGGTCGTTATTCGAAATATATCATCCAAGATCGTGCCTTACCGGATGCCCGGGATGGTCTGAAACCGGTTCAACGCCGAATCTTGTATGCGATGCATACGGAAGGCAACCTGTTCGACCGGGCCTACCGGAAATCGGCGAAGACGGTCGGTGTCGTCATCGGTAACTATCACCCGCACGGTGATTCATCGGTCTATGAAGCAATGGTCCGCTTGAGCCAAGAGTGGAAACTCCGTTACCCGCTGATCGATATGCAAGGAAACAACGGGTCAATCGACGGTGATAGCGCGGCAGCAATGCGGTATACGGAAGCCCGTCTTTCGAAAGTTTCGAGTCTGATTCTCGACGGGATCAACAAACAAACCGTCGATTACACGCTGAACTTCGATGATACGACGGAAGAACCGCTCGTCTTACCGTCGCTCCTGCCGAACTTGTTGATGAACGGTTCGACGGGGATTTCCGCTGGTTACGCAACTGAGATTCCACCGCACCACGCGGGAGAAGTCCTCGATGCTGCGATTGGTCGGATTTCCGGTACGGTCCAGAACGTCGATGACTTGTTGACGCACATGCAAGGTCCTGATTTCCCGACTGGTGGTGTCGTTCAAGGGCTTGACGGCATCAAGAAGGCGTTCGAGACAGGACGCGGGAAAGTCATCATCCGCTCGCGCTCAACGATTGAGACACTGCGGGGTGGTCGTCAGCAAATCGTCATCACGGAGCTCCCGTATGAGGTCAATAAAGCGAATCTCGTTAAACGGATGGAAGAACTCCGTCTTGATAAAAAGGTCGAAGGTGTCGCTGAAGTCCGTGATGAGACCGACCGCGACGGCTTACGGGTCGTCATCGAGTTGAAGAAGGAAGCGGACGCAGAAGGTGTCTTACACTTCTACCTCAAACAGACTGACTTACAAATTGCTTATAACTACAATATGGTCGCGATCCATGAGCGGACACCGCGGCAAATGGGCGTCTTGACACTCCTCGATGCCTATCTCGCACACGTCAAAGAAGTCGTCATCCGCCGGACAGCGTTTGACCTCGAACAAGCGAAACGCCGTCAGGAAGTCGTTTCTGCCTTGATGACAGCAATCTCTGTTCTCGATGAGACGCTTGCCTTGATCCGTTCTGCGTCGAACAAAGCGGACGCGAAAGACAAGCTGATCACGCGTTTCAACTTTACGGACCGTCAAGCGGAAGCCGTCGTTATGCTTCAACTTTACCGGTTAACGAACACCGATATCTTTGAGTTGCAGGAAGAAGCAGCGAAACTCGAGAAGGAGATCGCTCGTCTCGAGAAGATCCTCAACGATGAAAAGACACGGAATCGTCTGATCATCAAGGAATTGACAGTCTTGAAGGAACAAGTCGCGGACAAACGTCGCTCGACGATCGAAGCGGAAGTTGAAGAACTGAAGCTGAAGACGGAAGTCATGATCGCTGTCGAAGAAACGATGGTCTTCCTGTCTAAAAACGGTTACGTCAAACGTTCGTCGCTACGTTCATTCGGTGCCTCGAACGACTTACCGGACTTGAAAGAACAGGATCGTCCGTTGCTCCAAGGGCAAGCGATGACGACGGATCACTTGATCGTCTGGACCGTTCGCGGGAATTACTTGCTGATTCCGGTCCATCAATTGCCGGATACGAAGTGGAAAGATGGCGGTCAACACGTCGCGAACCTCGTTCCACTCGAACCGGGTGACCGGGTTCTCTCAGCGGATCTCGTCCGCTCGTTCGACGAAGCACAGCATTGCTTGTTCGTGACTCGTCAAGGGATGGTCAAACGCTCGAAACTGAGTGACTACAACGCCCAGCGGAAGTCAAAACCACTTCAAGGTGTCCGTTTGAAGGCAGACGACGAAGTCTTGTATGCTCAGGTCTCAACGGGTCAAACGGGGCTGTTCCTTGCAACACAGAACGGTTTCGGTCTCTGGTTCACAGAAGATGACGTTCCTGTCGTTGGTGTCCGGGCTGCTGGTGTTAAAGCGATCAACCTGAAGGATCAGGATGTCGTCGCGGGTGCAATTGGCTTCAAGGAAGCACCACAGATCGTTCTCTTGACGCAACGGGGTGCCTTGAAGAAGATGCGCCTCGCGGATCAGTTCCAAGTCTCGAGCCGTGCGCTCCGTGGCTTACAGTTGCTCCGTGACTTGAAATCGAAACCACACCAAGTCGCAGCATTGATCGACGTCACACAAGCGAAAGAATTGGTCCTCAGCGGAAAAGAGCAGGAAAAAACGATCCAAATCGGTTCGTTATCGTTCCTCGACCGTTTATCGAACGGTTCATTTGCCTACGATGAAGAGAAATTCGGTCCCTTACTCGACTGGTATACACGATAAGACGAGGCTCCTCCGGATAACGGGGGAGCTTTTTTAGATCTAGCGGGGCAGGAGAGGGGGAATTTTGAGACGAATGCTCGGAATTTTGAGATTTATCGCTATAAATATCGTTTACAAATTGAAACACTGACCAATAACGGCTACAATAGAAGAAATAGTCAGGTCACGATTCGTCACGAACAAGCGTCGGGTCACGCGTCTCCGCAGCTTTGCTTATAGCGTCAATTGATCAAGCAGCTACGGGACCGTCCCTTTAGCTGCTTGTTGTGCAATCTGCCGACCTTGGAGAGGTGATGAAGATGAAATTCAGACGTCGCGAAAAAGTAGCAATCTATATCACTCGGGAAAAACCTAACGGATGGGAACTACTTGTTTTTCATCCACAATCGGCTCCTGAGAGTGATTGGCAGATCCCCGCAGGTACGATCGAAGATGCTGAAATCGCAAAAGAAGCGGCTGTCCGTGAGACGCTTGAGGAAAGTGGTCTCTCGTTAGCATCCGTCCAGTACATCGGCGAAGAAGAGATGCGCTATCCGGAGCGAATGCGGGTGCATTACACGTATTTCTACCATGCGCACATCGAATGCCAAGAGAACCGCTGGACGCATTGTGTGGCTGGTGACGGTCAGGATTGCGGTGATTTCTTTGATTTCGCGTGGTTGCCACTTGATCGGATCACGCAACTTGAACGCCGCCATCATATATTCCTGGATCGTTTGATTCATCGATTGGAACGGACACGTCCGTATGATTGTCGAAAACACGGTTAATTCCGTGTTTTTTTGTTTTGTCTCACTATCTTAAGTTTACCTTGATTATGAGACAAAATCTTATAACTATTGATAATATATGTTATGTTAACTTGAATAAAAAAATGATTTTCTGGTCAGATTCATTCATCCCCCCTGTCATCTAAAAATCGGTCTATCGTCCTGTTGGTCTTCTTCTTCATTCTTTGTTACTCTAATAACAGTAACACCGCGAATGTTACCTTTTTAACGGTAACAAATCAAATGTTTCCATGATTGTGGCAACAAATGAACAGGAGGAATCGTCATGCAAGCTGTTGCCTTGTCGTTTGATGTCAAAGGCTCCCGCGATTATCCGAGCAAAGAAGCATTACTTCAAGCGCTCCGAGAACTCGCGAACGATCTGAATACTGCATTTCCTACGAGTATCGTTCCGTTCCAAATCAAATCCGGTGATAGCTTACTGGCGGTATTTGCGGATTATCCGGTCAGTTATCCGGTCATGCTGCACTTATTGAATCAAGAATTACCAGGTTACATCGGGATCGGATTTGGTCAATATGAGACGATTTCAACGACCCAAGCTGAAGAAGCCAATGGCAGTGCGATCATTCATGCCTTTGAAGCACAGGAATTGGCGAAGACGCTTCCGTCACAGATCGCCTTTGCTGGACCGCCCTACTTACCGACCGCCCTGCTGAATGGTTATCTTGAGATGCTCTATCCGGCGTATTTCGGGAAGACGGACCGTCAAATTGAGTTGCACCGGTTGATGGATCAATATCCGGATGATACGTATGAAGAGATCGGTTTAAAGATGGGCTTTAAGGAACAAGATGCTCGCGCGAATGTCGCAAAACTCGTCTCTCGCTCGCAGCGTAAGCAACGCAAGCGACTTGAAGCTGCCTTGGCACAGGCACTGGAGCAATTCCAAGTCTGGGAGGCGATTCGGTGACTGTCTTACTTAGCCTTATCCTTGTCCACTTACTTGCTGATTTTCCATTACAGACGAGACGGATGGCGCAACTGAAACATCGACACCGACGCATCTTGTTCCAACATCTTGCCGTCCATGCGTCTCTGATGCTACTTGTCCTCGCGTTCTTCGTCATCCGAGGGCAGTTGACCCTCGACATCTCCGGATGGCTAGGAGGGAGCATTCTCGTGTTTCACGCCCTACTCGATGCTTCCCCGCTCAAACGTCGCGTCAAGCAAGCAGCGGCGTACTGGATCGATCAAGCGTTACATATCGCTGCCATCATTGCCTTGACATGGGTGTTCGTTCCGATTGATTGGTCATTGTCGTTCGCGCGACCCGAGCAGGTCCTCTGGATTCTGTGCTTTAGTTTAGTGACGACGGAGTTACTCGGTCACGGGATTGCTTTAATGCTCGCACCATTTGCTCCGCGCTTGATCGAAGCGCATTTCGAGCGAAAAGTGACACGTAAGGAGCAACTCGACGGCGTCTCACGGACCGTCACACATGAAGTCGAAGATTCTGCGCGCAGTTATACGACGGAATTAAACGGAATCGGGCGTTATATCGGTCTCGTCGAACGGGCAATCATTACCCTGCTCGTCGTCACGAACGCAACCGGAGCGATTGGCTTCATCATTGCTTTGAAGGCACTGGCCCGTTTTAAACAGTTTGAAGATCGCCGCTTTGCGGAATATTACATCATCGGGAGCTTGCTCAGTATCTTAGGTGCGATTTTATGCGGACTCGCGATTCGCGTCGCACTCTAAACGATGAATGAAAGTGAGGGAGACGGTCTTGACCGTCGCACGAAGTATGAAACAAATTGGATTAGTGAGACATCACCGGGTGACGGAAGGATACCCGACGAAAGGCTGGATCAGCGCCAGCGATATTGAAAAATGGATTGAACGGTATGATACGTCAGACATCGATATTCAACCGGTCGAGCTCGGTCAGATCGACTGGACAGTCTGTTATGCCAGTAGCATGCCACGCGCCGTCCAGACGGCGAAGAGTGTCTACGATAAAGAGATCATCGTGACGGATCTACTACGGGAAGTACCGTTTCCGACGATTCAGTCGAATCTACGGTTACCGTTTCTTGGCTGGGCGGTCCTCGGTCGACTCGCAGCCCCGTTCAGCAAACGGATTCAAGCGGAGATCAAGGAAGCGAATGAACGGATTGAGGTCCTGTTGAATCAACTGATGTTCGAGGATGATGAACGGGTCTTACTCGTCGGGCATGGCGGTATGATGATTTTGATGCGTGCTGCCTTGAAACGGCGCGGTTACCGGGGGCCACGGTTCGGTCATCCGCGTAACGGCATGCTCTATCTGTTCGAGAAAGAGGAACCGACATGTTGAAATGGGGATCAACGATTCTGTTAGCACTCTGCCTGATCGTCATCTTCTATACGACACGGGACGAAGAGCCCCCTGCCCCAACAGAGGGACAAATGGAGGTCTACGGTTTTGACGTCGGTCAAGGAGATAGCACGTTCATCCGGACGAAGGAAGACGCAATCTTGATTGACGGCGGGAATAACGGCAAAGGTGAGGATGTCGTCCGCTACCTGCAAGAATTGGGTGTCAAACGCTTAACAGCAGTCATTGCGACACATCCGGACTCCGATCATATCGGTGGACTTGATACCGTCCTCGATGCCTTTCCAGTCGATAGCGTCTATGCCCCACGTGTCACGCATACGACAGAGACATACCGCGATTTCCTCTTTGCCGTCAAACGCGAAGGGGTGACGATCAAGTCGGTTAAGGCAGGTCTTGAGATACCGAGTGAAGCTGCACGCTTTACGTTCCTTGCTCCCCTAACGGACGGAACGCAGGATCTCAACAGTTGGAGTGCCGTCCTGCGGGTCGAACATGGACAGGACCGGTTCCTCTTCATGGGCGACGCACCGATCCGGACGGAACGACAATTGCTTGAGTCAGATGTCGATCTTAGCGCCGATGTCTTGAAGCTTGGGCATCACGGAGCAGACACATCGTCCTCCCTGCCCTTCCTACAAGCCGTTGATCCGAAGCGTGCCTTGATCTCAGCAGGGCAGGATAATGCCTATCGTCACCCACGTCCCTCCGTTTTACAGGAACTGAAAGCAGAACGGATCACGATTGACCGGACCGATCAAAGTGGAACGATTCAGTATATCTCGACCGGTGACGGCATCAAGGAATCGAACCGGACCGATTTACGACCGGAATAACGAGACGTGGAGGTGCATCAGATGCGATTGACCCTAGCAGATTTTGAAGACGATCTAGCGATTTGCGAAACCGACGAACGCGAGACAATCACGTTACCGAAAAGTCGTTTACCGCGCCAGGCAACGATCGGCGACCGACTTGACTGGACCGGACGTTCGATTCGGATCTTACGCGATGAGACGAACGCACGTAAAAAAGAGATCTCCGAGTTGATGGATGATCTCTTTGAAGAATGATGAGACTCCCTCGGAATGCTGAGGGAGTCTTTTTTAACCGAGTAGACTGATGACGAGTCCAGCGAGGATGCCTGCTGTGAATAAGGAACCGATCGTATACGTCAGCAAACGTAATGCGAATGGGAGCCGACGAATCGCGGCAAAGGCTCGGCGATTCGGAGGTCCTCCAGCAACAATCCGTTGATACTCGTCGATAGGACTGTGAGCAACGTCCTGCTGCTGGTTTAGAGTAGAGTTCGATTCGGTAGTATGTAGTTTCATCTGTCCATCCCCCCTATTCTAATGACTATATCCTTCTATTCGCTAAGTAACTTCATAATCCTGTTTCAATTTTTTTGATATTTCACGAAACTTTTGGATGAAACTGGTAGTATAAAAGATAGACGTATTTCTTTATGCGTGATTCCTGGAAAATCACTAGCAGTTTTTTCTGAATTTTCGTACACTTTAGAAATACGATGCATCTTAAAGGGGGAATCATCTATGTTTCAAACGTTACGTACATCACTCAAACAATCTGTCCTTGGTCAGGACGATGTGATTGATCATTTATTGATGGGCTTGCTCGCAGAAGGTCATGTGTTGCTCGAAGACCGTCCGGGGACCGGTAAGACGACACTAGCAAAAGCACTAGCGCAGACACTCGAAGCGAAGTTCTCACGTATTCAATGTACAGCGGATACGTTACCGACCGATCTACTTGGGATGGAGCTGTTCAACCCGCTGACAGGATCGTTCGAACAACGGTTTGGTCCGCTGTTTGCGAACATCGTCCTCGTCGATGAGATTAACCGGACGACGCCACGGACACAGTCAGCATTGCTCGAGGCAATGGCGGAAGGACAAGTGACGATCGGGGATACCTCCTATACGTTACCGCAACACTTTCTTGTCATCGCGACACAAAATCCATTCGATGGACACGGCACATTCCCACTGCCGCATGCCCAACTCGACCGTTTCTTGTTCAAGTTGTCGTTCGCTCCGCTGACACGTCAGGCGGAGAAGGCATTATTACGTGGAGCACACTTAACAGCAGCCGAACTACAGATTCCGCTCGAACAACTCAATGACTGGAAAGAGGAAGTCATCGCCGTCTCGATCGAAGATAGCGTCGAAAACTACTTACTCGATGTCTGTGACGCACTCCGCGCCCATCGTGACGTTGAGATTGGACCGAGTCCACGAGCGACGCTCGCACTCTTAAAAGCCGCGAAAGCACGGGCCTGGATGCAGGAGCGGACGTACGTCACACCAGAGGACGTCAAGCACTTGGCGACGCCATTGCTTGCCCACCGTCTCGTCTTGACGCTCGAAGCGACGCTGAAGCTATCGAACGAACGTCTCGTCGAGCAAGTCCTCGATTCACTCACTGTTCCAACTGAGGTGTAATCATGCAATTGATCATACCAAAAGGCTTTAACCTCATCATTCTTACGATGACAGGTGCAAGCGGCGTCATCGTCGGTCTCTATGGTCCTGTCTGGATTGCGGCTTTATTACTCGCCTATACATTATATGGCTGGGTGATGCCGTATTATCTCGAATACGTTGCGAAGCGGATTCGCGTCCGCCTCCTTGAGACCGTTCGCGCTTTTCGAGAGGAAACGATCCAGATACCGTTCGAGTTATCGAACCCAACGAAGTTACCACTCGGTCGCATCACGATTTCTGGCTTGCTCGGGGATCAGATCAAGCTTCCTGATGCGAGTAGTCAATTTTGGCGTCAACACTTATATGTCAGCAAACAGACGATTGTGCCGTTTTCAATCGATGTCATTGCCGCTCACCGGGGAACGATTCGAATTCAGTCGTTTGACGTCATGATCTCGGATCCGTTTCATTTGATCACAATCTATGTGACGCTTAATATCCAAGAGCTGGGTCACGTCTTCCCTGACTTTGCACCAGCGTCGGTCGAGTGGAATGAACGGATGATTCCCGGTGAGACGATTGATCGCTCGAGTCCGTTCACCGATCGCTCGAGTTTCCACTCCGTCGTTCCCTACTCCGGAGATGCGAAGTCGATCTACTGGTCCGCTTATGCGAAGACGAATGAACTGTACTCGTATCAATATGACCGGAAACGTAACCATGATTATGCCGTCATCGTCGATGGCTTGTCCGCAGACGGACTCGCTCTCCGCTCGGACTTCGAGAAACTATTATCGCGTGCCGCGACGATCATCCGTGAACTCGAGAAACAAGGGGCTTCCTACAGCCTCTGGATTTCGATGGTCAACCGATCCGGGCAGTGGTACCATGTTCCGTCTGGTATGGGAAAACATCAATTCCTACGGACGATGGAATGCCTTGCTCGGATTTCCGAATACGATCTACCGCTCGAACGCCGGTACTTCACGAAACGATTGCAACGTAGTGTACCGTCGACGACGGCGGAGATCCATCTCGGTCACCGGCAGAAAGGAGTGAGCGCATGATTCTCTGGTGGATATTCCTTGCGAGTCTGTTACCGGTTCCGTTCTATCTCGCGCTCGCTCTTCCGGCACTTGCCTTCGTGCCGCATCGTTCGCTTCGCATCGGATTACAGCTACTCGTAGCGGGGTCCTTATATTTCCTCTCTCCCGTAGCTAGCGTCTTAGCGCTCGTCTTCGTCGCCTGGACCGCGTTTCTTGATACGGTCGATTCGCCGTGGCGATACGCTACGAGTGCGATGGTCATCGGCGTCGTGATGGTATTATTCCCAGGAGTGACACCACCGATTGGCGCATTTTTAATTTTGGTCTTCGTCATTGCGTATCCATTCGTCGTCACGTACATGACAGAATGGCGGCGTATCTTACCGACGATCGCGTTAGTCCTCAGCGCGGGGCTGATCATCGCTGTCGTCTTCCGGCTCACGAAAGAAGCGCTCGTCGGATCCGTCACGAGTGCGATTCGTCCGCTATTTGAAGCATTCGGTTCATTATTCCTTTGGACGGAACCACTTGGTCGAGAAGCGGACACGATGACGAACCGGGCAATGGGGCTAAAGAATATCAAAGGTGTTCAAGACGTGGATCAAGCTGCCGTCCAGGCAGGAACACCGGATTGGATTTGGATCGCAACGACGCTTCTGACCGTGATCTTAGTTGCGGTTACGCTTTATGTCATCCGGAAGCGAAAAGTCATAGCAATCGAAAGAGAACAAACCGTCAAGCACTCCAAGCAGGTACGGGCGCATGCGCCAAAGCGGCATAGTCATCATCCGCTTCTGAAGATTGCCTCTCAACTCGAGCAAGCCTTCCCAAGACGCCATGAAGAGACGACGCTTGAATGGCTGACACGGATCGAGTTCCCGGATGCGTCACCAAACGCGCGTCTGATTGACGGAATCGAGTTCAGTCCAAGTGAACCAGCTTACGACATCCAGACGTTCCGCCGTCAAGTACGGGAACAAATCGAACGTTAACAAAAAGCCCCTGCTCATGGAGCGGGGGCTTCCTCGTCGCATAACGTGCGCATCAATTGGTTGCGTGGTGTCGTCGCAAGACCCCAGTCGCAAATCGCATCAAGTAAGGGAATCAAAGAGATTCCTTTTTCGCTCAAGGCATATTCGACGCGGGGTGGAATCTCCGGGTAAACGGTCCGTGTAATCAAGCCATCTTGTTCGAGTTGTTTCAACTGTTGCGTCAGCGTCTTTGGTGAGACGTCCTGGATATAACGCTCCAGTGTATTAAAACGTACTGTCCCTTCTTCGTGCAGCTCGTACAAGATCATCACTTTCCACTTGCCTTGAATCTGACGCATCGTCGCATCGAACTCATTTAGATACGGCATACCGTCCCCTCCCTTACCAAAAGGTAACCGACTGACCTAAAAGTGCGTACTTCTCGGATTGGTTTCCCTCTGTTATCTTCAATCTATCATATCAAATAAGGAGACGATATCATGAAAACAGGATTCATTGCCATCACAGGTGCCACGTCAGGAATCGGGCATGCGATTGCGCGAACGTTCATTCAGAAAGGGTACCGCGTCTTATTGCTCGGACGACGGATTGACCGTCTGGCGAGCCTTGCTTCAGACGATGTCTTGATTCGCCAAGTCGCAGCCACCGACCGAGTTGCCCTCGATGCTGCTTTAGCAGACGCGACGGAAGCGTTCGGACCGGTCGAAGCGATCATCAACAATGCAGGACGGATGTTACTCGGTCAAATCGAGACGCAAGGAGCGGAAGAATGGGAAGAGATGTTTGACGTCAATGCGCTCGGTGTCTTACACGGGATGCAAGCCGTCCTTCCCTCGATGGTAGAGCGGAAGACCGGTACGATCATCAATATCAGTTCGATTGCCGGTAAAAAGACGTTCGCCGACCATGCCGCATACGTCGGCACGAAATTCGCCGTCCACTCGATGAGTGAGAACGTCCGGGGTGAAGTCGCCTCTCACGGTGTACGCGTCATGACGATCGCACCAGGAGTCGTCGAGACGGAATTACTCGGTCATACGACAAGTGACGCGATTAAGGACGGCTACAACGAATGGAAACAGTCGATTGACGGTGGTCTCGATCCGCAAATCGTCGCGGACACCGTCTTATTCGCCTTCGAGCAACCACAACACGTCAATATTCGAGAAATCGTCTTAGCCCCGACGAAACAAGTCGATTGACGAATAATAGACCGAAGCGCTCGGAAATGGATGTACTTCCGAGCGCTTCGGTCTGTTTTCATGTAAGCGTTACTTTATTAGGTGACTCTGTTCAATCGTTTGAAAGATTGATTGATAGATCTTCAGTTGCTCAGAACGATTCGGTCGTTCGATCCCCTCACCGAACAACCAGGTCGTCTCTTGTGTATCGTCATAGAGCATACCAGCCGCAAAC
This sequence comes from Exiguobacterium sp. Leaf187, assembly GCF_001423925.1. Lineage (NCBI taxonomy): Bacteria > Bacillati > Bacillota > Bacilli > Caryophanales > Exiguobacterium > Exiguobacterium sp. Leaf187. The sequence goes on along the minus strand of NZ_LMPR01000009.1, from coordinate 561,807 downwards.
GTCGGATTCGGCACCGAGATGCTTTCCTCATAGGAGAGACTCGGATCAAGAAATGGTTCGACGGATTTTTGAGAGCCGATGAAGAAAAACGGAATCTGTGCTTTCCGGTAGACGGTGGCATAGTCACGTCCCGATGCCTGATGTAAGTACTCCGGCATGATCATGACGGCATCGTAACGTCGTAAATCCCCTTTGATATCCTGCAGATCAATCGAGTGGAAGTCCGGGGATTGCGTAAGTGCTGGAGCCTTTCCGACGACAGCGATGGTGAGATTGATGGTACTGGCCTTTGGCGTCAATGTTGTTTTTTTCATCATACATACGGTAAGCAGTATACTGAGTGCAAGTAAAGTCATGACGGTCCTTTGTCTCATCTGTCCCTCCATGATTTCCTAATATTAGGTCTTTCGCCTAGTTCCTTTATACCATAGAAATGGGTGACATTATGTTTTTTCACAATAGGGAAATCGTGCGAATAAAGTAACAACAGGATCCAATAAAAAAAGACTCCCTGAATGGAGTCTCCTTACTTTTCAGCATCGATTTTTGAAGCCTTACGCGCAATGACGACAATAAAGACGATGGCACCGACAGGAATCACGAGCGGCATCCAGTCGAGGATATACTGTGCGTTCATCGTATCCCCCCTTACCTAGCAAGCTATAAGCGTAGCATATGCCAATTGTTAGGGAGTTGCAAGTCACAGTCGGGGCAGAAGTTCGTTAGCAAGTGAGTAATAAATCAGCACACTTGTCGAAAGGATGTATCCGATCAATAAAAGCGGTGTGAATTTAGGTTTCATGCGTCGTTCGATCAAGCGTAACGAGCCGATGGTGACGACAAGAGCGACGAGCGGACTGAATCCGAATACGACGATATCTAAGGATGTCACGACATCTTCTGGAAACACGAGATGAAAGACAAAAAGTGAGAATAAGTACCACGATGTATAGGATAGACAAACGAAGAAGAGGAAAGTAGCTAGTTTCCGCATCCCGTTTGATTGGCTTTTTTCCATCTGTTGCATGTCGTTCCTCCTACATAAGTATCAGATATCCTTAATAGTAACTGGAACTATTCGCTTAAAATATTCAAATATGAATATCCGACAAAAAACGACAAAAAGTTTTTTTCTCGACAATTAAAAAAAGCAAGATCCACGGTCAAGTGAACCTTGCTTCAACTCTTAAAGAGCAGGTGTTTCGACTTGATACATCGTCGCAAGACCTGCCACCTTGTTCTTGAATGTCTCCCGGCGTTCGACAGGCGCAATGATTTCCGCCTGATTGCCGAATTGAATCAGCCACATCATGAACCCGTCGGAAAAGAGCGCATCGACCTTGACTTCGAACCAGAGGTCATCGAGACGACGGCAGCGGATATCCGTTCCGAACCGGTCGACGACGGTCGGCATTAGACTTTCCTGAAATTTAAGCGTCAATTGCTCGTTCTCTCCCCCATACATGTTGAACATGTTACTTAAGTAACTCGGCTCGACATGGACCGGTTCTTCCATCGGTTCAAACGCTTTACAATTGACGATTCGGTCGACCCGGTACGTCCGAATCTCTTTGATCCGCTCATCACGTCCAATCAAATAGTAATTTCCGTTATCCATCAACAGGTGAGCCGGAGAAACGAGGTAATGCTCGCCATCTTTCCGTAACTCGAACTTTCGCGTCCGTTCGTTAAACTTTCCTTGGTACTGGAAACTGATGACGAACTCATCACTGATAGCTTTCTGGATCGTATCGATCGAGCGCGACGTCATTCCTTTTGGTTTTTTGACAGTATGTAGTACCGGCTGGAGAGACTCCGCCATCTTATCACTCGTCAACGACTGAATCGTCTGAACGAGCGACGTCGTCTCACTTTCCGAGATAAACTTCGCACTGGCGATGGCATCGACCAGCAATCGGAGTTGATGATGCTCAAAGGGACGACTGACGAGATGATACGGAATGGCAAGTCCATTCTTCGTCTCTTCCGCCACGACGTCAAAACCTGATTTGGCAAGTGCCGCAATATCATCCTTCAACGATTTTCGGGATAGCTTCTCGATCAGTCCTCGTTTCGAGAGTTCCGTGCTCAATTGCTCAAGCGTCAACGTATGGTCTTCATCCGACTGACGTTCGAAGATTTCTCGTACAGCAAGTAAGCGGTCACGGTTCGTTAATTTTTCGTTAGACACTACGCATCCTCATTTCCTAAGTCACAATGGTTTGGTTATACTTTACAGTATACATGAAAATAAACACGAGATTAACAATAAAATGGTAAAAATTAAGAGATAGGAGAATTGGGATGCATTATATCGCAGAATGGAACGGTCAGCGTTTTGAATACCGGGATAGCGGGAGTGGTCCCGTCATTTTATTAATTCATGGTACACAATCGGATTACCGAGAAGTCTACCATGTCGAAAAGTTAATCGCGGCAGGATATCGCGTCATCGTACCGTCACGCCCCGGGTACGGACAAACCCCACTTCAGCTCGCTGATAGTCCAGAGGCGCTCGCAACATTCTATTCTAAGTGGCTTGCTTCCCGTCAGATTAAACAGTACACCGTTTATGGCATCTCTGCCGGCGGACCGACGGCAATCGCGCTTGCTGGAATGGATCCAGGCGTCCATGCCCTTGTCTTAGCGTGTGCGATGACGCACCGGATTTCCCTGCCGTACCATCGTCTTCTGATCCAACCGGTCTTACAACGTCCTTTACAGTTCATCCAGTGGGGGCTTTGGACGTATGTGAAGGATAAGATACGCAAGTTTCCTGAAGAAGCAGCAGTTCGGATGGTCGAGATGACGAGTCTGTTACCACGCGAAACGATCCGTACCCACATTAGTGAGACGGATGCGTCGTTATTATATGAAGTTGGTCTTCAAAATGGTCCTGGGCGAGGTGTCTTGTTTGATATCACACAAGACATCGAACGAGAACGGCTTGAAGCCGTCACGTGTCCCGTCTTGATCGTCCATTCGAAGTCAGACCGTGCTGTTCCGTTCGAGCATTCGGAACACGCACGACGGAGCATTCCTCACGCGCAGTTCATTGAATCGAAAAGTCCTGGTCACCTGATTTGGATTGGTCCATCCGCACGTCGAGATGAACGGATGATCGAACGATTCATCGCCTTCAATCAGATGACTTGAAGGCGGAGCCGCATTTTTAGCTTCTCATCATCTTCCTCGATCGCAATCAGACCACGACGCGTCAGTTCACCAATCGCACGACGCGTCCGGTCTTGATTAAGTCGGGCACAGCGGGCAATCTCAGCGATGCCCATCCGACATGACAGTTGGTTCGCCTTAATCTTTGATGAAGGCTTCGCGACGGAGCGTTGTAAGAGGCGCCAAAAGACATGGCGGGCATCCTCTGATAAAGCATAGGCATTTTTCTCGATCACCGGTGGCATGTAACGAACGTCTTCTCGAATCCGGCGAATCAGATAGAGACTGAGCCATTCTTCAAGCTCCGCTTGAATTCGTGAGAATTCGAACCACCAAAGCTGCTCGAGTGCCTCTTCTTCTTTCGTTGCCAGCTGCCAGCTAGCAGGAATCTCATCAAACTCTTCCTCGAGCCAGTCTTCGTAGTCGAGTGCCGTCTCATACAAGACTTGTGACGGAATCTGCTCGAGTGACGTCCGATTTTTATAGATATCAAAGCTCATCCGTCGAAAATGTTCGACGGATGCAGCCACTTGGCTCAAATGAATTAATTGTTTCGTAATGAGGCGCGCCAGTCCATCCATCTCGAGGTGGATGGCATATAAGTGTTTTTCTAGCGCAATGAGCGTGCTTCTCTCCATTCGACTGTTCCTCCCCTATTTGTTTTTCGTCTTCTTGTCTTTTTCCGCAAAACCCTTATTCAAAACCAATTGTGAGCATATCGGTGTATTGACAGTGCAGTTTGGAATAGAATAGAACAATCGAATTCAAAAGGAGATGCACGATATGTATACGATTTTTGGTAGCTCACGTAAAGGAAACAGTGAATGGCTCGGGGAACAAGCATTGAAAGGAATCCCTCATGTTGCTGTCGATTTGGCGAACGTCTCGATTCAGCCGATTGAAGACCGCCGTCATCACGGAGGCTTTTTGCCGATTGGCGATGACTATCGCCGGATCGTCGAAGAGATGCTTGAACACGATGACATCCTGTTCATCACTCCGATTTACTGGTACTCGATGTCGACGAAGATGAAATTATTCATTGACCGATTCAGCGAGTCACTGCGCGATGAAGAACTTGAATTCAAACGTCGGATGGCAGGGAAACGATTCCACTTGATTGCGGTCGGAGGAGATAATCCACGCGTCAAAGGACAAGCACTCGTCACGCAGTTCGAGCATATCGCATCGTTCCTTGGCGCAACGCTTGAGACAGCGATTCTTGCCGAAGGGAATGCACCAGGTGAGGTCGAGCACGATCAAGAGGCGATTGCCGCAATCGAGGCGTTTCGTGAAAAAATGTCAGGAGCACGTGTTTAAGCACTGTTCGTGAAGGGAAATAACTGAAGCAGAGCGCACGACTATCTAGCGTACGACTCAATTCAGGAGGTGGTCAGCCATGTTCGCATCTAAAAAACGATCGAATCGCAAGTGGAAACAACTGACTTCACGCCAGCATATCCTTCATCTTGAACATCTGTATCAATCACGCGAAGAGACGATCGTTCGTGATCGCCTCTCCTTACAACACATCATGGAACGTGCAGTCCGGACCGGACAGACGGTCCACGTCCGATTAAAACAACTCGATACGGTATCCGGTTCGATCCAAGCGATTTTTCATGACCGTGGAACGATTGAACTCGTCACATCGACAGGTATGCGCCGGATGGTGCGATCGTCGGACGTCATCGATATCCAGTGGACGACAACCTAACAGCATGTAACCCCTTCTCGACTAGAGGAGGGGTTTTTGGTTTACATGAGTCCTTTGCCACCGAGCGGGTGGTCTTCGAGCACGCGTTCAACATGCTCGAGCAATGGACGCGCTTGCGTAATCAAACGCCGCGTCACCGGTAACTCTAAAGACGCGAGGTGTGCAGCGGCATCCGTCCAGATTTCACGGACATGTAGCACATCCGGTTCGTCAGAAATACTGATGATGTAGTGCAGACAACTCGGATGAGTCTCTAAAGAAGCCGCAGCTTCAAGTAACAGGGCGATGACGTGTTCGCGTTGTCCGGTTTGAGTCGTAAATGTCGTCCATAATCCATACATCAAGAGGTACCTGATAATGGACGGACTTCTGCGCGCCAACCGTAAGATTCCCCTTCTGCGACTTGAGTCGTCGGATGAAGGGAAGCCAGTTCCATCGCATGATCCAAATCACGTGCTTCAAAGACAATCAAACTGCCAATCTGCTCTCCATGCGCTCGATCCGGCTCTACTTTCTTCTGTACGACCCCATCTTGCCAGTAAAATGCTTGTGTCGTAAGACCCGGGTGCCAGTCTGATAGGACATCGACTTGTTCATTGAAGGTGTTCATCAACGCATCACAACGCGACATCAAAGCATCGATCTCTTCCTTCGATAAAACATCCATTCGGTCTGCATCATAATAACCAACATATAAGAATTGCATTGTCTTTCCTCCTCTCAATTTTCCCATTCCCTTCCATGAGAAGGCTAAACAAAAGCCTCCTGTCTCTACGCTGAGAAACAGGAGGCTTTTGTATCATTCATCTTTTAACTTGACGTTTTGATCGGCTGGTAACGTCGTCGTCGTTTCCTCGTCTTCAAGTTTCGGAACTCCAGCACCATAATCGGTTGCTTCATCCGTCACGTAAGACGCCGCGAACGCTGGATTCAGTAAATCGGACTTCGAACCGACGATGACGATCCGCCCGTGTCGGACTTCATCTTCTAGATCCTCAGCGACATCCTTCGTCATGCCAAGCTCGGACAACTGAGCAATCCGGTCATTTCGGTTACTCCGGACGGCTGATAATAATGTCTCAAAGAACGACTTCTTCGTCACGCGGTATGGTAACGTCTGTGTGTCATTCGCGATCCGTTCCGCGAGTTCTTCGTCTTTGGCAAAGATGTAAATCTGTTTATTCGAATAGCCACTTGATTTGAGGCTCGTCACTTCTGCGTCGACAGCGGTCATGTTTCGTACGATGCGTGTTTCAAGCATAAAAATCCCTCTCCTTCATGCAGCAAGCTGCTGATAAGAAGTTATACCCGGAACATAATAGTTGAAACCTGAAATTGAAAAATGGATCAAGCAGCAGTCTGGATTGAAGACGCACGCCGCTTTTGCCAGATCGTAAACAAGGCAATCAGAATCATCAGGACGACTTGTGGGATAAGCGTCTCGAGCGTTGGGTAGAAACCAATCCACCCGGCAGTTCCGAGTCCATTGATCGGATGAATCGGTAAGACGTTCGTCAGCTGCAACGCGTGCAGACTCGTACCAAGAATCTTGAACGCCATTAGATAGATTAACCACGACGCGACTTGGAACAGACGATGGATCGGTAAACGGACACCAATCTGGATGACCGCATACGAGACGAGACCGATGATGATGATCGCGAGACCGATTCCGGATAATAAGGCAGTTTTCGTCATCGCTGGTGCCATTCCGATATAAAATAACAACGTCTCGGCGCCTTCTCGGAAGATCGTCAAGAAGCTGACGAAGAACAAGGACGTCGTCGAAAGCGTTGATAAAAAGTGTTTTCGTTTCGCAACGGCGCTTTTCGAGTGCAACCAATAGCCGACGAACAACATGACAACGACCGCGACGATTCCTGTATAGCCTTCGATTTGTTCCCGACCCGTCGCCGCGAACGAGGCCTGAAAGACCGTCTGGAGGATGAGCGCTAACAGACCGCTTGCGATCAGACCAAGCCCAGCGCCTGCCCAGACCTTCCCTTCTTGTTTTGAACGACTTTTCCGTGCGAAAGCAACGAGCGCACTGACGATCAGTAACGCTTCGAGACCTTCCCGCAGCATGACGAGCATTGCATCAACAAACGTATAATGCGTCTTCGTTTGTAATTGTGCGATAGCATTCTCAAACGACTGGAGTTCTTGTGCCGTCTTTTCCCGCGTTTCCGGCGTCAGGCGGGCAAGTAACAGTGGTACATCTGATTCAAGCTGGGAATAGAGACCTTCATTACGTGTCCGGACCTCGCCTTCCGCACGTGGCCAAGTCTTCAGAAACGATTCGAGTGCTTGTTTCGCTTTCGGTAAATCATTTGCAGCTAGTGCGGTTTGCGCCTCCTCGAGTGGCGTCAGCAGCGACTGCAGTCCCGTTTTCTTCGCCTGGACTTTCTCTCCGTCGAGGAAAGACTGAACGGCCGTATCGAACTGATCAAGTGCGGCTTGCCATTCCTTCGTATCCGCGGAATCACGCGCCGCCGCGATCCGGATCGACGCGAGCGCCATCTCGATGTTGCCATAGTGACCGACATTGTCATTGCGAACAAGACTCTCGTGCGTCGCCCATGCGGTCAACAATCGTTGCTCCGCTGCCGGACGGTCGCTCGCCTTGACCTGCCGCATCTCTTTCGTCAACAAAAGTAATTGTTTTACTTTTGACTTCGCAACTGGGTCTGTCTTCGGTTTCGTTGCTTCTTCCTGCTTCCGGACGGCAGCAGAAAGTGCTGTCAGTTGCTCGCGGACTTCCGGAAACGCTGCCGATCGTTTCGCATCGACCTGTTTGACGGCTTTCGTGATTGCCGCTTGTTGATCAGGTAAGTCTTTGGATGCTTGATTCAGTTCATCAATCGCTTGATTCAGTGCCGCGCGATCTTCACTTGCGACGGCAGACAGGGCTTGTCCGATTGCGACATAGAGATCATCCGTCGATGCAGCATGGACGGGCACCGCGTGTTGACCGGCAATAAGGAGTACAAATACAAGGACGAGATTACGCAAATAACGCATCACCGATGTAGCCTCCTTTCGAGATTCCACCGAAGCAAGCGAAGATGGCACTTCCACGGTGCGTGATGTATTCATTCAATCGGTCCTGTGCGGCAAGACGACGCTGAATCTCGATGAATTGTTTCGGTGAACGCTGATACGATAAAAACAGCAGTCCGGCATCAAGGGCACCCGTCTTTTCATCGATGCCGTCTTGATACGAGTAGGAACGGCGTAAGATCGCTGTCTTCCCGTCCCCGTGTGCGACAGCGGTATGCGAGTCAACCGGTAAGGCGGCTTCGCCACGAGCTTGTCGTTTCGCTGGTGTGACGGAAGCGAACTCGTCTGTTGAGCCAAGCGGAGCCCCGGAAGCACGTTCGCGTCCGAAGGTCCGTTCTTGCTCTTTTAGAATCGTCCGGTCCCAGACTTCAAGATGCATCTGGATGCGACGGACGACAAGGAACGAGCCGTTCGTCAACCATGGTGTCCCGTCTTGCCACTGACAAAAGAGAGAGTCTTTCCGGACCTGCTTCTTCGAGACGTCAGGATTCCCCGTGCCGTCCTTGAAGCCGAACAGATTACGCGGCGTCCCACCAGAGGCATCTGCTGCTTTACTGCGCTGGAAACCAGCTTGCGACCAACGCATCGCGACCGTCCCACGCCCGACACGGACGAGGTTACGGATCGCATGGAAGACGACTTGGGCATCATCACCACACACTTGGACGACGAGGTCGCCACCGCTCCATTTTTCGTCCAGACGATCGAGATCGAACGTCGGCAACGGTTTAAGGGCATCCGGTCGTTTATGACGGATGCCGAAGCGACCGTCAAACAGACTTGGACCGCACCCGAACGTAAACGTCAAGTGTCCGGCAGATAATCCATCCGCTTCCCCCGTATCTTCCGGTGGAACATAACGGGACTCAGAGTCGCCATATGGTAACCCGGCCGCAAGTCTGGCGCATAATCGCGTCCAACGCTTTAGTAAATCAACGAGTTCGTCGCGTCGGTCCGTCTTGATATCAAACGCTACGACTTGGACGTGATTTTGTGGTGGAGTCAGAATTCCCGCTTGATACGTACCGTAGAACGGCTCTTGATCACTGGCTTCAACAGTCAATGTCCGCGGAAGAAACTTTTCAAGACCACTGGCATACAGGGCAGCACCGAGACTCGTCAAGCCCGCGACCTTAAGAACGTCACGCCGCGTGACACCTTCTTGGATTGGTTTCATGCTTATCCCTCCAGTACGATGCCCATCTTCGAGAGCGGTTCCGCGAGTTCATTGATGGCGACACTCATCTGTTTGACATCTTGTTTCGAGAGACTCGTATAAAGGACATAGCCATCGCCCTTTTTCTTCGCGTCGAGTAACGCATGGACATCCTTGAAGCGAGCCGCAATCTCTTTTGATAACGCCGCATCTTGTTTTTTCAGCGCCGGGTTCAATAGTTCGTAAATTTTTTCAGCCCCTTCGACGTTTGCCGCGAAGTCATATAAATCAGTATGCGAATAACGGTCTTCTTCCCCTGTCACTTTTGACGTCGAGACCTCGTTTAACAGATCGGTCGCCCCCGTGACGAGTAATTCTGGTGTCACCTCGACCGTCTCGACCTTTGCCCGAAGTAAGTGGACGTCCTTCATCAATTGTTTCGCGTACGCTTCATAACCTTTTGTCGTTCCCTTTTCAAATAACCCTTGCTCGATCCGGTGGTAACCACCCCATTCCGACGCTTTCACGTCGCCTGCTCGCGCATCGATCTTCGGATCAAGGTCACCGAACACTTCCGCGATTGGTTCTGCGCGTTCGTAATACATCCGTGTTGGTGCGTACAATGCTTTCGCTTCTTCAAGCTTGCCAGCCTGTACGGCATCGGTGAATTTTTCCGTCTCGCGGACGAACGTATCGATTTCGTTAATCGCATACGTCCGGTAATCCTCAACGACCTGGTCAAAATTCTCTTTTTTCGGTGCTGGTGTCTCCGCCTGTTTCGCTTCACTGCAACCTGCTAAAACGACGGCGAGCGCCCCTGTCATCAATAATGCTTGTTTCATGTATGGTTCCCCCTGTTACTAATTAAGTCAGTTCCTTAAATAGTATAGACGACAATGATAATCGTTATCAATAAAAATTTTTTGCAATAAAAAAAAGCTTGAACCGGTTTATTTCAACCGATTCAAGCGCTCTATCAGGCTTGTTCTTTGCGTTTTTTGAAGTACGTCCGTGAAATGATGAACGTGACGATCCCGAAGCCAATGAAGACGAACGCTTTTTGGAATAAGCTCAGGAACGACAAATCGAACAGTAAGAGCTTGACGGCACTGATGGTCAGTAGCAACAATCCGGACAATCGCCACGTCGACGACGTCCGCATCCGACCAATCGCGACAAGGACGAGTGCGAGGACAATATAGGCAGCGGACAACGTCGTACTACGCGCCGTCTCTTCAAGACCGCGGTAGAATGGTAACTCCATGATGATCAACGTGTAGGTCGTAAAAACCCCGATTGCGGCTAAAACGAGGACAAGTTGCCATGACCCTTTCCAGAGCGGATCACGATGTGTCTGAACGAGGAGCAAGACGAATGCCGTTGAAGCGACGACCATCGCGAGAACAGTCAAAGCGTAGGACAAACCTATGTTTTGATAGGATTCATAATCAATGACGGCTGAAAAGATAAAGACGACATACAAGCCGACGTTAAACAACCGTTGATGTGGCATGCGCGCCCGCGGAACGAACCAAAATGCGGCGATCAATCCGGCAATCAAGAAGTAGCGTAGTTGATACGTCCAGCTGAGGGCATCTGCCGGAATCAAGAGGACGGCGACGAGTAAGGCAACGTGACCGACGCCGTTTTGAGCGTGATCCTTCAATCGTTCCGCAAGCACGTAGGCAATTCCGGCGAACAGAATCGCTACTAGCATTCCGAACGACCAATCAAGGATCAGTAACGTCAGTAAGACGACAATTCCGGCAAGCCAGCTTGGGACGTTTGGCTGAAACTGGATGCGTCGACCGACGAACGACGTCGCACCGTAACCAAAGAGTGCTGCAAGTAAGACCGCCCACTCATCAAGTCGTGGTACCTGTTCATCAAGCCAGTAGAGCTCTAACGAGAGTAGACCGAACGCGAGTGCAATCGTAAAGATCACCCAAGCGAAGACGAACGCTTTTTTTGCCTTCAGTCGGTCAACGGCAAAGAAGATCGCTGCGAACAAGACGACTTCGTACAATAAGAAGAGCGGTAAGTTCGGCTCGTCCGATAATTGTAGATACGGTAATAAGAAACCGGTGATGGATACGAGGACGAGCAAGGCTTGCGACCGCATCCAGAGCATCAAACCGTACGCGATGAAGACGACGACGAGCTCAAGTAAGAAAGCTAAAGACGGTGGATAGAATTGATATAAGGCCATCCCGGCGAACAGTGCCGCCAACGCGACGATCGTACCGGTCGCGACAAGTCCGACCCCGAGCTCACGTCGTTTCTTCTCATACTGGTATTCTCCGAGAGCGATGACGAGTAAACCAATTAAGACCCCACTTCCGATGCGGACAGGTGGACTGATCAGACCGGCAACCGAGGCGTAGGAGAAAAGGAATAAAGCCCCGAGCGCAGCGAATATCGCTCCAATCCGGGGTAACCAGACGGTCGCGATGACCTGTTCCCATTCTTCGCGGGAGCGTTTTTCCTTAAATGTTGGTGGAGGAACAACCGGTTTTCGTTTCGTATAAGCAGGGCGCGGAGCTGGGCGAGCGACTGTACTTACTTCTGGTTCGCTCGGTTCAGGTGCGACAGGCGAATTGTGCTGTCCTTCAAGGGCAGCTACTCGTTGTCGTAACGCCGCGACCTCCTGCTCGAGACGCGTGATCCGTGGATCTTCCATCTCTTCACTTCCTTTCATGAATACATTGTCATTCTTTTACACACCTAGCAGGTGAACTCCTTCATTTTACAGTAGATTTCGTATCGATATGCCTGAAAATGACAAAAATCCGGTCGCGTCGGAGCGACCGGATGAGGGTTTAACGAACAGATAACGCATATTGTCCCGTTTGATTGAAAACGGATGTGAACTGCGAGCGACTGACACTGTACTTGCCGCGGTATGGGTCCGAGACGTAGAACGAACCACTTGAGACACCTGTCACGAGCATGACGTGATAGTTCCGGTAGCCTGTGAATGTTTTACCGTCCGGTTTGATCCAAGAAAAGTAGCCATATGGATTCTTGAAATCGACCGTTGCCCAGACGATGACTGGGTTACCGCTACGGATTTCACTCTCAATTTTCGAGACGCCTTGTTTCGAGATATCAACGGCACCACTGCGGTATTTTTTCGCAAGTGGTAGGATCCCTTTCGGGTAGATGCCCCAGTTCTTGTAGTAGTCGAGCGTACCGGCTGGATTCCCCGTGAACATTTTTTCTGGATCTGCCCAGTAATACTTTCCGTTCTTATACGTCGCGTTCTTCATACTTTTTGGCATTTGCTTATAGAGTGACGCAGCAGAGACGGCTTTTTTCTTGTATTCGAGTGCCATCTTCAACGAGACGAACTCACAGCCAGATGGATACCCGAGTGAATATTGGTTGTAGTACGGGACGTTTAGCTTCTTCGTCGTCGTCGATGGTTTCGACTTCGAGACGTATTGCGTCGAGATATAGCGGTAGCTTCCCTTGTAGAGAATCCGTGTCCAGCTCCCTGACGTGCCGTATGTCGCGACGGCAACCCCTTTATTCAGCTGCCCTACGACCTTATACTTCGTTCCAGCACCCGTCCGGACGTTAAGTGTGCCGACCGTCGTATACTTCGTCCCGGTCGATGTGTACTTCGACGAAGACGATTTGACGAAATCCTTGTGTATGTAGCCGGTGCGGGATTTAAAGCTGATTTTGTACCAGCTGCCAGACGTGCCTTTTGAACTGTAGACGTTTCCTTTGTAAATCTTTCCGAGAATCTTACTCGATGTCGACGGTTTTTCGCGAACGCGCAAAACATCCGTCGTCACGGTTAATTTCGTTGCTGCTTCAGCAATGAGCGAAGGACTGAGTACGCCAACGAAGATGACTGCAATCAGCAGTACGGAGAAAAAACGTTTCATGATAGACCCCCTATGGTGTAATTTGGTGACTCGTTCCCCTTTTCCCAACTTTTTGAAAAAATAATCAACATTTCTTTAGAAAAATCTGAAAAATGAGGAACGTCCTTGTTCGTTATATCAAAAAAACTCGATCATGCCTACGGGCACAGTCGAGTTGTCATCTTTCTGAAATCAAAATAAAATTTAATTTTTAATCGTTAAAATATATGGTGATGATTGCGCAAATGCTTGTTCGAGCAGATGAGCGACGAACAAGGTATCCTCTTCCTTGACTGGTAGCGGCGCGTCCTCGACGATACTACGGTAAAAGGCGCGATACATTTTACCGTAATCGCCAACAGGACTTGGAATCCGGACGTCTTGCAGATGACCGTGTTCATCATGATAAATCAAACGCCCATAATCGTCTTCTGAATCCTCACCGAACCCCTCTTCTCCCGGGAAGTAGTTCGCTTTCAGGTCGAGCTCTTGCCGGTCGACGTGTTGTTTGATGAACGTGCCGTTCGTGCCGTGTAACATCCACCGGGGTGCCGGGGCAAGTGCGACATGACTCGTCCGAACGCTGACCTTAAGCTCCGGATAATAGAGATCAATCGCAAACGCGTCGTCTGGATTATGCGGCAGTCGAACACTGCGCACGTCAAAGGCGACCTTGTCCGGTTTTCCGAACAAAGCGATGATTTGATCGAGCGTATGGACGCCGAGTCCGTAAAGCGCACCGTTTTCGTGACGCGCGTCAGCTGAAGCCGCTTCCGGGCGGAATAGATCAAATTGCGAGACGACCTCGACGAGACGACCAAGTTTCCCGGAACGGATGATTTGCGCAACGACTTGGAAGTCGCTGTCGTAACGTCGGTTTTGATAGGCGAGAATCTTGACGCCTTGCGCATGTGCTTCTGCAAATAGACGCTTCGTCTCCTCTTCCGTCACCGTAAATGGCTTTTCGACGAGCACGTGCTTTTGATGTTGCAACGCGAGCAACGCGTATTCGAAATGTGTCGCCGGTGGTGTATTGATGACGACGACATCAAGTGCCGGGTCAGCGAGCATTTCGGATAGATCCGTCGTAAAACGGGCATCCGGCAGTCGATCCTGATAGGAGGCGAACAGCTCCGGTTTTTCCTTCCGATTGTAAATCCAGGTGACATGATAGTTGTCCTCGATCATCACGTACGGTAAATGGTAACGGGTCGTACTTTTGCCAAAGCCGATGAAGCCGATATTCAATCGCATCCGATCACTCCTTGAACCGTTCTTTTTCTATTACCATACCAAACGAAACGACCGTTGTCTTGATTGAACCGCTTCAAGCCGTCGCTTCGATGCGTTCATACTCATAAATCGAGAAGCCGTCCCGTGTTCCTTGATGGACGAATCCGAAAGACGTGTAATACGCGTTGAGAAACTCGTTTGAAGCGACACAGTCGAGTCGTAGGATTTCTCCTTCATCCTCTGTCACTGCAATCGCGTGTTCCAGTAGTTTTCGACCGACACCACGTCCTTTTGCGCGGTCGCTGACGACGATTCGATGGATATACAGACCTTCTACATCATCCCACAAGGATTGATCCCATTCGAGCGAAGGAAGCAGGGCAACGGAACCAAGCAGCTCGTTCTGATCCTCAAAGACATATAAGCGACCTGCTTCTAAATCTCGCGCGACGAGTTGTTCGATGTCTTGCTCCAGATAAGCAGACCACTGGCTACTACCACTGGCTTTGAGGGAGAGCGCTTTTTGCTCAAGTAGGGTTGCGATGTTTCGAACGTCTTTTGATGTAGCTTGTCGTATCATGTTATTCCTCCTGTTACAAAAAAATTCTTCTCTATCCTAACGAATGTACAGCGAGAAGAAAACCTTTTTGCTTCAAGATTTCATCGTTCCCCATTATTTTGTGATTTTTTTCATATTCCACAATTTTATTTCAATGTAACGTATCCTTTAGGAGTGATCTGACCCCCAGTCGTCACAACGGTAAACGACCGGCTTCCCACGAGCCGGTCGTTTTTTGTCGTTCAGGCGAGTTCAACCCAGCGACGCGACAAATTCCGTGCTTGCGCCCGGTACTCGTCGTCTTCGACGATCGGATTACTGAGTCGTGGAGCGGAGTCCGCATAGTAGCCACCGTTGTCGAGCGGATCGTCGGTCGTTGCGAGATAAAGTGCCGTCTTTGCGCCGTATTCCGGCGTATAGAGTTTTCCGGTCCAGTATCCGACTTGCGCGACCGGTTTGAGTAACGTCTTCATCACTTTGCCGTACTTGCCGCGATAGAATAGATCCGTATTGACGATCCCCGGGTGGACGCTGACGAACGTGATCCGGTCGCCGTGCTTCTCTGCCAGTTCACGCATATGAATCATTTGCAGGAGCTTCGATTCGCGGTAAGAACGCATCGGGCTATAGTGTTCTTTTTTGACGTGAGCGATCGCCTCGAGTTCGACGTCGGTCCGAATCAAGCCGCCTTCACCAGCGAGCGATGAAATCGAGATGACACGCGGATCGTTTCCTTTCTCAAGTAACGGCAATAAGCGCTCGATCAAGTAGAAATGACTCAAGTAGTTGACCTGGAATTGTGATTCAAAGCCATCCTTCGTGACATGATACGGCGGTACCATGACACCGGCGTTTAAAATCAAGCGGTCGATGCGACCGACTAAATCAAACAGACGATCCGCGAAGCGACGGACGGAGTCCAGTTGATCGAGTTGAACGATCTCGATTTCCAGGTGCGTATGCGATACACCATGTTCCCGCAGTAGTTGCACGAGTGCCGTCGCTTTTTTCTGCGAACGGACGGTAGCGATGACCCGATCTCCTCGCTCCAATAATTCTTGAATCGTGACCATCCCCATGCCGGAGTTGGCACCCGTGACGATACAGATGTTCATCCCTTTTCCTCCTTGTGTTCCGTATTGAACGCAAATAGTTCTGTTTCTAGTTTTCCTTTTTCTTTTCGTTTGTACACCTTGTTTTGACGTTATTTTTCGAAATTTTCAAAAAGTAACGTATACTAAAAGGAGAACATGTTATCACGAAAGAGGTGGTCGGATGGAAGAGGGGATGATCTTATTCGTTGCAGGAACGTTACTATTGATTGCGATCATCACGACGAAGTTTGCCGTCCGGTTAAATGTACCGACGTTGATTCTATTCGTTGTCGTCGGAATCGTGGCAGGGTCAGATGTCACAGGAATCATCAACTTTGGTGATTTCGAGCAAGCCCGTCTCTTTGGGACGATGGCGCTCGTCCTGATTCTGTTTGACGGTGGCTTGCACACGAAGTGGACACACTTCCGGAAAATCCTCCCTGCCGCCCTGTCACTTGCGACCGTCGGGGTCCTTGCAACGACCGGGATCATTGCCATCGTTGCGTATCTATTACTTGATTTTTCTTGGCCGGTCGCGCTATTGATCGGCGCGCTCGTTGGCTCGACCGATGCGGCCGCTGTCTTTTCCCTGCTCAGTGGACGACCGGTCGACGCCAAAGTCAAACATACGCTCGAGGCGGAGTCGGGAACGAATGATCCGATGGCCGTCTTCCTGACGATCTTGTTCACGTCGTTTGCGTTAGCGCCGGAATCGTTCTCGATCGGTGCGGGTATTCTGTCCTTCATCTACGAGATGGGACTCGGGACGCTAGTTGGTCTTGCGATCGGGTATCTCGTCACGCAACTGCTGAACCGGATCGAGTTGCCATCGTCCGCCCTTTATCCGACGCTTCTGTTCAGTGGGGCGCTCTTCTCGTATGGTCTCGCGACGATTTTGCACGCCAGTGGGTTTCTCGCCGTCTATCTGACCGGAATCTGGATCAACAATCATGATATGATCTACCGCGAGACGCTCAAACGATTCAGTGGCAGCTTGTCGCATTTAGCAGAAATCGGCATGTTCATCATGCTCGGATTGCTCGTCTTCCCAAAACAATTGCTCGATCCCCGGACATTATTCGTCTCAGCCGTCATCGTCCTGACGTTGATCCTGCTCGCGCGTCCACTTGCGGTCGTCTTATCGCTACTTCCGTTTCGGTACACGGTCAAAGAACAGAGTGTCATCACGGCAGCCGGATTACGGGGCGCCGTTCCGATCATTCTCGCGACCTATCCGCTTTCCAGTGGTCTCGCGGAAGCGCCGCTTCTTTTCAATATCGTTTTCTTCACCGTCATGACGTCTGCTCTCTTGCAAGGAACGGCCTTGCCGTGGATCGTCCGGCGAATGGGGCTTGAGACACAGCACGACACGACGGTCGAACCGTTCCTGAAATTCATGACCGTCACCCATCCACAAGCGGAGATCATCGAGGTCAGGGTCTCGACAAACAGTGTGATTGCCGGAAAAACGCTACAGGATATCGAGATGCCCCAGGATGTGCTCGTCGTTGCAATCATTCGTGAAGATGAAATTCTGACGCCGCGTGGTCAGACACGTGTCCTCGTAGACGATCAACTGTTGATTTTGACACCTAAACAAGCGGATCAGGATGTTCGACGGCTAATCGTGTCGCTCGGGTTATAGGTCGTTCTTTACACATCCTCCAGTAGGGTGTGTTTTTTGGTGTAGATTGGTATACTCAATAAGGAAAATAAAGGAGGAAAATTCATGTTGAAGCGATTGCTTGCCGTTATTATGACAACCGGTCTCGTTTGCACTGTGCTGACGTACATATCCTATACACCGATTACAGAGAGGGAAGCGAATACGATGTATGATTCATTCGGTTCAACATTTTTGTCATACGTCTTATTCGCCTTGCCAATCATCTTGCTGTCCGGCTTTTTACTCGACTTTATCATCGGCATGATCATTAATCGTTCTTCAACGACACTAGCGTATGTGCCGACAGTCGTTGGTTATGGGATGTACGGCATCGTGATTGCGAGTCTCCTGATTCTCTTGACGACGAAGGACGAATTTGACCTGCCGCTTTCTTTTACGATCGCTACTCTGACAGCAATGATCTATTACAGTCTGTCCGTCGTCTTTAATCGATTGTCACAGCACGCGCACTAAAAAAACGAACAGGCACGTCTGCTTACTCGCGGACGTGCCTGTTCGTGTTATTCTGCTTCCGTTCGTTCAATCGTGATGACACCCGGTGGACGATGCGGGAAGGTCAACGTCAGACCGGCAAAGCGACAAATATCATCTTCGTTCGGTGCCCGGTGCACCCACTCGATCGTCTCTTGCCTTGCTAGCGCGTGGCGGATCCGGTTATCGGCTTGTGTACGCGAGATGCCGCGGCAATCGACGTTCGTGATATACGTCGCTTCGTCCGACTCGATCTGTTGCCAAATCCCGAGGATCAGTTGACCAATCGGACTGACGGATTGACCATCCGGTTCTTCACTGCTGACGGCATCATCGAGCATTTCGATGACAGCGTCACACGTCTCACCGGAAGCAAGCAATCGCGTCGATCCTTGTTGTAGAATCCGGTATCGCGTCACGCCGTTCTCGAGCCACAAGCGCTGTGCGAATGGATTGACCGGAACACCGTGGAAAAATGTCTGCGTCCCGCGCCAAGCAAAACCAAATGATGGATCGTACGCCCGAATCGTCGCCATGGCGCGATCATGGAACTTAGCGATCGTCTGTCGTTCTGTTTCCAGTAAGGTCCGGATCGCCTCTTCATCCTCTAACGGGACCGTCTTTGGTGTCACGGTGAATAATTCCGATTCCGGTAAGCGGTGTAGGGACAAGATCGTTCCGTCGAATCGATAATCGTTCGCCGGACGTCCAGTACGCCCGACGGATAAGCGCCACGTCCGATCTTCCGGCATGAAGGCATAACTTTGATGGGCAAAAGGTGGCGCGACGAACAGTCCCGGAAACGGATCGAATGTGTCGACTCGCAGGACGTCACCGTCATACCAACACTCTTCGATCAGACGGACGAGCCGTCCGACGGGTGCATTACGGTCCGTCAGGTAACGACCGGTATTCGCATGAAATCCGAGTAGGAACTCGCGCTCTTCTTCTTGGAACGTCACCATTAAGAGTTGGAATAACGAGGCGATCTGCTGCTCGACGAGTTGCGGCTCCTCCTCCGTCTTTGCCTCGAAGGCGACCATCTTCCAGCCGGAACGCTCATACAGATGGATCGTCACCGGAAAGAACAGGAAGGCACCATGTGTCGCTTCGAGCTTGACCATGTCCTGCGATGCTAATCGTTCCGTCAGTAGGGAAAAGCCCATTCGTTCGAAATGATCTTGCAGCCGTCGTTTCCAATGTGTGAACTCCACGCAATCCTCTCCTCTCGCGAATTATGCGCCGCGCTTTCGTAACGGATTCTTTGACCAGTAGATGTAGAGACCAACGAGTCCCGCGATGCCGATGAGATAAGACGGCGTTCCGCTGACTTGAATTAAGACGTCTGGTGCCGGGAAGACCGTCACGAGCAGTGCCTTGTAGGTTGAAAATAAAATGAAGCTGATGACGAATTGAATCCACACCCGCGGTTTGACTTGTTTAAGCTTCGGTGCCGTGATGACTTGTGACATCGCGTCGATCAAGAATAGAGCGATGATCGAGAAGAATAAGTAGTCAATCAAAGCGAATTGGAACAATCCATCGATCCCTTCGATGAAGATGAACATCAGGATCGACGAGACATAGTTTCGCGTCCAGCGTTTTTGTGTCTCCATCCGGTGTCGTTGTGGTAATTCAGCAATCATCTGATCGAGGCGTGCTTCGACCGATAGTCCGTGAATCTCTTCGAATGGACGCTGTTTCCGCTGGGCTTCATAGATATCTGCCCGCAGACGGTCTTCAATCTCCGTCCGGTCCGGTTCTGCGACATTCAGGTTCAAGCGTGGTAAAACGGTTTCTAATAGACGTGTGTTGGCTTTCGTTAATTTCAATCGATTTCCCCCTTTTTCATGTTTAAGTATACTGGGTTTTTGGGAAAAATACGTAGTGGAAGTAAAAGATTGCTTGACGAAACGATGAAGAATGTTCAGAATTATTAAAATATAGTGTCGGAATCAGACAGAAAGGACGTGTCGGATCATGCGTCAAACATTGACGAGCGCCGCCTTGATCACCTTGCTGACAAGTGCGGGCATCGCCTTCCCGTTGGCTGAAGCGAAGCCACCCGTAGACCAAGAACCGGTCGAACTCGATCAGCAACAGGAACAAACGCTTGAAACAGAATAACAATAACCCGCGCTCAAGCAGGAGCGCGGGTTATTTCATGTATCACTAGGTTGGGTGACGCGTTCGTCAATCGTGACGGTCCATGTAACGACCGTCGTACTGTCACGAACACCCTGTGCCTCGATTGTCGAGAGAAGTTCTTTGACACCACCTGATCGTAAAGTTTCCTCGATCTGCATCGCGTCAGCATATGGGGTTCCCGGGCACTCAAGCAAACCATCCGTCGTCACGAACAACTGATTCTCGCCTTGGCGCAATTCGCGGATCCCTCGCGCGTAACTCGGGACCGGTAACGCAAACGTGTTCGCGCGTCCAATCCATTCATAGAATTGACGCTGGTTCAAGGCGGCTTGTCCCATCTTCATCAGCTCCGGGTGAAACAGATACAAGACGACGTCACCGACCGAGAACCACCAGATGAAGCGCCCTTTCCGGACGGCAATCAAACAAGCGGTTTCTCCTTGCAACGTCGCACACGCCGCTAAAAAGTCCGGATCTTGAAATAGATCCAGCACGGTCGTCTCGATTCGTTGGAATGCGTCCGTAAGTGGGGCATCAAGATCAGTCCGAATGCGCGACTCGTGTTGTGCTAACTGCTGTAAGACAAGTGTTGCACTATCCGCTGTCTTATGAGCGTCTAAGACGACGGTCATCTCCCAATCGTCGCCGATCAAGATGGCAGCCCCGTCTTCGTTTTTATATTGACCGCTTCTTGAGCAGCCTCCGAATCGACCGAGCGTCACCCGACCAATCTGGTCAATCTGCTTCGTGTCGACGAATGGTTCGTCGGATCCGACCCAGAAGTAGGATGGATGTGTCGTCTGCATGCATCAGTCTTCCCTTCTTTACATCTCCCGCAAGTACGGTTGCAAGAATAAGCGTAATCGTTTTTCGTAGTTATCCAGGTCCATCGTGTAGGTCTCGTCATGATCGGCATCGCGAACCGGATACAATTGTTTTAATCCCGTTTTTGCTTGATACAGTTCATACATCATCCGGACCGGGACGAGTTCGTCCTTCATTCCATGAATGAACATCGTCGGAACCCGACTCTTCGTTGCTTGACGGGTCACCGAGACGTCACCATAAAAGAAATCTTGCTCGCCCTTGTTCCACATGCTCGCGATCGTCAGAGACGGAAGTGCCGGGTAACGGATCTGTTCGTCCGCAAGTAGACTGAGCCAGTCGTCGAGTCGGGCGTAAGCTCCTTCAGCGACGATCGCCCGGACTTGGGTTGGTACGGTCTCGCCAGAAGCGAGTAAGACGGTCGCTGCGCCGACACCGAGTCCATGATAGACGATCCGTGTATCGTCTCCGTTTTCAGCAAGCAAGCGCTTCGTCCATTCCAAGACATCCAGTCGATCGAGCCAACCGTAATTCCGGACGCCACCGCTTCGATCCTGCCCACGCCGTTCGATGAGTAAGACATTGAAATTAGCCTCATGGTAATAGCGGGCAAGTGCATAAACACCGGTCTGTGAAAACATCATCTCATCCGGGACGAGGAGGACTGTCTGTTTGCTACCGTCAACCGGTAGATAACGACCGAAGCGGACGAGCCCGTCCTTCGACCATTGCTGTGTCTCGCTCGTTTGTTTGAACCATGTCTCGTCTTTCGTCACCTGTCCGTCCGTTCTCGTCGTCTTCAGAATCGGAGAAGCGTCCGACTGACCGATCAATGTTTCTTGCATCCGGTATCCATCATAGACGATGAACAGTAGCAGACACGTGACGAGCAACACGATGCCGATTCCCCATTTGCGCATGTGCTTCGCTTCCTTTCCGACAGTGAGTCTTTCCTTATTCGTCGTCGGTTTTCACTTCCCCTGCTAACGGGGTCGAAAGGAACGATTGTTTATACCAGCGCTGTAAGGTATCGATATCCGTTCGTTCAAAATAAAGCGCGTTAAAAGCAGTATTGCCCCGTAGTTGAATCTCAATCCGGGCAATCTCCTTTGCTTCGAGCCAGCGAGAAACGGACCAGGTCAATTCCTCAATTTTCAGTCGTGGCGTATAGACGGTCTCTTTTTGGACCCATTGTTTGCGTAACATCAAGAGATCGTGACCGGTTCCGAAACGGGTCTTTCGGTAACCGCTGCGCACAGCGAAGTAATAGAACGGTAACCAGATGAACAGAAGCAAGATCAGGAAGCGCCATGAGGAATCAAGGACGATGATGACGACACTGCTTAGTGCAGTAAACAACAGCGCATAACCGAGTAACGGCCAACGAACCCGGTAGCGAAAGCCAATCGGTGCGACTTCATGCTGCGGACTGAACTGACGAAAGCGCGGCAGATATGTCGCTAGGAACGGATCGATTTCGTTCGTCCGGATGAATGGATGGAGCAACAGTCGCTCCTTTTCTCCAGTCGCCGAGATGATGTGTAAGGACAGACTCGCTCGACCGATCAACCGCTGAATCCAGCTTTCCTGAATGACGAGGGCTTGAATCTTATCAGCATGAAACGCGACCTCGGTCCGGTTCAACATTCCGTACCCGATCAACAATCGGTTGTGTTGCAAGACGGCACGGTACGAACCGTATTTCAAGATATAGACGATGATCGAGCCGATATAGATGACGAGTAAGACGAGTACGCCAAGTCCCGTCAAGACGAACAACGATAAATGCGCGAGTTCCGAGAACAGTCGATCGACATAACGTTCAATGAACTGATCGATGAATTGATAAGCGGTTCCGATTCCGACGAGCGCTAGTCCGACGCGTCCTGACAAGGCACCGGCTAATGCCAAATCGCGGACAGGGATCGTATAGGCGACTTCTTCCTGTTGTTCTTCGACGACGAGTTGCCCCTCGTTTTTGATCGACGACTTTAGTTCTTTCGCAAAATCAAGACGGATTCCCTTTAGTTCGACTTCTGGTGTTCCGCTCTCGGACGACGTCTCGACGGTCAACGTCGCAAGACGCAGCAGTCGTTCGATGACGTTTTGCTGAATGCCGATCGACTCGATCCGTTTACGTTGCGTCGTCCGTTCACTTTTTTGGAGAATTCCTTTGCGGACCCGAATCGTCTCGGCATCAATCGTGAACGTATAGAAATACCAGGAGGCGATCCCATATAAGAGGACGAACACAATCCCAACACTGATCCCGATCCACGTATAGGTGTTGATCTCGCCTTTGCGGATCGCATTTAAAATCAAGGCGGCGAACGGAATCAGGAGCGAGCGGATGATCGAGATACTCGACATCACGATGAACAGCGGGTGGACGCGCCGGGTCATAACGATTCCTCCTCCCGTTCCTCGAGTTTCGCAAAGCGTTCGACTTGTGTGCGTAGCGCGTCTCCTTGCGCACGATCGAGTCGTGACAACGTGACGAAGCCGGATGCCGTTCGAATATCAAGTGTGATCAAATCATAGCGACGCAGGATCGGTCCCGTTTGGCTATCGATCAATTGCACCTTGACGAGCGGCACGGTGACTTCGCGGCGGAAGAAGATGCCGTTGCGGACGACGAGAAATTCCTCATCGATGCGATAACGCATATACTTCAAGCGAAGAACGGGTATGTAGACGATACGGGGAATGAAATAGATCAGCCAAAGCAGACCGGCGATGCCCATCCACCAAGGTGTCAGGTCGAGCCACATGACTTGGGTAATCGTCGTTCCGATCAAAATGACGGCGATCAAGCCGTGTAACGGCAACAATCCGAGCCGTTCTGCTCGAATCGATCGTTCTGGCAGCGTATGCCATTGTACAGTAGACATCAAAAAAACACTTCCTTTCGTTTCCATTTACGGTTAAAAACGTCGCTTGGTTTCAGACAGCGGTTGACATTTTGTTTGATTTCATCGCATATATAGAAGTGAAGAACTGTAACACCAAGGAGGAACCATGTTAACTTTTGAAGAAAAACTACGAATTATCGAGACTTTCCCACAGCTCGTCCGCAAAGATGTCTCGCTAAAACGCGTCAATTTCCAATTCCCGGACAGTCAGTATGAGAAGAAGAATCTCGTCTATCATTTGCATCCGAACGGAAACGGCTTCGTCTATGCCGCTGGTCTACCAGGTTATGAAACGGACGAAAAAGGATTCGTCAATATCCGTGAATTTTCAGAGCCTGCTCTAATTCTCTTATTAGAAGATGCAATCAAAGCACTCTCGACGGTCCAATCGGTCGAAACACTCGAAGAAACATGGGTCAACGATAACCAGTTCGAATTAACGTTGCTCAATGAAGACATCGACACGTGGCTCGTCTACGCTGGTGATCTTTTAGACGGTGCATTCAACTCGTATAAGGAAGCAGCGAACTATCTTGAAGAAGAAGGTTTCCGCCGTAAATAAGACAATGAGCGATCCGGTTAATCCGGGTCGCTCATTTTCATGACGAGACGATTCAGTGCCGCTTTGACGACGCGTAAGTCTTCTTCGTCGACGTCGAGTGTCTGGACGAGATCAAGCGGAACAGTCTCTGCTTGTTTCCGTAACGCACGACCAGCATCCGTTAAAAAGATCTGGATGTGCCGTTCGTCTTCCGGCTTACGGACGCGTCGCAACAGATCTGCCGCTTCGAGTTTCTTCAGTAACGGCGTCAACGTTCCCGAATCAAGATGGAGCCGTTCACCGATGGCTTTGAGTGATTGTCCCTCCTCTTCCCAGACGACGAGCATGACGAGATATTGCGGATACGTCAGACCAAGTGGTTCAAGTAACGGACGATAACGACGCGTGATCTCACGCGAAATCGCATAAAACGGAAAACAGAGTTGTTCATCTAAAGCTAACGGGTTCATAAAAAATTCCTCCTATCGTGAGCAAACGAGTTGCATTTCGATTTAAATTGTATACAATCTAATTGTAAGCTACTTATTTGAATCTAACAACGAAAGGGAGTTACACACATGAAACCAATGTTCACATCATCTGCAACAGCTGTCGGAGGTCGCGACGGACGCGTCGTATCGGAGGACGGTATTCTTGACGTCGCCCTCGCAATGCCGGTACCAGGATCGAAAAAACAAGCAACGAACCCAGAACAACTCTTTGCTGCAGGATATTCTGCTTGCTTCGACTCTGCCTTGAACATGGTCGCTCGCAAACAAGGGATCAAACACGATGGCAGTGAAGTCACAGCACACGTGACATTAAACGAAGCAGCTGACGGATTCATGCTTTCCGTCGAACTCGATGTTCTCGTCCGTGGGATCTCGGAAGAAGCGGCGGCTGAACTTGCGAAAGTCGCGCATACGGTCTGCCCTTACTCACGTGCAACTGCTGGAAACATCCAAGTCGACGTCTACACACGTACGACTGACGCAGAATAAGTGTAGCATTTCTAGCCAGCCCGAGGTTCACTCTCGGCTGGTTTTTTGTTTTTATAATGAATTCGGTAGTTGAAATAATTGCATTCTTGATGATGAACGGTTGCTCTCACGAAAAGAACAACCGCTCTTTTTTCATAGTTGATGGACCGATAAGATGACGAGTTCCCCGGATACGGTGACATAATAGGCATCCTCGAACCGATAGCGTTCATTGTGTTCTGCGTCATAGACCGTGACCATTGGTTCCGCGTCGTCTCCGATCGCTTCGTGTAGATAAAAGCGTCCACGTAAGACACGTTCGAACGGCTCCTTATCGAGGAATCGGGCACCGTTGCGTAAGTTGATCACTTCATGATAGTGCTCGGACCGGTCATTGACGATGAAGATCGTCGACTCGACGTCATCGTACGTGAAGTCGAGCGGTTCATAGTCACTCCACTGAATCCGGGCAACCTCTTCGACACTCGCTTCCGTATCAATCCGGTAAAAGATTTCTTCGTTCAAACGATCGGTATAGGCACTGAAGATCAGATGCCCTTCCTGTTCTCCGAGATACTGAACGGTATCCCCTTCCCCTTCTAACTTCAACAAGGTTGCGAACGATAAGTGCTCAACACCACGTTCGATCTCCTCGATCAAGGTCGGTAGTGGGGCAATCAACAGACTTTCCGAGTGGTCGATCGGATCTTCTGGTGAGATGACACCACTTTCAAGGGCATCATAGAACGAGAACTCATCGAGCCGGGCATTACAGACGATATACTCCTTCTCTTCGAGCGTGACGAGAAAGAAATAGAGTTCCCGGTAATTCTCCGTCATCCCGTAGAGCCGTGGATCACGAATCGTCTGCCGCGTTTCATCCTTAACGTCATACAAAAACGCAGACGTCGTATCCGTCGTTTGTAAGAATACGAGATAGTTCTCATTGAGCACCCAGTAGAGCGTCAAATCCCCTTCGACATAAAACGACGCAATCTGCTCCCGTTTACCGGACAAGAGATCGATGACGAGCACTTCCGTCTCCCCGCCCTGCTCTTGCGTATGTTCATTCAAACAATAGACTCTTCCGTGCCGCACGAACGGTCGGGTTGGTCCGTGATCCGTCAAGGCTTCTGGCGTTAGATCGACCTGTTCTTGATCTTCAAGATCATACCGGCTGATGTGGTAACGGGCGTCATCGAGACGACGTCGAAAATAGATCGACGATGGTGTGACATGCAAGACATCCATATGATCGGCGGGTAAAGCACGGGCATCCACTATTTCCATGATTAATCTCCTCCCGGACACGTACTACTTGTCTTTTTCCCACGAATCGTACTGCTTCAAACAGGGTCTTGCTGTGCGTTTAACGAAGCAGAGTGCTACAATATGGCTAGATGACTACAGGATGAGGAAGGTGCGAAACGGTGCAATCACAAGATTTAAATACGATGATGCTCGAATATGTCAACGATAAGGAAGAATACGATGCCTACGCCGACAAGTTGAAGATGCTCTTGTCCGAGTTGCTCGACGCGGCAGGCATCAAATACCACTCGATCGTCGCCCGGACGAAGGACTCCGAGAGTCTGTATCAAAAAGTCTTACGGCAACCGAACAAATACCGTTCACTTAAGGACGTCCATGACTTGACCGGGATCCGGATCGTCACTTATTTCCATGACGATGTCCGGGAAGCGGCACGCATCATCGAGAATGAGTTCGCGATCGATCGCGATCAATCGGTCGATAAGTCAACGTTGCTCGATACAACGGAATTCGGTTATCTTTCGGTCCACTTCGTCGCTTCACTGAGCGATCAGCGGCTTGCTCTGAGCGAGTATGGACGTTTTAAGGACTACACGGCTGAGATCCAAATCCGCTCGATCCTGCAACACGCGTGGGCGGAGATCGAACATGATCTCGGATATAAAAATCCGAACAGTGTCCCAGCAGAAGTCCGGCGCAGCTTCAGTCGGGTGGCAGGATTACTCGAAATCGCCGATCAGGAGTTCGTCAACATCAAGAAACAGTTGAAACAATTTGAAGACGAGACCGTTCAACAAATCTTGTCTGACCCCCATCAAGTCCGGATCACGGCAGATAACTTGAACTACTTCATCGATCACTCCCCGGTCATCAACGAGCTCGATAAACGACTCGTTACATCGCAAATGATGCTCGATTCCGATCAACAACTGATCAACGAACTGATTCGGATGTTCCATTATGTCGATATCCGGACGTACGGAGAGTTGATTGAAGCCGTGACGACGCACAGTCCGCTCGCCTTACGCTGTGCGAAGGTCATGCCGAATCCGTTCCTGCCTCGTCAAGGAATCGGCATCGCCTATATCTGCATGGCGCTGACAATTGCTGGCGAAGATACACACCGGATCGACTACTTCTTCCGCCGCTTCTATCCAGAACTGCGCAACGTCGAAGAGATCGTCGCCCAAGTCGCCCGCGTCGTCGAAACAGATGATTCAAGAGAAAAATATTGATTAAACTAAAATTTTTCACTATACTAAATCACGAGTGAAAGAAACTACGGTATAGAAAGAGTGAACGATACATGGCAACTACACTAGAAGTAGCACAACGCGATCAGTTGATCGTTGATACAGAAAAAGGATTACGGATGAACTACCGCGCGATCAAGAAGGACGTGCGTAGCATGTTCACGACGTACTTGACACGCAATGAATTCTTCATCTTGAAGTCCCTTTGTGCGAACAGTCCGCAAATCGCCTCTGCCCTCTCGCAGGAGTTCCAATTCTCAGCGAGCATGATCACGGCATTAGCAGACGAATTGACGAAAAAAGAGTTGATCTCGCGTGAACGAAGCGAACTCGATCGTCGTGTCGTCGAACTTCGCGCCACTCCAAAAGGCATCGAGCTCTATGAAAAACTCGAATCGATGAAGATGGATTACCTCGCAGACGTCTTCGAGGACTTCTCGGATCAGGAACTCGAACTGTTCCGGACGCTCTTGACGAAGCTTGAAAAAACAATCTAAGCTGTTCAATCGAACGGATCCGGTCAGGACGACCGGATCCGTTTTTTAGTAAATTCAGGAGGAGGAAACACGATGTTTGATTTCGAATCGGTGCAACAGTTGCGACAGACAGGGCAATATGAAGCAGCGAAGGCTGTCGTCCGTCAGTATGTCGAGACGGCACCTAACGACCCGATCGTCCTTTATCAGATGGCGTGGTGTCATGATAGTCTCGGTGAGGAACAGGCTGCAGTTCCCTATTATGAACAAGCACTAGCGCTCGGTCTTACAGGTGAGGACCGTCTGCAGGCATATATCGGACTCGGCAGTACATATCGTGTCATCGGTCAGTTCGAAGTTGCGTCAGACGTGTTCCATCGTGCGCTCCGTGAGTTTCCGGACGCCCATGCCCTGCAAGCCTTCCTCGCGATGACGGAATACAATCTCGGTCAAGCCGATCAGGCAGTCGGTCGGTTGCTGAAGAGTCTTGCTACGACGTCGTCGGACGCCTCGATCCAGACATTTGACCGAGCAATCCGTTATTATGCCGATCATTTGGACGAGATCGTCAAAGAATGAACGGCAACGGTTGACGAGTGCTCGTTTTGCACAGCATAATGTAACAGCCAAGCGGACTCGCTTTTGGCAGGAAAGGAAGTTAAGGATGTCATCAAAAAAAGTATGGACAGTAGAAGGTTATGAAGAACAAGGGCAAGAAAAACACGGCAAGGCAAGCAAGTCAGAGACATATACGAATGAAGCCGATGCTAAGAAAGCTGCTAAAAAGATGGCGGATCAGAATGATCATCTCGACGTCTACGTCATTTATACGAGTACGGTAAACGGTAAAACAGAAGAACGATTCTTCAATTCGAACGGCAAGTATAGTGAAGAAGGCTTCGAGTGGTAAGTATCGCTTCGAATATATGATTCAGACCAAACATGATGCGTTCGTTTCTCAGTCAAGAGAGACGAACGCATCATGTTTTTATTGTCCTTGCTGTTCAAGTCTCATACCAAAGCGGGATGTCTCGCTGAAAACCAGCATGATCCTGAATGATTCGCTGAACGCGTTTTTGCATTGCTTGCATTCCGTCTGCATCGAACCGCTTCGTCCAGACGAGTGCTGAAAAGACGACCATCGCCATGTAAAGACTATACATTCGCCAAAAGTCGGATGGTACTTCGGTCTCGAAATACCCCTCGATCAAGTGACGGGCAAATACCGGACTCGTCTCGACCTGAAACAGACCACATTTGACGAAATCATGCCACGGATCGCCATAATCATGATTCCCGTAATCAAGGAATGCGGAAAGATGCCCATCCTCGACAAGGAGATTATCGAGATGAACGTCATCATGTTGCAACTGGTTCGGACGTGTCTGAAGTAACGGAATCCGCTCGCTAATGAATCGATCAAGACGCTCGATCCACGTTGACTCAAGCAACCCGTCAATCGCTGCGCGGTAGCGGTCATGTTTCGTCTGGCAACGTTCGCTCCAAGACGTCATTTCGCTCGGTGCAGTGACGTCATGAATGCGTCTCAACGCTTGCCCTGTCTCCTGACCGAGTCGGGGTGCTAATTCCGGTGTCTCCTTGAGTACGCTTCGAACGGTTTGTCCGGGGAGGTAGGGATAGATACCGTAAGCGGTCGTTGCGGTCCGTCCGGTCGCTAGCGGTAAGGCATGAGAGATTCCCTCTTGTTTTGGGATCGCGACAGCGGCTTCTCGTTCAAATTGACGACTAGACGGATCCGTCACGACCTTGACGATGTAGTGCGCTGTTGCCGTCTTGACGGACCAGACGGCTTGGCGCGATCGACCAGATAACTGTCTTTTGCTTACAACGTGCGTGAGTAAGGGATGCAAAGGTAACATGAAGACTCCTTTCTGACATTAAAAAGAGGACGCATCTTGCGTCCTCTTCGTCATGCCTGTGGAATGTAGCCAGCAATGATCTCAAGCAGATCGGCATACGCTGTCTCAAAATCGATGTTTTCAATCATATAATCATAATGATCGCGTTCTTTCCACGCTTCCTCGTAATCGACGAGTCGCGCTTCAAACTCCGGTGTATCCCCGCGCATCAACAGTCGTTCCTTCATCAAGTCGGGTGGGACCGAGACGAAAATCGTGATCACTTGGTCGCCAAACAAACGCTTGAAGTTCGCCGCCCCTTTCGGATCAATGTCCTTGATGACGATTTGATCCTGTTCGAGGACATCGACATACGCTTGACGCGGTGTCCCGTACCACGCCCGGTGGACGTGGGCGTATTCGATGAAGCCGTCGTCTTGGATCAATTGTTGGAACGTCTTGACGTCGACGAAATGATAGCTTGCTCCATCAATCTCTGTCGGTCGTTTCGGTCGGGTCGTCACCGACGGGATGAACCGGACGTGCGCGTATTCCGTTCGCAGACGTTTGATCAGGGAGGACTTCCCGCTGCCCGATCCACCAATCAAGAGAATGATTTTACCTGACATCGTTTTCCCCCTGTTGTTGTGTCGTGAAGTAACCTGTAAAGCGAAGAGCGAACTGTTCGAGTTCACTATCGACGACCGTTCCGTAAATCGGTCGAATGACGATTAAATAGCGTTCATACGAGATGATCCGGGATGTCTCGTTTCGTGTCATCTGGACTTGTTCTTCCGGATAACTCTCGACGTAATACCAATCGACCGCAATTCGTTCATCGGATGGGGTCTCATAAATCCAGGTCACCGTCGTTCCATCCGCAGGAAGGGTGCTTTTCAAGGTGAAGCGCTGAATCTGCTTCAGTTCCCGTTTCGCTGACGCAAGTCCTGCCTGATAATCCGCAGGGCGCATCGGTGTCGTCGTCACTTGCTTCGGTTTTGGTTCCGGCAAGCGGGCAAAGCCAAGCTGAAGTCCGACGAATAAAGCGACGAGCGACAAACTGATGACGAATACGTATTCCTTGCGCATCCCTTCCTCCTCCTCATCCTTCGAATGTGTCGCGCATCCCTTTTGGATCATTGACGATGACAGCGTCGACACCGATTCGTTGCATCTGCCGGACATCCTCGACCGTCTTCGGAGTGTAAACCCGGACCGTGACGTCTTGCGCGTGAGCGAACGCAACGTCCGCTTCCGTCACCCGTCGATAATCGGGATGGATACCGGTCGCACCAATTCGGAGGGCTTGTTCTTCCGGATGATAGATCGGATACGGATAGAGAATCGCTGTCTCAACGCGTGGGTCGAGCTTTTGGATCAAGGCAACCGAATAATGGTTGAACGAACTGAATAACAGCCGGTCGGTCGCGATGCCGTGTGCGGCACAGCGTTCAAGGACATACGCTTCAAGCCCGTCATAGCGAATCGTATCCGTCTTCAGCTCGATGTTGAGCCGCAGGGTTGCTGGTGCGAGGATTGCGAGGACTTCGTCAAGCGTTGGAATCTTCGTCTTGATCGGTTCCCCTTTGAATCGTGCTCCAGCATCCAGCGCCTGCAGTTCAGCAACCGTCATGTCGATGACACGTCCTGTCCCGTTCGTCGTCCGGTTGACGGTCTCATCGTGAATAATGACACCGACACCGTCCTTTGAGAAATGGACATCGAATTCGACCCCATCGACGTCGTCTTCAATCGCAGCAGCGATGGCTTCGAGCGTGTTCTCCGGAAAACGGTCACTGACGCCGCGGTGTGCGAACCACAACATCAGAGTGCCTCGACGACACGCGTGTATTTCTTCGTCAAGTAGTTGACGAGTGGTGCGACAGAGATCGATTGCCCCGTTGCTGCTTCGATCAGTTCAGCCGGTGTCTTCGATTTCCCGTGACGGTGGATGTTCTCTTTCAGCCAGCCTTTGATTGGAGCGAGTGTTCCCGCCGCGATCAGACCATCGACGTTATCGACGTCACGACGAAGCGCTTCGTTGAGCTGTGCCGCATAGACGAGACCGAGCGCGTAACTTGGGAAGTAACCGAACGAGCCACCTGACCAATGGACGTCCTGTAAGACGCCTTTTGCGTCACTCGGCACATCCACACCGAGATACTCTTTATAGAGGCGGTTCCATTCTTTCGGAAGATCCTTGACTTCGAGCTCTTTCGTCATCAAGCGTTTTTCCAGCTCATAGCGGATGATGATATGAAGCGCATACGTCAATTCATCGGCTTCGATCCGAATCAGTGACGGTTTGACTTCATTGACCGCGGCATAGAAGCGTTCGAACGGAACGTCAGCCAGTGACGGAATCGCTTGTTGTAAGCCATGATAACGTGCGTCGAGGAAACCTTGGTTGCGTCCGATGAAGTTCTCAAAGAAAAGTGATTGTGATTCGTGAATCCCCATCGAAGCCCCGTCACCAAGACCGAGTGAATCGAGTTCCGGTTCGATCCCTTGCTCATACGTCGCGTGTCCGGCTTCATGCATCGTGCCGAAGACAGAGTTCCGGTAGTCGTTCTCATCGTATTTCGTCGTGATGCGTGCGTCCTTCCGGTTGATCGTCGTCTGGAACGGATGGACCGTCTCATCCAAGCGACCAGACGTGAAATCATAGCCGATATCGCGGAGCCACTCTTGGTTCAAGGCGATCTGTGTCTCGCGGTCCGCTGACCAATCAAGCGTCGGGAAGTCTTTTCCTTCGAGCTGACCGAGCAAACCAATGATTGCTTGACGAAGTTCTGCGAACAACGGATCGAGTGTCGCGACCGTCATCCCCGGCTCATAATCATGGAGCAATGCGTCATATGGGTGCGCGTCATAGCCCCAGTACTCGACGAACTGGCGCTCCATCGCGACGATTTTCTCGAGGTATGGTTCGAACATCGACCAATCGTTTGCGTCCTTCGCCTTTTCCCAGACGCTCTCTGCCTCAGAGATCAACGTGATGAACGTTTGGTACTCGGCTTCTGGAATCTTCGAGTCGCGATCGAATGCCTCTTTTGCTTTTGCGAACGAGATCGCTTCGATGCCCGTCAGCGTCTCTTGCTCCATTGCTGCTAGTAATTGTTGGTATGTTTCGCCTGTCCGGCGACGGAAGCTCTCTGTCGAGAGGAATCCGATCGACGCGGAACGGTTTGCTGCGCCTTGATCCGGCATGTATGTCCGCATGTCCCAGTAAAGTAATGCGACGGCTTCTTCGTATGCGCGAAGACCATCGAAATGGTCGCGCCATTGTTGTGTCGTTGACATGATTAAAAACCCCCTTGAAGTATGTAACAGTGTAACATTTTTAGCATATCACATAATGTTCAAAACTTTCACACACAAGTGATTTTTGAAACTTTTCCTGTCAGATGAGCGTATAATGGGTATAAGAAATGAAGGAGGAAAGGAAGTGACACCATTGAAAACTGACGCTGAGTTAGCGCAATTGATCCAATTGAAAGAAACAGGCTTCGTTTGTACGATCGAGCATCTTCCGAGTGAACTTGACTTAATCGGGACAGGACGAAGTGCGTTCGTCTTTCGCATCCGCGGAACAGATCGCGTCATCAAGAAATTTTACCCGTCGTTTCGAACGCTCGCTGATCTCGAAGGGAGCATCTACGCACAGTTGACTGATTTTCCGACGTATGCGCAAGTCTACGAATACGGTGCCGATTATATCGTGCTTGAATACATTGAAGGTCAAACGTTATTTGAATGTCTCGTCAGCGGGACGTTCATCCCAGAATCCGTCTTAACGACAGTCGATACGGCTTTAGCACAAGCACGATCCGTCGGTTTGAACCCATCAGACATCCATTTACGCAATATCCTTTTGACCGCTAACGGAACACGGATCATCGACGTCGCTCGGTTCCGTCAAACGGAACCGTGTACACAATGGGATGATTTGAAAAAGGCGTATCATTATGTGTATGCAAAACCGTTCTTCCCGAAAAAGTTGAGCGAGACGTTCCTCAATACGATTGCCGACGTCTATAAGGGACGATTATTCGAATCGATCCGAAAGACCGGTTAACGAAAAAGCGCGCTGGATCTCTATAAAAGAGAATCAGCGCGCTTTTTGTATGTATCCATAGAATCTAATAGGCAAATGACCTATCTTAGTGATTTTTGGTCTGTAAACATTAAAATCATTTATACGGTCAGTGAAATAAATTCACTTCGAATAAACAAGTCGAAAGACGATCATACTGGCGACGGCTAAGAGACGTTCCTTCGTGTCACAGTCAAAGACGAGTTGCGCCCCGTGCCGTGACCCTGTTGCGATGCAATCGCCGTTTTGATAAACGCCGATTTTTCTCGTGACTGTCGAGGACCGAATCTGATACTCCTGACCGGCATACGAGACGAGTAACACTTCTTTCAGCTGCAGTTGCTGACGAAGTGCCGCATCGGTGCGAATCGTTCCGACATCGCGTCCGTCTTTGCGAATCACAAAATGTGTCGTATTGCGAAGCCACTCCGTCTTCGTCTCTTTAATTTGTAATTGTTCCCCGTCTCCTTCGAATGTTACGTCGAGGAAAAATGATTCAAACTTTTCGAAGCGCGCAAGGATTGCCTGCCACCACGTGGCGTAACGACGTGAGAACGTCAGCCATCGTTCATGCGCGAGAAAGACCGTATTCGTCTTTCGGCTCGCCCGGTCCGCTAAGCGAACGGATACTCCCTCTTCTACTCCTCGATAACGTAAATCGCAACGGATTTGCCACCATTCGACTCCACCGATAACGAAAGCGACGCCCGTTAAACCGAGTAATCCGTACAACTCACGTGGAGCGAGTTCCCCTGTCATCAAATAATGTCCAATCAAAGCGAAAAAGCATAAAACAATCAGTAGTATACTCTGAACCATAAACCATTCACACCTCCACTTTCATTTTTCCATAAAGCGACAAAAAATCCTCCTTTCACGTAGAAAGGAGGGATCACTTATAGAGTTGCTGCGACTTCTTGTAAGTCATCCGCTGTCTCAGCAATCGCTTCTGCAATCTTACGCATACCCTCGATCGTTCCGGCGACATCCTTCGTATCGGTCGATAGTTCATGAATTTGCCGCGAGACCGCATCCGTCTGTTCTGAAATCCGTGAGAAGGCACGGACGACTTGTTGCATCTCCGTCGTCGTTCGGACAACCGCTGTCTCCGTCGTTCCCATCCGCTCTGAGACGACGAGCATCTTTTGCGTGATTTCTTGGGCGATCCGCGACGTCTCGGCTGCCGACTGTTTACTCTCTTCAGCGAGTTTCCGAATTTCTTGCGCCACGACGGTAAATCCGCGCCCCATCTCCCCGGCACGCGCCGCTTCGATCGAGGCGTTCAAGCTGAGTAGGTTCGTCTGATCGGAAATCGTCGTCACCATCCCGGCGATCCGCTCGATTTCCTGCGACAGACGAGACAGTTCAGCGACTTGTTCAGTCGTCCGTGATAAATCCGCGACGACATGCTCAAAGCGACGTGTCTCCTCTTCGACGAGGACGACACCTGCTTCTGCTTCACTGACCGCTTCCGTCAACTGGATCGAAATTGCGTCTGTCGTCGTCGAGACGTGTTTGGCGTGCCGTTCAATCTCCTGGAAGTTCGCTGACGACTCTTCACTCATCGCAGCAAGTTCTTCCGTTGATTTTTGAACGCCATCTCCGACGTGCCGTTTGGCTGTCGCGATTGCTTGGCGTTCCTCATCGATTTGATCCTCATACATCGTCATGACGATTTGTTGCTCGAGGTTGAAGAGTTTCCCCGCTGCCCGCATGATCCGGACACGTTCGACTTCCGGCCAATCACTGCCGTCAATCTGTTCACTGAGGACGTTCCAGACTTTTTGGAAGGCGGCGATATACCATTTATTATGCAGCCCGATTTGAACATGCCGTTCAGCGATCCGGCGCCGGGCTTCGATGTAGTCCATCGTCACCTGACCATCGAACATTTGTAGGATGTGCCGAGCGAGAGTGCCTTTCAATCGTTCGAGCGTCGAATGCTGTTCAATCAAATGCCGGAGTGACGGAACACGAACCAGCTCCTCGTAGAACGCGTCGACCATGCTCGGCATCCAACGGGATACATCTTCGCGGATGACCCGGACAATTTGTAAATCGACTGCTTCTAGACCGATTAAACGTAATTGTTCATGTAAGGATGTCGGAACGTTCAACACGACATGAGCGCGTTCGCCTTCGATGCGCACATCGAAGGACGGTGATGCTGATTTCGCGAACCATTTCATATGCTTCTCTCCCTCATTCATAGATGGACTTCATTTTCTTTATCGTCACCTATAATTGACATTTGAATGGCTATCATTCGAAAATCCAAAATTTTCATATGGAATTTCCCGTCATGATTGGTACTTTTAATGTGCGACACTCGCCCATTTCCTCAAGCATTCTAGGTAAGTACCATTCAAAAAATGGAAAATTTGACCGATATCTATATAACACTTCTCGCTTTTTAACTTAAGGAGGTCCGTTCAACTCATGTGGCGTTACTTCTCTTTCATCGTCTTTCCTGTATTCCTGTTTTTCTATGGTTGGATTCGTTTTGGACCTGCTGAAGAGTGGGCACACTTGATTGGAATCAACGTCTTTCATATGATGGCGGGTCTGATTGCCGCCTATTGGATGATTCGCGCACGCATTGAACAGCGCAATCCACACCTCCGTTTTCTAAGTTTCTTGTTCGCGGGTCTTCTATTACACGTCCTCGGGAATGGTCTATGGCTGTTCCTTCAATTGACAGACGGACGGGTCGATGCACCGATTGCCTCGACCATTCTTTGGTGTTCGTCTTATTTCAGCTATGTCTTAGCGCTAATCACGAAGATGCGTAGCATCGGATTGAACTTCACGAATAAGAACTACATCTTCAATTTAGTCGTGTTCATGACGACGGCTTTCGTCATGAGCGACTATTATTTATTGCAACCCTATTTTGAGATCCTGAATCCCTCGCTCGAGCGAACGATCTCCACCTTCGGATTTCTCATTGCTGATGTGTTACTCCTCTTTTTCAGTGCGATTTTGTATTACCATGTTCGTTATAACCAAGGAAAACCGCATCACCGTTTTCTCGTCGTTGGTTTTTTGTTTCAAGTGTGCGGTGATGTCATGCTTACCGTCTTTACGTTTAACAACAGTCCGTTTCTTGAACATCTCGTCGATGTTTTCTGGGTCATCGCGCTTCTGTCCATCGGATGGAGTGGTCATTTAGAAGGAAGACAGCATCCGCAACAAGAACGACTCTTTCGTTCTCAGCGAACGGTAACGGAACGCGATTTCATCTTGCCTTATGTCAGCATCGGTTTACTGACAGGGTTCGTCTTATCGACTTATGACTGGTACCTCAATATTCTATCGAGCGGTTGGCTGCTCTTGTTCTTTCTTGTTCTCGGTCGGCAAATCTTTACCTTACGAAACAACAATCGCTTGCTAAACGAAGTCTCATTTATCGCTTACCACGATTCGCTGACACAGCTCGCGAATCGGCAACACTTCATCGAACGGCTTACGAACGACTTACCGCGTTCTTTTGCGGCCGTCTCGCTTGATTTACATCGTTTGACGATCGTCAATGATACGATGGGGCATGCGACGGGTGACCGTGTCTTGATTGAGACGGCGAATCGACTTCGGCTGTTGCGTCACGATGACCTGGAAATCTACCGAATCGGTGGGGATGAGTTCGCGCTCATCCTTCCGTACGCGACAAATGATTCGTTGACCGCTCTTGAACAGGCTTTATTACACCAATTCGAGCGCCCGTTCCGAATTCGCGGATATTCGATTCAAGTCAACATCCATGCTGGTAGTTGTCTCATCGAAGACACTTCCGTGCACCAGGACATTCTTCCTTGTCTTGATACGGCACTTCTTCAAGCGAAACAACAAGGACCGATGCACTGCGTCCGGTATGATGAACGACTCCATCAATGGTTCATTCGGAAGATCCAGCTAGAAATGGATATGCCGGCAGCAATCGAGAACGATCAATTCCAACTGGTCTATCAGCCAAAAGTCGATTTGATGACGAACCGTCCGATCGGTATGGAAGCACTCGTTCGCTGGCATCATCCAGTCTTTGGTTTGATTTCTCCCGTCGAATTCATCTCGATCGCTGAAGAGAGCGGTCATATCATCGCTCTTGGTCGCTGGATTCTAAAGACGGCATGCCGCAGAACATTTGACTGGCATGAGCAAGGCTATCCGCTAATCGTCGCCGTCAACATCTCCGTTCCCCAGTTCAAGGATCAACATTTCCTAAACATGATTGAAGAGATCTTGTCTGAGACGAACTTATCTCCAGCTTATCTGAAACTCGAAATTACCGAGAGCGTCTTACAAGACGTCACAGATAGCAGCAAGATGTTACATTCGTTGCGCGATCAGGGAATTCACTGTGCCATCGATGACTTCGGAACCGGTTTCTCTTCTTTATCCATCCTGCATCAACTGCCAGTTCATGCGCTGAAGATTGATAAATCATTCGTCGACGATTGTCCGGAAACAACGGGTGGAGCTGCTTTACTCCCACATATCATCGCAATGGGACAAACGATTGGTCTGACGATGATCGCAGAAGGTGTCGAAAACGAGGCGCAGCACTTGTATCTTAAATCCGTCGGCTGTCACATCGGTCAGGGGTATTACTATGCGCGTCCTTTATCGGAAGAAGCTTTTTCTCTGTATTTGAAGGAACAGTTACCGTCAACCGAATCCAATCTCCCCTCCGCTCAATAAACAAGACCCGCCTGCTTAGTAGATTGAACTACTAAGCAAAACGGGTCTTTCTGTTAGCTTGACGGCAAGGTCAACTTGACATCCTGAATCTGATATTGGGCAGAACGCAAGATCTCAAGCGTAAACGCCTCATCTGCGACGATCGTTCCCTCTTCAAAAGCAGCCGTCCGTGATTGGATATACCCACCGATCGTGTCGACCGCCTCTGCTTCAGTGAACCGAAGACCAAATCGTTCTTCAATTTCAACTAATAGGACAGTACCCGCTAAGCGGTACGAGCCGTCCGGTAACTGTTCGATTTCGGCTTGCTCCGCTTCATCGAATTCATCACGGATATCACCGACGATTTCCTCCAAAATGTCCTCCATCGTGATCAAACCGGATGTCCCACCATACTCGTCGATGACGAGAGCGATGTGTGACCGTGTCTGCTTCATCTTCAAGAGTGTTTCTTGCAGTGGTGTCAATTCCGAGACGACCGGCAACGGTTTAAGGAACGATGCAAGTTCTCGTTCGTCTTGTACCGCGTGATGGGCGAGCACTTCCTTGACGTTGATATAACCACTGATCCGGTCCTTATCCGTTCCCTCACTGACCGGGTAACGTGTATACGGATTGTCAGACATCGTCTGTAATAGATTTTCCCAACTCATCTCGTCCGAAATGACCATCATGTTCATCCGTGGCACCATGATGTCGCGCGTGACACGCTCATCAAACGCAAAGACGTTTTGCATCAAGGCGAGTTCCGATTGATTGATCTCACCACTTTGAAAACTTTGAGCCATGATGATCTTCAACTCTTCTTCGGAATGGGCTTGTTCGTGACCAGCTGGTTTCACACCGAACATCCGCAAGAGGACACGGGCCGAACCGTTCATGATCCAGATGAATGGATACATGACTTTTCCGAATACATAGAGTGACGGCGCCAGTAATAACGTCATCCGTTCCGCATACTGGATCGCGAGCGTCTTCGGTGCAAGTTCTCCGATGACGACGTGGAGAAACGTGACGAAGATGAAAGCGATACTGTATGAGAGAAGCGTTGACAGCGCAACGGCGACACCGAGTTCATCAAAGACCGGTGTCAACAATTTCTCGACGGTCGGTTTTCCGAGTGCACCAAGACCAAGTGCAGTGATCGTAATACCGAGCTGACAGGCCGACAAGTAATAATCGAGATCTCCTGCGACCTTCTTCGCAAGTACTGCTCCCTTTTTTCCTTCTTGCACCATCTGGTCGAGACGTGACATCCGGACTTTGACGACAGCAAATTCCGAACCGACGAAAAACGCGGTCAAACCAATCAATACGACGAGCAACAACAAATTCAGTGTTAAGACGATGTCCAACTTGTATCCCCCTAAAAGCGGGGGATCACCTCCTTTTGATTTTAAACTGTACAGTATAACGTGACACTTGATAAGAGTGTACGATGCTTTTTCTCCAAACGCAACCAATATCACTTCGTTGAAGTTCAGACGACCATTAATCATGTACCTGTAATACTAGGTTTCTCTTATTTAGTTACCGGTTATATAAGAGCTATGCGCGTAAGAAACTTGAGATGAAGCTTTTACATTCATGAACATCTCGAACTTGAAAGACCAATTTGGGGAGAGGTAGTGCTTATTATGG
Organism: Exiguobacterium sp. Leaf187; assembly: GCF_001423925.1. NCBI lineage: Bacteria > Bacillati > Bacillota > Bacilli > Caryophanales > Exiguobacterium > Exiguobacterium sp. Leaf187. Next base: position 521,080 of record NZ_LMPR01000009.1, on the reverse strand, counting down.
AAAAGACAAACAAAGGCTTTTCGTCGCATTTCCGAGCGGAAGCGGACGGAGCAGGTCGTAACATCTCATGGAGCTCGATTTTTGCAGGTGTGGTATCATTTCTATCTTTATTGATCTTATTTAGTTTAATCGGTTCAGCGATCGGACTCGGCGTCACAGACGTCACGTCAAATAACCCATTCGATGGTGTTGGAACGGGCTTAATCATCTGGGCAATCCTTTCATTGCTCATCTCGCTGTTCGTTGCCGGATTCGTCTCCGGTGTGACGTCGGCACGTGCCGGTCTCGTCCACGGTTTCTTGACATGGTCGACGAGCGTCATCCTACTGTTCGCTCTCTTGACGTTCACGACGGTCAATACGTTACAATCCGTTGGTTCACTACTCGGTACGGTCGGTGGTGCGGCTGGTAACGGCATCGGATCCGTTGCTTCGACGGCGCAAGACGCTGCGACGAAAGGATTCGATTCGATTACGAAAAACGTGTCACAAGTTGATACGAAAGAACTTGAAGGGAACGTCGACGAAATCTTAAAAGATACGGACATCAAAGAATTGCAACCAGGTTACTTGCAGAACGAACTTGACGCTGTTCAAGAAGACGTCACGGCTGCTGGTAAGGAAGCGATCACGAAACCAGAGAACTTCGATACGATCGTCCAGGATCTTGGTGATTCGTTGACAGCACGAGCTGAAAAAATCGAGAAATCAGTCGATGAAGATAAAATCGCTGATGCTGTTGCGAAAAACACCGATTTGACAGGTGCTGAAGCGGAAGAAGCGACGCAAAACATCGTTGATGGTCTCAACACGGCAACAAAAGAAACGACGCAACAAATTGAGACTGCTAAACAAACGCTTGATGAAACATCCGCTGACCTCAAGAAAACGGTCCAAGATGTCCGCGAGCAAACAGAACAAGCGACACAAACGGCGTCAAAAGTTTCAATCTGGGCGTTCGTCGGACTGCTTCTGACTCTTATCTTTACGTCATTCGCAGGAATCGTCGGCTCACGCGTCGCAACACGCGGTCGTGTCATGAATAAATAATGATTCTTCCTTAACTGATTCCGCCTTCGCGGAGTCAGTTTTTTTGTGCGGTAAGACAATCTGATTGACTGCATTTGAAATTTACTGTTACAGTGTTACCTAACGACCGTTAGGAAGGTGATTCATCTGAAAGCCCAACAATTGTTACAGACGAGCATCCATCATTTTGCTGCGCACGGCTATGAAGGGGCATCGTTGCAAGAGATCGCGACAGAGGTTGGCATAAAAAAGCCATCGATCTATGCGCACTATAAAGGGAAGGACGACCTGTTCCTGCAAGCGACGACGTACGCCTTGCAAGAACAAAAGCGCCGCTTTGCGACGTATTTCACGAGTACGCGGCAGCAGCCGCTCGAGCAATCGCTGCACGGCTTCTTCGATTGGTTCATTTCGGAACAGCAAGACGATATCCTGATGCGATTCATCCTTCGGGCTGCCTATTTTCCACCGGAGAAGCTCGAACAAGAAATGACGGACCGCTTCAATCCGTTTTTCGATTCACTGCACGATCTATTAACGCGATTACTACGCGAACGAGACCGAACGGAACAGATTCTCTATTCGACGGATTACAAAAGTGCCGCTCTCGCCTATCTGACGGTTGCGGAAGGTACGCTGACGGAACTCGTCTACAACGGTGTCGACGCGTTTCACGCTCGACAGCAAGCTGTCTGGCCGATCGTCTGGCGCGGTATGTCAAAAATGATTTAATTCTATTGAGGTGAACTATGCAAAACAATACATTGATTTTAAGTACACTCCTGCTCAACTTATTCATCGCCTTTTTAGGTATCGGACTCGTCATTCCCGTCACACCAACAATCATGAACGAGTTGAACATCTCCGGGGCGACAGTCGGTTACATGGTTTCCGCCTTCGCCTTTGCGCAACTAATTCTTTCACCACTCGCGGGACGTGCCGTTGACAAGTACGGACGTAAACCGATGATCATCATCGGTTTATTCATCTTCAGCATGTCCGAGCTCTTATTCGGTCTCGGTCAAAGCGTCGAAGTCCTGTTCGCGTCACGGATTCTCGGTGGTGTCAGCGCTGCTTTCATCATGCCAGCCGTCACGGCATTCATCGCTGATATCACGACGAACGAAACTCGTCCGAAAGCGCTCGGATATATGTCTGCTGCCATCTCGACCGGTTTCATCATCGGACCAGGGATTGGTGGGTTCCTCGCTGACCTCGGCTCGCGGACACCGTTCTTCTTTGCTGCTGCGTTCGGTTTAACAACGATGGTGTTATCCGTCTTTACGCTTAAGGAACCGGAACGTCATTACGAGACAACGACTGTCAAACAACAGACCGGTTTCCGGAAAATCTTCAGTCCGCTCTATTTCATCGCTTTTCTTGTCCTATTGATCTCATCGTTCGGTCTCGCCTCGTTTGAGTCGTTGTTCGCCTTGTTCGTCGACCGGAAGTTCGGCTTCACGGCGAAGGACATTGCGCTTGCGATTTCTCTCGGTGCGATCGTCGGCGTCATCATCCAAGTTGGACTGTTCGATCGTTTGACGCGCTGGTTCGGTGAGATTCGCTTGATCCGATACAGCTTGATCGGTTCGACACTGCTCGTCGTCTTGATGACGTTCGTGACGAACTATCTCTCGATCATTCTCGTGACGATGGTCGTCTTCGTCGGTTTCGACTTGATGCGACCTGCTGTCACGACCTATCTTTCGAAGATTGCCGGAAATGAACAGGGATTCGTCGGCGGAATGAACTCGATGTTTACGAGCATCGGCAACATTCTCGGACCGATCGTTGGTGGACTACTCTTTGACGTCAATTTGAACTATCCGTTCTATTTCGCGACAGTCATGCTCGCAGTCGGCATTTTACTGACGTATTTCTGGCGTGCACCACGCGCTGAAGCAACCGAAGCAGATCGATTGTCTTCTTAAAAAAAAGCCCCGTTTCCATCACTGGAAGCGGGGCTGTCGTTATGTCAGTAACAATTCCTTTAATCGACCGGGCGACGTTACGGTATACGTCGCAACGGTCTCATTTGGTCGGTTGCTTATCAAACACGTCTTGATACCGGCACGATGTCCGGCTAAGACATCGAGTTCCCGGTCTCCAATCATGATCGTCTCGTCTCGTTCCATCTGATGCCGATTGACTAAATACGTGACAGCTTCCGGATCCGGTTTTCGGGCGAATCCATCCGGTGCCGTCAACACATCTTGAAAATGATGCGTCAACTCATGTTTTGCAAGCAACGCATGAATCGATGTTCCGCGATGGGTGACGATATGATGCGTCGCACCTCTCGTCGATAACGTCTCTAACAGTTCACGGATTCCGGGAAACGGTACAGACTGTTTTTGTTCGATGTTCATCTTTTGTTGTTTGTAGTTCGCAATGAACGCTTCAGACACATCAAACGTATCATACGTCGTTTTTGCTGAAATCGCCATCAGCTCTGCTACTTGCTCGCGTTCGACCGTTCGCCCCTCACGCTCGAGTAATTCCACGAACACATCGACTAACACCGGATACGTATCAAACAAGGTGCCGTCAAAATCCCAAATGAAATGTTTCAACATCTGCCTCTTCCTCTCCCACTCTCTTGACGCCGACAAAGACGGCTTGCCCGTCCATCTCGACTTTCCATTTGCTATGATCAAGACCTTCGCCAGAAATACGGATTCCGACCTGCCCGGGACGACCCATCTCGTGTCCTTGTTCGACGATGATCGCTGTTTCCGTTTCAAGTGGCTGGATGAATTTTCGATAATAGACACCCATCACACCACTCGCCGTTCCCGTAACCGGATCTTCGACGCTACCTGCCCCCGTTGCTGAGAAGTGACGTCCATGCATCGTCGCTTGTCGGTCATATGTATCGAGACAAATCGGATGAATCGAGGCTTGTGGGAAGTCGGTCAATACGGTGGCAAAACGTTGGTTATCCGGCATCATCCGATGGAAGTCCTCAAGTCGACGAATGGGGAGGAGCAGTGTCCAGTTCCCAGTACTGCCGTATACGATTGGCCATTGGTCATCGAGATGTGTCAATTCGAGACCGATCGCGGCTAGAACGTGCTTTATGTCACCGTCAAACTGATGTAATTGTGGTTGTCCCTGTTGCAAGCGAAACATTCCGTTCGCTAAACGCATCACAGGCAAGATGCCTGACTTTGTCTCGATCTGACATGTTGGAGATAAACGGATCTTTGAATCAAGTGCCGTCAATGCGGCAATCGTACCATGTCCGCATAAGTCCATTTCCCGTTCCGGTGCAAAGTAGCGCATGCGGTAGTCCGCTTGCTCGGATGACAAGACGAACGTCGTCTCGGTAAAGCCGTTCATCTGAGCGATTCGTTGCATTTCCGGCTCAGTTAATTGATCGGCGTCTAAGACGACCCCAGCTGGATTACCGCTTCCTGGCATCGTTGTGAACACATCATAATGTAGCGTCTCGATCATTTTTCTCTTCCTCTCTTTTCTAAATAACGTTCAACGGATCGTAATGCGCCTTCTAAGTGTCCACCATGACTCGGATAGGTCTCTGTCCCAATCAATGAAATCGCTGCATGCTCCACTCCGAGATTGATAGCATGATATGCCGGGAAATCCACGAGTGGGGCTGCATCGGCTCGTGTTGCTGTCCAACTATCCGTCGACCAGTCTTTATATGCCCAACCAATCGACTGACGTGCTTGTTCACCAAACAGACGAACCAGCTGCGCGAGTACCGTTTCCTTGATTTCCGCCTCGGTCAATAACTGTCGTTCACGTGCCGGCGTCCGGAAAAAACCGAACAACGCTCCCGGTCCGTCTTGTGGGGAAGCGTCATGAATCTCTTGCACCATCCCAGTCCAGCTGATTGCCTGACCGGACCAGCCCGAATCACGCCAAAACGGTTTCTCGTAAAAAATCAGACATTTCGCTTGCTGCGCCATCCAAGTCGGTAATGCTTCAAGTTCACCCAGAACTGCTTCAGGTAAAGATGGTACAAATGATAGTGTTGCCGCTAGACGCGGTGGTAGTGCGAGAACGATCTCATCGAACGGTTGACTCTTCCTTCCTGAACTGACGATAATCCGATTCATGACATCAATCTGGCTGATGGGAGACTTGAGTCGAATCGTTCCCGGTGTGAGTCGTGCAGCAAGTGCCGTAGCAACGGAGCGGATTCCGTCACGAAGGCGAAGCGCCGTCGGTTGATTCGCAACCACATGCGACTCGATTCCGTCAGCCCGTTCGAGTCGAAGCGCACCCGTCGTGTATTGTTCCAGTGTCGGTAAATCGAATCGATGGATCAAATCAACCATCAGTGGTTCACTGTCCGGCCAAAACCAAGTCGGTCCAAGATCAAACGCATATGCTTGTCCGGCTAGGTCGAAATCGACCATCTCAATTCTCCCACCGATTCGGTCGCGTGCTTCATAGATCGTCACGTCGTGTCCAAGCTCCTGCATACGCGTCGCGAGATATAAACCACTGATTCCTGCTCCAATGATGGCAACGTTCATTTCACTTCATCCTCTCGATTTGAGATGCTTGTTTTAGTATACCGGAACACGCGAAAAAACAAGGACGTGACGTCCTTGCCTTAGGATGATTGCATTTGCTGCCAGTCGTCTTCTTCACCAATTGATTGAACCCATTCGATCGGAACATACAAGGATCGGGCAATCGCTTCGTCCGTCTTCCCCAGTTTTCGCAACAGATGGACGATCCGAATCCTTCGTTCGAGCTCCCGGTTATCCGGTATCAGTTCAGGCATCATCTTCTCTTCTCCTTTCCACTGAATCGGCGATGGCGTTTTCAACAGAATACCCGATAACTATCTGAATATTCCGATTGATGTGCAGAAGCGAGAATTTTTGATAAAGTTCAGGGATAGATAACAGAAAGGAATTCATCGCTTTTTGTAGAAACATATTGAATAGGCGCAACAATAGGATTTCTTGCGTCAACCAAACAGAATAGGAGTATGCATAATGATTAAACGTCAAGCACTATTTCGTCTGTCGATCGGCTTGCTGCTGATTGGTGTCTTTGGCGGTATCCTTTTAGATGCCATCGGCTTCTTTCCACACGCGACAGCTTACATATTAAGCATCCCGATTGCTTCGAATAGCACGGAGTTTTGGCTAGGATGGATTTTATCAGATATGACGATCACTGGGCTGGTCACGCTTTTCTTATCCTTACGTCATCATCAGGGATTGACGACGTTCGTCTGTCTCATGGCTGTCATTTTGACACCTTACGTATTTTAATGTTCACGTAGGCTTCAAATGACTGATCCAAAAAAATGACGCGTCTTTTCACGCCCTTTCCTCAGGCGAGACACAAGCCCGTTTTCCCGCTCCGTTCGAGCAGGAAAACGGGTCTTGTTTGTCTCTGACAGCGCAAAATCGCGCTTTTTCCTGTAGGAGTGGCGTGTAATGCGTCATTTTTTTATATCCGGAAGAAGGATCAGAGAAGCGTTTTGTTCACTCGACATCGCTTCCTAGGGAAAAACAAGCAGGAGCGACTCTGCAGCGAAGCGAAGCGGCGCGATGCTTGTCCCAGGAAAACGATTCGAGATGAACAAAAAAGCGCAATCCTTTTCGTTAAAAGAAAAATTACGCTTTGTCTTTAGTCTGAGGAGTTGACTTTTGAGTCAGCTCCATTTTTTACATATATGACGTAAAGTCTACTTTACAAAATGTAAACCTGACTTTACAATGTAAACAACTGGAAAGGAGGTCGTCAGATGAAACTGACGAACCATGTCCGCCTCTATCGTCAACAGCACAAGTGGACACAAGAGCAGTTCGCTGAACGAATCGGTGTGACACGACAAACTGTCATCTCACTTGAAAAAGGAAGCTATACGCCGTCGCTCTTACTCGCGATGCAGATTGCCCGCGTCTTTGATTGCCCGATCGAGGAACTATTTCAATTAGAGGAGGAATCCTGATGAAACGTGTCGTCACTCAATCTTTACTTAATTGTTGTCTCTACTTTTTAGCTGCTTATCTCATTAGTGCCATTCATGCGAACCTACAACTATTTCAAGATGATCCGGTATCCGGTACGGGATTGTCGCTGGAATTGAATCTAATGAGTGTCCTTCCAGTGCTAGTGATTGCGATTGTCCTTTCGATCGTCAGCTATTTCTTACGAGAAGGCCGTACAAGTTCGTTTGCAACAGCAGAATTTTCCGACTCCGATGAACGTGAGGCACTGATCACCGGTAAAGCAACTCGTGCAGCGTATGTTGCTTTTATGATCAGCCTTCCCGTCCTAATGATTGCCTTTTTGTTCGAGCAACCGTTACTTCAACTGTATCCAGCGTTTCCGTTCTATGCGATTGCTCTTGTCTTATCGATCGGAACACTTACGTACATGTCGGCTTGGATCGTGCACGTCCGGCGTTAAAGTCGCTTGACGAAGAAGTATTGAGATTGTCCATTCGATGGATGATCGGTCAGTCGTCCATACTCTTCATAACCATGTTTGCGGTAAAAGTCTGGTGCTTGAAAATCAAACGTATCCAAAAGGATTTTCGTACACGTTGCTTCCTTCGCATATTCTTCGATTGCTTGCAGCAGGCGGGTTCCGACACCTGCCTGTCGTGCTGTATCGCTCACCCAAAGAAACTGGACATGAATGTGTTGCCAACCGTAAGAAGCGGTAATCCCTCCGATGCATTCGCCCTTCTCATTAGATGCTGTAAAACAAAGTTCTTCCGATTGTTCATATAAGGCTTCAGGAACATGTTGCCGATTGTAGGCAATCAATTGCTCGCGGATGAATGTCCTATCTTCCTTCGTTCCAGTTTGAATTTTCATTTCTTCTCTCCTTAAATTTACAAATGATACCATTCCTGCCATAATGATAGCATATTCCATCTAGAACGGAGGATTACATATGCAGACGATGCACCACTCGTTCGATACACAACGGTACCAGATTCGACCGGCTCGACTCAGTGACGCTGAAGCCCTCGCTGAACTCCGCCAAACACTCGATGCGGAAACGGAATACTTCGACCGAATGCCTGGTGAGGACGTGATGACCGCGACGGATTTCGCAGATCAGTTACACGATTCCTCGGTTCCGGACCGCATCCTCGTCGTCGAGCGCGATGGACGCCTCATCGCCTACGCCCGATGTCGTGGTTTTCATTTAAAACGTTTCGCGCACAAGGCATCATTTGGACTCGGTGTACTTCAATCCGACTGGGGGCAAGGAATCGGTACCCAACTGCTGGAACGAATGATTGCTTGGGCAAAAGCGCAATCCCTGCAAAAAATTCAGCTCGAAGTCGTCGAGACGAACCTCGGCGCCATTCGCCTCTATCAGCGACATGGATTTCAAGAAGAAGGACGACTGCGTCATGACCGGTTATTATCGGACGGTTGCTTTTACGATACAGTGTTGATGGGCTTACAGCTATGAGTCTTTCATTATCGATTGCGACATATAACATCTGGCATCACCCGCACAAACGACAAGAACGGTTCGAGGCGTTATGCGCGGAGATCAAGCAACACCAACCGGACATTCTCCTCCTGCAAGAAGTCATGTCGACGTTTCATCCGGATGAACCATTCGTCTCGATTGCTGAGCACCTCGCAGAGGCGACCGGTTATCCGTATATGATGATGGATCCTTACATGGATTCACCAGATGAAGGACTTGCTATCCTGACGAAATTGCCGTTTGAACGAACGGATTCGAGTGCCGCTGCGACAGCAAACATCAACCACCACTGTGCGATTCGGATCCCGTTTTCGATTGACGGTGTGCGTTTTGCCGTGACGAACATTCATTTCAATTGGCGTGCTTCAGACATTCGACTCGATCAACTTCGATTCGTCAACGAATGGATTGCCTCACAGACGGATGACACGACGATCGAGTTCTTAGGCGGTGACTTTAATGATGGTCCAAACTCTGCTCTGCATCAAGCTGCGCTTAAGGAATGGGTCGATCTCGCCGGTAGTTTTGCCGCTCGTACAGGACAGATTGCCGCCGCGACGCTTGATTCTGTGATGAATCCGTACGCAAGGAAGAATGACGGCATCACAAGCCCCGTTCGATATGATTGGTTACTCTGTCAGCGTTCGCTTTCACAGGTGACCTTACAGCACGTCCAGCTGATCGGAAATCATCGACTGCCGCATCACCTTGTACCGAGCGATCATTACGGTGTCCTCGCTCATGTGACGCTACACTAAGACAACAGGTCTACACCCCTTACGGGCGCAGACCTGTTGTTTATTTTTTATATTCTTTTTCGGTTCCGTCTGAGAATTCGATTTCAACCTCTAAGCGAGAAGCATCCTGGATCGCAAACACACGTTCAACCTCACTGATGACCTCATTTTCAGATGTATCCGCATCAATCTTTAAGTTCTTGAACTTCGCGTCGAGTTCCGCCATCGCGTCGTCTCCTTGCTTTTGCTCCCCTTTATAGCGATATTCCGCTTCCGTTCCGTCATTATCCCGGTCATAACTAATATCAATGGCATCGTTATCCCCTTCAACGTCCGCTTCAATCGACAGACTGTTGAAGCCATAATCCGTGTCGGCATTTTTCGTTACCGTATCCTTGTCTTGCATCGTATCGTCGGTCGTGTTCGAATTCGTTGATCCTTCTTCGACCTTGTCCGTCGACGTTTCCTCATTTCCGCAACCCGCAAGCATTAAACTCATCGCGAACAACGTGGCGACACCGTATCCTGTTAAACGTTGTTTTTTCATTCCATCACATTCCCTTCTGCTGGAATCGGGTGTTCCTTTAACATCTTCGCAAAATGGTATAGGTTGGCAGCTAAAAACTGTGCGTGTCGTTTCGTAAAGTCGTTGTTCCGTCCTGCTTCGATGTAAGACGGTCCTGGTCCCGCTTCACCGACCCAGTAAGCATCGACGTTCGGCGGAATCGTAAAGCCGATATGCGACAGACCGTACAAGATGGAAGCAGACGCATGTTTAGCTCCGTCTTCATTCCCCGTGACGATGACGCCACCGACCTTGTTGTAGTAGATTGCTTGTCCGAGATCGTTCGTCAAGCCGCTCCCTCCGTATAATCGTTCAATGACTTGCGTCGCGACACTACTTTTTTCACCAAGCCAGAGCGGTGTCCCGATGACGACGATGTCGGCTCGTTTCACCTTTTCAAAAATAACGGGCCATTCATCCCCGTTGCCTTCGTCTTCCGTGACGCCGAACGCCACTTGGTGATCGACGATGCGGACAATTTCTGAAGTGACGTCCTCCTGTTTCCAATATGCAATCACGTCACGGATCAGCGCCTCCGTATTCGATGGTTCACGTGATGCTTTTAAGGTGCAGTTCAAGAATAAGGCATGCAACATCCGTCCATCCTCCTCTGTCATTTTAGGTAGTATCATTCGTCTTTAATACTTCCCTTCTTCCATCGACGGATAAACTAAAAAACCTTCGCTTCAGCGAAGGCAGATCATTGTAGAAGAATTGAATTGAAAAATCAAGCGTGTAAAGATCACTTCATTACCTAAGGTCATTTCGTCGCTCAAATAACAACGTGTCTCGCCAGACACCATGATGCTGTGCGATGGCACGTCGTCGACCGACTAATTCGAATCCAAGTCGCTCATGCAGCCGTCTGCTTGCGATGTTTTCTGGGAACATGTGTGATTGAAGCGTCCAGATCCCGTTGGCGTCCGCATAGGTGATCAATGCCTCCATTAAGAATCGTCCACCGCCGAGTCCTCGAGCGGAACGCTCTAGATATATACTGACTTCTCGTACGCCACGGTAGACATGACGTTCAGAAACACATCCCAGTTTAGCCCAGCCAATCACTTTTCCACCTTGCTCTAGAACGAATCGTTCAGATTGCATCAGCGTTTTCCACCACTCTTGCTCATGAATCATCGTTTCGAACGTCGCGTTCCCTTCTTCTACTCCTTGACGATAGATGGCTAACACAGTGCTACGATCTTTCTCTTCCATCGAACGAACAAGCATCGAATTCCCCTTTCCTTATTAACGACTGAATATGAGAAAATCATATATTTATTATTTGCAATTTGCAAGTTTATATCGTATAACTGATTCATAAGCAAAATAACGAAGGGAGAGCTATACATGAATGAAACTCGTGAACTATTTCAAACGTTCACCCGGCGCTTCGGATTATTGAATAAGAATTGTTGCGCCGTCCTAGAAGAAGAAATTTCTCTCGTTCAAAGCCATCTGCTGTATCAGGTTGCCAAACACCCTGACTCCGCAATGCAAGAAATTGCGGACCAACTCGCTCTTGATATCACTACGTTCAGCCGACAAGTGCAAACATTGATTAAGCGGGATCTACTCGTAAAGCGTCCCGCGATCAACGATCGGCGAATTCACCTACTTCGCCTGTCCGAGAAAGGATTGCGTGTTGCTCAAGCCATTGACGAAGAGATGAACACGTATCTTGATTCCATCTTCTCATCAATGACTTCGTTCGAAAAAGCACATGTCCTCCAGGCAATCGACTTGCTGAACACGAAGATGGGCGAGAGTGACGTCTGCTGTAAACCATGTCTCTAATACTTGCAACTTACAAATAAAAAGGAGGTTTTATTCATGTCATACGCTTCTTCCCACCCCATCGTCATCATCGGTGCCGGTCCGATCGGTCTTGCAGCTGCAGCTCAACTTGTAGTGGAAGGTCAATCATTTTTACTATTTGAGAAAGGTCCTTCGATTGCCCACCATATCAAACAATGGGAACACGTTCGGATGTTTTCGACGTGGCAATACAATATTAGTGACGCAGCACGTCACTTGCTCGAGCTGACGGACTGGATTGCACCAGCAAACGATACTGTGCCGACCGGAACTGAATTGATCAAACAATACCTTGCCCCACTTGCTGCATTACCAGAAATTGCTCCCTCTCTACATTTCCAACATGAGATTCTCTCAATCTCACGGGCAGGTCTAGACAAGATGACAAATGCCTCACGTGAAGTAACGCCGTTCGAATTAGTCATAGATACGCCGAATGGTCGTAAGCATATTCTCGCTCGCGCGGTCATCGATGCGTCTGGAGTCCTCGGGCGACCAAACCCTGCAATCAGTTCTGGTCATCGAGTCGAAATCGAGCAGAACTTACCTGTCCGGTATTCGATCGTAGATGCGAAACGTGATACTGTTGTTTTCGCTAATCAATCCGTCGCTGTCATCGGTAGCGGGCACTCGGCTTTGAACTCGCTTCTTGAACTCGTTTCCATTAAAGAGCAACACCCTGAAACGGAGATTCATTGGATTCTTCGCAAATCGGACCCCGTTCTAGCCTATGGAGGAGAAGATAAAGATGCACTTGAAGGTCGCGGGGCACTCGGTTCGCGTATCCGTCAGCTCGTTGAACGAGATCAGATTAGGGTTCACTCCAGCTTCAAGACCCGATCCATTGAATCGAAAGGGAAGTCGTTTGACATCACTGCTCAAGATGGTCGATCTCTCCATCATATCGATCAGCTGATCGTCAACGCAGGAAGTCGACCCGACTTCTCGTTCCTTGAAGAAGTACGGCTTGATATCGATCCTGCGACCGAGAGTAGTCGAATACTTGCTCCTCTGATTGATCCGAACCTTCATAGCTGTGGAACTGTCCGTCCACATGGGGAAGCAGAGTTACGTCATCCAGATCACGGACTTTATCTGGTCGGTGCGAAGAGTTACGGTCGTGCTCCGACCTTCCTGCTTGCGACCGGTTATGAACAAGTTCGATCAGTCGTTGCTTTTCTTGTCGGAGACGAGGCACGTGCGAAGCAGGTCAAGTTATCATTACCGGAAACGGGTGTGTGCAACGTTTCCCTGCCACAATCATCGACTTCCTGTTGTTCTTAAAAATATACATCGGACCAGTCTTAGACGGGTCCGATTTTTTCTGCCAACTCAATGATCACGTCTTCTGGTCCTCTTACGTAACATAGGCGATATTCATTTTCGTAATTCGCGATGTCGCCAATCAACTGATATCCATTGTCCGCTAAACGTTCGACGAGCGCGGTGAGTGCCGTTACTTCAAAACAGAGATGACGCAATCCACCTGCGTGGACGGATTGGATCACGGAAGCCGTGTCGAGCGGGTGTTTAAATCGAACGAGTTCAAGCCATAACGGTTCACCTGGTAATCCGAGTGCAACACACTCCGTCTCCGCTCCCTCTAGACTCAATAAACGATCGAGTAACTCTCCTTTCATCTCCCATCGTCCGCGTACTTCGAGACCGCAAAGCGAAAAAAAGTGAATCGCTTCTTCTAAATTCACGACGTTCAGACTGATATGATCCGTTCGTTTAATCGGCATTCGTCACTCCTCCTCAAGTGTGTCGAAATGTTGTCAATTCGTTGATATACAGCACATTTAGAGCGTTTCGACTTAGTATCTGAAGACTGTATCGTTAGTAAAATAAAAGTATGAAAGGTCGTGTCCACTTACGAAAAGGAGTCGAATCACATGGAAGATGTCAACCTTCTCGTTCTTGCGACCCAGTACATGTTTTGGGTCGGATTCGTCGGAATGGCAGCCGGTACGCTCTATTTTCTCGTCGAACGAAATTCCCTTGCCCCGGAATACCGCTCGACCGCAACAGTCGCTGCTCTCGTCACGTTCGTCGCTGCGATTCATTACTATTTCATGAAGCAAGTTGTTGGGGAATCAGGTTTGTTGTCGGAGATTGATGGTTTTCCGACTGAAATCCGCTACATCGACTGGCTCGTGACGACGCCTCTCTTATTGATCAAGTTTCCGCTGTTACTCGGTTTAAAAGGTGGGAAAGGACGTTCGCTTCTGACGAAACTCGTTATCGCCGACATCATCATGATCATCGGTGGGTATATCGGCGAGTCGTCGATCAATCTAGCGGGTGGCTTCACACAACTCGGTCTTTGGGCATACGTCGTTGGTTGTGTCGCATGGTTTTATATCATTTATCTGCTGTTCACGAACGTCACGAAAGCCGCTGAAGATAAGCCTGCCCCGATTCGTAAAGCCTTGCTGCAGATGCGCTTGTTCATCTTGATTGGATGGGCGATCTATCCGGTCGGTTACGCGGTCACCTTGTTTGCACCCGGTATCGAGGTGCAACTCGTCCGCGAATTGATCTATAACTTCGCTGACTTGATCAACAAGGTTGGATTCGGTCTGATTGCCTTCTTCGCTGTCAAAACGATGTCTGCTACGAAAAATTTAAAATCGACTTAATCAAAAGACCGGATGTTTTGAGCATCCGGTCTTTATTTGAATTCATGCTGTAAATCCTGTGGAAATCCTCCGTTTTTAAAGATAAAACTTGACAGCTTAATCCTTTTCCCATCCATATCTAGAAAATAAGTTACGTTAGGTTCATTTGCAAATTCAACTTCAATTGAAGCCGGATTCGCCGAAGACTCATACGAAAATTTTTGTGTTTTTGTAGTGTAGACTTCATCAGGGAATTGACGTGCTAGTTCCATCTTAAGCAATTTCTCATTCTCAGCAATCTGTTGATTGACGAGCGTCGGTCGGATGTACCAAAAGGAACTGCACCCGATTGCCACCAAACCAAGTAAAATCAAGCCATAGCGCTTCCATCGCTGCGGCAGGAATAACACGCCGCAACCGATTACAAGTAGTGTAAAAACGATCGCCATCCCTTCGATTATGAAATTTGGTACCATCTCATCCACTCCTTTCGTTCTATCCTCGACTAGAAAACCGTGGTATGATCAATTCCTATGACAAAAAATAGGAGGTCTATGATGCGAAAAATCATCTTGATTGGTTCTGGTGGATCCGGTAAATCGACGCTTGCTCGTGCGATGGGCAAAAAACTCGGTTATCCCGTCGATCATCTCGACACCTTATTATGGCGTCCGAACTGGGAGGCGGTTTCGCGTGAGGAGCAACGCCAGATTCAACACATGCTCACGTCGCGCGACACGTGGATCATCGACGGCAACTACGGTGGAACGCTTGATTTACGAATCAAAGCCGCCGATACAATCATCTTCCTTGATCTACCGCGGACGATCTGTCTGTACCGAGCACTGAAACGGACGTGGCGCTACCGCAAGACCGGTCGACCGGATATGGCAGCAGACTTTCCGGAGAAACTATCGTTTGATTTTTTGAAATGGATTTGGCGGTTCCCGATCGATAAACGACCGAGTATCCTCTCAACGCTTAAAACGACGTCCGATAAACAAATCATTCATTTGACGTCCCGTCGTGCTGTCAAACAGTTTCTTCAATCTTTACCTGAGGCGTGATAACGTCCGTTCGTAACCGACCGTACATCCGTGCATCATGCGACCTTTCGCCTTGATAGAGATAGCCGCGTAAGACGCCTTCAAACGTAAATCCGAGTTTTTCGAGTAAGCGATAGGATGCTTCGTTCTCAAGAAATGTCACCGCACCTAACCGATGAAGCGCCAATTCTTTGAACGAAAACCGGATGACTTCTTGAACAGCTTCCGATACATAGCCTCGTCGCCAAAAATCTGGATGTAATTCGAATCCAAGTTCGGCTTTTTTCGCATATGGACTCCAGTTATTGAGTCCGACCGTTCCAATGAACCGCCCTGTCGAACGGTCGATCATGCCCCATCGGATTCCCCGTTTCATAGAAAACGTTTGATCAAATGAATGGATGATCTGACTTGCTTCCTCAAGAGACGTGAGCGGATCAATGCCATAATATTGAGTCACGCGTGAATCAGATAAGATCGTATAGAAATCATTGACGTAACTTTCCGTAACGCGAATCAAATCCAGCCTATTTGTCGATAACGATTGAAAGTTCATATGTATGCCTCCTAAAATATAGTATTCAGATACATACGACGCGTCTCCATGAATCACCTTCTTTTCCCATTTATCCCTACATAAAAACGACCTCGATCATGTCTCCATCGAGGTCGTTTTTAATCTTATACGGTAAATCGTCCGGTAACGTGTTTCAAATCATCCGCCATCGTTGCGAGTGATTGGGACGCGGATGCAATCTCTTCCATCGACGCCATCTGTTCCTCGGTTGAAGCGGAGATGTTTTGCGTTCCGGCAGCAGTTCCTTCTGTCACTGCTTGAATCGTCCGCATGACAGATGCGATTTGTTCACTCGCCGCCGCCATTTCCTGAACGGCACCGGATACCTCCTCGACGTGCCCTGTCACGTCGGTGATGGCTGTCTCAATTTCTGAGAATGAGGCACCTGCCCGATCGACGACAGAGATTCCACTCGTCATCTCGGTTGAGACTTTTTCCATCGAGACAACCGATGCTTCCGTCTCTTGTTGGATGACACGAATCAACGACTCGATCTGTTTTGCCGAGACTGCCGACTGCTCAGCGAGCGTTTTGACTTCCGCTGCGACAACAGCGAATCCGCGTCCTTGTTCGCCGGCGCGCGCTGCTTCGATTGCTGCGTTTAACGCGAGTAAGTTCGTCTGCGCTGCGACACCCTTGATCGAATCCGTAATTTGTCCGATTTCCTGCGATCGGTTACCGAGACCATCGATGACGTGGCTGAGACGCGAGACGTCTTCTTGAATCCGTCCCATCTGTGTCCCGAGTGTTCCGACGACCTGACCACCGAGTGCGACTTTTTCCATTGCATCTGCCGTACGTTCCGTCATCTGCTGCGCATTTCCGGCGACATAACGGACAGATGTCGTTAATTCTTCGATCGTCCGTGAAGCATCGGACACTTGATGCAGCTGCTGACTCGCACCACTTGCCATCTCTTCCATCGTCACAGCGACCATCTCGGTTGCTTTCGTCGTCGACTCTGCGTTGACGCTGAGTTCATCTGAAGCAACAGCGACACGCTCTGCTGTTCCCGTCAATTCTAAAACGACTTGTTGTTGTGACGCGATCATCTCATTAAAGGACGTCGTCAATTGACCGAGTTCGTCTTTAGAATCATAATCGCCACGAACCGTCAAATCACCGTTACCCGATTGGTCCATCCAGCCTTGTAATCGACGAATCGGACGGGTAATCAGACGCGTGATGTATAAAGCAAGTCCCACGAATAGGACGACACCTAATAAAATAATCCCGAGCATTAAGTAAAAGGCGGTCTGTTTTTCTGACTGATTTTGAGCGTTCAGATCCTTCGCCTGTCTCGTCATCGAAGCCATCAACGACTTCGCTGAACTGGCAACATTGTCCCGGACTTGCTCCAAACTCTCCGAGTAGGCTTTATAAGCCTCTTCGTTCTCATTTCGCGTCGCGGCATCTTGGACGAGGCTCATCCCGTTATCATAGGCTAGGACGTTATCCTTTAAGTCTTCTAATTGTTTTTTTGACTGTGCGGTAAATCGTCCTGTATCTTCTACCTTATTGAGCGATGAACGGATTTGCGCTTGTCGCGTATCGATATCCGCCTGCAGTTCACCGATTCGAGTCTCGTCCTTCGTTAAAATCATCTCGACTAAAAAGGAATCGAGTGCCCGTGTATCGATTCGGATCTGTGCCACCTCTTGAATTGGTATCAGATTTTCTTGATACATCGTGCGTGAAGCATTCGACATCTGATTCAAGAAATAGAGTCCTGCTCCTGCGATTAAGAGCATTGAGATGATTGCTGTCGCAATCAATACTTGAATCTTTCGTCTGACTGACATGTGTTTCATTCCATCCCCTCCCGTTTTTTTATCGGTTCAGGATTAAAATAGTTGATTGATTTTTCAATATTCCTATATTTTGATGTGCTCAAGCAAAGCCCTGCCGTACGACTTTCTCTCTCGTGTTCGATATAATCAGCATACAGCAGGTGAAGAAAGGATGGATTCCATGCAACGTGTAGCCAATGAGATCACACAATTCCGCGGCAGTCATTATGAGTTCGGTCGCGAACAAGGGCGTTACGTCAAACGAAACCAGTTGCTCCATAACCGGGAGGACAACTGGAAGATCCGTGTTCCGCGCTTTCAAGTCGATCCGGTCGAGACGAAGGAGATGTTTCTCCGGTACGCCCCGCATATTTGGGACGAGTTACTTGGACTCCAGGACGAACTTGAACTGTCGCTTCCGGATACGTTACTCCATTTCGGGCATTACCGGGTCGAAGGACCGAAAAGTGGTTGTTCGATCATGACCGGTGATAATTTCCTCGTCCGTAACTATGATTACCATCCGATGACATATGATGGTCGATTTTCCGTCTTTCAACCGAATGATGGTGGCTCAGCAATCATCGGTCCCGCATCGCGGGTGACCGGTCGGATGGACGGGATGAATGAACATGGGCTTGCGATGGGCTATAACTTCATTAATCGTCGCCGTCCGGGCGATGGGTTCGTCAGCTTCATGATCGGGCGGATCATCCTCGAGATGTGCACGTCGGTCGACGATGCGATCTCACTCGTCAAGGAGATTCCGCATCGCGGATCGTTCACGTACGTCGTCCATGATAAATCCGCGCGTTCGTTCGTCATCGAGGCGACAGCACGCGACGTCCAAGTACGGGAATCGAACATGTGCACCAATCACTTCGATTTGCTACAGCATGAAAACCGCTATCACCTCGATGACTCGAAACGTCGGATGATGGAGTTGAAGACCCATCAACACATGATTCAAGATGCGGAGTCCGCTTTTCGACTACTCAACGATACCGATAAAGGCGTCTTCGCTGATTTATATGCCCAGTGGGCGGGAACGATTCATACGTCTGCCTACTTTCCGGAAGAGTTGAAGGTCTGGTTTGCGCTCGGTGGTGATCAGGAACCGGTCACATTCGACTTTGCCGACTGGCTCGCTGGCAATGACTTCACAGCAAGCGAGATCACAGGTGAACTGGAGACGAACATTCAGTTCGCGAATACATTACAGACGTGGCGTTAAACGAAAAAGCTTCCTCCTGCTTGCGCAAGAGGAAGCTTTTTAATGGCTGACATCGAGACGTTTCGACATATGATAATCCGTCTTCTCGTACCCAAGCGAGTCATACACATGAATCGCCCGTTCGTTATGCGCGAAGACATGTAAGGAGATTTTCTTGACGTTCATCCGTTTTAATATCACTTCTAGTGATCGGAGCGCTTTCTTGCCGTAGCCTTGGTTCTGCTTGTCGGACGTAATCTTGACGTCGAAGATGAAGGCGGAACGTCCGCGTGATTCTTCCGTCACATGGACCCAAACCATCCCGATGTCGCTATCTGTCTCATCACGAAACGTAAACAAATAATGATCCTTCGTTTTCAGACCTTCTGGCAACAGCGCCGCGAACTCTTCAGTCGCCTTCTCAAGCGACTCGTTCTCTGACCACGTACCAGCGCGACACTTATCTGCCGCATATTCCTCGATTGCTACCGGTAGATACGACTCATAGGTCGCTTGATTCATTTGCTCGATGCGCATGCTGCCACCTCCTGCGTTTTCGTCCAGTCCCGTCGTAACATCGCATAGACCTGGATGTCGTGATACGTCCCGTACAATTTCTCAGCGTCCCGTAAGACGCCTTCTTCCGTGAAGCCGAGTCGTTCCGGGATTCGTCTGCTCCGGACGTTTCCGGTCGCACACTCGATGACGACACGGTTTAAGCCGAGCGTCTCGAAACAATAGTTCGTGACGAACCGGACGACGTCCGTCATGACACCTTTTCGTAGGCCCTTTTCTCCTAGATAATAGCCGATCGACGTTTGCCCGAGATGCCGATTAATTTCATGTAAACTGATCGTTCCAACGAGCTCGTCCTCAAGATAGATGCCGCATGTAAAGCCGTTACCATCGGCGAACTGTTGCAGCCATGCTGGAATGACGCTCTCCTGATATGTACTTGCCTCTGTTGCACCATCGACCCAACCGAGCCATTCGCGGAGATGGGGGCGATTGGCATCGACGAGGGCGAACAATCCTTCCGCATGGTGCCGTTCGATTAATTGAAGCGATACGTGATTGGATACTTGTAATCTGAACATGACCTCTCTCCTTTCTAGTACCTGTTGTTTGACATCACGTTGTCGTTTCCCTGCTTGACGTCACGTTCCATTCCATTCGTCTCGAGCGGACAGCCATTCCAAGTGCCTCGTAAAAGGCGATCGCTTCTTGATTGGCGTCATCGACGCCGAGTTCGATTTTGTCACAGCCAATCGTTTCCGCATGTGCGTAAGCGGCTTGCATCAATCGTCTCCCGACGCCTTGTTTTTGATGCGTATCCGCAACGACGAGACTGATGATGCGTAAGTAATGCTTATCGAAGACGAAGCCGCTTCCTTCGACGATGTCTTCCTTTAGGACGATCACACCGGCAAGCCCGCCTTGTTCCGCAACGAGTAATGCAAAATCCGGATTCTCGAGTTGCGACAGAAATAAGTCTTCCGGAACCGGCATCTCGTGCGGACGGTAATGATCGGGTCGTAAGGCGACGTGTTGATCGTGAATTTGCTGGAACAATGGAATCAATGCCTGAAAATCGTCAGGTCGAGCAGTGCGGATATTCATCAGTAGTTCGCTCCCTTTCCGTTTTGTAGTATATTAACATATTATTCCAAAGTGTAGAGGTACTTTTTTATACAAAAAGGCACTCCGTTACCGGAATGCCGTCTCTCACTTAAATTGCTTTTGTAAAGTCTCGCGCTGTCTCCGTTAACGTCGATGCCGCACTCTGAACGTCATGGAAGCGATCGACCGTTTCTGCGACGACCGTGACGCTTGCTTGTGCATCCGACGTTGCTTGCGTCATCGCACGGGCAATCCGCTGCAGTTCATCATTCATTCGCTGCGTCGTCTGTCGGACATCGACGACGGCTTGTTCGACGAGCTTTGAGAGATTTCTGACTTCAGTCGCGACGACATTGAATCCTTTGCCGTGTTCTCCGGCTCGCGCTGCCTCGATCGATGCATTGAGTGACAAGAGATTCGTCTGTGACGCAATTGTTTTGATCGTCTCCGTCACTTGAGCGATGTCCTGTGCCTGGCGTTGCAGTCGTTCAATCGTCTGATGGTTATCACGGGTCGTCTCGGCCATCTGTTCGATCGTTCGCCGTAACGCTTCGCTTTCCTGCTCGCCATGCGTCGATCGCGTATTCAAATCACTAGCAATCGTGTCAAACGAAGTCGCGAACTTTTGAATCGTCTGCTGACGATCCGTAATATCTGAGGCAATTTTCAAAACACCGGTCACTTCCGTTCCATCGTAAATCGGCATATAGGTTGCTTCTAGCCAAATCGATTGACCATGCGCATCGATGCGTTCAATTTTATCTGCCGTACTGAAGCCACTAAACAGCTTCTGCCAAAATGCTTGGTAACTGTCACTCATTGCAAACTCCGTCGTGCAGAAGAGATGATGCTGCATCCCGATCATCTCTTCTCGTTTATACTTCATCGTCTTTGCGAACAAACCATTGACATCGACGACACGACGTTGCCGATCGAATCGAATCATCGCGACGTTATCTCGCAGGGAGGCTAAAATTTCTTGGGATCCTAGGTCGGTTGAAAGTTGGGTGGTCATGATTACAAGCTCCTCTCGCCATCTACCTCCTGTTACAGGCTATCCAAGATATTACAAATCGGAATAGTATGAATTAAAGATATATGACTAAAATTTTTTTATCTTCTTTTTATATATCCAGACAACGATAGGATGAAACGTTATTTCTCTAAATATTCTTATCCTACACCTCTTTTTTAAACTTGTCTTTTTCTTCCGACCTGCTATACTCAAATCAAAACTTATTAAACTTTTTTAATAAGTGATTTAGATTGGAGGTCTTTGTTTGACTGAACTCATTTCACTTACACGTCACGCTTTTTTAGTCGACCATCTGGATACGATCCCTGCGATTCGTCAAGTCTTGGATGTCAGTTTTCCGACTGCAAGCAAACAGATCGATCAGATGATCGCTGCTCGGGAAATTGAAGAGACACCACTTGAATTGGTTCGCGGAGGGCGTCCGGCAAAACGGTATCGCTATCGCGCGGATCACTTCCACGGACTCGCTCTTTATCTCGAACGCACGTATCTGCAGTATCGCATCCACGACGTCGGTGGTCATCTGATCGCAACGGATCGCCTGAACTTCGATTCGACGGATCATGGATCTCATTTATTGAAAACGCTATCAACATTACTCGACGATCATCCAGATGTTCAAACGCTTGCGATTGGTGTTGCCGGTGCCGTTGATACCACCGGCACGATCCTGTTCGCCCCGGATTATCCGACGCTAGACGGTCGCCCCTTGCAACAAGAACTGACGGAACGGTTCGGGCGACCCGTCGTCATCGAAAATGATATGAACGCTGCGGTTCGTGCCCAAGCTTCTGATAACGAGACGACTGTCTATGTGTATCTCGGAACGAACGGACCGGGAGCCGGCGTCGCCGTTTCCGGTCATGTCATCCGCGGAGCGCATCACTTCGCTGGAGAGATCTCGTTCATCCCGTTTGACGACAAGCGAAATGTCGGACAAGTCCTCGCGACGACTACACCACACTCTGACGACTGGTATGAAGCGTTAAGTCGGATCATCCTCTCGTTTAGCGTCACCTTGAATCCGGATGCCATCTTATTTACGTCGTCCGATGTCTCGGATGACGGATTAGCTCGGCTGACGGAACGATGCGCCAAGCGCTTTCCGCTCGACAAATTACCTCAGTTGCGGCAAGGCGACTGGGAAACCGATTATTTAGATGGTTTGATGCAACTGAGCATCCAGTCATTCATTGAACAAATTCCGTTAGGAGGTCTCGCCCGATGACCCGTCTACTATTACCTTTGATTTATCTCGCTTTTATCAGTCTCGGTCTGCCGGATGCGTTACTCGGTACGGCGTGGCCCGTGATGCGGCTCGATCTCGAAGCACCGCTCGACATGGCAGGTTGGCTCTTTATGACGATTGCTGCAGGAACGATTGTTTCGAGTCTGTTTAGCGGTCGTCTGATCGAACGTTATTCAACGGGTCCGATCACGGCAGCTTCTGCCGGTTTGACGGCACTGACATTGATTGGTTTTTACGTTGCTCCGTCCTTGATTTGGCTCTTCGTCCTTGCGATTCCGCTTGGACTGGGTGCTGGAGTCGTCGACGCGGCGTTGAATCATTTTGTTGCCACCCATTATCAAGCGCATCATATGAACTGGCTCCATTGCTTCTGGGGCATTGGTGCGACAGCTGGTCCACTCATCATGGCTGGCGTATTGCTCGATTCCGGTTGGCGTGTTGGTTACCTCGTCGTCGGCGTATTGCAACTCGTTTTGATGATCATCTTGATCGTCAGCTTACCACTCTGGAAGCGGGCTCCGAAACAGGTGTCCGAACAGGTTCAGACCGTGAATACGTCTTCTGGAAAACCACGTGGATTGATTGCCGCTCTCGCAGCGTTTTGCTTTTATTGCGGCGTCGAGGCCGTCGTCGGGCTGTGGGGCAGTAGTTATCTTGTCCAAGTCCGGTCCTTTTCCGTAACATCAGCAGCGACGTGGATTTCCGTCTACTACGGAAGTATCACCGTGGGTCGATTCATCAGTGGTTTTCTGTCGCTGCGCTGGTCGAATCGTCGTTTGATTCGTGTCGGTCAATGGACGGCATTCGTCGGAGCCGCCTGTTTCATCCTCGCACCCGCTGCCTGGATGCCGCTTGGTTTCGTACTTGTCGGGCTTGGTCTCGCACCGATTTACCCAGCAATGCTCCATGAGACGCCGGTTCGCTTCGGGGAGGCTGCAGCGCAACGGCTGATGGGGGTACAAATGGCATTCGCCTATACCGGTAGTACCTTCATGCCGCCATTGTTCGGATGGCTGGCGACGTCCTATTCCTTATCGTTGTTCCATTGGTTTACGATCAGTCTCATCTTCTTGATGCTGGTCGCTACGGAAGGGTTGAACCGGATGTTGTTCAGACAGCGATTGGCAAAAGCGTCTTGAAAAAAGGAGGAATGGAGATGAAGATTGAACATATCGCCCTCTGGGTGGCAGACCTTGACGGGATGCGTCAATTCTACGAAACACATTTTGATGCAACGGCAGGCGAGCGGTATCATAATCCGGCGAAAGGGTTCATGTCGTATTTCCTGACGTTCTCGAGTGGTGCGCGTCTTGAGTTGATGCAACGGACAGATATCACGGAACGGACGATGAATGCGCTCGGGTATGCCCACTTCGCCTTTTCGCTCGGCAGCAAACAAGCGGTCGACGACTGGACGGCTCGGTTACAGAACACAGGTGTACAACATCTTGACGGTCCCCGGACGACGGGTGACGGGTATTACGAAAGTACGGTCGCAGACCCGGAAGGTAATGTGATCGAGTTGACAATCTAAGGATGAAACGAAACAATCCCTCATTCTGATTAGAGTGAGGGATTGTTTGTTGCTCGATGAATGCTCAATGGTTTCCTGCTTGTTGGTATGTTTCGTGACGAGTTGATTTCCGACGATCGATCAATCGTTCAAATACGAAAAGAGACCCTACTGGATAGAACAATAAGAAGACAACTTTCAATAGAATCTCCGTATCCATCCACGCTGAAAATGGTGGCAAAATGCCAAATAGAAGAAGAATTATTAACGACAGAACTCCTCCTAACAGCAGGTGCAGGACAATCGACCATCTACGCTTATGCTTTTGCTGACTCACGATATATTCAATCCCTAATGATAACGGTGTCCCGATCCCTAAAAAAATCAAACTCGTATAAAAGACCGTTACGACATAAACCTCGATCAGAACGAAGATCGTCATGAACAGATTTTCTTCAACACTCCCGAGGTTCACTGGATTCATCAATAAATAGATGAATCCAAAATGAAGACTCATCAACAGAATTGCCTTCATTTTTTGCAATACTTGCTTTTTCATAGATGCCTACCCCTTTCGAAAATAGTAAAAGACAGTAAAAGCCTCTATGAACTGAGGTTCCTACTGTCTTTATCCTTCGATTCACATATCTTAACATAACGTATAGTTTTGTAAAACATTGACACCACTGCAATTAACAAATCATGTAATGCATCAGTTGATTTGAAATTAAGGATTATTTCGTTAAACCTTTGCATGATAAGAATGTAATGCGTCCTATATTCAAGCATCTATTGAAAACTCTTTATATCCCAACATTTGTAATGATATGATTAATTCAAGCCAAATTATGGCTATATATTCTGCTTATTAAAGGAGACTCGTGTATGCGAAAGCACCTAGGATGGATCTCAATCGGTATTGTGGTTTTCACTTTCCTCACTGTTAAGCTCTTACCGTTCAATGGTTTTTGGGGTACGAACTATATGTTAGCTGGACTATTGCTTGCGCTAGTGTGCGCCATCATAAGTCTAAGAAATACGGGGAAAATCATTGCGTTAACATTACTCACTTCTCTATTGGTGCTTTTTATTTTTTCAGTGATCGGCTTCTTGGCACTAGCTTAAGTATTTCTAGAAGCGATTACATTCGATTAGCTGATATCATTACGATATTTCTTCTTGAACACGTCATACGTTGCTGAATCACCGAACAGTAGGAAACAACCGCGATCATCATAGATATTCATGACGATTTTTCGATCTACGTTCACGAAAAAGACTTCCGGATAGTATGTATATGTTTGACGAAATCTTGGTTGCAGCGGTGGGAAATCCTGATGGCAAATCGCTTTGATTAAACGCTTGTAATCTAATGCGTTTTTGTTCGGTAATAACACGGCATATTCGATCACTTGCTCTTCCTCATCCATCACTTTCTCTACAAACTTTATGTTGTATTTATCTGCTCTACGTCTTAACTGACGAAACACTTTCGTCGCTGACTGTTGATACTTACCGCGCTCACTTCTCACATGCACAATTAAATAAAGGGACTCCTCTTCTCGGAATACATCTTCAAACAGTTCGTTTGATTTTTTGTATACCTGTTTGAAGTATTCTTCATTGATTTCATCTAAATTATCCTTTAGCTGATAAAGATCCTTCACTAAATCTACGTGGAATACTAAATCCTTCTTGACAAAGGAACGATCAAATAAGTTCACCTTCCCAAAATGTTGTTGCAAGTATTGTTCTAAGTTCATTTTAAAACTCCTTTATTCTGATGAGGACAGATGTATTGTTTTAAATAACTGTTGCAGGACGGATCGATATAACAATTGTAGAAAGGAGGATGAAAAGATGATCATTGATACATTATCGAATCATCCTGAACAATTAGAAGTAGTTGCCACAATGATTCATACCGAATTCGTTCAAAAGAAAAAAGGAACGACACCCTATGAACAAATAAAAGCCTTTTTGGACAAAAAATCAGATGAGTCGTATCCTGTGACGTTGATTGCCTTAGATGATGTCACGTGTATCGGAACCGTCTCTCTCTTTGAAAATGACTTGAAGGAACGACCAGCCTATACGCCTTGGCTCGCTTCTTTATTCGTTGAAAAAGTCTATCGGAATCAAGGGATCGCGCAGCAACTGATCAATCAATTAATCGTTTACGCCAAATCACGACAGATCACAACAATCTATTTAAAAACAGAAAACGCTTCAGCATATTATAAAAAATTAGGATGGACTTTAGTTGAGGCGATTGAGACGACGAATTCACCCATGTATATTTTCGCTTATAATATTGATGACGCTTCATTCGTTCTAGTGAGCGACAACAGCAACTATTAAAGCTTTACTCTTATGAGATAACAGAAAGGACGTTTTTATGAATCTCGAAATTAAAAGCTATCTTGAAATTCCGCCTGAAAAAGAAGAGCATGATGTGAATCACACTTATCCAGGATTCGTAGAGATGACCCATACGATCGACAACGATATCTTTAACTATGCTTTTGGTCGAGCTGGCGGCTATCCTGCTGGAAAAGTCGTCTTTTGTATAGAGGGAATGCCTCTCCCTTTTAACGCACACGTGAGCGAGCTATTCCAATTTTGGCATGCGTTAATAAAAAGTGTGACCACGAATGATTTGCATGACATCGAAAAGTTCGATTGGTCACTTCCATATGAAAACGAAGAAATTTCTAACCAGTTCATGATTCGATTTTTCTATCGAAAAAAACAAGTAGAATTTCATTATCAAAATCAACTCTTGGCTACTTTTTCACTAGAGACCTATAAAAAAGCAGTACTGCATGGGTTTTTAGATTTCATGTGGCATACGAATCTGGAGTTTGAGACGATCGTGTATGATTCGCTTGGTGAGGAGATTAATTACGGAGCGATGCGAGAAGATACAGGAGACGATTTATACACATGTCGCTACATCTTCTTACAATTCATGAGAGAACTTTATCGTCAAAAAAATGATATACAGACGTTGATTGACTTCGATTTTAAGATTAGTCGCCCTTTCTCTAAATTAAATTATGATTTAAACGACTAAGGACATACTGACTTAGACGAATTTACAGTCCTTTTTTAAATCGATTCTTCGTATTCGTATAGACGCCTGCAAAAATTATAAAAAACACGAGTAGAACGAAGCCTACTACGAATAAAAACGAATATCCAGATATCTCACTGAATGCGATCAATAATAGGCTAAAGCTAATCCCATACATGATCTTTCCCATGAATTTACACAGGGCGACTTCGTCATATGTTTCCTTTTTACTCTCTGACATCGTATTATATCCTGCAAGCAATGAGGCACCCTTTCCTCTTGATAAAACGATCGCAAACACTAGCATGGGGATTAAAATCACGACATACACGATGGAATCGTTCAAGGTCGTTGCTCCTTTCTCCTGTTTTAATAGATATCATGTTATTTATCCATTTACGTTCTATAAGCAGTCTGCGTTTCATAAAATATCATAAGTACACTACCACAGTAATATGTTGATTTAGTAAATGACCGAAAGAACAATCGTATGTTGAAACTCTTAATCGTACCCATTATCTGTATCCCTTTATTGATTCTATCTGCGTGTAAGGAATAACACTCAAGTGATCAAGTAAGAGCAAAGACCGCAGTGATCAACCAAGATAGTGAGCTGAACATCGTTCTACTATATGATTCCTACCAAAAATACTTTAGCGCTAGAGAGCGATTGCTTTTGAGTCAGAACCGCATGTAAAGCTTTCATCCTTAGTTCTTCTGGTTAGCGTGTCCACTTTGTTCGATTATCAAATGTAGAGAATACTCCCATGCGATATTTTGTCCTTCAACTATTCAAGGGCGTGACTGAAAACTCGAAGAGCGAGGCGATTGACTTAATTCCATCCTCACCCATCGTGACGAAAATGATGTATTGTTTTTGACCTATCAAAATCTAGATGTAGCTATAGTAAAAGCTTCCTAAAAAAGTAGACAGTTGAAATATCAAAGCTGTCTACTTTTTTAGGAAGCTTACCATTCTTATTTCATC
This sequence comes from Exiguobacterium sp. Leaf187, assembly GCF_001423925.1. NCBI lineage: Bacteria > Bacillati > Bacillota > Bacilli > Caryophanales > Exiguobacterium > Exiguobacterium sp. Leaf187. The sequence goes on along the minus strand of NZ_LMPR01000009.1, from coordinate 492,748 downwards.
AAGACCATTTTTCTTCAGCATCCATCCAACAATTGTTTTTTAAATCAAGAGAATCATCACTATCGTGTATCGTAAAGTACGATGGAAGATTTAGTGACGCTCCACCAGCTTTTTCCCAGCACAATCTGAACCATTGTGCAAAAACGCTTTGTTCTTGTGGAATTAACTTTTCTTCATTTTGCTCATGAAACTCAAAAAAACCTCGAGTTGACTGTCGTTCATTTGATGATATTCGACTTCTTGTAATACATCTTCGCTCCCAGCAAAAACAGTTGAATCGTTTCCTTCGTTAAATACTTCATTTGCTTCTTTATCCATTGAGAACATGATGACCGAAAGTTCGAATCTAGTCGGTTCAATGAATGCTGTGAAGTCCAGTACTTCGATGTCCTTAGAGAACGGATAAGAAAAGATTTTCTGGAGTTGGTCCTCCACTAAACCTGACTGCTTTTCAAGATGGATCTTAATTGAATCAATATAGTTTTCGACTGTAAACATGATAAGTACCTCCAAGCATGAATCTATCAATTTATGTTATTAATTCGTCAGCCTTGCTTCATGTTTTCATCGTGTTTCTCTTGAAGTCGTCTCTCTAGAACTAATACGTATATTACAGCAAACAATACTCCAATTATTCCCGGCAAAACAGCAACGATGGGATCCTTCAAATATGCGAATGGAATTACATACGTAAACAACATCTTGATTCCATATGAAACCAACACGGACGTCAGTAAAACTAAAGTTATAGTCCGCTTTTCAATATTCCCAAAAAATTGATGTCTTTGTTTCTCTACTTTATGTATACCGAGCCAAGATAACATCTTCAAATCTCCTTTATTCATAGCTAATAGTTGACAATCATCACTCTACCATACGACCTTATATTTGTACTAAAAAGTAAGTTTACTTTAAGGATTTTCACCAAAAATGCTTATCAATATAAAAAAACTAACCTAATCAAAAAACTAACCTAATCAAAATTTACGATACGTATAAGAGGATGATTCATAGTTATCATTAAGTAAGTGAGATAGGATGACAGGCGTTTAGAAGAGAGACGTACACCTCTAATTGCTTGAATAACATCCCATTTTTTGTATACTGATAATGAAATTTATACAAATAAAAGGGGGTCTTCTCTTGAGAGCAAAACTTGGCTGGATTTCTATCGGATTAATGGTTCTTACTTTCTTGGTACTTTTTACATTCCCGATTAATGGATTTTGGGGCGACGCCATCCTCATTGGTGGTCTGGTCCTTGCTTTATTAGCTGCTATCTTTAGTAATCGAGGTATAGGCAAAATGTTAGCTTTTATTTTAATGATGGTTCTTTTAATTTTATTTGTACTATCTGTCTTGAATTTTTTAGGGATTTTCGCATAAAATCGAATCGATCGAATTGGATAACGAATGTCTAAGCTCTTACAAAGATGTGACAGTCCAATAAGAACGCTCCCTCAGAGTATATGTAAGAGAGAAAACATTCTTATATATCCAATAGATCGTCACGCAGTCATTTCAGCATAACTTTATCTGAGAGTATGCTCTTCACATTCTCTATTATATCTTCGGTTGCTTTTGGCGTTTTGACCTTCTAGATTGAAAGTATTTACTTTTTCGCTTCAAACGTCAGTGTTTTTTATGCACCTTCTCCTCTTTACTCAAGAATCAATTTAAACTTTCCTTCATGAATGACATCTGAAACTGGTGTTAATGAAAACTCTTGCAGTGTCTGCTCAGATTTTTTTTGTCGGAAATCTGACATTAACTCCGTTCCTAAACTGTAAACAGTTAATCGAGGGACATCCTTCGCTTCACTTCCAGTGCTAAGTTCTTCGTAGCTTAAGGAGTTGTTCTTAACCTGTTCGAGTATCTTCTTTTTATCGTTGAAAGCCATCTTTTCTGTTTCTATAGGGGGCGCTTTAGGATAAAGTTCCTTCGCAAACACCTCCGCTTTACCTTCGAATATGAGATAGTCGATGGAACTTGGTTGTCTGATTTCAGGATGTTCGTTCACTACGGAATGATTATACTCATGCGCAACAACGTACTCCAGTATCTCATGCGTATACTCTTCACCTAACATAATCACCATACTACCATCGCTCATCGTAAAACCAATCAGCCCGCTCGTCGCCTTTGCGGCGTATCGATGCTCTTCCGATAAGGGTAGCATCAGGATAATCTTATCTTTACCAGGAAGGTGGTCAGCTGATTTTCGGAGTGCCTCATGAACAGCTTTCATATTTTCTTTCTCTTCATGCATCAAACGTTTCGTCAATCTTTTTAAATCGTTCAAATAAGAAGTGGCGGAAAAAACGTCATTGAACCCCTTGAAATCAAGAAAGATATCCTGCTCTTTCTGAATGCGATCCAGTTCCCGACGGACGGTTTTATCGAAGATTCGCTGTAGGTCCTCGTCCGTGACGTTTGTGTCCTTCATCTTTTTCTGAACTTTTGTGAAGTAGTCGATATAGGCTGGGTACAATGTAATGATTTTTGCATGCTGGTCTTTTGCTAGTTCAACTTCTCGAATAGTGGACTTGGGTTTCTCAGTCGACTGCGTCGGTTGGGATGTACATCCTGATACACAACAAATGAGTATTGATAAAAAGAACGCTAGACGTATTCTCAAAATTATTTACCACCTTATTGTTGAAATGATTGTATCGTATAACGCTTATAAAATAATTATATAGATTTATTTTCCATCTATCCATAAAAAAGTAAGTTTCAGTTTGTTCATAGACCATTTTTAAGAACCTATAACGTTATCTACGTATACATTTGTTTTTCTAAAATTCTCATCGTTTGGAGTGTTAAACATGTCAGTTGGATGGAGTGGTACGATTCAAGATTTTTTACAGATCGATCAACATCAGTTTTCGCAAGCCTTACAGCATTCCATTCCAAATGATGCCTATCGTGTCATTTTGACGAGAAATCGAGATGGATTAATTATTTATATTTTTGAAAAACCTGAGTTAGAAGAAACATGGCATACACTTAAACACGTGTTACGTATTGAAAAACTAATATAACGTTCATCAAAAAAGTCTACATCTTGTACAGATGCAGACTTTTTTGATGAAATTTAGATGCCCATCAGTTTATTCCTTTCGTATAAAATTATCTTAATAAATTCGTCTGAATCGAAAAGAATTTTCCTTTGCATCAATTTTTTTATTAATTTCTGATTATACGTACTACCATCTATTCAGCGATGAATGCGAGCATGACAGTGCGGACAAATTGCTACGACATGTTCAGTATGATCAGGGTCACCATCCGAAAATTTATACACGTGACTCGCTTCAAATAGTTCAGATCGTCCATATACTTCGCATATTCCTGCCACTCTCTTTCATGCATATACTTTAATCGCTTCTGATTGTTTTCTGACCTTTATTTGTTTGACTTGAAATCGACTCATCTCTTGTCGACGTATCTTGAAGAGCCATATTTTTAAATTTTCAAGCGAATCTTCAATTATTACACTACTCTTCAAATGACGTTCCGACTCGAACTGATCATGCTTCATAATCGTAGCTGATCCAAGAACAAATTGCATGATCTCCCGTGAATGACCGTCACGATCGAGCACTTGTTTCAGTTTATAATCCATTAACGTTAGCTGATCATCAAATCGATATAAACCATTTTGTTCCTGATGAAAAAGTAACATATCTTTTGAATGATTGACATGATCACGTATCGCTTTAATCTCAAACAGATTAAATCTTATCATCTGCCGATATGGACAGACGTAAAGACGAACTTATCATAACGATGGCGTGAAAACGAATACTCGAACGGTTTTCCGTTACCAAGGAATACGACTTGCTCTACTTCGATGACAGGATCGGTCTCCTCGTTCCCGAGATATTCATGATCCCATTGATTCGGCTTGTCTGCCCGAATCATCTTATGCGAGCTCGTGATCGTATAACCGAGTTCTTCTTGGATATACCGGTAAATCGAACTATCAAGAACTTCTCGCGTTACTCCGGTAATTAATGAAGACGGCATAAACGTGTGTTCGATCACGTATGGTTCGTCGTCAACATATCGAACACGCCGTATCTCATAAACGGGATCGGTCTTCTCGATCATCAGATGGCGTGCGACCTCGGCTTCCGGAAAACGAACCTCGAACTGAAGAACTTCACTTCTGACAGCCCGCTCTCCGAGCAGCTTTGTCAACCCTTGTGACTCTTTGTTTAATACATTGATTCTTCCTTGGGAAAAGCTTGACGGTAAAATGAACGTCCCTTGTCCTCGTTGTCGATAGATGATCCCCTCGAGTACGAGGATTTCTAGAGCACGTTTCATGGTCATCCGGCTGACCTCAAACTCTTCTGCTAGTTGAATCTCGTCTGGCATCGCTTCTTCCACATTGTATCCGCCATGAAGAATCCGTTCTCGTAATTCATCTGCAATTTTTTCATACTTTGGTTTCTTTTTATTAGACATGACAACACCCCATGTATAGACATATACATATAATATAACAAAAAATAAGGATCAGGGCTAGATATACCCCGATCCTTTCTTCTTATCCTTCGAATCCATTTTCTTCGATGAGATGCTTGAACCAGTAACCACTCTTTTTTACTGTACGCGTTTGATTCGTCAAATCGACACCGACGAAACCATATCGGTTCTTATAGGCATTACTCCACGACCAATTGTCCATGAACGTCCAAAGGTGATATCCTTTGACGTTCGATCCTTCCTCTAATGCATGATGCACCCATTTCAAATGTTCCGCGATGAAGTCAATCCGGTAATCATCCTGGATACTACCGTCCGTGTCTCGGTAGCGTTCTTCTCCTTCCACTCCCATCCCGTTTTCTGAAATGAAGCACTCGATGTTTCCATAATTCTCACGTAAGTTCGTCAGGATGTCATACACACCCTTTTCGTAAATTTCCCAACCACGATGTCGATTCATCTTGCGTCCCGGCATTTCATAATAATCGAAAAGATGCTCTGGCATGAACGGTGCTTTCGGATTCGGAAGATGTTCTTTTACTTTGATACGTCTCGGCTGATAGTAGTTGATGCCGAGGATATCAACGGTGTACGTCTCGATTTTTTTTCGGTCCGTTTCACCCATCGCCGGGAGGGCATCCTGCTCTTTTAACAGTTCGATTAATTCAGCAGGGAAAGTACCTAAAACGGACGGATCGAGGAAAGAACGATTGAACAAGATGTCCGCTAGATACGCTGCTTGTCGATCCGCTTCATTTTGACTTCTCGGATAAGAGGGAGTCAGGTTGAGAATAATTCCGATTTTTCCTGTTTGTCGTGTATCTCTGTATGCTTCGATTGCAAGGGCACTTGATAGAATCGAATGATAGGCGACCTGGACCGCTCGTTTAAAATCTACGACGTTCGGATAATGAAAATCGTACAAGTATCCCCCCTCGACCGGGACGATTGGTTCGTTATGGGTGAACCATTTGCCGACACGGTCACCGAACAGTTCAAAGCAGGTTTTGGCATACGCAACATAATGCATCACGACTTCCCTGCTCTCCCATCCTCCCTTTTCTTGTAAGGCAAGCGGCATATCAAAATGATATAAATTAACGAACGGTTCGATCCCAGCTTCAATCAACGCGTCAATGACACGATTGTAGAAATCGACCGCTTCCGGATTGATGGTTCCTTCTCCCGTTGGAAATAGACGCGACCAAGAAATCGATAGTCGAAACGAATTGTGCCCGAGCTCTTTCATCAAGGCAATGTCTTGTTTGTATTGATAGTAAAAGTCAGATGCTACTGAAGCACTGACACCATCAAAGAAGCGGTTCGGTTCGACCTCGTACCAGTGATCCCAAATGTTCGGACCTTTTCCACCTTCATAGGCGGCTCCTTCCGTTTGTGTCGCAGAGGCAGCTGTCCCCCACCAGAAATCCGTCGGAAAATCATACTTTTTAATCGTAGTCGTCTTGTTCTCTATCTGATTCATCATTAGCACATCCTATCTCTCATTTTTCACTCATCCGGTATACTTTATCCGATCTGTTGATTTTTCTCTTGAGTAGTATTCGCTTCTTCCCGTTCTTTCTTCAAATTCAAACGGTCAATGAAGACGAGGAACGGGAACCAGACTGCCATGATGATTGCAAAGTTGACTAATTGTAGCAATCCACCAGCTAACGAATTGGTTGCCATCATTCCACTGATGAACATCGGGACAGTCCACGGTACCGCAACACCGGTCGGAGGTGGGACGATCCCCGTTGACATCGCGAAGTACGTCACGGTCACCGTAATCAGCGGTGCGACGATCCATGGAATCATGATCAATGGGTTCATGACGATAGGAAGTCCAAAGATCATGGGTTCATTAACGTTGAAAATACCAGGTCCAATTGACAGTTTTCCGATTTGTTTCATTTGTTTCGATCGCATGAATAACAAGATGGCAACAACGACAGCGAGTGTTGAACCGGAACCCCCGATCCCAACCGTATAGATCTCGATGAATTGTTTACTGATGATGTTCGGGATTTCTCCGTTCGACGTGTACGCATTCAAGTTTTCAAGAGAGAGTGTGTTCCAAATCGGGTCCATGACCGAGTTGACGATGACTTGTCCGTGCAGTCCAAAAAACCAGAATAGTTGCACGAAGAAGATGGCGATTAACGTCGGGAAGAGTCCGTTCCCTAGATTAACAAGTGGTTTTTGAACAAGATTGAAAATGAGATCGTGTAAGTTCGTATCTAACAGTGAAGTGACGGCAATGTTAATGCCAAGGAATACGGTGAGCGTAAGTAATGCCGGGACGAGTGCTGAGAATGATTTGGCGACAGCTGTCGGCACACCGGCAGGCATTTTGATCGTCCAGTTTTTTTGAACGATGAAGCGATAGATCTCTCCTGCTATGAATCCCGTGATCATGGCTAGGAACATGCCTTTTGCGCCGAGACGGTCGAGTGGAATGACATTGCCGACTGGATCGGCGACATTTTCGACTGAAACAAAGAAAGGAGTAAGTAATAAAAACGAAACAAGTGCGATGACGCCACCGAAAACAGCTTCGACCTCATAACTTTTAGACAGATAATAACCGATACCGAATACGACGAACAATGACATGATGCCCATTGTGGCGGATGGAGCGTTTCCAAGTGATGTCTTAAAGGCATCTAGTACACCCGGAGACATGAACTTATCAAGGAACGGTAAATTCGCGACGACGACAATTAAGGAACCAAACATCGTAATCGGAAAAGCAAGCATGAATGCATCACGTAATGTCTGCAAATATCGACTATTGTTTAAAAATGCCGCCATCGGCATCAAAAAACGACTTAGCAAATCAAACCACTTACTATTCTCAGTCATCTTAAACACTCCTTATCATTTTTGGGAAAACTTATGTTCCATGAGTTCGATGAGTCCGGTCGTTAAATCAAGCATCGTCTGCGTCGACATCAGGTGATCTTCTGCATGTAATAACAATAAGGAGAGCGTCGTTGGCTCACCGTTTGCTTCCTTTTGGACCTGACTAAAGTGAACTTGATGCGCTTCTTGTAATTGCGATCTTGCATTTGATAATAATTGGTCGAAGTCTTCAAACGTGCCATCTTTATACACTTCGATCGCTTCACGAATCGTACTTCTCGCATTTCCACTGTGTAAGATCATCGTGAAAGCAATTTGCTCCATCGTCTGTTCATTCGTCTGCATATCGATCACCCCATCAACTTCACAGCTTGTTCGTAAGCTGCTTTTCCGTCTGCCATTCCATACGCCATCATATCGATGACTTCGACCGGTTTGTCTGTCGCTTGCTGAAATTTTGATAATAGAAATCGCATTTGTGGTCCAATCAAGATGACATCTGCACCAGACATCTCCTTCATCGCCTGATCTTGTCCGACTGCCCAAATTTTAGCTTCTTCTCCGAGTCCCTTCGCATGTTCTTGCATCTTCGACACCAAAATGCTCGTCGACATTCCTGAACTACACGCCAACATGATTTTTCTCATCTACAATTCCCTCCTCATTTGTAATCGCTTACACATTTGATTATACGGATTAATTCATTCATGTCTATACTTGATAATTAATTTGTTTATTTTTATTTTATAAAAGTGTAGAGTTGTTATTGAAAATAAGATGAAGGAGGAATTTGTATGACAAAACCGATTTATCTTACTCCCCTTTCAAAAGAACGAATTTGGGGCGGACAGAAGCTTCAAGAGTATGGATTTTCGATACCTAAAGAACAACGGACGGGAGAAGTCTGGACAGTAGCAAGTCATCCAAACGGCATGTCACGCGTCCAGACTGGACCAATGACGGGACTCACCTTAGAAAAACTATGGTCAAATCACCCTGAAATTTTTGGTATGGAGACCGACTCTGATTTTCCACTATTGGTAAAATGGATCGATGCCTCGGAGGATTTATCCGTTCAAGTCCATCCAAACGACAAGGATGCCAATCGTTTTGAAAAGCAGCCATTTGGTAAAAATGAATGCTGGTACATCTTAGATTGTCCAGAAGACGCCGTCCTTATCTATGGTCATTCGTTAACCTCCTTAAACAACTTTGATGAGACCATTCATCAGGGTACTTTATTGCAGTCTCTTCAGCATGTGCCAATCGCTAAAGGTGATTTTATCTATGTACCTGCTGGCACAGTGCACGCGTTAACAAAAGGATGTGTCGTCCTTGAAATTCAACAAAATTCAGATACGACCTATCGACTATTTGATTACGACCGGTCTGATCCGGTGACGGGAAAGGTACGCCCGCTTCATCTTGAACAAGCCCGTCGTATCATTCGTTTTCCTCATTTCCAGTACACGGAACCTGCCGTCATGCTCACTCCTTTTCGTAAAAGATTGACACAAACACCCGACTTCTTTGTCGAAGAGTGGTCGATCAGGCAGACACATATCTTAGAGGTAAGCCGTCTGTTTCGCGTCATCACGGTCATCGAAGGTACGATTGAATTGGACCACGTCCTCCTGTCTGTCGGAGCGACTGCGATTCTTCCGGCAAATAGCACCTTTCTCATCAAAGGAAACGGTCTCGTCTTGATCACTGGTCCTTCTCTTAAAATGACAACGCCTCATCGAATCGGTATCGACCTCGGTGGAACGCAAACACGTGTCGCTGTGATCGATCAACATAAAATCGTTAAACAATTGTCGTTTCCGACCAATCCTAAAGCAGGTCCATCCCAGACGCTTTCAAATATCGAGTACGCCATTCAAGTTTTTTCAGAGGAATTTCACCTGTCGAATATCGGAATTGCCGCGCCTGGTCCACTCGATACGAAGACTGGACTTCTGTTATCTCCACCAAATTTACCAGGATGGGATGAAGTCGACTTGGTTACCCCACTTTCCTCCGCATTCGACTTACCCGTCTTTCTCGAGAACGATGCCAATGCCGCGGCTCTCGGTGAAGCGTTATACGGCGCGGGACGTCACTCATCATCTGTCTACTATGTGACCGTCAGTACAGGAATCGGTGGAGGTTATGTCTATATGAAACAACTAATCCGTGGAGCAAATGGATACGCTGGTGAGATTGGCAATACGATTATCGACTCATCGGGTCCACTGCATCCTGTGTTGAACAAAGGTTCTCTCGAAGGATATGCCAGTGGTACAGCACTACAGTCACGAGCTAACGAACGACACGCCTCGTCCATCGAGCGATTACTCGCTCATCCGCAAGAGAGGGATCGTTTTACTAATCATTTAGCAACTGGACTTGCAAACATCATTCACACGATTGATCCGGAAGTCATCGTCGTTGGAGGAGGTGTTACGGGATCTGCTGATTTATACTGGGAAGCGTTACAGGAACGTGTTCGCGAACTCGTATATCCTTCCCTTCGTTCAAAGGTCGATATCCGTCTTGCCGAATTGAAAGGACAGGCAGGCGTCATCGGAGCTGCTGCTCTAGATGGAGTAGAGTAAGCACCACATCACTTACCTTATTTAATCAAAGCAAAGAGGGTGATCCATTCCGTTATTGAAATGGATCACCCTCTTTGTATACATCCTATCTATTTGAATATAGCTATTTTTTAGAGCAGCGAATTGCTAAAAATGACTTCAGCTCGTTCTCAATCCGTTTTGGGTTTAAGGAAGAACAGAAAAATGTTAAATACTAAAAAAAGACCAAGCAGTACCCACAAGACAGAATAAAATGCTGTATTCGGGACGAACAAATAATTTATCAATAACACGATTAAAAAGAGAATATATCCAACAAAATATACTTTTTTCTTACGCGAATCCATCGTCTCATCTCCTTTATACATATGAGTGTTCTGTCGATTACTTCGTATTTTTTATAATCACTACAGTTAAAACAAGGGACGGGATGAAACAAATCAGTAGATCCGAGAGTGAGATCGAGAGTGAAGTAGGATGAATCAGCATCTCTATCCCTTTAAAAATGGCACCGAGTACAACAAGTAAAGATAGGAGAACCGGAACGAAAATACGCATCCATCTCGGAATACTCAGCCATATCCGTAAGATCTTTTGTGTTTTATCATCCATGTCATTCACCTCTTTTACAATTTTACATAAATTAGTATATCATACGTATGATTTTTGTGAAAAAATGTCGAAGTCACGTGTCGATTGAATCTTCTCCTCCACGTACAAAAGCAGTAAAAAGACACTTACACATCATGTAAGCTTCTTTTTTACTGCTTTATAGGATACAGATCAATGTCTCTTCCCCTACTACTTTAAACTAATTGATCACACCTTCTGCACTACAATAAAACTCCAGAGGAATGTTGTGTGTGGATGAAATACCATGTTGAATGAATTCTCCACCGACCGTCACATCGTATGTTCTTCCGCCATCCATCAAAGTAGCGGTATAGCCAAGCTGTCTCCATGTCCCCTTACTCGATGAAGCGGTTGACGTCATAGACGTGATGGTTTTAAAGACTTGCCTTTCTGCCTCCTCACGAAGTGCGGTATCAAATGTACCAGTGATCGAAATGGCAAATGTTGTCCCCTTCGCATGAATCGTTTTTGATTTAGATGTGGATTCTTTCTTTGAGAAATCGAACGTCGATGCGAACTTTACTTTGACTCGATCTTCCGCTATCTTTCGAAAACGGTTCGGCGCCACCCAATCCTTTTCCTTAAAGGATTTTTGATCGACGAGTTCTAAATCTGTATCTGGATGATGCGAATTAATAGTACGAAGAATAACCGCATACTGCTGATAATATTGGTTTTTTTGTTGTGGAGTCAGTGCCTTTTGTTTTCCCTCTGCAAATGCCTCGTACATAAAGGAGCTGGTTAAGGTAACACTCAATGCTGTTAAGAACGTCATCGTTTTACGCTTCATTTTTTCCACTCACTTTTTTTTAGATTATGTAGTATATTCTCAAATTATCACGTTATTTGTTCTTTTCCTATACTTTCACCGTCTGTTTTTCTATTCTTACTCACACTTCAATTTTATATTTATTTTCGAATTGAAATTTATGAATTCAGCGTGATGTGACTTAGACCATTATTTATTCACAGATTCTGTGATGAGGAAGTTAAAGTCATTTGCTCCTTTTGCCAATCATTCCTTTATATTGATGTACGAAATGAACTGCAGTACCTTTCTCTTCTGGTCATTAAAAAAACGACCTCTTTTGAGATCGTCTTCCTTTAGAAAATATGCACGCTTTCCATCATAGTGTATCGTGGACGCGCATCCGTTCTAGTTCTTTTTCTTGCTTCTTTTTAAAAGATTTCCGCCCATTCGACCATTCAACTGAAAGTACAATCCAACCGAATCCTAAAATTAATACATAAGCTAGAAAACTATTGTACCCACCATTGAGGTATCGCCACGTCATGACGATTGTCAATAAAATTGGCATAATGACGCCAAGATACGGATTATTTCGACTCGATAATAGTTGCTGTAATCCTAATCCAACGGTGATGAATAAAGCAGAAATGATAAAGTTCATTCGTTGTTACCCCTCTCAAGTCGATATTTTTCGATGATTTTTTTGGCATCCTCAATCGTAATGCGATCTTCAATGGCCATTTGTTTAATGTATGCGATGAACGGTTCATTCTCGATTTTCTCATTCACTTCGATTTTCTGAATGATCCGATCGACGCGAATCCGAACTGTGGGATAGGAGACATCATAATGTTTCGCCAGTTCCTTCAAAGAACCCGAGCTTACGATGAATTTTTTAACGAATTCCATCTCTTCCAATTCTAGAGATAAAACCCAATCTGGAACATCATCTTTTTTCATTTCCCATTTCCCTCCCATGTCACTACAATAGCATTCATTTAAATAAAGTTAAAGTATTTTTGATATTAATTAAACATTTAACCAATAAACAATTAAAATATATTCATTATTTCGCTTGTCATAGTGATTCAAGTCATGGTAGTTTAGGTTTGTCAAATCGGAAAAATAAGGAAAAGGAGTGTTTTACTTGAAAAGAACAACGGAATACATATTTGCTGTCATCGGTATATTCTTGTTTGGATCATTATGTTTAGGTGGGTTTCTATTGTCTGGATCGATTGCGGATCACGCTGGCATGAGGGAGTTGGTCGATCAATTCATTCAAGATGAGAACATTACGGATGTCACGTCTACCCAAATCCTCACATCCTTCCAACAATTCTTCTTATACCTTGGTGCCGTCTCTCTCTTATGTACGATAGGCGGAATCGTCTCGATCGTCCGGATTCGCAAAAACGGTTCAGCAGGAAAGATGTTGATCATTACTGCAATTCTTGGTGGGATCTTCACATTACTTGCCGGTGTCTTTGGTTCAATCGCTTATTTGATCGCCGGTATCACTAACGTCACGAAGAATAAAAAGATAGCACGGCAATACTAAACTCAAACAGAAAGGTGTGTCGATATGTTCGCGATTACACTTCGAGAATTTAAATCGCTTTTCCAAAGTATTCGAGCCATCCTGATCATCGTCGTCTTGTTCGGTGTGACGATTGGTTCAGCTAAGCTTGTCAGCCAGTTCAAAGAACAACTCAGTGATCTCGGTCTAGGTGACAACGCCTATATCATCGGTTTGATGCTGCTTTTGTTCTTAGCTGCTCCTTTATTCGTGACGAGTATTTCTCATAGTAGCGTCAACAAAGAGATTGAATCGAAGACGATTCGTTTTCTTGCGACGAAAACATCTCGTGAGAACATCATTTTTGGAAAGTTTTTAGGCAACGTCTCGTTTTGGGTCCTCTGTCTGACAGTTGCCCTCTTGTTGATCGTCCCGTTTTCAAAATCGTTCTCGATCGTCGATTTGATCCAAAGCATCATCTTCGTCTCTTACTTCATCGGTCTGTCGCTGTTTCTTTCGACAGTCGTCAACAGCTCTGCAATGACGATGTTCGTCGGCATCTTCATCTCGATCGCGCTTCCGGTCATCGGGATGTGGAGTCTTATTTCGAAGAATGTCATCGTTGATACGTTGTCTTACTTGACGCCCTATTATTACTATACGCAAGAAAACACTGCATACACGTATCTTGTCTTGATCCATATCGCCGTCTTCGTCATCGCGAGCTTGATGATCTTTAAAAGGAGAGATTTATGATGCTAGCCCTTCGCGCAACCAATCTAACGAAACAGTACGGCAATAAGACCGTCGTCAACCAGTTGAATCTCGAAATCAAACAAGGGGTCATCTTCGGCTTCCTTGGTCAAAATGGCGCCGGTAAATCAACATTCATCAACATGATCACAGGTCTTGTCCGTCCGACATCCGGAACGTTCGAGTTACTCGGAGCGCCGAACGATTCTTTGAAGGACGTCCGGACCCGAATCGGCGTCCTGCCGGATTACTCGACCTTTTACGAAAACTTCACGGCGCTCGATCACTTGAAGTATTTCAGTAAAGTCCTCGGTCTGAAGACGACGACGGACGAATTAAAACAACTCCTCCGTGATGTCCAACTCGAAGACGCCATCGATGTGAAAACGAAAAACTACTCGTTCGGGATGAAAAAAAAGCTCGGGATCGCCCAAGCCCTGATTAATCGACCGGAAATCCTATTTTTAGATGAACCGACGTCTGGCGTTGATGCCAACTCGATTCTCGGGATTCATACATTGATCCGCAAGATTGCAGCAGACGGAACGACGATTTTCTTAACGTCTCATAACTTAGACGAGGTCGAAAAACTGTGTACGGAGATTGCGATCATGCAGGACGGAACGATTCAGACGCAAGGCACGATGGAGGAGTTACGGGAACAACATGAGAAGAACATCACCGTTCACGTAAAACATGCGTTGCTCGACAATGATACACGACAACATCTGCAGACCAAGTTGTCGACACTTGCGAAAGACGTCAACGTCTCCTCTACTCACTCGACGTTCATCGTCCAAAGTGAACACGATATTGCTAATATCAATAGCTACCTCGTCTCGCAACACGTTAACGTGTATCGACTCGAAGTCGAGGAAGCGTCGTTGGAAGAGATCTTCTTGAATTTAGGTTCAGAAATTCGCTCGGCATAAAGTGAATAACTTGCCTCATGATGAATCAAACAAAAACTTCTATACAACATCCCCCCCATTCCACTTATGAAATGAGGGGGATTATTTTTATTTTCTGCTATCTGTTCATGAAGCCCGCTCTCTTCGTAAGAGATACAGGAAGTACGGTACACCGATGATCGCTGTGATCAATCCGGCTGGTATTTCAAGCGGCGGATGAATCCCGCGACCGAGCGCATCAGCGACGACGAGTAACCCTCCACCGAGCAACAGCGCCATCGGTAAGACGACGAGGTGTTTATGTCCGACGAGACGCCGTGCCATATGTGGAGCAATCAGACCGATGAAACCGATTGCACCGACCGTCGCGACGGCAACACCGGCTAGGACGACAGCGAGCGCCAAGAAGACGTGCCGCGTCCGCTGAATCGGTAACCCGAGACCAATGCTGACTTCCTCACTAAGTGATAAGACATCGAGTTGACGATGGCGATAGAAGAGGATCGCACCGATCACGACGAGCACCGGCGCTAAGATCAACACTTCCTGCCACCCTTTCCCGAACAGACTTCCAGCAAGCCAGACGAGTGAATCGTTCGTCTGGAGTGGAAATTTAATCAACAGGTATTCTGTTCCTGAAGCACAGATCGCACTAACGGCGATACCAAGTAACGCAAACGAACTGCGGGAGACGTTTCCATCCCGCTCTAGCATCATCAACGCTAACATGACGAGTGCTGCTCCGATAAAGGCCGCTATCGGTGTCAACAAGAGCGGACCGTCCGGCACGAGGGCAATCGTCAAAACGGCGAACAGAGACGCTCCGTTCGTCACTCCGATCACGTCCGGTGAGATCAATGGATTACGGATGACGCTTTGTAAGATGACTCCAGCAAGAGCGAAACTCGCACCTGCTAAAAAGGCAAGGACCGTTCGCGGCAAGCGGTAATTTTGGACGATGAAGGCATCCTTTCCACCGAAGAACGACTGCCAGAGTTCCGTTACCGACAACTGAATCGAACCGACCGACAGTAAGACGAAGCTTGTGACGAATACGATTACTGCGACAAGTAGAATCCGACGCATCTCTCTCATCGTAATCCCCCTTTCATCTGACGGCGTGCCAAGATAAGGAAGAAAGGTGCCCCGAGCAATGACGTCACGATGCCGACTGGTGATTCATACGGATAGGCAATGAAGCGCGCCAGGACATCGGCGTACGTCAACAACAGACCACCGATGACGGCAGAGACGGGTAAGACGATTCGGTAGTCCTCGCCAACGAGTCGACGTGTGATATGAGGCACCATCAGACCGATGAAGCCGATCGCTCCGGCGACGGCGACCGTCACGCCTGCGAGTAAGACGACACTGATGCCGGCAAGCAGAAGGATCCGCGTCACTTTTTGACCGAGTCCGACCGCGACGTCTTGCCCGAGTTGGAAGACGGCGAGCGACTTCGCAAGACTTGCCGCAAGAATCAAACCGGCGAGCGACCATGGGAGAACGATCCGGAGTTCGAGCCAGCTTGCGTCACTGAGCGAACCGGACAACCAATACAACACGTTCGTGATCCGGTCGTTGAACAAGATCAAGCCTTTCGTTAGCGACGTCAACAAGAGATGGATCGCCATCCCAACGAGGGCAAGTTTTAACGCCGTCATTCCGCGAATCGAAGCGAATGAAAAGACGAGCACGCCACCGAGTAAGGCACCAGCAAAAGCGAAGTAAAGCAAGTTCGCCGTCCCGAGTGACGGAAAGATGAGCAGGCTTAAGACGACGAGAAACGACGCACCGGCATTGACCCCAAAGACTTGTGGTGAAGCGAGCGGGTTCCGTGTCACGGCTTGCATGATCGCTCCAGCGACGGCAAGGTTTGCTCCGAGCAACAATCCGAGTAAGAGACGCGGCAAGCGCAGATTCGTCAGGACGAGTCCCGCTTTAGAGGTCGTGCCACTGATCCACTCCTGCACTAAGTGGACCGGATTCATCTGTGTGATACCAAAGAACAAGCTACTATAAACGGCCAAGCAACTAAGTAAGATAAGTACGAAAATCAGACGTTTCCGCTGCACCGGATCTTTCCCCTTTCATCAAGACGAAAAGCCAGATTGCTCCGGCTTTTTGTCGTTCGTTATTTCTGTTTGAGCAATTGAATTGCTTCGTCAACGATTTGTTCAGCAGCGTCCAGACCACGGTAACGTGTCCAGAGGTCACGATTGACTTCGTAGACTTCTCCGTTTTTGACCGCTGTGATCTGATTCCAGAGCGGATTATCCTTCCACTCTTTCAGTAACTTCGGATCGGCTTCCGCCATGAAGATGACGTCCGGATCCCACTTGACCATCTGCTCTAACGTGATCGTCACAGTCGGTTCCGATGTTTTCGTAACGGCATTTTCGATACCGATCTTCTCGAGCAACTCACCGTCAAACGACGTCTCACCGTGCGCTGTCAGTGAATCGGCGCGGAAGACACCGACCATGACTTTCCGGTCATCTTTTGGATCAACCTTCTTCTTCGCTGCCTGCAAGCGCTCTTCATGCAGGGCAAGGCGATCGTCCATCTGTTTCGTTTTGCCGACCGCTTCCGCAATCGTCTTGAACGAATCGATGTTCTCTTCATACGTCGCATTGCGACTCTTCAAGATGATCGTCGGTGCGATTTCTTGCAATTGCTTGTAAATTCCTTTATGACGGTTGAAGTCGCCGATAATCAAATCCGGTTGCAAGGAACTGATCACTTCAAGATTCGGTTGTTGGCGTGTACCGACTTCCGTGAACTCGATGTCTTTTCCGAGTAATCCAGAGACATCGGTCTTGTTTTCTTGTGCAATCCCGACCGGTGTGATGCCGAGTTCGTCTAACGCATCAACGAACGAGAATTCGAGCGCGACGACCTTCTTCGGCTTTTCCGGTACTTTCGTTTTTCCTGCTTCGTGCGTGATCGTCCGCGTTTTTTCGTTCGATTGCTCTGCTTGACCTGAACAAGCTGCAAGCATCAAACTGCTCAACACGAGGAGCGTCAACGCTGTCATCCAAGTTTTCCGTCTCATGGTGAGACCTCCTTTGATTCGTGATTCGACATTGAGAATCATTCTTAATTAATCCTGTCTCAGCATATCAAAGATTTCCATCGAACAAAAGGGAAATCCTTATTTTCAGATAATATAGACTGAAATCCACATTTTCTGAAGCAATATGGGATAATCAGGTAGTGAACAAAGGAGGGACTAAAGATGGATTGGATGAAAGACTTAGAACAGCGAATTGCGTTTCCGCTCGATGCAATCACGTTTGATCAATTACCTGACTTACTCGAAGCCTTCGCCTACCAGTTACCGTTCGAGAATACGACCGTCCTTGAGAGACGCATGCGTCCGTTTAGCGACGAGCGCTTCATCGAGACATTTCTGACAGAGCGACGCGGTGGTGTCTGTTACGACCTGAACGGACTGCTACACCGAGTCCTGCAAGAACTGAACTGTCCTGTTCGACTCGTTCAAGCGACTGTTTACGATACGAAGTCGGACGCCTGGTCAGCGACCGGACCGACCCATGTCGCGATCATTTGGAATGAAACACACCTGCTTGATACCGGCTTCGGCGTTAATTTACCGCTCGTTCCTGTTCCGTTGAGTGGGGAGACCGTTCATTCCGCTAGCGGCAGTTACCGGATCATCAATAATGACACACTTGAGATGAAGCGAACGGGACAAGCAGAGTTTGTGACTGGCTACCGGTTCGACCGCGAGACATCCATTACAACAGATGACTTATCGAAGATGGAACAGATCATCCAGCAGAGCGACGCTTCGCCGTTCAATAAAGGTCACCTCGTCGCGATGCGGACGCCGCGCGGACAAAAGACGTTGACTGAGCGGACGTTACGGATTGAAGAAACGACGACGACCGAGTTACCGGTCGCAGGTCCCGCCCAATTCGACATGCTGTACAATACACACTTTTTAGGACGGGAGTCGTAAATCATGGATCGTTATACGCTTTGTTTAATCCGCCACGTAGACCACTTTTTACTCGTCAATCGGCAAAAACGTCCAGCGATGGGCATGTGGAACGGTGTCGGTGGTAAGATCGAACCGGGCGAAACACCGGAAGCCGCCGTCATCCGCGAGACGTTCGAAGAGACGGGTATCATGCTCAATAAAGTGACATCAAAAGGCATCGTCCGCTTACACGGGGAAGAGACATCTGGTATGTACCTCTACCTAGCTGATATAGAAGAGCGTCCGTTTCCAACACCGGTCATGACAGTTGAAGGAATCCTCGATTGGAAATCACTCGACTGGATTCTAGACGACGATAACATTGGCATCATCAGCAACCTCCGGCACTACCTACCGATTGTTCTGTCGACCGAGCATCCATTACTGCATGACTTCCATTACGATGGACATACAATCACGGCATACGAGACACATGAATTGATCGAGTCATAACACAACATCCCCGCTCGTCCTTTCGGACAGGCGGGGATGTCTCGTTAGAATAGATGTAAGCCCGTCACGATGACAGCGACGATGACGATGCCCGGTAACAAGTTCGCGACACGGATTTTCGTGATTCCAGCGAGATTGAGACCGATTGCTGCAATCATCACTCCACCGGTCGCCGTCATCTCCAAGATGAATTCTTGCAGCGCGGCGTCAGGAATGAACTTCGTGATCGCAACGGCACTCAGTGCAATCGCCCCTTGATAGAGGAAGACGGGAATCGCTGAGAACATGACGCCGATCCCGAGCGTTGAACTGAGGACGAGCGCCGTGAAACCGTCAATCAACCCCTTCGTATAGAGGACGTCGTGATCCTGACGCAGTCCACCGTCGAGCGCACCGAGGACACCCATCGCTCCGATGACGAAAATCAACGTCGCGGTGACGAAGCCTTCCGCGATATTTGATGGACGACCGCGACTGATCTTACGTTCGAGCCACGCCCCCATCCGGTCGAGCTTCTCATCGAGGCGGAACCATTCCCCGATCGCACCTCCGAGAACGAGACTACCGATGACGATCAAAAAGTTCGTGCTCTTCATCCCCATCTGGATCCCGAGCACGACGACGGCTAGACCAATCGCTTGCAAGACCGTCTCCTTCATCCGTTCCGGAATCCGGTGGAACATCAATCCGAGCAACGTCCCGATGATGATCAGGACGGTATTGACGAGTGTACCTGTTAAAACCATCTGACAGCATACTTTCTCAATTGATTTTTCGTTTCGCAGGACGGACGACCGTCCGCTCCGCCTGATTCAAGCTATGCAACGTCATCCCGAGCATGACGAGGATGATCCCGAATGTCGCGAGTCCCGTCGGTAGTGCCGCATGGAGAAACAAAATCTCCCCGAGAACGGTGAAGACGATCTCAAACGACTGGGTCGCCTCGATCGCGGCTAACCGGACCGGTTCCGTCCGGACGAGTGACGTCGCGTAGAAGAAGAGCGATGTCGCGATGACGCCTGAGAATAAGGCGACGAAGCCGGACTGGGTCACTTGACTGACACTTGGTAATCCGACTTGTATGTAAGCAATCATGGAGAGCACGATCCAAAACGGTAGACTCGCGATCGTCAGCCCAAGGATCCGTTCAAACACGTCGAGCTCGTTTCCATACCGTTCCATCATCTTCCGGTTCCCGAGCGGATAGGCAATCGCAGCGACGAGCACCGGCAAGGCACCGAACAGTAAGGATTGTAGCGATAGACTTCCTGCGATGGATAACTGCATGACGACGACGCCAAGGACGATCAAGACGGAATACTTGAGAGCCGACCACGGAATCCGTTGCTTGAACAAGGGCGCAAGCAACGGTCCGGCTAGGATCGTCAATTGCCACGTTCCGGCAATCAGCCAGCCCGGCGCATGATCGGCAGCAAGACAGATGCTACCGTAAAACAGTCCGAAACCGATCGTTCCGTACAGTAACCAAAAACCGAAGTCGGCTCGCAGTGCCTGTAAGACGCGACCAATTCCCCGACGCATCAAGACGATGACGATAAAGAACGGCAACATCAAGAAGAAGCGAAGCGACGCACTGTAGATCCAGTGCCCCCCTGCTCCTTGCATCGATTGATTCAAGATGAAGGTGACGGCAAAGAACATCGCCGCTAGGATGCCATACATGATCGGTCGCATCAGCGCTCCTCCTTTAGGGTCGAGACGAGTAGACGTCCGAGTCCGTTCCAGTTGTGTTCCGTCGCTTGGACGAGCTGTTCGATATCCCGTTGTTGGCACGCGATCAAAATCGCCGCATGATCGGCAATCGATTGGCGTCCGAGTCGATCGAACTGGGCGTATTCAAGCCGGCGGATCAGCGGTGTTAATCGGCGAATCGTTTCTCGTAGCTGAGCGTTCTGACTGCGCAACACAAAGACATCGTGAAAGGCATCGTCTAACGTCAGTGCTGTCTCCGTCTCCTGTTGATCGATTGCCGTCGTGAACTGTTGATGGATCGTCTGAAGTTCCATCAAGTCGTCTTCCGTCAATTGCGGTCCGGCTAGACGCGCTGCCAGCCCGTGCAGCGTCGCGATGATTGGATAGGTTTGCTGTGCTTGTTCAGCATCAAGCTCCGTCACGATCGTCCGCGAGCCCCGTTTCGCAAAAATCAATCCCTCCTCCTCGAGTCGTTTCAAGGCTTCGCGGACCGGTGTCCGGCTGACTCCGAACATTTCCGCGAGCGCTTGATCGTTCACCTTCTCGCCTGGGGCGAGGCGTAAAGTGATGATGTGATGCTGTAAACGTCGATATACTTCCTCACTGAGAGGAAGTCGTGCAATGGCTAAATCATCTGTAGGTTTCATACGAGTAATATATTACATATTAATCATTGATACTAGCTTTATTCAAAAAAACTCCCCGTCAAACAACGAGGAGTCAACTATTCAAACGTTACGTGGATTCATCGGTCCATTCAGGTGACTGAGATCGTGCCGTTTCAACAAGATCAATTGAATGACAATCGCGACGAGTAGATAAGCTTGTGTCAAAAGAGGAGTGATGCCTAAATTGACGTTCACGACATCCGCTGCGATGCTCGCGAAATCCCATAACGCATGAAAAATGATCAATGGCCAAAGAGTATTCAGCTTGAGTGCGATGATCGCTAAGAACACACCAAAGACGAATGTATTCGCAAGTTGGAACAACATCGCTGCTGGGGGAATCAAGGCGATCAAATTAAGCAAGTGGAAAGATGAGAATAGGAGCGCACTGATGAGGACGGCACGATACGGATGTTCGTTCGGTCGAAGGTAACGTAAGATGATGCCTCGAAACAAGACTTCCTCATTGAAACCAACGAATAAGGTCGTCAGGAAGACGATTCCGACAAGTTGGAGTGCCGATGATGAAATCGAGGTCGTGAGCATCGCATTGACGATCAATCCGACTTGAACGATAACGATCAGCAGTAACGGAATGTACCAGATCAGACCCCGCGACTGCAGTTTCGAAAACCCGACGGCAGCAAACGTGGCATGTCGACGAATGTACCAGACGAGAAAAATCGCTGTAACGACTTCACCGAAGATCGCGATACGTAACAACTCCGGTTCACCATAACGAATGCCGAAACCAAACGCAGAGACAGCCATGACGATACCCATGATGATGAAGACGACGGTCGCCGAGACGACAGTATTCCGCTTATCCACGATCAATACCTCCCTTTTCTAAACAAGCGACGTATCTACTTTATGATTTGTTTACCTTTTTTTCAGGGAAATGAATCTTTTTCCTTCAGCTACCTTGTAATACAAAATAGCTTGGTATATCATTACCTTGTAATACCAAGTAGCGAAAGGATGATGTGGATGTCATCGACGCAAATGTTAAAGGGGATTCTCGACGGTTGTTTACTTGCACTGATCGCGGAAGAAGAGATTTATGGTTATGAACTGGCGACGAAACTGAAAGCATACGGTTTCTCTGACATCAGCGAAGGAACGATCTATCCATTGTTGATCCGGATGCAAAAACTGGGCTGGATCGAAGCGACTTCACGCGTCTCTCCGTCCGGTCCGAAACGGAAGTATTATTCGATCACGACGAGCGGTGCAGAAGAACTCACCGCATTCAAGGAAAGATGGCAACACCTTTCGAGAAGTGTTGAAAGTATTTTAAAGGAGGATGATTGAGATGACCCTATCAACGGAATCAACCCGATTTTTGGAAGACTTGAAGGTCTACCTGCTTGCTTCGGGAAAAAATGAACAAGCGACGAACGAGATCGTCCTTGAACTCGAAGACCATCTGATTGAAGCGGAAGCGGATGGCAAATCGGTTCGTTCCATCACGGGTGACAGTCCTGCCGCCTACATCCAGTCGATCTCACACGAGATGGCATTTGATTCAAAACAAGCCTTTTGGACGATCATGCAAGTGTATCTTGGTGCTTCCAGCTTTCTATACTTACAAAATCTCTTGAATGGCACGATGACTTACAGTATCCTGCTCGTCGGTGGCTTCTTACTGATAAGCGCTGTTTATTTGACGACACTTGCATTGTTGTTCCGCAAAGACGCCTTACGCGATACTGCTCGACCACGCCTCCTGCGTTACGGGATTCATGGGAGTGTTCATCTTCTTCTGATCGTCGGACTGTTGATCGTCAACGGACTCATTGATTCGCCCAAAATCACGTTATCTCCGAGCGTTGGTTGGTTAATTGGTGCCCTTCTAATTGCCTGGATTCTCGTCACGGCATGGAAGACGAAGACATGGATTTTACCGATTGCAGTGTTCGTCTTTTTCGTGCCTCAACTGCTGCTTTTGTTTGTATTTAATTTGTCAGAGATTACCGCCGTCCTCGTGAGTTATGTTTTGACCTCGATTACGATTGCAGTTACTTTTATCTGTTCATCTAAGAACAGTCAGGCAGATTAATCACTTAATCATTAAGTAGAAAATTAGACAAAGCAGCGACGTTCTCTCACCTTGAAAACGTCGCTGCTTTGTCTTATGACTTTTCACACCTTTCACATCTTGAGTTATTTGAGTGGATCAATGATTTACACTCTTCTTTTTAATGTAAAAATCACACCACCTAAAACAATGAACGTTAGAGGAATAAGTAATCCTAATATATTTCGATAATCGACAAACGTCAGGTCAGCGTAATTACGATGGTAGGTTTCTAACAGTAACCAACCAATCGGAAAAATCGGAAAAGTATACGTATATGCGCTTGAAACAATTCGTCTTCCCCGCTCATCTTTTCCTTCCTCACCGAAAATAAACGGTAGCGATACGAATAAGCTCAATAGAAAAATCGGTATTACTATTATGTTTATAATCACCCTTTTCCCTCACCTTCTCGTTCATATTGAAATACTTCGTTAATATCCTTATCAAATAAATATGCAATTTCAAACGCCAGAATCAACGAAGGGCTGTAGCGACTTCCTTCTAAAGAAATAATGGTTTGTCTACTGACTCCGACCTTCTCTGCCAATTCTTTTTGCGACCATCCTTTTTCAGCTCTTAAAACCGCTAATCGATTCTTAATGAATCCATCACTATTGATGCCCAAACCATCTCTCCTTTCATCACACTATATTTATTACCATAAATAAACAGTAAAATTTTTTTGACTTAAAGTAAAGTTTTTTTTACACATCAAATCAAATAAAAAGCGAAATTCTCAGATTAAGAGAAGTTCGCTGATTACTTGTGTCGATTTCAATTACGTGTTCGTTATTTCACGCTTTGCTTCATACCGCTCACGCGTCCAGTTGTAGACATGACTCGTCACGGTCCGACCGTCGATTCGCTCTAAGACGAATGGTCGGTCAAGAACAGGGGTAAAACCGAGTTTCTCAACGACACGGCGTGACTGGTCATTAAAATCAAAGTGACCACACCAAACGACATCGTTCGGCAGTTCTCGGAAGATGAAATCGAGCATAGCTTCAACGATTTCCGGCATCCGTCCTTCTCCCCAGTAATCAGGTGCGAGGACATACCCAATCTCGACTTGACGGTCATGGGTGATCGAATCGTCCGGCCGACGATTAAAGTGAAATCCGAAGCTACCGATCACTCCACCAGTCGCCTTATCGGTCACTGCATACTCGCCAGGTGACGCTTGGAAAATGCCGATCACTTCTAGACTTTCGTCAAGTGACGCGTGCGGTGCCCAACCTGCTTTTGGTCCGACATTCGGATCCTTCGCGTAAGCATACAATGCTTCTGCATCCTCATCCTGCCAACGGCGTAACAGGTGCCGTGGCGTTTCGATAGTATCTGGTAAGTTCATCTGTATTCCCCCTTATTAAGATACGTTTCGCTCTCGTTCGACAGATTCCTTCACAAACAGACTCGTATAGACTAATCCAAATCCCGTCAAGAGGATCAATCCGAGGTATACACTCATCATCGACGGGATCAAGAAGGTCCCGACGAGAATCGTCGATCGAGAAAGTAAATCGGCTCCAGCAAACGACGTTCCCGCGAACGCTGAGTACGCTCCGCGTTGATCGGCTGGCATCATGTTTGCTTTTTGAGTGTTCAAGACCGGAGAGTAGAGCAACTCGCCGATCGTTGCGATGAAGATGAAGACCATCAGTGCCGTCATGCTGTTGGCACTCGTCACGACGACGTAGCCGATCGTGTACAGCATGAGACCCGCAGCGAGCGTCCGGCGCGGAGACAAACGCTTCGCTAGTCGCTGGACGATGAACGTCAACGTGACGACGAGTAACGTATTTTCGATGTTGATGATACTCATCATCCGGACCCCGTTGATCGACCAGCCGGCAAATGATAGCGGTTCGAACGAATCGGCGAGTCGGACGGCGACGTAACTGCCCATCGAAAACTCAGCCGCTAAGATACACATCGAACCGAAAACGACCTTGACGAACGGACGATCCCGCCAAGCGAGTTGATAGCTCGTGAAGATATCCGTGAGGACACCACGTAGTTTTTGACGCTGCCACGTCCGTGGTGTGTCGTCAAGAAACAGGAAGTATGCAATTGGTAAAACGGATGACGTGAAGCTTAATATCCCGAACAACAGCAGTTGGTTACTGACGTAGAGCCAGCCCCCGAGCGCCGTACCGATGGCGATCGAGAGATTGATCAGCCAGTAGTCGAGCGCATAAACCGCTTGGCGGTTCTCTTTCGTCGTTGCATCGATGATGATCGCCCCCATTGCCGGCCGACCAAGATTACTTGTCACCGAGAAGACAGCGTAAATGACCATGAACAACAGCATCCAGTCGAGTGTCAATGAGATCGTCATCGTGATGAACGTCAGCGCTGTGAGCGCAGAAGTCGTGACGAGCAGACGTTTGCGGGAAAAGCGGTCGGCAAGATATCCGCCGAGTAGATTCGTGATGAAGCTGACGAAGACCATCGCGATCAAAAATGCACCGGCGATGACTTCGTTGAATGCCTGGACGAACAAGAGGGCCATGAACGGCATGATGGAGAACGAGACAGCCCGGTTGAAAAACGATGTGATAAGACGTACTTTAATTGGTTTCGGTATTTCTTTCCATTTCATATTGTCACCTTCCATTCTCTACCTGTATCATAAACAAGACAAGACACAGGAAAAATGGACGTCATTAAAAAAAGATGTCCCCTTTTAAGGAGGAGAAGGACGATGGATGCTTATCTTTTTATGTTATGGAAGACTTGCCGAAATGGACACTACTCGATTGCGACGCTTGCCGACGCCATCCATCTTAGTCCTAAACAAACGAAACGATATCTCAATAAATGGCAGGAAGACGGTTGGATTGGTTACACGAGTGGTCGCGGACGGGGCAACTTAAGTGAACTCGTCTGGTTACGCCACGTCGAACGAGAGTATGCGAAACGGATGCTCGAACGGATCGATCGCGACTCGATCGAGTCGGTGACGGAGGAATTGACGTGGGACTGGTCGCCAGCGCAAGCAGGACGCTTCATGCGGCAACTCGAACGAAAATTCGGCTATACACAGACGACGGCTGATGCGTTATTGATTCCGCGAAAACGGAACTTCCTGACGACACACCCGTTAGAAGCAGCCGATATCCATAGTGCCCACCTCGTCCAGAACGTCTTCAACCGGCTGTTTACGATCGATGTTGACGGCAACATCCAGGGTGAACTCGCCCATCATTATATTTGGAACGGGACGACGCTCAGTCTCTTCTTACGGAAGGACGTCCGCTTTCATGACGGCTCGCTCCTGACGAGTAAGGAAGTGACGAAGAGCCTGCGTGCCTTGATTGCCTATCCGGCTTACGCTTATTCCTACCGGCACGTGAAACAGATCGTCTCGAACGGTCCGTACCGGGTCGACCTCACACTCGATCAGCGCCGGAGTTCAATTTTGCCGCAACTTGCCTCGATACATACGAGCATCATCAAGGATGGCATTGGGACAGGACCGTTCCAACTGACGCAACATGACGACAAGAAAACCGTTCTGACAGCGTTCCCGAATTACTTTGGCATCCGTGCCCTGCTCGACCGGATTGAGTTCATCCAGATGCCGGAGCAATATGACCCGGTCTACCGGACATCGGCATCTGATTCCAGTCCGATTGATACGATCGCAACGCAATCCGGATTTGGTCTCGTCTTGCTCCATCCACGCGCCGGTGGTCCGTTTGAATCAAAAGCCGCGCGACATTATATCCACCGGCTCGTCGCGGAAGTCCGTGGTGGCATTCATGACTTCCATGAACGGGCACAACCGAACGACTGTGGTTTTCTTGAGTCCTATAGTCAACCGTATACTGTCCCGGATGGTCCTGCCGTTTTGTTCACGCAACCGATCCGAATCAAGCTGACTGACTTTACGGACAAGGTGACACGCTGGCTCTGTCAGCGATTTGATCAAGACGGGATTCCGTATGAGTTCGTCGAGGTCGGATTTGAAGAGAGCATCACGGATTTTCATGCCTACGATACGATCGATCTCGCCATCCATGCCGAAGTGTTCGAGCGAAATATCCAGTACGCCTTTTATCAGTTCATGACGAACACGTTCTCACCACCGATCCGACTGTTTCAGCAGATACCAGAGATGTTGAAATCGATCGAACAATATGACGCGACACCGTTCGAAGACTGGCTTCCGATCCATCAAACGATCGAGCGTTACTTGATCGACGAATCGTACTTCATCCCGTTCTATCACGATACACGACTGATTCCGTATCCGATCGAGCTGCAAAACATCACGATCGACTCGTTCGGTTACTTTGATTTCTCGAAGCTCTGGATCTCCAACCAATCGTGACGAATCGTTGACGAAATCTTGACCTGCTTGTGACAAAACGCACGGTATCCTTTAATCTAGTATTTTAAATGTTGTATTAAAGGTGAGGCTGCGAAATACTAAGACTGTCTTCATTACTTAGAGAAAAGGAAGTGGTCTTATGTTATCAACCTCTACCATTCAAATCGTTCAATCGACTGTTCCAGTCCTCGCGTCGCACGGTGCCGCGATCACGAAAGTCTTTTATCAGCGCTTGTTTCAGGCTCATCCGGAACTGAAACACGTCTTCAATCAATCGAATCAACGAAGCGACCGTCAATCGCAAGCACTCGCGACCGCCGTGTATGCCGCTGCTGCTCACATCGATCGACTCGAGACGTTAAAGCCGGTCTTATTACCCGTGCTCCATAAACACCGCAGTCTACAAATCAAACCGGAGATGTATCCCATCGTCGGGCACGAATTACTCGGGGCAATGCAAGATGTCTTAGGAGAAGCCGCAACGCCAGAAATCTTGCACGCGTGGGGAGAAGCATATGGGGAGATTGCCAATCTGTTCATCACGCTTGAAGCCGAACTTTACGCACAGGATGAACAAGCGAAAGATTTTTCCGGTTATCAGACAGTCGAGATTTCGGATGTCGAGGAGCAAGCGGATGGGATTCGCGCCTTGACCTTCCGCACGGACGGTCCACTCCCCGCTTATCGAGCCGGACAATACATCACGGTGCGGATTCAAGACAAAGATGGCTTATGGCACAATCGTCAATACAGTCTGACGACGGCATCGAACACGGAGACATATACGATTGGTGTCAAACGAGAAGGCATCGTCTCGGACTATTTACATGCAGCGCAAGTCGGTGACACGGTATTGATCAGTGCGCCAGCGGGTGCCTTCACTCTTGATGCATCAAGCGAACCCGTCGTGCTGATTGCCGGTGGTATCGGGATTACACCGATGCTTGCGATGGCTGACGAAGCGTTAGCTGCTGGTCGACAGGTAACGTTACATCATGCCGTCCAAGACGAACGCAATCGTCCATTTAACGAGCAACTTGCCTTGCTTGAGCAACGTGGCGCACGCGTCATTCGTTACGCAGAACACCAGGCAATGGATCAAGCGGGACGCCTGCCGAAAGACGTTATCGCAGGTATCACGGATTCGACATACGTCTGTGGTCCGGAAGCAATGATTCAATATGTGATCGAACACTTCACGGCGTCACCCGACAAACTGCATTACGAAATCTTTGGACCAACGCTTGCTTTTGCAGCAGAAACTCCAGTTGCACAATAAAAAACATCCCGCTCTCTTTGACACACGTCAAGGAGAGCGGGATGTTTGATTAGAGGGGCAATCGTTCTGACAATGGACGGACCAAGACGACGTCCGTCGCCATTCGGTTATCACGGCGTGGTTCATCGACCGGTTCAATCGTCCAGTTTTTCGCATGAAGCGTATTCAAGGCACGCGCTAAGTCGTACATCGAATAACGCTCGTTACCGTTCAACTGATAGAGACCTGCTTCCTGTTCAAGTAAAATCGTAACGAGCGCTTCAGCCGTATCTTCAAGCACCGAACTCGACGGATACCAGTTCCGACTCGCCCGAATGACGCCGTGCTGCTTCATCTCGTTCGTGAAGAAGTCGACCATATTGTTCGAACCAGATTCCGTCCCGATCTGCCAGCCGATCCGGACGATCTTCGCTTGTGGATCGAGTGCTTGAATCGCTTGCTCGCAAGCAATCTTATAGGCACCATATTCGTCGGTCGCGTCCGGTACTGCGTCTTTTTCGATCGGTGCCGGCATGTCGTCCGAGAAAACAGACACCGTACTCGTGAAGAAGAACGGAATGTCATATTCTTCGCACAAACGGACGAGCGCTTCCGTCCAACTGACAGACCCCATCCCGATATGTAAGAAATAATCTGGTCGTTCCGTTTCTAAAAACGTGCGCATCGCGGATTCGTCAGTCGTCGAGACTTTCGTTCGGTCCCAGGCGACTGTCTCGATGTCGTGCTTTGCTAAGACGTCCGCAACGACGGGTGCTACCGTACCGTTCATACCTGTAATGATTGCTTTCATGTTGATGCTTCCCCCTTATCTTCGATCGAAAATCATAAAACCGCTTGCTACTTCAGTTTACACGGGAAGTATTGATTTAACGAATCTGAGGTCATTCTTCTACGACCATTTATGCCTCAAATGAAAAAAACGTCCGCTGTCCAATCTAAAATTGGTAAGCAGACGCACTGTTTAGTTAGTTCATCCTTACTCCGAAACGCCTTCCGTTTCCATTCGGCGCCACAGTACATTCAAAAAGACCGTCATCCCACTAATCGGAATCAAAAACAATAACGCTGTGATCCATAAACTCTCCATCGACTCCACTCCTCATCGTTCATTTCTATCTCTAGTGTACATAAGCGCGAAACCGCTTACCTCCACCTCAAGGCGGATATTTCATCCGACCTTGTCCTGTCGTACCTCAGTAAAGGAAACGGTACGATGAAGAAGTAACCAGACACTGGTCATGATAAGACCACTTAAGGCAAAGAACAGGAAAACGAATGAGATGCTAAAGAACGATGTCAAGTACGACGACAATCCGTAACAGAGCGCAGAACACGCCGTTGATGCTGCGACCATCGCCGTCCGGACCCGGCCGAGCAAATGCGCAGGCGTCGAGCGCTGCAACAAGGTCGCAAATGGAATCCCGAATAACGTCAGCGCCATCCCGAGCAAGACGAAACCGCCAACAGCCACTGGGACGAATGAGACATAAGCGACGATCGCAATCGCAAGACCTTGCAAGACGACGGCAAAACGAAACAGTTTATCCTGTCGTACGGAGGCGACCCATTTTCCGTAAAGGAGCGACATCGCGATTCCCCCGATCACCGTCGATAGTTCGAGTGCAGAAAACGTCTGGGCATTTCCCAACAAGACATCCTTGGCATATGGTGCAAGTAAAGTATTCATTGGTGTGATCATCCAGTTTGCAAGGATCGCACAACCGAGGATCCATTTCAGGCGACCGTCACGGACGACGTGACCGATCCCTTCGAGCAACGCTTCGCGGTACGAACCATGACGCGCTCCTTCTGCGACTTGCCCTGTCATATGTCGAACGAGTAACCAGGCGGCAAGATGTAGACCAAGATCAAGCCATAAGATACTCGTAATCGAGAAATGGGCAATCATCATCCCACCGAGCAAAAATCCGCTCAACGTACCGATCCGCTCAATCGTTGCAAGATAGGCATTCGCTTGCGGCAATTGGTCATCTTCCACTAAATCAACGACCCACGTGAAGACGGCATTGCCACCAATGATTTGCAGAATCGTCTGCACGACGAGTAAGCCGAGTAACCACGGTAGGACGACGTTCGTCAGACCGATTCCCGCTAACGCGATCCCAAGCGCCAGCAAGCGAATGAGTAATGATGTTTGATACAACGATGCACTGACGAACCGGTCGATCCATGGTCCGACGAACGTTGAAACGAGAAAACGAATCAAGAATACACCAGTCGCAATCAGTGCGACGCCAGAAGCACTGATCTCTTCCGCACTTACCCAGTAGATCGCGATATAGACGAAACTCGTCCCGACGGTCGATAACAAATCCGAGACATACATAAAACGAAACGCACGTGACATGATGCTTTATTCCTTTCCTAAAACGACTTCTTGTCTATCTTACAATTTTTCTCAATTGCTGCCCATTCTTTTTTCGTCATCACATCGTCATCGTCTGTTAAGGCATTCTTACCCGTCTGTAACAGAGCCGACATGTTCATTCGCTATACTAAACGCATAGGGAGGTGAAGATCCATGAAAACGCAAACGCGTTATGACTATGAAACCGAACAGGAACAGGTCGACGTCCCATCTGAGGCACGTCTAGGCTACTACTTTCTTTTGATCGTCCTGCCGCTTGGTCTCGCGCATCTTGTCCAGTCGCTTGCTCCTTCGCCGGATCAACACCACTCGTCCGTATTGACGGGTTTGACGTTCTTATCCATCGTCTTTTTCATGTACTTAGGTAACCGAGCTGCTGGAAATGCCAAAACGACCTTTTTCGGATACTCGATGTTCTTGAGTATCAGTCTGTTCGCGACGCTGTTTCTACCAACGGTGCCGATCATTTGAGCATAAGCAAACGAGCACACGTCCGATTTGGACGCGTGCTCGTTTTTTTAATGCGTATGCGATTCGTGTTTGCCGTCACAATACAACGTATTGCCATGTGCGTGCTGATCAGTCTCGACCTGGATGGTCGCGTGGTTAATCCCGACGTGTTTTAAATCGTGATCAATCTGTTCGCGAATTGACTCTGACTCCCGGACGGTCATGTCCTCTTTGACGACGACGTGACACGATAATGCGTTATAGCCACTCGTGATCGACCAGATGTGCAGATCATGTAGTCCGAGGACGGCTTCGTTCGTCTGTATCGTCGAAACGACCTCATCGATGTCGACATCGCTCGGCGTTCCTTCCATCAAGACGTGAACGGATGCCTTCGTCACGTAATAGCCGCTCCGTAAGACGAGGATCGCCACGATGACACTCGCCAGTGGATCCGCCCATCCCCAACCGAAGAACATGATCAGAAGAGCAGCTGCAATCGCACCGACCGATCCAAGCATGTCGCTTAAGACATGCAGATAGGCACCGCGCATGTTGAGGTTGTGCTCATGTCCACCGCCACGTGTCATGATCCAAGCAACGAGAATGTTGACTAGCAAGCCAAGGACACTGATGATCAGCATTCCGGTCGTTGCGACAGCGGGTGGATCGATGAAGCGTTGAATGGCTTCAATGAAAATATAGAGAGCGATGACGATCAGTGTCACGCCATTTATGATGGCGGCTAAGATTTCAAAGCGTTTTGAACCGAACGTCTTATTCGCATTCGGTGCTTGACTCGAGAACTGGAAGGCTAACAAAGCGATCGCAAGTGAAATCGAATCACTGAGCATATGCCCTGCGTCCGATAACAACGCTAGACTATTCGTCCAAATCCCGCCGATGACCTCGACGATCATGAACGCAGTGATGATCAGGAACGACAGGCCCAGTACCTTTTTATTGTCGGTATGATGATGGTGGTGATGATGATCATGTGCCATGACGTTGCCTCCTTTATCAGTTCATTCAAACGTCTATTTGAATTATAACGTGGCTCCTTCCTTTGGTCAACGGGCACATCCTTTATATCCCACAAGTGCTACCGTATGAAACGACCGAATGATTGGACCGCGTATTAATGCGACATTTATAAAACCAGCTTGTTCAGCAAGTGGAATGAACTCCTGTTCGATTTGTTTTCGAAGATCTAACCACTCAATCCCTGCTTTTCCATCACAGTATGTTAAAACGAATCGCCCGCCTGGTCGTAAAGCGCGATACAGTTCTTGTAATGTCTGATCGACGGATTCCCAAAAATATACCGTATGAATGCTAAAGATCCCGTCGACCGTCTCATGGAGTAATTTTAAATGATTAATATCGGCTTGTTGAATCGTCGCTCGGTTTGCTTGAATCGCTTGCCGATTACGAAAAGTTGCTGACCGGACCATCGTCTTTGACAGATCGAGACCTGTAACGTGCTTCGTATCTGTTTGCGAAAGCAAATAGGCAATGCCATGTCCCGCACCTGTACCGAGTTCTAGAAAAGTTTCTCCTGCCTGAACGTTAAGTATGTCGATCGTCCATTTCATTTCTTCATGATGTTGCCGGACCATGATCTCACCAATTGACGCTCCAATGATTCCCCGTGGTTTCGCATATTGTTGATCGATGAATCTATTCCAAAATTGCTTCATTTTTATCCTCCTGACTATCTACTCTCATGACTCCATTATCATTTCCTAGATAATTCAACACTATCAAAAAAGCAATGTGATTCCCTCACATTGCTGAAATATCGCATGTAATTGTTTTAAATGAACGACCGGAAATCCTCTGTTTGCTGCTCGAGTTGTCGTGCGACCTCTTCGATTGCGGTAAAGCGTTGCATCGTTTCTTTTACCGTCGCAAGGCTCGACGCGACTTCGAGATGGGACGCTTCAATCTTTTTCATCATCGCCATGATTTGACGATTCATCGTTTCCGTATTAGTGCGCACTTCGACAACTGCACTGCCGACTAGGTCCGATAAGTTTTTGACTTCACTTGCAACGACCGTAAAGCCTTTACCGTGTTCTCCAGCCCGTGCCGCTTCGATTGCTGCGTTCAGTGACAACAGGTTCGTCCGGGCAGCAATCTCCTTGATCGTATCAGCAATCTTCGTGATCTCGATTGCTTGGGCATATAACGTTTCGAACGTCTGTTGGTTTTCTGCCGTTTCACTCGAAATCGTGTTCATCGTCTCTTGAAGTTGGTTGCCCTCTTTCGATCCTTGAATCGACTGCAGATTCAGTCCTTCAGCAAGCGTCTGGAAGCTTTTCGCATATCCTTGTACACGATCAATCCGGTCCGTGATGTTACTGGCGATCTTGACGACACCGACGACCTCTTCTCCTTCAAAAATCGGCATGTAGGTTGCTTCAAGCCATAAGATGTCGCCCCGGGCATCGACCCGTTTGATTTTATCCGCTGTACTGAAGCCCGAAAACAGGCGTGTCCAAAAGTCCTGATACTCACGGCTGTTCGCGAATTCTGGTGTGCAAAACGTATGGTGCTGTAAGCCAATCATCTCGTCTCGTTTATATTTCATCGTTTTCGCAAACAAGTCATTGACGTCGACGACGCGTCGTTGGCGATCAAAACAGATCATCGCGACGTTTGCTTCCAGGCTCGATAAAATCGCTGGTGAGCGTAGCGGTCTCGGTAAGATTTCATTCATGGTGTCATTAACTCCTTCTATGTATCATTCATGTACTAAGACAGTTTTCCAAAAGAACAAT
The DNA here is from genome assembly GCF_001423925.1 of Exiguobacterium sp. Leaf187. Lineage (NCBI taxonomy): Bacteria > Bacillati > Bacillota > Bacilli > Caryophanales > Exiguobacterium > Exiguobacterium sp. Leaf187. The sequence goes on along the minus strand of NZ_LMPR01000009.1, from coordinate 458,083 downwards.
CTGTACCTATCTATCGTCATCAATTGACCTTTTTTATAGCTGAATCGGCGATTATCCAAGTTGATTTTTCGCGAAAACGGGATCACTTTAATAAAATATTGTGACAGTCACAAACGATATACTATGGGATTGTCAAAAAGTGTAGTAGATGCTACATTTAATTATGTAGTTAATACTACATTTTTAAGGAGGAAATAAAAATGACACATAACAAGTCCCCTCTATTTTCGAAAGAACAAGCTATCGTCTTGGTCGTACTTGGTGCAGCGTTTTGGTTCGTCGGTGCCCTGTCAGTCAGATTCGGATCTGGAATCGGCATGTTCGAAAATGTCGGAAACGTGATCGCCTTCCTGATTGGTTTACCGGTTTCGTGGATTTCCGTCATCATCATAAAAAAAGTTGCATGCTTGAATGCTGAACAGATGGTGCCAGGTGTCAGTCTCGGACTGTTAGTGGCTACGTTCTTAGACGGAATCGTTCTAACGTGGGGCACATCTCTGTATGGAACGGATCCCTTACTCGTCGGACGTGGTGCAGCATGGATCCTTTGGGGGGTCTTCGCCTTTCTTGCTTCTGCTTTCATCGAGGCAAAACGGATGGGATATAAGATGATCTAATACGATAAAGTGTATTTTATAGTACGACAAATAACGAGCGTAGACCGTAGGACTCATCTAACGGTCTACTTGTGTAAAAGTAGGTGAATTAATTTTAGTGTGTCGGTGAAGAAGATAATGAGCACCTCGAAGATTTAATTCTGTGGGGTCATATTTAAAAAGAACGATGGACTTCAGATGAAATCAATCGTTCTTCGTTTGTGCTTCGATTTTCTCGTTCCGAGCAGCCTCAAAGTTGCGATAAATCGTAAATCCTACTAAACCAATCAACCAGATAATGCCATACCCGAGTTCCCAGTCGAAGCCGAAATATAAGATCGACGACGTAATGACGACGATAAGAACTAACCGAATGCTTGATAAATGATACTTACTCATGGTTTCCCTCCTTTTCTTCCGCCACCGAAGTAGATGTATGTCACAAAAAGAATCAACATCCACGTAAAAACCGCGAATATGATTTTAAATAAGCCGTCAGGCAGTATTTTTGAGATATATAACATAGTCATTAGGATTGAAAACGTTAAATGGTTATTTCTCATTTGTGTAGAGAGCTTATCCCAATTGAGCAGTACAAGTAGTACCGCGACGGGTGCGAGGAGTGCCGTTAGGAAGAAGAACGGAACGTTCCTCATATAGTACGGTATCTCGTCTTTGTTTTTTCCCATCACATATCTCTCCTCATCTTCAATATAGAAAACCTAGCTTCTCTATTCATTTCATCGAAACGGATATGATTGTATGAAAAAAGAAGTACGTCCACTCATCTATACACTTATCGTTCTCGTCATCTTGATAACTGCCTATCCGACTTACCTCTTCGTTTCTAAAACGATGACTGAAATCAAGATTGAACGAATGTTAGTTGAATCAGGATACGACCAAGATATTTCAAAAAAAGAAACGATCTTTGAGTCGAAGACCGGAAGATACGTGTCGGAAATCAATACACGAATGAACCAGACTATACATACAACTATGAAATCGTTGAAGATCATGTACTGACGACTGTATACGACCAGCATCATGTTGAAGTGATTGGCTCCGTTCAACATGAATTAAAATAGATATCGTATTTTAAATAACAATCGAGCCCATTCAGCAATCGCACGAATGAACTCGATTTATGTACCTCTTAACATTCTTCTTTCATGTTCAGTGATTCTGCCGAGCGAATCGTAATTTGTTTTGTAGCATCATCGATGGATATGACACAATCCCATGTCGGTTTTAACTGAAGGACATCATTTTGATCCAACCACAAGACCGCAGTCAGTTCGATGAAGTCCCCCATCACTACCATTTTTCTCGCCTTCTCATCAATGACGGCATATAGTTCATCCTCTAAATTGATTTTCCAGTCAAAAAATTCATTGATACTCATACGTTATCTCTCCCAATCCTTCATACGTTCTCTAGATCATTCCGCCGTAGAAAACGTAATCTTCCATTTTTTCCGCGCGATCAATACAACGATCAGAGAAGCCAATAAAGATATTCTAAGCGTTGTATCACTGATTACGTGAAATCCGTAATGAAGTGAAAAGAGTACCATGAGTAGCGCAACGACGCTTCCTAAAAAGATCATATTTTTCATTTTGTCACCTCACTTCCATTCTTGACTACTTGCTGTCAATACTCTGAAATATACCGTCCTTCTTGTTTGTTCTTAATTTGTTCGCCGTCTTTGAATCCCGTGACTTTAAAGCGATGAGCTCCCGATCGATAAATCTCATATTCATTTTCCGGTTCATCTTGGAACACGACCCGTGCAATGAATTCACCCGTGCTCGTATCGTATCGAATTTCCTTGTTCTTCACATATGTCATATACTTCTGTTGCTTCAAATAATGATCGATTTCCTGAGTGACCTCTTGTTTTTCATCATAGTAAAACACCTTAAAGGCTGAAGCACCGATAATACCCACTCCTAGAATCATCACTATCGTAATCCATACATAAATTCGTTTCATTCCATCACTCCCGAGCAGAAATAAGAAAAATATCGCATTTCCAGATGCCATTCCCCTTGTTTTAAAAACTAGATATGTATAAACTAATACAATAAAACAAAAAAAGGAAGTCGTTTGTGATAAAAAAATCCATAAAATACTTTTTATTGTCATTGATGATGCTTGTTATCATCTTGAATCTCTTGAATGGTCGAGTGATTGAAAATGAGCGATTAACGTTAGCCGTGAACATCGCTATCGTGCTGATGGCGTTATTTTTTATCAGCTTGAGATTTTCAAAGCGAAAACGTAAATAGGATGCTTATCGCTCTAAAAAAAGTACGTAAAGGTGGTTAACTCGTGGGGCAATTCATGATTTTCGGCGCCTTGATGAATCTTCTGATCATTGGCGCAGTCGTCTATGTCGTATGGAAATTAGCAAAAAAACTCTTTAAAAATAAATGATGGATGTCCCTTTTTGATTCATTGCTGAAATTCGTATCAATTATGCTTACATAAACAAGGTCCCTTTCTCATTCGAAAAAGGGACCTTGCTCCATTTTATCCTGCGTAGTTGAACAATGGACCACGCAATTCGAACTCATATGTCTCACCGTCGACGATGCCGACGATCGCGTCGCTTTCAATCAACTGATGCAGGAAGCCTGCCATTTCAGCCGCCGTATGGTACTTTTTGACGTTCTTGCTGTAGTCGAAACCTGCTTCGCCGCGCGAACGATCCGCAAACTCTGTCTCAGTCGCAGCTGGTGCCAGTACTTTCGCCCGAAGTTTTGCCCCACCTTTTTGCAGTTCTTGCGCGAGCCCTTCTGTATAAGCACTGACATAGAACTTCGTCGCGCAATACGTGACCGCGTTCGGCACGATCCGGTAGCCACCTGCTGACGAGATATTGACGAGCGTCGTTCCGTCAACGTCATGATGATCGCGGACGAACAGACTCGATAGAATCGTTAGCGCCTCGATGTTCAAGCGAAGCATTTTCTCGATTTTCCCGAGCTCAATGTCCTGGACGAGATCAAAATCGCCGAATCCAGCATTGTTGATCCACGTTTCGATGTCGAGTTCCTTTAGTCCCTCATATAAATCATGGACATTTTGGTTATCTGCGAGATCGACCGACTTGAGGATGACATCACTATCTGGTGAGATTTGTTTGACTTCATCCCGAAGTTTTTCGAGCTCAGACGTCCGTCGCGCGACGAGAACGAGTGATTTTCCTTTTCCTGCGAGTAGTTTTGCCGTCTCATATCCAATTCCTGAACTTGCTCCTGTAATGACCGTGTACTTCATGTAGCATATCCCCTTTTTGATTTGGTATAGTGAGAGTCTAATCCTTAGAGTGAACTCTAAGTCAAGCAGAAAGGTGAGATGTATGTATACGATTTCTGAAATCAGTCGATTGACCGATACGAGTGCCCATACGATCCGCTATTACGAAAAAGAAGGGCTACTGTTTCCGAAGCGCCAGAACGGTCAACGTCGATACGACGACCAAGATGTGACGTGGCTTCGGTTCGTCCTCCGCTTGCGCAAAACGCATATGCCAATCGAGCAAATCCGTTCTTACGTGACGCTGTTTCTTGCTCACGGCGAGCAGGATACGACGCAAGAACGGCTCGCATTGCTTGAAGCCCACCATGCGAACGTCTTAGCACAACTAGCAGCATTACAGGAAACGGAGCGAATGATTGCAGAAAAAGTCGACACTTATCGTCGCCTCCATCCTACAATTCCCGCTCCTGATGTTGTTCAATCCTCTGAGAACGCCTCCGTCAATTGACGATAGACCGTTTCACGCTCGTCAGGCGGCAACGCAAGAAAACTGTCGCCGATGTTGACTTCCGTCGCGCAGCCGCTATCTTTCTCAACTAGATAGCCAGCGATACCAACTTTTCCGTGCGACTGGATTTCAATCAATTTTTCCTCGACGACTGCTTTTTCTGCCTTGAAGTAGAGATGAAACATGTTCGAGACCGGCGCAAGGGGACGAGTCGAGATGCCTGAGATCGCATTCAATCGGCTCGCAAGCTCCTTTGCGGCTGCATGGTACTTCGCCATGCGGTCTTTTCGTTGTTCATAATAAAAATCGGCAGACAGAATATACGGATATAGACTGATCAAGTCACCGCCGTAGCGACGTTTCCAGATCCGTGCCTCTTGGCAAAACGGTTCTGGTCCAGCTAAGATTGCTCCTGCGACACCGCCGAGTCCCTTATAAAAAGAGATATAGACACTGTCAAACAGTTGCGCGATGTCCTTTGCTTCTGCCTCATAATACGGTAAGACCTCAAGTAAACGGGCACCGTCCAAGTGAAGACGGATTCCTCGATCACGGGCATACGCACAAATCACTTCGAGTTCTTCACGCGACGGAAGCAATCCGCCGAGTTCGCGTTGTGGTAGTTCCAGTAACAAACAACTAACGTCCGGCAAAGCTTTGACGTCGTCTATCGTCATCAACCGATCGGCTTCTCCGACTAGTATTGGTTCGATCCCGTGCAACTTCTTTAAGCCGTCCTGTTCATGAATCTCAAGGTGACAGAGCGGGTGATAAGCGACCTTACGATTGTTTTGTTCATCCGACCAGATACGTAGCGCAATCTGTTGCGCCATCGTGCCACTCGGGAAAAAGACCGCATCGTCGTGTCCGAGTAAGTCTACCATCTTGCGCTCAAACGTCTTGATTAATTCGCCGTTACCATAGATATCGCTCATTTGATCGGCAGCAACGCCCTGCAACGCTTCTTGTAACACGCCGACCGTCCGACTACCATGTCCATCTAAACGTTTCGTCGTTTCTTGGTAACTCGTTCGTAAATCCATCTCTTTCATTCCCTTCTAAATCAATGACTATTTTTTGAAAAAATCAAAATATTCCCTCTCCACTTTTGCTATACTGTGTAGCGAAAGTCTGTTAAACGTACTCGTCAAAGGAGGTGTCCCTATCGTGAAAACGCTTCGCACTCGCCTATTGCTTCTTATTCCACTTGTCTGTCTACTACTACTTACCGTGCAACAATTCGTCCCGTCGCTCTATACGTCACTTCTTGGACGAATTGATTCAGCAACGAATACATATTGCGTCGACCGTTGCGGTCCAAAGGAATCGATCTTCGATACGATCGAAGAAGGAACGTCTTATGGTGAAAGCACGGTCACGATGAGCGAAGTAGATCCACCAGCTCCATGGTTCCGGACAGGGTTCGATTCTTCGGTGACGACACCTCCTTATCTTCTCGTACTATGTCTCGTTCTCCTGTTTTGTAGCTGGTTTTTCTGGCATTATCTCCAGTGGTTGCGTCGACCTCGTATCGATCCATCAGGGTATGTGCTTCCGCCACGGTTTCCAATCTTCATTTATGAGACAAAAGACCTGCCTGCTGACTCGATTCGAAAACAACTCGCTCACTTTAATGCACAATTGCCGCTTTCCTTACGACGCCGGACCCACGAGACAGTAACAGAATGGTTCGACCGGATTGCGTTTCCATCTCCTGTTGATCCGCTCTACTTTGAAGTGCGATATGGGAAAATGCCGGTCATCTCGACACATCAATTGACCTTCTTCGTTCAAGCGATGGAGCGATATCTTCGGAACTGCCAAGTCCAGTCATCAATTTCTTGAATCTAGTCGCCTTGCGCATTGAAGCTTGGCGGTTTTTTTGTGTTTACAGATGTGATTGCTTTTGAAAAAAGATTTTAGAGGACTTTACAGACTGAATTGACTTTTTTTCAAAATCAGACGATTAGTTGCCAGAAAACTGGGTAATATAGACTATAGTAGAGAAAAATTTTTCAATTAGGAGAGTGAGGTGAGAGAAGATGATCAGTGCCCAAGAAGCCTATTACATTAAGAACGAATTGAATGAGAAATTTGTAGATCCGCGGATTTCCTGTGATTTTTCAATCTTTTCGCTTGAACCGTTCCAACTTCTCTTACACGTACAAGAAGATGTCGATGAACTTAGTACTGAAATTCGCTATGGTTTAAGCCGCAAGATTCGGTCTCAGCTCACACAACTCGATGCACGTGTCGGGGGTGTTCCCGTCAAAACGGTCTACATCATATCGGCTCCTCTCATTTCCGATCGATCGTATTGCGTCATCTTACAATGAACTTTAAAATACCCCGTATGAGAAGCAAACTCTCACGCGGGGTATTTTTGTGTTCATCGGTCTGTAAAACCATCGATTTTCCATGCGTTCTTTAAAAAAGTCTGCTCCTTGGACCAATAGACAATCGCATATTCTTGATTGATGCGTTCCCGTTCTGTTATCAAATGCTCGATTTCTGCATCAAAATCACAATAGGCATATAAAGCATTCGATCGATTGGCAATCCTCTGCATATCCTCCATGAAAATCGTCTCCTGCTGATCGAGTGACCACGCAGTTAAATTCTCTTCTTGAAAACCGAATTGAAAACCGAAACAGTCTGGTTCTTTTTCAATCGTCATTCGAACAGGTATTGTCGTTAAACCATGATACGCAAAGAAAACGAGCGAGGCATTCCCGTAATGATGACTCAGCAATGGACGCCAGTCTTTCGGAAGACCTTTTTCCTCGCCCCAATGTGATCCATCAATATCCGTCGCGTAACTGTATCCGAGAACTCGTATGTCTGAATGAAATGCATCCAAGACCGTTCGAGCAGCGTTTTCCATGTTTTCCGTTTTTTCAAAAACAAATCCTACCTGTATCACCATTCTTCATTCCCATCTGATTATGCATTACCCTGCCATGTCACCAATTTGGTTCCGACCATTCTCTTTCGCCCGATACAACGCTTGATCGGCTTGGTCGATCACCTCTTTTTCCGTCGTCTCTGCTCCAGGTACGAGCGACGTCAAGCCAAGACTGACACTGACCCGGCAAAGTGGTTCATACCGTTCATGTACGATATTCAAATCGAGAATGTCCTGACGAATTCGTTCTGCAATGTGCCGGGTTTCTTCTGCTCCACGCGACAACAGGACCGTGAACTCCTCCCCACCGTACCGTGCGACTTGCCCATGCCGTGCTTGACGCTTCAAGACGCGGGCGACTTCCTTTAAACATTCATCCCCTTTTAAATGACCATACGTATCATTATACGATTTAAAGGCATCGACATCGATCAAAATCAGGGAGAGTGGTGTCTGCTGTTGTTTGGCTTCTTCGAGAAGATGTTCTAATCGTTCATCGAACGCCCGCCGATTCGGGATACCGGTCAAGGCGTCGTGAAGCGAACGATGAATCAAGGCTCGTTTACTGCGTTCCATCCGAAACGTCTGGATGAAGGCAATCAAGACAAGAACGGCAATGCTTGCGACAACGACGATGACCCACTTCGCAGCACTCGATGCTTGCTCGGAACGATTCGTTGCTTCGGCGATGATTCGGTTGACGTCCGTCCGTAGACGGGCATCAATCGGGCGAAACGTCTCGATGAACTGCATCCCTTGATAACGCTTTGCCTCAGCGGCTGCTTGATCCCCGTTTCGAACGAGTGCCAGTTGGGCATCATAAAATCGGATGGCTGTCTCGATCCGGGGAATCGCTTCCGTTCGGACGAGCTTTCGCATGATCGGATGATTCTCATCGAGTTGATTGAGTCGTTCGACCGTTTGATCTAGCCGATCAATCGTCCGATCATACTGCGCTAGATCCGCCTCGTTCGGTGAGAGGATGTAACTGCGAACGACCAGTTCAAGATTTAGTAACGCCGGAAACAACTCCGCTGCTTCCGTCGAGATCGGAATCGCCTCGTTTAAGATGCGTGCATTTTCTCGTTCGATTTTCAGGAAAGCTTGATAACTCCAGACGCTTGTAAACAATAGCGCACAGAGTGCCAAAAACAAATAGCGCTGCAACGTTGACCATTTCACAAAAAGACCGACCTTTCTTTCTCTTTCTAATTGACTAAAGTCTATCCCTTCTATCGGTGTCTTGAAATCAAACTGTTAGTCGTTTGTATGAAATAATGCCCGTTGCTAGCACATTCCAAACGCTTCCAGCCTTCTTAATCGGTCAGGGATGTGTTTTCCAGCTGTTCCTGTGACTGCCTTCGTCTCAGTGCTCGTTCTGTCACATCATTGTTCTTCCACCAAGCGACGAGTAGACCGACCAGTCCGATCAGACCCGTCACGAACCGTTCGACGTCACTTGACGATACTGGCAATGCTGTAAAACCGAGCGTCGGTAAGAGTAACTCAAGAAAAACATAGAGAGGAATCAAGAGGCGAATCCACGCCTGAAGACGAATCATGGGGACACCGGAAAGAGACGACGCCATGTTTGAGGACCAACGATCCCGTCAGCGACTAGACGACACGTCTGTTGGAACGTTCGAACGGCGTGCGTCAATCGGGCATCAAAGACTCCCGTCACCACAAGTCCCAAGCGTTTTTCAAGGGCTCGGACGAGTTCCGGTGCTTGGATTTTTTCCCGGAGATAGCGTCCTTGTTTTGGAACGTGATGACGCGCTAGACTGACATGATCGTACAGTTCAAAGTGTGGGTAGTCGGGAAAACGAGACCAATCCCCTCCCCAGTCCATTCCGCGTCGTTTCATCGCTGCAACGATTCGTCGGAGTCGCGCGTCTGGCGGAGAAAGGAACAATGCTCCATCCTGATAGAGAAAGACGTCGATTGCGACACCGAAATTATGGTTTGATTGTCCACCGCGGGCTTGCGTCACGATGGGTCCTGGTGTCGTCCGTCCTTTTGCGTACAATACGTTCTGTTCCGCGATGCTCCGAAAACTTTGCGCTATACCGAGTTTGATTCCATGCGGATACAGCTCTCGAATCGCGTCACGCGCGATCCGGACGACAGACGGATGCATGCCCGGAACGGATAGTTTTTGATTGGCACGTCGGAGTATTTCTTCCAGTTGCATCAGGCTCCCTCCCTTGTCAGTCCTTGTAATAGTTCAGCAATTTCGGCGTCATCAGGTATGATCTGGTTCTCCTTCTGGTGTGCTTCATACACTCGTTGCGCTGCTTTTTCTCTTTCCATCCAATTCGGTAATTGAAATAATGAAGTGTCTCTTCTTGAACGTTTGGTTATTCGTTTCCGCCGTTCAGCCGGTAATCCAGTCGCAAGACGCTTGACGACTTGCTCGATGTAGCCAAAATGACGACTGTTCGCTCGCGCCGCTTCTTCGATCGCATACTGGATGCGCTCAATCGGATGGTCTGTTGCCAGCTGTAGCAATTCCTGCTCGATTCGTGGTGTCGCCTTGCCTAGATTCGTTTCGTACTGCTGCACCAGCTCCTTTTTTAAAGTCGTATTCTTCAAGACTTCTTCTTCGGAGGCAGCAGAAACCTCGGGGGCAGTCGTCACTTGACTCGCCGAGGAAGGTGTCTCGACACGGGGCAGGACACGGTAAGCATTCGAGGTCTGTCCCCCGTGTTTCGTGAACCGTTCGACTTTCTCGATCCGACCGCTTGCAACCAAGGACTGGATACACGACTTGACCGTCGATTTACTGCACGGGACAGCGTCGGCAATCGTTTGATAGGACGGGAACGCTTGACCATCCTGACCGCTGAAGCTTTCAAGAATCAGATAGATCATCTTTTCATGGACGGACGCAAATGCCGTCCCGCTCCGTAAGAGCATATGGGGAACCTGGAGATATGGGGCTTGCATGGTGATTCCTCCTTTCTAGGAAATATGACAGGAAGAAGTCGCAGATTGTTCGAAAAGAATAGGGAGATGTTTTTTGAGAGGAGTGACAGGATGAACGAACTATTCACCTATTATCTACAGGAGCTTGATCACTATCAACCGAATTCCTTGATTCATCATCTGGATCATGACACATGGTCGATCAGTCAGATGTACGATCATCTGATTGTCGTCAGTCATGAGTATTTGGATGAGGTCGAGTCGTGCCAGTTCGCACCCATGACCACGTCCGGGAAGTCACCGTTTGGCGAGGTACTGTTTGCTGCCGGTGCGTTTCCGGCGACACCGATTCGGTTACCGGATGCGATGAACGCACCACCGGACGAGACGGCTCGCGTCGACCGATTACGGAAGCGTTGGCTTGAGTTGACCGATCGTCACGCATCACTTGCCATGGTCGCCCAGTCGACAGCCTCTGACCAAAAGACGCACCACGGTGGGATGGGCTGGTTGAATGCCGCTGAGTGGTATGCTCTCGTCACGTATCATCTCGCGCACCATCGCCACCAAAAACGACGGCTTGATGCTGCGTTAGCGAATCGGTTATAAGAAAAAGCGCTCTCCGTCAACGAAGAGCGCTCCTGTTCATTTTAAGACGTCCCAATTCGAGAAGTGTCGTGCCTCGAGATCGAGTTGCTGTTCCTCTATCCAGCGAAACGCTTCGAGTACGAGCGGTGACGCGTTATCAATCGAGACGTCACTCGCCTTGACCCAGCGCGCACCGAGTGAGTCTTGTCCGACGAATTGTTCGGGGATACTCAGCGTTCCACCCGTCTGTCGGACGAGATAAAACACAGCGATGTGATGGACTTCTTCGAACTCGCGCCAATCCCACGGAAGCTTGAAGTCCGCGACGCCGATCTGTCGTTCGAGTGCCACTTCGAGCCCTGTCTCTTCCGTGAATTCCCGGCGCATCGCCGTAGCGAGCGTCTCTCCTTCTTCGAGGCTTCCCCCTGGTAAGTCATAGCGATTGATATACGGTCCACCATTCTTGTCGATGACGAGTAAGGCATCCTCCTTCATCAATAATCCATAGACACCAAATGCCCGGTGGCAACGAATCGTCTTCATGTGTCATTCCCCCTTCTCTTCATCTGCAGGACGGTCGGGATGAACGGATCCAAAAAGCCGTCAAACGGAAACTGTTGCTGCGCGATTCGTTCTTGTAGGTTCAGTAACGATGCACGGGCTCGTTCAATCACATCAGTCGGATAATCGTACAATTGTTGGTTCTCTAAAAATTCGTCCTCGTCGACGACCGTCCACACTTCCTCGCGATGGACGAGATCGAGATCCAGATCAATGAACGATAAGGTATTTCCTTGAAGAACTGGCGGTAAGCAAATGTTACAGTAGTACGTCACCTCTCCCGTCCGCTCTAAATCGAGACCGACCGTAAAATCAGCATCAAGCGGATAGAATTCGAGACTATAATTGTCATATGTATAAACCGCTTCGCGACGATGATGCAAAAGAGTCCGCCCGGGCGTATTCGCGACGAGCAGATACGCTTCCGTCTGTTCAAGGACATAGCCGTCCCATGAATAGTGCGGACGTCCATCAAATTTTCGCGCTTCCATCGTGACATGCTGTAGTTCCATTCTAACCCCACTCCTTCCCTAAAGCTCTCTAATTTTACCAAATAAATTTGTTTGAGCAAGTCTTTACCTGAATCTTTAAAATTTTGAGACTCTCTCGTTGACATCCTTTAACAAACTGCTATCGTGAAAGTATCATACTCAAGGATGTGGAACCGATGTTCATTGCCGAGTTGTTATTGAATGCTTGCATCGCCTTCACCGGCTTTTATTTGATCGCCAAAATCATTTATAGTCAACGTCTCGCGTCAAGTAGCTTGAAATCCCTCATCGTCGGTCTTGCGACCGGGCTGCTCGGGGTGCTATTGATGTTTAAGGGGATCGCCGTCAACGAGTCGTTACGGATGGATTTGCGTCATTTACCGCTCGTCCTGCTCGCTTTTTATGGCGTCCGTTCGCCCCTGATCATCGCAACGCTAATCATCGGCTGCTCCCGGTTCTACTTCGGCTGGACACCACAAGCGATCGTCGCGTTTCTTGCAGTCCTTGGTATCAGCACCGGGATGTACTTCATCCATAAACGGTTGCTCCACCGACCATTCTTGCAAAATCTCATCATGAACGTCTGGGCGTTGTTCATGATTACGATTGCCGTCTCGATCAATCTCGGCTTTAGTGACGCCGCTCTTCGTTTGCTCGCTTCGACATGGACGATCGGACTGGCGGTCGGACTGTTATCGAGTCTATTGACGATTGATTTTCAGTTGCTCAACGAACAGGTGCAGCGCTACAAACAATCAGCGGAACTTGATCATTTGACGGGACTGTACAATCGCCGGGTTTGGGACGAACGGACGGCTTTTCTTGAAGAGGAAGGACGTGTCTACAATGTGCTCGCACTCGACATCGACCACTTCAAGCATGTCAACGATACATACGGGCATGCGAACGGGGATCTCGTCTTGCAACAGTTCGCACGGATCTTACAGGAAGAAACGCGTCCGCATGATATCACGGCGCGCATCGGGGGAGAGGAATTCATGGTCCTCGTCTATGATTTGACGCCTTCGAAAGTCGCGAAGGTTGCCAACCGAATCCGGGAGCGGATCGCGAACACGCGCTTTCAGCTCGACGGCTTTCCCGCCATCTCGATCACAGCGTCCGTCGGCATCGCCCATGGGAAACACGTCGCTGCCCAGAGGATGAATATCCTTGCCGACGAAGCGTTATATGCCGCCAAGGAACAAGGGCGGAACCGTGTCATTCTGTACGAGGTCGATGCTGAGGCGGCGATGACGACGCAAGACCGTGAACCGGTCCGTTCTTAATCTTTATCATACGCATTCGATTATTGAGTAGACTGCGCTGGGTGATGCAAAAACAGATCATCCATCATCGCCATGCAGACGAGGACGACATGTCACGCAATGCTTAATCCATGCAAAAGAGGACTTACCATGAAACCGGTAAGTCCTCTTTCTTTACGCTTGATCGATTCGCCGAAACTGTAAGCCACGTGCTTTCCACTCCGGTAAGAGTTCTTTCAGCGCCGCAATCGTCTGCACGGGTGCTTGTGGATCCGCACCGAACGTATCCCCGTTATCATGCAATAAAATGATGTCGCCTTCTGACACATGCGACAACAATCGTTTGATTTTTGCGGTCCCGCCCTCTAGCTTCCAGTCCTCCGCCATCTTCGACCAGAGAATCATTTTGTAAGAAGGAGGACAGAGGACATCTCCAGCATTGAGCGCACCCCACGGTGGACGGTAGACCGTCGGTCGTTCGCCCGTGATCCGTTCAATGATTGCTGCTGTCCGTTCGATGCCTGTCCGGACTGTCGACGGTCGCATCGACCAGTTCGGTCGATGGACATAATTGTGGATCCCGAGTTGATGCCCTTCTTCGTGCATCCGGCGAATGAGGTCCGGATGTGCTTCTGCTTTATGACCCACGACGAAAAACGTCGCGTGAATGCCTTCTTGTTGTAAGAGATCCAGCAGTTCTGTCGTATAGACAGGATCTGGACCGTCATCGAACGTCAAGGCGATGGATCGTGAGTCCAGTGATTTCGTCACGCGCCATCCAAAGACGCGTGACGCCATATACGGAACGACCGTATAAGCAAGTGTCGCGAGAACTCCCGCTGTGACAAGACGTGAACGCATGTAAACTAACTCCCTTATTATCCATTTACTTTTTGACGACGATCTTGCAGGCAACCCGCAATTCGTTCCGCGAAAAACCGCTGATCGGCCATGACGCAATCATTTTGATACTGCGTGACCGCCTGTTGCCAAGCATGCATGACATCCGGGTTCTCAAGCGTCCGACGGATGACATCCGCGAGTGAATCCGTTTGATTAAAGGAGAACGCAAGCCCTTTCTCCATCAAATACGTACGATTGATCTCTTCTTGCCCCGGTAGGACGTGTTGAATGAACAGCGGAACACGTTTTTCGAATGCTTCGCTGACCGTCACGCCTCCCGGCTTCGTGACGATCGCATCCATCCGTTCATACAGTTGATTCATCTCATCTCGTGAATCGATATAGGCGAGTGGATGAATATGTGGATGACGTCGCGAAGCTAAGCGTTTATAGAGCGTCTGATTGTTCCCGCACAAGACATGAAAATCGGCTTCCGTACACTGTTCGATTTGCGCAAGCAATGTCTCGAGTTGACCGAGCCCACCGTTTCCGCCCGCAACCAGAATTTGTTTGCGGGACTGCGTCGAACGAATGATCGAACCACCAAAAATGGCTGGATGGACAGGGATTCCCGTTACGAACAACCGCTCTTCTGGGACAGCATGATGCGCGTGTAATTCCCGCATCGCCTCACGATTCGGCAACAAGTGATACTCGATATGCGTCTTTCCCCAGACGCGACTGACGAATAGATCCGTATAGGCATTGATGACGGGGACATCACAAAGGTTTCGTTCCTTCAATTGATTCAAGAGATAGGACGGAAATGCATGCGTACAGATGATGACATCCGGTTGTTCCGTTCGGATGATTCGTAACATCTGCTGTTGGAAATAATGCGACGTCCATCCGGTCGAGCGCGCGTTACTCGAACGCCCGGCAATATGCCGATGATAAAAACGACTATAACCGTTTGAGAAATGTCGGATCCAGTTCAGATAAAACTTCGATGTCACCCATTCCGCGAACGGGCTGATCGTACTGAGTAACTCTACTTCCTTGACTTCAACATCTGGTCCCTGCAATCGTTCAGCGATGGCTTCCGCGACGAGATGATGGCCGGATCGCATCCTTAAAAAAGGAAAGATCACTATTTTTTGCATCGTATGTCCACTCCTTCAAACTATCCGCAAAAATCCTTTAAAAAGAAGTATCGCTTAGTCTTCTTTTCCCGCTTGGTTTTTCCCTGAAACGACGCGTTTTTCAAGCCGTTTACGCTTGAGCCATTTGACGAGTACACCGAGCAGGAACAACACGAGTAAGGCAAGTCCGAAATACGGTACGACTTCCGGCTTGATATGAAACGTTTTTCCGGCAAAGTGACCGAGTAAGACGAAAGGAACGACCCATAGCGCGGAACCAAGTGCTGACACCCAGAAATAACGACTGAACGGAATCTGCTTCATCCCCGCAAAATACGGATTGATTTGCCGCACGCCAGGAATATAAAGACCCGCGATGATCGTCCGATTGATGCGTCCCATGTAGCCGTTTGACACCCGCTCCCAGCGCTCCCTCGTCAATCCGATGAACCGACCGTATCGTAAGACGGTCGGTCCAAAGAAGCGCCCCGCGCCATATGCCGTCAACATGCCGACGTACGTTCCGGCGAATGCCGTCAAGATCGAATAAATCAAACGTTCTTCGTTCTGACCACTTAAGATACCAATCAGGACGAGTAGTGATTCTTCCGGTGCCGGGATCCCGACGATGCCAAAAAATAAAAAAATGAAAATAACGCCATATCCATAGGCATCGAGATACTGGTTGACCGTATCCATGTTCATGTTGTCACGTCCTCTACTGCTGTCTCTCTGTACTGTTTCATAGTCTTCTGACTATGTATTCGTTCCTGTTCATGCAATTCCTTTTTTAGAAAAATTAAAACCCGTTTTCAGCTAAAAATTGACCTGTTCTCGTACCTCTCCTCGTGACAGTTCTCAGCATTTAGGCGATGATGAAGAGAGTGAACTATATCTTTAAAGATAGAAGGAGGATGACGATGAAAGAGACTGAACAATTGAAAATTCGCCCTCTCTCGATCGAGAGTATTCCACTCGTCAATGATGCCAACGATCCGTTTCCAATCATCGGACGCATCGTTCCGCAGTTTTCTGGTACCACCTGGTCCTACACGGAAGAACTTTATGAAACAACTACCGAGACCCATTTCCCGGACGACCGTCTCGATTGGTCTACTTATATTGATCATCAAGATCGTATCGTCCTACTCGCCTTCTCCGGCACTTCTTGTATCGGTCAGATTCGTCTCGTACGTGACTGGAACCGTTTCGCCTACATCGAGAACATCGCCGTCAAACAATCGTTTCGTAAACTAGGCGTCGGACACCAACTGCTCGCCGCTGCGACGAATTGGGCACAGCAACGTGAGTTGATCGGTCTGTCCCTTGAAGCACAGGACGATAATCTGATGGCTTGCCGGTTTTACGCGCGAGAAGGCTTCGTGCTCGGTGGTGTCGATAGCCTAAAACAATCCGCCAATCCACACATCGATCTGACGCTGTATTGGTACAAACTATTTTGAGCAACAAACGGAAAGGACTTATTTCTATGGCATCAATCGTAAAGAACAGTTTCATTTCCGCGATATTGTTCGCTTTCTTGTACGCACTGATTGCTGGGCATGAGATGGGGGATCCAGCAATCTACGGCACGTCCTTCACCGACTTCTTCCTGATTGGTCTACTGTTTGCCGGTCCAGTCATCCTAATCGGCGCACTCTTGACAGAAGGGCTGCCGCGCCTGTTATTCCGTTCGACTATCTCATTCGCACAACGGATCATCCTCAATCAAGTCGTCGCGTTGTTCGCAAGTATCGTCCTCTATCTACTTGTGCAACCCAATCCATTTTCGTTCTATTTTGTCTTGTTCTGTTCTGGAGTAGCATTGGTGTATCTTCTTGTCTCCGAATCAGCGCGGAAGTATCCGGCATTCCTCCCCTATCTATTCGGGTGGCTTGGTCGGACCGTCCTCAGCTTCTTTTTATTTCTCCACTTGTTTGGTTCGATGACGATGATGGTTCCGTTTTTGTCATACACGGAGCAGTTGGTCAATGAACAGTTGGATGCTGTCATGCTACTGTTCTTCAGCAGCATCGCGCTGGCTGACATGCTGTTAGCTGTTCGTTTTACGAAGCGCTCGCTACCGTGGACGACACATCTCCTCGTTCATCAAGGCACGGTCTTCGTGTTTGCTGGCGCGTTCATTTTGTTGACTTCGGTTCCTGCAGTATGTTTCGCCGGAAACGTAGTCGCTGCCTTCTTATACGTAATGGTCACCCGTCTATTCATCGTCATGAAAACCGGGAAGAAGGAACACCATGATCCGTCTGTCATTTCGACTACTGATGACTAATTGGATATTTTTGATGCTGTATCAACATCTCCCGTCGTCACCACGCCTTATGCCAGAGACGGACGCTGGGTATTATTCAGGTGTTTTCGAGACATTGCTGTCGTTTATGATTGTCATCACGGTCGGCGGCATCCTGACTGACGCGATTCGTTACTTCGGCTTCCGAACGCGTCCACTTTCCTTTACATCACATCTCTTCCTGAATCAAGGCATCGCCTTCCTTATGGGTGGCATCTTATTAATCGTCTTCAATGGTCTGTTTCAACCGCTCTATTTTCAGGCGATCGCGAGTAGCGCCGCCTTCCTCTATTTTTTAATGACACGTTTGACATTACTATACAAAAAAGATTCAGTTGTTTGAAATCAGCCACATTCTTACATTTTTGTTAGGTAAGAATGACAAGCTAGGCATTATACTGAATGTATCGTTCATTGACACTCCCACGGCTAAAGCCGCAAGCCCAAACCGTTGGTGAGGGTGGGATTCTCAAGTGCTTGGCGGACTCAATCCATTTCTGCTTCGTCCGAGCCTTGAGGTAGGGGTGTGCCATCACCCCTCCTGAGACAGACCGTATAGGTTCTCAGGCTGATGGACTGTTACCATCCATCACAGGTGCGTATCGAATGTTCATCGCACCGACGGCGTCCCGATGTCCTTTAAACCCACAGGCACACGTGTATACCCTATCCCTCACCTTGTTCCTGACGGAACAGGATGGGCAGGTCTGACTCGTGTAGGCGGGGTTCGCATACTCAACCTTGATGCCCGACAAGGCGGCTTTGTATTCGATGAAGGACGCGAGACGATAGAACGACCATGAGTGGAGGTTCTGGTTGTTTTTACGGCTTGTTCTTGCCGTCTGTCGGATGTTCGCCAAGAGTTCGAGGCGAATGACAGAGATTTTCTTCTGTCTTGCAAAATCGACGATGGCTCGGCTGACCTTGTGGTCCTTGTCCCGCATCCACCGCTGTTCCTTCTGATTGCGTCGTTTGATAGCCTTCGGCTTCTTCTTTTTGCCGAGTGCCTTCCGTTCCGCACGGAACTTGCGTTTCATATACTTGTTCTTACGACCGTTCCCGAAGAAACGGGTCGTGTCGTCATCGGTGACGGCGACCGCCGGCACTTTCAGTCCGAGGTCAACCCCCATCACCCGCACCCCCGTCCGAGGGACGGTCGGGACATGGACGGAAATCTGAGCGATCCACTTCCTTCCCTTCTTCGTGACCCTGAGCGTCCCGAGTTTGTTGGCAAGGAGTCCGGTATTCCGATTGTCCTTGTCAACCATGGCAGCACGGAATCGCATCTTCACGGACTTCCCGTCCATCCAAACGGGGAAGGAGATGCTCTCGAAGTCGAAGGAATAGTTCTGATTGTTCCAGACGCAGACCGGCTTTTTGAGGACAGGGATGCGTTTGAAATCCTCTTTCCTCGCCTTCTTGTAGATGCCGACGGCATCTCCTGCGAGTTGGTTCTTCACGGCGCTCGGAAGGGGAGTGTCGATGTCCTTGCTCGACCACCTCTTCCCGTCCTCGGAGGCGACCATGTTCGCCACGACTCGGTTGGCGGTCTGGATATAGGTCTTGCCCATCCTTTTTAGGATGGCATCCTGACGACGCGTGGCATAGATTCGAACTTCTACCGTGACGACTTGACTCATCTTTGACACCTCCTTCATCCTAATAATCAACTCCATTATAGATTTACTATAAATGCATTTCATCAGGAAGAACAGTCGGGGACATGCGGTGTCTGAAGACACCCCGTCCCCGAACTCGCTATCATCCCACCCCTAAAGGAGTGGGCTTTCTCGCTCGTACATTCTGTAAAGGAGACATGCCACATGTTTCGTCAAAAATCACTTTTGTACTTACTCATTTTTTTGTCCTTCGGTTTCGCCTTCGACACGATCACTGGATCGTCCCTCATTCCGTTCGTTGAACCCCTTCATGAATTGATTGCCTCACTTGCGCTGACGATCACGACCGCCTGTTTGTCACTGTTCTTTCTGTTCTACCATGGCGTTCGTCCGCATCTTGAATTATTGATCGTCCTCCCCTTTTTGATTTTGACGAGCGGCATCATGTTCTTCTTCGTCTTCTTGAACGCAATGACTGTCATCTAACGTCACCAAAAAGCCCGTCTTCTTCAAGGAGACGGGCTTTGGTCGGCAATATGTAGATCACGGTTTGGCGTTAAGCTCCAGCAACGGATCACTTTCACTCGGCCAATTGATTTGTCCCTCGTAATGATCCTCGATCGTCGCGACCGGTTTCGAACGTTCGAACCGGGACGGTTGCGTCGACGTCGTACAGACGATCAAGACAGCTAACAGACTGATGATACTAAAAACTCGTCGCATCATGATTTATACTCCTTTAGTCGTTTCTATCTTCATATTAAACAAACTATGCTATTATGCCATCCGTCCTCCGCTGTATCTCTCGCTCCGCCCATTAAAAAAGACCGACTACGTGAGTCGGTCTGACACCATCACCCTTGTTCGCCAACGACCGAGAATCGCTCGTTGAGATGTTGCGCGTTTTCTAGCTCATCGACTACAGCGATGGCGTAATCCGCGTAACTGATGTAGCTTTCCCCTTTTGCGTTTAGAATCATCTGCTCGCCGCCGACTGTATACGTTCCTGTGCGTTGACCGCTCGGATCAAAGAATCCAGCGGGGCTGAGATACGTCCACGTCACGTCGTGTTGCCCTTGCAGTTCGATCAAGTTTTTTCCCATGTTCGAGGCTGTCGGATAATACGCTTCCGGGAAATCCGGTGTTTCCATGACGCGTACTGTATGCTCGGCATCGACGAATAGGCTTCCTGCACCACCGACGACGAATAGTCGAATCTTACTTCCTGCTAACACGTTGATTAAATGACGCCCGACTTCGATATGTTTCGTTTCCTCACCCGGTGCTGCGTTAAACGCATTGACGATGGCGTCAAATCCGTTTAAGTCGTCTTTCGTCAGTGCGAGCACATCGCGCTCGAGAATCGTGACGTTTGCCGTCACTTTTGCGGCGTTACGGACGATTGCCGTGACGTCATGTCCACGTTTGATTGCTTCTTGTACAATCAACTGCCCTGCTTTTCCTGTTGCGCCGATGATTCCGATGTTCATGATGATTCCTCCTTTTGATATGTAACTCATTTGATTACATGTAACCAATATAGTTACAAATACTTTGTTTGTCAACTGTGTTGTTCCTATTCCCCGTTTCTTGCCAAATGAACGATACAGCGTATAATGAGAGAACAATGTTTTTAAAAAGGAGGGTCATCCGTTGGCCATCAGTACTCGTTTTTCCGTCGGTATCCATATTCTCTCGTTGATCGCAACCGACGAGAAGATGACATCCGACTTGATTGCTGGCAGCGTCAATACGAATCCGGTCGTCATCCGTAAAATCATGAGCATGCTCAAAAAAGCCGATCTGATTGAGGTCCGCCCGGGTGTCGCCGGTGCGCGACTCGCACGCCCGTTATCTCGCATCACGCTACTTGACGTTTATCAAGCCGTCGCTGTCGTACCGGACAAGGAACTGTTCGGCGTCCATGCCGCACCGAACCCAGATTGCCCGGTTGGACGAAACATCCAATCGACGGTCACACCAATCTTTGAGCTTGCGCAATCTGCTCTTGAAAAGGTGCTCGCTCACGTCACACTGGATGATATCGTCAGTGAAATCGAACAAAAAGAAGCATCGTCCTCATGAGGGGCGATGTTTTTTTTGCAATATATACATTGCATATGTCATCTATATATGACATAATAGCTAAGGGAATATTTGTAAAGGAGTGGATAGATATGTCTACATCGTTGAGTCCGATGAAACAACTTCGCATGCAGCAAGGCTTAACACAAGGTCAACTAGCAGAGAAAGTACATGTCACACGACAAACGATTGCCTTGATTGAAGCGAATAAGTTCAATCCGAGTCTTCGACTTTGTTTAGACATCGCACACGCCTTAGAAACGGATTTAAATACATTATTTTGGGAGGAACAGCATGAGTAAGTGGTTAGAATTCTTTGGTATTAAAAAAGAAACGGATGAACGGGTTCAACAACAGGGGACAAAAGTGTTTTTCGAAGCAGGAATCTTCGTCTTCTGCATAGCGATACTCGATATCATCGTACGCGGGATGGTGTTAGATCGTCCGCTGGCTGAGTGGGGGTTTAGCTTTTTCATAATAGGAGCATATCTTGTGTATGGCATCATTCGAATGGCGTTCGCTGGAGTATACGATCAAGATATTTATGATGAGACATCCTTTGAGAAGAAAATGAGAAAACACACGTTAGAACATTTGTTGATCAGCTTATTCTTATCGATTATCACGACGGTTCATGATGGTTTGCCACATGATCTAATGGGATGGATGGAGATCCCTGTTAAGTTTTGTTGTGCGTTCCTAGCGATGCAGTTGGTTGAATGGGTCTTATCTCGTATCTCACTTCGAAAAATCAAGAAAGAACTTCAATAATACATGAATACATAATGAAACGCATCGTCCTATACAGGATGATGCGTTTTACATTACATGAACCATTGATACAGTAGATATCCTCCACCGAGGACGACA
This sequence comes from Exiguobacterium sp. Leaf187, assembly GCF_001423925.1. NCBI lineage: Bacteria > Bacillati > Bacillota > Bacilli > Caryophanales > Exiguobacterium > Exiguobacterium sp. Leaf187. The sequence goes on along the minus strand of NZ_LMPR01000009.1, from coordinate 436,104 downwards.
AGCACCGCGAGCATCTCTAGACCACGCATTCCGTCGTTTTGCCCACGGGGTACGGCACTACCGAGACCTTGATCGACACCATCGCGGAGATGATCGAGTGGTTGTTTCTTTTCTTGTTTGAAACGAGACATATAAACGACCCCCTTTTTACATATTGTACCATTCCATCCTCACCTTGCAGTACATTCTGTTAAAAAGAATCCGTGGTAGTGCTTATCTTACATTCAATTCGTTTCTCTATTCATTTCGAAGCAATTTCATGAATCCCATCTTTTCAACGATCAAAACATCCTGCTCGAAGCGTTTGATGGAACGTTCCGTTGATCGATCGTCAATTAAATTCGGATGACCGAAGCATACGTTTAAGATCGAATTGAGTTTCTCTGCATCACCACCGATGAAGTAGTGAGACATATAGGTGTTGTCCTCTGATGCGATGACGACGAATGTCGCCATATCAAGCACTCCTTCGACATCTTCTGCTGTCAGAAGTTTGTCGTTCGCAGATACTTTCTGAAAGTCATACGATTCGATGGAGGCAATCCTACCTTTTAACAGATCAAGAATTGATTTTCGGTAAATACAATAGACGCCAACGATCGTTTCAATAGGTGGAACGAACGGATCTTCCATGATCGTGATCCATCGCTCGTCGTCTTGATTCAGGCGGATGGCATGCAAATGATTAACCAATAATTGATCAATGACGTTGTTCGTCGGTTGGATCGATTTAAAATCATATACAGGCAAGTCTTCTCCCCCGTTCGTTTAGTCGATGATTGTATCCTTCCCTTCTGCGCGTAACCGCTGCAGGGATGCTTTCATCTTCTCAATCTCCTGGTCTGTATGCCGTTCCCACGTTCCGAGTTCAGCGATGATCTTCACGGGTTCCGTCGAACGATACGACCGAGTCGGATTGCCTGGGAACCGTTTGTTCGTCAAGTTCGGATCATCCTCATACGCTCCGAGTGGTTCGACGAGATAGATACGTTCCGGAGCGTCAGATCGTGCGAGCTCTGCGCCCCACTTCGCTGCATCAAATGTTGCCGTGAAATAGACGTGCTGGAGCGGTTGTTCACGAAAATTCGACGCGTGCCCTGGTTTCAATTCGTCACCGATTTGCAACGTGGCTTTCGTGCCATGGAAAAACGGACCTTCGACTGGTTTCATATGCTCGCCTCCTGACTGGATACATTCAGTATAGACAGTCGATTCGTTCAGGTGTAGTCTGTTTTAAAATGAAATTTCACGGTATACTTATAGCAAAGGAAGAGCATTTGTCGTCAGATTGTAACTCGTTTTTTGTCTGGCCATCAGGCATGATAGGAATAGTCATTTTACATACCCTATAGGAGGTCATCCGTTTAACGTGAAGTTCTTTAAAGCTTTAGCGAAAACCGAAGAGGCTGTCTGGATTCCAGAAGCCGAGTGGCAAACCGTTTGTGAGCAAGAAGGACTGACCGTGCCGCATCATCCGCAGGAACAATTCGTTGGTCTCGCGTACAACAATCAGCGGCAAGTCGTCGAAGTCACGCGTAATTTACGTCCACCAGCTCTCAGTTATTACGTCACGATTCTAGAACCACCCCATAGTCGATCCCTAATTTCAAAACGTTCGTTCTTAACCGTGCTTCATGAACGAACGAAGCGCACATCCCTCACCGAATACGGTACATTCTGTTTACTTGAGATCAACGTTCGGGAAGAAGGACTCGGCGAGCGTGGTCTGTTACTTGAGTCGTTGATTCATGACATCGAAAAAAAGTACACTCATTACGCGATTCGTGGCGATTATGCGACAATCACCTTACAAGGACGCGTCTCAGATCAATGTTTTACGAAATATGGATTCCAGTTAACGGATTCCTATCTCACGCTTTCGAATGGGATTCCTTCCTGAACCGACCTGACACGTTCAGGTCTTTTTTTGTACAGATCCTAGGTAATGATGGGAAGTGATGGGTTTGCGTTCAAACTAGTAGCACTACATATTTTTAATATGGTATGGTAAAAGTAATTCATCAGCAGTACATTCTACATTTAAGAGGTTCCTCATGACAATAATGACAGAGACATACCCCATGACATGCTGGCAGACGATTTCGACGTATCACAACCAACAAATCAAGCACGTCAATGCGTTCTTGAAACAATGGGATCTCTCCCATACGAATCTTGAAGTATTGCGTTGCCTACAGACAACCTCATGCACGAGCCAGAAGGAAATCGCGGAACGGATCCAAGTGACCGATGGCACGATTTCACACGGAATCAAACGCTTATTCGATCGGCAACTTATCACCCGTAAGCGCAAATGGAAGACGAACTATTTGCTCTTGACGGAAAAAGGAACAGCCATTCTGCAAGAAGTGTTGCCTGCCTATGAACGTTTTCAACAGGAACAATTCGCCGCTTTGACGGCTCGACAACAGGAAGAATTAATCCGTTTCTTCGATAAGCTCAACCCTGCATGACAGAAGAGGAGGAAAAATCATGACCTTCACATTCGAATCTTCAATGCAACATTGGAACGCCATTCAGCGGATCCATTCTCGTTATTCGAAAGAAGTCAACGATGTATTGAAACCAAAAGGACTCTCAAAATCCCAATTCGATTTATTGATGACCTTGTATCATCAAGAGAGTGCGACACAAAAATCACTTGAACGCACGCTCGAACTCTCAAGCGGTGCCATTTCGCAAACGGTGAAGAAGTTACTCGCGGAACACCTCGTCATCCGAAAACGAATCAACCGGGAAAAACGGATTCTCTTGACGGAAGATGGTGCAGCGCTGATTCAAACGTCAGCTCCCGAGATCGAAGAGATTGATGATCGTTATTTCCGTGCCTTTACATCAAAGGACCACGAGACGTTCGACCAATTGCTCCATAAGATGCAAAGCGATCATTTTTGATCGTACTTCCGATAACCGCGGACTCTTTTCTATCGAGGCGTCCGCGTTTTTTACATAGAGACACTAAAACAAGGGAGCAACAGAGATGACACATAGAGACGTACTATTGGACCGATTGGATGCAATCGGGCAAACGATTGCACAAACGGATGATGCACTTGTCCTGCTCGGACTCGGTTCTGTCGGTCAAGAACTTGGACGACTTGATGACTATTCGGACTTAGACTTTTTCGTCATCGCAAAACCCGGTAAAAAGACTCGATTCATCGAGCAACTCGACTGGTTAGAAAACACACATTCGCTACACTTTCAATTTCAAAATACGCAGGATGGACATAAAGTCATGTTTGACGACGGTATCTATGCCGAATTTGCGATCTTCGAACTAGATGAGCTTTCTGAAATTGCATTTTCTGCTGGCCGTATCGTGTGGTGCGACCCTTCCTTCGACGCGTTTGAACGCTTAGTCCCACTACCGCGTAATAGTTCGAGCGAACATCCATCCGTCGATTACGCCATTCATGAAGCACTGACGAACCTGTATGTCGGGCTCTGTCGCGAAGCACGTGGCGAAACCTTATCAGCCTTCCGTTTGATTCAACAATTTGCCGTTGGTCAATTGTTACACGTTCTGTCCTCATTTGAAAAAGAGGAAGCGACATCTGTTGATCCGTTTGCTCCGGAACGTCGGATTGAGCAACGTTTCCCAGAAATGGTCAACCGATTCTCAGAGATGATGCCAGGCTATTCGCATAATAAAACGGCTGCACTAGTGATCCTCGATTACATCGAACAGATTCATCCTGTCTCACCTGCCATGTCAAACGCGATCCGTTCACTCGCTTAAATGATGTCTTCTAAAAAATACGTCCGGATGTCCTAAGTCATAGGAAATCCGGACGTATTGCGTTTAAGATGAATCCACTTCAAAAGAATACTTTATTACAGTTTTGAAAGAAATAATATTCCTGTTAGTGATAGGTTGCTTCCCTATACATAATACCATTTTTTTACATTACCTTGAATCAAAGAAGATCGTTTTTATATTTGTAATCCTTCAAGATTGTTTCCGCGTCTTGAGTCGTCCAATCTACTATCGATTCCGAGGGATGTTTTTCAAGATAGGCGTCCATGATATCTTTACCTAATCGGTACATACTCCACAAAGGTACATCCTTATCCTTATTTCCGTCCATGATATCATCTTGCGTTAACTCACCATTTTTTATTAAACGTAAAACACGCTGTTTCGTCTCTTCTTCTAATGGCTCGACCCAAGCTGGTGTCACTCCTTTAACGACGTGTTTCGCGAACTGATCCGCTTTTCCTTCAAGAAGGAGTGAATGGATCAGTGGACTAGCTTCATCTTCTAAGGATGTATCTAGCTTCATCCGATCATACAAAGCAGTATGATGATATTCATGGGCTACCGCATAATCTAACATTTTCTGATCGTAGTCGGCGGTAAGGAATAGCATAAAGCAATCTCTAGTTGCCAATCCTGCGACCCCTCCCATGACATCCATACGGTCCATGAATTCCGTGTTAACAGGCACGATGAATATCGTATTCGTTTGCTTTGGTAATGCCCGATGTGAAGCAGTGTAACTTTTTTCAATGATTGTTTTGATCTCTGTATCTTGTTTCATCAGCTCTTTCGTCCGACTTAGTAATTGTTCTTTATACTCAGTTGCTTGTAGCATAAAGTAACTTTTCATATATGTTAGATCAAGATTCTGTTGCTCACCAATTTCATCGATGTAACCTAAGACATGTTTTAGGTAACTGTTCGTGTTGTCGTCTGAGTTCCCTGTCTGCATCGCTTCTTCTAAGTACTGATTGTATTGCGTATAGAGCGGAACGATCTTGACCTGATCATCTTGACCAATCTTGATCGTCTTATTTTTAATCGTTTCGTCGTTTTGTGAAAAGAAGTTTTCTGCCCTTTCCCAAACGGTACACCCCGATAAGGTAAGCAATATCAAACAGAGTAATACGAGCCATCCTTTTTTCAATATAACCCCTCCCTCAGATTCATGTCTCAATATTTCATACTGTCATTTAATAACAAAAGTTTCATATTTTACATAAAGAAATCCATATCTAAATTGATTAGAAACAAAAAGAACCTTGAAGCGTCGCAACACTTCAAGGTTCTCCTTCTTTCATGATCCCGTACTCGCGAATGCCTTCAGTCCAAACAACCAGAACCGATAAGCAATCAAACAGGCGATGATCGCGACGAGTGGTGTCGCAATCGCCATTACGCCATAGCCTCTTCCGTCAAAGAAATACATCGCCGGGTAGAAGGCAGTAAAGCCGAATGGGATGATGTAAGTCAAGACGAACATCAAGACCTTCGAGTAGATCGTCATCGGGTAACGAGCGAAATCACTCAGACTGAAGACCGCTGAAACGACCGGTAGACTGTCGACCATCCAAAACGAGAACGTCGCAAAAAACAGATTGATCGCGATATAGAGCAATCCGCTCGATAAGACGAGCACGAGCAACATCAAGACATCACCGAAGCTCCAGACCATATCGAGATGATCCGAGGCGATGTACAGTACGCCACCGCCAATCAATAGTTGACCGAACCCGTCTTGCTGAACGCGCTCAGCGACGATTTGAAACAGTGGATTGACCGGGCGCATCAACAACCGATCCAGATTCCCGGTCCGGATGTACTGCCAGCCGATCGTCCACAAGTTATCAAAGAAGATATGGTGTAAGGCTCGTCCTAAAAAAGCGATCCCGTAAATGAATAGGATCTCGTAAAAGTCCCAGCCGTTTAACGTCTCGATATGCTGAAAGACGACCGACAGGAAAAAGAGTGAGGCGAACTGTTGACCGAAGACCGACAAGACACCGATCAGGAAATCAATCCGGTATTCCATCATGACCTTAAAATGACTTTTGGCATACAACCAGTAGAGTTTTATGTATCGTTTCATCCGCCGAACACCGTCACTTTCCGGATCGCGAGCGCGAACGTGATCCGCAAGATGACAAAGAATCCAATCAACCAACCGATTTGAATCAGTAACGCTTGCAGGATACCGCTTGCCCCGATCTCTCCCGTATAGATCGCAACCGGGACATAGACGAGTGAAGCAAACGGTAAGTATAGACTAATCGTCTGAAACCAGTCCGGAAACAGCGTCAACGGGACGATCGCACCGGACATGATCGTGATGACGGCGTCCTGTAAGACGGACAGTCCCCAAATGTTGACGGTATAGAAGGCAAAGATGCCGACGAGCAGATCAATCAATGTCGCGAGCAACACGGCACAAATCACGCTACCGACGAAGGCAATGCCAGCCAACCACGACTGTGGTCGATCCACGCCGATGAACAAAATCGAGACGAGGACGAGTGGTAGGATCGAGCGGAACAAGACCGAGACTTTTGAGCCGATGTCTTGGGCGAGTAACTTATCGAGCAAGTGATACGGACGGAGTAACTCGATTGCGATCGCCCCTTGTTTGATCATCCGGGCGAGATCGCGTCCGGCACCCCCGCGGAACTGATCGATCATCGTCGCAAGCACCGCATACGTCAGCATCGTCGACAGCGAGATACCGGAAACATCGGTCTTATTGGCATACACGGCTTGCCAGAAGAAATAGAGGATGAACAGACGCATCGTCACGCTAAACATGCTTGCCCAGTACCAGGCTGTGTAGGCGAGATCAACTTTGATTTGGGACCGCATCAACGCGGTATATTTACGGATTCTCATGCACTGATCCCCGCTTGGTAGAGCTTGCGGATTAACGTCTCCATCTTCGGGACGGACACGGAGACGTCCCGAACGGCGTACAGCGAAACGATTTCCTTGATGACTTGACCGCTTGACAGTTCTCGGTCGTCGAAGGCGAGCTCATACGTTAGTTCATCCGTCTCAAACATGATCACACGATTGATCAACACTGTCGGTAAAGCGAACGGCACCGGTTCTTCGAGCGTGATTCGAAGTGTCCGTTCGTGACTGAAGGATGCCTTTAACTGATCGATCGTATCGTCATAGATGATTTTACCGTCGTCGAGGACGATCACCCGGTCACAGACTTCCTCGATATCCTGCATGTCGTGCGTCGTCAAGATGACGGTCGTCCCCCAGCGATCACTCATCTCACGGATGAAGTGACGGATCGTCTCCTTGATCTCGATATCAAGCCCGATCGTTGGTTCGTCGAGATAGACGACTTTTGGTCGATGCAGGAAGGCTGCGGCTAGTTCACAGCGCATCTTTTGTCCGAGCGACAGTTGTCGGACCGGTACGTCTAGAAGCGGTGCCAGATCAAGCTTCTCCCGAAACCACGCGAGTGTCTCGGCAAACTCGGAAGTCGGTACTTGATAGATTTCCTTCAACAGCTCAAACGATTCTTGGACCGGAATGTCCCAGAACAGTTGCGTCCGCTGACCGAAGACGGCTCCGATTTGCGATGCGTTCTTGACGCGGTCGGCATGCGGATCAAGTCCGAACACCCGGACGTTCCCCGCGTCCGGACGCAAGACACCAGCGAGCATCTTGATCGTCGTTGATTTCCCGGCACCGTTGAAACCGATATAGCCGACCCGTTCTCCTGGTGCGATCGTCAAATCAATCGCTTTGACCGCCTCTTTCGTCCGGTACGTCCGGTGAAATAACGCTTTGATCGCTCCACGTAGTCCCGGTTCCCGTTCTAGGATTTGATAGTGTTTCGTCAGTCCTGTTGCTTTGACGGCATATGGTTGCATGTATTCTCCCCCTTTTGTGCAAACGCTTTCCGAAAACGTAGTATACCAGAAAAATCCAAGAGTCTTCCATCTCTTTTGAAAATTTTTCTCGATATTCTGACGCTGTCGCGTAATAATAGATAAAAAAAGGAGTGGTCTGACCATGCTATTACGCCATATGACACATCGGCATCACATGAAATCAATCGTGACGCGCGGTGGATTGTCACCGACATTTCAAATCGATGCACCAACAGGCTGGATCGCCTTTGAAGTCGATCCTCCAAGCGCAGCGTATCAAACGCACTTTCATCAATTAAAAAATGATTGGCAGGATGGAGATGTCGTTACGCTCGAATTCGACGGAGAGCGGATGCAAGCAGCAGGCTTCGAGATGCTGCAATCGCAAGAAGATGACCGCAGCCACCAGGCAGAGAGATTAGGCGTATCCATCGAGGAAATTGGCTCGTATGCATTCATTCGTAATTTCGTCTCACTTGATTATCTCGTCGAGTCTTCACGTGAGAAAATCTCAGAGTATTATTGATTTTGAAAAAGAAATTTGATCTTTTTTAAAAGATACGGAAATCAAGATATTCTCATACATCTTTAGGGTATGATTGGCTATAAAGAATAAATATTCACTGAATGAAGCATTTTTTTGTAGTTATTTTTCAGAACTCATTTGAGAGGAACACGAACATGTGGAATACACTGAACCATCTTATCCTCAACGTCGCTCTGACCTTTTTCTTCGTGCTCATCTCCCTGTTCTTTTTTAAACGATTTCAGTTTCGAAACACGCTCGACAGTTGGCTGAAGAAAAATCTGTTAGTACTGATTCTTGCGACAGGTGCCGGCTACTGGGTCATCCATAATGCCATCACCTATGAGGGATTTCAATTCGATTTATCGATTACCTTGATTGTCGTCGCCTTCATTTATGGAGGTATTAGTAGCGGCTTCATCACGACCCTCGTCTTCGCTTCCCTTCAAACGTTCGTTTTTGATTCCGCTCATGCCTATTGGCTGATCGGTACGTATCTGATTGTCAGCATCGTTGTCTTGTACTTACAAAATGAAGCACCGGATCGATTCATCTCGTTTCCAATCATTTTCGGCATTGCACTCATTCTCTGTTTACCATACGTTCAACATGTTCAACCGAATGACGTGACAGCGATGACGATCTTTCTCGTCGGGAATGGTTGCGCCGGTCTCCTCTTGCACAGCATCTTGCATCAAGTCCGCTGGCACTTCACTCAAGTCCGGATGCATCGGCGTCTTGCCTTGACGGATACGTTGACAGGGCTTGATAATCGACGTCGTTTAGAAGAGACCGTCCTACGTTACAAATCACAACAGACGGACTTTTCAATCATGATCATCGATGTCGATCATTTCAAACAGGTCAATGATACTTACGGTCATGACCGCGGCGATCATATTTTACGGCAAATCAGCTCTTTGCTAGCATCGTATTGTCCCCCAACTTGTGTGCTCGGACGATTCGGCGGTGAAGAGTTCATGATGCTGTTGCCGGAGCATTCGTTGCCGGAGACGCGTCGACTCGCGGAACAAATCTGTGAAGCCAGTGCCAAACGGACGTATGAGTTATCAGCGACGGAACCGTTGCAAGTGACGTTATCGATTGGGGTGTCTCGCCAAACTCATCAACCGTCTGAGACCCATAATTTTCTGCAGACGATCCAGCAGGCAGACGCTGCCCTCTATCAAGCGAAGAAGAGTGGTCGGAATTGTGTCTTTCATCATGACCCGTTGCGATGAATACGAAAAGTGCCCCCTCGCGTGACGTGGAGGGGGCACTGCTATCTGAAATGGAGGAACGAACGTGGAAATCACGAATGTCTTACGCTTTACCGATCGCGATGGCTTTCGACAGTGGCTGACGAAACACGCGAATCGCGCGACCTTCTGTTGGGTGATTCTCAGTCGAAAACAAATCGGGGACGGTTTACTTTATCTCGATGCCGTCGAAGAGGCACTTTGCTTCGGCTGGATTGATGGAATTGCAAAGAAGACCGAAGACGGCGAACTGGCGCAACGATTCACCCCGCGTCGAAAAAACAGCAACTGGACCGAACTGAACAAGGAACGAGTCCGTCGCTTAGAGCGCCTCGGCTTGATGCAACCGTCCGGACGACAGGTTCTACCAGACATGCGTGCTGATGCGTTCGTCATTGATGACACGATCCAAGCGCGCCTACAAGAAGACCCGGTCGTCTATGAACAGTTTAATGACTTCCCGGAGCTCTATCGACGCATCCGGATCGATACGATTCAAAGTGTACGCAAGGATCCCGTTCTCTATGAAAAACGTCTGCAGACGTTGATTGAAAAAACGAAACGGAATCAGATGTACGGTCAGTGGAATGACGGGGGTCGTCTTTTACTCGAAGATGTTCCGGAGACGGAATCAGAGGCTAGTCGGTCAGACCGCTAAGAAAATCTCTTCTAACGATTGACGTTCGATCTGCACCTCGTAGATTTTGACGTCTTGTTCCGCAAGCATGACGAGTAACTCTGGAATATCCTCTTCCGTCGATAAATCAAGCCGTGTACAATCATCAGCTTGCGACAAAAGCCGAGCGTATGCTGGCAGATGCGATGGAGCTAATCGCGGAACAGTCCGAATACGGATTTGAATCTCCTGCCTCATTGCTTCTTGTAAGGACGCAACGGTTCCACAGCGGACGATTCTTCCCTCCGTCATGATGGCGACACGGTCACACATCTTTTCGATCTCATTCAAGTTATGCGAGGTTAAGAAAATCGTTTTTCCGTCCGCTTTTAATGCAAGTAACAATCGCTGGATCTCGATCGCCGATTCTGGATCAAGACCGGACGTCGGTTCATCTAAAAAAAGTAATTCCGGATTTCCGGTAAGCGCTTGTGCGATGCTGATCTTTTTCTTCATCCCGAACGAGAAGCACCCAATCTTTTGTCGCTCCGTCCCGCTTAATCCGACTTGTTCAAGCAATCGTCCAATTTCTTGCTTCGTGATGCGAACTCCTGATAATCCTGCCATGTAGTTAAGAAACGCACGTGCCGTCATATCATGATACAGATTTGATGTATCCGGCATGACCCCGATCTTTTGTTTGATGGCATCCAGTCGATCAGCGGGTTCACCGAGAAGTGCGACAGTTCCGCCTGTCGCTTGTGTGATTCCGGTCATAATCTGAATGAACGTCGATTTCCCAGCACCATTACGACCTAAAAAACCAAAGATTTCTCCTCGTTCGACCGTCAAATTCACCTCTCGTAAGACTTCCTTCGCACCGAACGATTTCTTCAACCCATTTACTTCAATCGCACTCATATTACAAATCCTTTCGCTTTAACGTGAGATAGGAGACTGTCAAAAACAACCCACTCCATAAAACAGGTAACAGTAATAACGTTCCAGACATGATGACAGCGTGGTACGGCAAGATGTATTGAAACGGTACCAGATACCATTTATCCGAGAACGCTGACCAGAGACCGATGATCGGGACGACGATCCCGAGAAAAATACCGAGAAACATAGTCAAACCAGGCTTCGCAATCATCGTAGATAAAAAGATGTTGAAACTGGTGATATATAGGATGACGATCAGAACCGTCAGATAATCGATCCAGAACCATTGCTGCGCATAGAGCGAGACAATCAGAAAATTGATCGTAAGCGTCGCGCACCAGAACAATAGCGATCCGAGAAACTTCTCCAAAACGATTCGCAGACGCGACGTCTTCGTGACCAGTAAACGAATCGTCCGTGTCTCGATTTCACGATTGATGATGTCGTGTGATAACGCAGCCACGAACAGAAAACCGAAGAACAGGATGAAGAACTTAATGCTTGAAGTATAGGCAGACGGTTGATTAACGCCAGCAAGCAGTTCCGGATGCCTCGTCAAATACGATGCTGTGAAGACGGACGTGATCGTCAGAAAAAGAATCAATAGAATCGCTTTGATGCTTTTGAAGCTGCTCGTGAATTCTTGTTTTACGATTGGAAACATGACGGACTCCTTTGGACATATTTTTGATTAACGCAAGCGTTGTTTTACTTTCGTGACAAGGACACCGAGTCCATATAAGGTAACGGCTGTTAAGAGCATCGTGATGATGGTTTCCATGTGAATTCTCCTCTATGTAAATGACGTGTTATCTTACTCTACGCTACTCCTTAAAGAAAGTTTCCTTATTTTTCAATTCCCAACATTCTCCTCATGGTACAGTAAAAGAAAAAAGGAGACGGCAAATGAAACGTTATACTATCACCTGTCAGCAACAATCTGTCCACATTACGGAATGGGGAACCGAACAGCTTCCGACGATTGTCTGCTTTCATGGACTCGGCAGTACGAGTCTCAGCTTCATCGAAATCGCCGAAGCGCTCGCTGATGAATTCCGTCTGATTGCGATTGATTTACCCGGTCACGGCAAAACATCAGCTTTCTTAGATCCTCTACACTATCGCATGAAACCCTTTACGGACTGGATCGACGAAGTCTTACACATCCTTGATGTCAAGCGGTTCTATGCCTTGTCGCACTCATGGGGAAGTGTTCTGTCACTGTATTATTTGATTGAACATGCGGATCGTGTGCTCGGCACGATTCTGATTGACGGCGGCTATCATAGTAAACGGCTTTACGGTCTTTCCGTAGAGGAAGAAGTCGTCTTTTATGAACAAGATTTCGAGGATTCCGTTTCAACATGGGACGAATTTTTAGACGTTGCTGTCTATGCTCCGGATGCACGTCGCTCGCACTCCCTCGATTTAGCTGGTGCCGATCTCCTTCGGATGGAGGAAGGACGATTCCACTGGCATGCGCGAGGAGAGACGGCTGCTGCGATCGTACGCGCGCTTCACCACGAGGATGTTCTTGATTTCCTCCCGGACGTTCCACCAGCGGACATTCAGTTGTACGTCGCAACGTTACCGACAGATCAAGCATCGATCCGTCAGCAGGCAACGAACCGATTACATGAGATGACACAAGCGACGGTTCATTTCGTTCCGGAGACAGGACATCTATTACACTGGGATCGCCCTGACGTCATCATCGAAGCGATTCGTCACTACTGGACGTCCGGAAAAAGATTATCTCCCATTTGAAAAATGGTTTATTATGGAATCAGAGTAAAAAGGAGGGGTTCATATGTTAAAACGGTTAACGTTCGTTTGTGTGACCTTATGCGTCGCGATCGTCGCCATCCTTGTCGCTGCACGCCACTCAACTGGAAACACCATTTCGTTTGAAGAGCCATTATCGGTTTACATCGCGATTGGACTAATTGTCTTCTTATTCGTACCACCGCTCGTCCTATCATTTTTCGAACATCCTGTCCTGAAGATCATCAATGTCGTCTATCAATCCTTGATCGTCTTCAGTTTCGTCGGACTGATTCCCGTCGGCTTCTTGATTCCGAACGGATCCTCGACGATCATCGTCGCTGTCCTTGGAACGGTCGCAAGTCTTGCTAGTGTCATCGTCGCTACGCGGAGTACGACGTTCCAACCTGTCTTAAAGTGAATCGACTACCTGAGCAGGATGTCTCTCTTGACATCCTGCTTTTATCGTTTTAAGTTGTATATACAAACGTTATGGAAGGAGCATGATTCATGTCATTGATTCAGGAAGAGGAAGACTTATTGACCTACTGTCTCTATTTCACATCGAGCCGCTTTGCCCGTAATATCGCAAAATTGGCTGATCAAGCCATCGATGGTGAGCTCGCACCCTCTTATTACTACATGATGCTCGTCGTCCATTTCCATCCAGACATCACACAAAAGGAATTGAGTCAGCGCTTATCACTCGCACCCTCAACGAGCACACGGTTCTTAGACAAACTCGAAGCACTCGGATGGATTCATCGTACGTCACGCGGGAAACAATCTCACGTCCGCTTGACGACAGAGGGGGAAGAAGTTTACGGCTCGTTTCGTCAATCGTTGAAGCAGTTATTCGCTGATTATGCGGCGATTCTTGGCAAGGACGAGAGTAAGCAACTGAGCAAATCACTTCGGGATGCAAATGAAAAACTTGAGCGTGCTTGAGTTTTTTTGGCCTAACGTTTGTATATACAACTATTGAGGAGTGTTTTCATGACTACACAACAGACCATAGTAATCATTGGCGCCGGTCCCGGAATCGGATATCATACGGCACTTCGTTTCGCACAGGACGGCTATCGCATCGCACTGATGGCGCGGGATGAACAACGTCTTCAATCACTCGTCACTCGCCTGACAGATCAAGGATACGATGCGACCGCTCATGTCGCGGATGTACGAACTACCGTCTCGCTTGCGGCGCAATTTGAAGTCATTAAACAGATTCATGGCTCGATTGATGTCCTGCTTTATAATGCGCTAGCTAACACGCCAGGTCGTCCAACAGTGTTACGCGCAGAAAATTTACGCGCGGACTTCGAAGTCAATGTCATCGGTGCACTCAACAGCGTCAATGCAGCACTCCCGTACTTATCACCTGACGCATCGATCCTGCTGACAGGTGGTGGACTTGCGCTCTCACCTGTTGCCGAAGTCGCTTCTTTATCGCTCGGTAAAGCGGCACTCCGAAATCTAGCGTATAGCTTGCATGACGAGTTGAAGGAACAATCGATCCATGTCGGAACGTTGACGATCGCCGGTTTCGTCAAAGAAGGAACCTACTTTGCACCACAGCATATCGCGCAAGCCTTACATGAGCTTCGTCAAGATCGAGCTATCGAACGCATTTACAAGGAGGAACAACAATGAAGACACTCGTTATCGTCGCCCATCCGGATCTAACAAACTCTCGTATCAATCGAACGTGGATGCACGCGTTTCAACAGCAAGAAAACGTGATGGTTCATGATTTGTACGCCGCCTATCCCGATTTTAAGATTGATGTAAAACGGGAACAAGAGTTATTGATGGCACACGACCGGATCGTACTCCAGTTTCCGTTCTTTTGGTATAGCAGCCCCGCTTTACTGAAACTATGGCAAGACGAGGTACTTGCTTACGGCTGGGCTTATGGTCAAGCTGGTACACGATTGCATGGGAAGGAACTGTTACTCGCTTTTTCAACGGGCGGTCCAGCGGAAGCTTACCAACCGTCGGGTTTAAATCGCTTCACGTTTGATCAATTGACGACACCGTTTCAAGCGATGGCGAATTTGACGGGGATGACGTTTTTACCCCCGTACATTTTGTCCGGCGTCCGCACCTTATCCGATGAAGCATTAGCAAAGGCGACGGCATCTCTCATCGAACAGACACTTCAAGTTCCCATCCGAAAGTGAGGTCTCACATGGCACGTTTTCTCTACCAGACACGTGAATTCGACTGTCCGGTCCAGCTCAGCATGACCGTCTTGATGGGCAAGTGGAAAGTGTTAGTCTTATGGCAACTGTTCTTAAAAAATCGTCGGTATGGTGAATTGAAACGTCTCGTTCCCGGCATCAGCCATAAAGTCTTATCGGATACGTTAAAGGTGCTTGAAGAGGAACGATTCATCTTCCGTCACGACTATCATGAGAACCCACCGCACGTCGAATACGGTCTGACGGATCAGGGACGTGACCTCGAGCCGATTCTACGTGCCTTGCAACAATGGGGAATGCAGTATAAAGCACCCCACTCACCTTAATGTGCGTACTTGTCCTTCTGAACGTGTTTGATACGATGACATTAAGTCATCCATCACACCACGAACAGGAGGATTTTTTCATGAAAACGATCTTACTCGTCGTCTCGAATCCAACCGTCTCATCGACAACACAATGGCCGGTCGGGTTTTGGTTATCAGAGTTGACCCATCCGCTGGAAACGTTTCAAAAACACGGGTATCACGTAACGATTGCAAGTCCAGATGGCGGTAAAGTTGACTGGGATGCACTCAGTGATCCTACTGATCCAAGCGGTTACTCGGCTCATGATCAGCTCTCACTGTCGTATCGGGATAACCCTGAATTTTTGACACGCCTGTCAACGACACCGCGCATCGATGATCTGGACCTCACCGGATTTGATGCCATTCTCGTCGCTGGTGGTCAAGCCCCGATGTTTACGTTTGAACAAGCCACTTCACTCCATGAAGCCTTTCTCGCCTTTTATGGTGCAGGAAAACCATCAGCGGCACTATGTCACGGTACGAGTCTATTACTTTATCTAAAGGATGGCGCGCGCCCGTTCGTCAAAGACAAACGCATGACCGGCTTTACGAACGCGGAAGAAACTCTAGCTGATCAAGCAACAGGCATGCGTGTCATGCCGTTTCGCATCGAGGAGGAAGCGAAGCGTCTTGGTGCGGTGTTCGTCTCCGCCTCCCCGTGGACACCGTTTTCAGTCGTCGATGGACATCTCATCACCGGGCAACAGCAAGAATCGGGACAGGAAGTCGCAATGCGTGTCATCGAATTGCTTGAAGCATAAGGGGGTCTGAACATGCACGAATGGTCACGACCAACGATTCATACGACGACTGGGCACCGACAGGCGTCGTGGATTGAACTGTTCTTTGATCTCGTTTTCATCGCTTCTCTCGTCGAAGCGATTCATTTCGTTGAAGCGCATCTATCCGAAGGCATCATGTCGACGCTTCTACTCTTCTTGGTATTTTTCATCGCACCTTGGATCGTCTGGCGGAGTACGACGTTCTATTCCGATCGCTATGAGGAAAATACAAGCCGCCATCGTCTTCTCTTGATCGCCTTGATGATGCCGATTGGCTTGTTCGCTTACTCTGTTCACCATGTCGTCGAAGGACATGTCGGCTGGTTCGTCCTAAGCTTTATCCTCTCACGTCTTTGGCTCTTATTCATGTGGGGTACTGTCCGAATGACGGAAGAGGCACAAAGAAGAACCTTCCGTATTTTATTGCTCGGACATGGCACCGCGATGCTCCTCGTCACATTCAGTTATTGGGTTGCATTTTTACCGCTCGTCCTGCTTGCTTTACTCATTGAGTTATTTCAGACGCTGTGGACGTTACGTGCTCACGAACAACTTCCCGAGTTGACACGCAATCACTTGCCTGAGCGGTTTGGCTTGTTCACGATGCTTGTCCTTGGAGAAGGTGTCCTTGGCGTGATCGACTTGCTGGCAGCAGGAGAAGATTTATTGTTCCCGTTCTTACTCTTCCTCTATCTCGTCTGCTGTTTTTGGATCTACTACGATCAAGTCATCTACCGCCTGTATCATCCGACCGCCTGGCACGTCTATTGGTGGGGAATGTGGAACCTTGGTATCGTGATATCTTTATTGCTCGTCCGTAGCGCTTTTTCAGGTTATGTCGCAACTGATCCGGATGCTGTTCTGCTCTTTTTCAGCGCGACTCTGCTGTTCATTTGGACGACCGGTGGTATCGGATTGACTGGCCAAAAAGATACCGTGTCTGTTCGAATGACGAGACGCTTCCTCCAACTCCGTCTCTTGCTGACATGCCTACTCATCGGAAGTTTCTTCATTCTCCCTCCCCTCTTGTTGCTACTCGTGATGCTCCTGACCTTACTTCTAATCCTCTTTCAGGGGATGTATTATTGGACGACACTTTTACGTCCCTCGTCCGAAACATGATCAACCAGATGGTGCTAATCATCTGGTTATTTTATGTATAAATTTATTTATCGATAAGCTCATTTTTATTAATTTGTTTTTTGATTCATGCGGGCGTATTCTAATCACGTAGCCAATCGGCAAACGAAAAAGGAGGAACATATCATGAGTAAACACATCTTAATGGTCGTCACGAACGCAAAAGAAATGAAGGAAGGTCACGCAACTGGACTTTGGTTGTCTGAGTTCGCGGAAGCGTACATCGAATTCAAGAACGCAGGATATACGGTAACGGTCGCAAGCCCGAACGGCGGCGAATCACCAATCGACGCTCGGAGCCTTGAAGACGAAGTCCCAGCTGAGATTCAAGCGACAGCTCCACTCTTGAAAGAGACACTTGATTTAAAAGCAATCCAGGATTTCTCAGCATTCGATGCAATCTTCATGCCAGGTGGACACGGTACGATGTTCGACTTGCCACAAAGTGATGCCTTGAACAACGCTCTTCGGACATTGTTTGAAGCGAATAAGACGGTCGCTGCGGTCTGCCACGGACCCGCTGGACTCGTCAGTGCGACACTCTCAGACGGAACACCACTCGTCGCTGGAAAGACGATCGCAACGTTCACGGATGAAGAAGAACGCGCGACAGGTCTTGACGTCTACATGCCATTCTTGCTCGAGACACGTCTTCGTGAACTCGGTGCGAATATCATCACGGCTGACAACTTCACGGAAAACGTCCAAGTCGACGGAAACCTTGTCACGGGTCAAAATCCACAATCTACGATTGCGGTCGCGAAAGCCGTCATCAATACACTCAACTAATCAAAACAAGGGATCCTTTGGATGAAGGATCTCTTTTCATAGGAGGTTCTATCGATGATTCAACTGATTGCCCGAATCGAAGCGCATCCGAATCAAGGTGAACAGCTCGCTTCTATCATCGAAGGTGTGATCGTACCTTCGCGTGCAGAAGAAGGGTGCCTGACGTATCAGACACATCGCGCCATCGACAATCCGAACGTCTTCTACTTTTATGAACAATGGCGTGATCAAGACGCTTTCGATCAGCATGTCGCATCACCGCACTATCAAGCCTATCGAGCAGACAGTGCCAATCTCGTCGTTGATCGAAACGTGACGTTCTTAGATGACGTATCAAAGTAATCTGTAATTCATACAAAAAAAGTCCAATCCTCTCAGCATTTGCTTGTGGATTGGACTTTTTTAACTTAATTCAACTTAACGCCTTAATCACCTGTTGCAAAACCGGATCGTGGCGCGAGTCCGTTCGATAGGCGACATATAACTGATTCGTCGCGAATCGTTCCGGTGCAATCCGTTGTACCCGTCCAGCGCTAACCGCTGCTTCGACGAGATAATCGGGCAAAACGCTAATCCCGTGTCCTGCTTCGATGGCTTTTAGTATCGCATCAACGTTCGGTAAAATCATTTCCGGACGGATCCCAGGTCGTTCTCCGAACTGCGTCTGATAGTACCGACGAATGATCGGCAGCTCGAGTCCGTAACTGATCCAGCGCTGACGGTCCATCCACTCCTTTAGATCCGCTTCTGGAACTTCGTAGCCAGTCGGAGCGATCAAATGGAATCGTTCGTCAGCGATCGGGACGTACTGGACGCCAGGCTCATCGATCCGCTTCGTTGCGATGATGAAGTCGAGCTCATTCGTAAGCAAGCGTTGCAACAAGGGAACCGTCAAATCAAAGACTACCGTGAACTGTGCGACGTCGAGCGGTAGCTTCGGTACGATCCCATGCGTGACGAATTCCGTCGGTCCCCCGAACTTCAAGACCGGACGAGGTTGCTCCCCTGCTTCGTACTTCATCTCAAGCGATAACTCCTCAAGCCGATCAATCAATCCGACGACTTGTGTATAGAGGGCTGTTCCCGCGTCCGTCGGAATCATTTGCCGTGGCGCACGGATGAACAAGGATGTCTCCAGTTCTGCTTCTAGTGCCGCGATATGCTGGCTGACCGCCGGTTGCGTCAAAAAACGAATTCTTGCCGCTGCCGAGACGGAACGCTGTTGGTAAACATGAATGAAACTGCGATACCATTCAAAATCAATCATATGGTTTCTCCTTTTGCTTGGTCTTCCTAAAAAGTATAGATTCATTCAATCCATAAGACAAATAACGAATAATTTAGTAAGTCATAAATTTATTTATCGTATAATGAGAGAGGATTTCCAAAATGTTTCGTTAGAAGTTCCTCTATATAGAACTCAACGATTGCTCCGCGGATCATTGCAAGAAAAGCGTCAAATCTGATTTCATTTCTGCTCTTCTTTCTTTTTCTTCTCCCGGTGATATTGTTTTAATGCCATATTGACGTTCACGATGACGGCACCGAGAACACCGACGCCAAGCATGACATACACGATCGAAAACAATTTACCGAACGCTGTCTGTGGGACGAGATCCCCGTATCCGACCGTTGCGAGCGTCATGACGGAGAAATAAAAGGCGTCCAGAATACTGAACTGTTCGACATTGTGATAAAAGACTGTTCCAATCAAAAAAAGTGCCCCGACCATGATCATCAATGCCTTCTGTTCTTCTTGCTTGAATAAGATACGAATGACATGAAAAAAATTTCGGATCAAAATAAAGAACGCCAGCATGCTCTCTCCTCCTCAGTTCCGTCATAACGGCATACGTTCATTGAACAATTTCTCTAGTTGGTCAGGATCAAGTTGATTCAAGTCAGAGATCAGGAAACAATCGATTCGTTTTGATGACTGGATCTGTAAACTTTAATCCGTCCGTAGGAGCTATTTGACACCGAGCAACGTCGCGATCAAAATAAAACTACAGTTGATCAGGAACAGATATCTGCACCGAACGCGTAGGTCATGTTCTGATTCATAATGGCGTAATCGATCGTATAGACCATTGTCAACAAGGCAGTGGCGATTACGACACCGGGAACGTCCGCGCGATCAGTTCGTCACTTAAAAACGAGTCGCACCATTCAAGTCATTGATTTTTATTTACCCATTTTTAGTGTCTACGTCTTATTTCCCGTATGAAAAATAAAAAAATCCCTTTAACGAAAGGTGTATCGTTCATGAAAAAATTCCGCGGCAAACGCCGTTATTTTAAAAATCTCGAGCTTGAATTCAACAGTTTTTCTTCTCCAGCCTATATTGATTCAGACGTTTGGTTTAACGACTGGCACGAGCACCCTGACTTTTATGGACATGGCAACGCGAGTCTGCGCATTCGTAAAGCACATCTTCGGATCGCGTTGAGCGCTATGCAGGACATGCAACAAAAACTAGCGGAAAAACAGATTGAACATCAGCTTTACATAACGATTGTCCTCGAGGATGCTTCACAAGACGCACTACATGTCCACACGCTGAACCCGGACGGAACCCCATTCCCACTCGAGCGGATTCAGTCGTTCCCTCACGCTTCACACGTTCCGACCTGGGTAACGGAACTCTTTCCGAGCAACCGGTATACGATTCATGAATCACAGGAGGAATTGGTTGATGATACGGAAGAGGAGCCTGTCAGCTCGATCGTCACGTTTTTTTACATCTTGCCTAGTCCTTAAATTGACACGAAAACGAGCTACCCTTTCCTGCACAGGAAGAGGATAGCTCGTTTTGTTCGGTTTCTCTTATGGTAGCAAGACGACCTTGCCGAATTTACCAGCTTGTTTGAAGTACGCTTGGGCTTCTCGCGCTTCAGCGAGCGGGAACGTCCGGTCGATGACGGGATGAATCGTCTGCGTCCGAACGGCCTCCAGTAATTTCTCATAATCATGGCGATTGCCAAGGACAGATCCTTGTAGACGGATATGCTTCAAGTAAAGCGTCCGAAAATCGAGCGAAGTCACCTGTCCCCCGGACGATCCGGATATACAGTACGTTCCGCCGCGCTTTAGCAGATCCAGTCCTTGTTTGAACACGGCATCGCCGACGACGTCGAGAATCGCATCGACCGGACCGACTTCTTGCATGACCTGCTGATCCCAGTCCGGCTCACGGTAGGAAACGACCAGGTCCGCCCCGAGTTCTTGCAATTGATCCGTCAGCTTCAAGTCACCGACGAGTGCGACGACACGGGCGCCGAAGACCTGTTTCGCAATCTGGACGTTGAGTGAGCCGACACCACCACTGGCACCTGTTACAAGTAACGTCTGTCCTTGTTGTAAGTCAAGTTGTTCGACCATGTGCCACGCCGTCAATCCACTGACCGAGAAGACCGCACTGTCCGTATAGGAAGCAAGCGGCATGTCGTAACAGAGTTCGAGCGGCCAGCAGACATACTCCGCGTATCCGCCGTCGTACTCGGAACCGATGAACGATAAGTCCTCGGCACTCTGTTCGTCAGCGATTTCTCCACTCGCCGTGAACGGGAACAAGACGACGTCGCGTCCGATTTCCGTCTCGGCGACACCGTCTCCGACCGCGACGATCCGTCCGCTGATGTCTGAACCGGGAATCCGGGGGAACTTGACCCCTTCTGCTTTCCAGCCTGATTCACTCTCCGCACCATATGCGCCTTCCCGCATCCAAATTTCTGTATTATTCAAGGCGCAAGCTTTGATTTCAATCAGTACCTCGCCTTGTTTCGGTTGTGGTGTCTCTTGATCGATATAGGCGAGCTGCTCAAGCCCACCATGCCCCGTTACGGTGACTGCCTTCATGTTTTTGCCTCACTTTCTTCCCTCCATATGATATCTCTCTTCTTTACCCATCTATCCTGATTTTAATATCCTGCTTCCGTAACCCGCTGTCTCCTCCTATAGAACGATTCGTCCTCGTTTAATATCTAGATATAATATGGATACGAATTCACGTCTGGAGGAACGATTTATGAAAAAACGATTGATCTTTATAGGGACTTTAGCAACCATCACGGTACTGGGTATTTCCTGGTCAAGAGGTGGCGCAGATCCCGTCATGAAAGACAACTATCCACCCATCCCAAAAGATACGACGTATCGCGGACAGGTCGCTTGGCCACTAGAAACGCGCGATCGTTCGATTGCCGGTGAAGCAAGCGGCGTCGCTGTTGCTCCGAACGGTGACGTCTACTATTTACACCGAGGTAGTAATTCATACGGGGATGACACCTACATCACAGAACCGACATTGATCGTGCTCGACGGAAAGACGATGCAGGTGAAGAAGCGGTTAGGTGCAGGACTATTCAAGTCACCGCACGGTCTCGAAGTCGATGACCAAAACAATATCTGGATTACCGACATCAGTCTGAACCAAGTCTTCAAGCTCGATGCGTCCGGTAAAGTCTTGCAAACGTTCGGAAACGCATATGGTCCGTTCACGGAAGTCGGTCTGCGTATCCGAAACGTCTTGCCAAGCATCCCGCTACAGCTAGATGAAAAGACGTTCGCTCGTCCGACAGACGTCACCGTTTTCAAGGACGGCTCGTTCGCCGTATCTGACGGCTATCGGAATAGTCGCATCGTCATGTTCGATCCAAAAGGAACAGTCAAATGGGAAGTCAATGAACTCGGCAAACAAGACGGACAGTTTAATCTGCCGCATGGGATCAGTAGCGACGATGAGATGAATCTCTATGTGGCGGACCGGGACAACGCCCGGGTCCAAATCTTTAATCGAAGCGGCAAACACATCGATACGTGGTCGTCAAAAGAACTCGGTCGACCGTACGGGATCGAAGTCGGTAGGAACGGTAAAGTCTACGTCGCTGATGGCGGAAACTATTTAAATGGACAAAAAAAGAACGCGCAGAGTCAAATCGTCATTTTGAACAAACAAGGAAAGATTGAGAAACGATTCGGTGCGTGGGGCAAAGAAGCGGGACAACTCCGGATTGCACACGACATCGCGGTCGGTTCGGATGGAACGATTTATGTCGCGGAGTTGTTGAACAAACGATTGCAGCTGTTTTCTGAAAAATAATAGGGAACGGAAGTATTTCGAAATTTAAGAAATGAATATCCTTTTTTTCAAAGACACCTCAACTTATCTCGATTTATTTTGGTAAAATAAAGAAAATCCATCGGGGGTGTCTCATGAAACGTGGTCTAACATTAGCCGTTCTACTGGTCCTCGTCGTTTGCGTCATCGTTTTCGAACCGTTCCGTGGTGCGCCACCGAATCCCGAAGTCGAGGCAAACGGAAAGGATGTTCCGACCGTCCAAGGGTCTTACTGCTGGGATAGCTTACTTCGCAGTCGATGCGGTGATAAAATTTACCGCGATGGACTCGATATGGCAAATGGACAAAAAGCAGTTAATGTTTCTGCCGGCGCATCCGTTCGCGTCAAATTATCAGGCAATCCAGAAGAAGTTAAGCTAACACAATGGGACGAACAGAAAAAGAAATCTCCTGTTGTATTGAAAGATGACCAATTCAACGTCCCGACAGAACCTGGTCTCTATGCGTACGAACTAAACTCGCGCTGGAAACAAGGAGACGGACAATTCGGATTCTTACTGAAAGTGCAGTGAAACAATAACCCCCTTGACGTACGATGACGTCAAGGGGGTTATTTCATCCTGCTTGGTGATAAAGTTGCAAAATGCCAAAGACAGTCAAGATTATATACCCTGTCCCGATGAACAGAAAGACCGGGCGAATCAATTGATCCTTCGGTTGGCGCGTAATGCCTTCGAAGAAACAACCGGTGATGAAACCAAGAATCAAGATTCCAAGATACATCAATATGAACGTCAGGATGCGACCTCCAAGACCAGTCTGCAACAAAAATGGCGAGAGCCAAATCAGTATCCCAATAAAACTAGCAAGCCCAAGAATTCCGATCACGATACCGTATAGCGGTCGTACTGTATTCAGACGCTTGAAAAAACGTTGTCGCTCAACGAGCATCATCGCCGACAGACATGTCAGTAAGAACACTACCAAAAAGTAGAGCGTTTGTGAGATTGGCTCCGTCATCGAGAAGAGTGGCGTGCTGAGTACGACAAGTAGTGGCAATACGCTAAGTATAAAGAATTTCACTGTAATTCTCCTTTCAGTGAATCAATATAAAAGGTGTTTCTGAATCACTTATGACTTAGCGTATCATACAAATCATTCCAGGATTTTCCCATTTGATTCGTTCTGATTATGAAAATCCGTTTACTTACGATCGATGGAGTTCCTGAAATCGATCAATCATGCGCACAAGGGAACGATTGATGATATCCAGTTCCATTTCGTCAAGAATCGTCGTCATCTCCTCCGCCAATTGCTCTTCAATCTCATCCATCTTTCGCAAATAGGCTACCCCATTCGTATCGAGTTGGATGAAACTTTCCCTTAAGTTTGCTGGATTCTTTCGACGCTTGATGAATGTACGTTCTTCCAAAATCTTGAGTACTTGACTGACCGCACTCTTCGAGATTCCCATCGTTCGTGCGATTTCCGTCGACGTCCAGGAGTCTTTTCGTTTGAACAATAGCAGTAGCTGTTCCTGTTGTTGACTCAAAGCAAACGGATTCAACGCTGCGAAAAACTTCGCCAGCTGAAGATCTAGTTCATCGATACGCCGATACATCGTCAAGATGTCCTGTTTTTTTGATCCTTCCATTGTTTTCCTCCTGTCATGAAATGTTCCGAAAATCTCGACTTCTGCGATAGAGTAACAGACCACAGACGACACCAATCACTGCGAACGCAATCAGTAGGAACTGGATAGGAATTTCGATCGCGACTAGCAGCGATAAGACCGCGAACGCAATCGGTTCTAGACCGGAAGCGGCAAGCGCCATGATGCTCATGACGCGTCCGATCTTATCCGGATCACTCCGCTCCTGTAAAATCGTCACGGTCGGCAGATAGACGAGCATCAACAAAAATCCACTCATCGCCGCCGTGAAAGCAAGTAACGGAATCGATGCCACCTGGGTGTACAGCAAGAAAGCACCTAACGTCAAAAACAGCGCACGAAAGACGAACCGACCGCGATGAATCGACCTTAGAAACAACACGACGACACTGGCAACAAATGTCCCGACAGCAAGACCACCTTCGATGAGACTGAGATCCGCTGCTGACCCTTTCGCTGCGCCGACGAGAATCGGGATGCTCATGATCAACGGTCCCATGACGAATAGATTGACGATGGCAATCGACAACGTACCGGCACGTAAGACGGGCGTCTCTTTGACATATCGAATCCCTTCACGCAAGTCGCGTAAGACCTGACGTATCGAGAGGACGGAGGTATCAGGAATAGGATCGCGAATTAGCCGCGGCAGGACCAGTACGGCTGCAATAAAGATTAAGATCATCGCTGTCCCGAAGCTCAGTCCAAATCCCCCTTGCGTCAGCAGAAGTCCTGCGAGAAACGGACCGATGACGAACATCAATTCGAGTGATCCTTGAAATAAGGAATTCGCCCGCTGTAATTGCGACGCAGGAACCAGAGACGGCAACAAGGACGATAAAGCAGGATAAGACATGCCATCCAAAATGCCAAACACGACAGAAATCAACAAGAGTGTCCCGACCGAGTACGCATCAGCGTAATGTAAAAGAACGACACCGAGCATCAAGAACGCCTGTCCGAGATTCGTCCAAAAGAGAAGACGGCTTTTTTGGAATCGATCCGCGAACACGCCACCAAACACCATCATGATGACTCGGGGCAACGACACGGCAGTTAATATCAGACCAAGCAAAGCGGGCTGTCGCAAGACATCAATCGTCAACCACGACACACTCAAGAAGAAGATTGCAAAACCGAGCGTTAATGTCATACCGGACAACCACATGAAGACAAAGCGTTGATTCCTCAGCACTGCCATGAATCAGACTCCCTTTCCTTATAGTTAAGTTAACTAAACTATATGAATCGACCGATTGCTTGTCAACGGATCAATCGGTTAACGAGGCTGATTCAAAAGTCAGTCTCTATAAAAATAAGGATGGCAGAATGATGATCTGCCACCCTTATCGCATTCTTTTTGCGTCAGTCTCGACTAATCATGCTTTTTCGATGACACGACGGACGATCCGGAAAAAGACCGCGTGCGGCAAAAATCGTTTCAATCGAATTAAGTTCGCTGCGTTCTTACCGACAGGATAACGCATCTTTTTCGAGTCATCCATCACGGCACGGTGAATCGCACCCGCGACGACTTCCGGTCCTTCGGCTTCTTCTCCTGCTGCGTTCGAATTTTTGAGTGCCGTTTTCATATAGGTGGCGTAATCCGCGATGTCCGTTTGCACGAGATCTTGCGACCGTCCGTAGAAGTCGGTCTTGATCGGTCCTGGTTCGATCAGTTTGACGGCGATCCCGAGCGGAGCAAGCTCATAATGCAACGATTCCATGAATCCCTCGACAGCCCATTTCGAGCTGTGGTACAGGCTATAGATTGGAAACGTGACTTGTCCCCCGACGGATGTCACGGTCACGATCTTCCCCTTTCGCTGTTTTCGAAAGAGCGGCAATGCCTGACGCGTCACGTTCATGACGCCGAAGACGTTCGTATCGAATTGACGCTTGATTTGCTCCGGTGTCGCCTCCTCGAAGATGCCGACCGCACCGTACCCTGCATTGTTCAAAAGGACGTCGATCGTACCGAAATCGTTCGTGATAGCTTCAAAGGCTAGACGAATGCTCCTCTCGTCCGTGACATCCAGTGCATACAAGCGAACACCTGGTAATGAGGCGAGGTCACTTGACGTCTCCGGCTTTCGCATCGTTGCTGCGACTTGCCATCCTTCCTGACTGAACCGTTCGACGGTTGCCCGTCCGATTCCGCTAGATGCTCCCGTGATGACGATCGTTTTCTTTTGTTTCATTGTGAATTCTCCTTTGTAGTTTGACTTAGCGTGCAAAATAACGTTTTGCGATGGTCATTTTTTTCGATGTGTACGGCGCGTAGCGTAACGATGGATCAAGTTTCGTCGACGTTTTGACGATGCTCTTCGCATGCGAGAACGTCTCAAAGGTGTGTCTGCCGTGATACGCCCCCATCCCGCTACTACCGACTCCACCAAACGGCAGTTCAGCGTTCATCAGATGCACCATGCCATTGTTGATACATCCTCCTCCGAACTCGACGTGCTCCAAGAAGTAGGATTCCATCTCCAGTGATTCCGTATAGAGATATAAGGCGAGTGGATAACGGTTGCGGCGAATGATCGAGACAGCTTGTTCCGGTGAGCTGAACGATACGATCGGAAGTAACGGACCGAAGATTTCTTCTTTCATGATGTCGTCCTCAAGCGATACAGCGTCAAGCAATGTTGGCTCCACGTAGCGATCCGCTAAATCGATTCGTCCTCCGTGAACGATCGTGCCTTGTTGCATCAGACGTTGCAGAGCGTGTACGCGGCGCTCATTGATGATGCGTCCATAACTTTCACTCATTTGTGGATCCGCTCCGAAAGCACGTCTGATTTCTGCTTTTAGCAACTGGATCAACGCATCCTTGACCGTCTCTTCAACGAGCAGATAATCCGGACAGACACACGTTTGACCAGCATTGAAAAATTTCGACCAGACGATCCGTTTCGCTGTTATCTGCAGATTGGCACTCTTATCGACGATGACGGGACTCTTCCCGCCAAGCTCAAGTGTCGCCGGTACCAGTTTGGCAGCCGTCTTCATGGCGATATGTCGTCCGACACCCGGGCTTCCCGTAAAGAAGACATGGTCGAAGCGGAATCGATCGAGTAACTGGTCACCAACGACTGCCCCATCACCGAGGACGACACTGATATAGTCTGGATCGAACGTCGTTGCGATGAGCTCTGCAATCAAGCCCGACGTATGCGGTGTCAAATCCGACGGTTTCAAGACGATGCAATTCCCGGCTGCGATTGCGCCGATGACGGGTGCAAGCAACAATTGGAACGGGTAATTCCATGGTCCGATGATCAAGACGACGCCGAGCGGATCGTGCCGAATGAAGCTCTTTGACGGCTGCAGGACGAGTGGTGTTGCGACTCGCTTCGGCTCCATCCAGCGCGCCAATTGTTTTTTCGCTTCACGTAGCTCTTGATAGAGCACGCCGATTTCTGACGTGTAAGCTTCAAATGTCGGTTTTCCTAAATCTTTTGCTAATGCTACGAGAATCCGTTCTTCGTTTGATCGGACTAACTGTTCCAGCCGTTCGAGCTGACGTAACCGAAAATCGATCGTCTTCGTTTTCCCTGCATCAAAGAACGCACGTTTCCCACTATAGACTTCTTCGGTTACGGCTTGATCTTGTAAAATCATGGTTGGATGTTGCATCATTCATCGCTCACTTTCATTATGTTCTTTCGTTTAAACATTTAAACGTTTAGTGTAAAATCAAACTCTCTTCTCATGTGTGAGAAAAGAGCCTCGTTCAGCGTAGGATACAATCTTCTTCAATGGCTGCCGTCAATGTTTTTAAGACGTTGACCGCTTCTTGTAAAGTCAGATAATAGTAGTTCTCCGTACCGACTTTCTCAGAAGCGACGATTCCTGCTGCCCGCAATACTTTCAGGTGATGCGAAATCGCTGGTCGAGATAACGAAATTTTTTCATCCAATTGACTGACGTTCAAACGATCGTACCGTGCCAATTCAATGATGATCGCTTGACGATTGACATCCGATAAGACTTGAAAGATCGGAATCGCATCTTGAAAATACCCTACCGCTGCGTCTAGAGCTTGTACATCCTGTTCATTTTTTCTCATAGCGCCTCCGTTTAAACGTTTAAACATTTAAATTCATGCTCCTAATTTACAATCCTTTCTTTCCGTTGTCAACTGATTCATTTCAATTTCCTATTTACAGGTTCAGGAAACTCATGATAGGATGGTAAAAATTACATGATTCAAACGCGTCGAAGAGAACAGTACGTCATCTCGGCTTTTCCTAGAGAGCTCCGATTGGTGGAAAGGAGCATCAGCCATTGACCGAACCAAGCCTCTGAGCAGCACGGTGGAACCGAATCGGGGATATCGTGACGGGTGCTCCCGTTATCGAGCTCAGGTATTTGCCGTTTGAAAACGGTCGTACCGATGAAGGCGATACCGGTGACGGTCTCGCGAACAGGGGTGGCACCACGACACGTACAGTCTCGTCCCCAAGACCAACGTCTTGGAGGTGGGATTTTTTTATTGGCTTAAAACACAATAAAAAAGGAGTGTGTCATATGTCGAATTGGAAATACCCTGGGTTGCTATTACTTGGTGTCGGTGTTTCGAACGTCGGTGCTTGGATCTACTTCATCGCCTTGAATTTAATTGTCCTTGAACGAACGGGATCAGCGTTTGCCGTCTCCGTTCTCTATATTTTATTGCCGATTTCCGCGCTGTTGACGAGCCTCTGGTCCGGTAGTGTCGTCGATCGGATCAATCAGCGCCGCTTGCTCGTCATGCTTGACGTCTCGCGTGCCGGACTCGTCTTTTCACTGACACTGATCGATTCGTTGTATGTCCTCTATGCGCTCGTCTTTATCCTGAACATCGGCAACACACTGTTTGAGACATCGTCATTGATCTACATGACGAAGCTCGTCCCGGAGACGAGTCGCCAACGGTTCAATGCGTTGAAGAACTTTATTCAATCAGCCGGCTTTATTCTCGGACCGTCGATTGCTGGATTCTTATTTTTGATCGGTTCTCCGGAGACGGCAATCATCCTGAATGCGGGAGCGCTGTTGTGTTCTGCAGCCTTACTGTTCGTATTGCCTGACGTCCGTCTGGCGGCGACTACAGCGGTCACCTTCTCACTCCGAGTGATTCTCGCGGACTGGAAAGAGACGCTTCAGTTTGCACGGACGCGTCGCTATATCACGCTCGTCTACGCCTTCTATGCGCTGATGATCGTCCTGATGAGCGGGCTCGATTCGCTCGAAGCCTCGTTTGCGACGATTGTTCTGCAGCTGGATGAGAGTACGTATGGATTTCTCGTCAGTATCGCCGGAATCGGTATCATCTGTGGTTCTGCCGTCAATGCGACCTTCACACGTCGCTTGTCGCTCCGCTTCTTGATTCAATTTGGAGCACTGATGACACCGATCGGATATTTGATCTTTGCCACAGCGACATCGTTCCTGACGGCAGCAATCGGCTTTTTCTTGCTGACGTTCGCCCTTGCGTTTGCGAACACCGGCTTCATGACGTTCGCTCAAACGCACATTCCGGTCGAAACGATGGGACGATTCCTCAGTAGTATCCACGTCGTCCAGTCAGCTGGTGTCATTCTCTTGACGGCGTTGATCGGTTTCTATGCGGAGACCTCAATCCGCTTGACGTATGCCGTCGCTGCAGTCAGCTTCCTGATCATCGGTGGATGGATCGTTTGGATCGTCCAGGATCGAACGAAACGGCATTATTTTACGACGGAAACGGACGAAACGATCAAGCTTTCGTCATGAGAAAGGAAGGTAATCATGAACCTGACCGCAAAACGAATTTTCCTCCGTCCGATTGACGTGACCGATGCACACGTCTTATTCGAACAAACCCAGGATGAGACATTACGTTATTTGACTGGTACGACAGCAACGTTTTCGATTGAACAGATCGAACAGCACATTCTTTCGATTCAAGCTGATCCATCGCGCTTCGATTTCGCCATCTGTTTGAATTCCGGTGAAATGATTGGTGAATGTTCCATTTTAGACATTGAGGCAGAGTTGAAACAAGCGGGCTTTCGTATTTCGATGCGTGCCCTCCCCTGGACCGGTCAAGGATACGGGACAGAAGCGATCGCGTGTATCATCCGGTTTTGTTTCGAGGAACTTCGACTTCATCAACTTGAACTTGAAGTGTTTTCGCATAATGAGCGAGCCATCACTGCGTATAAAAAAGTTGGCTTTCACATCGTAGAAACGATTCCTGATGCTGTATCCTATCAAGGGATTTCGTTTGATGAGATTGTTATGCGGAAATGGAATTGACTCTTAGCTTTAAAATCAATCGTCGAAGCTGACGATAAGTGATTATTTTCTAACTTATTGTATTTTTCGATTTAGCGTTTCCCATCACTGACTGCCTGCAGACGATCAGTGATTTTTTTGTGCCAGAATAAGATTTTCACGGAATCTTCTTTCTAGACGTTCATATTTGTTAAGATGATAGACAGGAAAAGATTTGGAAATAAAAATACATAAACGAGGATCAA
Organism: Exiguobacterium sp. Leaf187; assembly: GCF_001423925.1. NCBI lineage: Bacteria > Bacillati > Bacillota > Bacilli > Caryophanales > Exiguobacterium > Exiguobacterium sp. Leaf187. Next base: position 404,806 of record NZ_LMPR01000009.1, on the reverse strand, counting down.
CTATGACATATTTCATGTATCTATTTTGTTTAATCGTCTGGGGACTGAATTTCATTGCTGTCAAAATCCAAGGAACTCCCGTCGCCTTGGAAGTATCCCTGACCTATCGATTAGCGATGACAGCCCTTCTCTTCATCGCCTTCGCGTTATTCGTTAAACGAACGAACAAACCTACCGTAACGGACCTGCCTTTCATCGTCGTATTCGGTGTCTGTAACTTCGCTCTGAGTTACTTATGTCTCTATTACGCGACGATGTTAAGTTCTGCTGCCATCGTGACGTTGATTTTCTCACTAAAGGTCATTCTGACACCAATCGCTCTGCGTCTGTTTTTAAAAGAGACGCTCCATGCGCGCGTCTGGATCGGCGGATGTTTTGGCATCATCGGTGTCGGTGTTCTGCTCGTTCCGAGTCTAAGCAGCATCCATGGACTGACCAATCTGAAAGGTGTCTTGATTGCTCTAGTCGGCACGCTATTAACGGCAGTGGGTGACGCCAGTTCAGCGCGTAACGCTAAGCAGCGGATCCATCCGGTTCATGCCAATGCGATCGGATTCACTGTCGCGAGTCTACTGATGGGCGCAATCGTCTGGTTACAGGGAACACCGCTTACGCTCCCGACAAGCGTGACGTATCTTTCTGCCTTAATGTATTTAACTGTGATCGCATCGTTTCTTGCGTGGCTGTTTTATTTGAAACTCGTCGAACGGATCGGTGGTGCGAAGAGCGGTTATATGGTCGCGCTATTCCCATTGATTGGCGGTATGGCATCAGTATTGATCGGTGAATCGACGCTATCCCTTCCTCTAGTCATCGGTTTTTTGTTTAGTTGCATCGGGGCTTCGATTGCTCTAGGGATCCGTCCGTCTCGGCAACGAAATAAAGTATTCAGCTAATTTCAATTTTTAAACCGGAGTGATAAATATGTCTCGAATCACATGTACATATGATTTTTTAAATTCACCGAACGCTATTTCAAATGCTTCAGCAAGAGACATCCCCACCATTCTGTCGATTGAAGCGAATGTCAAAATCATCATTGATCATGCACTATATCTTGAAACATCATTAGCCATCTTCGAGTTTTATAAATCGTTGTATCGGTGGAAAAGATTGGTGACACCTTCATGTACTCCTGCCTTTTATTATTATTCGGTGGAGTTTGACCATGATGAAGAAAGGGCAATCGTATCGATGGTCCCTTCTGCTGATCAAGGAAACATTCAATCGATTTGGGGCGATGAACGGATGAACACTGTTTTTCCGCTCGACACCTTAGTGACGTGCTTGTCTGATTTAGAAAGGCAACTGCGATTCGATCTTGAAGCGTACTTCGACATTCAGCTGGATGCCTTCATCCGTCACATTCCCTATTCGTCACCAAATCGCTAATAGAATGAGGAGACTTCTATATGCTTGATTTATCTCAGTTCCAGATCGAGCTTGATATCAGGAAGCCAACACCCTATTTTCAGTCAATACCAGAACGCCGTATCCGCTTTTTAATGGAAGACCTAACTGCCTCGCAGTTGAAAGAAATTCTTCAGATGATTTTTCAAGAAGACAGATCCATCTTCTATTCGTCGCTGCGTACATTCATCGTCATCGGCGTTATTCAGCAAAAGCACGAGTAGGCTCGTCGATTACGATTCGAAACTGGAAAGAGTATATCGTGGAAGATAAAGGAGATTATACGGGTGTCGTCTATGAACATGTGAAACATATAAAGCTAGATGAAGTCATCTCCTACTGCTTAAACGTTTATCGAGGGCACACGGCAGCTTACATCGTCTTCTTTGACTCGGATTTCCTTTTGTATGTGTCGACTGATGTAGTGGATGTCATCGGAACAGACGTGAATGCGATTAGGTCACTCAAGGAAACATACGCGCAAATTTACGATAGCCTTCACGACAAGTACGTCGAGTAATATTCATAATAAACCTAGATATGTAAACATAAGTATTAATAATTAATTTTTTTGAATATTAAGGTTCATATATTGAATAAATGGAATACTTAATTATGTTTTTAGCAGGAACTATCATCTATCCGGTATTTGAAGGATAATTAGGGTATTATATAACTAATACAAGTATTTTATTTACCACTTTCCAACATCAGTGATGCCTCGTTCATCTAAGAGAGGAAAGGAATTTTCCCATGATTTTCATTACGGACTTTTCTTCACCGATCGGGCAGCTCGTCAGCCAACGTATGCGCACGGAAGAACAGCCTTTTTGCATCGGGGTATCCGATCCACAAGCCGCTTCCGAATTATATGGAGAGCATTTTGACTTTCGTCGATTCGATGTCCAAGATGCTTCGACGTTCGTAGAGGCACTCGCAGGATGCGATCAAATCTTTCTCGAATTTCCTGCAAACGCGGACTTGGAGACATTCGAATATTTTATTCATTATCTCAGACAGACTGCCCTGCAACACATCGTCTACCTCTCAAGCAAAGACGCTCTATCCCTCCCATTCACGCCACATCATCGTATTGAAGTCGTCATTCGCCAAACCGACATTCCCTACACGATTATTCGTCCTAGCTACTACATGCAGCATTTAAACATGTTCATGCGAGATATGTTACGAGATCATGCACACCTCTTCGCACCGGCAGGAATTGGTAAGACGTGCATGATTGATGCCCGTGACGTAGCGACCGTCGTGATGACGTGTCTTGAAAACCCAGCCACTCACTTCAATAAAATCTATACGATCAGCGGTGAAGCGGCTTACAATTTTTACGAAGTCGCCCGACTTCTCGGAGAAGAACTTGAAACAGAGATCATGTATACGAACCCGTCGATTGATTTTTTCCGGTCCTTTATGATGCAACATGGATTGTCTTACGAAGAAACCAATGAAATCATCAAACTTCATGTGCCAATCTTATTAGCTCTAGCGGATGAGACGGATAACCACTTTCTAGAACTAATTGGTGAACGACCGATCACCCTTCGGCAATATATAAAAGACCACCTATCCGATTGGGTAAATGAAGAGGAGGGCAAAGCATATGATTACTCATGAACGAGCACTGTTCGTTCGTCAATGCATCGTCGATTATTATCACCGGCTCGGCATTCATTGTCAGGTGACGATATTCACAGAGTACCCATTGCAATTGTTGCTCGACTTCGACTCTCGAAGAGATGAACTGATTACGCCTCAACGGCGAAGCCTCTCCTGTCGGTACATTCGCGCACACCTCATTTCTGCTTTGATCACATTCGATGATTCCTACACGCATGTTTACATGACGAAAGCGCCCTTTTCCTCCATGACGCGATATTGTCTCTTGATTGTCTGAAATCATCGTCAGTCAAAAATGAAAGGAGATGCGATCGTGCGGTTGAAACGTGCTACGGAACATGGCTTACTGACATTACTTTTTTTGGCACACACCTCAAAATCGATGACACGAAGAGGAGAATACGTAAAGACGAGAGATATTTCGCTTCAATGTAACATCTCGTACGAGCATCTTACGAAGATCATTTCAATTTTAGGAAGAGCAGGTCTTTTACGAACCCATGCTGGACGAGAAGGTGGTGTTCAACTCCTTCCATTGAGTCATACTGTCCGGGTCGGAGAAGTCGTCGCATTATTCGAACGTCCGCTTTTCCCGGGAACGCGTTATCAGGTACGTGCGTTAGATCAACTATTAGATGTTGCACTGATTTCGTTCTTTAATACGCTCAATCAAGTTACGATAAAGCAATTAGCGGACGATTTACCACCTCACTTTTTCTTAGACATATCATGATTTACTTCTCATCAAACAGCAGTTCAGTCAAGTGTACAGGAAGGACGTTACACATGACGATTTTAGTAACAGGATTCACAGGAAACGTCGGACTAGCCGTCGGTCATGCAATGATGAAGCGACATATTCCCTTTCATGCGGCTGTCATCGACCCAGCAGCTGCTTCAGAGAAATTCGGCAATGCTTTTCACTATCGTCACCTGGACTACGCCGATATCTCAACGTTTTCACAAGCGTTAAAAGGCGTCGATCAACTCTTTTTGATGTATCCGTCCCAAGTATCAACACGACAGTTCCATCTCTTTCTGCGCTATTTGCGCTTCACCTCAGTCCGGCACATTGTTTATCTCTCGTTCAAGGATGTTCCAGTCTTTCCGCTGACACCTCACCATACGATCGAAAAAATCATTCAAGAGACCGGTATCCCGTTTACGATCATCCGTCCCGGATACTACATGCAAAATTTGAATCTCTTCATGCGTGATGACATCCGTTTTCACGAGCAGATCGTTACGCCCGCTGGTCTTGGGAAGACAAGCATGATCGACATCCGGGATATCGCGACGTTCGTCATCCATTGCCTCGAACATCCTGCTCCCCATTTCAATCGTGTCTATACGTTGCATGGCGAGGAAGTTTTCGGTTTCCATGAGATCGCAAGTCTGATGACGCTACTCTTAGGAAAGACGATTCGTTACACGAACCCTTCGATTCCATTCTTCCAAATGAAGATGGTCCAAAAAGGATATCCGAAAAGCTACGTCAATGAAGTCATCATGTTACACCTCCCGATTAGTCTTGGACTCACGAAACGAACGAACAGTCAATTCCGCGAAGTGACTGGCACCGAGCCGATTCCCCTAAGTCAATATATTCTCGATTATCAAGCCCACTGGGAGAAGCATTGATTCCTCTATTCTTCGTAAAAGGAAAATGACTTCCTCAAAAGACGCTGATTGTTTCGTCATATGTTCCATTCTGAAGAACCATAGCTAGTTTCACTTCATTTAGGTTCCTCGCAAAATCGATATTACGCTCTTTAAGCGCTAAGAAGTCGTCTAAAAAAAGTATAGGAGTTCAAATAACTACTTTCTTAACCTCTATTCTTTCATTGCACCTAGTCGTCTCAAAGAGACACGTGTGCCTCATTCATAATCCCTTCATCCATTTGAAGGGATTTGATAGTTTATTGTGGAAAATGATTCTATATGAAGATTCTTTTGCATGATATATGACTTGATTGATTTTAATTTCCGATTTAACACTATTATTTATTCAATAAAGGAGGAGCTGGTATCCTTAAATTCATTTTGATTGGCTCACTACTTGCCGTGATTGCTTTTTTATCTATTTTGAGCCATTTCGGATCGAACCCTACGACCCCGACGTCGAAGTAAACGGTAAAGCGATTCCAACTGTCCAAGGTTCTTATTGCTGGTCCAGTTTGTTCAGTGCTCAATGTGCGGACATGATCTATGTGGATGCTTTACACATGACTGAAAAAAGTAAACCCGTCATCGTCTCACCCTCTGACAAAATTCATCTCTCGTTTGATCGTAAACCCGATTCGCTCGAAGTCGTACGCTGAGATTCGAAAACGAAAAGTGAACAGGTTTCATTAAAAAACGACATTCTTATCGCACCTTCTTCTCAAGGTACGTATACCTATGAGGTCGTTGCCGGATGGAACGAACATGGTGACGGTCTATCCGCCTTTTTGATTCAGGTCCGATGAACCCCCCACTCAAACAGGAGATGAATAACAATGCGTAAAGATTTTCGACTCTGGCTTCCCTTACTTTCACTTGCCGTCTGTCTGTTCAATGCCTTTGGCTACGACGACAAAAATATCTTGTTGTTTCTGACGAGCCCTGTTTTCTGGCTTCTTGAATCACGATCCTTTCTTGGAACATGGCTAGATTCCTTCCATGTCCCACTGTTCCTGATCTATATCCTGACCTTGATCAGTTGGTTCTTGATTGGCTTACTGATTGATGTCATTCTTTCTGTTTTGTTTAGACGATCGTCTAGACGCATCCATGATTAACTGAGGAGGAAAATACATATGGGACCAACCAATGACATGTGGGTGTGGGTACTTTCCTACGCATTCTTTTTCATCACGCTTATCAGTGCAATCTTCGTCGCGATCAAGCATCCAGCCTTGAGAAAAGCGTCGATCCGAGCGGTGGTAGCGATGCTTTTCCTGTATGCACTATTCATTTGGAACTCCATGTACCGTCTTGACATTACAGAGTTCAGACATTTTTACGAAGGATTGACGACACTGCGACCGTGGGCATGGATGTGTGTCTTCTTGTTCGCCTACACATTAAAGTGGTGGTATCTCGTGTTTCTTTACACCCGTCGTCCGACTCCCTCTTCACATGAAATGCAGCAATGAACTACATTTCTGAAAACCTTTAAAGGAGCTATCCGATATGAAATTACATCACTTCGCATCCATCTTTTGTCTTTCGACCATCGTTTGGACGACAGCGGGTTGTACCATGATGGAAGAACAAGCAACACCGCATGTAGCACAAAAAAATGTCGCGTCACCTGAACAAGTAAACACTTCCTTGAAGAAAGCAACGACCGACTCCAAGAACCAACAAGCAATCGAATTAGAAAAGCAGTCGGAGCGCATCACGTTAGGTCAAACGAAAACGTACGACCTTTCTTCCTTATTAAGCAAACACCGTGTCTCGATCGATCCACAGTATGCTTATCAAAACCAGATGTTTTACTTGGATCTACAAGAAAATAAGAGCACCATTTATACATACGATACGAAACGACAGCACAACAAAATCGTCCATGCGACGAAGCATGCAATCCCGATGATGACGGGTACAGGTGAATTTTTACTATGGGTCGAAACGGAACAACCGACGAAAACAGGTGTAAAATGGTCGATTCGTCAATTGAAGATTACGACGAATCAGGTGACGACGCTCGATGTCGGTGAAAGTCGCTTCGATACGTCCCCTCCGAGAATCGATGTTACGTCAACTCGGGTTTCCTGGATCACGCAAGAAGCGACTGCACAAAAAACGGTCTCCACGATAAAAACGTATTCCTTAAAAACCGGAAAGATCACACCACTCCAGTCCTTCATCTTAAAAACAGGAAAGGTACGAGACGGTCTATTCACATACGAGCACCGCGATAGCGATGACGGCGTGACCTTATACACGTCTCACTTTAACAACGGAAAGAACGTCCGTGTGCTTGAGACGCTGGATGGTGCCTACAAAAAAGAGATATCCGGATTAATCGATTTCAGTCGCAGCGGTACCTATCTCGCTCTTGGAACAGAAGGCGACGCCATATTCCAACCCATCGGATTGGACGAACAGACGCTGAACTATTCCGCTTCCAGTGCCCAGACGACGATCGACGGCATTCAGTTCCTCTCAAATACACAAGTCATCTTCCGCGAAGGCATCCATCAGTTGATGTATGCGAACTTAAAAGCGAAGACCGTCGCTCCTCTGACTAACTTTGAAGAGTTGGTTTCCATTCCTCTTTACCATGACGGTGTACTGGCGTACAGCATCACGAATGGAACGAAAACGACGTACCATCTTGTAAACTTGAAAGCTTCAAATTACTAGACACGACAGTAAAAAAGCTTTTAAATCGTTTAAATCAAAAAATAAAAAACGATAACAAACTAAATGTAAGCCTAGATCAACTCAATTGGGAGAACTAGGCTTATTTTTAAGTTCTATATTTTAATAGTAGCTATTTTTAAAATCTGAACGACATTAGAACATTACGTTAAATATAAATCCAATATATCCGATACTTATTTGAAAGCTATTTAAACATAAGGGAGGAAAAATCTTTGCGTACAACTATAAGTTATCCCTTCCTTCTGTCCATCGGAATTGGTTTATTGTTTTGGTATGGGAACCATTTTTTTGAAGGATCTGAATGGATGCGATTGGTTCTATTGAACACGGTCCAGTTGTTCGTCGGTATTTTAAGTACGATTTGGATCATAAAAAGTTATCTTAAGAATAACTCCGCTAGACGTTTTTGGATGTTTTTAGGTCTTGGAGCTAGTTTTTCTACCCTTGGCACACTTGTTTGGATCATCTTACTTGTTACGAATAATGTCCTGGATACACCGGACTTATCATCCTTAACTTGGGTCTGCTCTTACTTTTTCTACTTTGCTGCCCTGTTAAATCAACTTTTGAATCAAACGAGAAAATTTTCAAACTCGGCATTCTTCTTTAATACAATGATTTATATGATAGCCGCGACTTCAATTAGTTATCATTACCTGCTTTATCCACTTTATCAGATTAATCAACAGTCTTTGTGGTATATCGCCCATACATTTCTTTTCCAAATTGCAGATTTAGGAATTCTTTTTTTTATCATCACGCTTTATTATTTAATTCTATTTAACAAACGCAATGCATATTTGACTTATCTCATCATCGGTTTATTTTTACAAGTCATCGGAGATATCACTTTTGCACAATTTACAATTAAAAATAGCTATATATCAGGTGGCAGTGTCGATTTGATTTGGACTATCGCATTATTATTTATCGGTTACACTGCTCGATATCATGAAAAAGAGCCAAGACAAGAAAGTATGATTGATCCATTTGCTCTTAATGTATCAACTAAAAAAGAATTTATCTTTCCTTATTCGAGCATCTTGATTCTCTCTATCCTAATGATGCAAAGTTATGCCTGGAATTTAAATGCCTTAAGTACAGGATGGATCATGATTTTTCTTCTTATCATTATTAGACAAGCTTTTACTGTCATGAAAAATAGTGAATTATTAGCTGAATTAAACCAAATTGCATATATCGATCCATTAACAAGCTTAGGTAATCGTGTATCTTTTTTACAAGACACCAAAAATACCCTTAAAGATGAACACACACCGCTTGCCTTCATATTGCTTCAAGTAGAACGGGTGCGAATGTACACAGATATTTTCGGGCATCATGTCGGTGAACAGATCATGAAAGAAGTATCTTTCCGTTTAAAACATGTACTGAAAGAGAATTCTAAAATGTATCGGTATAGTGAAGATGAGTTTATGATTGTGCTTCTGAAAACAGAAAGATCTAGTATCACTGTAATGAATGAAAAAATATTCATTCACCTTGCAGCTCCTATCCGTTTGAAGGAGCTAGAATTGAATATTGTAGCGCATGGTGGTGTCAGTGTATTTCCTGACCAAAGTTTGACTATCGAAGAAATACAGGCTCATACAGCTGAAGCTCTTTATCAAGCTAAACAGAATGGAAATTACGCATTTGTTTACTATGGAACTGAACTTCAATCCAACTTAGTACGAAAGCTTGAAATTGAATCCTATTTACGAAATGCGATACGTGAGCAACAATTAAGCGTCTACTATCAACCTAAAGTCAATCTTCGTTCTGGAAGAATCATTGGTATGGAAGCATTGCTCCGTTGGCATCATCCAAAGTTCGGATGGATTTCACCAGCTGAGTTCATTCCAATCGCTGAAGAAGCAGGTCTTATCAATGAAATCGGAGAGTGGGTCCTATTTACTGCGACTTACCAAAGTAAACAACTTCAGCATTTAGGATTCGAACCTTTGCTTCTATCGGTCAACGTTTCTGTTCTTCAATTCCAAAGTCCAAACTTCTGCCAGCGTGTCAGCGAGATTCTCGAGGAGACATCTCTTGACTCGCAGTGGCTCGAGCTTGAGATTACAGAGAGCATTGTTCAAAACATCAAAGAGAGCGTTTCGATTTTGCAATGTTTGAAGACCTCGCAGATTAAAACATCCATCGATGACTTCGGAACAGGGTATTCGTCCTTGAATGTGCTCGAGCAACTTCCGATAGATACATTGAAAATCGATAAGTCGTTCATTGATCGCCTGACTTCTAATCAGAATTCTCCTATGGTCAAGACGATCATTGAGCTTGGTTTGAATCTGAATTTAAACGTCGTTGCGGAAGGTATAGAAACGATTGAGCAAAAAAAGATTCTCACTTCCTACGGTTGTACGATTGGTCAAGGCTATCTATTTTCACGTCCAATCGATTTTGACGCATTCGTTACATTACTTCAAACACAAGATGTATTGAAGACCACATCTCTCTAAAAATTTTAAAGTGCATGATGTAGATGACGTTTGATCGTTTATGTCATGCACTTTATGATTGCGATTTATTTTTATACCTTTCTCTTAAGGAATACTTTTAAGATGCTCTGTCTGATTAATCAGTATAGACCTGTTTTATAAACAAATTCTGTTCAAAAAATAAGCTCATTGTATACTAAGTGAATATGATAAGAAGGAGTAAAAGAATAGCATGTTTAAACAACCTAAAAGCTTTATCCTAATCATTCTACTCTATGCTTTAGGCTATTATGGATGGATTTTTACTTTTTCTGATTCTCCCTCTCTTGAAGCACTAGGAGGAAATATCTTTTCGATTTCAGGATTGTTGATTGCCCTTCTCTATTTAAAGATTGCTATCAAATGGGCTGATTCAAACGATCGTAAGTTTTGGTTACTTATCGCTTTCGGCACCTTTTGGTATTTAATCGCCGAATTGATTTGGTTTTTCACAGAAAGTATTTTCCACAAAAATGTGGCGTTTCCAGGATGGCCAGACGTGTTTTACATTCTTCAAGTGCTATTCCTACTTTACGCTCTGACATACAAAATTTTAAAGGATGCAGCAATACAGCAACGCATTTCATTTTTATTCGATGTCTTGATCATTTTAGTCGTTGCGAGTACGTTTTCTTGGCACTTTTTGATCGAACCTATTCTGGATACGAGCATGGCAACCATCAATGCTCTCATTGTCTCTCTCATCTATCCTTTGGGAGACTTGGGTATGTTAGTCGCCGCTTCCTTTTTATTTTTTAATCTTACGCGTAAGGATAAAAGTTTATCCATGTATCTCATTATTGCAGCCGTCACGATACAAGCAATCGCTGACTCTGTTTACTTGTATTTGATTGCCCAAGACACGTACATCTCAGGTAGTTTAATTGACCCCTTGTTCATCATAGCAATGATTCTTTTAGCTTATGCGGGTCTTCAACATCAGCCAAATACTATAAGTACAACGTCAGCGACTCAACCCGAAAAGTTAAATATTTTTCAAATGCTAACGCCTTATGGAGGAGTCTTGATTCTGTTCGTCTTCATGGGTTTTCACTCCCGTAGTTTCGATATCGTGACAGTTGGTTCAGGACTTTCCATTTTACTCGTCATCACCCGACAAGTCTTAATTATTATCGAGAATCATAAATTAGTCCGTCGCTACTACGATCAAGCACAAACGCTTGAATTAAGCGAAGAACGATATAAATCCTTGTTTGAATACCATCCAGATCCAGTGTATTCAACTGATCTTAAAGGTCAATTCGATAGTGCGAATACTGCCTGTAGCAATCTTTTAGGTGTCTCTAAAATCGAATTGATGGGTCAAAATAGCCTTCGATACGTCAAAGATACACACCGGATGACAGTCTCAAAAGAATTGAAAGAAGTATTTAAAGGTATGCCACGAAGCTATGAAACCGTGGTTGAAAATGCACTTGGTTCCAGTACGTATATGAACATCACCAATGTTCCAATCATCGTCCAAAACGAAATTGTAGGAATCTTTGGTATCGGTAAGGATGTGACTGAAATGAAACGAAATGAACAACGTATTCAATACCTTGCCTATCATGATGCACTGACCGGACTGTTTAATCGTCTTGCATTCGAGGAACGACTTTCAACGCTTATCACATCTGATTCACCTCATCCTACATCAAATGTGTCGTTATTTTTCATGGATTTAAATCAATTCAAAACGGTCAACGATACACTTGGACACGATGTCGGTGATCAATTATTGAAATCTGTTGCGAAAAGACTACAATCATTTGAAACGGATTTTGACATGATGGCGCGACAAGGCGGCGATGAATTTACATTACTTTTAAAGGAAGTTAGATCATACGAACAACTTCATCGTATGGCAAATCAGTTGTTGAGCACGTTACAAGCACCTTATGAGATTGCCAATCATACGATTTCTTGCCCGCCAAGCATCGGTATCTCCTGCTATCCGACGGATGCCTTGAGTATGCTCGAGATGCTCCAACATGCGGATATCGCCATGTATCGTGCGAAAGACATTCCATCAGGAAGCTACGTTCTTTATGACGAACTTCAACATATGCCGAGTTAAAAAATTATTAGTCTTGGATATAGACTCTTTAGAATATGAAACCAGCACCTGATTATTTATCAGATGCTGGTTTTTATTAATTGATATTATATTTAATAAAAATAGTGGTTCTCTAATTCATCTTAAAATGTAAGAAGAATACAGTTATGAATGTAAACATTCGTCAATTGTCTCATCAGGAAAATCCTCCGATGAATTTTTTGCTAGTGGCAGAACCCTCATATAAGATAGTCAAACGTCTAGATTTCGAATAATCGGTGTCGATACGAACTACTTCTTGAGGCACTACAAAAAGGAAATCATTGAAAACGGAATCCGGTGCACGGATATGATCCGATTATCTCAAAACCTATGAAAATTCAGCATCCTTTTTTGAAAAGCATGATCTTATCGTTTGTACCAGAATCCAGCTATAAAACTCCATTCAAACTCTTTGAACAATCATGATTGATGCCTTGATAAACGATTCACCTCAAATAATATTGCAAAAAATGTATTCATACCCCATAATATGAACATACGTTCTTATTATGGGGAGGTTCATCATGCAGCACCTTCAAAAAGAAATGACTCATCCGGTATCGTTACCCACTATGAATCCGCTTATTTGTCTCTCCATCGATTCATCCATTATTCTTCACAATGATACTTCCGTTACTATGACTTATAAAATGGACGTCATGTTATTCATCGCTTTACGGGAAAGATTATCCTTAAAACTGCTTCCTCCCCATCATTCCGGTGGCATTACAGAACTTGTCTACATAGAAGAAGTCGACTTCGAGAGTCGACAGTTGACGCTATTTCATGTGAACGATTCGTCATTGTCCTATCATCGCTACGTCGAAAACGATTACTTACTCTCCGAACAGCCTCAACTATTACTTAGCATAATGTGAGTTGAAACAAAATGATGACGTCAAAAAAGGTTGAATCCATTTCGATGTGTGAATGGATTCAACCTTTCTTCGCGCTTCTCTGCAACAACGCTATTTCATTTAACGATACGAACGTTCAATCACGAAGTTTGTCTTATCCCCACGGAAGTAGGATCGTGAATACTCAATGATCTGACCTTCCTGATCCTCTGTCACCGTCTCGATATAAAAACACGGCGCATTGACCGGACATTTCAGATGACTACTGATGGCTTCATCCGCTAAGATGATTTCTAGTGACTCCGTCGTTTTCGCCACTTGGATATCGAAGACCTTCGATAGCGTATCAAACAACGAATGTTCTGCTTGTTCCTTCGTAATTCCTGGAGCAATCGACCACGGGATGAATGAGATCTCATATTGTGTCGGTTCACCGTCGGCATGACGAATCCGTTCAATCTTCTGGATGGGCGCTTGCTCTTCTACAGGAAAGACTTCCGTTAGGACGTCGGTCGCAGAGACGACAGACAATTGAATCAACGACACCTCGCCCCGCTTTCCTTGCACCGCTAACTGAGCGGCATAATTGTTTGGTGTATGCGACAAGGTCTGCCGAACTTTTTTACCGGCGACGAACGTCCCACGCCCTTGCTGTCGAATCAGATACCCTTCAAGCGTCAACTGGTTCAACGCACCTCGAACGGTCGTCCGACTGACATCGAACTCTTCACAAAGTACATACTCCGTCGGGAACTTCTTCCCTTCTTCGTAATAGCCTCTCTTGATTCGCGACAGTAACTCTTCCTTGATTGCCGTCTGTAACGTCGATTGCGACATACCCCCACCTCTTCCTCTAATCCTTTGTGCCTTTATTGTGATACAGACATCATACAAATGCAAATACAAATCATAATTTGTTTTATTTGTATTTTTATATTGCTCTAAGTTGTATTATTTGTTACATTTGTTACAACAAAAAGAAATCGCTTTCATGAGGAGGAATTCACAACATGCCACTCAAGGTCGTCATCATCGGTGGAGGCTCCAGCTATACACCGGAAATCATCGAAGGATTCATTCTGCGTCACCACTCCTTTCCGGTCGATGAGGTCGTGCTTGTCGATATCGAAGACGGAAAAGAAAAGCTCGAAACCGTTGGTCAACTCGCTCAACGCATGATTGACAAGTCTAACGTGAAGATTACGCTTCGTTGGACGCTCGATCGAAAAGAAGCGCTCCGAGGAGCCGACTTCGTCTCGACGCAAATCCGAGTCGGTGGTCTTGCGGCACGTGCGCTTGATGAGCGCATCCCACTGAAGCACGGCTTCATCGGACAAGAAACGAATGGGGCTGGCGGTATGTTCAAGGCGTTTCGGACGATTCCTGTCTTACTCGAGCTAGCTGACGAGATGGCGGAACTTTGCCCCAACGCCTGGTTAATCAATTTCACCAATCCTGCAGGAATCGTGACCGAAGCACTATTGAAACATTCCAAGCATCAGAAGGTGATCGGTGTCTGTAACATCCCGTTCAACATGCGGAACTCCGTTGCTGAAATCCTGCACGCCCCCGTCGAGCACGTCTCGATCGAATTCATCGGATTGAATCACTTCATCTTCGGTCGACAAGTCTTGGTGAATGGTGTGGACCGGACGGCAGACGTTCTTGCTGCATTGCGTCAAGGGAATGACTACTCACCAGCGAATATCGTCGGACTCGGCTGGTCGGAGTCGTTCCTGAATTCAATTAAAATGTTGCCGAACCCGTACCATCAGTATTATTTCCAAACGCGTGACGTGCTCGCAAAAGATCTACAGGCTTACGAAGAGAATGGGACACGAGCCGAAGTCGTCCAAGAAGTCGAGCGCCGACTGTTCGAGCAATACCAAGACGTATCGCTCGATGTAAAACCGAAGGAGCTTGAGCAACGCGGTGGAGCCTACTACTCGGATGCAGCGTGTAACTTAATGGACTCGCTCTATAACGACCGTGGTGATATCCAAACCGTCAATACGCTGAATCAAGGAACGATCCGTGACTTACCGGAAGATGCGGTCATCGAGGTCAACGCCGTCATCACAAAAGCCGGACCGCGACCTCTGTCGATCGGTAGCTTACCACTCCACGTGCGTGGACTGATCATGAACTTAAAGACATTCGAGCAACTGACGATTCAAGCCGCCATCTCCGGGAAGTACGAGGATGCTTACCTCGCTGCCCTGATGAACCCATTGATCCAAGACGAAAAACGAATCGACGCTTTACTTGAAGAGCTGTTTCGCGCGCATCACCTGTACTTACCCCAATTCCAACTTAAGGAGGTTCTCTCATGAACAAGTTCATTGAAATCGCCGGACGGATCGGTTCCCAGCGCCATCTCGTCGCCATCCGTGACGGGTTCGTCTCCGTCATGCCGCTCATCATCGTCGGTTCGCTCGCGATCCTGATCAATAACTTCCCTGCCATCCAGCTCGGCAGCTGGTCGCTCGACTTCGTCGGCTCGATGAACAACGCTTTTGGTGAAGGCAGTTGGCAACGGCTCGGTGGAAACATTTGGAATGCCTCCTTCGCGATCCTCGGCTTACTAGTCGCTTTCTCGATTGCCTATAACTTGGCACGGTCCTACGATATCGACGGTCTTGCCGCTGGTATCCTGTCGATCGCATCTTACGTCATGCTTGTTCCAGTCACGAAAGACTGGGGACTTAGCTTTGCTTGGCTCGGCGCACAAGGCTTATTCGTCGCCATCATCGTCTCGCTCCTCGTGACGGAAGCGTTCCGCCTTCTCATCCATACGAAGCTGACGATCCGGATGCCGGACGGTGTGCCCGGTGGTGTCACCCGATCGTTCCAAGCATTGATTCCTTCGATGATCATCTTGACGGTCGTTGCTGCGATCCAGTTGTTCATTCAAATAAAACTCGAGCTCAGCATCTTCGAAGTCATCTTCAAGGCAATCCAGCAACCGCTTCAAGGTTTCGGAGATTCGCTCGCTGCCGGTCTGATCATCGCTCTGTTGAACCATGTCCTCTGGTTCTTCGGATTACACGGCACGAACATCATCGGTTCGGTCATCGAGCCGATCTACCTGCCGCTGATTGAACAGAACTTAGCTGCATTTCAAGCTGGTGCCTCCGCCTATGACGTCCCGTACACGGTAACGAAACCGTTTCTCGATGCGTTCGTCTTCATGGGTGGCTCTGGTACGACGTTGTCACTACTACTTGCCATCTTCATCGTCGTCCGGAAACAACGCAATCATCCCTATCATCAAGTCGCTAAGCTATCAGCACCAGCTGGTCTGTTCAACATCAACGAACCGGTCATCTTCGGCATGCCGATCGTGCTCAACCCGGTCATGCTGATTCCTTTCATCCTCGCACCGGTCGTCTTGACGGTCGTCTCATATGTCGCACTATCAACTGGAATGGTTCCAAAGACGGTCGCCATCGTACCATGGACGACACCACCAATCATCAGTGGGTACCTTGTCACCGGTGGCAGCATCCGCGGTGTCCTGCTTCAGGTGTTCAACTTGACGCTCGCGACGCTCATTTACATCCCGTTCGTCGTAGCAGGAGCACGCGCCATGACTGCCGAAATCAATCGAAACAAAGACAGCATCCACGAAGGAGAGAAAATCAGTTGAAGACAGAATCAATCCAACAACTATCGTTCATGATCATCTTACATGCCGGAAATGCACGCTCGAGTGCTTTTGAGGCGATTGCTGCTGCCAAACGCAGTGACGAAGCACTTGTCCAAGCGAAACTCGAAGAAGCAGAGACTTCGTTTCTTGAGGCACACAAACTTCAAACGGAACTGTTGCAAGAAGAAGCACGAGGAACGAGCAACGAGATGAGTGTCCTACTTGTCCACGCTCAAGATCATCTGATGACGGCGATGACGGTCAAGGAACTGGCGACCGAGATGATCGACATGATCACTAAAATCAATCGACTGGAGGAAACGAAATGAATATCTTACTCGTCTGCTCAGCAGGCATGTCCACTTCAATCTTAGTAGAAAAAATGCGGACGGAAGCCGTAGCACGAGGGCTTGACGCAACGATCGAAGCAGTACCCGAATCGCGACTAAAGGAACATACGACGATGGACGTCATCTTGATCGGTCCGCAAGTCCGCTACCTCGAGAATAAAATCCGTACAGCAGTTAACGTGCCGGTTGCTGTGATTGACAACATGGCATACGGGTTGATGAAGGGCGATCAAGTGCTTGATCAAGCACTCTCGCTGACTGGTACGGCACATGCCTAAGACGCGTGTAATCGTCAATGCTGATGATTTCGGTTTGACGACGGGTATTAACACAGGCATCATCGAGAGTCATCTTTACGGTCCCGTCAATTCGACGACGCTGATGATGAACGGACATGAGGTCGAAGAAGCTGTTCGACTTTCTCAGCAACACCCGGACCTGCATGTCGGCGTACATCTCGTGCTCTCTTGGGGAAAACCGCTCGCTTCGACAAGTCAGTCGTTAACGAAGGAGGACGGAACGTTCCGCTTCACGAGTCGCTTTTTGAAAGAAGAGCCACCGGATCCTAAAGACGTCTACCTAGAATGGAAAGCCCAGATTGAAGCTTTTCTTGCTACCGGGCTGTCGTTGCATCACTTAGACAGTCACCATCATATCCACGGCTGGTCCGCGATCGATTCCATCATCGTCGATCTCGCTAACGAATATCAAACGACGTTCCGTGCTGCGGGGAACGAGAAGCACCGGGATCTCTGGCTGACGAATCGCTTCGATGAGCGGTTTTATGGAGAGGGCGTTTCGTTTGCGACACTTGATTCAATCACACCCGGTTCATCCGTTGAGGTCATGGTGCACCCTGCCAACATGGATGCGTTACTTCCAAGCGTCACATCTTATGTGAATCAGCGACTCGTCGAGAAAGATCTTTTAACGAGATATACTCCACCGGATTGGTGGACATGAAAATAACATCCCTACTGCCTTGACGAACCGAGGAGTAGGGATGTTGTCATTTTCTTTATGAAACGTTGTAATAAGAAATTGCGATTTTTTTAGAATTAATTTTACATATATAAAATTAAAGTACAAAATGATTGTTGTTTTCACACTACGCATTATTTGGTGTAATGCGAAATTGAGTCTCAGAAAGTATATCTTCCGTATAATCAATCGCAGTTAACTGAGTGAGGTCTGTTAAGACGATATCAATTAATGGTCCCTCGACTTTATAGTTGTTTTCTTGAAGCCATTCTTGTAGAAATGAATATAATTTACGAAAACGTTCCTTCCCTGCCATACCTCTACTCACAATACAAGCATAACTACCACTAGGCAAAGTCGCATTCTGAAACGGGGATGTCATGGAAGGAAGAAGCACGCCTACCTCTAAATCGATTTCTGGAAGATGTCTTTCGAAGTGAGAAAATTCTTCATTTAGTTGGATATGATGATGCTGTAACACGAGCGATGTAACGGGTACATCCTCAAACGAATTTTCTTTGAGTAACTGTAGAAACGCGTCTTGATAGATATCAATTCCGCCTCTGTCGAAAATCTTTCGCTTCGATAGAATAGGTCGTTCATCAAAATGTTTCACTACTATTTCCCAACTATCCTTTTTCGTGATTGTTGATGAAATTAATTCCTTTTCTATAGATTCGATTCGGCGATGCACTTCCTTCTCAGTCTGAAGAAGTGCCAACCGCTTTAACTTAATTTCTTGTTTCTTCTTATCTAACAATCCAAGTTGAAGATTCACATCTCTTTCGTTTAAAAAAAGTTGAACTTCTTCAAGAGAAAAATTCATCCTGCGCAGATGCTGGACGATTTTCATATGTGTGATGTCGTGTTGTGTGTAATATCGATACTTACTATGTGGATCGATTTGACGCGAACGGATCAGACCAATCTGATCATAATATCGTAGTGTCGATGCAGGTATCCCACTTTGTTTTGCAGCCTCTCCAATTTTAAATAAACTCAAGTTATCTCTCCTTTTAAACTATATTTTATAGAAAGCTTGACCTTAAAGTTACTTGAAGGTTGATAATCAATCAGTGTCATCACAACATTGATTGAAGGAGAACTGAACTATGAAGTCAAGAAGGAAACGTACTCTTTTATTTTTATCTCTAATAGTAATTGGTAGTCTTTTCGTCTATCTTACCCGCCCGTTCGTACAAAACGAAACAGATAATGAAAATATTTCACTTCAAAGTAAAACAGATACTGAACAGTTGAAGATAAGTCTTCAACAGCAGATGAAACGCAATGAGTCGGACGCATTATATGCAATTCAGGATACCCAACAAGTGGCATCCATCGGCTCTTCGAACGAATTGTATAATGTTGCTTCTATTCGTAAAAGCATCATCAGTGCACTATTTGGGATTGCAGAGGAAAAAAGGTTAGTAGACTTGGATATGACATTGGGACAACTCTCTGTCGATGATTCCAAGCAACCCTTAACGAAACAAGAGAAGTCCGCAACAATTCGGGACTTATTACAAGCACGATCAGGTATCTACTTAAACGCATTGGGTGAATCACAACGAATGAAAGATTTACGTCCAAAACGTGAAAGTCATACTCCAGGAAGTTTTTATTACTATAACAATTGGGATTTTAACATGTTGGGTCTTATTCTTGAGAAAGAGACAAAAATGAAAATCGGAGATGCTTTTGAACAATGGATCGCCAAGCCTGTTGGCATGAAAACATTCAGCCCTTCTCATGTCACTTATGAAAAGAATGAAGAAACATCCATTCCGATGTATCGATTTTATATGTCTGCCGAAAACCTTGCCCGATTTGGTGCGCTTTATGCCCAAGATGGTAAGTGGAAAGGACGATCCGTTATTCCAATCAAGTGGGTTGAGGAGAGTACAATGGCTTACTCTAAGATTTCGGACGTCGATCGTTTTTCAGGATATGGATATCTTTGGTGGTTAGAATCAAATGCTAAAAATCCTCTGTTATGGGGAGTGGGATCAGGCGGACAGTTTTTAATCGTTGATCGGAAGAATAATTTATCTATCGCTTTATTGAATGACACTGGAACTTCGCCATTATCAACTCTCACTTATCGTTGGTTCGGACAGGAATCGACATATGCTGAGGCAAGGGCGATTCATCGACTATTAATAAAGTAGAATGTAGGAAACATGAAAAATCCCTGCTCTCTTGACAAAACGAGGAGTGGGGATGTTGTCATCTATTCCTAAAATTTTATGATGAAAATCCAGGGTTCTAATTGGAATTAATTTTACAGACATCTTACTTAATGGCATAATAATGGTAACCCTTTCATAAGGAGGAGATACTTTTGAAAAAACAGCTTGCTTTTGCCGGTTCTTTTGCGCTCTCAGCTATCACAATCGTCATCATTCTTAAATTAGTTGGAGTCGATATCTAAAGCAATCACTCAAATGATGTAGATTTTCAAATCAATGATTCAATCCCTGTTATGATGTATCGTCTTCCGATCATCTGTAACAGCTTTTCTAGGTTCAATGCTATGGAACGATCGGAAGTGATGAATTGAAAAAAGTCGGAATGAACGTTTTGGTTGCCTCACTCCTATTAGGTGGACTGCTGTTTTACTTAGACGTCCGATACGATGAACGATTCGAGCAGCACGTCAGCACAAAAGTTGAGACCTATGTCGAGAAAAAATACGGTCCAGCTCATGTCGTCTCACTCCACTCTGCTTATGACGACAAACACCGCGATAAGGAAAAACGCTATAAGATTGCCGTAAAAGTCCGTGGTCAAGGGCTCCAAAAAGAGGAATATTTCTTGTATCGTCTTCAAGACGACCGAGTCGTTGAGGTGGGCACAACGACTAGTTTGCCGAAGCGAAACTAGAGTTCGCAATGGTAACTTGGTTCACACTACATATTAGTAAAGGTCAGTTGATTCCTTTTTACATGGAATCAGCTGACTTTTTTATTTAATCTGTTTTATGACTCCGAAATACCGTAAGCCAGTAACAGTAAATATGACATCATGCAGAACGTAATGAGATGGATGCCGACGAATCTCCACTTGAGTATTCGGTGCTTCGTTTTGTACCCTGTGTATACGCCGACTAACGGAATGATAAACAGAAGCAGGATATAGACAGTTCCAAACCCTTTCAGACTGACTCCGCTCTTCATCAGGAAAAATAAGAAACAAAAACAGATGAATTCAGCTAACGAAAGAATACTGTAACGATTCATAAGCCCTCCTCCATTACAAATACAGCTTAGCGTCTTACCGTCTGAAGATTAAAGTATGTCGAGAGCGGCACAATCCGCCCCTGTTCATGCCAGTTCCGATATGCTTCAAAAACGCGTAAGACGTCCCCGGCATACCGCTCTTCGATGAGATGGTGGATTGCGAGAAAGCTCCGCCAATAATCAAACATGATACTCGACAGACTACCAGTATAGGAGGCACTCCCAAATTGATCAATCGAGCGCGCTCCATACTCCTCCTGAAAGAGCTCGACCAGCTCTGTCTCAATTGTCGTAATTCGCTTGAATGCTTCGTCCGACAACAGGTGCTTCCGGGGGAGGTACTCACACATTCCCTCTTCGAACCAGATTCCGTCTTCTCTCTCATCGTCGAATTCATCAACGAACAAATCCAAATGATGGGTCAGTTCATGACCAGCTATCGTCAAGACGTGATCTTCCGCAAGCGTTTCGTAGAATGCTCGAATATGTGGTACGTCCTTTCCGTCGAGTTGAGACAAAAATAACGTCCGCCATTCTGCAACGTCTGGTGATATGTAAATCAAGTCCTTGTTCGTAAATGCCGGAATCGGAATGTCCGAGAAGACGGTCGTCGCGAGTTCCGCTGACGTCCAAACGATTCCTTTCGGCACGTCGATCAGTTGATACTTCTCTTGTAAGATTGTTTGATACTCGTCTAACCGTGCTTGAAAGCGATGCGTGACCGCTTCGTATTTCTCATAGTCCGTTTTTGTCTCAAACGCATGAATCTGTTTCATCATCGCTATATCCCCCTATTCTTAAAATAGCCTATTTTATTTTAACATATATTGGATAACCATAAAAAAACCACCTGAATCAGGTGGTTCGATGAATCATTCGTTTGCTACTAACACGACGACGTTACCGAACTTTTGCCCGGTATCGACATAACGATGCGCTTCGACGATCTCATCAAGTGAATAGATATGGTCGATGACGGCTTTGAATCGTCCCGCTTCAAACAGTTCATTTAAATAGTGTAGATCTTCTTTCCGTTCTCTCGCCACACCTTGTCCCGCGACGGATGCAAAGGCGCCATTTTGTTTGACGTGCCGTTTCGCTTGCGTCTTATTGATTTTTCCGGACGCATCGAAGACGGCATCATACTTCAGCAACAATCCATCGTAACCGTCCCTTGTATAATCGATGACGTGATCGGCACCGAGCGCTTTGACCCGCTCCGCGTTTCGTCCACTACAGACAGCCGTCACCTGAAGCCCTTTTGCTTTTGCGATTTGAACGGCCGCTGTTCCGACAGCACCCGACGCACCGTAAATCAAGATCGTCTTCATCTGATCGATTTGGAGTTTCCGGAAGAAATGGAGCGACGTCGTACCACCGAACGGGAGACAGACCGCTTCCGTGTACGATGCGTGTTGCGGCATTTTTGCAATGCAACGCTTCTCAGACACGCACGCATATTCGGAGTATCCACCGAAGCCAAATCCGGTCAAAGCATGAATGCGGTCTCCGACTTGAAACTGCTTGACGTCTTGACCGACTTCGACGACTTCACCGGCAAGAACAACGCCAAGAATCGGTTGTCGCGGTCGCTTGAAACCGACAGCCAGACGCATCGGAAGTTTCCCTAACAGCGGGACATCGAGCGAACGCATGCGACGATCTCCGGAATGGACTGCAGATGCATGTACTTTAATCAATAGATCGTTTGATTTTGGAACCGGACGAGGTACCTCTGTGATGTGCAAGACGTCCGGGGATCCGTAGCGGGTACAGATGGCTGCCTTCATCGTATTTCCTCCTCTGATCGAGATGATGGTATTCCCTTAATCATACGCCGATTTCAATCTGAATTCCTTTTATTTTGGAGTAAGAAAGTTTTTTTAATTCGCATCAATCAGCATCACAACTGGTAAAATTTATATAATAATAAGATTTCATCTAACCCTATTAACTGACGAAAGCAGGTGCTTGGTTCATGCCGACACGTCGGTGGCTTTTTGCTTTTATTCTATTCCTTAGTATGCCGCTTAGTGCCTGTACACACGAGAACGATGCACGTATCGTCGAGAAAATTACAGGGGATACGTTATTCGTCGCTCCAAGTGAACAACATCCAGACGAGCAGTATGCATTAACAGAAATTCGCGTCACAACGGACACGATCGTGTATGGAAAAACGGATAACACGGCTGCCATTCAAACGGGTGATACGATTCAAGTGACGTTTGCAAAGGACTCGATTGTCGCGACGGAGATCCGTCGAACGAAAAACTAAGAAGAGGGGTTCTCCATGATAGTCCAAGTACTTCGCCATCTACGCAATATTTTCATGATTACCACTGCGATTTTTGGTTCATCCTATTTTTTCAAAAGAACATCGGCAATGATCTCATTGGTTTCCTGTTCATCGGAATCATAGGTGCGATTGGTTTTTTCATTACCCTCGGACTACTCTGGTATCTCAAACGAAAAGAAACGCACAGTTTTTAATAAGTTTGTCAAAGGAGACACAATCATGATGGCACGTACGAAAAAATCACACCTTATTCAGTTGAAAGTACTCTTCGCGCTTCTGATCACGCTTTCGATGATTGGTGCTATTTTCGCACCTCATTCTGTCGATGCAGTGACTAAGGAGTATACATCTTACAAAAAGCTAAAACTCGGCATGACCGCGACAGACGTCGCAAAGTCGCTTTACGGAAAATCGTTTAAGAAATACATAAAGAAAGAACACG
This sequence comes from Exiguobacterium sp. Leaf187, assembly GCF_001423925.1. Lineage (NCBI taxonomy): Bacteria > Bacillati > Bacillota > Bacilli > Caryophanales > Exiguobacterium > Exiguobacterium sp. Leaf187. The sequence goes on along the minus strand of NZ_LMPR01000009.1, from coordinate 380,968 downwards.
GCGTCACGACACTCAATCACAAGGTAGTATTGAGTGAGATCAAAGACGACTATGCTTTATACGCTTTCTCATTTTATCCGTACGATGAAAAAAACGATCATTGGTCTTTACAGCGCATGCACCTGATCTTCAAAACGAAACAAGAAGGTCACACGTTATATCTTGCGCAAAAGGAATACACCCCTAAAACGCCTTCGAAAAAGCGACTCTTACCAGGAAAGAAATTTAAACCAGGCATGACGATGGCTGAATTCGATCATATTCTTTCAGGTAAAGGGCTAGGTGTCATGACGGCTCACCGCACAGAAGATTACTCTAAGATCGGAAAAGCCTACAATGACAGTACAGTCGAATATCCAGAAAAACAGACATCGCTCTTTTACTCGTATCGGAATCCAACGGGTGATGAATGGATGATCGTTGAATTTAAATATGATTTCGATCAAAAGAGATATATCGCTCAAAAATAACGAGTATTCATCTTCGGATGAATACTTTTTTACTTTTAATTGAAATTGATTGAATCTTTTTACAGTAATATTCGTAAAAATCTGTATACACGAAAGGAGCTCGACACACATGTATGATTTGTTATTGGCCGTTGGTATTTGTCTCGTTGCCTATTGGTTCTACTATGTCTTCTTACTCGGATTCAAAAAAGGAAATATCGTCATGACGTTTAACGAGCGGTTCATCCATCATGAAGACCATATTCAAGCTGTTAAGCGAAGATTAAAGGATGACGGTCGCCACTTCGAGTATCTTGGAGATCGAAAATTCATCGTCGATGGAAAACCGTACCTGTTCATGGAACGGACGGTTCCAGGGGACTTTGGTCCTCTGCAACAGACGATTCTAAAAGGTCAACGTAAAGCGTTCTAACCAAAACACCGCTCCTTCTGTCAATGACAGAGGGAGCGGTGCTTATTTGATTAAGCATTATTCAGGTGTATGTACATCTAACGCATCGATGACGCGTCGAATCGCAGGCAATGAATGCTCTAAATCAATCCATACCTTAAAGTAGTACTCGAAAAAGACACCTTGGTTCCGCATCCGTTCTAATGTATTGATGGGATCTCCCTCAATCGTGAAGTCAAGGCTCGTATAGTTCGAGTATGAATCGCTGAACCCTCCGTCTTCTTCATCGTAATCTTCTTCAAAGTAGTTCTCCATCCGTTTCTCGTTTTGTACATCTATTTCACGATAAAAGGCTCGGACTAAGTCTTTTGGAATATCTTCATGAAACTTCTCGCCCGTATCATACTTCTCTTGATGATACCATTCCCATAACACGACCCACTTTATGACCAATTCATCGATCAAGTAATGACCAAGCGCCCGGTCCATCCGGCAAAAGTTAAATCGAAACGTCCGTTCACCAAAGTTTGTCTTCAGATCAAGGACGACTTTGATATCATTGGTTTCCGGCGGATGACCGAAAAATAAGATGCCATGCTCGAATCCTTGTGCAAACTCCTCGATTGACTGGCGTCTGCCGGCTTTATCCTCAAAACTGACTGTAATCGAATCGAACTGAACGATTGATTGCTCCATCTTTTTTCCCCACCTTGTATATGTATTCAAAAAAGTGAGCCTCGAGCGAGACTCACTTTTGTTCGTCATGACGAGACGACTTCTCCACCCGTCAAATCAATATGTCCTTCTCCCCATGCGCACATCGCGTCAAGAATCGGCTTCAGCGACCAGCCGTACTCGGATAACGAGTAGATGACTTTCGGTGGGACTTGTTCAAAGACCGTCCGGATGATGACGCCGTCTTCTTCTAACTCGCGCAATTGTTGCGTCAGCATTTTTTGCGTAATCGTCGGCATTAGCTTGCGGAGCTCACTCGTCCGACGCTCGCCTTTGATCAAATGACACATGATGACGACCTTCCACTTTCCGCCGATGACTTCAAGTGTTGCTTCGACCGGGATATTGTATGGCATATATGTTCCATCCTTTCGTGATTCCGTTAAGGGCATAGGTACTTTTTAGTGCCTATCGTACTTGAAAGTGCGTACTTCCCAAGCAGATTAGCTGGCTATATGATAGCAATTGTCAACGGAAAGTACAACCTCCTTTTAGACCTTGCATCTAAATGAAGGAGTAGGGTACTTTTTAGTGCCTATCGCACTTTAAAGTACGTACTTCCCGAAATGAAACACCCCGGTTATGCTGGGGTCATGTCAATCGGATCATGTTCGGTCGGGCCCACTGAACACGATCCCTACTGAATTTTTTTTTAGGAGGAATCCCTATGAATCAATTAAACTCACGGATCCAGGAGGAACAGGTCCCAAGAAACGGCGGACTTGCCCTACTTGCCTTAGCAATCAGTGCTTTTGGTATCGGTACGACGGAATTCGTTCCAGTCGGACTGCTCGCAGCGATCGCTGGTGACTTAAATATCGGCATCACACTCGCTGGTCTCATCATTTCTGGTTACGCGATCGGTGTCGCCGTCGGTGCACCCATCCTGACGGCACTAACGAACCGAATGAATCGGAAAACGTTACTGATGGCATTGATGGTCGTCTTCATTGTTGGTAACCTCGTTTCCGCGATTTCACCGACGTTTGAATTGTTGATCGCTGCTCGTTTCATCACTGCTTTCTCGCACGGTGTCTTCTTCTCAATCGGTGCGACGATTGCCGTCCAGCTCGTACCAGAGCATAAAAAAGCGAGTGCCATCGCCTTGATGTTCACAGGTCTGACAGTCGCAACGGTCACAGGTGTTCCACTCGGGACATTCATCGGTCAATCATTCGGCTGGCGCGCGACGTTCTACGCGGTTGCAGCACTCGGCATTATTGCGATCATCGCAAGCTTCTTCTTGATTCCAAAAGACTTGAAACAATCACCACCTGCTAAGTTCTCCGACATGTTCAAATTGTTGACGAACGGACGCTTGATGCTCGGCTTCTTGATCACTGCCCTCGGTTATGGTGGAACGTTCGTCGCCTTTACGTACTTGACACCAATCATGCAAGACGTCACGAAAATCAGTCCGAGCTTAATCAGTATCATTCTGCTCGTCTACGGAATCGCGGTTGCGATCGGAAACACGGTCGGTGGAAAACTCGCGAATGGTAATCCGATTAAAGCGTTGTTCTATATGTTCATCATTCACGCTATCGTCATGATCGCTCTCTCGTTCATGATTCCGTTCAAGGTCGCCGGTATCATCGGTATCATCTTAATGGGACTCCTGGCGTTCATGAACGTCCCTGGACTCCAGCTCTACATCGTCCAGTTGGCTGAAAAATATGTCCCAGCAGCAGTCGATGTTGCGTCTGCCTTGAATATCGCAGCCTTCAACATCGGCATCGCACTCGGAGCAACGATTGGTGGTCTCGTCACCGATACGATCGGTCTCGTCCACACGCCATGGGTCGGCGGAATCATGGTTATCCTTGCCGTCATCTTGACGGGTGTCTCGCGTCGTCTCGAACATCAATAAGGAGGACCACTATGTTGAACGATCATGCAAGTTATCAGCGGATGTACCGGGAGGGCGAGCTCACGCTCGGTCTCCACGTCCCGCTTGAAAATTTCAAGATGCGAACACCGACGCTTGCCAATCAAGTCGAGCTCGCACAAAAAGCAGAGAACTATGGTTTTACGACCCTCTGGTTACGCGACATCTTATTGAAGGATCCTTATTTTCTTGATCCTGCTGTCGGACAGATTCACGATATGCTGATATACGGGACGCATCTCCTTAGTCAGACGAAACAGATCGCCCTCGGAACGTCAGCGCTCGTCTTACCGCTCCGTCATCCGTTACGCTCTGCGAAAGAAGTCGCGACGATTGATGCGTTGTTCCCGGAACGTTTGATTCTCGGTGTCTCGTCCGGTGACCGGCAAGCCGACTTCCATGGACTCGGTGTCGATCACCCGAGCCGTGGTGCTCAGTTCAAGGAAGCTCTGCAAGTGATGGAACAAGCTTTATATGAAGATTATCCGCAAATTGATTCGACGTATGGAGAAGTTCGTGGTGCGACACTCGTGCCACGACCAAAGAAACGAATCCCGACGATGATCACGGGTTTCGCACAGCAAGATATGGACTGGCTCGCTAAAAACGGCGACGGCTGGATGTATTATCCTCAAGGACCGTTCGAACAAGCACGTGCCATCGAGCAATGGCGTGCCGCGAGTCAAGCAGCCGGTAACACAACGTTTCGTCCGTTTTCGATGCCGATGCATCTTGATTTATCCGCGGATCCAAATGAAGAAGCGACACCGATTCGACTCGGTTTTCGGATCGGACGCAATCGACTGATCGAGTTGCTGGAATTGTATCGCGAGCTTGGCGTCAATCATCTGTTCTTCGCCTTATTCGACGGTGAGCGATCAGCAGAAGACGTCATCGATGAACTCGGAACGTACGTCGTGCCGCATTTCCCTCCCTTATCATAATGACTTATATAATTAAAAGTAACATGCATGAAACCCAGTCCCTTCTCGGAACTGGGTTTCATGTCGTTTTATTGCACATCACGTCGAATACATTCGTCCACTTTCGGGGATTGTTTTTTAACCAATTGCACATTCCAAACATTTTTCGCTTTACTTTTGAGTTCTTATGACCTTATAATAAATTCAAGATAACAATTACCTTAAAGGAGGAAGCGCTGTTGACACTACTCATTGCTTTTCTAGCCATCGTTTTCATCATGCTCGCCCTTGACCTTGGAGTCTTCCATCGTAAGGCACATGAAGTTTCGCTTCGGGAGGCCTGGACGTGGACGTTCGTCTGGATCGCAATCGCCGTCGCCTTCGGTGGCTGGCTCTACTTCGATCAAGGAAGTTCCGCTGCGATCGAATATACGAGCGTTTATTTCATCGAGAAGGCTCTCGCGATTGATAACGTCTTCGTCTTCTCACTCGTCTTCGCATACTTCGCGATTCCATTGAAGTACCAGCACAAAGTCTTATTCTGGGGTATTCTTGGTGCAATCTTCTTCCGCGTCATCTTCATCGTCGCTGGTGTTTCGTTGCTTGAGAACTTCGCTTGGGTCTACTACATCTTCGGAGCGTTCCTCGTCTACACTGGTTGGATGATGTATAAAAACATCGGTCAAGAGACGTCGCTCGAAGAAAACAAAACGATTCGTTGGTTAGAGAAACGTTTGCCAATCACGCAAGACATCTCGTCTGGTAAGTTCGCAAAACGAATTGATGGGAAACTGTTCTTCACGCCACTCTTGATCGCGCTCGTCTTCATCGAGATCTCGGATATCGTCTTCGCCGTCGACTCCGTTGCAGCAAGCTTCGCGTACTCGCGTGACCCGTTCATCATCTTCTATGCGAACATCATGGCGATCCTTGGACTCCGGAGTCTCTACTTCGTCCTCGCGAACTTGATTGATCGTTTCTACTACTTGAAACACGGTCTTAGCTTCATGCTCGTCTTCATCGGAGCGAAGATGATCTTCAGTGACGTTTACAAAATGCCAATCTGGATGTCACTCGGTACGATCGTCCTCGTCATCTTGATCAGCGTCTTCTACAGCTTCTACAAGACGAAACCAGGAAAATAATCAATCGTAATACAACAGGGAGTGGATCCGTTGATCCACTCCCTGTTTGTGTTAGCCGACCTGTTCGAGTCGACCTTGATTGATGCGGTAGACGGAGTCACAAAGTGCATCGATGTCCTGTTGATTATGACTCGTCAAGATGATCGTCTTCCCTTCTTTTTTGAACGACAACAAAAGTTCCCGCAGACGCAAGACACTATCGTGATCGAGTGCATTGAATGCCTCATCCAAGATCAAGATGTCCTGCTGTTCCATGATGGCTTGCGCGATTGCGAGCTTTTGTTTCATTCCGAGCGAATATTGTTTGACCTTCTGACGATTGCCAGGCTGTAATCCGACGGTCCGCATCGCTTGTTCGATGTCAGCATCTGTGATCACTTTTCGGATCGCTGCGAGTTGCTTTAAGTTCTCAAATCCAGATTTATGAGCGATATAGCCTGGTCGATCAATGATGACACCGACGTTTTCCGGAAAGCGTCGTGTCGGACCAAGCTGTTCATTCCGGACGGTGATCGTTCCCGCGTCCGGATGGATGAAGCCGCAAATCATCTTGAATAAGACGGATTTTCCTGAACCGTTCGGTCCCGTGATGCCGACGATGTCTCCTTTTTGAATCGTCAAATCGACGTCTGCGAATAACGGATTACCTTGATACCCTTTCGTGACCTGCTCGAGCTTGATCATTTCCATGATACGTCCTCCCTATATTCGTATGCTTTTTTGAAACAGAAGATATAACCAGACAAGTGAAAGTCCAACATAGATCAACAAAACGATCAAGAGATGCGTCAGACTAAACGACTGCAACTGGGCGAACCCATTCAATCCGGACGGAATGATGCCATACCGATTGAAGTTCGGCAGTAAGAAAACCGATAAGATGCCGAACACACCGAGCATCGCGTATCCATCTGGGAACTGCCACAGCAAGATGAAGCTGAAAAGAGAATAAAGCATTAATTGTAGCATCGAGATGCCAATCAGTTGCAGCAACAATTGCATCGGTGAAATCGATAAAAGGTTAGTCGAAAGCGACAGCGATACGCCTTGCAGCATTCCGATCCCCATCGTTCCGAGGATCAGAAGTAAGAGGGCAAGTAGATAAAAACGTCCTTCCTTGACAAAGACATGCAGTGCCCATTTCTCGAGGCGTTGATAACGCATCCACGTGTATGGTCCGATTGCCGTCATTTGATCCTGCAGACGCAATTGACTTAAGTAAGCGAGTCCGAAGAAAAGGATCAGATGCGACACGAGTTGGAGAGACGAACTGCCCTCCGCACTGACACCGTAAAACACGACGACGAACAGATCACCAATCGTTTGCAGCTCAGTTGACGCTCGACTACTACTGAGGAAGATGTACAGACTAGCAAGCATCGCATAGGTGAGATACGGTACGAACTCATTTCGCGAAGTCAGTAGCTGACGAAGCGGTCGCATCCATTGCGCCAGTAAATAGATCAGCACGATCGCAAGACTGAGGATAACGAGTGCGATCCAGGGATGCATTATATTGGATACAGCCCCGACAGAGAAATATGTTGCGGGTGAAAAGAACTCTCCTACTCCAAACGATGATTTAAAACTAAAGATACACCAAAACACTACCCCTGCCGCCTGAAGCAACAAGCCATTACACTTTTCGTGCAACAGAAACACAATACACATGAACCCATGTAAAACGATACTCGCAAGCAACCACAGAATCGGTTGTAAGAAAATCACTGACAGAGGTGAATGGAAAGATGAAACGAGATAATGACTGATGTTACCACTCGTTGCAAGTCGACTATATGGACTCCACTGCAACGTAAATGATTGATCGCTAGCACTAAGAAGACTCAGCAACAAGACGAATCCGAACAGTGTCAGAACAGCGCGTACATACCGTTTTGTCGAGTAGTACACCCAGTTCCGAAATGAGCCAACCCGAATCAAAATCGTCGGTTCATACTGCTGTTCAATCGTTCGAAACGAGAGGAACAGCAGTAACGGCATCAGGAAAAAGAGTATTAGGTACATATCATTTTGAATCGCAAATGTGATGTCCCACGCGTTGACGTCTTTACCGAATTCTTGTGCTTCGGACAGAACTTCTTGTCGTCTATACCATGCGACGTAGCTGATCACGAGGAAGAATAAACTGTTCAGTACAATCGAAATGTTTCGTGTCCTCTTCATGATTGGAAGATCCACTCCGGTTTCGGTCGAATCATCGTCAGATAGAGCGTGATGTTAACGACAACCAAAATAGCAAACGGCACGAACACCGTCCAAAGCGGTTGTTCCGTGATATTGAACGGAAAGACCGTACTGATGGGCGAGAACTGTGGTGCTTGCATGATACCCGCGACAAAATTGAAGATATGATAAGCGACGAATGGTAACGAAATTGCGAGATAGACTTGTTCGAGCGCCAAAATCAACAGATAAGCAAGCGTCGCATACGCGGCTCCGTTGAGTCCAATCCAAGCAGCATAGAGGACGGCATAGAGTAACGGATGAATGTCCGCTAAGAACGAAAATGCATTTGAGGTCTCATACGTCTTTTCGCTGAGAGACCAATAGTCAACGAGACCGATGATTGGTTCGACATAATGAATGAGGACGAACGTCACGATCGTCATTAAAAAGAACACGAGTCCTGTCAGCATCGCATTGACGAAACCGACCGCAAGCAGATAATCCTTTAGACTCGCACGTGTTCGGACATATGTCAGATAGTTATCCTTGTATTCAGCGATGAAGATTGGCAAGAAAATTAAGACCGCAAGTACCGGAAACAGCATTGGGATCGTTCCTGATAGCGTCTCCTCGAACACTTCGATCGGTAAGAAGAACTGATAGCCTTCATAAATGAAACTGAATTGAAGCACCGGTAACCCGAGAATGATCAGAAGATATAACACGCATCGTTTCACCGTGAATGCTTGTGACCAAATGAGCTTGATTTGCTGCGACATATGACCCCTCCTATTTTCGTAATGCCCAAAACCAATAACCCAGGACGTTAAAGAATACGACTGAGACGATACTTAATAGATGCAATCGTCCTGCATGATGGAGCTTGATGATGCTCCAAATGACCGATGTCACGAGATAGATCGTCATGCCGATCAGCGCGAGCACGGCACCGAATTTCGTGACGTCAAAGCTTTCTGTCGTCGTCAGGTGCTGTTCGTCAATCAGATACATGCCGTGTGAAATGAACAACTCCGGTAACCATATCGATTTATGAATGGTGAAATCACGTGATGACGCCGCGTCTTGTCCGGAAATCGATACCAGCAACAGATGATCTTCTAGAAGACGTTCATACGCTTCGATTGAGCTTTCATTGCTATAAAAGGCATCCGCATAAGTGAGCGACTGATGCTGGCTCCATATCATCGTGCCGATAAAGCATAATATCGTTGCAGCAGCTATACTAATCCCGATGCGGAGCAACCACGAAGCGAACGTCCGCTCTTTTCGATAGACCCACGTCAAGAGCTGATCGACATGTTCCTTGCTACCGTAGCGATACATGGCAAGCTTCGTCGCTTCTTCTTCTGAGTAACCTTGAATCATCAAGTCTCGCACCGATTGTTCGAGATGGCTTCGCGTCTCTTCCATGACGTCGATGATTTCCGGATCCGTCACATCCGCATCTTGATACAAGTCATGGACGAAATGATCGAGTTTATTCAAGCGCACCGTCTCCCTCTTCAAGAAACTTCGGGAGTAGTTGCTTCAGAAAACGCCATTCACGTCGTTTTTTCGCAAGAAGGATTTTTCCTTCAGTCGTCAGCGTATAATATTTACGCCGCCCGCCGCCCGCTGCTTCGTCACTCCAATAGGATGTGACGAACCCTTTTTTCTCGAGTCGCTTGAGTGACAAATAGAGTGTCGCCTCTTTCAGTTCGAACTGCTCGTCTGACGTTTGCCGGATCGTCTTCGCGATTTCATACCCGTATCGGTCTTGATCGTTCAGCAACGACAAGATAATCGTGTCGACGTGCCCTTTTAACAGTTCTTTATCGATTTCCACCCCGTCCTACCCCTTCCTTATTCTGGATTTATCAGTACCTTAACGATAAACTGAATTACTCTGTAATGCAAAGTACTTTTTACAACTTATGGGAATGAATCAACAAAAAGCACGCTCCTGTTCAAGAGCGTGCCCAGTCGGTTTAGTTCAATAAGTCATTTACTTTCTTCGAATCTTCGATAAAAGGCTTCGTAAATGCCTTAAGTGCTTTCTCATTATTGTAAGACGTAAAGTCTTTTCCATACCAATCGCGCAGTTGTTGTTTCGTAAAGTGATACGAAGCATCCTCGATCGTCATGTTGACGTGGTCGACATTCGGAATCAATGTGAACAGTGCTGTTGCATTGTAGATTGCCGTACGATTACTTTTTTGTTCGACCTGTCCTTCTTCGTATCCAGCATAACGTAACGTTAGTTGATACGGTTTATCCTACGTCGACAGTTCCATTTTCTTTAACTGATCGCCATGAGGTAGCTGTTGGACGATGTCTCGTACACTACTGTTGTCGCCTAGATATGTACCTTGTTGATCAAATACATCGGTTTGTGTTGCGGCTGTTCCGCAACCACTGAGTATTAGCATGCCGCTCGCTAAGGCGATTGCACCAACTGTCTTTTCCATGTTTATTCCCGCCAATACGTTGACTCGTTCTCATCCTAATAAACGAACCAAACAAAGAAAAGTTTCGAAATAAAGGAAATCAACGCTTTGAAGAACTCGGTGATCTTAGTTTTAAGTAGAGTAGGCTGTACAAAGTACCTACACCTACAGCAATCAAAACTTTAATAAAATTAAACCGAGTGAACCCTTCAAAAGCGTACCCTTTTATCTTTTGAGCCAAAGTTGCTTCCGGAATCCAATCAATCGTATATCCGATGCTGAAGGATAAAATCAAACTGAGGAATAAATAAGTAATGATGGCACTAAAAATAAATCTTTTGATAATCATGATATCCCTCTCTTTTTCAAAATGGAATAAAGCAACTATTCATTCATATAATAAGTAAATCATTTAAAAAATATAAAACCACAAGTCATTTCCCAATATAATGTTAATTACTATGTTACTCTATTATTATTCGAAAGTTCGAAAATCCAGCTATACCTATTTACGGAGGTCTTTGATGTTAAATCTATCTGCCTACCTACTAGTTACGCTTCTTTTATTCGCCCTGCTGACATGCGGATTTGTTTTTGCGATACGCCGGTTCATCAAAAAAATCAAATCGTAATCACGACAACCCGGTCTCTCAGACGAGAGAAGCCGGGTTGTTGTTCGTTTCATAGAGTTGTCGGATACGATGCACGATGTCGTTTGCCGTTTCCGGTACAGGTGGCATCCATAGACCCGTCACAGGACCGTAGACGACGGGATTGATTGCCACCTCGTACCCACCATACGGATGTTCTTCCGCTGTCGGCAAATAACCAATATAACCGTTCGTATAGCCTCCGAAAAAGGCGAGTTCCGTTTGACGCATCTGTTGAATCTGTAGCGCTGTCTCACAGAACGGCTCCATCGGGATGCCTGAGAACGAACCATCATTTAGTTCAAACAATTGAACTTCGACCGGGATGGTGAGTGTTGTTCCCGATTGCTCTTGAACGTACGCCAACCAGCGCGCTGCGCTGACGCCCCATGTCTGTTCAGCGTAAGTTGCCATGTCTTGCAATACGTCCGCAACCGGTATTTCTGTTAAGCGCATCGGATAAATCATCGACTGAATCCGGTGGTGCGTTAACGGTTGAAACGACACGTCTGGAATCGTCGTCAAGACGTGTCCACTTAAAGCAAACGCCATCTTCTGTAGACTTGCTAGGTCACCACGATATTTCGCATTGACGTTTCCCGTCGCCCCTTGGACGATCACGACTGGACAGCCGAGTGCCTGTTCGAGGATCGTTCGAGCGACGCCCGGGTAATCACCGGATAAGACGACACTGTCTGATTTCAAGACGTTCGGATGCGCTGTACAGAAAACGAAGGCTCCGATGAGACACGCATCATCGGCACGGCGAACCAACAGCGTCCCGATTCGATCATCCGTCACCCCAAGCGGATCCATTCCCATCACCGCGTGACCATTCCTTTTCTCCCGTCGGTTGACGCCAATTTTTCCAGACTTCACACCCCAACCCATCTCGACCGACTGCATCGCTTCGCTTGCTTTGACGGCAGATACGATCGCTTGTTGCGTCAAGATCGTTTTGTAGGCGACGGTCAACGGTTCAGTTCCCGCTGTCGCTGGACCTGAATGTGTATGTGTGTAAACGACCGTGATCTTTTCCTTCGACACGTCTAGCTGGTCTGCGATACCTTCACGGATGGTATCGGTATCTGCAACGAGCAAACCGATGTTATCGATGCTGACGAAAACCGATGTCGTCTGCTCACTTTCAAAGATGCTCGCTGTGACATATAGCGGATCGTGTATGCTTGCGACACCGACTTCTCGGTGATAACCGATGAAGGCGGCACCGAGCGGTGGATTGATTACTTCTCGATGCATTCCAAAACGACTCATGTCTGACGTTCCCCCTTGAATAACACATTACTTCTTCCATATACTAACATTAACTATAGCAAAGGAGGAGATGCAGATGTCGATTCGTTGGAAGGAAGAGATGCTTCAGTTCGAGACATACCGTGAAGCCGAAGTTTGGGCGGATTCGATCACGAACGAGATCCATGGTCGGTCAATCACCGGTTATTGCACTCCTGACTTTAAAGTCGCGACGATTCTTGCATTTTATTTAGCGGAAAACCCAGACTATCGCGTACGGTCGGCAACGGTTCACCTCGATGAAAAGATTTATTATCAAGTCTGGGTCGAGATACTCGATTCACTTTGACTTCGTGAATTGGTCCAGGACGATTTCCTGAAACGCGCGTGTCACGGGTGAGCCCCACTTCGACTGTTTCGTAAGCAGATGGGCATACATCGGTTCGAACGTCTCATCATGATGAGTAACTTTCAACGTACCAGACTCCACTTCATCCGCTACCGTCACATACGGTAACACAGCAAAACCAAGCCCGTTCATCGCCATCTTCTTGATCGCCCCGATACTCCACAATTCTTGTGTCTGAAACGAGATGTCTTGGTTTCTGACGCACGCCTCAAACATCGATCGGTAACTGCATCCTTCTTCATTCGTCAGAAAGACGTATGCGTTCACGGAAGATCGAATCGCGTCAAAATGATCCGGCATCGTCGGATGACCAATGATGACGATTTTTTCTTCTGTCAAAATGTCATGCGTACAACGTTCGGCGGTAAACATTGGATACAGCATCAAGGCGACATCGACCCGTCCATGTAAGAGTTCGTCTTGATTTTCCTTACATGTTCCATTAGACAGAATGATGTTGACATTCGGATATGCTGTCATGAACGTCTGTAAGACGGAGCCAAGACGAGAGATCGTCAGTGACTCTGGCGCTGCGACTTTCAAGACGCCTTCAAAGGGATCCTGTTGTTGAATCGACTTTATTTTCTCATGTGTCGCTAGTAAGTCTTTAGCTAACGGGATGATTTCCTGACCTAAAGGTGAGAGCTGAAGCGTACGATTGGCATAGAAAAACAAGGCACCGCCTACTTCTTGCTCGAGCAGTTGCATATGGGAAGTGATTGTCGATTGCGTGTAGCCAAGTTCACTCGCAGCTGCCGTATAACTCCCTGTCTCAATGATCTTCAAGAAGCTGATCAAATGCCGAATTTCCATTCTAAGATTCTCCTTTCATCATTCCATCGAAAAAACTGATGGAATGATTTTTTATTTCAATTTTATTTATCGATCTTGACATCTTACACTAGAATTCAAGTATTCGATAGAATGAAAAAGGAGTTTTCTCATGAATGTTATTGCTTTTTTATCTTATGTCATCATTACGTCCATTACACCTGGACCAAGTAATCTGTTAGTCATGCATGAATCGAGCCACTTCGGTTTTCGTGGTGCTTGGCGATTTAATACCGGAATCTTACTAGGGTTCATGATACTCGGGTTGATCAGCGCATTAGGGACGACAGTATTACAAGCGACCTTACCTATGATCGAACCGACTCTACAGTGGCTCGGTGCCGCATACCTCGGTTACCTTGCCTATAAGATTGGTTTCCCGAAGCAGACAGCAAGTCAGATCGATACCGTGCCAGCGACATTTTTATCCGGTCTGTTGTTCCAACTCATCAACGTCAAGAGTATCCTTTTTTTCTTAACCGCTTTATCGACGTTCATTCTGCCGCACAGCACGTCTACTGTAGAAACCGTTCAATACACGTCGTATGCCATCCTTCTCGGGTGGATCGCCTTATTGCTTTGGGCAGGAAGTGGCTCTCTGTTTCGTTCGTTATTTCAAAGATACGATGTCGCGTTTCGCGTCGTTATGTGTGGCTTACTCCTTTATTCAGCTGTGACGATTTTTCAGTGAAATGCCGAAAAAGGACAGCACACCTCAGTTACGAGGCATATTGTCCCTTGTTAATGCAATCATCGCTTCAACCGCCGCGTCCATCCGGTCTTGTAAACCGATCTTATTCAAAACGACGAGTCCTTCCGTGAAGACAAAGAGCAACGCTGTTTGCTTATCGGCATCTTCCCCCTCTGTTGGTACATAGATCTGTTTAATCCAATCGTCGAACGACTCCCCGATCGTCCGCGTGATTGACGTATACGGTTCTCCCTGACTCGTTGCGAGATGGGTGATCTCGAACCAAAGATTCAAATATGGCTTGATTCGTGGCTCATCGATTGCTTGACGTAGAAAGCGGACGAATGCCGTGAACTCGAGTTTTAAATCCGGTTGCTGCAGTAAATCAATCAGTTCTTGGCTGATCGCAGTCAACACTGCGGTCTCGATATCTTGCTTATCCTTGAAATAATGCATCAGCATCCGGTCACTCGTCCCGGCAGCGGTCGCCATCTTCTTCAGACTCATTTCCTTGATGCTTGATGCTAACGTCGCTTGTGCGATCTGATGCGTATAATCCTGTCGCTTCTGTTCAAACTTATCCATTATGATCGATTCTCCCTTCTCCTTTTTCATCATACAACATCTAAGCAGATTGACGCATGGATGTAGTACATGCTACATTAATTTGTAGTAATCACTACATTTTAAGGAGGATCCTTCATGAGAGAATCTCAAGCTTCATTTGTAGACACCATCCCGAAACCTTTATTGCTTGTCATTACGATCGCTTTCGCTGTTTTAACTGCCTTTTCGATAATTGATTTTGGTGTACTTGGCATCTTTACGGAAGCGACACAAAACACGGCGACGCTCCAGATTTTCGTCGACCTGATTCTCTGCGCCCTCTTCATCATCGTTTGGCTCCGCCATGATACACGTCGTACCGGACGAAGCTTTCCGCTTTGGGCAATCATCACCCTCGCGATTGGTGCGTTCGGACCCCTACTTTATTTGTTGACTCGAAAATCATGACGTTCTGACACGTGCCGTATCTTCGGTACGTGTTTTTCTTAAGACAAACTTAAGAAAACGACTCCGTCTATCAACAGAATTCGATCGTATCCTAAGAGGTAGATTACAACTTAAAGGAGTTTTTACCTCATGAAGAAAGCCATCTTTGATACGATCGTCCACTTAAATGCTCGACCAATAGTCGCGAACACACTGAAACGGTTTGCGATGAGTCGCTTTAGTAAACCTCTCATCCGACCTTTCATTCGCACCTATCACATTCAGACGGATCAAGCGCTGAAGTCTGTCGATTCGTTTACCTCGCTGCACGATTGTTTCGTACGCGAGTTACGTCCCGGTATGCGACCAATCGCAACCACGACGGATGCCTTCGTCAGTCCGAGTGACGCCGTCCTCTCCATCGTCCCGGCATTAACGCAAGATAGTCGGTTTACAATCAAAGGACAGGACTATACCGTTGCTGAGCTGATTGGCTCGAGCGAACGCGCCGAGGATTACGCGAACGGTGTCGCCTTGATTTTCTATTTGAGTCCGACCGACTATCACCGTGTCCATTCGCCAGTCACGGGCGAAATCACGACGAGTTATACACTGGGGCGAGAATCGGCACCCGTCAATGACATGGGGCTACGATTCAGCAAACGTCCGTTGACACGTAATTATCGCCGCGTCACGCGTCTGCAAGTCGATCACCGCACGATTGAGCACGTCATGGTCGGTGCGCTGAACGTCAATACGATCGTTCAGACACATCAAGGACGCCTGCTGGAGCGTGGTGCAGAGTTCGGTTACTTTTCGTTCGGTTCAACTGTCATCCTCGTCTTGCCACCGGACACGGTCGAACTCGCTCCAGGCATCGAACGTAGCGTCAAGATGGGTGAGCAGATCGGACGCTGGATATCCTAAAAATGGATTCCCCTTTTTTAAGATTTCTGACTAAGAAAAGCATTTGAATTTGCTAGACTAAAGGAAACTGCTGTTCAGAGGTGATCCTCATGTCCGAACGCTTATTTAAGCGAACCTTACTGATTGCATGCTTACTTTTCCTCACGTTTTTCACGCTCTATGGTATTCACCGCGCTTCAGCGACATCTGTACCCGAACACCTCATCTTTCAGGCAAAAGGCGAATCCTGGAACGCCGTGATTCATGTACGGCAAGTCAAAGAACGTCCTTTATCTTACCGGGTAAGCGAAGGCTACGCCCTAACATATATCGGACAGGATCTAAAACGAGTGGAGCACCAACAGAACCCTGTGACCTGGTTTGTCGATAGTCAGTTGTCAGATGGTCGATATGCTAAACACTCTAGCCATTTCCGAAGCTTCATTGGAACCGAAAGAGATGGCGCCACCTTTGAGACAAGTGCCGCCTTACAAATCTTTAAAGATACTGACACGTACCATGTCCGAATCAAATGGGATGGCAACCGTGAAGAGCAGTTGACGTTAACGTGTATCGGCATGGAATAACTTACAAAACGGGAAAGAGGTTATATCATGAAAAAAGTCGTTTTATCATTCGCTTTCTCGATTATGACGGTATGGATATTAGTTGGTTGTAATAATGAAGAGATAATGCAAAGTACTAGTGAAAAACCGACGGCATCCGAAGTATTGAGCGAAGATGCTAAAGCAGACATTTTTCAATTCAATGATACGATCTACAAATCAGACGTAGCATGGGCAGAAAAAACCGAAGTCACTCAGAATGAAAAAGTTGGAGAAATTAAAAGAAAAAGTTCGGATAAAGACGCTTTTGATAATGGGACTGCTACGAAACTCTATAAGGGTACCGTCCTATACTCTACTAAAGAAAGAGAAGACATTTTGCTAGTGAGTTTCAATGGGAAATTTAAAAAGTACGTTGCTTTAGGAGAAGGTTAATTTGTCTATAAGAAAAGGCATCCTCAGCTAAGGATGCCTTTTCTTATTTAGATCATGCTGATAATAGAGAAGCTAATCAGCCGTTGACGACTTTTTCAGATACATCTTCATTCATCGACTGACGATTGATCGAGAGCGTTTCTCCCTCTTTAAGTCGTTTTCGATATTCTGCTGTCGCCGTGAATAAGACATCTGTTGACGAGTTGAGTGCTGTCTCAAACGAATCTTGTAACACACTGACTAGAACACCCGCTGCTACGACTTGCATCGCGATGTCATTCGGAATCCCGAATAAGCTACATGCGAGCGGAATCAAGAGGAGCGAACCGCCAGCGACACCGGATGCGCCACATGCACAAACAGCAGCGAGAACACTCAAGATGATGGCTGTCGGAAGGTCGACTGGGATACCAAGCGTATGAACCGCTGCTAACGTTAAGACGGAAATCGTGATGGCCGCTCCCGCCATATTGATCGTGGCACCGAGCGGAATCGAGATCCCGTACGTCTCTTTATCGAGGTCAAGTTTCTTACATAATTCCATGTTGACCGGAATGTTTGCAGCTGAGCTTCGTGTGAAGAAAGCGGTAATTCCACTCTCCCGGATACATTTGAAGACGAGTGGGTATGGATTCTGACGAACGTTGATGAACACGATGAGAGGATTAACAATGAGTGCTACGACAAGCATCGTGCCAATCAATACCAATAATAAATTCCCGTAATCGAGCAATGAAGAAAGACCGTTTTCCGTAACAGATCCAATGACGATTCCCATGATACCAAGAGGAGCCAATTTGATGACCCATCCGACCATTTTCGCAATGGCGTCAGAGAAATTCGAGATGAATGTCTTCGTCGTATCGGAAGCATTCTTTAAAGCGATTCCTAACACGATCGCCCAAGTCAGAATACCAATGTAGTTCGCTTGGATGAGCGCATTAACTGGATTATCAACCATATTCAAGACGAGTTTCTGAAGAACTTCAACCGTGTTCCCCGGAGCAGCCAATTGTTCCGCACCTTCCGTCAATCGAATGTTTACTGGGAAAAGGAAACTGACGATGACCGCAATGGCTCCCGCTAGGAACGTCCCAAGCAGATACAAGAAAATGATCGATTTCATATTCGTCTGCTGTCCTTTTTTATGCTGCACGATTGATGCCATAACTAAGAAAAAGACTAAAATCGGCGCGACTGCCTTCAGGGAAGAAATAAATAAAGTCCCAAAAATGGTCAAGGATTTCGCCGCTTCAGGAATCGTGACGGCTAAAATAATACCCACTATCAAGCCAATCGCGATTTGTTTCACTAAACTGATTTGGTTCCACATCTTCAACACTTTCATACGTTCCCCTCCAGGCTTACAAAAAATAAGTTATTTAGAATTCGAAAAACGATGACTTCTCTCTTCTACTCAAAAGGATGAATAGTCTAGTCATTCACTTTTCTAAAAATTCTCGCAGTTTGTTGTGTTCTATTCTTGCATAAATCGTGTGAAATAAAAACTAGTTTTTTGCAAGAAATATAATTCCTTTTACTGGATGTTGAATTAGCATACGAATGCAATCGATTGCATAATTACAAAAAAAGTAGAAGAAGAGACATGCCTCCTTCTACTTCATTATGTAAACTAAATGGTTTCATCGGAGTTAATTGACCTTTATTCTCTCTTCAGCAATCTTCTCGAATTTAGTATTGACAGGTATCGTTAGCGCTCTAAGTGTCGGATGAATTAAGAAATAACCGGCAAAGCCAAAATAGCCGATACCAGAGATCAATAAGATTGCTGTACTAGAAGACCATTCTCCGAAAATCCCTCCCGCAAAATATCCAAGTGGACTTAACGACCCTAACAGTGAAGAGAGAAACGAAAACCCTGTTCCCAAATAGTCCGACGGAAGATTGACTTGGATAAGCGTATACAGATAAATGCTGTTCACACCGATTCCAATCCAAGCGATTCCAAATAAAACGATGGGTAACACCCCAGCATCTTTTACTAAAAACGCACTAATCCAAAATAGACCGGATAGGAGCGCTGCAATCGGCATGACACGATTAAGAGCAAATGTCTCCAAGTGACTTGAAAGCAATGTTCCGATCATCGTTCCAAGTGAAATTGCTGCTAACCAAAATCCATACTCTGCTGACGTCTCAGAAATGATTGGTAACACCGCAAGTCCCATTGTCGCAAGAAAATTCATTCCGATGATGCCATAAATGATGGTCAGTAATTTCTTTTGTTGCTTGACAACATAATATCCTTCTTTGAAGTCTCGCTTATACTGGTTCCAAAAGTTTCGTAAAATGATGGGGTGTTCTTTTTCTGAAGATGGCACTTTGAGTACGAGCAAAAATAAGAACCCGATCCCTAGCAATACGATACTATTCGCAGCGAATACGATTCCGACACCGACAAATAGAATCACAATGCCTGCTAACGCATCCGCAATCAAATCAATCGTTTGATAAGAAAAGGCAAACACTGAATTGACTTTCGTCAACTGATCATTTGATGCCAGTCGCTCGATGAGTGTATTTTCGGTGGGATACGAGATTTCCGCTAATGTTAACGCTAAAAACAGAATAACGAGTAGTAATGGAATCCAGAGCGTCTCGTTAAAATAAAGCAAGGTGATGATTCCGACCAAAACGGCTTGCCCGACGCCTGAGAAAAAGAGGAGTTTCTTTTTCGAATAACGATCAATGATAGGACCGTACAAAAATTGAAGCGTCACGGGTAACACAGCAATCGTACTCGTTAATCCGACCAGGAATGGCGAATTCGTCGTCGTCTTGACGAACCAAACGATGGCAATCATATAAAAGCTGTCTGCTATATTCATCAAAATTCTACCAAGTAGCAAGATGACCAGTTGCTTGTTCAATCGTCTTCCCCTCTCTCCAATAGTTAAATTTTATTGAACTTTATTGTAGAGTAAAGGACTGGAAGAAAAATGTAAAGTAATAAGTTCAATTTAATTTAACTAAACCCTTAAAAAAATGCTTTTTCGTAAATAGAGCCTTTACGAAAAAGCACGTTTACTACTATGTAGATGATGTCCTTACGTCGTACATAAAACGATCCCTTCTTTGATTTGTTCCGATTCAACACGATATCGCCTCTAATCCTTCAATCGTCCGCTGGAATTTCGGATGATTATCGAAACAAACGTTGAAATTCTGAAATCAGCTTTCTAAAACGGTTCATCACGAATTTCCCTTCTCAAGAGATCGTTGTTTTTTTGCGTTTGACGATCAACAAAACGATCACGAACAGAAACTCAAGGATTGTAAAGATGCCGACGAAGAAATAGACGACTAACACCTGACTGATCCCATCGACAGCAATCGTGTAAAACCACAGTAATGAAATGCCCGTCGTATAAAGAAGATTGATGATCGTTCCGCTAATCAAGCTAGCTTTCAAACTTTTCTTACTCCGTGCCTGACTCACGATGATGACGATGGCTCCGATCACCCAGACGACGAGTATGACTTCAAGGATAGTCTTATCGTTCCATTGTACATCCATGATTTACTCTCCTTTTCAATAGGCTGATTGAATGCGATTGATACCTATATTTTACAGCAATACAAACTCTTCTAGCCTTATGAAAGTTAAGCAAATAAGTTTTTAAAGATCCAAATCAGAATAGTCTTTCATTTTCCTAACCCGAACACTTTCCTCCTGACCGATTTGATCGGTCTCTTTCAAGCGGTGCTGAACGACGAGCAACACTAGTATGATCGCAGAAATCACACAAATCGTCGCACAGTACGGTTGCGCGACGCGCTCGAACTCTAACGCTGATAGCACCTGTAAGATCGTCAATCCCGCGAGCATCCCGTGGAAATACCGTTGATAGCTGCGCGGCATTCCTGGCTGTCCGAATGTCTCATACCAGACGTATAAGCCGAGTCCGAACGCAAGTCCGTTCAGGATCGGCGAAGGAAGAAGGAAGAGAAGAATGCCGAGACCGAGCATCAACCAGGCGTATCGGATAGCGGGCTTAAAGAAAGCAGGATCGAGCTGCGCTTCCTCTTCCTCGATGACGGGCGCTGCTTTCTCCGCTTCGGTCAATGGTCGAAAACCAAGGGCTTCTTTCGCTTCCGCTAACTCAAGCATTCGTTTCTTCATCCCGAAATAAAACGGAAAACGTTCTTTGACGACCTCCCCTTCATCCGTTTGACCATCCGCTTGCTCTTGCACGGATACCTGATACAGCGTGCGCCCCATCCGGTAACTGACCCAGTAGTCGGTCGTTTGACCATTATTACGCTTGAGTTCAATCACCTTCGTTTGTTGATTCGTCATGATATGTGATTCCTTTCGTCGCAAGTTCCTGTAATTGTTCTGACGCATACAACAGGAGAATGAATCCTGAGATGAGACAGACCGCTCCGTTAATCGAGAGATTGATTGGTGATAGATAGTTTTTTGATGAGCCCGCTAACGCGAATAAGAAGAGTCCACCAGACCAAAAATAGAAGCGAGTACGTGCTGATTTTCCTTCGAGATCACGCGGCCAGAACAGAGTCAGAACAACGAATGTCACATATCCTGGAATCGGTAAGCTACCTGTCAGCGTCAGTAATCCACTGAACAAGATCAATAAAGCGCTAAAAATACGCAACTTTATGATTCGTCGGTCGGCTCGAAAATCCATCGCTTCAGACAGAGCAAAAGGTGACCGGATGTATCCATCGTCTAACTTTTCACGGACCCACGTTTTTTTCTGACGATACGCGAGGAACGGATTTTTGAAAACAATCCGCTTCGTTGCGGACTCTTCATTCGTTTCCATCGTATCCCCGCTATCGATTGCCTGCTCTTTTCGGGCAACACCTTCCCGGCAGAATAAAGTGCGCCCCTCTTGGTGAAAGACGATGTGATGCACACGATCGTCGATTTGTTTTACTAATTGAATCATGATTTGTGCTCCCTTTATCTTACTTTCTACATTCCTATAGGTCTCACCAAGCTGCGCTGACCACGTATAGTATGAACAGTCCACCTAAGACACAGACGTAACCATAATGTCTGACGGTCAACGAACAAAATAGGATGACGCCAATTGACAAAATGACACTGAGTACGAATGAATCAACCGTGTCAACGCTATTCCCATGTCCCGATAGCGGTGTCTTTTTCGCATGCTTCGAGCGGATGAAATAGATGCCTAACGTCAACAATAATATCCCGACACCAAGTCCAAGTAACGGTATTACCATCGACATCTCCTCCGACAAATGTATTCTTTGAATATATTTGTTTCATGAAGTTATTATACAACTATTAATTACGATATTTTCCTTAATTAAGTTTCATTGAATAATTTTCTATGTATGGTATATATTTATGATGTTTGATGTATATTTTTCCCTTATATCATATTTATTCTAAAGCATATAGATGATAGCTTTTCTTCTTTTTTCACAAAAAGAGTGCAAAACTATGTACGCTTCCATCGCACCAGCCTGCACTCCTATTTCGCATGATATATTCACTTTTCTTATTAAAATTCTTGTCCGAAAAATAGGGTCATGGACCTGTACCACAAGAGACCGCGTACTTCTCTTCACTCACCTTCTTCGAATAACAGACAAAAGGAGTTCCGCCCGTCTCACTTTTCCAATGATACCAAAACATATGGTAACGCTCCGCTTGTGGATCTTGTTCCGTAATGATTGCGAAGTAACTTTGATAAAAATAGCCTTCTTTATAGAGTTCGTGTCTTAGAGCACCCCTCGGCGAAGCATCCGTAAACAGAACCGGTGATAGAATCGGCATAAGTAGTATGATGATGGCTAGCGTTCCGAAACAGATCAGGACTATTTTCTTTCTGTTCATTTTCTTAGAATTCGATTTACCCATCATTTCAATCTTTCCTTTTTTGGTTTTTTTGTTATATAGTAGCATTATCCACAAAACAGAAAGAGGTTTTGATATTGAAGAAAACTATTTTATTATCACTCTCTCTAGGTGTACTTCTATCTTCTGGTTTTTTGATAAGTAACGCAATAGCGACTTCTAATATTTCACAGGAAAAATCTGAAAGCACCATTTCAAAGGAGCAAGCCTTCACTTTTTTCACGAACATCCTGGAGCAACAAAAAGCGGATTTTTTAAACAATACGCCGTTAGCACACACCAATCAATCGAGATTATCTTCACGCGACGAGGCTGTACTAATTTTTCTATCTAGTACAAAAGTGGATAAACAACAGCTACATTCATTTAGTTATAAAATTTCTAACGTAAAAGTGTACTCCGAAAATCAACGAAATTATGCTGAAGCTTATGTAACACGAACTTTTAGCTTCGGAAGTGGGCTTGAAACGGGTTTAGGTGATACATTAGTGCTCGAAATCCAATCAAGTCCAGATGATTTAAAAGGACCGTCCCACACCTTTTCCTCGAGTAAATCAACGAGTGAAGTAAATGAAAAGGTCTCTGTTGATGAATTTTTAGAGAAATATGAAGCAGAGGCAGCAAAATAAAAAACGTAAAGCTAAGCCTAGGAAAAACTAAATCGGATATTTATAATAATTTCCGATTATGATGTGTAAGCTTAATCTGTATTACAATATAATACAGAGGAGATGATAATCATGAGTACCATTTCCATACGTTTGGATGATCAGGATGCACGACTCATAAAAGAATACGCAAAGGCAAATAACATTACGATTTCTACACTCGTTCGCGATGTCGTCATCGACCGTATCGAAGGCGAAATAGATTTACAACTCTACCATGATTTCATGGCAACATATCGTAAAAAATCAGAATCTATCTCTTTCGACGACATGATGAAGGAACTTGATTTAGAATGACAACATATGCGATAGAGTTGCTTCAATAATCCTAAAACAAATCTCTTTCTTTATGTACTTGAACTATTCTAAATGTGTAAGACAAATTAAACATCCTCGAAGTAGTCACTTTTAATATGTACTAAACACTACTACTACTGAATTAAAGCATGAAAGCTACACTCATCTAGTATTAAAAAATAGAAGCACACATCTCTTTTACGATGTGTGCTTCTTTGCAATCATAACTAGATTCCGCAAGTGAATAGATTAGATAGAAACATCATCTGGCCAATGAATAGCAATCTCATCAAAAGAAGTTATACTCTCCTCAATTCCTTCCTTATCATTCGTATCTAATGCTTGAATGTCCTCATGTGATAAGGTAATAGTTTGAGATGGATTCTCTATTTTCAAGTGATATAGTGTTTCCAAGAGCACCAGCTGTCGTTCCGTGAGTTCATAGTACTCTTCCCAATATGCCAGTCCAGCTTCGTAACCCGACGCCTGTATTTCTAATAGACTTGATCCTCGATCCATCATTTCTTCATATTGATGACTAGAAAAAGATTGCCGATCATCTCCCCACAAGATAGAAGTGACGACCGGGAGAATGACTCCTTCAATATCATCTAATAGATATTGAAAAGTATCATTTACAGCCATTTTTTGTACTTTTTCTGGAGCTTCTAATAGCAAGTCATTCGCTTCTATAGTCTCTTCAAAAAATTCTTCGTTTCGAAAGCCCGCCACAAAAAAATCCTGTCCAAATGTTACTGTTCCTCTACAGCCTTGACCATCATTCGTACTGTAATGATCACCATCCCACGAATGCTCATAAGCAAAATCCGGGTTATTCGCGACAAAGATAGCATGAGCGATTGAAGCGAGTATACATCCCTGCCATATGGTTTGACGATTCCATCCTGAATCCATGATTTGATTCTTATTCATTCATACCTCCTGTTTTTAAAACAGTTATGGAAATTCTTCTAATTCACTTGAGGAGTTCAAGCATCCACTAGATGATTTACTGTCATTGTGCGATATATCAAGACTTTATTTAAACTTCTTTCTAAGCTTCTGATGATCGTTATTCTCGATTTTTTGGAGTTCTTTCACCCAATCACGGATATCTTCCTCACAGTGCAGATATTCGCTAGGGCTATAGAGTAAGTCCATGCCATACACTGTAGTTAAGCCTTGAAAAACTAAAATATCGTAATCTGTAGTCTCCCATCCTTCTTTATTTTCTAAATCCATCATCCATTTATAAGCCCAATCAGACACTTCTTCTCTAGAAAGCTTATTTTCTAAAACCAATTCTAATTTCGCTATGATGTCAGGTATACGAGGCGTCTTCATTTGATCCTCCATTATTCTCTAAACCTCTAGGATGTTCTATCAGATCGTGTATGATCGATATTTTATCTTTCAAATAGCTATCAATAACCATTTACAAGAGTGGTTTACGGTTAAAATTTACTAACTCATCTGTCTCAAACAAAAGATCTTCAAATTGATCCGCTCCGTGTTTTTCAATATATTTCTCCTCAGATTCAAAAATCGGTACGAACCAGACTGGCAATACGGTATCTGGCTCATTCCCAACATTAGAATCTGTTTCAAATAGGAAGAAGGATTCATCAAAGTACACAGGACTTGTAACATAAACAGAGGAGAACTGATACTTTTCAAATATTCCTTCAGGGAGTGGATAATACTCTGCTGCATTAAATGCATGTCCTGTTCTCATAGCGTACTCAGCCAATTGCCAGAGTAAATAAATGATCTCGTCCTGAACGTCTGGTTGTTCCGCTGACATCATTATTTCTTGATGCATCAGTGAATCATCTTCCGTTTGGAGTGGATGAAAAAGTAATCCAAGGGATGCAATCGTATAGGTTTCCTTAAATGGTGCATCTTTGAATTTCAAGATTTGGACGTTCTTTTGTTCAAGTTCCTCGATTGGAAATGCTTCCGTGAATTCTCCGCAATGCTGTTCTAAATGATCAAGATAATTCATTAAATCAACCTCCGTTTGAGTATCGTTTTAATACTTCTAAACCAATCTGTGATCCCAACATAAATAGTCATTTCAAATTGTCATTGATTTCTTTTAATCGATCTTCGAATTCGTATACAGCTGCTCGATCACCCCACGTTCCTGAGGGATTGATTACCGCTCGTGCCTTTTCCTCTTCAACATACACTCTTTCTCCATAAATACCTCGAGTAATGTAGTAGTATTCTTCATCAGAATCTAAGCTAGGTACACTACCAAATAGTAATGGCGTCTCAAACGTTTCTTCCCGATGCCTTTTTCCGATCGTTTTCCATTCTCCTTCTCTTATTCCCTGTTGTCCTGTATCCATGATGATACAAGTCTCAGGCTTTTTTTGATCTAACTCGTAAAGGGAAAGAATCGTTTCTGTTCTAAGGTTGTAGTATTGAACGTATTTCATAGAATTTATTTCTCCACTCTCAAAGTTTTTATCTTTTGAGACTCTCATTTCTGCATATCCGTATCCTTCTAGTCGGGGTAACGGAATCGCATAGACAATTCCTGATGATAGATTCCAACGTACAGGCTTTTTTTTAGTTCGAATGGAAAGGGTCGAAATATCTCTTTCCTCATCTTCTCGTGTACTCAAAAGGCTATCTAATGCATGCTTCAGCAGGTATCGCCATTCCTCAATCAAAAATTCGTGGTCCACTCTCTTTTCGAATTCTTGAAGTGTACTTCTCAATTGATTTACAAACAATTCTAATTGCTCTTTATTTTTCAATGTTTTGTATCCCCGTTAACTTATTATGAATTCTTAAAATCATTCATTATTTTTAATCGTTCTTCATATTTGTATACAGCAGATAAATCACCACAGGTTGCAGAAGGATTTATCACCTCTCGTGCCTTTTCCTCTTCCACAAACATTCTTTCTCCATTGATACCTCGAGTAACATAGTAGTTTTCCCCATCAGAATTTAAACTAGGTACACTACCAAATAGTAATGGCGTCTCAAACGTTTCTTTTTCTCGATGCCGTTTTCCAAGTACGATCCATTCTCCTTCTGTAATCCCGTAATACCCCGTATCTATGATGATACAAGTCTCAGGATTCTTTTGGTCTAACTCCTGGAGTGAAAGAATTCTTTCTGTTCTAAGATTATAGTATTGGATGTAACCCATAGGCTCTATCTTTCCAGTCTCATGATTCTCATCTTGCGAAATTCTCATCTCTGCATATCCATATCCTCCAAGTCGAGGTAACGGAATGGCATAGACAACTCCAGATGTTAGCTTCCAACGAATAGGCCTTTTTTTCGTTCGAATGGAGAGCTTTGAAATCATTTGCTGTGTGTCTTCACGTGTGCTCAAAAGACTATTTAATCCGTTTTCCAGAAGGTACCGCCATTCCTCAATCGAAAATTTGCGTTCCATCTTCTTTTCGAATTCATAAAGTGTATTTCTTAATTGATTTACATGCTGTTCTAATTGTTCGGTCGATTCCATTGTTTTTTATCCTCCTGATCCATTACGCTAAAGATTGTTACTTGATTAGCAGCATCTTTACTTTTAATTGCTGCGTTCATATTCAAAAATCGCCCATGGCAGCCATAAGACTGCTTCTGTCGCCTCGCCTAATTCATTACAATAATCTGAGTAACGATCCGCTTCTTCGAACGTATGGATCAAACCATGGCTGTTTAGTAAAGTGTTGAAATGATGATAAAAATCGCATTCCAGTCCGTTACACAAATACGAATGAAATAATCCCGAATCAAATCCTAACACTTCGTACCCGATTTTTTTGGCACCGTCTGTGTCAGGGCTGATATGTTGTGATACCATTTTTTCTACTCCATAAGGCTCTGAATTTTTACTACTAAAAGCCGCTATATCTTCAAGAAAATCCACTTTATACTGCTCAGGCAAACCGATGCTAATGATACGTATTTCAGGAAGATGATTCAAAAAACGATCTACGAACGTTTGCGCAGCATTTAAGTTAGAGAACACTTGAGGAAACAACATATCTCCTGTCTTCCGATGTTCTTCTATCCATTGTTCGAGTAACTGAAAGGTGATAAGTGAGAGACCGAGTTGATCCATATAACGGTCTTTCTTTACTTCCGAGTTTCCCCATAAGATACTGATGTCAGGATAGTGTGTACAGATGCATTCACTTACGGATAGAACGGATTCAGGAACAACCGTCTTGTCCATGTATTCTTTTCGAGGAGTTGGCAGAATAAGATAGTATCCCGCAGATAGGTAGCTCATAAATTGGCTCCTTTTTATGTAAAATGAATTCAATGAGTGTATGTAATGGATTCGGTACGATAGATTAAGTAGAAAGGAACTGAAAACATGGATAAAGAACAAGAAAGAGTGCTCGTCCAATCATTTTTTGTCAAGCGCGTTCAAGAGCGCGTTCTACATGAATTGTTCACGCCAAAAAAACGAGATATGGCGCTTCAGCGGTTAGATCACCGGTATTTAAGCATGCTGAAGAATGATTATTTGATTGAAATCAAACCACCTAATTCATGGCCAGACGATACGTATGATTTGTTGAAACAATATGGTGCACCGGATAC
The DNA here is from genome assembly GCF_001423925.1 of Exiguobacterium sp. Leaf187. NCBI lineage: Bacteria > Bacillati > Bacillota > Bacilli > Caryophanales > Exiguobacterium > Exiguobacterium sp. Leaf187. The sequence continues at coordinate 352,623 of NZ_LMPR01000009.1, read as the reverse complement.
GTGCTATTGTCTATCAGAAAACGAGCTGATTAGCGGGAAAACGTTACCTCTCCGTGAGGCACTCGAACACGCCATCGGCTTTGGATTCGCCTCGATCATTTCTTGTATTCCAGGCGAATTGGCGTATTTCGAAGCGGAGCAATCTTTCGGTCCACCACCTCGCTATTTGTTGAAGAAACCAAGCAATCGTTAATCTTCATCCTTGCATGCTTGGTTTCTAACAACTACGTCACGTGGTCGTACGCCAAAATTTGCTGAATGCATATCATCATCCTCATGTTCCTCTTAGTCTGCTTCGTATATGCCCTCTCTGAAGTCGTACACTTGACTCCATATCTTAATTTTTGTGCCATTGATCGTCACCGTATCCTTCGTCCACTTCACTTCTTTTATTTCGCGACAAGGATACTCCCAGTACATCCTGCGCTTTTCTCCGTTCTTATTCTCCATAATGCCGAGCATCGCATAATCCACCGTCGCGCCACCATTTGCGCGGTAAAAGCGAATCGTGTACGCCTGATCGGGCGAGGTGCTTTTCGAGATATAGTCTTCTTTTGGTACAACATTGATATCAACCAAGAAAAATAGCCGATAGATCGTCCACACGACATATATCGAAAGACTTACACCTGCTATGATTCCCGTTATCTTTAACTTTTTTCTCACTTTTCAAAACTCCAATATTTATATATTCTTCAACATTCAATCGTTTAGTCGCCCCAAAAGCAAATCAACGTATTTTGATAGACTGACGCGATGCACATCCGCTTCAACAATTCTAAAAATTGATGTAGTTTCATGATTCGTTTATCTGATTGATGTATCATCCACGGCTCACTCGCATAATGATTCGCTTGATTCATCATCCACGCTTCCTTCGGTGTGCAATAGCGTTGAATAAGCAGCTCGCAAATTCCAATCAACTCGTTCACTTCTCTCGCTCTAAACAACTTATCGCCGTAAGGATCGAGATCAATCAAGAGGTCACAGCGATTGGAGGTACTTGCGAATTCTTCTCTTAAAAAGCGTTGGACGTGACTCGGAAATGGGAGAATCTCTTTTTCGTTTTCTGGCACTTCTTTTAGACTCATACTGATCCCAAACATGATCGTCCTCCTTTATATCGTTCCTATGAATGTCAATCATAGTAGTCGATGCCTTCTCCTTTTGGAAGAAACGCTTTTACCTTGTCTTCACTATCAAAACAAGCTTCATTCGAAAACAGATAATAGCCCATGAAATCATGCTCCATTGTGATGAACGACATCTCTTTCGTCGCACGAATGACTGGAACGATACGTTCTTTTTTGAAAAACCATCCTTTGACCATTTTCCGCTCAAACGTCAGGAGATTCGTAAAGGATAGGAAATAAAAATCGTTTACTGCCGCATACCAATACGTTTCATCCAGCAGACGCTCAAGTTCGCTCGCATCGTTCACTTGAACGCTATAAAAAGGAATGCTCTTATCTGGTTGAATCTTTGTATAGCATAGGTTCTCCTTCTGAAAAAACGGCTCGACTTCTTCATTGGTAAAACCACCGCCGAACGTGACGAATATTGGAAAGCGATTCAGACGCGTCAAAAAATACTTCAGTACTTCATTGGAGTCATGTTGATAGTCGCGTTTCTCGTCATTCGGAAGACATCCCATCGAATAAATCGACTTAATAGCATCTGGTTGATCAATATCGAGATAACGGTCTTTGATTACTTTTGCATGATTCGTATGTTCTTCGAAATCGATGTATAACATGGAAATCCCTCCACGTATTCTGCTTGATCCATCTACATCATCCAACTGCTTGTTTCATCAATAGAATTCAATGGTACCGTCGTCAGGAAAGATGGCTTTCACCTTGTCCTCGGTATTAAAACAGGGTTCATTCGAAAACAGGTAATAGCCCATGAAATCATGCTCCATCGTGATGAATGACATCTCTTTCGTCGCATGAATGACAGGAACGGTTCGTTCTTTTTTGAAAAACCATCCTTTGACCATTCTCCGCTCAAACGTCAGGAGATTCGTAAACGATATAAAAAAGTCTTCGTTCACAGCCCCATACCAATAGGTCTCATCTAGCAACAACTCAAGTTCGGTCGCGTCATGCACTTGAACGTGATAGTATAGGTTCTTGTACGGTCGAACCTTTGTATACGATAGATTGTGCTTTTGAAAGTACGGCTCGACCTCCTCATCCGTAAAACTTCCACCGAACGTGACGAAAATCGGGAACCGATTGAGACGCGTCAAAAATTGTTTCAGGACTCGATTTGAATCACCTTGATAGTCGCTTTTAGTTTCCATATCCGGTAGACACCCCATCGAAAAGATGAAGTCGATACGTTCTGGTCGATCAACGTACAAGTATCTGTCTTTGAACACTTTTGCGTGATCCATATGCCTCTCAAAATAGACATCTAACACGATTCCACTCCTCTCTCAATCACTTTATTACCGCTCGATTTCATCGTCCGGAAAAAGTGCTTCTATTTTTTCTAATGCATCGAAATCCGTTTCATTCGAAAAGATCAGCACATTCTCGAAATCAAAGCCGATTTTAAAAAATGTCGTCGGTTTCGTCATATCGATTACTGGCACTACTCTCTCTTTGTTGATGAACCAGCGCCTTACTCGCTGCCTTTCAAATTTCAATAGATTGGTGAAAGCAATCAAATAGTAGCCATTGTAGTTAGCCATTGTAATTGACTGCGTGAGTACCTGAAATAAGTCCGTTGGATGATTCACTTCGACCGTCATATATCTCTCACGCTTAGTGATTGAGATCTCTGTATACGATAATTGTTTGTGCTTAAGCGTAGACAGCAAATCTTCTTTTTCTAAATCCGTCAGTTCATGGAATCCAAAGGAGAGATAGATTGGAAAACGATTCAACCGTGTGAATAATTGGGTTAACACTTCTTCGTCCGAAATGACTTCATCTTCCTTTGAGTCATCATTATAATATTCGAATGAAAAAATGGATTCGATTCGGTCTTGTCCTTTTAGTGTCAGATGATATTCTTTAATCGTCTTCGCATGATTTTGGTGTTCTTCAATGTAAATCTGCACGTTAATCCCCTCGCTTTCGCTGGATTGTCACGGTCTCCATCAGGATTCTCTACCAACGGGTGTTACACTACAAGTATGCTCTCTTCTAACGTTCGACAACGAGACATACATAACTCAACTTAGAGGTGATTCCAATGAAAAAACTTCTGCCTTGCGCCATCTGTGGCGAACGCCACGACGAACTCCCGACTGAATATGAAACACTCGGACCGGTCTACTACGAACAAATGTCTGAGAAAGAGCAAGAAACGAAAAGCGAGATGCATGATACGTGGTGTGTCTTAGAACTGGACGGTCCGCATTATTTCGTGAAGGGCATTCTTGAACTCCCGATTGCTGGACAAGACGAACCCTTCTGGTGGATTACATGGGTGAGCCTGAGCCCTGAAAACTTCGCTCGCTTCATCGAGAAGAAACGTCCTCGCATCGAGGAGCCGATGTTCGGCTGGTTTTCAAGCGATCTACCCGCTTACCCGGATACCGTCAACTTAAAAGTGATGGTCCATGATGAAGGAACCGGTCAACTTCCTTTCTTTGAACTCGAGCCGACGGATCATCCTTTGTCAATCGAATTCTATTCCGAGATGACGCTTGCGCAAGTCCATGCCATCGCAGACATCGTCTATGCACAAGAGTGAACCAAATAAACCAAAGCCGCTGTGGATCAGCGGCTTTTTAGTTTTCACTCTGTTTCGTGATCAAAATATGCGTTCTTTCAGGAATCTCAATGTCTTCTAACTGATCAAGTTCCAAAGATAGTGTCATACTTTTTACTTTTGGATAGTACTCTTCCCCAATCCAACATGTATACAATTCGAATGATTCACCCTCGTCTAAGAAGTCATTCATGAACGTAAACAGATAACGTAGCTTTTCTTTCGACTCCAGTGCAATTTCAGAATCAAAAGGTTCAACGATCTCGATGCCCCAGTTACTCGAAATTTCATATACATACCATTTGTGAAAATGCTTCGTTTTTACTTCATACAGACAGTCTTCATCCGCAAAACAGGGACCGATATATAAGGGAACGGTCTCATCTTCTTCATATAAATTGAGATACTGCTCAGGAATTTGTCTCTCCATACAAATATATGACGCTAAGCTCATTATGCTTCCTCCTAATGTATGATGTTTCCATCGTTACTTGAAAGACGTCTCTCCATCGTTCATCTTTCCAAAATGCGCGATCTTTCCATTCGTACAAAAGTGATCGAGCATGCCAAATCGATTTGTTGCATCGCGGGTCACGATGAAGTTATAGGGCATCAATAACGAGAATTCAGACATGAAGTCCTCAAGCGTTTGCCGTGCGGGACGTGCATCTTTCGAAAATAATCCTGATGTCACTTCCTTGCGCTTCAGCAAATGCAATACATGTTCTTCCAACACCGCTTGCCAATTGGAGTCGTGCAACGTCATCACGTGAATCGAATCGTCATTATCTAGAACATCCCGACCACAAAAGACGACCTCGACTGGAAACGAGGCATTCGGTAAAACTGCATCGAAAAAGTTCTCATAATCTGTTCCAACGTCATCAAGCTCCTCATACGCGACTCCATACATCGAGACACAATCGTTCGTGACTCGGACGATTCCTTGTCCTTGTTTTTGGATAATGAGCGTCACTTCTGCTTTAGTCGCCATTTCCTGCTGTTCGATGACAAGGTGTTCGAGAAATCTTTCAAGCTGTGAGTCGTCGGTCATAATCATGTGAGATCGGACCGTCCAATCCGAAAAATCACCGATGTTCGGATTCTGCTTGAGTGGTCGTTTCAGAAACTTTACTTCAACCGGATACGAATGCTGACTTACTTGAAGACGGACGAGGTCTTGCCAATCGTCGCGTGGTAGCAGTTCCCGGAACACATCGATCCAGTCGTTTCGTCGAAATGTCATTTTCATCTTACTCACCCTTTTCGGATTTCATTCTTAAAACTCTTTGTTCCTTGGAACGCAGAGATCAGATCTTCTCCAAACAACGTGATGCTACCCTCCCACGGATGACCGAGATATCCCCAGCGAAAATCACGAGCGATGAAAAAGGAGTAATCGCCATCTGGAACTGCTGGAATCATCCAGTCTCCTTCTTCATTGCGAAGAAACGGATGTCTTGGGTCGATCCAATACCCTTGATGATTCCAATCGAGCGCCATGACGCGTTCTCCTTCAACACTTAGCTCGATCAGAATACGCTTTAACGTTTGCTCGATTTCTTCGCTTTTTTCATAATCCACTTCGTATGTAATGAACGGACTCGGGGCATGGTATGAGGGGAAAACTGTCGTACTGGGTGCGAATTGAAATTGTTGATCAATGACGTGCCATATCTTCTCGTCCTCCGCTTGCGTCATCGGAATCCAGCTCCATGGTTTACCTTCACCAATCAAATCGAACGTCGCTCCTTGAGGATATAGAACGGTGTACGCTGCTCCTTCTTGTACTGCAATTTTTGGTTCGTCTTGTACATCGCGTGCTTTCGTCTCTTCAAAAATTAGTGCAATGGCTGCCTCGACATCAAGGACATGGTAAAAGATATTCGTCGTACCGCTACCGATATCTCCCCCTTCGCAGTAGCCGTTCCCCGTATGAAGCAAACCATCATTGATTACTTCTTCCATCATGTAACGTCGCTCGAGCGCTGTTTCTTCCTGATCCTTTTCATAAGAAAACTGGACGATTAGTTCCCGGTAATCTGTCTCGTTCAGCTCGCGATAGCCTTGACGTTCAAACTTCTCGATCAGCTGTAAAATCTGTACACCTAATCGTTTGAAGCGCGAGACACGCATTTGCTTTACGTTTTCTGCTTTCACCCACGCTCCAACGATTCCTTGATGTTGAACGATGAGGCGTCCCTCTGTATAGATTGTTTGGTAGAGCGTATCCGAGCCGTTTTGTTTTGTCAGTTGGATCATGAGTAGTTTCGCTCCTCCATCAACAGTTCGTAGTTCATGTCTCTTATCTTGAACGTTTAGCTTTTACATCTGTTCGTCTGAACAGTGTCTTATTCTGACCATACCGACAAACGAGTCCGAGGATCATTATCATCTGTCACCCATTCGATTCCGGTATATCCACGTCTCACGGCGTTCTCATAAAATGCTTCGGATACGTGCTGCTCCTTACAATAGATATCGACGTACGTGCAGTCATACACCAAAATCGCGATGTGACAATTGCTTTTCTGAAACCACTCATACGTCATTCCTACTTCTTCAGTCTGACCACTTTGAAATGCAAACAATTCAGCAAAGATCAAGTAATTGCTTGGTCCCCTTAGCCATTTCGCTAGTTCATGTCCTGTCGCTATCCGATCGATTGAAAACTCTTCTAAACTGTCATACAACTCCCCACCCATGGTTTGGATCGGAAAATCAAAGTTACGAAGAAACCAATCATACGCCTTCATTTCAATCGCACTTAATATGTCGAGCAAGACACGTCCCGGTTCATTCGGAATTTCAAACGATACGCCACGCAGACTCATCGAATTCCTTCTTTCTACATTGTTATAAGAAAGCTGCCGTATAAAAACACTGTAGTTCCTGTTCTTCACTCGAACTTCCCCATGTGCAGACGGCATAACCTTGTGCGGTTAGTGTCGTGACCATCTCGACAACTGGTAAGTTTCCACTTTCTGTTAAGCCAATCTCGAGCACCTGATCAAGTAACTCCTGACAGTGTGACGGTCGATCATGATTCGCACAAATAATGGTATACATAGCTGGAGAATCACTAATCATCTCGATAGCTGTCGAGAGCTGTTCGATACCAAATTCAGCAATCCCAACGTAGTACGGTTCTTTCCCCACTTGGACCAGTACTTCTATTCGAGAGGTGAAGCCCTCGAGCATCTCTTCTCGTTCGAGTAGACGCCACAGCTTGTAGTAATCAAAGATTCTTTTGGACTGAAACTCATTTCTGACACACACTACTACATAAAAGCGATACGTGCTTAGCGCATGCTTTTTCGCTAGCTCATCACGGAACATCTCACTACTGATTTGTTTGAACTGGACGATATCTTCTGGAAACAAAAGCATCTCACCGACCACACATAGACAGCGAATTGATGAACTCGCATCCGCAAGCCATGGAAAGATGCGTGTCGCATCGCTATGCTCTTCAAGATACGTTTTCATGAAGTATCTCCTTTTTCATTCCCATTGACACGTTACGCTTTGATTGGTTTCAAATCGTAGATGTACGAGTTCATTTGTTTTGAGATTAGACAGTTTCAGCGAACTTTGAGCTTCATTCGTATAAGGCCATTCGAATCTGACACCTTCGATTTTCTTCAGTAAAAAATATGCCCAGTGCCGATTGTATTCATTTTCGGATAGGACATCCCATAACGCATCTTCACAATGATTCGCCTCGTAGACATATAATTTCATGACCGTGTTCTCCGATATCACGTGTAACCCCGCGAATACAGGAGGATTCGGAATTCGCGGTTTTTGAATGACCAATGTATAATCATCTTTTAGAAGACGATCCAAATGTTCGCGGCTATCCGGAAGCTCCTCTTCGATGACGGAATCCGGAAGTTCTCTGATGCGGACTGGCAATCCCACCTCATATTCAAAAGAATCTTCGAGTGCGAGTAAGTCTTCACGAGAATAGATTATTTTCATGAGATCATCCTCACATTCTTTTATGGAGTGCTTTTAGATTACACGCGCGCCACGCATCACGGACGATATCTTGGAAAGTCGTTGCCTTAGGTTTAAGTTTTAACGTTCTATAGTCGAAGCAATAGACAGCTTCGTCTGGACGCTCTTTCAATACTGCATAGTATTCGTCCTGTCTAAACGACGAGCCAAAAAAGAAATACTTGTCACGGATTGCATCGAACTCGGTTAACGCGTATTCATCGAGACTGTCCGAGAGATTGCCCTGGATCTCATGCGATAACCCGTTCCAGCTCGTCAACGGAATACCGTTTAAGTTCAACTCTTCGGAAAAACGCACACCGTTACAGACTCTCAAAATCTCTTTATACCACTTCGGAATCGCAAAATGATTGGTCTCGAATGCTTGGAGGCGGGCTTCTGGACAAGGACTCTCCACGGACACTTGATAGTTTTGGATGGAGGATGAATAATCATACAAATACAGCTTGTACTCCACCTTCTCACCTTCGATTGGAATGCTGTATTTCAAGGATTTTTGATCGTTCACATAAAATAGTCGCATCGCCTGAAGGATATTTGTAAGAAAGACATCGTCTGGTAAAGCAGTGTTCTGATGATTCAGTCGTGGAACTTCAACGTCTTCCAGCGATATTTCTTTCTCGTCATCGTTTTCTTCAAAAGCCTCATGTTCTCCGAGGACGATCGCAATCCCTGTCATGTCACCGTTTTCCCGTCGGACAAGGACTTCATAGTGTCCGTCCCCCATTAACTGAACGGCGACACCGAACGGAAACAGGAAGATTTCATCTTCCATCATTTCATCTGAGATTGCGATATAGAACGGATCGATTTCTTCGTCGAACTCTAGCGTATTTCGAATCTCCCAGTCGATGGCTTCCCGTCTCCCGTAATCCGCTGTGTTCATGACGACGAGTTGCGCTGAATCGACGACGACTAGATCGGATAGCGGTTCGAAATCGGATGGAGCTATCTCCGTTTTTTCGTTCACTGTTAGGTAAAGCAAATTGATTGATTCGAACTCATCTTCGTCATAGAAGACCGTCCAAATCGAACCTTGTTCAACTGGAATTGTCACGTTGTATTCTACATCCGGCTCAAGGAAAGCCGGATCCGAGACAATCAGATTCCCTTTGTGACTTGTAAACGTGCCTAGTTTTTTCATGTTAAATACCTCTTTCTTAAATATAACGGAGAGGACATTTCTAACTTGGTAATGCCATTGGATTAATCAAACTCAACCCTTGATTCTTGTTGCATGCGCCACTCCATGAATCCGGTGGTTTGCTCTTGCCGGAAAAGAGTCCAATCCGTTAAGGTTTGATTCATCTTCTGCCATTCGTTAATACATTCCGATTTGAAAACCGCATCTTCGAGTTGCTCGATTAGTAACCAAGCCACTGATAAGGTTGCTGCGTCCTCTTCTATTTCTCCTAAATACAAATCATCATCGAGATGGTGGAAAGAATACCAAAGTCCATACAAGTGATGATCAATCATCGTCTCGATCGCTAACTGCTCCCGTCTTCCTCCACGTGTAATCGCCTCTTGTAAGTAGATGAAACGGTCATCTTCATCAAAGAAAAGACCATACCAGCGATACGGTCGGACGTCATCCGGCAACTCTTTCATCCATTGATTCAAGATTGGTTTTAGGAAGCGTTCTTTTAGTGGATGAATCAAGATGACCGAAGCGTCTGCCTCTCCTTCACAGGTAGTCAATAACCAACTCACAAACGTCCGCTGTCGTTCGAAGTACCATGTATCCGCTTCTTCAATGAACCCCTCCATATGTAACAACCACGCTTTGCGCAAGCCTCGTCTCGTTCTTTCGCAAGAAGAGCACTATGTAAACGTGGTACCTCAGAAACGGCAGGTTCTTGTAGTAACTTATCTAGAAGCGACATCTTTCATCTCCTTATAAAATGTCATTGCTCCACTTTCATTTGTTGTCTCGTTTTTCGAAGATGAAACCAGAGGAGTAAACCCGTTCCAATCGACAGAACCGGAAATAGATGCGGGATATACTGCTCTTGCCGAAAACTGACATGCATTAAGAAATAATCGACGAAACAGATGACACGTAGCCACATCGGAAACTGATCTTTACTAAGAAACGCTAAGAACATCAGAGTGATACCGATACCTAATACAACAAACGGTAATATAGTGAACGGTGTCACGAACTGGAACAGACCGAGACCCAGAAGAAGATAAGCGAGCCACGACGTCCGGCGGCGAAATTTCTCACGCTCTTTCCGTCCGGGTTGTATCCCATAAATATCATCCTGCCTGTATCCTTCAGCCTGTTTCTTAGCAATCAATTCCTTCAGTCGTCGTTTAGCTTGACGCCGAAATGTATATCGTTCTTCAATAGAATCTCTGACATCCTGATCGAGTTTCCATTGTTCGGTGACACCATGATACATCTGGATTGTTCGACCATCCCGGTACATGACCCAGAAATAGATGATGCCATCCACTTGTTTACTGAGCGTGACAATCATTTAATTATCATCCTTATCAATTGAATTGGTCTTCTGTAGCAGTTTTTAAATAGAAGCATGGTTCGGCTGTTCCGCTAGAAAATCCGTTTGATTGTATCTGTTTTGGACATAAAACAACAGGAGTGTACCCGTTCCAATCGCGAAACCAGCGTATAAACCCTCTTGGTATTCAACGTTCATGACACAGCAACTGATGAAGCAAACCTTGCGTAGCCAGCCCGGTAAATAGTCTTTACTGAAAACGACCATTCCCATTTGAAGTAGCGCAAGCACTGCGATGATAATTGGAGAGACGAGAAAAGGCATCACTACCAGAAACAAACCGACACTAATCAGCAGAGACGCGAGTCCTATCATTCGACGCTTGAACGTCTGTCTTTTCTTGCGGTTCGGTGTCAGTCCGAATACGTCCTCGAATATGTATCCTTCTGCCTGTTTTTCCGAAATCCACGTATCCATCCGACGTTTCGCTTGATATCGGAACAAGTAGCGCTCTTCCATCGCTTGTTTCATATCGTCCTGATGAATTTCGTTCATGACACCGTGATACGTATACAATTTTCGTCCATCGCGATAGATGAGCCAAACGGCTGTCATTCCATCGACTTGTTTACGAAGCGTCCGAATCATGTTAACCCTCCAGATCTGCTAGGACATCTTCTGGATCCAGCTCAAGTCCGACGAGCTCCGGTCCCCAATCCAAGCCACAATACAGATCGTCGTCAATCATGTTCGGTAACCAACCGTTAATAAACAAGTCTAAATCCAATCGAATCAGATGATAATTCGTCCATTCCTTCGTCTGTAACGCCTTCGCCGCTGCTTCCGTCGAAAAGAATAACAGCACGTCTGTCTCGTCTTGATTCGACGGACAATAGGCCCAGCCCGACTGTTCAAATTTTGATAGACCATAGACAGCTCCCGTTTCAAGAACCGTCTCTAAGAAAAGTTCTGCTTGTTCCGCACTCTGTTCCATTTGTTGTTCCTTTTCAACGAACGCATTCAACGTCGGTGCTACCGGAAATAGTTCTTGTTCTTCGTGGTCCCATAAGACGATCGTCTCTGTGTCCGGTAACTGATATCCGAGTTCGTCACCTGTTCCGTCACTGGCAATTCGTAAGAAATCGGATGGGTAGTCCTCCGCATCCGTCGTGTTGACACGAACAAGGTCGTCCCATGTCCGCTTGATATACTGCTCGTCCTTGATTGGATGAAATCCCCATTCGCCGATGCTGAATTTATTTTCGTGCTTGTACCTATTTCGTAGTTCTTTCGGAAGCTCGAAGCCAAGTTCTGCTTCTACCTCTTGTAATCTCTCTTCTGTAACGCCTGGTAAACCGATTTGATATGTCATCTATATGACTCCTTCTTATACATTTTTGTCTTTAATTTTTCCGGTTAAAATTCTTGCCTTTGGGATAAAGTCCGGTCAAACGTCTGCCGTAATGAACTTTTGCCTGCCCCATTCGGATTTTCTTCAGATTAAACTGGTCCTTAAAATAATCAATGACGGATTCAACGATATAGGACGGCTCCAAGATATGAAGGACGAATTCGATCGCTTCTGGACCATATTCATCTTCAACAAAATACCCGTTGCCGATTTCAAAAAGAAATCCATTGAGGTCTTCTTCAATGCTCGAACGATGCTCAAAGATGAAGTCATACTCTGAATCCTGACAAAAGATCTCGACGACAACTTCGTGGTAATCCGCTTCTTGAACGACCGAGTATCCGTCCTTTTCTTTCTCAGCTACGAGTTCTCGAATGTAGGCATCCAGATTAAAAAAGCGCGAGAACTTTTGCTCGCTCATTGGTTCTTTCAATCTCTCTCCCATGATTCCGTGAAACGTGTAGAGTGTCCGTCCATCCTTCTCGAACAGCCAAAAAAGATTCTGACCGTTCATTGGTTTGATGAGTTGCATGACTTCCCTCCCGTTCTTATAGATCCGCGAACATTTCTCCATTGAGCTGGCGAATCACCGTATCGTTCGGTAACTGTTGTCGTAGTCGATTTGCCCAATCTGTGCGAAGATCATAGGCGAATTGTTCTTCGTTCGAGAGCAGATAAAGCATTGTTCCATCATGGTCGACAATCACGACCGTTGTATCTTCCGGATAAACGAACCGATCTTCTAAGACACGTGTTTTTCGGTACGTTGTTTCGACCTCTTGTTGAATCGACAAGCGATCGGAATACGAAAACATGAACAGTTCGTTCATCGACGCAACTCTATAAGCGTGTTCAAGGAAGAGTTCGAGCATCCTAGCATTTTCAATCTTTACCGTGAAAAAATGACTCTCACTTGTCGATGTTCGTTTTCCACGTAACCAACCGTTCGTTTGTTTCTGTCTAGACAAGACATGTGAAGTGAACGACATATGATGTTGCGAGAAGAAAGCTCTGTTGTCTTTGTCTTCCTCTTCAAAAGCAAAAAAGGTCGCGTAGATCGGAAAACGATTTTGATGATTTAGAATATCAAACAGGAAAGTTTCGTTTTGAGCTGTATCGCCTTGTTCTCCCGATTCAACACTCATGTGATACGCTTTCGCTAGCGGTCCATTTAGTAAGAATGGTCGTTGGATATCGTCTTCAAAAAGGGAGTCGTTAATTTCGCATTCGCAAACGAATACCTCCCTGTTAAAAATCGATTCTTCAATTTCTTCATTGTCTCCCACGAGCGGATGACGTTTTAAATTAAGCAATTGCATCTCAGTTTCATATAACATCTCATTATTTCTCAGCGCCGTATTGTTCGATGTATGCGACTTCCGAAGCATAGATGGGTACGAACCAGACTGGTAACACCGTCTCCGGTTCCCCGAACGCCGCATTCCCTTTATAGACTTGAAATGATTCTTCAAAGTAGAATGGTGTCGCTACGTATAGGGCAGCGAAATCGTACTTCGATAACAACCCATCCGGCATCGGTAAGTAATCGCCTAAATCATAAGCGTGTCCAGTCTTTAATGCTTCCAGCGTCAAACGATAGATCAATTCAATTAAATCCGACTCGGCCTCTTGTTGCATGACGGACAACATCACTTCTTGATGGACAACAGCACCGTTCTCGAATTGCAATGGGTGGTGCAATAATCCAAGTGATGTCACGGTATTCGCATTCGCAAACGGTGCATTTTGAAACTGCAACAATTGAATCGCATGATCTTGTAATTCTTCTATCTCAAGATGACCTGTAATTTCACCACAATGGGCTTCTAAATGTTCTATGTAATTCATTTTGTATAAACTCATCTCATGACATAAAGGAAATGTTCTTTTTAAAAAATACGCTCTACCATATATTATATGTTTCACGATACATTTTTGGAATTTTTTATTTAAAAATTGATATAATGTATGTTTTTAATTTAGAAAAGAACAGTGTTTACGAATAGATGGTGTTTTTCTTCAAGAGGAACACTACTATATGTTGGAATCGATCGAAAAAAAACGATACTTTCTGTGTATATTTCCGTATCAACCTAGTTAAACGTCATACTTTTCTTGCGTGAAGGATAGTGTGACACATGAAGTTCTGGAAATTATAAAAGATGACTCCGGTCAAATACCGAAGCCATCTCATAGCAGCTTAAAACGTTAAGGGTGCTTTTATTAAACTGTCCAAACTGTAGGGCTCAGTTCACTTTAAGACGTTATAGCAAATAGACTTTCATTTGATGCAATACTTCATTATTGCAATTAGCATTTAATTTGAAAAAATGATATAGCCCTCTAAGAGCTGTGATAAAAATTGTAGCGTCTTAACCGAAGGTATTATTTTTCAAATTACCGATTGTTTTTAAAACTATTTCAAGTTTCTTTTACATCTCGACTTCCATTTCATCATAGTGATCAACATCACTGTACATCACGCTATCCTCATGCCAATTCCAGAAGTTATCGCCTTGTGCGATCACTACACATTCAAGGAAGGATTCGAAATTCATGTTCAAGGGATACGCCGTCTCCATACCATCGGACGGATGAAGCATGATGATGTATGACTTTTTAAACAGCCCTTCTGATTCCTGACACTTCAGCTTATCGATCAAAATCCAGTACTCATTTTGTTGACCGATGATCCAATAATGTTCATCCTCAAGAATGCCGTCTTCCGCTTGCTGTTCCTCAGAAAACTCAAGCATTTCTTGCAACGTAAACAATTCAATCTTCGTATCCACCTCTGTACTAAATAAACGACCTCCGTTGTGTAGGGTGAGAAACTTTTTGTAGTCTTCCGGCAGGAAAAAAGAATCTTCTTTTATGAAATTGATTATTTCACTCTCCGGCAACGGATCGTTAAGCGTGCAAGTAGAATCGCCACTCTCTCCATAACGTCCCATAATATATCGTGGACCATCTTTATACATCATGTGTAATGACGCTATCGTTCTCTCGATTGGTTTCATGTAAAACGCTCCTTCATCTTATTTTTGGAAAATCGCACACGCTAGTATCTGATAGGAAAATCATATGAAACGGTCGAGAATTGATACTTTCTTATTCGTAGCATCCAGTTGAATCGTGGCACCAATTGGTAACGTCAACATCGGATGGGTATGACAACAATCGAAGTCCGCTAAAAATGGTACCTTCGTCTCTCCGAGTACCTCGATTAAGATCTCATATGGTTTACGTTCCGTCTCTTGATCGTCAAAGTGTTCATGCTTCCCAAGGATGATTCCAGAAACCTTGTCGAACACACCGTTTACTTTTAACAGCGAGAAAGCACGCTCAATTTCTGCAGCAGTCTTCATCGTGTCCTCGATGAAGAGGATGTCCCCTTCACGTACCTCAGGCATATACGCGCTTCCCCAAATCCCCTGGATAGTGTTCAAGTTCCCACCGATGACTCGTCCTGTCGCAATTCCCTTGTAAACACAAATCCATTCGTTACGTCGCTGGTCTTTTTCCTTCGTCTTCTCTTCCCAGTTCACGAACTCATCCGTCCAGTACGGAGGTACTTTCATTTCGTACGGCAGCGATGGTTCCTCAATCAATAAATCGTTGAAGTACTCATAGGTATGATGGACGAACGGTTCGAATTCACCAAAAGAAGGAACAAGCGCTGGACCATAGAACGTCTGAATGTCCGTCTTCGCATATATCGCGAGTAGAATCGCGGTGACATCGGAGTAGCCGATAATGATTTTCGGATGTTGTTTGAAGGCTTCATAATCGATGTACGGGAGAAGTGAGTTCGAGTTCATTCCACCAATCGTCGACATGATACATTTGATGTCAGGATTTCGAATCAGTTCATTCAGTTCTTCCGCCCGTTCTTTGATGCTTCCAGATCGATAATGGTCCTGTTTTCCGGTCAGCTTTCCTTCGACAATCACGAACCCTTTCGCCTCCAAAAATGTTTTCGCACGCTGGAATCGTTTTGGACTGGAATAGGTAGCTGGAGCTGACGGTGAAAATATCCCGATCTCATCCCCCGGTTTTAATCGTTCAAGGTGTCTCAACTTTTTCATCCCCTTTCTAAACTGACGGCTCATCCTGATTTCGACGTGCAACGATACGATTTACGAAATCGGTCTTCTTTGCAGCATAGGTGTGTTTATCCTCGGCAAAGGACGTCGCTAATGTGTATTTCAACTCTTGATAGTCCTGCCTGAGTGAATCATCTTCTCTGAGCGCATCTCGAAAGATCAACTGTTCTTGTAAAAACGAGCTTCCGCTACGATAGAAATGAATTTGATGCGTCCGGGGATCTCCCTTGATGAAATAAAAACGGTCTGGCAGGATTTGATCTCCCATGCAGTGGTATCCTAGTTGTTCCAGCAACTGAACTTGTTCTTTAATTGCACTGAAGTTTTCGACTTCGATTGCGATATCAAGAACGGGTTTAGCATCCAAGTGCTTGATTGCAGTACTTCCAATATGGTGAACGATCACATGATGATCCTTCATCGTATCTAAGATAGACTTTCGCTCTTGTTCAAAATAAGATGACCACTCCCGATTCCACGGAACGATGGTCACCACGCCATTCGGTAATCCCAGCATGTTCTTCCTCCTTCATTGTACGTACAGTTTTTAGAACGTTACCTTTGAAATGCATCGTTACGTCAATCGCTGCATTGCATAACATTTTATCTTTTAAAGCTTCCCGCTAAGATTTTGCCTATTTTAAACATGTGTTGCATCAAGTTTTGTACCTAAACATATAAAGTAATACATCTCTACAGTTTTTGGTACCTACAAGATTACAATAACATTTTTTTACTGTAGAGAAATGATGTATCCTGTTAATAAATAGGAGGAAAAAAGACCATGATTGGATTAAAGATAAAAAATGATCGCATTCGTCAAGGTATGTCACAAAGTCAACTCGCTGGGGACGACCTTTCCCGTGCATATATCAGCATCATCGAAAGCGGAAAAGCTATTCCTTCTGCAAAAATATTAGCGCTACTTGCAGAACGATTGGGAAGACCACTACACTATTTTTCAGATGATGTGGAAGAGACAGACGAAGAAATCTGTTACGCCATACTAAATCGCCTTGATAACGACTTTTTGGATTTCGATCCTGCTGTGAAGCTCCTGAATAAAGTATTACATCTATCGAAGGATAAGCATCTGTTAGGTACCACATTTTTACGTCTGTTTGATTTATTTGCGGAGCATCAAGCTTTTGAGGACATCCTCCTTCGTCGTAAAGAGGCACAGCAATCGCTACTTGATCATCCTGATAAATCTTTAATCGTACGTCTTCATATGATTATTGCAAAGGCGTTCTTTAGGACGGAACGATTTTTAGAAGCGAAAAGGTATTATACTTCTGCCTTGCTATATGGTCGTCCTCAAAAAAAGTGTCAATATGAAGTAACTCAAACTCTGATCTTCCTAGGTACGACGAATCTTCGACTCGGTGATATACCTCAAGCGCACATACATTACAAGGAAGCGTTAGCCCATATGGAATACACAAACTTCGAAGATTTACGCGCAAACATCTATCTTGGTTTAGGAAAAACTTACTCACTTACTGGGCAAGAACAGAAAGCGCTACACTATACGAACTTATCCCTTCAAGGCTTCGAGGATATAGGCGATCAAGCAGGTGCACACATTGCGTTTCAAAACTTATTAATCCTGAATGACCGCAACAACTCGATCGAATATACCGTCGAGCATCTTCAACAGTTATATGACTTATATCAAGGACGTAATCCTTTTAAGGAGGCTTCCGTTCTTGAAGAATTCGCCATCATCCATTTACGGAGTAAGCAATACGAGGATGCTAAGCAATTTGTTATCCGTGCTGTCCAGGTATTAGAGGATAAAAATCTTGTTCATTCGCGAGCTCTCTACTACAGCCTTTATGGCGTCTTGGAAAAATTATTAGGAAACGAGAACACGGGAAATTTATTAATTCGAAGTAGTCTTGATCTATTCTCACGGATAGATGCTCGTCACGACGTTTCGATTTGTCAGCAGTTGTTAGATTGCCCAGAGTATCGAGATTTAGGGGAATATTTTCTATCATTGCATGCACGTGGAGAAATCTTTGTAGACAACTCACTTGGCACACTATCTTAAGTCACCTATGTTATTCGAATCATGTAGATACCTTTCTATTTACATGGGGTAACTATTATTTACGTCGTTCTAGTCAACATATCGCTGTTGATCCCTCTTCTAGTCAACATATCGCTGTTGATCCCTCTTATAGTTAGTGATGAAAGATGTACAACTTAAGGAGGGATCATGTATGCGGCTGAGAGAACTACATATCAACATCAAGATCCGTATTTTGATTAATTTTCTTCAAAAGGTCACCCAAATGGCAATTTTCCCATTCATGGCTATTTATTTTTCGACTCAATTCGGTTTAAAAATTTCTGGGATATTAATGGTGATCGTTATCATCGCTTCGCTCATTGCTAGCTTTTATGGCGGATATCTATCCGATGTCAAAGGACGGAAGCTTGTTTTATTTCGCGGCGAACTCTTACGATTCTTTTCTGTTTTACTGATGGCTTTATGTAACTCACCCGTCTTTTCCAATGCGGAATTGACGTTCGTTACTTTTTTATTCACGAACATCTTGATTGGATTGATCACACCTGCGAATGAGGCGATCTTGATGGACGTTAGCACAGATAAGACACGCAAAATGTTGTACAGTATCAATTACTGGTCAATCAATTTATCAATCGCCATGGGTAGCTTAATCGGATCATTATTCTATGCCGACCATTTCTTTGAACTTCTACTTGCAACAGCATTTACTTCTCTTATCTGCTGCGCTCTCATACAGGTGTTCATTATCGAAACACATACATTTAAAAGCATTCCGACTAAACTCTCTTTTCGAGATTTGTTTTATGGCTATTTTGATGTTTTAAAGGATCGTATATTTTTAATCTATCTATTAGCTGGAACGTTGATGCTCGGACTTGAGTTTCAGCTGACTAACTACATTTCAGTGAAACTGAACACCGATTTCAAACCGTTCGTGCTTCCCTTTTCACATGAAACGAAAATTGACGGTATACAGATGTTAGGGTACTTGAGAATTGAGAACACAATATTAGTTGTTGTACTTGGTGCTATCATGCTGAAGATGATGAATAATCGAAAGGAACAATATGTATTGTATATCGGTTCCATTATTTTTGCGCTCGGATTCTCACTTCTAGCGTGGAGTAATAATTTTTATATCTTACTCATTGCAACGTTTATCTTCACTATTGGTGAATTGATGTATGTTCCAATTCATCAGTCACTTCTGGCGACGTTAATCGATGAGAAGAAACGAAGCCAATATATTGCAGTCAACGCTTTGCGGCTTCGTGGTGCCATGTTGATCGGCTCGTTTTTCATCATTCTTGGTGACTACGTAAGCTCGAGCATAATTTCGGTTTTATATGCGTTTATTGGCGGTATTAGTGTCGGACTCTATACTATTTTGTATACAAATTACCAAAGCAAAGAAAAATTAAATCACAAATCGGTTAGCTAGTTCGTATAATCGTTGTATTATGTTTTAACCCAATCAATATATTTCGACATCGAAATGTATACTGCTTGGGTTAATTCTTTGATTTTTTTACCTGCAAAAAGAAATAAATTGACAATCCGTATGATTTATTGTCAAATTAATTTAACCGGTCAAAAAAGGGGTTTTACTATGCAACCGATGATGACATTAACCGAGTTAAACCAGTTAAAATCATTAAGTGTTCCGATCCGAGCTGAAATCATGATGTACTTGATTGAAAAACCGCTCACTGGACAGATGCTTTCTGAACTACTGAACCTATCTCGTCCCAAGGTCCATTATCACTTGAAGGAGTTAGAAAAGAACGGACTGATCGAATTAGTGAAAACGGAAGAGAAAGGTGGTATCCTCCAAAAGTTCTACCAATCCGTCGCTCGCGGATTCACGCCCTCGACCGAATTGTTACCACATGCTGAAATCATCAGTGAATCATCTAGACAAATTCTATACCAGATGACAGAGCGAACGAAGTCCATCATCCTTTCTGCCCCAGAAGAGGCGTTCACATCTCCAGTCGCAAGCGAGTCTCCGGAGAACTGGAATCATGTCGGATCGATGTGGCAAATCTCTGCGACCGAAGAGAATTATAAGGAGTGGATCAAAAAATACTTCGCATTGATGGAAGAATTGCGAACACTTTCTCACGAACCGAAAGATGCAGAAGCCCAACGTCTCTATTTCTTTTCAACGATGGCTTTTGCGATTGATCATCCTTTCTTAGATGCGCCTGAAAAAGAATCGTAAAACATTCTTTTTCTTTTTTGATGTATTGTCAAAAAAAATTGACCGGTCTAAAAAATAAAAAAGGAGTTGTTTTCCATGTTTCGCTTACTTACACATCCCTCTTTCTTATTCTTATTACTGGGTAGAGTCGTCACGAATATCGGAGATAGCTTGTATTATGTCGCGTCGATGTGGCTTGTCTTTGAACTGAGTCATAATCCTTTTTATACCGGCCTTGCGGGATTCTTGATTCTCGTCCCGAAAGTACTGCAGTTTTTGATCGGTCCTCTTGTCGACCGGTGGCGCGTGAAACCTATTTTGATTTCTACGCAGGTGCTACAAGCCGTCCTATTAATGACCATCCCGATTGCTTATTATTTAGATGCACTTCATGTTTCCTTTCTTCTATGTATCATGCCACTCTTAGCATGTATCGAAGAGTTTGCTTATCCTGCCCAGACGAAGACTCTCCCTCTTTTGTTGAAAAAGGAGGACTTGCTACATGCCAACTCTCTATTTGCTATAGCCTATCAAGGCATTGATTTGATCCTCAATTCTTTAGGAGCTATCCTTGTTGCAAGCTTTGGGGCTATCTTCGTCTTTTGGATCGACTCAATCACTTTCGTCATAGCTGCGCTCTGTTTTTCACTCGTGAAAATCCCACGAAGAAAGCTTGATCAGGACGATGTGAAAGAAAAACAGTCTTCCATCAAGCGATACGTCATTGAATTACGCGAAGGATTTCATGTTGTCCTTCATTCCTTGTTGTGGGTTTTCACGATTGGCTCCCTTCTTGCTAACTTTACGATTGGTATGACGTTAGCCATCCTTCCAAGCTTTTCCGATCAAATCGGTGGTGTAGGAACTTACGGTTTTTTATTGACGGCTATCTCAGCAGGTTCGTTGATGGGCGCATTCTTAGGTCCTCTCCTTGGAAGATTTCGAATCGGTTCGACCGCGATTCTCTGCTTTACACTCGGTGGTCTTTGTTGGATCGTCGCTGGCTGGATGACTTCTCCTATACTGATATGTCTCTTGTTCGGTGTCGCCTGGATTCCCGTCGGTGCAGTCAATATTCTATTCGCTGGACTCATCCAGGCCGCTGTCCCGCATGAAATACTTGGGAGGACTACGTCCATCACTTACAGTATCAGCGTATCCGCCATGCCAATTGGTTCCTTGGTAGGTGGCTCATTAGCCAATTACCTAGGAAGTTCATTCATTTTCTCATTTTCAGGTATCGGTCTCATACTGATTTCTTTCGTTTGGTTGTTGCATCCTCAATTGAGACAGCTTTCAACGCAGGATACTATTGATGCTAGTGTTCTAAAATTACCTCCAACTAGCACGCCCCCTTCACCAGTCGTGAACTAAGATGGATAGACGATTTAATTGACGCGATGGAAAAGTTTAGTCTACAGGCTTGTCAGGTCAATCATTATATTGTATTCTGAAATAATTTGTTAATGACATAACTTAGGAGAGTTTATTATGGATGTACTCAATCGTTCCAAACAGATGACTGCAGAAGCAAATACCATACTTGACGAGCTAGGCTTAAGAAAGAAATGGAGCGCACTCGGCGACGTTCATATCGTTGGCGCGATGTCTTATGACTTAATGGTGAAACCGGATATTGATATAGAGATTTTTAGCGATTCGCCTAAACCATCGCAAGCGCTGAATCTATTACACGATCTCGCGGAACACCCCCGAATCATCGAAATCAAATATCGGAATCATCTCAACACTCCTTTTAACGGATTTTACTTCAAGATGACATACGAATCTGAAACACGGTTGCTCTGGAATATTGACATGTGGTTGTTCCACAGCAATCGTCAAGGTCCGGTATCACGCGATCTTGTCGATGGCATGACTGCTTCCTTGACGAACAGCTCAAGAGAGCTAATTCTGCTGATTAAAGAAGACATCCTCCGGAAGAACTTAGATTATCCTTCAATTTTCATCTATCAAGCTGTCTTAGACGGACACATTCAACATGTGGATGAGTTTTATGACTGGGTGAAAACGATCAATCTAGATTGCTTGACTGATTGGACACCTCAGTCATGAAGTAACGCGTCACAAGCCATCCCTACACGAAAAGGCGACTTCTTTCCATAAAGAAGAATCGCCTTTTCGTTACCTTTATATAACGCAATATCAAACATTCAAGACCTTACGTTAAAGCTTTCAATGGGTCGTCAGAGTAAATTTTCGTAAATCTGATTCGATCGTAAAAGATACTCGATTGCCTGTCGTTCCTGGTGTTGTTCGATTAAGATTTGAGCATGTACTCTCAGAGTTTTTGCGAGAAGTTGACGTTCGTCAAGTCTTTCTACTATGGCAAGAGCATCATCACTCCACCACTTCGCTTGTTCGTATTGCTTATCCTCATATTCAATCTGAGCAAGCAATAGACGCATCTTCACCTGTAGCGCGTCTTCTGGATCTACTTTTTGAATATGGCGTTCGCACAGGCTTTTTGCTTCACTCCATTGATTTAAGCGGAAATATGATGTCGCTAGTTCCAACGAACTGTTAACGATGTTCCATTGACTATCATTTTGTTCAGCCAAGGCGACGCTTTGCTCGAGATAATCGATCGACTGATTTAAATCACCCGACTCTCGCAAGAGAATACCGAGATTCGTCATACATCCGGTAACATACTCACTTTGCTTATTTTCTTCGAAAAGGGCTAACGCCATCTTGGTATGCTTGATCCCCTTTTCGTAATCCTTCATATAGAGAGCAGCTAATCCGTTAAGCATGCGGAACAGGCTTTCGTTATAGAAACAGTTCGTTTTTTGCATGTAATCTAACGCATCATCAATGATCTCCATTGCTTTTTCGTAACTTTTCAACCGAGCATATCCATATGCCTGCACGTACATTAGTTGTAAACGTAGTAAAATATTTTTGTTCGTCGGTAGTGAATCAAGTAGGAGCATACCTTGCATCGCAACATCAATGCTTTTACTGAATGCTAAGGCATTCAAATGACTTTTGGCTAGATGGTAGTACGTATCTACATATTCATCCATGACGGATGAGTCTAAGTACAGCAACGCATTATTGAGACAATCTATAGCACGACCATACTCCGCCCGTTCAATTGCCAACTCCCCCTGTAGTTTTAAATAACGTCCTTTTAAAGAAGCGGGAATATGAGTTTGATCAAGCTCGTCGATCATCTTCTGTGCTTCCTCGTGCTTCCCTACGCGAAGTAACCCTTCCGTTTTTCGAAGAAGAACGCCAGCATCTTCTGTTCCACTTAACTCCGCTTCTTCTTGATTCAACAGATAATTCACACTCACTTCAAGTGTTTTTGCTAAATGCTCAAGCGTTTTAAGAGACGGATTTGTCATATCTCGTTCGATTAGACTAACCATCCCGCTACTCAGTTCTGCTCCTGCCAAATCACTTTGCGTCAATCCGATTGCTTTTCGTCGTTCTTTAATCCGCAAACCTAACGTACTCATCCTCATCCTCCTGACTTTGTTTCCTATTGGTAATGTTTGCATCAGTTACGTTCCAACTCTCTATTCATCATACATTTTCTTTATTTTATTCTCAAACGTGTCATTTCTTTAAAATATTACGAGTACTAATCCATTTCTTATTGATAGTTCATGTGCAAAGAAGACCAAGACATAGACGTTTTTACGCCGTGCCTTGGTCTTCTGGATACCTGTTCAGCATGTTCATTTTTATGGACTATGCTACATGTTCCTCTGGCTCATCATGTGAAATCCCTCTTGTTTCAAACCAATAAATGATTCCAAGTAAACTTGTCAAAAGAACACCCATTATGGCAAGTAAGATTCCTGCATTTACGATACCTAACCACGCTAGTGGATAAACTAGAAGCAGTGGTGTCAGCGCTTTCGTGAATTGAAACGCCGTCGTCGTTCGCCCTGTCCAAATGACCGTCTCTTCTTTCGTCTCTAAAAACTTGAACATTAAGATCCGTTGATAGATCCGGAATCGGTTGAATCCGAGACCGAGGCTGAACCCTAGAAAGATGGCAAGAGACCAATTTTCTATCGTACCTAGCAACGCATCAATGACTAGTATCAATCCGAACGACGCATACGGGACGAATCGTCCAAATCGACCAAGTACCGTCGCTATGAATGCACCAAGTCCCATCGCTGCGCCAACCACTCCATATTGAACGGATGACCAGTCATACACATCATGGAAAATGATCGGCAATAAGAAATTAATGGATGCGAGCTGTACGGTCAATAAGGTGACACCTATTACGGTAAGCCGTAACATGTGATCCTTTGAAATACCTGCG
Source organism: Exiguobacterium sp. Leaf187 (assembly GCF_001423925.1). NCBI lineage: Bacteria > Bacillati > Bacillota > Bacilli > Caryophanales > Exiguobacterium > Exiguobacterium sp. Leaf187. The sequence continues at coordinate 328,330 of NZ_LMPR01000009.1, read as the reverse complement.
CGTAATTGGATAGAGTCAAGCGGATCACGGTCGACTGGTTTCGTCACTTTTTCCGCCACTTTATCCGATTGATGAGAGAGAAGCGGTAAAATGAGTGGAATGCCAACACCGATCAATAGCGTCATACTTAAGATCAAGCCGACCATCTCGATTCCACCGAGTGCGAGTAGTACCCCTGTCAAAGAATTCCCTGCGAAGGCACCGATTTGAATCGCTGCCTGTAACTGATTGGATGCTAGACTCGAATCCACCTTCCCTTCGAGGACTTTTTGTGACATATAGGCTTCGAGACTTTGCATGGACAAAAAGAAGATACACGCAAACACACCACCGATAACATAATACGTATAGATGTTTTCCTGATCAAAGATGAAGAACAAGATTCCAAGCATGAGGATGCCTAGTATACGGACGACCGCAAAGACCAGCAAGGGATTCGAAGATAACATCGTCTTCAGTGGCTTGACATATTTTTGTAGAAGATACGGGAATACACTCATGATACAAATGGTAATACCGAGATGGACCACTGATCCTTGTCGCTCAAGAATCGTCCAGATCAACATGAGATTCAACATGCTATCCCCACACAACGTGATGGACAGAAATACGATCGAGAATATTTTTCTCATCCTACCCGCCCCCTCTTCATCTTTGTTATTAAAATGTTCATAGCACGACCTCCTCCTCGATCTCGACTTGGAAGCGTTCAGATGCCCGCATCAACCGAAGACGTACTTCTTCGAAAGAGTTTCCCTCAATGACGATGAAACCAGAGCGCGACATCGTATCTTTTCCGCCACTCAATACTTGTCCGGTCCTCACGGGAATAGTGACCGATACGACGCCTTCGATCGTAGTCGTAAAGTCTTGTTCAGACGAAATGGTTTTGACTTTTCCAATGGCTGACGGAAACGATAACATGCCTGTGTATTTAGATGTCTGTTTCGATGGATCTACTTTATATATACCGAGTTCGACGTCAATCACTGCTTGAAAAAGATCGACGCCATGCGTGTTTAAGACAATCGGGGGAATAACTGCGATTCCCCCAATCCGTGCAGCGATCTCTCCGAAGTAAAGCGTTCCCTCTGCTGTTACAAATATCTCTGCATGGCAAACTGAATTCGTAATCCCGAGTGCTCGAATGATACTTTGATTAAACTGTTTAAGCCGCGTTACTAATTCGTTCTTAACTTGGCTTGGATAAGCAATACTACCAAGCGGTTTTTGATGATCAATCACATCGAGGCAATTGAATAAATACTCGGAGACGGACGTAAAGACGACCTCTGCATGCGAGACAATAGAATCGACATGAAACTCCTTTCCTGAAATGAATTCTTCGATAAGTACTGGTTGCGGTGAAGCAGACCACTCGCTTACGAAGGAATCAAACTGCGCTTGATCCTCGATGCGATATGTCTTGATGGTTGCCCATCCCGCTACCGGTTTAATGATACAGGGATATCCGATTAGCTCCACATACGCTCGCAACTCGCGTTCCGTCGACGCGATCCTTATTCTAGGAGACAGGATTCCGTGTTGCCTCGCAATTTCTTTCATGACCCACTTGTTACGAACACTCGTCGCCTGATTATGTTGCATCCCTTGAATGCCGAATCGGGTTCGCAGACGTCCCGCGACTTCAATGATATTTTCCGTAGTCGCGATGAGAGCTTGAATATCGTTTTGATCCATCAATTCGTTCATGACGGTCTCTAGTTCAGAATAGCTTGAAATATCATTTATGACGTACACTTCATCAAAGCACCCAGTGGGTATACCTCCCATCTCTTCAATTCCTTCTTCGATGATTAAAATTTTCTTCAATGCGTATTCTTTCAAATGATCGAAAAACTTCAGCTTCGATTGAACTCGTTTATCGACTAAAAATAAAATGGATGCCATTAAAATCACTACCTTTCTCCAATACTTTATGAATAGAGATACAGAAAGACACAAAATAATTAATATATTAATAAATTCAATATAATGCATAAATTAGTGTATTTCAACAAAAAATTAATATAAATTAAAAATTTAATATATTCAAAAAAATAAAGAGAATATACACATGACAATGTGATATTTCACCTTGATTAATTAAGGATTTATTTATTGAATTCAATTTATTAGTATTTCCACATTTAAACGCTAAAGATTTACATGGTATATCGTTTTAAGAAGCGGCGCTTAGGTGTTGAAATGTTGTATGACTTCTCTTTGGAAGTCGCTTGCTCGAACTACCACCATTAATAGATCATCGAAGGAAACGTCTAAGCGTATCCTGAAGAAATCATCGAAGCGATCGAACTATAATGTGCCCGTCCTAAGGCACTTCCCTATTTCTCAAGTACGCTACATATGAATTGTTTCCTTGATGTACACTATCGGTAGTACAAAAACGTGTACTTCGGAGGTGTTCGCACTTGAAAATGAAACGTTTAGCTTTCCTCCTTTTTTTGATCGTCTTCCTAGCAGGATGTAGTGATTACGATCAAGACGGTAATACGACTAGCGAGAAAGCAAAACAGAAATATGATGTAGCTATCAACCAAGTCTTCAAAACTGAAAATCAGTTCTTGAAAAAGCAACAGATTGATCGACAACTTAAGCGAAACACCGGTGAAACGGGCGCCATCGTTTATGAGGATCAAGGTCTCATTGAAATCTATTACGACCAATCAGCTAGAGGAGAAAGAGCCATTTATCAGAAAGACGGATCAACTTACGCGCGGAAGACATACACGAAACAAATCAGCCGTAAAATCGATGACTCTGAAAAAAAATACCTTGAGAACATTGGAATCAAGTAACTTTCATCAGACTAGACCAATTTTTAATTGTTTATATCAGAAAGAGTCGATGACTCTCCTCAAAGAAGAGAATCATCGACCCTTTTTCAAAAATACGATGTCATCGAACTATACTGTTACAAGAAGATTAGAAAATATGGAAAAGAAGTGCACCGATGAAAGATTACGTTAGAAACCGATGTAAGTAGTCTGCAGCGTTCCGTTGCATGACTTTTAATTGATCTATTCTATAGTTAAGTCAAAAAAATACGTTTTTGGAGTGATAAAAATGGAAGGTAAGGAAGAAAAATCACCTTATTATCTAAGAAGAATCCCCTTCTTTATTATTTCTTACTTATTTGCACCTTTAGCGTACATCTTACTTTTCATCAAATGGCGTACGTTAGATTCTTCCGTGCGCGATGCGCGACTGATTGTTGCATCACTATTTTTACTACTCTTCATCGTTGATTTTTTTCCAGCTGGTCTATATCAAAACATCGTACTTGCTATCGCTCTCACAGTTGGTTTGTTTATTACCTTTATTGGATTAGGTGGCGGAAAAAAATAGTCGATTAGCTGTATATCCGGATTTATGAACGTCGTTTTGCTCAGAATCCCATCAATCCATTCCATTTTATATTCTATATCTCCATTTTTCCTACTCATTATTTAATATACTTAAACAAATCATTGTAAGAAAGGATCATTCGGATGTGGTAGGGACTCTTATTTTCTTCCATCTGAATCGGTATCACGATCCCACTTGTGTTAGTTGTCATCTTTACGCATTTCGAACCCTTACTTACTTTTGATACGAGTGGCATCCTCACGTTGATCACAATGGTAATCGGTGCAATTGCTGATCTCTATTTAGCAACTCGTATTTGGACTTGGATCAAACATAAGCTGTACAAACGAAAGCATTACATGTGAAAACGCAGATTATTCGTTCGTCATCGAACAGATAATCTGCGTTTTTTTAGATGAATCGTGCCATATAATCGGAAAAAATTTTTGTCATGACTTTCGGCGTATTCGCGATGTAAATCCGCATCTGTTCAACGTTTGCCTCAACAGCATTTTCTTCCTTCTCTTCGGTCGGAAAATCGGAGATCCCTTTGATGATGATACATTCGATTCCGTTTTTCTGACAGATGTACGCGATTGCCCCCGCTTCCGTATCAGCAATCGTCAATCCGTTATCCCGCAGTTCGATATAGTCTCGCCACATGACGACAGCCCGATCTGCCGTTCCGATCGTTCCGAGATAAAAGTCGTTACCATACTTCGATACATCGAGATTGACGACGAACGAGGGTTTGATCAGTGGTTCAATCTCTTTAACCGTGCAATCATATTGAACAGCACGATCTGGAACGATGATATCAAGTACGTCGTACCTCGGATCAATCCCGGCACACGTTCCAGCAACGATGACCTTCGTCAATGGAAAGCGGAGGATCATATATTGATTCGCACCGATACCGTTTACTTTTCGAACACCCGTGCTGTAAAACAGAAGTGTCTTCCCATTCATCTCACGCGTGAAGTATTCACCATATGGATAGGCAATTCTTTCTTCGGGCGAGACACGAAAATACGCTAGTGTTGCGTCGAACTCCCATTTGGTTGCGATACTGATTCCAATCATTTCATCCTTCACCTTCCAATCTCCATGTTTAGGAACATATTATTTTTTAATTTTACGATAGTTCATTTTGTTTTGAACTGTTTTTCCCCAGAAGATAGCAATTATTATCAAAAAACATTTTTCACTTATGCCTATAATAAGGATGTAAACAAACAGAAAAGGAGTCCTGCCGATGATTCTAGATTTATTGACTTCCATCGTAGCCGAAATATTGCATAGCCTGATGTACACTTCGTCTACGAAACGCTCGGAGCAAATCAATGACTACCATTGATGTCATTCTAAAAGATATCGAAGACCATCTATTCGATGAGTCCTTACTTGAACAACTCGCAGAGCGCCATCATTACTCTACGTTTCATTTCGGACGACTCTTCAAACGACAAATCGGTCAGACGCTCGGAGAATATGTCCGTTTACGTCGTTTGTCGGTCAGCGCCACTCTTTTAAGAGACGGCGTCGACTTACTCGAAGTTACATTGATGTGTGGGTACCAATCTCAAGAAGCCTATACGCGCGCGTTCAAAGGGTTATATAATTTTCCTCCACGAAAATATGTAAAGCTGATGGAACTAATGACGAATAAGGAGATGATTCAAATGGAAGAACAGCTTGTAGAAGGTTGGTTCTTAAGCGGTAGTCATGCTGGATCTTACACGCTCAAGACCGATTCAGAGATCGTCCATCAAGGACGTAGCTCTGGAAAAATCAGTTTTGCGTCTGACACGGAAGAAGCAGGCATGTTCGGTACGATGATGCAAAGCATACAAGCGACCGCCTATCGGGAGAAACGAATCATGGTCGCAGGTTTTCTGCGAACGGAAGCAGTCGAAAGGGCAGCCATCTGGTTTCGTGTCGATGACGTCCACGGTGATCCGGTACAGTTTGATAACATGACGAATCGTGGATTAACTGGTGACCAGGATTGGACGTATTGTGCCTGTGTTCTTGACGTTCCCTTTGAAGCCGCATCGCTTCACTTCGGTGTATTACTTGAAGGAAGCGGAACCGTTTGGGCAGATTCATTCACCTGTCATGAAGTTCAGACATCTATTCCGTCTACAAATCAATTACATCAGGAGCTTCTTCCGTTACATCCGACGAATTTGTCTTTCGATGTAATCATTTAATGCGAATGCAAAAAGATCCAACGTAGAAGAACCGTTCATCGGTCTTCTGCGTTGGATCACTTTTTTTGCTCATATCATGACAACGCATCAATCTCTTTTTGTCGTAAAATCTCCGCAATTTGATGATGCTCGTTCGCAAGAGCTAGATCGCGTGCGGAACTCCCTGCAGCGTCGCGGTGAAGCGGATTTGCTCCATAAGAAAGTAATATGCGGACGATACGTTCGTATCCCTTCGCGCTAGCTAGCGTCAATACCGTCTCCCCGTCCTCTGATGGGCTCATCTCATGATCTGCTCCTGCTTTGAGTAACGACTTAACGGCTTTCGGATGATTATTTTCAACCGCTAAATACAGTGGTGTGATGCCCTCTGGTCCCTCTGCCTCGATTTCCGCTCCCGCTTCAAGCAATAAGGTGACTTTTTTTGCCTTCCCTGCCTGAGCAGCAATGTGTAGAGGCGTCATTCCCTCACCCTCTTCAGTTCGTTCGTGTAATAATTCCATATCCTGAGCCAATTGACGCAGGATTTTTTTATTGCCAGACCGACCTGATATTAGATGTAGTGCTGTAAATCCATCACCTGTTAAATCTAAATAGGCGCCGCGCTTCATTAATAATAAAGCAATCTCAGATTTCCGGTCATACAATGCGATGTGTAGCGGCGTCATTCCATCTTGATTGGGTAGATTGATGTCTGCTCCGTGGTCGAGCAACAATGCGACGATCGCGATGTGTCCTTCCTGGATTGCCCAGTGTAGTGCCGCGAACCCTTCTTCATCCCACTCATTCAGATCATCCCCTCGTTCGATACAGCGCATGACCTGCTTCTTCTTCCCTAGAAAGGCTGCATCTTGAATGGATCGCTTCCCCATGTCGGTTCGCCCCTTTATCAACTCTGTCGTTAGTTCATTTTACAACAACCGGCTTCAGGAAAGCGAAAAAACCATCTTGAGCAGCGCCAAGATGATTTTACCTAGTGAACAAATTTTTTTATATGAATTTTCCAAACGCAAGTAACTGCATCGCTGCTTGTCGGACTTGTTCCGACGTTTTTGCTGTCGTATCAATCGGATATACCGAAAATTGTTCATACCATTTCTCTTCGAGCGCCCAAAGCGGTTGATGCTGTTCAAAAGATTGACGAGTTCTTTCTTGATCAGCGTCGCGCCGCTCTCGTAAGAGATGGTCTAATGCCTGTAAATAAATAATCTGGTCGGATCGACATTCTCTTAATGCTTCAAGTTCCGTCTTTAAACGAGATTCCATATCCCAGTCATGCCCATGTATCTGTGGATAATGAAGCGTGTAGAATTCAAGATCTTCCGGACCACGATCTAATATGATGTGTCCATCTGGAAAGTGGCGAAATCGTTCGATTTCCGCTTGAATGAACATGCGCTGATTCTCAACGAATCCGTCTTCGGTATGGATGTCTAATCCGAGCTCTTTTCGTTTTTGAACGATCGGATATGGATTTTCATAATAGACATGCAACTCCGGGTAAGCGTCTTCAAGCGCTCGCGCTAATGTCGTCTTCCCTGATGCCATGCCGCCTTGGATCGAGAGGATGGTTCTCATGAATGGTGTTCCTCCTACTTGTATATACTTTAAGTATTAAAAAAATAAGCGCCTAGGTCTGGATGACTGATCAATTCCTTTAACTGCCTTTGTTCTGAACTCGGGATTTGCTCAAGCGTCCTAAGAATGGCCATGAGTCGTAACCAGTCTGAAAGATTCGATAGCTGAATGGACGAAACAGCTTGATAACGGTCAAGATATTCGCGACAGACGTATCGTCGCATCTCGTCCAGCACTGCTGTTCCACCCGCTGCCCGCAGTAAGAGCAACGTCCGCGCGACATCCGCGATCGGTGGACCTGTCGTCGCATCATGCCAATCAATGACGACGAACGTTTCATCTGCTGTCACGAGGATGTTCTGGAAATGGAAGTCCCCGTGGAGCAATCCTTGCTGTTGCGGAACGGAAAGTGTTTGGAGTAATCGTTCCGCCTTCAAGCGTAACTCTAGTGATAGATTACGTATTTTGTGCTCGGTGACATCGTACCATTCAGGAGCTACACGCGATTGTTGCTGATGAATCCGTTGATGTAATGTCGCGAAGGCGTTAAGAAAATCTGTTATTCGCTCCGGTTCGAACAACTCTAACAATTCGCTGCCGTCGACCCGCTGCATCTCAATGAAAGGCGAATCTTCTAATTCAACGGCATATACGTTTGGTGTCGGGATGGTCGTCCGCTCAAGTTCTTCGAGCATGCGAAATTCCTGAGTGATCCGTTGTTTTTCAATCGATGCTTGAAAGTACTTACGGACTCGTTCGTCAGAGATCGTCATCACGGTAGCGGTCGCACCGGTTTTTTCCTTATTCATCTGTATAACCCCCAGTCTCTTATGTCGTTTGTCGAATCATCAAAGAAGGTTCCAGTAAAGAACTAGCGCTTTCACTCTGATTCAGCGCGTCACTCAATAATTGTTCTGCTGCCAGTCTGCCAAGCATTACAACCGGTTGTCGGATCGTTGTTATTTCAAGCGCTCTGGCAATTGGTACATCATCAAATCCCGTAATGGCGATATCCTCTGGCACCCGAATGCCATCCTTGCGAAATTGATCGATAAGACCCGCTGCGACTTCGTCATTGCCGACGATGATGGCGTCTGGCAAGTCTATCGTTAGAAGTTGACCTGCTAGTGCTTGTCCGTCTTCGAAAGAATAGCACCGATCCGCGTACCATTGAATTCCATGGCAGAGCGTAGACGTCTTGAGATATTGGTCGAACGCCTCCCGTCTGACTCTTCCGACTCCGCTATCTGGATTTCCAAGACAGAGACCGACTGTTTTTGCTCCTCGTTCTTCTACATGTTGCAGCAACATTGTGATCGCTTTTCCATGATTAAAAAAGAGCGACGGCACGATATCCTGATGGTCTTCGCAGGCAACGACTGGTCCAACCGTCCGCATCGTTTCAAGTAACTGCGGCTGACTGATGGCGCCAATGATCAATCCGTCAATCCGCTTATCGCGAAGGTATTGCATACTCGCTTCTTCTTTTGCTGGATCGTGTTCCGTCTGGATGACAAGGAGTGTGTGGTTTCGTTCCATGCACACCTGACCAATCCCCTCGAGTAATTGATGAAAAAACGGATGACCCACACGCGGCACGAGGACACCAATCGTATTCGTCTTACCGCGTGAGAGGTTGATCGCATTTCCGTTCGGACTATACTCCAGTCGCTCCATCACGTCTAAGATGATCCGCCGCTTTTCTTTTGAGACATGCTTATGACCGTTTAAGACACGGGATACCGTCGACTTCGAGACACCCGCTTGTTTAGCGATATCCGAGATGTTCGCCATACTGTTCCTCCTTCGTTTGTTCCCATCGTTCTAAGCCGTTTAATGCCTTCGCTACACCGTCCTCGTCATGATCACTGGTGAGGTATGTCGCTCTGCTTTTGACAGATGCTTCAGCGTTTCCCATGGCAATCGATGTTCCCGCCACTTCAAACATCGGTAGATCGTTTTGATTATCACCGATCGCAATGATGTCCTCGGCTGTCATCCCGTACGCTCTCGCGATGTCTTGAAGGGCAGTCCCTTTTGTCACGCCGTTTGCCATGACTTCTAAGTTATAGGCACCTGAACGTGTCACGGAACAGATCTTCAGCTGAAGGAGTTGTTGCTCGAGGTGTTCGAGCTGCCATCTGTCAGGTGAGACGAACATGAATTTGATGACGTCCAGTTGATCGATTGCGATTTCGTCAACTTCCTCAACACCGTATTGCGTTAATTGAGCCTGAATCGCTTCTTGAAACGCACGATCTCCGCCTTGAAGAGCAGCAAGCGAAAACTGCGGTAACAGGATGTTGTCTTGTAGATAAATATGTATGAATACGTTTGTAAATCGTACGATCTCCCAAATCGTTCGACTACTGGAACGGTTCAAAAAATACCGTCTACCTTGTCCTACCTCGACTTCTGCCCCGTTCGCACCAATGACCGGACAATCCAGTCCGTGTTGCGCTAGAATCCGTCGCGCATCAAAGGCAGCTCGCCCGGTGACGATAATGACGATATCTCCTTTATCCTGCCGTTTCTTGATGGCTGTCTGATTTCCCGCCGAAATTCTGTGTTCCTTATTCAATAACGTTCCATCTAAATCAATCGCAAAGCATCGCATCGCGTTTCCCCCTTTTCGTGTCCTCTTGATGCTACAGGCTGAAACGCGTCCCAGTGCAACAAAAAATCTTGAATGAACAGTTCATTCAAGATTTTTTGTTTTTTTATCCTTTGCTTCAAATGGAGACGTGATGCGCTGTCTGTTGTTTTTGAACATACTCCATCAAGATCGGTCGTTCCGGTGGATTGAGGTTTTCTGGTAGCTGATCGATAGCGAAAAAGCGTAATTCCGCGACTTCTGACGGATCCCGAACGATTTCACCGGTATACGCCGTACACAGAAATGCCGAGATCACATTATAGACTTCATCCCCATGCGGATACTTATAGTAAAACGCATCACCCGAATAGACGTTCAATAATTCGAGATGCTCTGCTTCAAGACCGGTCTCTTCCCTTAATTCTCGTTTTGCTGTCTCTACGAGCGTCTCCCCGATCTCAAGCGCTCCACCAGCGAGTCCCCAGCATCCGTTATCTTGCCGAAGTTGTAATAAGACTTCTTGTTTATCGTTGACGACGATGACGCATGCCCCTGCCATGACGAGCGGTCGTGTGCCGACGAGTTTGCGTAATTCTGTGATGTATCCCATGTCATTCAGTCCTTTTCCATTTAAATCACTCTCGTTCGGACGCGCATCCGTTTGAGTCCCGTCAATAGGAGACACAACAAGATGATGCCTGAAACGAACAGTACGTACGTATGAATCGTAAAGAGGGCACGGAAATTGATTACGGCAACATTCTGTTGCACCTCAATCCAACTACTTAGTATGATTCCACTGATTGCAAATAAGATGAGTACGCCGACCTGTCGTCGTGTCAACGTAACATACGTCAAAACGCGCATGCCTTCTCGGATGACGAACGGTAGGAGAACGAGGAGTGCTGCGACCGGTAAGATGATCGGGTCACCGCCTTGCTGAATCGGCATCGACCGGGCCAAATAGCCAAACAGAAAAAAGAAACCACATACGAACAACAATAATCCGAACGCGATACTCGCATTCACCGCTTTATTCATCTTACTTCCCTCACTTTTTAGAATAATGAATTATGAAGAAACGGCACTTTGATGCCATACGCCCGCTGCATCAAGCCGGACCCGATGTCTGCCGTCGAGTTCCATCTCGATCGGACTGACCTTCGCCGTCTTCGGTGAGAACAACCATGTCCGACCTTCTGGGACGAGCAAGATATGCGTTCCATCCGCGACTGGTCCGAGGAAGTTGAGAGACGCGCCATTGAGCGGACGTTCCCGTCGTTCGAGAACGCCGATCTCCGCTAACTGCTCACCCACTTCAAGCACATCTTTCACCGTCAGACTCATCTCACCGATTCCGAGGATGTCGGATACATCAAACGTCAGTTCTGCTTTAGATGGATTGATTTGATGCCGCGCGATCAGTTCCAAGACATTTTCATCTGGATCATAAAAATAGCAGGAATGCGAATCCGTGAAGTCAAAATAAATCTCGTCCTGTCCGTCTTCGATCAAGAGTGATGTCCGTTCTACGAGCCACGCTTTTCCTTGTTGGAAGACGTTTTCCGGAATGTTGAACGCCATATGGTATTGCGTATCAACATCGTCCGTCTGTCGATATGTCAGCTGATCGGTACCGATTTGCATCGTAAACGAATCGTTCGTTTCCGAGACGAGCGGGAATCCGATCTGATTTATGTAAAAATCTTTCATTGCTTGTAGATGACGTGTCACAAGAATGGTTTTTGAAATGTTCATGCTGATGACCTTCCTTCATTTGCAGTAAAATTTATCAAAAAGCGATATGCTTTATTTTACCACTAATGGTAAAATCATGACGAATGGAAAGTCTGATTTTTCAGATATATTTATACCTGAGAGGATGTTTTGATGAAATTATTAATCGCTCAACCAAAACGCGAGACCGGACTCGAACAATTCGAACGTGAAATCGCCGCTTATCCTGAAGTCGATCTGATTGTCTACCCAGAAGGCTATTGTAAGGTCACGGAACTCGATCGCGCGAAACATCTTGCCAAGCAGTTCGAAACAGCAATCGTCCTCGGTTACAAAGATGAAGCGAATCTCGATCGCGCTGTCATCATCGATGCGACCGGGACGATTCTCCTTGATCGCGCAAAAACACCAGAAGCTGGACCACTTTATACACCATCAACAGCAAATGACGGGTCATTCCGCTATGGATACGTCCTCTGTCGCGAAATCTTCTTAGGAAAAGACGGACTACGCGAGGAATCCGGACTTGATCTCATTTTCAACCCGATAGGCGTCGGCATGTTCAGCGAGGAACAGTACGTTGAGTGGTCCGGTGAAGCACGTAGTATCAGTCAGGCGCAACAAGCGCTCATGATCGGAACGAGTCATGCTGATGGTTCGTACCGCAACTGTGGTTTTTCTATTCCGATTGCCTTCATCTATGACGAGACCGGTGAACCGTTGCTGTTGTCTCATAACGATACGCGGACACGTCTGTTTGATACGGTCACGCGTCACGTCGAAGTCGTCGGTACACCCTCTCTATCGTAAACGAACACACGCTTCTTCCGGTCAGAAGAAGCGTGCCATTCCTTCAGGAGGTGCTCTTATGTCTCAAACAGGTCGTGCGACATTCTTTTGGAAACGATACTTCTATGTCTTCTTTCCTTTGTTCCTCTTCGGCGTTAGTCACGAATCATACCTGGTCGATAATCCGTTAGCTAACCTTGAGGACATCGGCGAGTTCTTCTTCTTCTTTTGCCTTTATCTGTTTAATTTTGCCGTCCTTGCCGCTCTATTAACGAATCTGTGGTGGTGCTTCCTTCCGACAAAACCCGCTCATTCCGAAACTGATTTTTGATAGGAAACGAGTGTCGCCCGTTCATTGAGCGGTTGACTGACACCCGTCAATCGGTAACCCATCTTCTCATAGAAATAACAGTTACGTGTCTCTTCGCGAATCGTCCGCAGTTCCCATGTCGTTGCAGCCGGATACGCTGCTTCAACGAGCTGTAATGCGCGTTGGGCGATTCCTTCACCTTGACGGGCTGGATCTAAGAACATCGGACTGATCGCGTAGCGACTCGGTGCTTTCGCAACGACACAAATCCCGCCGACGACGACATCGTCGACGATGATTTGATGAAACGTACTGCTCGGATGCGTGATCCGGTGAATGACACGATCGATCGATTCGTTCGCCGGATTCGTTGCAAAATCTTGATACCGCTCGAGCGTCTCTGAAAACGCCTCGAGTTGAAGCGTATGAAGCTTCGCAGCGTCTGCAAGAGACGCTGTCTTTAATTGAATGTCCACTGAACCTCTTCCTCTCTTACCGGAACCACTCCCAAAATTGTGTGCCTTGCGCGACGATCAAGTAGTCGAGCCATCGCTCGAAGCCGAACGGCATTGCGTCTTCTTCCCATTCCTCGAAATTAAGAAATTCCCCACTCCAGATCCGATTTCCTGCCGGTCGATTCATCTCATAGACGATCCACTCCCCGTCTGGTCCTGCGCCGATCGCTAAGAAGTCTTCGGGACATTCCCAAATCTCGCTATACGTCAGGCAATCCTCGATCGAAAAGAGTTCGAATCCATCGTTATGCGATAACGATTCTTGCTGAAACAGCTTCGCCCCGTTATGTTGACGTAAGAACGTCTGATAGTCGTCTGCCGTCCACGCAGGTAACAGCGCGAGCTGTTCGACCGTCGCTCCTCGGTTAAAGATGAAACGTTCTCGGGCAACATATCCTTCTTCTTTTTGGACCTCTAAAAACCGTCGACGAGTCGACCTTTTAATGTTTCTAATGCAATCATGATCTTCTCCTTAACAATATTCTTTCGTTGGTGTGAACGAGACACCGACATCGTGTCCCCCTAGCTGAACATCCCCTGCTCCTTGTAGCGGTTCAGTTCGCACGGACGATAAGGCAAGGTGTTTGAATAACAAAGGCTCAAACGTCTCGACGATCGGCTGGAACGTCGCATCGACCGACAAGACGAGATCGATTCGGGCGTCCCGCGATAACGCTTGTGCCTTTCGTTCCGACTGGATATAGCGGACGAGCTCCCGCATCCAGCGTTCCTGCTCCAGTGCTTCCGTGATCCGCGTATCGAGCGTCACGGTGAGTCCACCATTCGTCGCAGCAGCAAAACCCGTCTGGACGATTGGTTCGACGATGACGTCCGCTTGACGCACCTCGACTTCATCGCCTGAAGCGGTCTGATAGATTAATCTTCCTGTCTCAAGCAAGTCGGAAGTCTCCTGTGCAGACAATTGTTGTAGCCATTGATGGATCGCGTTCGCTTGCTGTGCGAATTTCGCTCCGGCTGCGCGGAAGTTCAGTTTAAGACGGAACCGTGTCGTCGCTTGCGTCGTCGGAACGATTTGGACGTCTTTTACATTCAGTTCCTCTTGGATGATTGCCGTATAGTCCGCCCACGAAAAGGATTCACTCGATTGGACGCCTAAGCTAGCAAGCGGTTGTTTGACTTTTAAGGCGTGCGTATTACGTACTTGTCGTCCTAACTCGACGACAGAGACAACCTGTGCCATTTCGTATTCCAGATCAGGTCGGAGCATCGATTGATCGGCAACCGGATAATCCGCTACATGCACGCTCATTCCTGTCAATCGTTGATAGACATCATCGGCAAGGTACGGCGTGAACGGAGCGAGTAGTCGTGCCGTCGTCGAAAGTGCGAAGTGAAGCGTCTTGTACGCGGCTTGTTTCTCTTGCGACCAGTCAGCTTGCCAGAAACGTTCCCGCGAACGGCGGATGTACCAGTTACTGATCTCATCGACGAGTTGCGCAAGACTCCGTGCTGCTTGAGTCAATTGATAATCGTCCATTGCATCCGTCACGTCTTGCGTCGTCTGATGGACACGCGAGAGCAACCATTCGTCGAGACGCGTCCGTTTTTGCGGACGTGAGCCATCAAATCCGTCCAGCTTGGCATACGTCAGATAGAACTGGACGGCATGATCCAGTGTATCGACTAGTTTTGATTTTGCTTCTTGGACGATCCGCTCAGCAAACCGTTTCGCACTCCACGGACTGCTGTCGACGAGTAGCGCCCAGCGTAAGCTATCAGCACCATATGCTTCGATTAATGCCACCGGATCGAGGGCATTTCCACGACTCTTCGACATCTTCTGTCCGTTCTCATCGAGGACGTGCCCGAGTGCGAGGACACGCTTATAGGCAGGCTGTCCCGTGAAGAGTGTCGAGATCGCTTGCAAGCTGTAGAACCAGCCCCGCGTCTGATCGATGCCTTCGATGACGACATCGGCTGGATAGCGGTTAAGCGTCTGCGTCCGTGACGGATAATGCTGTTGCGCGAACGGCATCGCTCCGCTATCAAACCAGACATCGATGACTTCGGGTGTCCGGTGCATCACTCCCTGACACGTCGGACAAGAGACCGATAACGCATCAACGTATGGTTTATGCAACTCGACGGATTCCGTCGATGTCGTCGTCCGGTGCAACAAGTCAGCCTTGTTTTTTGGAACGAACGTCGTGTCACACGCTTCACACTCCCAGACGTTCAGTGGTGTACCCCAGTAGCGATTACGACTGATGTTCCAGTCGACGAGTTGCTCGAGGAACTTTCCGAACCGCCCTTCCTTGACGTGATCGGGGTACCACGTCACAGAAGCATTGTTCGCAAGGAGTTGTTCCTTGACGGCCGTCGTCTCGATGAACCAGTTGTCTTGTGCGTAATAGAGCAGTGGTGAGTCACATCGCCAACAATGCGGATAGCTGTGCGTATAGCGTTTTTTCGCAAACAAGCGTCCCCGTTCAGCGAGCAGCTGGATGATCGCGACGTCTGACTCCTTGACGAATCGACCAATGAGTGGTGGAACGGCATCCGTGTAACACCCAGCAGCATCGACGACGTTAACGAACGACAGACCGTTTTCCCGGACGACCCGGTAATCTTCTTCCCCGTATGCTGGAGCAAGATGGACAAGTCCGGTTCCGCTCGTTGCTTGGACGAAGGACGCCCCGACGACCGTATGACCATTCTCTGGCGTCACGAAATCAAACGGTGGTTCATAACGCAAACCGACGAGTTCCGCACCGAGCTGTTCGGATACGACCTCGACGGATTCCGAGAACAGTTCAGCGACTAACGCTTTAGCGACAATGAATCGCTCTCCTTTAAACGCTACTGTGACATACGTCAATTCCGGATGAACCGCCACCGCGACGTTTGCCGGTAACGTCCACGGTGTCGTCGTCCACGCTAGTAGAAATGTCTGTACCATGCCGACGATCGGGAGTTTGACCGTCGCCGATAAGTCCGTCACGTCCTGATAGCCTTGCGCGACTTCATGGGAACTGAGTGACGTCTGACAGCTCGGACAATACGGTGATACACGATGTCCCTTCGTCAACCATCCTTTGTCATGGATCGTCCCGAGAATATGCCAGACGCTTTCGATATACTCGTCCTCCATCGTCACGTAAGGGTCATCCATGTCGACCCAGTAGCCGAGTTTTTCCGTGAAGGCACGCCACTGTGTTTCATAGGAGAAGACACTTTCCTTACAGCGTGCGATGAATGCTTCAACACCATAGTCTTCGATCGCTTGTTTGCCGGAGATGCCGAGTTGTTTCTCGACCCCGAGTTCGACCGGTAGTCCATGTGTATCCCAGCCAGCTTTTCGTTCGACCCGGAATCCTTGCATCGTCTTATAGCGGGCGACGGTATCCTTGACGGTTCGTCCGAGTGCATGACCGACGTGGGGTAAGCCGTTCGCGGTCGGCGGTCCTTCGTAGAATACGAATTCCGCTTCCGTGCGTTGTTCAATCGATCGTGCGAAGACTTGGTCTTGTTTCCATCTGTTGCGGACACGCTCCTCGCGTTGTTGTACGGTTTCTGCTTGATTTTGTGACGTCATCTCTTGTTCGCTCCTTTGTCGGTAACTAAGAGAATACAAAAAAGTCCGCCCCCTTTGACAGGGACGGACTTCACCGCGATACCACCCATATTCCGCCGAGAATGCTTATTCTCGACAGCACTTAGTTGCACACTATCATGCGCATTCCATGTAACGGTGGACACCCGGTCACGCTTACTGAATGGTTCAGCGTGACTTCTCAGAGAGGATCTTCATGATTGATCTGGCTACCGGCTCTCAGCAATCCCGGTTTTCTGTAAGGCAGAGGGACAATCATTACTCTTTCTCGTCAACGAAATGATATGCTCTTGTTGTGGAGAATCTTACCATATGACTTAAAGACTGCACAACAGCTTTATACATTTTCTTGCAAAGGAGTTTTTTTGAATGTTACATACTTTCCCAACGCTTAAAACGAACCGTCTCGTCTTACGCGAAGTGTTACCCGAAGATGCTACGAGTGTCCTCGCCTATTTATCAGACGAACAAGTCGTCAAACAGATGGGGCTCGACCCCTTTCAATCAGAAGCAGACGCGCTTGAAGAGATTGACTGGTACGCTTCGATTCGTCGCGATGGCACGGGTATCCGGTTCGGGATCGCGTTACAAGAAGACGATGTCATCATCGGCAGTTGCGGATTCTTGAATCAGTCGGCACGCCATCAGCGGGCAGAACTTGGTTTTGAGTTGAATCCTGCCTATCAGGGACAAGGCATCGCGAAAGAAGCAGCACTTGCAGTCATCACATATGGGTTTGAGAAGCTCTCTTTAAATCGTATCGAAGCACTTGTCTTACCAGCAAATACTGCTTCACACCAATTGCTTGAACGGCTTGGATTCCAGCGGGAAGGGTTGCTTCGTCAATATGAGAAAACACGTGGTCAGTTCGATGATTTGTATATGTACTCGATTTTGCGGAGTGAGTGGTCTGTCAAAGATCTCACTTTAGGTTCTTCGACTCTAACTCTTTGATCCGTCGGTAGACTTCTTCTACTTCTGATTGCGCAAACCAAGCATCGGGATGCTTTTCAAACATCAACAAATTGATGTACCATTCGATGTTATCAGGATCTAGTTCGACTGCTTTTTTTGCATGGAATAAAGCGATTACGCAAGCTCCCTCGAGATGGCAAAGTGGATGTAGCATCAATGAAGATGTCAAATCATGTATCTCGCTCGATTCGTGGTGTTGGAGTAAATAATTCATAAAGGCATATATCGTGAGATGAAACGTATCAAACCCTGCACTAAGAATCATGTTGAATTGCTCTTCTTTTGTTAACTCTAAAAATAGTTTCGCTGCTTTCTCGAAATCCATCTCAGCAATATGTTTCCTTAATCGGTACTCTAATTCTGTCACGGTGATTCCCTTCCTCCATAAAAAATCGCTGTTAATTGGCACTTGCACTTTTACACGAGTCGTCTCTCCCAGTAATGTATCTAACATCCATTGCAGAAGATCGACTGCCATTCCTTTTCATCGATAGGATCGTGCCTTTAGGAATTCAATGATCGGCAACAGTGTCAGTCCGATCGCGAACAAGACGATCAATAACAGATTCGCTGATTCATGCAAAAAGTAATCGAGACAGATGAATCCAAAAATCAGGACGATCAGAATTTTGTAGCTAACGAGCCCACTCTCCGTCGTAATCTTTTCTCCAAGTTCATCATTCGGTGTCGGTCGACTGTCTTCTCCTGAACGTGCCCACGTAAAATACGAGAAGAACATGATCAACAAAATCGCCAATTGAACAATCGAGAAGAACGTTACGTTGTTTTCGATGATCATACTAATGATGGTAAGACTCGCCACTATCACGAGCGTTACTAAAAATAAACCCGTTTTTTTCTTAGACATCCCATTCCTCCTGTTCTGAAATGAACAGATGATCGACTTGTGTCTGCAATACTTTGGCGATATTAAACGCTAATTGTAAAGTCGGATCATACTTGTTGTTTTCAATCGCATTGATTGTCTGCCGACTGACCTGACAGCGGTCAGCCAGTTCTTGTTGCGATAATTTTGCCGCTAGACGTCGCTCCTTAATGTGGTTTCTCATGTCCATTCCTCCACGACGTGTCAAATTCTTTTTACATCTCTACTGTAATGAAATTCCATCCTCATGTCAAAAACATTTGACACGAAAATCATTAAAAAACACGTTCTGATGCTCAGAACGTGTCGTATATGATAGCTCAACCTCGTGGTGGAAATGGATCGTGTCCGTAGGAATCTTTTTCGCGAATCTGCCCTTCTTTGTTATGAATGACAAGCTCCGTCTTCTGTTTTTTCGCAATCCGACGCCCTTCTGCAATCGCTTCTTTCTGTGTAGCAAATCGCTTTGTTGCTCGAGTCGCACCAGCAGCTTTCACTTGATAGCCACCTTTAGAATGTGGCGTGACATGTTGCTCTCGTTTCATCACGTGACCTCCATTTCCTTAATCTATTTCATCTTAATGACACTATTTTGAAGTGCGGTTGCCTCTTCACTTGAATTTTCTACTAGCCTCTCGGGGGATGCAGTATACTAAAAGAAACGTTTGTTGCCTCGAAAGGAGTTGATATCGTGAATCATTTCGTCTGGCAAGTCCGGTTTTTACGCTTTATCGTCTTCGGTATCATCTTCAGTCTGTTCGGTTTAGCTGGTCTTGGTATCCCACTTGTCTGGCATGGTATCACGAAAAACTTGTTACTCGAGCGACCTGGCTACAGTGTTCTATTGACCGCATACCTTATCTTCATCCCGACTCTTTTGATTTTATTCCATGCGCTCCGAATCCTTCGATATATGTCGATGGCTCCTCCGGCTTTTCCACTCATCACTGCTTCCATTCAATCGATGAAATTGTCTTTTTATATCGTTGCTATTTTAACGGCATGTCTCTTTCCCGTCTTTTTCTATATTGGTCAGATTGACGACGCGCCTGGTCTGATTATCATCGGAATGGGTTTGATTCTTACTCCGTTGACAATCGGAACGCTACTTGCCTGTATCCAACAATTATTATTACGCTATGTGTTGCCGATGAAATCCTAACGTGAACGACCGAAAAACAAGTGCTCATGATTGTTTTTGTCATTCTAGCCGTTGCTTTTCCTACCTAGCACTTTGTTCAATCTCGCTCCTAAGAGCGGGATTTTTTAATTCGCGTCACATTGATGGCTATCCTGATGTCCCTGTTTCAACAGAATCTTCGATTGACAACGTAGACATGTCATCAATCGAAATGTGGCTTTTTTTGTGCTGACCGCGTGTCTTCGTAATTCATTTTCATATACATGTCTTGCCTTGATTCGATGGTCGACTTCACTTTCCATCTCAATCCCTCTTCCCTCAACTTATATTTTTTTCTAACTATTATGTGCCCTGAATCATTCTTGATAAATCCTTTTTTTAGAAAAAACGGTTTTTCTTACGACCTTTTATAAAAAAATCGTTAAAAGGTCCTGTTTAATATGTATTGTAACGACCGATAAATGAATTACAGATAGAAAATATGAGTTGAAAGGACGGTTGCATGTGAAAAACACAACCAAGAACCATTCCATCCGAACACGTCTTTTAGTAATGATCAGTTTGATTTTGATTGCCTTTTTTGTTTTTAGTAGTCTGGCCTTATACTTCAATACGAAACAAACTGCGGTCTCAACGCTGAAAGCGACCGCCGAAAAGGACGCGCTTCGCATCAGCAAAACATTCGACACAGTGGCTTATAGCGAATTCCTACAATCGCCTGTCGCGTCCGAACAATACGAAACGTTACGAACAGAACTCGATACGTTACGAAAGCAAAATGGACTCTTATATACATACACAGCACGCATCGACCAAAACAAGGTCCGTTTGCTGATTGACGGTCTCCCTAAGAAAGATGCCGCAAAGATTAATGAACCGGCGAGTGGCGCAAAAGTTACTGACATGAAGGACGTATTAAATGGTGGAACACACGCGACGGACATCATTGATGATCCTGTATATGGACAGTATATGAGTGTCTACGTTCCGTTAAAGGATGCGTCTGGTCAAATCATCGGAATTCTTGGCGTCGACATCGCTGCGAAGGAAATCGATGCCCTCACAACAGAATTATTAAAACAAAATGCTCCGATTTTCATTGGACTTTTACTTCTTCTGTTAACGGCCACACTCATATTGCTCTACATCGTCCTCGGTCGAAAGTTACGTCCGCTCGAGACGTTACAGAAAGTCGCTGCCTTGATTGCCGAGGGACGACTGGATCAGGCAAAACAGACGTTGACCGATTTGACGATTGCTTCGAAAGACGAAATCTATGCGCTTGCGATCTCGATTCGTGATATGAACGAGATGCTGCGGACGATGATTGTCGACATCAAACAGACGGCTACCCTCGTCTCGACGACGAGTCAATCGATCGACCAAAGTACGTCGGAAGTACTCGACGGTTCTGAGCAAATCGCTCATACGATGTCGGAAATCGCGACCGGAACCGAAAGTCAGACCCAAGTCACGCTTTCATTGAATGATGAGATGAATCGGTTCGCAACATTGATCGAGACGACGAATCAATCTGGTGTCGAAATTCAAGGAACGACGGAGCAGATGGCAACACTGACACGAGTCGGACGGGAGCAAATGTCCGCTTCCGTCGAACAGATGCGTCACATTCATCAGCACGTCACGCAATCTGCTGAACAGATTGATCTACTGAAACAGCAATCATCAGATATCCAAACGCTCGTCGGTATCATCCGCGGTATTTCCGAGCAAACGAATCTACTCGCCCTTAATGCCGCAATTGAAGCAGCACGGGCGGGGGAACAAGGCAAAGGATTCGCTGTCGTTGCGACCGAGGTCAAGAATCTTTCGAGCCATGTCGCTAGCAGTGTCAGTGAGATCGCAACGATCGTCACGTCAATCGAAGCCAGTGCGCAGCAGATGCAACATAGCTTTAAAACGACGGTCGAAGCAACAGCAGCCGGTGAACAGATCGTCCTCGATACGGATACGACGTTCGAACGATTGACGGACCAAGTCACGCACGTCTCAACGGCAACACAGCAGATGACGCAACAGATGGAAGACGTCTTGCAGGCAGAACGGTTCATCCGCAATGCCTTGACGGAAATTGCTGCTGTCGCAGAAGAACATACGGCGAGTAACGAAGAAGTTGCCGCTGCATCTGAACAGATGATCGCGACGATCACGACGCTGCATACGCTCGTCGGTGATTTAAACGCACGAACAGAACACTTAGAACAAGAAGCCCGTCGCTTCGAGATTTAATCTTTCATTTGTTCTTTTCTGGTTCTCACTCTATACTGGTGTGAACTTACATATGAAGGAGTCGAACCAGATGTCCCATTATGATGTCATCATCGTCGGTGCCGGTTCCATGGGGATGGCAGCCGGCTACTATCTCTCACGAACCGATCAAAATATCTTATTGTTGGATGCTCACAATCCACCGCATGATCAAGCGAGCCATCATGGCGAGACACGGATCATTCGCCATGCCTACGGGGAAGGTGAAGCTTATGTGCCGCTCGCCTTAGCCGCGCAACGCTTGTGGTATGAGTTAGAACAGATCAGCGGTCGGAGTCTGTTCCTGAACACCGGAGTCTTAAACGCTGGTCACCGCTCGTCCCGTTCGATGCAGACGATCATCAGGAGTGCAGCGCAATATGATTTACCGCTTGAGATCCTGACGGCTGACGAAATGAGAACGCGCTGGTCCGGCTTAACGATGCCCGACGAGTATATCGGTTGTTTTGAACCGACGTCCGGTGTGTTGAAGTGCGAGGATTGTATTGAAGCATACCGCGATCTTGCTGTCGCGAACGGTGTCGACATCCGGACGAATGCGAAAGTGACGACGCTTACCGCCCACACTCATGGTGTGGACGTAACCGTCGGAACAGACACCTACTCAGCTGACGCGTTAATCGTCGCAGCCGGTGCCTGGTCTGGTCCGTTGCTCGAACAGACTGGACTCTCCTTACCGCTGCGCCCTATCCGTAAGACGTTCGCCTGGTTCGAAGCAGCGGAAGAGGTATTCAATGACGCGGTGTTCCCTGCCTTCGCCTTTGATACACCCGCCGGTTATTATTACGGTTTTCCAAGTATCGCTCAAGCCGGTCTGAAAATCGGACGCCACGACGGCGGCATCCCGGTTGATCCGAATCAACCACGCCGTCCTTTCGGTCAAGAGACGGGTGATCTGGCTGATTTACGACAGTTCACGAATACGTTCATGCCCTCAATCGATACTTTAGCTCACGGCAAACCGTGTCTCTATACGATGACGCCAGACGAAGATTTCATCATCGATTTGCATCCGGACTATCCGCACATCGCGATCGCCGCCGGCTTCTCCGGTCACGGATTCAAGTTCAGCAGCTTAGTCGGAAAAGTACTCAGTGAATTGATCATGGAACGATCGACGACCGAACCGATCGGACCGTTCGCGATTAAGCGATTTAAATAATTGAACACATGAAACGATAAAGACCGGCAACGAAAATGCGTTGTCGGTCTTCTGTATCAACGGTATGATGTCACACCGATTCATTCGATTCTTGCTGATTTTTTGCAGCTAGCTTTTCACGCTGTTTTTTCTCATCTTCAGTCCACCAGCCGTGGATCAGTAATACGAGTCCAAGGATCAATGCACCGATTGGAAAGTATGTTAAGTAGTATTCGCCAAGATTTTCTCCTAGAAACTCTGGTGATAACTCAACATACGCACGAAACATCTGAACGATGAAGAATAAGAAAAAGCTTGTAATGAGTGCATATGTACCATAGCGATAACTTGTATTTTTCATATGACGACTCCTTTCTAAAACATACTCTAATCTAAATCATTCAAGGAATACATCAAATTCCCTCTTTTTACATTATCATTTTTAAGAATGTTTCCAAAAGCATGATAAGATAGTTTTAGAATCGATTGAACGAAGGAGTGAAACACGTCGTGAACTTTAACTTATTCAAAAATCATGTCCGGTTTAAGATTGCACTTGAATTAATTGATCGCGAAGACGGTTTATCAATCATGCAACTGAATCAACGCTTAACGGATGTACCGCAGTCGACCTTATACCGGCAAGTCAATGCGATGATGGACGATCAGTTGTTGAAGGTCGTCGCAGTCCAGCGTGTTGGAAAAGTCGAAGAGAAGATCTATGCCTTGAACACAAGCGGCTATCAAATCAGCGAAGCAGACTGGAACAGTGCGACGTACGATGAAAAAGTGAACTTCGTCTCGTTCTACTTCATGTACGTCTTGCAGCAGTACCAGACGTACTTCGAACAGACAGTTCAAACGCAAGGTCAGGACCATTCGACGTTCTCGATCGCGAAATTGCAACTGACGGATGAAACCTTCAACGATTTCCAACAGGACATGCGAACATTGCTCGAAAAATATCATCACCTAGAGACAGAAGACCAGGCAACTGAACGGACCGTCTCACTCGTCATCTTGCCGTAAACACGCTCCGTTTCTAGAAGCGTATTTTCACCAAACTGAAACGAGACAACATTGCGAGGGAGAGAAAATAGACCCCATGAAACGGATCAAAGAAAATCTTGATGCAATTGTGCTGGATACGTTGAACGTAAAAGCAGAACAGATTCTAAAGATTGGTGAAGGAGCTTGGCACACTGTATATAAGTTAAAGAGAGTAGATGATCAAGACCTTGTGATTCGCATAAAAAAGAATGAAGCTTATGGGGAGTTGCAACAGATTGATAAACAAGAGCTGACTACAGAGTATGAGTCTACGAAAGCTTACTATTTACATGCCAATACAAGTGACCAAAATGTCTGTCCTGACTTTTATCAGTATTTTATTGAAGATGACACAGTATTTACAGTAGAAACGTTCATGGGTCGTGGAACGGATTTATTGTTACTCGATCAGAATAAAGCCCATTCTTACGGTAAGAAATTAGGGAGAATTTATCACAATATACACAACCAGAAAACCTCTATTGTTGGTTTCGGGGAACTGCACTGGCAAGGGGAAACTTTACAAGGTAGTGATTTAAGAAACGAGGATAAATTATGGCAGGATGAAAATGAACACGTCTTAACCGCCTTAAATACTCTCATCCACTCTAATCTTTGCTTTGATAAAGAAAAAGTCAGTCAGCATATTCATGCTTTAATTGAAAATAGACGAACTCAGGTTCAAAACATCTCGCTCGTGAATCAAGATGTAACACCAGAAAATTTAATTTTAAGTGATAAACACATTGCAATCATTGATCCGTTTCCAAGATTGGATTTTGATTTGAAATATGCGGCTTACTTCGTTTTTTGTTACAAATTTCTGCTACCAGCCTTTTCAAATGCACCACGATACATAAAGCAAGCGTATCAAGAAAAAAATAATGTTCTTAACAAAATCGCTGACGGATTCATAAGTGGATATTGCTTTAACGTGGTTGGAGACGAACGCACCACTCAAATTCAACGATTACTGGATGAATATACATTATGGATATTGCAAGAAGCGTATGAGCACTACGATATTCTACATCAGCCTCAACTCACTCATAAAACAACGCAACAGATGGGAAATCGAGAAATGATCACTGCTCGGTTACATCTATGCCTCGAAGAATTAGAAAAATGGTGTACGGAATCAGAGTAGAGGCTGACGTAAACTTTAGTCTCTACAAAGATAAAAAGAATGATGCTTTACACACCACTCCTATAGGAAAAGCGCATTTTTGCGCTGTCAGAGACAAACAAGCCAGTTTTCCTGCTTGAATGAAGCAGGAAAACTGGCTTGTGCCTCGCCTGAGGAAAGGGCGTGAGAAAACAAATCATTCTTCTTTTGAGATAGCTTTTTTTATGTATCGCACTTGGTTTCGTCATATGGAAACAAGAGATGATGTATCGAGTTCTTCACTTTCAATTACGATCGCTGTTAACCCCGTATCCGTCTTCGTTTCATGCCATTCTCCTTGATTCCAAAACACGGCTTCCCCACGCTGAACATTTATGTAGTCATCCGTTTCCCCTCTTACAAAGCCCTCACCCTCTACAATTAATAGAAGTTGCGGCACGACAGCCTGGTGATAACCGACCACGCCATCCTTCTCTAAATGGATGCATCCGATGTGCGTCACTTTTTCAGTTTGCATGATTCGCGACATCACAAAGTTCGAATCAAATTTCGTGATCTTCTTACCAACCTCTTTTTTGAATTGATAAATCTGCATATAAGCCTCCTTAAAATCATGATTCGTTTATAGTTCGTCTTTCATTTAAACTATTTGATTCAAATCTCATTTGGAAAATTTTGATAAGAGAAGTTTATCATAGCTCTAACTGATTGAGAACTAACGATGATTCGTCCATGGCATTGACTTTTCTATTTTCATTATTGATAATGGTAATAGAAAAGGAGGGTTTTTCATGAACACAGATTTCTCTGCCTTATCACACATCGACTGGGAACGATTCCTGCCCCTATTATTGATTTACATCTCCATCAACCTGATTCTACTCAGCTGCGCCTGTATCGATTGGTTTAGACGGAAGGACCGGATTGCGACACCGACTACTTGGTTATTGATTATTCTCCTCGTCCAGCCGATTGGCTCGATTCTCTACTTCGTCCTCGGAAGGAGGATGAAAGCATGATTCAGATTTCTCATCTCCAGCTTTCACTTCAAAGACGTCTTATCCTAGACGATATTTCCTTTACGATTCACGAACATGAATGTCTTGGACTGATTGGTCCGAATGGTGCCGGAAAGACGACACTCCTGAAATGTCTGAGCGGCATGATCGAGAGTGACCGTGGTTCCATCACGATGTCTTCGCGCTCCATCCGTCAAAACCAGCAATCGATCGGCTACTTATCACAACAGACCGACTTTAAGCCTTGGATGACATGCGAACAATCATTACGTTTTTTCGGTCGCTTGTCAGGTCTCGATCGCGCAACGTTAAATAAGCGGATTCCGAACGTTCTAAATGAAGTTGGACTCCACGATCAACAAGCAGAAGTCATCGAACGCTTGTCCGGCGGGATGCGCCAACGTCTCGGAATCGCCCAAGCCATCTTACATGAACCGATATTTTTGATTCTCGACGAACCGGCTTCCGCCCTTGATCCGAGTGGTCGACATGATATCAATCAATTAATCCTCCGCTTAAAGAAACGGATGACGATCATCGTCTCAACGCACCTCTTAGAAGACGCAAAGACGTGTTGCGATCGCTTCCTCGTCATTAAGCACGGAAAATTGTTAGGTCCACTCGACAATCAGCGCAACGTGGATCAATACAGGATTAAAGTCGAGACGCTTACAGCTGCCCCGTCGTTTTCTGCGACACGATTTCCACGAGTCGAAATTGATCGAATCAACCCATGCTGCTATCAGTTCTCCGCACAGCAGCCGCTTGATCTCTCACAGTTAGCGACTACTCTGATTCAACAGGGATGGTCGATTGCTTCGATTGCCTATCAACCAATCGGACTTGAGGAACGGTTCCTCGACATGGTGGCAGACGTATGAGGACCTTTTATACGCTGACATGGACCGAGTGGTTGGAAGCATGGAAAGAATGGAAGATCGTTTGGTTACCGCTGTTCTTCATTGCTCTCGGTGTGACCCAACCGTTGCTGTTGATGTACATGGATGTCTTGCTCGCATACGTCGGAAATGCAGACGGAATCATCGTTGATCCGAATCGTCCTACTCCGCAACCGCTTGACGTCTTCAGCGCAACGATCCACGGACAGTTCAATCAGCTCGGCTTGATCGTCCTGATCATGAGCTTCATGGGATTGCTTGCTTCAGACCGACAAACTGGCATGCAGGATTTCATTCTGACGCGTCCCGTCTCGCGAAATATCTATCTGCTGTCGAAATGGTTCAGTCACGGGATGATTAGTCTATTCGGGATGCTGATCGGCGCCCTCACGTCCTACTGTTTGACCGTCTATTGGTTCGGATCTCTCTCACCGATGCTTGCACTACGTATCATCCTCGGTTTTAGTCTTTGGACGTTATTCGTCGTCAGTCTGACACTTCTGATCAGCACTTTCTTGCGACGTGCTGTTCCGATTGGTATCCTGTCGCTCGTCGTTTCCTTACTACTTGTTGCACTTCCTTCATTAATGCCAGACATTCTATTCTTTATGCCTAGTGCGCTACTGTCGCTCCCATCGCACACGTCGTTTTTTTCTTCGTCTCATCTGATTGGTGTCGCTTCTTGTCTCATTTGGATTCTTCTCACACTCGGCTGGTCGGCTCTTCGATTCCGAAAAACAGCTTATTGATCCACCGCTACAACACAAAAAGGATAACGGAGCCGTTCAGCCGTCCGTTATCCTTTGTTTGATTGTGTCTTTCGAATCGTTCGTTGCCTTGGATGCACGGCAAGCTTTGCTTGGCGCATCCGTTCAACGGCAGGATCCGTCGCAGCATCGAACGCTGCTAAACTCGGGTAATGCCCGACGAGACGTCCCTGCTCCAAAATCGCAAAGCTGTCACACAGTTGTTCGGCAGCTTTAATGTCATGGGTGATGAAGACATATGTTAGACCGTGTAGGCGTTTCAAGTCAGCTAACAATGCAAGAATCAATCGTTTGTTGACCATGTCGAGGCTACTGACTGCTTCGTCTAAAACGATCAGACGTGGTTCAGCAGCAATCGCTCGCGCAATCGCGATCCGCTGGAGTTGCCCGCCACTGAACTGCGCCGGATATTTCGTCAGATCCGTCGCCTTGAGCCCGACTTGTTCAATTAGCGTGACGAGACGCTGTCGCCGTGCTTCACCCTTTAAACGAATGAAGTTATCAAGCGGTTCGGCGATAATATCGGCCGCCGTCAGCTTCGGATTGACAGCAGCGAAGGAGTCCTGGAAGACGACTTGGACATCTCCTTGAAACGGTCGTTTTGTCGCAAGCCGGTCGACACCGTTGAACCAGATCGTACCGCTTGACGGACGTTCGAGTCCGAGTAACAATCGTCCGAGCGTACTTTTGCCGGCACCACTCGACCCAAGTAGTCCGAGACACCGCCCCGCTTCAAGCGTCAACGAGACATCATGTAAGACGGTCTGAGCTGGTCGAAACCGGCGTTTGTAGACGTGTGAGACTTGATCGATTTGTAGTAAACTCATCCGAACGCCTCCCTTCCTAGATGTTGGGCAAGAAGGGACTGTGTATATGGATGTTGTGGTCGATCAAACAAATCAAAGACATCTGCCTGCTCAACGATCCGTCCTTGCTGCATGACGAGGACATCGTCTGCAAGTTCAGCGATCACACCGAGATCGTGTGAGATGAGTAACATCGCCGTTCCATAGGTCGCGCACATCCGTTCGAGTAACTCAAGAACTGTCTTCTGATTGAAGACGTCGAGTGCTGTCGTCGGTTCGTCGGCAATCAAGACGCTTGGGCGCAGGGCAACAGCTAAGGCGATCATGATCCGTTGCAACATCCCTCCACTCAGCTCGAACGGATAAGCTTTGAGCAACCGGGCGGCATCCGTCAGATTGACTTCTTCGAGTGCCGTCATCGCTTGTTGTTTCGCTTCACGTTTTGAACAACGCGTATGGGTCTGAATCGTCTCGATCATCTGGTGCCCGATCGAGTAGACCGGTGTGAAGGCACTCATCGGATTTTGCATGATGAACGCAATCTCACCGCCCCGAATCGTTCGCACAGCGCGTTCTGATAAGGATTGAATTGATGTTCCGTTCAGTCGAATATCGCCAGTGACGTCTGTTGTCTGTGGATTAAGTAGACGCATTAAAGCGAGACTCGTCACCGTTTTCCCACAGCCACTCTCTCCGACAAGACCAAGAATCTGTCCAGCTTGAATTGAGAACGTCACCCCTTCGATCAATGTTACTTGTTGTTTCGTACGGACGTTCAGACCGTCGACAGCTAAGATCGGTTCGATACGGGCACCTCCTCTCATTTCATCGTTTTTGATACACCGAATCGTTCTGCTAACTGTTCTCCTACTAGGTTAAAACTGATGATGACGAGCATGATCGCAAGTCCCGGATAAATCATCAATTCCGGATTCGTCCGGATGTACGATTTTCCTTCGTGAATCATCGCCCCCCACTCGGCTGTCGGTGACTGGACACCAAGCCCAAGGAACGACATCGCCGAGATATCCATGATCGCCCAGCCCATCTCAAGCGTTCCGATGACGAGCAGCGGCGGTAAGATGTTCGGCAGGATGTGCGTCCGAATGATCTTCCACGAAGACGAACCATTGACGCGAGCAGCAGCGATGAACGCTTCCGTTTTCAGCGTCATGACCATTCCGCGGAACATCCGCGCGTAGTAGACCCACTGGACGAGCATCAAGGCGATGATGACCTGCTTGAGACCTGGACCGAAAATACCGACGAGACCGAGGACGAGAATCAGACTCGGAAATGCCATTACACCGTCACACAGGCGCATCAAGAGCTGGTCAACCCAACCACCACGGTAACCGGCAAGTGTTCCGACGAACAATCCAATCGCAAGTGAGGCGACGAAAATCAACACGGCACAGCCGAGTGAAATCCGCGCGCCGTAAATCAAGCGTGACAACAGACACCGACCGAGCTGGTCAGTGCCAAGCGGATAAGCCGGCGACGGACCGTGTAGTTTTTGCGTCAAGTCAACGAGATTCGGATCATGCGGCGCGATCCATGGTGCGAACAAAGCAATGCCTGCCATCCCGATTAAGACGAATGCACAAAGATAAAGAAGCGGTGTATACCGCGACCGGATCATCGTTGCTGGAAGTGGAGTGTTCATACCGTCCCTCCTTTTTTCGCTAGGCGTGGATCGAGCACGGCTTGAATGATGTCGACGAGCAAACTGCTCCCGATGAAGACGAGGGCAGCGAGAAAGACATAGCCTTGGATGACCGGCATGTCCCGGTCAAAGATCGCTTCAATGAAGTAACGACCGAATCCTGGCCACGAGAAGACGGTCTCGACGATGATCGTTCCCGTCAGCAACTTCCCAAGGTTCATCCCAAGACCCGTGATCATCGGCGGAATCGCCATCCGAAGGACGTGTTTCCCAAGAATCCGTCCTTCCTTTAAGCCACGTGTCCGGGCAAACAAGACATACGGTTCGTTCAATGCTTCGATCACACTGCCACGGAGCAATCGTGTATACAAGGCAATTAACGGAAAGGCGAGTGTCAATGCCGGTAAGATCAAGTGCATCACACTTCCCGTTCCACCGACTGGAAACCAATCCAGCTGGACGGCAAAGAAGAAGATGAACAGATACCCGAGCCAAAACGACGGAATCGAGGCACCGATGAATGCGATCCCCCGACTGAGATGGTCAAAGAAGCCATTCTTCTTGATCCCAGCAAGGAACCCGAGCGGGATACTGACGACGAGTGCGAGCAGCAGACTCGTCACTGCTAGCTCGACCGTCGGTGGTAAGCGAAGCAAGACATCTTCTAGGACCGGTTTGCCGGAAAGATACGATGTGCCGAAATCGAGCTGCGCCAAGCGGATGACGGCATCGAAGTATTGTTTGTAGAACGGTTGATCGAGTCCGAATTCTGCTCGTTTTGCAGCGAGCAGTTCATCCGTCGGTTGGATATGGGCAGCGGATAGATAGGCCTGTGCCGGATCAACTGGTGACAAATGAATCAACCCTGTCAGAATCAAGACAGCAAGTAACAAGATCGGGATGACGGATAATATGCGTTTGACGAGGAAGACCCCCATGTCATCCCTCCTTTACTTAATTCCGATTCGGGCAAATGGACTCTCATCCCGGTTCGCCGGGAACTGGAAGTTCGTCACGTCCGACTGATAGACCGCCATCTTCTTCAAGTACGAAATCGGAATCAATGCCCCTTGATCTTGGAGTGATGGCAGAATGTCGGCGTACATCTTCTGACGCTTCGTCTCGTCTGTCGTCTTCAAGACATCTTTGATCTCTTGCAACAGTTGTTCTTTATTCGGATAAGCCGAAATCGCTTCTTTGAAGCCGAAGCCATCCGTATCAATCAGGTTCACGAACGTATGCGGATCATACGGTGCACCGAAGTTGCTGTAGAAGTTGATGTCAAATCGGTTGTCCTTGAAGCGCTGGACTTGATCCGGTAATTCGACAGCTTCCGTCTTCAGCTCGACGCCGATTTTCGACCATTCCGACTGCAACGTTTCGGCCATCGCCTTTTGGACCTGCTCGGCCGCATCATACATCATCCTGATTTGCAGCGGTTGCCCGTCCTTGACGCGAACCTTTTCACCTTTCGGCAGTTTCCAACCTGCTTCATCAAGAAGACGATTCGCTTCCTTGACGTCATAATCCCGTTGCTTCACTTTCAGGTTCGACGTGTACGGCATGTTCGGTGGCAACAGGTAGTCAGCCGGTGCTTCTATTCCCGACGTGATCCCTTCGACGAGAGCGGCTTTATCAAACCCGTGCTGGAGCGCCTGGCGGACGCGTTCGTCAGACAGACGCTTATTTTTCGTATTCAAGACGAGGAGACGCGTCGCGACTGGTTCGGACATCTCTGTTTTGTAGGATTTATCCGTCTTCAACTGATTGAAGGCATCGATGCTGATCGCCCCTTCACCGTAAATCAGATCAACCTGTCCTTTTTCGAGTGCTAAGACACGCGTTTCCGCGTCCGGGATGATGTCGACCTTGATGTGATCGATGTTCGGCTTCGGACCCCAGTAGTTCTTATTGACCTTAAACGTCGCATACTGATCCGGTTTGTATTCGTCAAGCATCCATGGACCTGTCCCGACTTCTTTTTTGACACCCTTCGACGTATCGCCGTTTTCCGGGAATCCCGCTTCTCCGAGGAAACGGACCGGGCGGACGACCGCGAGCTCTTGAATCGTCGGGTAATAGGCTTCAGATAATGTCAGGCGGAACGTCTTCGCATCGACGGCTTCCGTCTTCTCGATTTTCGTGATGAAGCCAAGCCAGCTATGTAAGGCTTTTTGTTTGAGGATCGCGTCAAAATTCTTTTTGACGATCGCTGCGTCAAACATCGAACCGTCCGAGAACTTGATGCCGTCACGGAGCGTGAACGTATACGTTTTTCCGTCTTCAGAAATCTTCCAAGACGAGGCTAAGTATGGCTCGAGCTTTCCACCTTCTCCGTAGTGGACGAGTGGTTCATAGATCATTGACTGTGCGAACAGTTGTGATGGGTTATAAACGTGCGGGTTCATCGTTCCGACGTCGCGTGGCCACGCGAGCGTCAATGTATCTTTATCTTTTCGCTCTCCTGTCGACTCGCCCGGGTTCGAGCAGCCGATCAATAAAGATGTCAAAGACAGGATCGAGACGGTAGAAATCAGTAATTTTTTACGGTTAACGTTCATGGTAGGCAGAACTCCCAACTTGTATTGATAATCATTTTCAATTGTATGAGGGAAAGGGAAGGATTGTCAATGGATAATCTAGATGTTAACTGGACGTACAGGCGCTTTTTGACAGGATTTCCACGCTTAACTGAGTAACATTCTGTGTACGTCTCTTGTTTGTAAATAATTGTAATCAACTGTGTTAAACGGTATCCTAGTTTGTATGCTGCATTTCTTGTCTAACGAAATCAATTGCACGGAAAGGATGATAGGATGTCACGACTGGTTTCCTCCGTCTCGCTTGTTTTGCTCAGTCTGCTCTTAGTGCTCCCTTTACTGATGATCGATGGACTGATTTTATACGTCGGAGATGTGTCCTACGACTCGTTCGTTGGTTGTCTAGTGTTTCTCGTATGTTTCTATCTCGCTAGCCTGGTCGTCAGCGTCGTCTTCGACGGGATGATGCGTGCGCTTGGCGGACTGTTCAAGCGTCGTTTCTCGAACATACTGTTTGCTGTCGTGAACGGTTCCGTCAGTTTGAGCGTCTTACTTTGGATGGACCTCTACGTTGCGTCGATCACGATTTCTCTCGCGACAAAAGTCGTGCTGGTATCTGTACATACGGTATTGTTTTACCTGATTCATCAATCGAGCGATTCGACTGCTTCGTCTTCTGAAGGCAGCGCACAACATGAGCCAATCGTCCAAGAAGCCATCCGCTTGTTAGAAGATGTCGATCCCGTGACATGTGTCGAACAGTTATGTCTCAAGTACCCTGATCTTCCGAAAAAGGACATCATTCGGATCGTCTATCGTCTTCATGGCAACTAAAAAGACCTGAATGTTTCTGAGAAGATTCAGAAGCGTCAGGTCATTTTTTATTTCTTTCATTTCTTCGCCAACTCATAGAACTGATACGTATTCTTTCCTAACGACTTAGCGGCATATAGCGCGGCATCTGCCTGTTGTAACAAGGCTTGCAACTCTGGACGGTACTCACCGTCATACATCACGATCCCGATGCTCGTCGACACCCGGTAGTCCGTTTTCCACTCACTTAACGCGGTGACGATCTGCTCCGCAAGTCGTTCCCAGCCTTCCCTCGAATCAGCATGTCCAAAATGCAGAATGAACTCATCGCCTCCTAGTCGCACGGCTATCGCATCATCCTGTTCACGTACGAATTGTCGCAAGCGTTGTGCGACTTCTTGCAGGACGATGTCCCCCGTCTCGTGTCCATAAACGTCGTTGACCTGCTTAAAGCCATCTAAATCAAGGAAGAAGACGGCTCCTGTCTGCCCGCGATACTCCTCGAACTGTTTCGTTAAGTACCTCCGATTGTGCAGTCCTGTCAACGCGTCTTTCCAAGCATGACGCTCGAGCTCCAAGTAGTACAAAAACAACCGGACGATGCGTTGCAATAGCTGAATGTTCTTTTGCTCATACAAGCTGACCTGATTATTGATCGCACATAACGTTCCGAACGTCTCACCGCTCGTCAAGACGATCGGAATACCTAAATAGGACCGAACGTGAGCCTCCTCCAGACCTTTTCGCCAGTCGCCGAGTTGTTCCGCGTTCGGAATATCTTCGAGGACGACCGGCTGTTTCGTCTCGAAATCAATCAGTTTACATAACGATTGGTTCAATTCAAGCTGCATGCCTTCCACCATCGGGATATCCGCTTTATCGTTCGCGATTTTCAACATCCGTTGTTGCCCTGCTTCGATCGCTGATAAATACAGCATCTGGTCCGGTAGAATCTCTTTTGCGAAATCGAGGACATCATCTGCGAGCTCATCAAAATTTTGATACATCTTCAAGTCTTCGAATGGTTGATTCATACAGCACCTCATTTCGAAGTCATCTTCTGTAGCGTCTCTGATTTAAAAAACGAAAAGGTTACATTTATTACCACTTTCTCTTTTTTCAGTCACCTAAACCTCTTTTCGTCAAAAGCGTCCAATGTTCCTACTTCCAGTCCTAAATGAGAAAGATTATCATTTTTTTATTTTCGTATAGTTTATAGAAGGTAAAAATTCAGACAGCCATTTGGCTGGAAATTAGCGTTGCGTCTTCCAAAATCGTCTGCTATCATTCTCGGTGAACATGACAATGATAATCATTATCACTTATTGAGAGCAGATTAATCACGTAGGTATACATAATCCATCTGCTACTCAATCCGTGATCCATGTTTATCAAATTGAACAAGAGGAGCTGAATCATCATGGGGACATGGAAAACACCACTCGTCGTGAGTTCGCTTGCTGTCTTATTGGCGGCATGCGGGAACGCAGGAGAAGCAGACACGAAGAAGGACGCAGAAGCACCGAAGACAGTCAAAATCAAGGACGCACACGGAACAGTCAACGTCCCGGTCGATCCGAAAAAAGTCGTCGCACTCGACAACCGAACGTTCGAGACGCTTGCCGCATGGAACGTCGAACTCGCAGCAGCACCAGTCGGACTGCTCCCGGCTGAATCACCATACGCAAAAGACAAGGATATCGTCGATGTCGGCATGCACTTCGAACCGAACCTCGAAGCGATTGCTGGTGTCAATCCAGACGTCGTCATCGTCGGCCAGCGTTTCGCTGATCATTACGAAGACATCAAAAAACTCGTCCCGAACGCCGCTGTCATCGATCTTGACATCGCTTTACCGGAAGACTCCGGTACGCCAGGTGAGTTACTCGTCAAAGGACTTGAAGATACGACTGAAACACTCGGACAAATCTTCGATAAAAAACAAGAAGCGGACCAGCTCGTGACAACGCTTGAGCAATCGATCAAAGACGTTAAAAAATCGTATAACGGACAGGACAGCGTCATGTCGGTCATCGTCTCAGGCGGCGATATCGGATTCTCGGCTCCGATGAGTGGACGTGTCTTCGGACCGATGTATGATCTGTTCGACTGGAAACCAGCCCTCGAAGTCAAACAAAAATCGGGCAACGACCAAGGTGATGAAGTCTCGGTCGAAGCGATTGCTCAAAGTAACCCGGACTGGTTACTCGTCCTTGACCGCGACGCACCACTTGGAAACGCTGAAGGTGCCGTACCGGCGCAAGATGTCATTGACCGTGCGCCTGCCCTGCAGAAAACAAAAGCAATCAAAGACGACAACATCGTTTACGCACCAAAAGACACGTACTTGAATGAATCGATTCAGACGTACTCTGAATTCTTCACTAACATCGCGAAAGCGCTCGAGAAGTAATGGCACACGCACAGCAACAAATGAATGGAAGAGTTGAGCCACCCGCTCGACCTTCCTTTTCTGTCGTTTGGACGAAGCCGTTCGTCTTGACCTTATGTCTCGTCTTAGCGCTCGCAGCGGCTTCCCTCTTCACGGGCGTCTACGAACTACGGAGTGCAGCGAACGATTTCGATATGTTCTGGATCACACGTGTTCCGCGGACACTCGCCTTGATGCTGACGGGTGCTGCGATGGCAATGGCTGGACTCGTCATGCAACTGATCACGCAAAATCGGCTCGTTGAACCGACGACGACGGGAACGATCGAATGGGCGGGACTCGGACTGTTAGCCGTTTACTTACTCATTCCGGCACCGTCCTTGTTGATGCGGATGACCGGAGCCATCGTGTTTGCGTTCATCGGGACGATGGTCTTCTTCTGGTTTCTCCGTTCGGTCCGACTGCGTTCATCGTTGATCGTCCCAATCATCGGTCTGATGCTCGGAGCCGTCATCTCCGCGATATCGACGTTTCTCGGACTATTTTTCCGTGCCAGCCAAGCAATCGAAGGCTGGTTCGTCGGTTCGTTCGCGTCCGTTCAAATCGGTCGCTACGAATACCTCTGGATCATCATCGGTGTCACGGTCTGTATCTTCTTTCTCGCGAGTCGCTTGACGCTCGTTGGACTCGGCGAAGACATCGCGACGAGCCTTGGCGTCAACTACAATCGACTGATGCTGATTGCGACTGGGCTGATCGCCCTATCAGTCGGTGTCGTCGCGACCGTCATCGGCAATCTGCCCTTCCTCGGTCTGATCGTTCCGAACATCGTTTCGATGTTTCGCGGTGACGATCTCCGTAGTAATTTACCGTGGGTCTGTCTGATCGGGATGGCAACGATTCTAATCAGTGATCTGATTTCACGCACGATCATCCGTCCGTTTGAACTGCCGGTCTCCTTGATTCTCGGAACGGTCGGGGCAGCCGTCTTCATCATCATTCTGTTACGTCGACGGAAGACTGGAGGTGTCAGATGAGTACTGCGATTAAACAACAGGAACATACACGAATTCAACCGAGCGTTACACGTGAAACCAATCGCCGGGCGTCTGCGTTTCAGTCGAAACGACTCGAGCGCCGCTACTGGATTCTCCTCATTCTGTTCCTCAGCGGCGGAGTGCTCAGTACGATCGGTCTCTTGCTCTACAATAATCCGGTCCCGTTTGATTCTCCATCCTTTTGGCCGGTCGTCGAACGCCGAATTACCGCCGTCATCACGATGGCGATCGCAGCAATTTGTCAAAGTCTCGCGACCGTCTCCTTTCATTCGGTCACGAGCAACCGGATCATCACACCATCCCTGCTTGGTTTTGATGCTCTCTACTCGACGATCCAGACATCGATGATCTTCTTCTTCGGTGCGGGAGCACTCGTCGGCTTTACCGGCACGAGCGCCTTTTTGACACAGGTCGCGATCATGCTCGCGATGAGTCTCTTATTATACGGATGGTTGTTATCCGGAAAATACGCGAACCTGCAGCTGATGTTACTCGTCGGAATCATTCTCGGCACGGGTCTGAACTCGCTGTCGTCATTCATGCGAAAAATGCTTGCACCATCCGAATTCGATATCTTACAAGCACGATTATTTGGTTCGGTCACGAATGCCGACGCGTCTTACTTCCCGATTGTCATTCCGGTCGTCCTCATCGTCGGTCTATTGCTCTTCTTCTCGTCAAGACGACTCAACGTCGTCGCACTCGGTAAAGAGGTCGCGACATCGTTCGGCGTCAATCATCGTGGTAGTGTCATCTACTTCTTGATTCTGATTTCACTCCTTATGTCGATGTCAACGGCATTGATTGGACCGTTGACGTTCTTCGGCTTTTTAGTGGCGACACTCAGTTATCAGGTCGCTGCTACGTACGATCATAAATACGTCTTCCCGATGGCATTCGCAATCGGTTTCTTCGTTTTAACGACTGCCTATTTCTTCATGTATCACATTTTCAACACGCCAAGCGTCGTCTCCGTCATCATTGAACTGTTCGGCGGACTGATATTCCTTATCGTGTTGCTTAGAAAGAGGTCACTATGATATCACTTGAACAAGTTAAAAAATCGTATACGGATGATGTCCGAATCGGTCCAATTGATTTATCGATTCCTAAAGGCGGATTCACGGCATTGATTGGTCCAAACGGTGCCGGTAAGTCGACGACGTTGATGATGATCGGTCGTTTGCTTGATCTCGATGCCGGACAGATCGAAGTCGCTGGTATGGATGTGACAAGTAGCAAATCGAAAGACTTAGCGAAGATCATCACCATCCTGCGACAGGAAAATCATTTCGTGACCCGACTGACCGTCCGGCAGCTCGTCGGCTTCGGACGTTTCCCCTACTCGAAAGGTCGCTTGACGGCTGACGATGAGACGATCATCTCGAAATACATCGATTTTCTCGAGTTGACGTCGCTTGAGAACCGTTACCTCGATGAATTATCGGGCGGACAGCGGCAACGGGCGTATGTCGCGATGGTACTCTGTCAGGAAACGGAATACATTCTACTCGACGAACCCCTCAATAACCTCGATATCGCCCGCTCGGTCCAGATGATGGGGTACCTGCGACACGTCGCTGATACGTTCGGACGGACGATCATCACCGTCTTACACGACATCAATTTTGCTGCGAAATACGCAGACCACATTTGTGCGATGAAGGATGGACAAATCGCCGCCTTCGGAACGGTTGCCGAAGTCATGGATGAAGCGCTATTATCCGAGATCTTTGAGACACGACTTGAGATCATCGAAGGTCCATACGGTCCGATTGCCGTCTATTGATGCTGATAGCGAGTACCTAATATCTTTTTAAATCAATGAGCAAACGTCACACAGTGGTGTCGTTTGCTCATTTTCGTGTATACTCTCCTCTTGAAACCATCATCCATATTTTGTAACATGAGTTTATGAAAGGGTGACTGAATATGGATGTTTTACTCTACAACTTCATCATGTTTCTCTTCTATTTTCCTTGTTTGATTATTCATGAGTATGGTCATGCGTTCGCTGCACGATGTTATGGTATTCCGATTAAATCCATTGCATTAGGAAAAGGAAAACCATTTTTTCAACTGGGACATTTCTTTATTTCTAGAAAGTACATTTGGGAAGGGTTATATACTCCGGGCGGCCCTATCAGTACGTTAAATCGCACGCAAAAATCTTTTTATTATCTAGGTGGTGTATTGTTTAACTTCATTTGTGTTGTGATCGGGAGTCTGATCCTTTTTCTATTGCATAATGAAACAATACATTACATGCTACAAGCTTTCGTACGTATGTCCGCTATATTCGTCATTTTCAATCTATTACCACTTCGTTTATTTAGTGGATTTCCAAGCGATGGATTACAACTGATCTATCTATTTAAACGAAGAGATCATGCACAATGAATTAGGAGGATGATCTCTTCACATTTAATAAAAAAAGACTGGGACTGTGTAGATGTCCTAGTCTTTTTTTATGAGTACATCTAAAACATACCTTGGATTGTGATATGCATTTTGATAAAAGATAGTATGTACACATATAGTTACGTTAAGGTATGAGAAACTATAGAAAATCCAAGTGTCTCAAGAAACATTAGATTTATTGAAAAAAGATGGAACATTCGGCATAAACTGATGACTCCCACATACCTTAGTTTATACCACTCCTCAGAATAATTTTGTAAACGCATTCAAATTACTGGTGATTTAGTGGTAACGTACGTCATACTGACTGTAGGTAATAGAAAAGGAGTGTTGAAGATGGAATACAAAAAAGGACTCGAAGGCGTCATTGCCGCTGAAACACAAATCGGTTTAGTCGATGGAACGTTAGGTCACCTTATTTATCGCGGACACTGGGCAAAGGAACTCGCATTATCCTATTCATTCGAAGAAGTGGCGTATTTCATCTGGAACGGTGCGTTCCCGACTGAAGCGGAATTGGTCACATTCAAAGAACAGATGACAAGCTACCGTGAACTTCCTTCTTATATTAAGACGATTCTCGATACGTTGCCGAACGAGATGGATGTCATGAGTACGATGCGAACAGCGATCTCGGCACTCGGTACGCCCGCTTTCGCTTGGCCACCGACAATCGATCAAGCGATGCATCTAACAGCACTCTTGCCAACGATCATTGCCTATAAATATCAAAAAAATCAAGGTGCTGACTTCATCGAACCGAATCCGGAACTCGATCATGTCGCGAATTACATCTATATGATCAAAGGACAATTACCGAGTGACGTCGAGATAAAAGCATTGACGGCGTATCTTATCTTAACAATTGAACACGGTATGAATGCTTCGACGTTCGCTTCCCGTGTCGTCGTCTCGACGGAATCGGAAATAATTTCTGGCGTCTGTGCTGCGATTGGTTCCATGAAAGGACCGCTTCATGGTGGCGCCCCGTCAGAAGTCATTGAGATGATTGATGAAATCGGAACGATCGATAACATCGAACCTTGGATCCGGAACAAATTAGAAAAAGGCGAAAAACTGATGGGCTTTGGTCACCGTGTCTACAAAACACGCGATCCGCGTTCAGAAGCCTTAAAAGTCGTCTCAAAAGATCTCGCGCAAGAGAGCGATTGGTTCAACCTGATTACACAGATGGAGCAAACAGCGATCGATTTACTCGAGGAATACAAACCGGGTAGAAAACTGTATACGAATGTTGAATTCTTCGCGGCAGCCGTCTTAAAAGGACTCGACATTCCGAAAGAACTGTTCACACCGACGTTTACCTCTAGCCGTATCATTGGCTGGACGGCACATATCCTCGAACAATCGCAAGATAACCGGATCTTCAGACCACAATCGTCCTATACAGGACAGATGCCGGAACAAGCAGCTAAGTTTTAATGAATCATTGATTGGAGGACCTCTTTTGGCGAAAAGTGATCACCTATTAGCAATTCTTTGGATGCTTCAATCCGGAAAAAAAGTAACGGCTCAATACATCTCCGAACAACTTGAAATCAATATCCGGACCGTCTATCGATATATTGATACGCTTTCCGCAAGTGGTGTTCCGATTGTTGCCGAAGCAGGTCATCATGGTGGATACAGCTTGTTAACTCAATTCATAGAAGCACCTTTATTCTTCGATGCTGAAGAGCAGCAGTCTTTATATCACGCTGCTCTTTTTGCAGAAGAAGCCGGTTACTATGGTAATACAGCTTTAAAACGTGCGATTTCAAAAATAAAACAGCATGCTTTAAAACCATCGACAAATGCTCCGCTCTTGGATGTAATTCCCTATCAACCCGAAATGTCGTCGAGAGCCGAAATCTTGTTACGAGAAATCGATCAAGCCATTCGCAGTCGAACAACCATACATATTCAATACTGTCGCGCGAACAATGAAGATATTCAATCGCGTGACATCAATCCTTTTAAATTAACTTATTGGAAACACGCTTGGTACGTCACTGCCTTCTGTCAGTTAAGAGGAGCAATTCGTCATTTTAAAATCGACCGCATTCACATATTCAAAGTGACGACGGATCAATTCGATATTCCAGATGATTTCGATGTTCAGTCTTCTTTTATGACCGATTTACTACCAAATCCAAGAGAAACTCAAGGTGAACTAATCCTCTCCGGTGACACCTCTACTATCGATTCAATTTGCCAACACTGGTACTTTAAGCACTGTTTAATCGAACAAAATCAAAACCGTGCTGTTTTTATGATTGAGACGAGCGTTTTAGACGAACAAGTCCCGAGTCTCCTTATTGCTTATGGAACATCGATACAAGTCGTTTCTCCTGTTGAAATCAAAAGTAAAATCATTGATCGATTACACGAATTGATCGCTTCGCATCAATGATTTACTTTCACTGACAGTAGTTGTCAGGATAACCTTTCTATACTAAATGTATCTCATATAGTAAAGGAAGCGATTATCTTGACTCACACTGTCTATTTATATGTATTCGATTCAATTTCAGATTGGGAATACGGTTACGTGATGCCAGAGTTACATTCACGAAGATATTTCAAAACAGATGCTCCTCCATTCAATGTTGTTACAGTAGGACCCACGCTACACCCCATCACGACTATGGGCGGATTACGTATTTTACCAGATATCGCAGTTTCTCAATTAGAGCTTACTTTAAAAGATGCTTTGATCCTTCCCGGTGGACAGACGTGGCAAGAGACTCTTCATGATCCCCTACTGAGTAAAGTAGGCGACGCGCTGAGTAATGGAACGCTCATCGCTGCGATTTGTGGGGCGACTGAAGGGTTAGCAAAGAGCGGATTCTTAGATCAGCGGTTTCATACAAGTAACGATTTATCTTACTTACAATCCGTTTGCTCGAATTATTCCGGAGAATCTTTTTATCAACATACTCCAGTTGTCCGTGATGACTCGTTAATCACAGCGTCAGGAATGGCAGCATTAGAGTTTGCTTATGAAACGATTCGTGCACTCGATGTATTCACACCTGAAACGTTAGAAGCATGGTATAGTCTTCATAAGACGAACGAACCCACATACTTCTTTGATCTCATGGCTGCAACATCTATTAATCAGTGAAGATGTTATCTAAAATAAGCAGAATCGATAACATATGATTTTTTTCAAAAAACATCGATATAAAGAACGATTAAACGGCTTGATCCCTTTAACATTAAGGGTTCAAGCCGTTTATGTTTTATTATGATGTCTATTTTCTAGACGATTCTTCGTAGTTAAACAAGACACTTAATGAATAAGGATGTTGTTAGCTATTGACGTCAATCGTATCTTGAATAATGTAATAGAGAAAATCTGAGAACGATTTGAAAGCATCACGATCATCATAGTGTTCTTCCGGTACGTTCACTTCTCTATACACTACTTTAGGCTCACCGTTCTTGACATTTTTGAAATCGAGACGCGCATAAAATTCCTCAAGATCGTCAAAATAAAAAGCTACTAAATGTTTTGAATGAACTGAGCCCCGTAAAATGGATAGTTTAATAAAAAGACCACGTTTTCTATGCTGCGATCAGATGGTCCCGATATTGTTTAAGGGTCATCTTTTTTAGGTTCCATCGACCGCGTTCATAGTTGTAATAGCTGATGTAGTACCCGACCATCTCTCGGACCTCCTCGATTGACTCGCACGAACGGTTGGCGACATAGTCCTTCAAATGACCAAAGAACGATTCGATCGGTGCGTTGTCGAGACAGTTGCCCCGACGGGACATGGACTAAACCAATCCGAGGTCGCCAATGAGTCGCTGGTAGCCCGGATGGGTGTAGTGGAAGCCTTTGTCCGAATGAATCATCGCCTCGGGATGTCGATTCCCTGGAGATGCTCTTCGAGCTTTTTCATCGTCTGAAAGACGAGGTCCATACGAAGATCCGTGTGGATAGTTTGTATGCCACGATCTCGCGTGTGGCGACGTCCTTCACACAAGACAGATAGACGTTCTCGCCGTAGGCGATGGAGAGATAGGTGATATCGTTCACGAACACCTTCCCA
The DNA here is from genome assembly GCF_001423925.1 of Exiguobacterium sp. Leaf187. Taxonomy (NCBI): domain Bacteria; kingdom Bacillati; phylum Bacillota; class Bacilli; order Caryophanales; genus Exiguobacterium; species Exiguobacterium sp. Leaf187. Next base: position 284,602 of record NZ_LMPR01000009.1, on the reverse strand, counting down.
GGCTCGCTCTGTCGGAACTCACGATTCAATCGGTTCGGCACGACGCGGTGCTCGTGCGTCGCCCGAGAGAGCTTGCGATACGGGTTCATCCTCCGGATTTTAGTAACGATATTAAATTTGCGCATCAGTCGGAGAATCCGTTTATGGTTAATCGGGAAACCGAGGGTGGCGAACACCTCCATGTACAGCACCCGATAGCCGACTTTGCCTTTATGGCTATCATGGATGCTCTTGAGGAGTGTCGCATCTAGATGATCACGCTCTTTCCGGAGGGAATCCGCCTCGGCACGGGTCAACCAAGCGTAATAGCCACTGCGGCTCACTCCGGCAATCTCACATAGTGGGCGGACGAGATTCTTAATCTGTGCGATGCGGATGACGGTGTTGATGA